>NZ_JBLZNK010000006.1:0-386850 GCF_051194195.1 Haladaptatus marinus
ACGGACTTTCTCGACCGGCTAGAGGAGAACGCGCGCTTTCACATCGAGTTCTTGACCACCGACGCCTTCGCCACCGCGAAAGCGCTCTTTCGGCAATACGAGCGATTCTCGTTCGTTGATGCCTGCATCGTCGCCTACATGCAGACCGAAGGACTCGGCTACCTCTATGCATTCGATAACGATTTCGATGCAGCGCACGATGTCTATCGACTCGATACTGCCACAGATCCGTATCAGCCTGAGTAACAGAGTAGACTTTTTCACGGCTCGGCAGCGTCTCAGACACGAACGTGGACAGTTGACTTTGCTGCCAGTGAGTCGACTACGTCGCTCCGACCACAGACGCGGTGGCCGGTACCAGCTCTCCCCCTCCCGCTGGCTTCTAGCCGATAGCCGCCGATACAACTGCCATACTCACAAGTAGTCGTACGGCGTCAGTCCCGAACTGTGTCAATTCGGGGCATCCAATTCCGCGGTTGCGTGGGGTCTCGTGTTAGATTCGTGTCCCTCTCGGGTGTGATTTGGTCCCGACCACGCTACTCTCCGGCAACCCCGTCTGTGGTCGGACTGTCGTCCGTGTCGTTGCTCGTCACTTCACCGGGAAGCTCGACGTCCGACTTGACAATCGATGAAGACATGGTGGATGTCAAGGTTGTCAAGAATCGCAGAGAACGTGATTGCAAGCTCATCGAGATCATTGGGATTTCGATCGACAACGTTCCATCCCGACCGTATCTGCAACCCATCGAGCGGTCACCGCCGGAAACTCAGACTCACGAATTACGCGAAGAATATCGTCATCACTCGTTTGCTCCGCAAATCGTCTCTGCTCGTCGCGCTCACTCTCCCGCGATACTTCGCAAACGCATCATAGCTCGTCCTAATTGCTCGAATCCTTCTGAATCACCATATGGTCACAAACGCCATAATAAACCCGAGGAAGTCGAGCTATCGAAAAACGCTAGTCTTCGAGGTTGGCAACGTGCGCTGCAACGGCGGTGAGGCTCTCGGCTGCAACACCATTTTCTCGCGCTTCAACCCGCTCACGGGCGCTCCGGATGTACTCCCGAGCGTCGACGTGTGCGGATTCGTTCTTGCTCATACTACTAACTCGGGACTAAGGAACCATAACGATTGGGTCACAATCGACTTGCGAAGACGCGTTTCCCATCATCTCTCTGCGTAAGCAACTCAGATGCTCCTGCTCGCTGGAGATAATCCGTTGCAAACTCCTCCCAGACGTGGTCATGCTCAACAGCGTAGTACGCCCATGGATCGTCAACACTGGGTGGATACGTCTCGAATGGGATGACAACATCATTCTTTCTGCGGACGCCAGTCACCCCCAAAGATTGAAGAAACGAAAAGAGAGCTGCTTTCCGTCGAACCGTGAGGATTCGCTTCGATTCACGAATATACTCGTTTGCCCATGTCGCCCAGTCGTCCCCTTGGTTCGTCTGTGGAGCATCTGAAAACGTGTGAAACGTCCGAGCGTACAATTCGAAAAATGCGATTGACGTTCGATGGTTCGCATTCGGAACGCCGTGAGATCGAATGAGTTCTGAGATAAGACTCCCACCGACAGTTGCAATCAGTTGTTTCCAAGTCACTGCCTCAATAGCGTCCGCAATCTGGGTCGGTTCGAGTGGCTTATACCACGCCATCTCTTGTTCGTCACTGATTTCGTCGAAAAGACTGATGACAGTATCGACGATATCGCGTGTGTCAGCACTATAGTCAGAGAGATCGTCACCTTCAATCGTCTCTTCTTGCGCTTCTGCAAGTGTATAGACTCCATATACGTCATCGTCAAGTTCGAGGAGTCGAATAACAGCGGGTTCGTCACGGCTCTGTAAATCCTCTCGTGCTTCTGATTCAGACGGGTGAACATACGAGAGCGAATAGTAGTCCCCATCGATTTCGAGATGATAAGGAACGAGAGTCATTACCGCCTAGTACACAGAGAAGAGGCATAATATTCAGGGAGACATTCGTCTCGCCTTACGGCAGTAGACCAGTGGTTTCTTCTTGCGATTCTTACCATCGTCCGCAAGCCCATTCAAAACTTCATACGCCGTCCGACGTGGCCACCCAAGCTCTTCTGCAATTTCACTCGTCATAGCGGGTTCGAGCGGTTCCATGATTTCGAGTATATCCGCTGGCTTCTGTTCCTGGACGAACTCGCCCTCTTCTCCTCGCTGAAGAACATCGTTCATTACGACGACAAAATCGGCTAGAAAGTCTCGATCAACAGCGTCTTCGGTACGTGCTTTTGGTGGTTGATGAAAGTGGTCCTGGGTATTATGCGGATTTTCGTGCCGATCCCATCGACACATCCACGCCGTTCCACCTCTTTCCTCCCGGTACGTGATGTTGAAATCACCGTTCGTGTAGACACGGATCTCGAATAATTCAGAATCACGAATTTACCCAAAAACCGTCAGCTATTGCTTTTTCGGCAACCCGTATTTGCATGTCGTGCTGAGCTTTGCTTCCCCCGATCTTCTAATTTGCTCGGTTTTCTGACCCAGTAACTGCATCTGAGTTAATATTAACTACTAACGCTTGGTGACTCAACTCAATAACCATGGTGGATCTTGCGTCCGTGGATATGTTCGAAGACCTGCATCGTACCCTCAAGCAGCGTGAAATTGACCTCCGTTTGGCGGGGGTGAACGAGCAAGTGCTGGAAATATTTGAGACTTCATCCTTAGACGGGACACACGGTGATATTCACGAGGAAGAGACGGTGGCGTAGATCATCGACATGATAAACCCGACACGGTGAAAGACGGGACGGCAGTGACGATCCACTCATCGCTCGGAGCGACCGCCCCCTCGTGAGCGATCTTCTGACTGAGACGTATCCGTCTGGGTGGCCGCGCCGTCGCCGAGATCTACCTTCGCGAGTTGCTTGCGCCAGTACGGCGTAAAGCCCGGCGGTGTCGGTTCCTCTACGGTCCACTTGTCGGCCTGAACGCGGTCGAGTTCGACTTCGACGTCCGCCAGTAGGCGTTCACCCACGTCCCTGCTTATCTCGCCCCGCTGCATCGCGTCCTCGATGGCGTCGTGTTCCGTAACGAGGATCCGGTGCTGTCCGAGTCGTTCCTCGTAGCGTTCGATATCGGGATGTTGATCGAGTAACGACTTGATCGCGGCCTCGAGTTTAGCACGTTCCCGTTTGGAAACCGTGGTCAGGTCCTCATAGGCGCTCGTTGGTATCTCGTCACGGTCCAGGAGGCGTTCTGCGGAGGTAAGAGCAGCAGAAACACCGTTGAGACGTCCGATGAGTGCCTCGTAGAGTTGCTGTGCCGGCGTCTGCTGTCGGATTCCGACTCGGGCAATGAGTCGCCCCATCGTCGAACCATTGACGAGGAGGGTGAACGCAGCGACGCCGAAAACGAGCGCGGAAAGCTGTTCTGCTCGGTTAGGAAACGTTTCGGCGATACTCAGTGCGAGCGCAATCGAGACCGACGCATGGATACCGCTCCAGGTCAAGACGTGTTGGTAGGAAAGTGGAATCGGCCTAGCCTGCCACCGATTGAGGAGACCGACAAGCGGGTAAATAACGACGGCACGTGCGATAAAGACGACGGCGATGGCGATGACGATCTGGACGCCGTACTCGACGAGGAGGTCGAATGGAGTGATGATGCCGACGACCACGAAAATCAGCGTGTTCGCGATGAAATCCGCGTACCCCCAGATAACTTCGACGCTGAAATGCGTCTCCGGGGAGATGTCCGTTCGGTCGGCACGGGATGCGAGGAAGATACCGGCGGTGAGCGTTCCGATGACACCGCTGGTTCCGAGAATATCGAGAAACAGGTAGACTCCGTATGCGGCGACCAGTGTGACGACTACCGCTGTCTGGCTGTCGTCCACGAAGGCGATGAGTTCGTACGAGATGTACCCGACCGCGGCACCGACGAGTGCGCCACCGACGAATGCGACGAGGATGCCGATACCGACGTCAACGAGAAACGCGCTTGGAATGACGAACCCTTGGGCCGCCAAGTCCTGCGGTTCTGCCTCGATAATGACCGCCAGAATCGACGAGTAGACAACGATTGAGACGCCGTCGTTCAGGAGGCTCTCACCCTCGATGAGGATGTTGAGACGGTCGGGGACACCGAGGTCTTCGAAGACGGCGAGGACTGAGACGGGATCGGTCGGCATGATGATGGCACCGAAAAGGATCGCGACTGCCAGCGAGAAGCCGAACACGAACTGTCCGACGACGGCGATGATGGCGATGGAGAGAAGCATGCCCAGGATGGCGAGGACGAGGATAGGGATCAGATTCTGGCGAAACGCCTCGACGTTGATGTTAACCGCGTCGTTGAAAATCAGCGCCGGAAGCAAGGCGAGCAAGATGAACTCGGACGACGGGTCGACTTCGACTGGTGAACCGAGGATAGAGATAACTAATCCTGCGACGAGAAGAGCTGTCGTGTACTGGATTCGGGTGTATTTCGCGGCGACGATGCCGACGACGCCCGCAATCGCGAAGAGATAGAGAATGACGATCAGTTGCTCTTGAACCCCAACCATATGTGATATATCAACCATACCATCATTACTCTTACAGTCGTTGATCGGCTCGCCAAGGGGTCAAAGAGTCGGAACGGAGATCTACACTGAATTAGAGCAGAGAGCACGAGCGAAGGGTGCTCAAACTCTCGGTCTTTCAGCGACACAGAATGCAGTTCCGTTCTATGAATCTCATGGCTACGAGCGAATGCGAGAATACACGCATGAGTTTTCCAGCCACGAGGAAACTGGCGTGACAGGGACTGTCATCGATGACGTTTCGAGCGGGGGAACGAACCAAGTGGCACACGCATGACGGTGGTCAGTATCCCACAATCGCCTCTCTCGAGTATGAGGGTCGCATACTTGTTCTCAAATATTTCATTGTTTCATCCTAAATTTCTTGGGATGCAAAGATTTATGTGATATGCTACTACTTGGCACAATAGGGAAAATGTACACCAATTGCGCGTTATATTTAAATAATGTGCTCCAGTGGCAGAGTAAATGGGGAAACAATTCAGAACAGGGAGGAATCAAATGATTCCCGGACTTGGCCTCAAACCAACTATCCTCCTCTTTGGCTGGATACCCTTCTGGTGGTGTGTTGCACTCATTTCACTCTACCGCATGAAACGGAACGACAAACAAACCGCACGACAAAATGAGGCCGATGCCCTATGAATTGGGTGCTCATCATCCCCTTTGTCGTCTACCTCCTCGGACTCCTCATCTTCGGCTATCTCGCCAGTAAAAAACTAGACGACCTGAGCGACTATTTACTCGGCGGTCGCACGATCGGAAGCGGGGTCACAGCACTCACACTCCAAGCAACTTCCATGAGCGGTTTCATGTTCATGGGTGGCCCTGCACTCGCATTCAAACAAGGACTTTGGGCACTCTGGTATGCTGCCGGCGACTTCGGTGGCGGCCTTGTCAATCTCGCCGTTCTCGGCCGAAATCTCCGGCGAATTACTGAAGCTCTCGGCTCACTCACTCCAATTGAATGGCTCGAAGACCGCTACCCCCACCCCAGTATCAGAATCGCTGGCGCAACAATCTCAATCGTTTTTCTCGCCGCATACGTCTTTGCCCAATTCATCGCCGCGGGAAAAGCAATCGAATCCATTAGCGGACTCCCATTCCTCTACGGTCTCCTCATTGGCGCGGGAATCATTATCCTATACACTTTCGTCGGTGGTTACCTCGCTGTCGCCTGGACAGACGCATTCCAAGCAATCGTCATGGCCGTCGGTATCAACATCATCCTCGTAGCAGCGATACTCGAAGTAGGCGGGATCAGTGCTCTCTTCAGTGAAATCGCCACAAAGGATCCAACTTACCTTTCGATCTGGGGGAAAGGGCTTGAACACGTCGGTGAGTGGGGCGTTGTTGCTGGCGCTGTACTCATCTACGCAATCGGGTACATGGGTCTTCCGCATGCAGTCGTCCGCCACCTCAGTATGGATAATCCAGACACCGCAAAGAACGCCACAATCTGGAACGTCTTCTATAACACTTTCTTCGTCTACCAGCCATACATTCTTGGACTCATTGCCATTGTCCTCCTTCCCAATCTCAATGATCCCGAGATGGCAATTCCTCGCCTTGCACTCTCACTCCTTCCGGGAATTGTTGCCGCGGTGATTCTCGCTGCACTCATGGCTGCAGTCATGAGCACTGCTGATTCACTTCTCATCATGGCAGGTTCAATTCTCGCTCGAGACGTCATTCAGCGATTCGGCAACGACAACCTCACTGACGATCAGATGTTCATCTGGTCGCGATTGCTTGTCCTCGTAATCGGAATCATCGGAATCATCGTCGCTGCCGTTCAGCCACCTGGTATCTTCGAGCTCGTTATTTTCGCCTTCGGTGGCTTGGGAACTGCATTTCTCATTCCGAACGTCGCTGGTGTGTATTGGGATCGGGCGAATTGGAAGGGTGCACTTGCCGGGATGGTCGGTGGTGCATCCACGAACATCGTCTGGACATCCCAAAATCTACAAACCACTACCGCTATCCATCCGTTCTTCGCAGGACTCATCGTCTCGGCATTCCTGCTCGTCACTGTCTCGCTGCTCACGAAACCACCAGCAGGAGACGCAGTTGCCATCGTGCAGCGTGTTCGCCGATCCGGCACCGCACCATCAGGTACCGTCCAACAGTCAGCGCGCTCACTTGCTCCTGAAGCTCGTGCTATCGGTGAGCATCTCGCTGCTGATGCTTCCACATCACAACCGTCAGACACCTCGACGATTGATGTTCACCCAACAGACAGTTGATCGAAACCATGGCTAGCATGCACACCCAACAGTCAGTTACCGTCTTTGACACAACCGTCTCCGCAGAAGAGGCAGAGCAGACGCTGATAGAAACTGATATAGACATGGCCGAAACAACCGCTGACAGGCTCGTCTATTATCCATATCGCGTCTTTGGATTCGATCTTCACGCTGAGGCGTTCTTTGATGACTTCACCGACCGAGTCTACTGTGGTGTCGATCTATGCAATGGCAAGGAGGTGTTCATCGAAGAGGCTCCACAGACAACTGACCAAGTTGTCGATGCAGACATGGTCGTTCCGGTTGCAGACGAGATTGAAGACGCACAACAAATTGCACGATACTATCTCCTCGAGCTCGTACGGAAGGAATTACGCGTTGGCTCTCCCCCTGACCTCCACCTCATTGAGGACCGCCGAATCTATCGCCCATTCCATCTCGTTGACTGTAAAACGTCGGATAAAACGTCTCTTACGTACATTGTCGATAGTGTGACTGGCGACTTCCATCGCGTCTATCTTCACTGACGACTAGCCACTGCATGTATCCCTGACCTAAAGTTGAGAGGGCATGGGGATTCTCATGATGTTGAATGATGAGTTTTCTGCATATTATCCGAAGTATATCGTCATCACTCGTTTGCTCCACAAATCGTCCCTGTTCGTCGTGTACCCGGGATTCGACTGTCTCCCAACCTAATCGTTATGTGATGGAGTTTCTCGCCCGGATACTGGAGAGACGGTTCACGTGGCGTCAGTTGGATCGTACGGGTGTGCATCGTCGACCGACGGTGCCCCGATCGCGAGGATACGTGTGGCCGTTTCGGCGGTTTCGGGATTGAACGCTCGCTGCGGGCTCCCGGGATCGACGAACAGGACTTGGTCGGATTCTACAACAAACGTCTCGTCGGGGGTTTCGACGTGAAGCGTTCCATCGAGAACGTAGAATGCCTCGACTTGCTCATCGTGGGTGTGGTAGCTCAGCCCGGACTGTTCACCGGGAGCGAGTTCGTAGACTCGAAGACCGAGCTTCGAGTTCTGATAGTCGTATCCTGCTGCAACACTGAGCGACCGGACATCGGTTGGACGGTCGTCCCACTGGTCAAGGTCATTCGGGTCGATGAGATGGTATCCCATACCTATCGCTGTCGGTGATACGTGATTAAATGCTCGGACTAGTAGCTTGATCCCGAGTCGGTACTAAGTTAGTATTATATACTAACTCAGAGCCACACTATTTCTGATTGCTCGCCTGATCATCGTCACGATGGAGACCGCCTATCCTTGGGCAACTTCTTGGCGCTTTCCTACGACCACGGGAATATCGGTCGTGTACTCTTTTCCGGTAAATACGACCGTCACAGTCACGTATTCGATAGTGAGTGGACACCATCTCTAGGCTTTGCGAGATCTACTTGCTCAACTTCCGAATCACCCATCTTTAAACAGCGAGGGAATCCCGGGGCCTTTAGGCCGGGCGCGAAAGCGTTCCACGCATGGGCGTTCCGGCGGCTCTACGAGTACGTCGAGTACAAAGCCACAGAGTTCGGTATCTCGACCAAACAGGTAGACCCGGCGTATACGTCCCAACGTTGTTCGAAGTGCGGTCACACCGAACGCGGGAACCGCCCGAAACGGAAGCGGTTCTGTTGTCGAAAGTGCGGCTACGAGGTTCATGCGGACTACAACGCGGCGAAGAACATCGGGATAAAGCATGTCCACGCAGGGCAAAAGTCTCCGCGTGGACGGGCCAACCGTCAACTGGCCCTAAAGTCGGGAACGTTGAGCGTGAGCGACGAGTTTACGTCCGCCGAAGTTTCGGCTTGAACGGGAGTTCACCGACAAGCCCCGGCGTTAACGCCGGGGTAGTTGACCGGCTACTCGATCTCTTGCGTACGTTGCCACTGACGTCCATCAGCCTCAACTAACCCGAGTAACGTTCGTCGACGTGTGTTCAAGTCGTCCAGCGAGTTACTGAACGCTTCATCAGAAACCGTTGGAACGCCGGATTCACGAAGGGCATCGAGATCGGGGGATGGGGGGATTGTTTTCGATTTGGTCACGAACGACTCTCTAAGGGTCTCGAGGTGGTTCTGGAGAGCAGCGCGAGCGTTAACAAGAACGACTCGACTGGGCTGGTGTTCTTCGGGGATTCCGAATTGCCAGAGTGTCAACGCTTCGTCGAGAATCACGATACTGACGACGGCAGTGGCCTCCCGTTGTTCGGAGTAGAAGTAGTGTAGCACTGGATAGGCACCGTGATTCGTCGTGAGCTTGCTCAGTTCGGAAGAGAACGTATTGAGGAGAAGGTCGACCCCGTCGAATGATTCTCCGTTCCAGCTCTGATTCTCCGTTCCAGCTCTCTGTTACCACGGCTTCGCCCCGCGATCCGAGGCCACTCACACTGGTGGCAAACGATCGTTTTTGCGTGACTGCGTTGAGGATTGCGATGACGTAGCTGATACTCAGGGTGATCAACAGCATCCCACTCGCCGTGGTAAACACGGTTGCAATTTGCCAGATGCCGTCTCTCGGAACGAGCTCACCATTCCCGAGAGTAAACAACGAATATCCGACGAAATAGAGGCGCTCGATCCACGATATCGAACCGCCGTCGATGGTGTCTCTTACGGCGTTCTCGGCAGTCGCGAAGACGAACGTCCACCCAATCCAGAGTAACACAATCCACATCATGAGCCCGACCAAGACCATTAGCGGGCCTGCGAGTGTCCGACCCCACGAGTGTCTGACTCCGATTTGCCGGAAGACGTTCCATACCGCAGTCATCATTCGACTTGTGAGTGGTCCCGCACCTTTCTCTATCCAGAGTGTCGTCCAGAGAAAATCGACAGCAACGATGGTAATCAGGAAGATACCAGCGATAAGATATTCGAAATTCATCGAGATTTACTCCTCCAACAGTTGAGGCTAACGATGCTTCCATCTGTCGGCTATCTCGCTGGGGAACCTCACTCTCGTTCCCCTAGTACGACCTCGTCGCCTACGCTCTGTTCGCATTCTCGATTTCCTCGACTTGCCCCTCGCACCGCTCCACTCAATCCAATCTTTCCGTGAGCGTTCGCTGGTCGGTGATATCCGAGACCGTCAATTACCGTGCCGTGAATAAAAAAGGGCTGAAGCGTGGGTTAGTTCGGAAGGACTTTTCGTCCCGTTCGCACGCACTCCCAGCACGGGAAACCACCGAGGCCATCACAGTCACAGTTTTCAGGTTCAGCATCGTCGATGGTCTCCGAGGGGAAGGCCTCAAGCGTCCCGTCATTGGTTGCGGTTTCGACGGCGGCCATGTGCTTGCAGAAGGCATTGCGGTGGACGTGATGCGAACAGGTGCAGGCCACCAGTTCGTCGGTCATGTCGTCGATGGAGACAACGTATTGGTGGTCTGCGGGGGTCTCGTGGCTTTCACTGGTGACGTCGATGAGTCCGGGGGCAACGACGTCGAAGGTAAATTGTTCTCCCTCTGCACGGTTCTGTGCCGCCCCGGCAGCGTCACGGGCTGCGGATGGGTTTGTACTCATGGATTTCAGGGGTTGTCCCTAAGAAAGAATAGAGAACAGCAAGAACCGAGGAGTAGCACTACTACGCATCGAGAAAGTATCCCAAGGGTTAATCTATCTCTAGAACAGATTGTGTCTATGGTCTCGCTTGAGGTCGCATTACCTGACCGTATCGAGAGTGATATTGATCGCCTTGTCGAACAAGGTGATTTTCTGAATCGAGAACAAGCAATTGAAGAGCTTCTCTCACTGGGGTTATCGGCCCAGGAAACCGGCGATGAATCCGAAGAGGAATTGGATGAAGATCTGTTTACGCAAGCTGTCGATGAGCAACAGGATCCGGCCGACCAATACAACGATCCGCTCTAACACTCCTCTCGAAAAGAGGAGCTAAGACTGCCTTCCATTTCGAGTTTAATGAGACGATCGAGTTTTTCGATTTAATTGTTTCAACTGCCTGGTCTGCGAAATGCTCAGCAGCGTACGTCCGCCGCGTGCGCCTGTGCTCGGTCGAGCAGAGCGCGCTCAGTCGTCGGTGTGTCCTCGCGTTCGGCCGGAAGCCCCGCCCCTAACGGGCGGGAAGGAGTCACACTAGTGTTAGTTGGTTCACCCGGCTAGAATCTCGATACATATGTCAATCAAATGTGGGTCCATCTTCGGTTCAACACATGGGCGTCCTTTTCGAAGAACGACAAACTTTCTCAGAAATAGAATTGATCTGATGCTTGATTGACCAATTGACAATCATGTTCCGTTTTCAACCGATAGAGATAGTTTCCAGAAAAAATATTACTTTTGTCATATATGGCGAGTTTAGCATATAGCCTACATTGCGCCGCCCATACCGCCCATGCCACCCATACCACCAGCTCCAGGACCGCCAGCTCCATCGCCACCCTTGTCGGTTGATAAATCACCAGCGGAGATGATGTCGTCAATTTGGAGGATAAGGTTGGCAGCTTCTGTCGCACTCGAAATGGCTTGCTCTTTCACATGCGCAGGTTCGACAACCCCTGTTTCGTACGTATTAGTAACCTCGCCACTCTCGACATCGAGGCCCGTATATATTTCGCCATCCTCATGCGCACTTCGAAGCTCAACCAGCGTATCGATACTATCGAGGCCTGCATTCCCCGCAAGCACACGCGGGATGAGTTCGAGCGCGTCGGCAAACTTTTCGACTGCCAATTGTTCGCGCCCCGAGACACTCTCGGCAGAGTTACGAAGGCGTCGTGCAACTTCGATCTCGATGGCACTGCCACCTGCAACGGCTCGACCGTCGGAGACGGTTTGAGCCACCACATCCAGAGCGTCTGTGATGCCCCGCTCGAGTTCGTCAACCACGTGATCGGTAGAGCCACGCAATAACAGAGTCACACCATGAGCGTCATCGCCTTCAATATAGAACAAGTCATCACTTGTATTCCGTGTAATGCTACCAGCGCCGAGATCGGTCGCAGTTGCATTCGCAAGGTCGGTAACGATGGTCGCGCTTAGCACCTCTTTGAGGAAGCCCAGATCGCTCTGTTTCGCCTGCTGCACTGCTAGGATGCCTTCCTTGGCGAGATAGTGCTGAGCCATGTCATCGATACCGTCCTGGCAGAGCACAACGTTTGCACCGGTCTCTTTGATCTGCTGGACTTTCTCTTTGAGTTGTTGTTCTTCTTGGTCGAGGAAACTCTGGAGTTGGTCGGGATCAGTAACGGAGACCTTCGTGTCAGCCTCAGCCTCCTTGATTTCGATGGCATCGTTGAGCAGGAGAATTTGCGCATCTTCGACGCTTGTCGGCATTGAGTTGTGGACGGGGTCTTTGTCAATGGCCCCCCCTGTCAGTAGCTCGGATTCGCTGGCCGTTCGCCCGGTCTGTGTCTCGATTTTAACGTATTCGAGGTCGACCGTGTTGTCGACAGCGACTTGTTGGACTGCGTTAACAACGAGTTTAGCGAGTGCTTCCTTATCAAGTTCGGCACCCTTGCCAGTCATCGATGTTTCGGCCACATGCCGCAGAAGGGTTTCGTCACCCGGGTCGACGCTCTCGGCAACATTGTCAATTTCCTCTCTGGCCATCTCGCTGGCGAGCTGAAAGCCCTTGGTAATGGCGGTAGGATGAACATCCTGGCCCAGAAGATCCTCAGCGTTGTTGAGGAGTTCTCCTGCAGTGGCAACTGCTGTTGTGGTGCCATCACCGGCTTCATTCTCTTGGGTTTCGGCGACTTCGATGATCATCTCAGCTGTCGGGTTGTCAATATCCATCTCTTTGAGGATGGTCACACCATCATTTGTGATGGTGACATCGCCCGTGTCCGAGACAAGCATCTTGTCCATCCCCTTTGGACCGAGGGTTGAACGGACTGCGTCAGCGACCGCACGGGCCGCACTAATGTTATGCTCTTGAGCGTCTTTGTCTTTGACGCGCTGGGAATCCTCAGACATGACGATCATCGGCTGCCCTTGCATTCGATCACTCATAGATGCGTTTTGGTGACTGAATGCAATTCCAAATAAAAGTTTTGGGCGAGTGGAGCTAGCACCGGTTTCGCGTTTTTAACCCTGAAATCATCACAGAAAACGTCCACCGGGACAGCGGAACTCCAACACTGGGAACCACCGGGGGTGTCGATTCATAGTCAGCCCTGCGTCCTACTGTTTTTCGCCTCGGTTGAATCTAGTCTCGTTCTAACTATCTTCGACTGCATCGGCGATACGCTGGAGTTGGCGAGTGACGTCACGTACCTCGTCGCGGAGTTGGCGAACTTCCTTGACGAGTTCCTCATTACCGCCACTTTCGCTCTCACCAGGTCGACCGCCGGGGGCGCCGCCGCCCATCATTCCACCCATCATCTGTGCCATTGGATTACCGCCGCCGCCCATGCCAGGGGCACCACTACCACCGAAGGGACTCTCAGGTCGCTCGCCTTCCCCTTGTTCAGTGCGTTGTTCACGCATTTCTTCGACATGCTCTCGGAATGATTGTTCCTCGGAATTGTCTTGGGAATCTGTAGCTTCTTGTGTTTGTTCGTCACTCGTATCGGTATTGTCGTCAACCATACGTCTGGTTCTGATCCCTCTATGATAAAAGAATAACGACTGATGATCAACTTAAGCGAGAGTCGGTCAGTAGTTACCATCTCTCCAAACACGAAGCGACCTACCACACTCACTGCAGCTGTACTGTCCGGGATTGCGGACGGTTTTCGAGCGGCGATACCGGACAATCCGACCGCCGCAGTCCTCACAAACGAACAACCACTGTGGTGCAGTGAAGCGTTCGGAAGACCGGTCGACGAGGTATTCCGGTGACCCCGAACTACGGTTCCGCTACCCGGGGTGCAAAGCGAGACGCGAACCCGAAGAGCGACGGAGAATCGTGACCCGTCCACGTCGCTCGCGAACGACCTCCCCCATTCTCTGGTCCACACCGACGCTCAAAATCGGCGGCGTGGCCGCCCGTTCACTCCACAACCTATAATTCGGCTCCCACCAATCCTCGGAACGTATGGTATCGATTGACATCAACTGCGACATGGGGGAGAGTTTCGGCAATTGGAGCATGGGGAATGACGAAGCGGTGATGCCCTACGTCACCTCCGCCAACATCGCTGGCGGATATCATGCGGGTGACCCCCACGTGATGCGCGAAACGGTCGCGCTCGCGGCAGAACACGACGTCGGTGTCGGCATCCATCCTGGCCTGCCGGACAAGATGGGATTCGGGCGGCGAACGATGGCCGCCTCGCCCGAGGAGGTCAGAGACTACGTGGTCTACCAACTCGGGGCGCTCAGGGCGTTTGCAGACCAGCACGATGTTACGTTCCAGCACGTGAAACCCCATGGGGCGATGTATTCGATGCTCTCTGAGAGCAATGAGCACGCCCGGGCGGTGATGGAGGGAATCCTTGACGTCGACGACAACCTCATCTACCTCGCGACAGATATGAACATCTACGAGGTCACCGAGGAATACGACGACTTGCGCGCTGTCTTCGAGGGCTATGTCGACCTCGACTATCGCTCCGACCGCAGCCTCATCGTCGAGCAGGAGAAAGAAGCGCCCGACCCCGAACTGGTCGCCGACCGGTTCGTCAGCATCGCGACTGAGGGCGAAGTCGAGGCGGCAACCGGTGAGATGATAGACGTCCCGGCAGACAGCATCTGCATCCACGGGGACAGTCCAAATGCCGTCGAACTGCTTGAGGCCATCCACAACCGCGTCGAAGAACACGACATCGAACTCGTGCCGCTCGACGACATTGCCTGATTCTCACGCCGTATTTCGTTTCGGGGTCGAACAACCCCTTGCGGCAGTCCCAGATTCGAACTTCGATACCGTTTCCGGCGACAGTGAATGCGGCGCCGAGGCCGTCATCCGTCGTCCGCGGAGGCACCGCCCGCACGATAGAGGAAGACGGTCGCCACGGCGATGAGCGACAGCGACACGAAAACGGTCATGCCCGCGAGTGCGAACACCTCGGGTGAGAGTTCAACCTGCAGTTTTGCGTACACGTAGGTCGGGACGGTATTGTCACCGCCCTGGAGATAGATCGTTCGGGAGAACTCGTTGAACGACAACACGAAGCTGAAGATGACTGCGCTAATAATGCCAGGTTTGACGAGAGGAAAGATGACGTATCGAAACGTCTCTAACTCGTTCGCGCCCAGATCGGAACTCGCGAGAAGGACGTCCTCGCGAACCGACGACATGCTCGTTAGAAGAACGAGGAACGCGAACGGAAACGCCCAGATGACGTGTCCGATGAGTTCGGCGACGAAGGGATTGTCGAACCCGAGTTGCTTGAACAACACGAGCAGGCTGAACCCCTGGACGACACCCGGGACGAACAGCGGGACGATCATCGCGCCGACGAACAGCGATTTGTACGCCGTCTTTCGGTAGGAGAGGACGGCAAGCAGCGCGAGGAACGGCGCGATACCCATCGTCGCGACGCCAAGCACGAGCGACCGTTTCATCGCGGCGATGAGCGGTTCGCTCTGGAGCATCATTTCGTACTTCTCGAAGGTGAACCCCTGTGGAACCCGGACGTACGACGCCGTATCCAACGAAATGAACACGAGCATCACCGGCGGTGCGAGGATGTACAGCACCCAGAAGGCGATGAAGGCCTTCCAAAGACGCTCTTTCCACGAAGTCGAGAGCCAGTCCGAAGGATCCATCCGGGCTACGCGACTGACCGACCTGGAAACGGGTTGGGTGGACATCAGATCTCACCCACTTTGTCGAGGCCGAACACGTAGTCCCAGACCAGCACCAACCCAATGGCGAACAGCAACACGATGGCACTGATGGCGCTCGCGAGCGGCAGCCGAAGCGAATTTACTGCGTTGTCGATGACGGTCGCGACGAGCGAAATGTTGCCACCGCCGAGGACGACGGGAACGACACTCTCACCGAGGACGCCAACGAACACGAACACCGACCCGATGACTAGCCCGGGTAGCGAGAGCGGGAGTACGATATATCGGACGGTCGCGAGGGGCGATCCCCCGATGTCGGCACTCGCCTGCAGAATCTCGTCGTCAATGCGACTCATGGCGAGCCACGCCGGAAATATCATGAACGGAAGGTAGCTCGCCATCAGGCTGAGGCGAACCGCAAACGTGGAGTACAGTAGCCACCCCAGTGGTTCGCTGGTGAGACCGACCATCATCAACACTGTGTTGATTACACCGTCACTGCCGAGGAACGCGATCCACGAGAGCGTTCGAAGGATGTAGCTCGTGAGGAACGGAATCGCGAACAGGAGCAACAACGGGAAGGTGTACGGTGAGTGACGCTTGCGGATGCCAGCATAGTAGGCGATGGGAAACCCGAACAGGAGCGCCAACGCTACCTGCAGGAGTCCCTCCTTCACCGTCGTCCAGAACACCGACAGTCGGTAGGAATCAACGAAATTCCGGTAGTTGTCGAGGGTGAATCCTAACTCCATACCGAACGGCTCCTCTATTGCGACACTCCAAATGAAGATTGCTGCCAGCGGCAAGAAGACGAAGAACGTGAACAACGCGAGCCACGGCACCACCTCTAGTCCGAATCGAAGGCGGTCATTGTTGATGAGTGGCCGGAGGGGTGACGGGAGCCGCTCCTGCGGAGCGTAGTCGACGCCCCTACTCTCACTGTGCTCCACCGACGTCGTTTCGGTGTTGTCGTAAGACATAGAGAATCTGAGGAGGGGTCAGGCCGTTAGCCGGTTCCACTGTTCGTTCAGATGACTGAACGTTTCTGGGTAGCGATTTCCGAAGACACTGCGGTCGTCACGGAACCGACTCCGAACCTCTTGGTGGCGCTTCTCGATGAACTCGGCGTCGAAGCCTTCGTCGTTCTTTGCGTGCTCGATTCCGAGCTCGCTCGCAGAGAGATAGCCGCGGATAGTCGTGATCTGGGCATTGTACCAGCCGTCCATCATCCAATTGATGAGTTCTTCGCTCGCCCGGCGGTTTTTCGCCCCTTTCTTGGTCACCCACGGTCCGATACCCCATAGCGAATAGCCCTCTTTGGGTTCGAGGTACTCGGCGTCCATGTCCTTATCGCGCAGCGCGAATACGACCGGTTCCCAGGTGTCCATGGCGTGAACCTCCTCTTTGGCGAGGAGATTGACCGCGGACTGCCAACCGCTCCAGAACGTCCGGAACTGCCCAGCTTTCTTCTGTTCGAGCAGGAAGCTGACAACCGCGTCGATGTCACTTTCGGTCGGATTTGTGACGCTCTCGATGTCGGCCATGTTGTTGAATTTGAGATAGTTGGCGACCTTGTGGAACGCTGTCGCCCAGCCGGACTCGAGTGCGGTTTTCCCCTTGAACTCGTCGTCGAAGAGGATGCCGTAGGAGTTGACGGAAGAAGCGTCGCCGACGTGTTGCGGGAGAAACGCGACCGAGTCGCCGTTCTGCACACTCGATAAAGAGTGTTGTTCTCCGTCGACCGTCGTCGGTTTGCTGTTTTTGATCTCGTCGTAGACGTGCTCCCAGTTCGGGAGGTCGGCGAGGTTGGTCTTCTTGATGGCGTCCTGTTCGTGGAGCACCTGCGTGAGCGTGGTATCATTGCCAGCGAGGTCGAAGTCGGTCGATGCCGTCCCCTGTACCATCTTGGTGACGATCTGGCCGGGACGCCACGGCGCAGCCGTGTACTTCACCTCCGTGCCGGTTTGGTCGGTGAAGTCCGCCCATTTTTCCGGATTCGTCGTTCCGACACCCCAGTAGGAAAGTTGGCCGACTTGTTTGTTGCCGCCGTCGGAGTTCGAGTCGTCCCCGCCGTCTCCGCCACCGCCATCGTCACTACCGAGACAACCGGCGAGACCACCCACGGTCGCGGCGCTGGCGACGCCACCGGAGAGCTTCAAGAAGTCTCGACGGGTTCCTGGTGTTTGTTCACACGCATCATTCCTGCTGTGCATGCCCTCTCCTGTGTGGCAGGGGGTTATTAATGTTGCTATAATTACACATTCTTAGACGAGAAATATAGTCGATATTAAATAATACCTTATTATAGTAGTGAAATTTAATCAGCGTTCCAAATTGGGACACGAACTAGGATTATGTTCAACAAGATGGTGATTCCCTTGACCGAGGGGTACCATTGCCCTTTTATAATACCTAGTTGAATACAGTCCAACGATGGACGCACGAGATATCGAGATTTTAAAAGCGATCTCGGATTTTGGGGAACCGAGTCCAAAGGTTATCGAAGAAGAGACAGGGATCCCGAAATCGACCGTTCACTATCGAGTAGAGAAGCTACGGGAGCAGGGAGTCATCGAAGACAACCTGTACAACATCGATCTCGGTGCGTTGAGCCTGAACCTCACAGTCATCTCAGAGGTAACGGCCCGATACGACGAAGGTTATCAGGAGATAGTCGGCGAGAAACTGAGCAACATCGAGGGCGTGAATCAGGTGTATTTCACGATGGGGGATACGGACTTCATTGTCATCGCACACGTGGCAGAGCGCGAGATGGTCGAAGATCTGATTGGAGCCTACGAGCGCATAGAAGAGGTCGAACGAACGAGTTCCCGCTTCGTCATCTCCACAATCAAAAATCAGTTCGCACCGTTACGGGACTTCGAACTCGAGACGCTCATCGACCTCGGCACCGAGAACGGGGAGTAAACAGCCCTCGCGGACGCGTCCTCCGCGTCGGCAGTCCGGACTGCAGTTCACCTACTCGATAGTCAGTTCCTCGTCGACGTACTTGGTGGTGTGTTCAGCCTCGACGAACGTCTCGTCGGTGAGTACCTGTACGTGGAACGGAATCGTGGTGGGAACACCGTGAATGTCGGCTTCATGGAGCGCGCGTAAGCCGCGACGAATCGCTTCGTCGCGGTTCTCGCCGTGTACGACGAACTTTGCGAACATCGAGTCGTAGAACGGAGCGATGCTGTCACCCTCGTCCACACCGTCGTCGATGCGCGTGCCAATTCCGTGCGGTGGTCGATACGTCTCAAGCTTGCCCGGCATCGGTGCGAACTCCTCGCTCGGCTCTTCGGCGTTGATACGGAACTCGATAGCCGCTCCTCTAGGTTCGACGTCATTCTGTGCAAACGATAGTTCCTCACCCGCAGCGATACGGAGTTGCCACTTCACGAGGTCAATACCGGTGACAACCTCGGTGATCGTGTGTTCCACCTGGATACGGGCGTTCACTTCGAGGAAGTAGAACGACCCGTCTTCGTAGAGGAACTCTACCGTCCCTGCGTTGATATAACCCGCCTCGGCAACGCCGCGTCGAGCCGCATCCCATACCTCGGCCCGCGTGTCCTCGTCGAGGACTGGACTCGGCGTCTCCTCGATGAGTTTTTGCTGTCGGCGCTGTGTCGAGCAGTCGCGTTCGGTGAGGTGCCTGACGTTGCCGTGATGGTCGGCGAGTACCTGGACTTCGATGTGGCGTGGATTCTCGAGAAATCGCTCGACATAGACGTTCGAATTGTCGAAGTATGCTTCGCCCTCGCGTTGGGCGTTCTGGAATTGCTCTTCGACCTCGTTGTCACTCCGAACGACTTTGAGTCCACGTCCCCCACCACCGCCGTCAGCCTTGATGGCCACCGGGTAGCCGTGTTCAGCCGCGAACTCGCGTATTTCGTCGGCGCTCTCGACCGGGTCGGTCGTACCGGGCACGATAGGGACGTCTGCTCGTCGCATTATTTTACGGGCCCGGGTCTTCTCGCCGAAGTCGTTCATTACGTCGCTCGGCGGACCGACCCAAATGAAGTCGTTCGCCGCGACGTTCGCAGCGAACTCCGTGCTCTCTGCGAGGAAGCCATAACCTGGATGGATGGCGTCGACGCCGGCCTCACGCGCGACGTCGATGATGGCTTCCTGGTTCAGGTAGCTCTTGCGTGCGACCGACGCTCCGACGTGGTAGGCTTCGTCCGCGAGGCGGACGTGTTTCGCGTTCTCGTCCGTGTCACTGTAGATGGCGACGGCGTCGACATCGAGTTCTCGACACGCCTGGATGACACGAACGGCGATCTCACCCCGATTAGCAATGAGTACTCTGTCAAACACACTCGTGGTATCGCACCATTTAGGATAATACTCTTGTGGTTTGGATAATGTTGAACGCAGTTCTACTTGAGAATTAGAACTAGGATATAAAACAAAATTATGCCGTATCTGTTCACGAACGCGGAACGCGACGCACGTGGGTTCGCGCTGCGTCAGGAGAACAATTTCGCGGCGGCGGGATCGAACCCAACCGTGACGTCGGTCCCTTCTTCGAGAAGGGATTCACCGGTCGTCTCGTGAGCGCGGAGTTCGCGACCGTTCGGGAGTTCGAGTGCGTACTCCGTGTGCGAACCCTTGAAGATGGTGTCCGTGACGACAGCTTCGAATGCGTTCTTGTAGTCACCGCTGAACATTACCTGTTCGTTCGGGACGAGGAACGTGGCCGTATCGTCGATTACCGAATCATCGTCGTCATCGTCGACTGCCACCACATAGTCGAGGCCGTCGCTTCGGACGGTAAGCACCCCGCTCTCGGCGGCGACTACGTCGCCGGTAATGACGTTCGGCATCTGGAGAAAATCGGCGACGAACTCCGACGCGGGATTCTGGTAGATTTCGAACGGTTCGCCTACCTGCTCGACGTTTCCGTCGTTCATGATGGCGATACGGTCGCTCATCGAGAACGCCTCCTCTTGGCTGTGAGTGACGAAAATAAACGTTTTGTCGACTTCCTCCTGGATGCGTTTGAGTTCGACTTGCATCTCCCTGGCGAGTTTTTCGTCGAGTGCGCCGAGCACCTCGTCGAGCAGGAGGACGTCGGGTTCGACGACCAGACTCCGCGCGGTGGCGACGCGTTGGCGTTCACCACCGGAAAGGTCCTGAATCGGACGGTCTTCCTTCCCAACGAGGTTCATCAGTTCGAACATCGCGTCGGCGCGTTCGTGGCGCTCTCCTTCGGGGATGCCCCGAAGCATCAGACCGTACTCGACGTTTTCCCGTGCGCTCATATGAGGAAATAGTGCGTACTCCTGGAAGACCAGACTCGTGTTGCGATTGTAGGGTTTGACATCGTTAACGAGGGCTCCGTCCAGGCGGATTTCACCAGCCGTTGGCGTTTCGATACCCGTAATCATCTGTAACAGGGTGGACTTCCCGCTGCCGGATGGGCCGAGGATCGTGAAAAATTCGCCCTCTCGAACATCGAGATCCACGTCGTCGACGGCGACGATGACGTCGTCGTAGACCTTTCGCAGGCTGCGGATTTGGATGACGTTGGCAGATGAAGTTTGCGCGTCGTGTAGTTCGGTTTGCGTTTCCGTGCTCATTGTTGACACCCCATATACGAATGTGCACCCATATAAATCCATCAGTAAATTTCCAACCAGGTTTTAAATCATGATGAGAATTCGAACAAAATTCGAGGAAAGGTTTAGATATCAGAAGCACTCCAATTCTAGTAGATGAGTGGGAGCCGAACGAGTTCGACAGAGATTCTCGACGGTACCGACGTGCTCCACGGTGCTGCACTGCTGGGCGACCTCGTCGCCGGACTATACGGACCCGATGGCCGCTACAAACTGGTTCAGACCGCAGACGGCCCGGTCGTCGCCGGGGACGTCAACCGACTGTTCGATGAACTGATCGTCGAACATCCCGGTGCCAGACTCGTGGCGGAGGGAGCTGTCCAACAAAAGGAAACGGTCGGTGACGGGTCGCTGTCTGTAGTACTGCTCACCGCCGACCTCGCTCGACGAGCTATCGGCTTGCTCGATCGCGGCTTCCACCGAGTGACCGTGATAGACGGGGTCAACCGCGCCCGACTCACCGCGCTCGGTGCGCTTCCGGCGTTCGCCACGCCAGTCGATGGGCTCGACGACCCGCGAGGTCGAATCGCTGTGCAAACCGCACTCGGGGGGGCACCACGCACGGAAGCCGCAACGGGCGCGGTCGTGGAGGCAGCGCGCCTCGTCGACCGTGCTCGCCGTACTCACACCGGCGGCCTCCGCGTCGACGATATCGAGTTCCGTCGTGGCCCGACTTCCGACGCGGCAGACGTAGAGCTCCTCCGCGGCGTCGTCCTCGAACGGGAGCCCGTAACGCCGAACATCCAGCATGAGATCGAATCCCCGCGGATCGTGGTCGTCGGCGGTGGTAAGAAGGCAGGGTCGGGTATCGAGGAGCGGGAGTTGAGGCGTGCCGGTGGAAGCACGGGGAAGGGACGAACGGACGTCGTCTTGGGCGGCAAGACGCCGTCGAACATTGAGGCAGTCCGCCAGCACGAGCACGCCGACGTTCGGAGGCAAGTTCAGACGTTGGAGGACGCCGGTGTGAATGCGGTCTTTACGACGATGGGCATCAGCGACGTTGCCATCTCCGCCCTCGACGAGGCTGGCATCGTCGCGTTTCGGACGCTAACCAGTGAGCATGCACGCCGACTGTCACGGGCGACCGGTGCAGACGTCGTGATGGATCTCGCCGACCTCTCAGCAGAAAACGTAGGCACAGCTGGACAGTTGCAGGTGACCACACACGACGACGATCCGTTCGTCCGCGTCGAGGGGTGTGACCACGGACAGGTTGGAACGCTGCTGTATGCGGGGGCCGTTGAACAAGGCGCCGCCACGTTCGAACGGGATCTGATGACGGCTATCGTCGTGGCACTCGACGTCCTCAATGGAGGGCGCGTCGTTCCGGGTGGTGGAGGTATCGAGACACGACTTGCGACCGACGTCCGTGAGGATTCGCGGAGCGTCGGTGACCGAACGGCACTCGTTATGGAAGCATATGCTGACGCACTCGAAACGATTCCGCGGGTGCTCGCTCGAAACGGCGGCGCAGACGCCATCGACGTCGTGACATGGCTGCGTGCGAGCGGCGAGAACGCAGGCTTCGACACCGACGCGGGAGTCGTGGGTTCTACGCACGCGAAAGGTCCGCTGGGCTTGGAACCGATCGTCAGAACGACCGTCGACACCGCGACAGACGTACTCGTTCACCTCGTTCGCGTGGACGACGTCATTCCAGCCACGGCCGACGACGACGAGATCACCGACTTCGAACTCCGACCCGACCCTGAACGGGATGTCGTCTGATGGACAACCGAAGTGGTTCGTTGAACATCATACGACCCGAGTGAGCCAGTGTGAATTAGGTCTTAGGATAGATTACAAAATTGTATCTTCTCCTATATCCAGGGAATGAACCTAGTGAGCCACCGGCATCTATAAATCACTGAATGCGAAACCGTGAACACACACCATGCCTGAGACTAGCATAGAACGGCAGCAGTTATCCTCGCCCCGGTACGGATACGGAGGAGACGACTATGTGTTCGTCGAACTCTCCGAAGAAATGAGCTTCGACGCGAATTTCAAAGCCCAGGCCATCACCCAGGAACTCCGGAAGCGTGATCCAGCCGGAATTATCGAAATCGCACCGGCGAACGCATCCTACATGCTCCAGTTTGATCCGGCCGAACTGCACCCCGACGAGCTTATCGACGACCTCAAACAACTCGAAGACGAGATCGACCTCACCGAGTACACTTGGAAAGCACGTGTCATCGACGTGCCCGTCCTCTACGACGACCCGTGGACCCACGAGACCTTGATGCAGTTCCGCGACCGGCATCAGGATCCCGACGCGACGGATCTGGAGTACTCCGCACGCATCAACGGCTTCGACACCACTGAGGAATTCATCGACGCTCACGCCGGATCCCCTCACATGGTCACGATGGTCGGGTTCGTCCCCGGCCTGCCGTGGACGTTCCAGATGGTTCCCCGGGACGAACAGATAGAAGTACCCAAGTACGTCCAACCTCGAACCGCCACCCCGAGTCGAGCGATCGGATACGGCGGCGCGTTCACCGCCATCTACCCCGTGAAAGGGGCAGGAGGGTACCAACTGTTCGGCCGAACGCCCGTCGAAGTGCTCGATGTCGAACAGGAGCTTGCGGACTTCGAGGAATCGATGGTGCTGCCGAACCCCGGCGACATCATCAACTTCCGCAAAATCGACCGACCTGAGTACGATAAGATTCGGAACGAGGTCGAAGACGGAACGCACGAGTACAATATCGGCCACATTGACTTCCGGCCGGAGGAATTCTTCGAACATCCACAACAGTACAATGAAGAGATTCTGGAGGAACTACACTGATGATTCAGATACTCGAACCGGGGCTCTCGACCACGGTTCAGGACAGCGGCCGGTACGGTAATTATCACATCGGGATGCCGCCGTCCGGCGCGATGGACCAGTACGCACACAAGGTGGCCAACTACTTGGTCGGCAACGATGAGGATGCTGCCACGCTGGAGATGACGTACGCGGGGGCGGATATGGAGTTCACCGAGGATACCGTCGTTGCCATCACTGGCGCAGCAATGTCTCCCAAGTTGGATGGCGACTCCATGCCCCAGTGGACGGCTGTCCAGGTCGAGGCCGGAACCGTGCTCTCGTGTGAGTTCGCCACTGAGGGCGTCCGGTCGTACCTCGCGGTAGCCGGCGGCATCGACGTGTCGAAAATAATGGGGAGCCGTTCGACGTACACCCTCATCGGTATCGGCGGGCACGAGGGTCGCGAACTCGAAGAGGGTGACGAACTTCCCATCGGCGACACCGACGACGGAACAACCCTCGTCGGCTCGCAAATCGACGACGAGTACGTTCCCGACTACGCCAACGACAACACGATTCGTGTCGTGATGGGCCTATGTGACTATCGACTGACCGACGAGGGGAAAGATCGATTCCTCGGAACGGAGTGGAAAGTCAGCGACGAAGCGAACCGCGTCGGCTACCGCCTCGATGGTGAAGACATCGAATCGATGTTCGAGGAGCGCGAACAGCCGTTCGGGGCAGGTCCCGACCCGACGAACGTGGTCGACCTCGGCTATCCCATCGGCTCGATCCAGATGGCCGGCCAACCCATCGTGCTGATGCGCGACGCTGTCACGGGCGGCGGTTACGCGACCGTGGGGACGGTCATCAGCATCGACCGTAGGAAGTTGGCACAAGCACGAACCCACCGAACCATCACCTTCGAAGCGGTCAACGTCGATGAGGCAGTCGAGGCTCGCGCGGAGAACGACGAACATCTCGAAGCGATTCGGGCGTCACTCTCCGAGTGAATCGGCTACTCCGATCCCACTTTTTCGGCACGGACGTTTCTCCATTTCCGAACAGCAGTCAAAATTGAACTGCAATGTCGGATACGTATTATAGAATCCCCTGCTGATTTGTCTCTGGTATAGTATCATGGGGAAAACTATATGAGGTGGGCGTTGCTACCAATCTTCAAGCAAATGGCAGAGAAAACTATCATCACGTCCCCGATGCCCGGCGTCTTCTACCGAAAATCCGACCCAGAAGAACCACCGTATGCAGAGGAAGGTGATTCAGTCGAAGCGGGTGACGTTGTCGGCCTCGTGGGCGTGATGAAGAACTTCCACGATATCAAAGCAGACGAAGCCGGGACGGTACTCAAATTCTTAGCAGAGAACGAAGCAGAAGTCGATGCCGGTGATGAGCTCGTGGAACTCGAAGTCGACTGATTCCATACTTCTGTTTTCGCCGTCGAACGCATCCGCATACTTCTCTGAGTCCAACACGAAAACCTCGACGAACCGTCCGTTTGTTCATCCCGCTATTTTTCTGGCACCGCTTCGTCGGGGGCGGTTCCGTCATGGTTCCAACCGCGGACATCGTAATACGCGTCTAGCGCGTCCTCAAAGCCGTCGAGGTCGTAGGGGAGCCGATCGTCGTCCCGATCGAATCCGCGTTGATTGTTGAAATATCGTTCGAGTTCGACGATGCGGCCGCCGACCGCCAAGAGCGTCTCGAACTCCGCGTCGAACAGCATCTCGTATCGCTCGGGGTTCAAATAATCCCGTGAGAACTTGCAGACGACACCAGCATCGTTCAGGGCCATCAGATTTTCGCGTTCAACGAGGCGTTCCGGCTTTCCGTCGAAGCCGTCCGGGGGCATCGCCTCATCTTTGTCGACGAGCGGATATTCGACCGAATAGAACGTTGCATACATGTGGTCGGCACCACGGTTCGCCACCGCGTACGAGAGCCCCTGACCATGGAGGACACGCCCCTCATGGGCGGCGAAGTCGAGTCCCTTCACCGTCCAGTTCTCGACGCCGAGATCGGCGGCGACCCGATCGATACCCTCGGCGAGATCATCGCCGACGCCCTCGCGATAGGCGATTTGTTCGACGACGTCCCAGATGAGATCTCGGTTGCCGAACTCGTCTTCCGCCGCAAGGTACGCGGCAACGGTATTCCCCGCGGATATCGCATCGAGGCCGAGTTCGTCACACAGCTCGTTGGACTTCATCACGTCGACGATGTCGTCCACGCCAGAGTTTGAACCGAACGCCATCGCCACCTCGAACTCGGGGCCCTCCGTCTCGACGCCGCGCTCTTCGTCCCGTGTCGGGAGTTTGCAAGCAAACGCGCAGGCCGAACAGGTGCCTTTCTTGTACTTTTTCGCCTCAACCGCATCACCGTTGATTCCCTCGACCCCCTCGAACGACTGCTCGGAGAAATAGTACGACGGTAACCCGTTCACCTCGTTGGCCAGATCCATGACGGCGACCGTCCCTTGCCGTTTCATGATGTGGTCGTCAGTCGCGGCCTCGCGGTGGATCTCCATCTGACTGGCGGGAATTTCGATATCCGGACGGGAGTCGCCGGTGAACGTGACTGCCTTGACGTTCTTCGATCCGAGGACTGCACCGAGTCCCCCGCGGCCGAACGCCCGCTCCTCCGTCGTCATGATAGACGCAAAGCGGACGAGGTTCTCGCCAGCCGGTCCGATACATGCGACGTGTTCAGCACTGAGACCGTGCTCGTCATCGATATACGCACACGTTTCTGAGACAGTTGCACCTTCGAGGTCTGGCACCGCTTCGAACTCGACGCCCTCGTCGGTGACGTGAACGATGATAAGGTTGTCGCTCACGCCAGCGAACTCGACGGCACTGTACCCCGTGTCCGCAAAGTTTCGGGACATGAATCCGCCAGCGTTCGACGACAGCAACCCATCGGTGAGTGGCGAAACGGCCGTCGCGTTCATCCGCCCTGTGAAACTCATGTTCGACACCTGCATTGGACCGGTCGTGAACACGACACGGTTCTCCGGGCCCAGCGGGTCTGCGTCGAACGGAACGCGTTCGGAGACGAGTCGGGTAGCGACCCCTCGGCCACCGATGAACGCCGCCAATACGTCGTCTATCTCTTCTACCTCTGTCGTTTGGGCATCCAGATCGATGGAGAGCAGTGGGCCAGTCGTGTGGAGCATGCAGGAATAGATGTGAACCTGGCGTAATAAAACTTCATTAATATCTATTCGAATAATTTTTAATTTATTGGATAAAATTCAGCATTCTATAGAAAATATGTACTGCATTTCATTTATTCGAGGTCAAGTTATTTATTGTCCGGTTTCCTTCGGCTACGTATGATCGAACCGAGTATTCACGAACTCCATTTCGACGGCGCTCCAGACGTCGGGAGCGTCCCCGGACCAAAGACAACACGATTGTTACAGAAGCAGCGCGAAATCGATAGCGCGGCCGTTTCCTATCCAGAGAACATCCCCATCGCCTTCGAGGAGGCGAAAGGTGCAACCATCCGTGACGTCGACGGCAATACCTATCTGGACTTCTTCGCGGGCATCGGCGTCCTCAACGTTGGTCACGCGAACCCCTACGTGATGGAGGCGATGCATAAACAAGCGGACAAGCTCGTCCACACCGTCGACTTCCCCACCGAAGCCCGTCTCGACCTCATCGAGAAACTCGATGCCATCGCGCCAGGAAATCTTGCTGGCAATAGCAAAGTCGTCTTCGGCGGCCCGACAGGCAGCGACGCTATCGAGGCCTCCATCAAACTCGCGAAGTACAATACGGGAGGCAACGGTTTGGTCGCGTTCCGGAACGCCTACCACGGCGCGACAAGCGGCGCGATGAGTCTCACAGCCAATAAGAAGTTCAAAGCGCCCTACACACCGCTCCTCCCGGACGTTGTCCATGCACCGTATCCGTATCCGTTCCAACAAGAGAAATGCCCCGAAGAAGCCGTCGAAGACGCGCTCGCCGAAGTTCGTGCCACCGTATTAGATCCCTACGGCGGCCTCGCTAACCCGGCGGGCATCTTCGTCGAACCCATTCAGGGTGAGGGCGGCATCGTTGTTCCGCCGCAGGGATTCCTCTCCGGACTCCGAGACATCGCCGACGAAGCGGAGATACCTCTGGTCGTCGACGAAATACAGGCCGGTCTCGGCCGTACCGGCGAGTGGTGGGGGAGCGACCACTTCGACGTCACCCCTGACGTCATCACCACAGCCAAGGCGCTCGGCGGTATCGGTCTGCCGCTCTCTGCGACCATCTACCACGAAGATCTCGATACGTGGGGCCCTGGTGACCACGCAGGCACCTACCGCGGTCACGTCCCAGCGATGGAGGCCGGCCTCCGCTCCATTGAGTACATCGAGTCCCACGACCTCCTCACCCACGCTCGCGACCTCGGCGAGTACATCCGCAGCCGCCTCCGTGAGGTCGGCGCGGACAACTCGTTCCTCGCCGACGTGCGCGGGAAGGGGCTCTTTATCGGGGCAGAGTTCGTCGGCGAGGACGGCGACGTCCGGAACGCGGGCGACTTCGTGGCCGGCGTCCAGCAGCGGTGTTACGAGAATGGCGTCCTCGTCTGGAAGGCCGGGCAGTACGGAAACGTGCTCCGTCTCTTGCCGCCGCTCGTCCTCACCGACGCGCAGGCGGAGGCCGGGATGGATATCATCACGGACGCCATCGAGGCCGAGGCCGGCGAACGCGAGGCCGTCGCCTGATTCCTTCCGCGCCCGGTTCTTCGGGCTCGTTCGACGCTCGCCTCCGACGACACGTTGCTCCCAGCCGACCGGGCTCTTGAATCCATCGGTGGGGGGCGGATTCGCACCGGTCGGCGGCTCGTCACTCCCCGAGCGACGGCGTCGTCATCGGCGAGACCGACACTATCGGTGACTGGTGCCGGCTCTATCAAAACGTCACCCTCGGCGCTCTCCACTTCGAAGAAGAGGAGGACACCGACCACGCACTCAAGAAAGGGTATAAGCGCCACCCCGACATTGTCGACCACGTCGTCATCGGTGCCGGGACGAACGTCCTCGGCGCCATCACTGTCGGCAATCACGTCAGTATCGGCGCAAATTACTGGATTGCCGAGGACATCCCTGCGAACACCACGGTGTACGTCTCTAATCATCCCGACCAGGAACGCAAATCGAACGGCCGCGAGACCGAAGACTAATCAACCTCGCTTTGCTGTCGTGGAGGGCAACCGGTTAATTGGTACTGCACTCACGGTAGTCGCGCGGGATGACATGTCCGCACTCCAATGACAGACGAGAGAGAACACGATACTAGTGGTCAATTTGCAGAGGAAACGACTGACGAGGATATTCTCACGGCGATACGAAGCCGGCGTTTCCAGCTGTGACCGCTCATCGACGGCTTGAGGAGTTGCATAAGGATGTGAAGGTAGAGCGCGGGAAATTGGGTTCACGGGTGGTTATCTGGGGGATTCCAAAAGAATAGGTACAATAGGTGCCTGAGTTAGTGGTTATCGGATTTTCACGTCTCTGTTTTCAGCGTGGTTTCGAGCTGAGTCGACAACGTAAATTGCAAACAAGGTAGTTACCAAATAAGGAGAGCTAAGCCAACGAGACCGTTGATTGCGGTATCGGTGCCGTCGGTGTGTCAAGACATAATCTTACATCGTATTGCAGAGTGTAAAGTGACAAGAATCGATCACACTAGGCCGATCAGCAAAGCGGTGTCGTTCGTTACGACGTTTTCTTTCGTCGAAATTGGACGAGTTGACCTATATCCAGGAAATACATTGAATACAGTCCACCAAGCACAAGAATCCCCCAATAGCTAAGTAATCGATACAAGAGAACAACCCCGCCAGCGGTTCCCGCATCCAAGCCAGTCAACCCAATAATCATCCCGCCTAGCACAACTTCAACACCACCAAGACCACCTGGAAGTGGAATGACTCGTGCAACCCCACTTGCAGGAATCAGAAAGAGCGGGAGTAGTATCGAGATATGCCGGTCAAGTGCAAGAAAACTCACATAGAGTGGAAGGCAGAAACAGATCTACCCGACGACTGACCATCCGAGTGCGAGTCCAATTTGTCGGCGGTTCTCCAGCACGAGGCTAACTTCGGTCGAATACGAGCGCACTCGTAATTGAAGATATTCGCGAATGAATCGCGTTCGGGCCTGTACTGGACGGATTCGAAGATGGAAACGCTGTGTCCGATTCCCACTCAATGCACGTAGTAGCGAGAGCAATCGGACACCCGCTATCGTTATTGACCGTAAAACCAAGTACTTGTATCGATATAGCGAGATCGTTGCGGCCAGAAGTCCACCTGTGAAGAAGATCGCGATTTGGAGGGAAGGAACGGGAATAAATGCCGGAACAGATTGACCTCGAAAGGCAAGGAAACCCAATCCGATAATACCGAGGCCCAGTGATGCAGTGAGGTTCAATACCTCTATTACGAGTGCCGCCCCCAGCGTTTGGTCTCGATCTGTGTTCATTTCGGACGAGACGATGTGGGCGAGTACAAACGGGCTGCTCGCGCGACCGATCGGAATGATTTGTTTGGCGAAGAAGCTTGCAAGGTATGCGCCTCGAAATCGCCATCCTCCGATAGGGGTTTCCGGACGGTCGAGGAGACAACGAACAGCTTCACTCCAACAGAAAAGCGCGACCAAGACGATTGTGAAGCCGAGGACGATAAACACTGGATTAGCGCTGGCAAGTTCTGCACGGATTTGGCTTCCACCGACAAAATACCCGAGAAGGCAGAGCCCGAAGACTACGAACAGAAACCGAACTATTTTCTGGTTCATTTTATACTAAGAATTGATCTGTTATTAATACACTGCATCGAATCTACATAAACGTGTGGACGGTGATGAGTTCACGGACAAGTAACGAATATGCCCTCGATGGAGTGACTAGTACTGACGACCGGTGGAACGGCGGAGGGAAAACACCATCCAGCGCACCTGAGGTCACTTATTTGCGGGACTTCGTGCTGACCGGATCGACCGTATGCAGGTGTAATATGGGACCGGATGGAACTAATTGCGATCTGTTGAGGTGAGAATGGATGTTACTATCGAACTGAACTCACGAAGCGGTGAACAATAGCAGGGCAAAACACACTATATTCGGCGAATGGGGATGGAGTCGAACCACCGGGGCCATGAAATGGCCGACATCGACGAGTTGTCGATGGTGCTTCTGCCAACAAGCAACCCGTTCTCGTGAAACGGTGCGTGGTCGTGCCAGCAAAACCACACACCAGACAGTAGGCATCAGACGCGGCGGTTTGTTCGTTGACGGTGCTTGAGCGTCGCAGGACATGGCGACCTGACTGGTGTAGTGCGACGCTCGCAGTTTTTCTGATGGGTGCTTCGAGTATTGTTATGTGGTGTTTTACGATGGAAAAAGGGTGGATAGAACACGGCAACATTCACAGTTGTCCAACTATTGAAACTGAACATGAACCATCGTGTAGACAAGTACTGCATGCTGGAAACCTTCATTAGTTCTGAAGTCACCTCTTAGTCCATGGGAAAGTTAGTAGCTATAACGACTGATAACAAGGAGATAGATTTCGTCCCGTTCGCACGCACGGCGAGCACGGGAAACCGTTGAGACCGCCACAGTCACAATCGTAGTCTTCCGGTTCGGCATCGTCTTCATCCTTGGACAAGAAGGCTTCGAGCGTCCCGTCGTCGGTTGCGGTTTCGACGGCGGCCATGTGTTTGCAGATGGCGTTGCGGTGGACGTGATGCGGGCAGGTGCATGCCATCGCGTCTTCGGTCACGTCGTCGATATTGTTTACGTGAGATCAGTCAAGCGACGTTCACAGCAAAAATTCAAATACCGGATAGGAGGCAACAACCGCTAGCGAGGGCGTCAACACCCACATTGTAACGATACGCTTGGCCGCCGCTGAGTCGAACAGGCTCCGCTGATCGAGATCCGCCGGCCCCTCCGCACCAACCTCAGGCACGTCTGGCAGCTCCTCCGGCTTTTCTGCCGGTTCCTCGTGACGGGCAATATCGCCGATCGTTGGACTTGCAGGCATATCCTCAGCGCGGGAGGTGACCAGCGCTCCTGTCGCGACCTCTAAATCCGGATGTTCACGTTCCGGCGTCGCAAACTCCACGAGGGTCGCTGCTCGACTTGCCCGACCCCAGCCGAGCCCAATAATCGTCGATGTCGTACTTACTGCGAGACTCGCCGGGATTCCGAAGTAGGACAGAATCGTGATGACTGTGCCACCGACTATGGAGACGATCAGTGAAGCAAGAATTGGTAGCTCCGTAATATCGTCTCCGACCGTCTCCAACGTGCGTCGGGCGATGGTGAAACTGCCTAAACCGAAGGCCACCACCGCGAGCAAGACGCCCTGATTGACGGTGAGTGATCCTCCTTCGCCGACGAGAGGGGCCACAGCGTTCGCCGCGTTTGACGCCCCCGCCGAAAACGCCATGTAACACGCAATGACAACCACCGAGAGTGATCCAAGGATGTCCTGCCGTGTCGCGTTAGGATTCAGGTAGAGTCGAGGAATAGTCCCAGAGCGGTCGAGTTGGATGAAGTGGAGATCAAACTTTGTGAACGCGACATAGCGATCCAGATACGGGTAGACGTAACGCCCGACCACTATTCCGATGCTGAGGCTGATCAGCGGCGCGACGATCCATGCTGAGACGATAGTAAACATCAGTGCCTGATTGAGTGTGTTCGACGCGAGACCCAGTCCAACGATGGCGCCAACAGCCGTCATTGAAGTTGAGGCTGGAACACCGTAGAGATTCGAAATAAGGAGTGACGCGCCGGTGAAGAACAAGACGGCGACGCTCGCGGCAGGCGTGAATTGGGTTGCCGGTACGATACTGCTGCTCATCGTCGCGATGACGTTCCGACCGACGGTCCATGCTCCGAGAAAGCCAAAGCCAACGAACAGGGCTGCTGCGGTCGCCTTCCGAAGGAGACGTGAGCCGACGGCCGGACCGAACGCCACACCCGTCGATGAGCCACCAATATTGAACCCAACGAATACGGCGACGACAACACCGGCGACAGTTAGCACTGATACCATTGGTTTCTCTCTAAATCAACGTTGCTGACACCTATATAAAACCCCTGAAGCCAGCTCCGCGCTGGTACTGTCTAGCCCGCAGTTATTCACTGGCCTATGGTTCAATTCTTCATTGTCCCAAGGGCACGGTAGCCTTCGAGTACCTCCCGTATCAGGTTCGTTGAGCGGGAACTGTCTAGTTACGCGATTCTGTTGTAGAGTAGCGTTTCAACGTCTCTATCATGAGTGGCTTACGAATCACTTTTACTCATAATGATTATATTTCTGGTGAGGAAGCCGAATTTCGTCTTCTCACAGTGGAGCCATTCTCACGATCAAGAATCAGTCGCTTCGAATAGCGCATGAAATTTTGCCGATCGTACCGCTGTCGCGTGTTTTTCCTTATCTAGACAGTGCCGTTGAGCGGGTTTTATCTGTAATCATTCAGGATCTGTGAGTTCGCGGAATAGCCGATTCGTGACAAGTGATGTTGCAATCTCAATTATCTCATCATGGTCTTCATCGTCTTTGAGTAGAGGAACACACCCACCAGCCATTTGGCGATGCCCTCCGAAACTTCCCTTGAGCCAAATGTTTGATCCAGCAATTCCCCGACATGTGTGGTTCGATCGGTCGATCGTGCACTAAACTGAACCTCATCGTTGATAACAGCAAAGACAACCGCGATATGAATTCCTTGTAGGTTTAACAGAAAATCAGCTGCCTGAGGAAGAGCGTCTCGCTCGGTGGTCTCTCCAGCAAAAGAGACCAAGGACGACTGCTGGATTTTACGATTTTCAATTGCCTCGCTCAGTGCATCGATTGTCTCTGGCGTATACGGGACATTCAACAGGTTTGCAAAAAGGCCTTGATCAATAAATGGATGGAGATACTCTGCTGCAGCATATTCTTGGGCCGATACTTTACGTGTGAATCCAAGTGTATCGGAGCGAATTCCGATCAGCAGTGCGGTTGCAAGATCACTTTCGGGGATGATCTGAAGATCGTGTAGATATTCAACCAAAATTGTCGCGGTCGAACCTACATTCTCACGACGGTCAATAACATCGGCTGTTACATGCGTTGCTGGATGATGATCAAGAACGATATCGATGCCAGCAGTCGATGGGACATCATTGTTCTCGCCAGGAACCGAATGATCGACGAATGCCACACTATCGTGTTTCTCTAACAGTTCGTTTTCAAAGTTCACTAATTGGATGTCAAGACAATCAACGAGAGCTCGATTTTGTTGGTGAGAAATGCCACCATTTTGACATCCTCCCCGCGCTGAAGCGCGAGGATTCCCGACCGCCGTTGGGATATTGTGGTTTACGACGTTACGAGTTCTTGAGGTGCGAACGAACCAGTTTCCTTGTCAAACAAGAACGTCGATGGCTGTGCCAACCAGCCGTTACTCCTATTCACCGACAGACTCGGTGAACTCGGAGATACTTTCTGTCGGATATTCTCAGCACCGTTAACATCAGCATTCGCCACCGTACCACAGTCATCACACACGTACAAGCCGCGTTCAACACGGTTCGCCTTACGTTTGCGACCACAACACGAACACGACTTTGATGTATCACGCTCCGATACTTGCTCAACCTCAATTCCTTCTATCTTGGCTTTGTAGTCGAGTACCGAGGTGAAGCGGTCGAACGCCCACGAGTGCAAGTCAAGGTTGCCGTGGTTGCCCCAGTTCTTCGAATCGCCAGTCTCCTCGTCCTCGCGGATGTCAGAGAGGTCGCCCACCACAATCTTCCCGACTCCCTCGTCCACACACCGTTGGACGATGCGCTTCGAGAGCGTATGGAAATAGTGGGTACGGCGAGCCGACTTCTTCTGGTTCAACCGAGTGGCCTTCTCGGACTTTGAATCCTCACAGCGAGCGATTCGCTTACTGAAGTAGTAGTCGTCCTGTTTCAGACAGTTCAGCGGATACAGTTCGCTGTGGCCGTCTTCGTATGAGAGAGCGGCAAAGTTGTTGATGCCGAGGTCAACACCTACAGTCTTCTCACCGGGGACTTCAGCAACGTCGATTTCAACCTTGCAAACGAAGTGCAGTTCCCACTCATCACCCGTCCAGACCGCTCGCACTTGTTGGACGTTCTCCACGGTAGAGAGGTCTACATCAGGGCGAGTCTGGTATTCACAGAGGATGAAGTCCGACCAATACTCCTTGAGATTCGATCCCTTCGAGAGACGGACTCGGTTGTATTTGGTGTCGAGTTTGAAGCCAGCGGCTTTAAACGTGACCGTCGAACGCGGGTGGTTGTCGTTGTGTTTGCGGTACTTCGGCGGATTCGCCCGTGTGTCCCCGTTGCGTTGTTTGCCGTACCAGCCGTTGAACGCCTCAGCGAGTTCTTGAAGGACTCGCTGTTGACTGAGAATGCAGGTCATCGTAGCGTTCGTGCGACTTTAGGTACGTGGTGAGTTCGTTGTGACCGGGAATGTGGCTGATTTCCGTCCACACACGGTCGCAGACCCACCGTCCGACGTTCCAGAGTTTCGAGGCTGAGAACCCGAGCGAATCGAGGTCGTCAGACACCCGTTGCCGATTCTGAATGGAAGCAGTGTAGGTGCGGGTGACGACCTGTTTCGGCATACGTAACCTATATCGATAAGATTACTTAATTATTCGGATTAGCGTGGAATATCCAGCCGTGCCATCGGACGGTTGACTGTGAAGGGTATTGTCGGATTCATCCCCGCCCTGAAGGGTGAGGCTTTCTCCTTGACTCTCCGTAAGTAATAGTGATTCGTTCTACTCCAGCGTACTCTCCAATCCGTTTGAGAGCAAGTGCACTCGCAAGGCAGTCAGGATCCGGGTTGTTGTGGCAAACGATGAGCAAGGATTCCTGATTCTGAAGATGGTCGACTACCTTCTGTGCACGAGTCACAACAAGAATACTTCGACTACTCAAGCATGAATCTATAGGCTAGTTGAAGTTGCACCATAGAACAGAATAACAATCTTTTTAATAGAATCCGGTCAGAGTGATTTCCTGAATATCACCTATTTCTCACAAATCTTGTCTCAGAGTCTCTTCTGTCGGTATTAGTATGTGAAGTGCCATCATAACTCACGATATATTTTTATAGAAGTTCAAACAATCATAATATGTTGAAAAATGTATCGCTTAAATGAGTTCACTCAACTAGAAGAAATAATCGAACAGATGCACCGCTCGATGATTGGGAGCGACGCATTTGGAGTAGGCACCATGCAGAGACGTAGATCCGGGAGAGACCCTTCATCCGTACGTAAGTCCTCGGTGAATCTCACTGCTGAGCCAGTGGATGGTGAATACATCGTTACTGCTGATCTACCTGGCTTCGAAAAAGATGAAATCGACCTCCGTTTCGAGGATAATATTCTCACGATGCAGGGTGTCCAGGACTATTCAGAGGAACCAAACGACGGTGTAGGAGCCTTTGCGCACGGTCAACAGCGCCACGCCTACGAGCAAGTCCGCATTCCGGTGACGATCGATAAAGATGCCATTTCCGCGATCTATCGAAATGGCGTCCTCGAAGTGCGTCTTCCGTTCTATGACGATTCGGACGATGACAGCTCCCGGATAGAGATACAATAACCACACTTTCACAGCACAAATGAAACTCACCGTAAAACCAGTACACAAGAAAGACGCAGGTCGCGGGCTTGCCGTACTCGATCGAACAATCATGGACGAGTTGGGGGTAGAGAGTGGTGACTACGTCCGTATCGCCGGTCCGCACGACACCAGTATCGTTGCCCGGGTTTGGCCGGGCTATGCGGAATCGCCGGATCAGACTGTGATCCGCATTGATGGGGAGTCCCGCAATGCGGTGAACGTCGGTATTGATGGCCAGGTAGCAGTCGAACGAGTAAACATCAAGTCGGCAGACACTGTTACGGTTGTACTTCCTCAATCCCTTCGTATCCGGGGGAATGTGAGTGGCCTCATTCAGGATCGGCTTTCCGGACAAGCCGTTCAGGAAGGTCAAACAGTCCGTATTTCGTTGGGTATCGGGTCAATATTTGCTAGCTCGAACCAAACGATTCCACTGCAGATTGCCACTACTGACCCGGCTGGAACAGTTGTTGTCAGCGATGCAACAACCATTGAGGTAAGCAATCACAGAACAGAACAAGTATCGATAGAGGCGGAAGAGGCGGTAGAATCCAGCGCACCGATGGTGACATACGAGGACATTGGTGGTCTCGAAGACGAACTCGAACAAGTCCGAGAGATGATCGAGCTCCCAATGCGTCATCCAGAGTTATTCCAACAACTTGGCATCGATCCACCGAAGGGAGTACTTCTTCATGGCCCACCCGGGACAGGGAAAACACTCATCGCAAAGGCGGTCGCCAACGAAATCGATGCCCATTTCCAAACGATCTCCGGCCCAGAGATCATGTCGAAATATTACGGCGAGAGTGAAGAGCAACTTCGCGACGTGTTCGAAGAGGCCGAGGAGAATACTCCTGCGATCGTCTTTCTCGATGAATTAGACTCGATTGCGCCAAAACGTGGGGAGACGAGCGGTGATGTTGAGCGACGCGTTGTCGCACAACTCCTCTCGCTGATGGATGGCCTCGAAACCCGTGGTCAAGTGACTGTAATTGGTGCAACGAACCGCGTCGATGCAATCGATTCAGCACTCCGTCGGGGTGGCCGGTTCGATCGTGAAATCGAGATTGGTGTTCCCGATACGGAAGGGCGCACAGAGATCCTCCAGGTCCACACCCGTGGCATGCCATTAGCTGAAGAGATTGACCTCGATGAGTACGCTGAAAAAACACACGGGTTTGTCGGCGCAGATATCGCTTCATTCACAAAGGAAGCAGCAATGACCGCCCTTCGGCGCGTCCGTCCGCAGATCGATCTGGCCGCTGATGAAATTGCTGCTGAGTTCCTCGAGACTCTCGAGGTCAGTGAACATGATTTCCGGCAGGCCTTCCACGGGATAGAGCCCTCTGCACTTCGGGAAGTATTCGTGGAAGTCCCCGATATTACGTGGCAAGACGTGGGCGGTCTTGATGACACGAAAGAGCGCCTCCGCGAGACGATTCAGTGGCCGCTTGCCTATCCCGAGGTGTTCGACGAACTCGATCTAACCACGCCAAAAGGAATCCTTCTCTATGGGCCACCGGGAACCGGGAAAACGCTGTTAGCAAAGGCAGTTGCCAACGAGTCAGAGAGCAATTTCATCTCGGTCAAAGGCCCGGAACTCCTGAGCAAATGGGTTGGTGAATCTGAGAAAGGTGTACGCGAAGTCTTCAGTAAAGCACGTGCGAATGCGCCAACTATCGTGTTCTTCGACGAACTCGACTCCATTGCCGGGGAACGTGGTCAGCAGACGGGTGATTCAGGCGTCTCTGAACGCGTTGTCTCTCAGCTGTTGACCGAGCTCGATGGCCTTGAGACTCTTGAGGATGTCGTCGTTATTGCGACAACCAATCGTCCAGATCTCATTGACGATGCACTCGTCCGACCAGGACGGCTTGATCGGCACATTCATGTGCCAGTTCCGGACGAGGAAGGGCGAGAGGCAATCTTCTCGGTGCACACCCGCGACAAGCCACTAGCTGGCGATGTCGACTTAGAGTGGCTTGCTGCAGAATCGGACGGGTATGTCGGTGCTGATATTGAGGCAGTCGTGCGTGAGGCAACGATGACAGCCGCACGGAAGCTCATTACCAGTAGTTCACCCGAAGAGCTTGAAGAGATGATCGGGACAGTCAGGATTACGAAAGAGCACTTCGAGAATGCGTTCGTCGAAGTCCCTCCAAGCGTTACTGCGCGTATGAGAGATCGATATGCAGAGATTGAGCATCGCAGTAAGCGATCAGAACCCGAAAAAAGGAGGTCTGAGGCAGAATAGTCATTGGATGCTCGTACCACCTTTGTTTGGCTTTTTTAGGCGCTAAATCCCCTTCTCACGGAGCAACTGGAGGGAGGAGCGATCACTTCTAAAACGACAATGAGCAACCGAACCCATTGCCCAAAACACCTATCCGACATGTTTGAGATAGCTATCACTGATGTCTGAAAAAATACTCAACGAGGAGAAGCTCTCACGAGAAGAAGTCGCTGATCGATTGCAAGCAATTGTACATGAGCTTCGAGAAGGTGGAAACGCCAACATCGATGTCGGCAATAAAACGGTGACGCTCTCACCAACAGACTCTGTCGGGTATGAAATCGGCACTCGAGAATCGTCATCCGTCCTCCGCGGAAGTCGCGAATCGGTGACCATCAAGCTGGACTGGAAACCCGAATAGGATGGGAATCGTGTTTCGTTGGTAGAATCTTGAGATCAACCCAAATTTATCAATCATGTCTCCATCAGTTCGGAATGGTATCGCAGTCGCTCAGTCAGTTCGAACCGAGATACAGGAAAAGCAGGTAACGTTTCTTGCGGGGAGTATCGCATACCATGCCTTCATCTCCCTTCTGCCGCTCTTGCTTCTTGCGTTTCTAGTATTTGCAGCGATTGGAAGCGTCAACTTACAAACCCAAGTAATCAGTTTCGCCCACTCTCTTTCTCCTGAGATTGGTGAGCTTGCTGAAACCACTCTCGAAAGTGAACAAGGACGAGCGAGCGCTTCGATCGTGGGGATATTAACGCTCACATGGGGTGCGTTGAAGCTCTTCCGTGGATTGGATACTGCCTTCTCGGAAATCTATGCAGCTGAATCAGATGAATCCATCCTCGACCAGATACGTGACGGGCTCATTGTTCTGTTCGCGATCGGATTTGCAGTGATCGCAACGATTGTTGCAGGCACACTGCTTGCCCTCTTTCCTGCCGTTCCATTCATCGAATTGCTCAATCCGATCGTGTTGATCGTGGCACTCGTCATCGCATTTTTCCCGATGTATTATCTCTTCCCCGGAGTCGAAACTACCCCACGTGAGGTCTTGACTGGGACAGTATTTGCGGCAGTGGGATGGACAGCTCTGCAGGGCTTGTTTCAAATCTATGTCCAGGTGGTTGGCTCAAGCGCCTCGGGTGTGCTGGGCGCGGTGCTTCTCTTGGTCACGTGGCTCTATTTCAGTGGACTAGTATTGCTCACTGGGGCAGTGCTGAATGCCGTCCTCGCACACCAAACGGAAACAACAGATGAACAGACAGAAACACGACAACGGTCACTCACCTACGATGAAGCTGCTCGCTATGTTCGCTTCGTTCGCGAACGAGTATTCGGGCGATATGAGCGAATGGAAACGGTAGAAGTGCCAACCGATGAATCGTTCTTGAAGTCAATTACAGATCGACCTGCCACAGTTGAACTGATCGAGGAGATATCGAAAACGGACGATGGTACGCAATACGAAATTCGAGTGCAGTGGACCGAAAACAGCGATGAAAAAGCAGAATAGTGTGGGCAAAACGCTCATTAGACGCCTCTTCGATTTTCGATTTGAATTATGGTACTGAATTTTGGACTGGACAGAAGTTCGATGGTCCCATTGCAAGCGAATAACACGCTCACGACCTCGTCCATCGTCAGCAATTACGTGATTCCCGCGGGTTCCTTGTAACACTCGTCGTGGTATATCTGATCGGACGGAGTGTCCTCATTCCACTGCTCACACGAGTACTGAAAGAACAAGGGCACGATCCAGCTGTTCGAAGTCTGGCTGAGAATGTGGCTGGCGTTCTCGTCTGGATACTTGCCATTGCCCTCGCATTCACGGTTGCTGACTTTGGCGGCGTTATCGCCGCGTTCGGTGTGTTTGCCGGTGCGATTGTCCTCGCGATTGGGTTCGCCGCACAGGAACTCCTTGGCAACTTTGTTGCTGGGATCTTTATTCTCAAAGACCGGCCGTTCACGGTCGGTGATTGGATTGAATGGAGTGGTGGAGAGGGGCAAGTTGAGGACATCGATTTGCGTGTGACACGAGTGCGGACGTTCGATAACGAGCGAATTACGGTTCCGAACGGTGACTTAGCGAATGATGCGGTGAAGAATCCAGTTGCCTATGATAAACTTCGGCAGAAATTCGTCTTCGGAATCGGCTACGATGACGACATCGACCATGCAAAGGACGTGATTCTCGACGAGGCACGACAGCATGATGAAATTCTCGCAGATCCATCACCCGATATTCGGGTGACTGAACTCGCTGACTCGTATGTTGGATGGCAAACTCGCTTTTGGATCGGTGAGCCTGGGCGAGGGAACTTTACGCGTATTCGATCAGAGTTAGTACAAGCGGTGAAAGAGCGACTTGATGCCGAGGCAATCGACATGCCCTATCCGGTTCGAACGCTTGAAGGGTCGATCGAACTCTCGGAGTAGCGTGCGACGAACAAAGGTCGCTTTTTGGACAGTAAAGGTGAGTCTGACATCGCCACCAAATGGCTTGGGTCCGGCGCAATCGTCTTCACGGTGATCGTCGTCCCATTGGTTGTACTGGCTATCTTGGCTATCGGAGCCGTATTGGGTTTCATCGGAGGCGCAATCGGTGGTTGGTTAGCTACGTAGTTCGGCAATCGAAACGCGTTACACCTTGCGTCGTAGGGCGGCTTATGGATCACTCGTCACGTTACCTGTCCGCTCCCTTTTCGAGAAAGAGATTGATGTAAAGTAGGTGAAAACGGAAACGGTGGTTAGTTCGGCAGGTCCTTCCGTCCCGTTCGTACGCACGGCCAGCACGGGAAACCACCGAGACCGTCGCAGTCGCAGTCTTCTGGTTCGGTATCGTCGTCGTCCTCGGAGGGGAAGGCGTTGAACGTCCCGTCGTCGGTTACGTTTTCGACGGCAGTCATGTGCTTGCAGTAGGCGTTACGATGGACGTGATGCGGGCACGTACAGGCCATCAGGTCGTTGGTCACGTTGTCGATGGAGACGGTGTACTGGTAGTCTGCGGGATTGTCGTGGTTCTCGTTGGTGACGTCAACGAGTCCGGGGGCACCGATACTCATTGTGAGTGTTCGCTGGTCGGATTTCGCCCGTAGAACTTCTCAGTGGTCGTCTAGCGGTATTGCTCGGACATCACCCCTACTTGTGATGGTGACTTCGCAGCCACTATATTCGAATACAATACGTCCTTGGGATCGAAGCGAGCCGTCTGCTTTTGTGGCGAATAATGTCTCAAGCGCATCTGGGTCAATCGTATTGTAGAGCGGCTCAAGCGCTGTTGTCTCAGTATCGGTCTGGACTGCGACCTGCCTGATGATGGCGGTAGGAAGATCCCATGTACTTTGTGTGTCTCCCGCTGTGTTACTCATACACACAGTTGTTGGCCGATAGTTCTAAACTATAGTTCTAACTGGTTCGATTTTTCAGGCCGTCACCATGAGGGAGGATCACAGACGATGGCTAGTAACTCCCTCAAAGAGGTACTGAAATACAGCCTGTTCTGCATGGCGGAGATGGTGATAGAATGTTTGTTTTGTGATCCCAAGTTGTCCTCCGAGGTCTTCGCCTGTACTTACACGCGGCCATTCGAAGTAGCCAGCAAAATGGGCCAATTGGAGCGTAGTCCACTGACGCTCTGTCAGCGTGTTTTCCATAATCTTTCGAAAAATCTGTGGAGTATACACAAGGCGCTGCGAAACGAGTTCGATGTCCGGATATAGTTCTCGAAGATCAGTGAGCAGCTCGTCAAGATCAACCGTCTGAGGGACTTCCCCGAGTAGTATAGCAGTGCTCCCCTCTATCTCAGCAGATTTGAACTGGCCGCTGTAATCCGAGAACACTCTAGTTAATGAATCGCGACCAGAGAGAACCTCGAGGCGAGTGGTATTCTCGACGCTGCTGATGAGACGAACGTCATGAACGGCAGGATACTGTTTCGTTAATTCGAGATACGTAGATGTTGGAATACCCGTTGCGGTATAATATTGAATTTGCATTCCGTCTTCGAGGAGCACGGTTCCATCTGTCGACACTGTGAAATCAGAACCACCAGCCTCGACAAACGGACGTGCAATTTGTTCCGATCGTAATTCAAGTTCAAGCACTTGCTCCGCGGTGAGTTGATCAATTGTCTCTGAATGAGTTGCTACAGTCGATCCATTTTGCGGTCGCCACCAGATTCGGACCTGGGCACCGACTTTCTTGGTCTTGAGAGAACCACTGTCGACCAGTGCGTTTAGTTTGCTGTAGGCAGTTCGGTGTGCGCAATCTAAAGCGTCTGCTACCTCGCTCGTTGATAATGATTCACAAGGATCATCTATCTGATTGAAGACCCTGAGAACATCCTTCGCTGTAATGCGCTGCGATCCATCCATGGTGTGTCATAGATTACCAGAGACAAAATACCCATTCGTCGTCCAGTTCGGAACGGTCAATCAGTTTTTGGTATAGTAGACGATGTCAGTCGTACCACAGATGACAAGTGGTCGGTCAATGTGTATGGGAGACATGCGATTAGCACAATAATGCCATCGGTTGCCGTCGCGTCGTTTTCATCTTTTTTGTAGGAGAAGTCGTCATGCGTCCCGTCGTCGGTCGCTGCATCCGCGCGTTGTATGAGCGTTCGCTGGTCGGTGCTATCCGAGACCGTAACTTGGCATACCAAAGAGAAAAAACTGAAGCGGTGGTTAGTTCGGCAGTTCCTTTCGCCCAGTCCTCACGCACTCCCAGCGCGGGAAACCATCGAGGCCGTCACAGTCACAGCTTCGGGTTCGACATCGTCTTCATCTAGAGCGACGAGGTCTGACAGTCCCCACTGCTGGGATAGGGCGAAAAATCCGATGAGCGACGAATGTGGGGTGCCAGTGGATGCATTGGTTGGGGTGCCCCAGACTTCACGCAGATCTGGGTGCCAACACGGGTGCTATAGTGGGGGTGCCACAAGGATTGACACAGTTCGGGGCAGACGTGGTACGGTTACTTGTGAGTACGGCAGTTGTATCGGCGGCTATCGGCTACAGACGAGCGGGAGGGGGAGAGGTTGTACCGGCCACCGCGTTTGTGGTCGGAACGCGTGGTTGAATCAACCGAGAAGTCACCGTCTGGAGAGCGCAATTTAGTTCTAACGATAGTGGTCACGTCTTCTGCTTGGGAGATATCATAGGTGAGACCCAGATGAAATATGAGGTCAACACTGATGAAAAGACAGTAATTTAACAGTCGGAGGAGTCTAAGGGAATGAACACTAACTGAACATAGAGACACACCGTCACACAATGGACCAGTTACAAGACTTGTGCAAGGAAATCATAACAGATGTTGAGACAACTCTTTTGTTTAATCCAAGTAATTCTCAATATAACAAATGGAAAACCGACGTCAATATTGTCGTTGTGGGTATAGAGAATAGCTTTGACGAAGAACAGTTTATTGAACTACCCATAGAATTTCACGACACAGCCAAGCTCTTTCGTTTTGGATTGGCTGGGGCACTAGATCATGATTTTATTGGTGACAGTGAAACCGTAATTTGTGCTGCGCAGCTCTTTAGCGAGAGCATTGATGTATTTACACGGATTGACGGTGATCGAAGCAAGACAAGCAAACTCTATGATTTCTTTTATCACTCGCGGGCAGAACAATCGGAGATCAAGGCCATACTTGAGTTAGCGATTGGATTAGGGAAAAGCGGACAGAAAGGAAAACCGGTCGGAGCCCTATTTGCGATCGGTGATGCAGGCACTGTGATGAATTCGTCTCGCTCACTTTCCTACAATCCTTTCGATCAGTCTCATGTTCATGCTGGCGACAGAATTGTCAGCGTGATGTTAAAAGAATTCTCACGCCTCGATGGTGCTTTTGTTATTTCTGATGCAGGGAAAATTGTGAGTGCGTATCAGTATCTTGAACCATCGATTGATAACCTCGAGATTCCAAAAGGACTTGGGACACGGCACAACGCAGCAGCCGCGATTACAGATGAAACAGAGGCGGTCACGATTGTTTTGAGCGAGGGAGATAGTCGTGTCCGGGGTTTCAAAAATGGAGATTTGATCTTCAACATAGATCCGAACCAATACTGATCTTCACGGGATCACGATGGCGCTTCAAGAGTATTTGAGACGGTTCAGCGCTCGGAACAGAACACCGAACTCGTGAACTTCCGCGAGAAACGCGCCGAGAGTCAGCAAGTCGAGGACAAGTATCTCGACGTCCTCGAGCATGCGAAGAACGTCGCAAAGACAAATGACGTGATGGTCGCACGGCTGGGCTATCGAGAGGTCGTGACACACTACGGCTGTACCTACAAAAACGACGGCTATCGAGTGATGGAGGAGATGGCCGAGCGTGTACCCGGCGTGACCTACAAGTAATCACGAACGTTGTCGATCGACGACGCGATGGGTGTCGGTGGCCACCACATTGAGATCACGTTCGCCCATCCCGACGTAGCCGGGTGGATGCGAGCCCACGAAGCCAACGCGGGAGGAAACGGAGGATGGTAATTATAGCGTTGTAATCACGGGGGGGTCGACGAACCCCTCTTCGGCACCACCACACGAGAGTCACACCGCATTGCCGGTGAAACATGGTGGTACTAGTTGGTTGGGTGCGGTGGAGTGCGTCATTTTCTGCGAAAGTGAGGGGATCGCGTTTGCGACCCCCTCTATTACAACGGTGTAATCGACCACCGATAGTGACGACAAGCACGGACGGTGCGGTCAAAGTAATATCGAGGGCACAATCTGTGACCCTAAATCACCTCTCAAAATCAATTCTCTCGTGTCACCAAAAGGTGAGGCAAGCATAACCGTCCACGTCCCCTTTTGATAGAGAGTACACAATGGATATCTCAGAGATAGTTTCAACACAGTTCACCGAGTTCGACATCGGGGCACCCCTTTCGAAGGTCGCCGGTGCGTTCGAGAATCAGGAACTCGACGCCGTCGTCGTTACCGACGGTGATGAGTATCGCGGCGTCGTCAGCCGCCGACAACTGGCCTCGTCGTCCAATCAACCCTCGGCGAAGGCTGGCTCACGGGTGCAACACGTCCCAACCGTCGACCGAACCGAGGATGTCCGTGAGGTTGCACGACTCATGATCGGGAGTAACGCCAAGACGCTCCCAGTGCTGGACAAAGACCGCGTCGTTGGTGTGGTGACTGCAGATGCAGTCCTGGAGGCTGTGAGTCCGTTTCTCGACGCGGTGAGCGTCGATGATGCGTACACGACAAAGCTCATCAGTGTCTCCCCAACGACCACGATGGGGAAAGCCCTCAACACGCTCCGAGAAGGACGTATCGCACACCTCCCAGTCATTGACAATGGCGAACTCGTCGGCATATTGAGTCTGTACGATGTTATCGAATTCACGACACGTGGCGGGAACAAGAGCCAGGGTGGCTCGTCAGACGAGTTTAGTGGTCGCGGCGGCTTCGGTGAACGTGACGGTGCTTCCGATCGGATGCTCGATCTGCCGGTGCGGAACTTAATGTCCGATGCAGTTACAACGGTTCAGCGAGGCACACCGCTCGATGCAGTAGTCGAAACGATGTTCGAACGGGAGGTTTCCTCACTTGTCGTCACGGATACCGAGACGGACGAACCGGTCGGAATCATCACAAAGACGGACGTCATCGAGGCGCTCACCTGGGAACAAGAAGAACGGCGTCCCGTGCAGGTGTTCGGTCTCGAGTTGCTCGATGAAATGGACTACGATGACGTTTCCGCGTTGATCGACAGCGTGACCTCGAAGTATGGTGAGATGAGTGTGATCAAGGCCAGTATCGAACTGCACGAGCACAAAGAAAAGAGCCGAGGAGTGCCACTGGTGCTGGCACGTATTCGGCTCGTCACCGACCGTGGTTACTTCACGGCTGACGGAGAGGGCTACGGGGCCACCCACGCACTTCGTCTCGCGGCAAATGCAGTCGAACGCCAACTCCTCAAAGGCAAGACCTACGGCCAATCGAAGAAGCATCCCGACGCTGAAGAGCAAGAGCAACTCTACGGTTGGTGGCTCGGCGGCTAAGATCCGTGCGTTCTTTCACTGGTGATTTGGATCCAATCAACAGTAAGATGAGTAGTATGTCGATTTTGACACCCTATGGACGAAGGAACGAAACAGATGTTGACTTAGTGATACTGCTGTTCGACCTCGATAGTCTTCTGCACAGCGTCGTCGAAGCGGTTTCGTAACTCATCACTGAAGTCCTTAATGGTTGTATCTTGTTGTACCACTTCTAATGAGTCCCAGTCACCTGACTCAGTTGCAGCGTACAATTGCGTGAACTTCTCTCCGTTGTTCCCGTACGCAATTGCGATCACATACGGTTTCACCTCTTCGATGTCCTCAACTGGCTGTCTCCCAGGCCACTCCTCGACTTTCGTCACGCTTACTCGGTCGAATGTCGTTAATTCTGCACTGAATTCACGAGCACCGAGACGATGTGTCAACTGTTCTCGATCCCATTCCCGCGTTTCACCGGTATCGGTATCTGTTCCCGTGATAGTCTCCGCCGTAATTGATTCAATTTGCCAGTTTGTAAGTAGTGGCCCAGCCATTTCCGCGGTCGTCCGTGTGCTAACATCGCCTTCTTGAATACGGTCGCCTTCCTGTACACGAATGTACCGAGGGTTCGATGCTGGAAGGTCAATGAAAATCTCTCCTGGATCCGTGTTGACTAACGCGTCGACTCCATCGATCGTTCGAACTTCTACCGTTCGCTTGGAATTTTCGTTGCTCATTGTTATCAGTTATTATGAAGCGGGCTCTAAGAGTGGTACCGCAGTACATACGCTTCTGTTGTGAGTTCGACCGATAGACGATCTCCGTCAGGGTTGCACCCATTGATGTCGTTATCGATTTCGATCATGTACTCCCTAGTTCAAGATACTCTGGCTAGACGGTTCAGCCTGTCGACCAGTACGATAAAATCGAGGCTAACGGACGAACGGCAGCTACTAAGCTAATACGTGGGGACGCCGTAGCCAACGAACGATGCGGACACATCGTCATGGGACGCAATCGTTCATCGACTTCATGCAAACTTACCTCCAGGATCATCCCAAAAGATGTCAGATATGTGGGAACAAAGCCCGATCGCGATCGGAGTGGCGAATCGAAAAGCGCGATGAGGATGGCCTCCACTTCGTGCATACTTGTCCAGAGTGTAGCGCGGAGGACGACGTGTTTCTCAACCTCATGCCAGAACACGAACGCACCAAGCGTTAGTGAATACAACCCGGATTCGAGTAACATCCATATAGGGATTGTACAAGTTCAGGAAACGGAATTAACAACAGGGTTAGCTTTGCGTTTGGCGAATGAACTTATCAAGTCGTTCTTCAATGAGTGTCGCAACGCGTTCGCTATATTGCCAGAGCGCTGCATTGAATTTCTCCTCGGTCTCGTCATCGATACCATCGTCACCCTGAAGCACGGAATCTTTGGTAATTTGGGGATGGTATACACAGACAATTCCGATCGAACTGTCCGAACCTGTGATCCCCGCTGTGTGGATTCCGTACTGATCTGTGCCCCACACGCCATCGCCACCGTGCCGTTCCATCACAGAGTCGAGCGCATCGAGCCATTGCAACTCCTCGGGAGTAAGGAGTGGAGCATCACCTTCGAACAATTCACCGTATGCTTGTGTCCGGGCATTGTTCGTCCACTGTTCCAATTGGGAGCGTGCTCTCATTACGAGCTGTCTCTCGTCTGGGAATTCGGCCATACGAACTAGAGGAGTGGGACACCAATCAACGTTTGTACAGCATTTCCGATGTTTCAATTCTACGAGAAGGCGGTACTCAGGGAGAGCTTCCTTGTCAATGATTGTAGGGTCTGGGTTTCCCCATTGGAGCACCAACTAGTTACATGTCCCATTACGAGACCGTCTTCGAAATCGATTCAACATCCGACGCAGAAGCAATCAGACTCCTTGTGGAACGGGTTTATGACGCGTTACGGGAAGAAACACGAGAAATAGATGGAGACGAAGCTAGTTCGAGCGAGATGCTCGAAAGGTTCGAGGCCATCCGCAACGCAGCCAGACATCCTACCCCAGGAACGCTGACTATCCACTACGATCAACACAACGAAGCATTCGAGGACTGAACGATTATTTTGCTGCCTTCGATTTCGATTACCTCAGTCGATGATTTGAACGGCATCAGCTGATTGCAGATCTCTCTGTCGTCGTAAGGGATGCTACTGTTCGCTACCTGGCTGCCGCATTTGGGGGAGACCATTCGGTCGCGAACAGATTGAGTGGGAAAGGTAGATCTATTGAAACGTGGAAATTCGGGTGATAGGAGTTTTTAGTGCATACCCGCGTCGTCAGGCGCGGGTCGAACGATAGGCCGGGCCGACACATCGCCGTCAATGACTGAATCCGGGACACCACAGAGAATCCAAACACAATGCGGTGGGGTGTGGAAAATCTCCCTTGTATCTACTCCTTATCGAGAGTATTATGTAAACAAGTAAATTTTTAAAGGTAGCACCGGGTGAGTTTCAAACCAAAGCAGGGAGTGAAATAAGCCAGTTCGGGAGAGTTACGAATCGAGATCGTCCTCGTTGGTATCTTCTTTTTCACCACCAGCGAACTGCTCTGACTGTAACAGTGCCTCAATACGTGGCTGTTCAGTGTACGAGACGAGTTGGAACGAGGAATTATACTCAATTATGCCGTAGTCTGCCAGTTTTGGAAGCTGAAGATGGTGGAGTTGAATCAACAGACGTTCTCGGTCAGTGGCGTCCGGTGTATCAGTTGGCGCATCGCCGGGTATGTGTGTACCGAGATGCTCGACGAGTGCTTCGAGTGGGACAGGCTGATCAGCATTTGCAATGAGATAGCGGAGAATCTGTCGACGTTGTGGATCAGCTACAAGCTTCAATAGCTCATCGAGTGAACATCGCTGGTCGTCATCATCCGGCGGAGAGTCCATCTTTGTAGAGACTACTGGAGTGTGTTGTATAAGAATTCGGTCTGTTATAACAAACTGGTTTAAAACTCCTGAGGGAAATGAACGCGAGTCTGAAAGTCAGTGTTCGGATGCACCAAACAGCATATGCTCCACGATTGCTTCGATGCCGTTTCGGATCCGATTGGATAACGACTGTTGGGTGATATCGAGTTCGGTCGCCAATTCCGATAGCGTCACCTTCCGAGGCGTCATGAAATAGCCACGTTGGAACGCAAGCACGATTGCTTCACGTTGCTTATCCGTGACGATGTTTGCGAGTTCAGATGCTCCAGCCTCACTCAACGAATGCATTTTACCGAGTGTATACTCAATCTCGTTCTCACGGCTCACATTGTGAAACTTCGTCAACTGATCCTGGGAGGGGAACAGCAATTCGAACTCCCAATCTTCGTCGCCATACCCGTGTGCATTTCGAATAATCCCCTCTGTGGTGGTGAGCCCTTCAAGGAAGGCACCGGCTGGGATATCCCAATTGAGGAGATACAAGCGACGGTCTTCCACTTGGTCGATTGCAACTAATTGCTGGACGTTGGTGTCGTCCCCGACACGCTCTTCGAAGGCATCTAAATCGCCATCCCACGCCCAAAAGATGGGAACCACGTCTGCACCGACGGGGACGATGCGTTCGAACTCGATGTGGAGGTCTGTTCCGGCGGTGAGCATTGTCCCTAATGGGAAGCTCTCCGGAGGAAGAGACAGCTCAACAATGACCGCCATATAGGGAGAGACTATTTATAGCATCTTAGTAATTTGGTCGATGGGGGGGGGTATATCTCGTCGGTATGAGGAAGAAACAGCGTTTGTTACTATGTGATGGGTTCCAGCGAATTCGGCCTAGGAAGTCTGGGACGAACAGAGTATTAACAGCTGCCGTGATTCCGGAACTCGTTGTGATCGCACTTTGAACACTGGGTTGGCTTTGAAATGAACGTTGTACCACAGTCTTCACATTCAAAAATGTCACCGGTTGCTCGGACTTGCTTTTCCGTTTGCTGACTGACCTCTTCCGGACTGAAGGCGTCACGTAACCGATGAAGTAGTTCCATAGTCTGGTATGAGATACCAGCAACTCAGCCATATATGTTTTCATTTTACATATTATAAAATTATTCATAACCTATACAGGAATAAATATCGGTATGTGACTCCGTAATTGGGATCTGTTTGATAAATTGACCTCTGGATGGGACAGTGCGAAGGCTACTGCTCTGGGTGAACCTTCATCTGAAAATGGAATAAAGTCTCACAGCGTCGCCTGATGGCGACTACGTGAACCGTGTATTATGCGCGAACGACGTTCATCGCGCGCGGGCCCTTGGGGGCCTGTTCGATATCGAAGTCAATCTCCTGCCCCTCTTCGAGGTCAGCGCCGCCAACGTCCTCCATGTGGAAGAATACGTCGTCGTCAGAGTCGTCCGTCGTGATGAAACCGTAGCCGCCAGTGTCGTTGAAGAAATCAACCTTACCGTTTGCCATTACAACTAAACAGAGACCCAACACACGGTTAAGACTTCCGCATTCATTTTTTAAATCCGGAGAATATTTAGACAAACATCCAGAAAAGACGGAATTCAGTATTTACTCGACCATTTGGGTAGTTCTGCGGAGAAGACGCACCAGTTTCACCAAAACGAACCGTTCCTTCTACCGAAGCCATACTTCTCGCTTTGTGGAGGTCTTTGTCCCTGGCCGCTCGGAGGGCCACAGCCCCCGTCCAACTGGACCTCCTGTTGGTGTCGCTATCTGTGATGATCCGAACACTGGTGACATTCTATGGCAACTCCCAGAAAACGACCAGTCATTTTCGGTCAGTGATTATCGACCTCCTCGACGCGGGACGACCCACTACACTCACTACAGCAGTACTATTTAGGGTTGCGGACGGTTTTCGAGCGGCGATAGCGCGGAATCCGACCGCCGCAGTCCTGGAACACGAGCCGCCAATTTGGCGCGGTGAATCGCTCGCGGTGTTGGGTTGTGTCGAGGGTATGAGTCCAGCGGGTGAACGTTGCGCCGTGATCCGTGTCGCCGAACTCGTGGTACTGCCAAATGTGGATCATCTTAATAGCGTGCCCAGAGTTCAGTGGTGGATCACTGGCAAGATATCCTTTTCAGGCAGAAGCTACGAATAGATCGCTGCCAGTATAACTAACTATGGAAGTAGCGTACCCGAACTGCCGAGTAGTACTTCGAACGGGGATGATCGGCATCAAAAGCTCGGCGCTCGGGAAGGTGGCACTATTTCCAGATTGACGACCACCTCTCGAGTTCATTCGGTTTCGTGAGATTTCATCGATAATTGGCAAGGACTGTATCGTACCGAACAGAGGGTCGTACTTCGTGACGCCTGCTTGTCGTTGGGTTCGGTGTGAGACCTCCCAGTTGATCGTTTCGACCGGTAGGTCCTGGAAATGCTCGGTGGCGACGTTCGTTGCGTGCTGTCGTGCTCGGTCGAGGAGGGCCGTCGGTGTCTCGGAAGTATCGTCGGTCGCAGCGTTAGCGCTTTCTGTCAGCGTTCGCTGGTCGGTGCTATCCGAGACCGTCACTTGGCGTGCCATAGATAAAAAAGACTGAAGCGGTGGTTCGTTCGGCAGTTCCTTCCGTCCCGTTTGCACGCACGGCCAGCACAGGATGCCACCGAGACCGTCGCAGTCTTCGGGTTCGGCATCGTCTTCGTCCTTGGACAAGAAGACGTCAAGCGTCCCATCGTCAGTTGCGTTTTCGACGGCGGCCATGTGTTTGCAGATGGCGTTGCGGTGGACGTGATGCGGGCACGTACAGGCCATCAGTTCGTGCGTCACGTCGTCGATAGAGACTGTGTACTGGTGGGCTGCAGGGTTCTCGTGGCTCTCGTTGGTGACGTCAACGAGTCCGGGGGCACCGTTCTTCCTCCCAATTTCTTTTGTGACCCGTATTCAGTAACCACTCTCGGGTGATTACGTTCCCGACTCTTCTTCAAAGAGACGCTGTGCATAGTGATAGATTGGCGCATCAAGCCAGTCCCGATCACGTGCAATAGTATCGAGTGCAGATCGAGCTTCGGAATCAGTAAGGACACCCCGTTTGACGAGTGCGCGGAAAAGAATTGGTGAAAGAGCAACATCAGCCGAGACAAGAGTAGTGAGTTCGGGAAGTGCTCGAAAATCGTCCGTGATGAGAAACGCTGCATCGGTCTCTTCAACAGCCGCGACACAGCTCGCCTCGCCAGCATCGATTCGACTCGAAGAAAGTTCTGGGGCAGAGGTATCCAGAACCTCGAAACGGGCGGAACGTTCGAGGACGGCTGTTGCCCCGTGACCATGGACATCATCATATTCTGCAGTCGATTCAAGTTCCTCGATGACGAATCTCGTAGTTACGACGTCGTATTCGGGTAGCACGTCATCGAGGACATTACCGACCGCGAGAGAAATGAACGCGCTTGTATCGATAACCAGCATTTACAAATCTGCAAGTTTGTCGGCGAGGTCGTCTCCCTCATCAAGAAGTTGCTTTGAGGTACGGACTGCTTCTGCGTCCTGTCGACCGATAATATCGATGAGGGTTTCGAATTCAAGTTCGTCTGCGAGATAGAGTTCAATGACTGCTTCTTGAAAGCTCTCTTCTGATTCGATTTCCTTGAGGTACTCTCGAAGTGCTTCGATGAGGAGTTCGGTTCGGTTTTTGTGCGTAACTTCAGCAGCGATATCTGCATGAGTCACGAGTTCTACCGGCAGACGAAAGTTGACTTTTCGGGTGCTCATCGTGTAGGTACGTTGTACCTACAGAGGCAAAAACGTTCCCCAGTAATTAGTGAGCCACCGACCGGTTGATGAGTAGAAAAAATGTCAGCTTATACCAGAGCGTAGACGGTTCCGTCCGGGATGTCGCTCCCGACGTAGAGAGTCTCGCCCACCACGGCACTCGGAATCGACATATCGGTACTCGCTTCGAACCGCCAGCGTTCCACTCCTGTTGCTGCGTCCACCGCATACATCGTGGTATCGGCGTTTCCGATATATACTGTGCCAGCCGCGGCTGACATGAATACTGTTCCGCTTCTTGGCTTCTCAAATCGCCACCGTTCCTCGCCAGTCATCGCATTAAGGGCGTGAACACTGGTATCCACCGGCCCTCGCCCAACGTAGACATTCCCATCCGCAATCATGGGGTCACTCATCCAGTCAGTACCTTGCTTGAATCGCCATCGTTTCTTGCCAGTCACCGCATTTACTGCGTATAGAATATTATTCAGACTCGTGATATAAACGGTGCGCCCCGCTACCGCTGGCAGGGACGTGGGATTAGTCGCATCATCGAACTGCCATCGATCTTCCCCCGTCGCCATCGACACCGCATACAGTTTCGTGTCTGCACTACCGACGAAGGCTGTTCCGTTCACTACTGTCGGCGTCGACGTCGCATCCGCAGGCTTGTCAAACCGCCAGTGCTCCTCACCAGTCACTGCATCGAGTGCGTAGACGGAGCCGTCGCCACTGCTGACGATGACGATGTCACTAGCGTCTGTGCTCCGTGGAGTAGTCCACGGTGCATTTTCATATTGCGGTGAACTGGATCGAGTAACCGTGCCCACTGCTGGTGCTTCCGTTCTATCAGTAGCCTCCGTGAAACGCCAGCGTTCAGTACCGGTTGCCAGATCCACAGCATAGACATTTGTATCGTCGCTCCCGACATAGAGAGTATCGTTGGTCAGTGCTGTCGGGCGTGTTTCTCCAGTTGGTGTTTCAAATCGCCAGCGTTCGCTACCGGTTGCAGCGTCGAGCGCGTATACTGCGGTATCGCTACTTCCGACAAATACGGTGTCCGTGGTTGCCGCGCCAACGAACGTGCGGTGGCCAGCAGCCGTTTCGAACCGCCAACGAACGTCGACCGGATCCGTCGGCCCCGTTGAACGAGGGACTGCACCGGTTTGTGTGGAATTAGCGTTGGCCATCCGCCATTTATCGTTCTCTAACGTCTTTAGAGGGCTCTCCTTCGATGTGAAAGCTGCGACAGAGTGCGCCCCCAGAAATGCAGTGGTTCCCACTGTCCCAATGCCTTCTAAAAACGCTCGTCGGTCACTTCTGGCACATCTGTTGTCGACCGATTCTTTGGTTTGTGGTGTCATTATCTGGTGAGTATGCCGAGCCGCCTGTTGCCAATATCAAGATTGAATCTATGCGGGTTTGTGGGGAACGTTCGGCCCGACTATGGTAGGCGGTGCCAGGGGTTCATCTCGAAGATGATCGAAGAACACCGTGACATTGCCGGGAAACGTCTTCTCGATGGTCGTTGCGAGATCTGGAACACCTCGGATGATGTCCCAAATACTACGGCGATGTCCGGTCACGACCACGTGATCACAGTCATACTCCTCTGCTACTGTGTGAACGGCCTCCACGGGGGTTCCGACGAACCCAATCACTTCGAACGGAATGTCGCTGTCCGCGAGCACTGCATCGGTAATGCGAAGGGCAACGTGACGGCTCGCTTCTACTGCATGGTCGTACGTGTACTCGAAGTTGAGTTGTCGGATTCCATTAACAGCTCGGGCGCGTGCCCGATAGTCGTCATACGTCATCACAGACAGGACGACGAGTCCTGTGCCGGTACCTGCCGCGTGCGCTGCTGCTTCCTGGACTGGGTGTCCCTCGGTGTCTGTCGGGTCGACAACAACAAGGAGGTTCGTTGCGTGGGTCATTTTGGGTCACCTTCACTGCTTTTTTCCAGTTCGTATGACGTCTCTCACCTCGATAGCTGTTCGCTGGAAAACATTTCTATAAGCACTCGGACTGAAATGCACATACATAAAAAACTAACATGTTCGCGTATTATGGTATCGGATAGCACAATGCGCTCTGAACGGTTGCTAATAGTTAACATTGTTCCTAGCGCATTAGTGTAGGATAGGATCATGCACGACGACATCAAGGGTCAGGAAGGATTCTCACCAGAAGAGGCGTTTAGGATCCTCGGCCACGAAACCCGGCTGGCTATCTTGCACACCCTCTGGGACACACAAGCAAAAGACCCAGATGAATACCATGAGCGCGAGGCTCTGTCGTTTGCGGAGTTGCGAAAGCGTGTTGGCATGCGCGATGGATCGCAGTTCAATTATCATCTCAAACAACTCATCGGGAGGTTCATCCACCAAACAGATGATGGGTATAAACTCCGCCGTCCGGGCGAGCAAATCATTAGTACAATTCTGGCGGGGTCACTCACTGAGGAGGTGGTCTTCGATGCCGAACCGATCGACGATCCATGCCCTCTCTGTGGCGGGGGAGTCGTCCTCGATCACGGGACAGAACAGTCACCCGATCATTTACTTATTCGATGTACTACCTGTGAAGGAGGATGGAAACTTCCTGGTCTTCCATCGGGTGTGCTGAGTGTGGTGCCTCTGCTGCTACCAGTTGGTGTTCGCAGTCGGTCGCTGACCGAAATGTACCGGGCGCAATTCACGTGGTTGAAATTCCACATCAAGTCGATGATCGAAGGTGTTTGTCCAGAATGTTCTGGGACGGTCATCGCGACACCGTTTATTTGTGAGACACACACGGTCAGCGACGGCCAAGTCTGCACTCATTGCGGCAGTATCTTTGAAATTCAGTTCCGGCGCGTCTGTAGCGTCTGTAAAAATTCATGGACTATCCCCACCGGACGACACATTATTTGTCATCCAACGGTAGCAGCATTCGATCACGACCACGATTACGAAACGTGGGGTCACCAGTGGCTCCGTATTGAGACGGAAACGATCGCCGAACAGACCGTCGTGTCCCAAGACCCACTGGAAATCGAGATCACAGTTATCGTTGCCGACGATTCGCTTGACCTGAAACTTGACAGTGAGGGGGCCGTTTTTGACTTGCGGACGTGACATCCTCCCCGCCGTAAACGGCGGGGCTTCCCGTACCGCAGTTGGGATATTTGCCGGTCTACGACACGACCTGTTCTCTCGTCCGAAACGTCCCGCTCTCGCGGTCGAACAGGTGTACCGATGGCTGTGCCACACAGCCGTTACTCCTATCCTCGCTGTGAGGACTCGAAGTTATCTTCTGCCGCATGTTCTCCGTCGCGTTGCAATTCGCGTTCCCGACTAACTCACACGACGAGCAGACGTACAGGCCACGTTCGACATGGTTCGACTTCGTGTCGTCGCCACCCCGTGAGCAGGTCTTCGAAGTGTCCCACTCGTTCTCTTTTAAGCACCTCGACGCCACGTATCTCGCCTTTGAAGTTGAGGTACTGGTAGACGCGGTCGAACGCCCACGAGTGCAACTTCTTGTTTCCCGTCTTCCCCCAGTCCGACTCACGCACGTTCTCAGGCCAACTCACCGCGAGTGTGCCAACACCGCGTTCGACACACTCGGTGAGGATGGTGTCCGTGAGAACGTGGTAGAAATGCGTTTCGCGGTCAGCGAGCTTCCGGCGTGCCCACATCGACTTCTCAGACGGGCCGTTCTCTCCTTCGGTGTCGTACTCCGCTTGGGTGAAGTAGTGTTTGTCTTGTTTGAGCGAGTTACTGGGGAACAGGACGTATTCGTCGGGGAACGCGACCGTGGCAATGTTCTTGATGCCGAGGTCGATTCCCGCAGCCCCGTCACCTGCTGACTCATCGGTTTCGAGTTCGACTTTGCAGACGAGCTGTCTGTAAAAGCGTATGTTTCGAGGAGTAACTCGTTTTGGCTACGTAAACAACGATTAGCTTCGATAAATCACTCTTGAGAGAAATTATCCATGAATTTCGGATTGTTTTTCACTTCATCCATGACGAATCGTGAGGACGTTTCGTTAACAGCATCAATAGCAACCATCTGATCGATGACTTCGTTCATCCGATTTCGATCCTGGACACGGGTGAGAACCATGAAGTCCACATCACCCATCGTATAGTATACTTGTTCTACACCCTGAATATCTGCGAGTTTGTTCCCAATATCGGTCGAGTATCCTTTCTCATGGGTAACGGATACCTCGGTGATTGCCACCATATCCAGTTCGAAAGGCTCTGGATTCAAGTCGGCGGTGATACCTTTGATCACGCCACTTTCTTTCATTTTGTTAAGCCGATAATGGACTGCTGATTTCGAAAGATCTAATTCATCGGATAACTTATCCAAGCTTACGTCGAAATCATTTTCGATAAAAGTAAGCAATTTCAGGTCGACCTCATCGAAATCATCACTCGCTGAATATCCCTTTGCCATTATGCTAGTTTCACGCCCGAAGATATATGTATAGCACGCTTTTTGGTAAATACTTCTAATTTAATTGGCGTCTGCAGAATATTGTTCAACTGTGTCGAGAAGCACTCAAATTACTTAATACTGTCATCCAATTCTTCAAGTTAATTTCTGTTTATTCGTCTACAATACTATAGCGAGAGTGTCTCGGGGCTTTCCCCCGTGGTACTTCACAATGGATATTGGAGACCGACCAAATCTTGAAAATACTATATCTATTCGATCGTTTCGGTTATCTTCGAAGCGATTCTTAGAGAGATTTCTGATGGAGAGGGACTGACGAACTATTCGTCCAAATCGCCGATGAGCTGTGCAGTCGAAACTGCCATCACTTTTATCGCAGTAAGTATGTCTTCGATCGATACGAATTCATCCTCGACGTGAGCCTGTTCTAGACGCCCAGGGCCATACACGATGCATTGATCGATGCCTGCGTCGTTGACGACAAAGCGTTGATCGTCTGAACCAGGGGAGATGACGAATTCGGAATTCCCGTAAAACGACTCGATATTTCGTGCAAACGTTTGGCTTACTTGACAGTCTTGGGAGACGCTCGTTGGTTCCGCAAACATGATCTCCTCATACTCAAGAGAGGCATCCATGTTGCCCTCTGTTTCCCATATCAATTCCCGAATCTCGTTTCGCACATCCGCGACCGATTCGGTTGGAACGAGTACCCGATAGAACGTCGCCGTACAGCGATCTGGAACCACATTCTCGGAGTAGCCCGCGTCCATCATCGTCACCGAGATATCCGCTCGTCGAGATTCACTCGGTGTGACCGGGAGATCGGTTGTCCGTTGATGAAGTCTAGTCCGATACTCCTCGATGCGTGTTACGAAGTCATTCATCGTCGAAATAGCGTTGGTTCCATCGTGGGCCATACAGCCGTGAGCCTTTCGTCCCCGTGTCACGACCTTGAACTTCAGAACCCCACGATGACCAAGACAAATCCGAGAGGAGTCGAAACATTCGGTGTAAACACAATAATCGGTGTCATCGAGGTGACCTTCCTGTGCGAGATATCCGAGGCCAGTAAACCCACCCGTTTCCTCGTCGACCGTCATGCTTTGTGTGACTGATCCTTTCAATTCAGCATTGACGGCTTCCAATACGTCGATCGCAACCAGACTAGCGACGATACCGGATTTCATATCGCTGGCACCGCGTGCATAAATCCGGTCGTCTTCTATCGTCGGGTCGAACGGATCTCGGGTCCAATCTTCTCCTGCAGGAACAACATCGTAGTGTCCGGTGTAGTGGATGTTCGGCCCATCCCCGAACGCTTTCTGGCCGAGCACATTGACCCGCTCCAAGTGGGATCGCTCTGGATAGTGACGTTCTACGACATCTTCGGGAACGTCGACTAATTCGACGTCGTATCCTCGTTCCGAAAGCACCCTATCGAGAAAGGCAGCACCGTCTCGATAATTTCTACCCGGGGGATTTTCTGTTCGAATTTCGAGAAGCGAAGAGAGGAGGCAAACGATCTCATCACGTCGATTATCGACCTCGTCATAAATAGCCCGCTTCGTTGCCATCAGATATCCCTCCCGCCGTCGACCTCGAGGGCGGTTCCAGTTATCATTTCGGCGTCATCGCTGGCGAGGAAGGTAGCCGCCGCGGCAATATCCATCGGTTCGGCGAGGCGTTCGAGTGGAATCGTCTGTTGCATATCGGCTACGCTGAGGTCTTCACCCGCAAACTTCGACAACATCGGTGTCTCCGTCGCTACGGGGCAGATGGCATTTACCCGGATGGATGGTGCGAGTTCATAGGCAAGTTGCTTTGTTAGAGCGACCATCCCGCCTTTCGATGCAACGTATGCCGAAAGTCCGGTTCGTGGCCGAATCGCTGCCGTAGATGCAGTGTTAAGGACGACACCACCGCCGTCGCGAAGATGTGGGACAGCGTGTTTCGCCCCGAGAAAGGCGCTTTTTAAATTGACAGAAAGAATTCGATCCCATTCCATCTCAGAAACGTCCTCGACCGGGGTCGCCTGCTGAGGGATGCCTGCATTGTTGTGCAACACATCGAGCGAACCGAACTCCGCCACTGTTCGCTCGATCATCGTTTTCACGGCGTTTTCGGACGAGACATCGACTTCAAGTGCTAGTGCAGTACCGTCGTCGAGTTCGATTGTCTCAGCAGTTTGGGTAGCAGCATCGACATCGATATCCGCACACACGACTGCTGCCCCTTTGGACGCGAATCTCTCTGCGATGGCTTGGCCCATCCCGGAACCCGACCCCGTTACTATCACCGTCTTCTCGGAAAAGCTCATGTGAAGGTGTCTCGTGGCATTTACTATCAAACTTCGGTTTATCTACCTTAGAATTAGTCTGTCATCCTAATTGGTACCCAATATGCGGATATTGTTCTTCTAAATGACGTATTCTTGTATTATTGCCAAAGTACTATCGTTATGGCGAACACAAAGAGAGTATGGTTCAACCAGATATATCTTTCAAAGAACGATATTCCCTCTTCATCGGTGGGGAACAAGTGCCCCCGTCCACGGACGACTATATCCCGACATACGACCCTGCGACGGGGAATTCGTTCGCAGAAATCGCGGTAGCCGACTCACGAGATGTCGATCAGGCAGTCACAACTGCTCGTGCTGCATTCGAATCGTGGCGTGATGTCTCACCGGAGAAACGTGGTCGGATCGTCCATCGCATCGGAAGCCAGATCCGTGATTCTGCTGACGAGCTAGCGGCAATCGAATGCAAAGATCAGGGGAAACCGATGTCCCAGGCAAAAAGCGATATGCGCGGTGCGTGGCGATATTTCGAATACTATTCCGGCGTTGCTGATAAGCTCGAGGGCCGAAGCGTACCAGTTGGGTCAGACCAAGTCGATTTCACGCTCCGCGAACCGTACGGAGTGAGTGCACAAGTTACACCATGGAATTTCCCCGGGAACTTGTTTGCTCGGGGTATCGCACCGGCGTTGGTTGCCGGCAACACGGTTGTCGTCAAACCGGCCCCACAGACGGCACTATCGACTCTCAAGCTTGCCGAACTCTGTTCTGAAGCCGGCCTACCAGATGGTGCCGTCAACGTCGTAACTGGAACTGGTGAATCGACTGGACAACCGCTCGTGTCCCACACCGATGTCGATACGATCACCTTCACAGGAAGCGTCGCGACAGGTCAATCGATCATGCAGCATGCAGCAGACACCGTCACACCGGTAACACTCGAACTTGGCGGGAAAAATCCAGCAGTAGTATTCCCTGATGCACCCCTCGATAGAACCGCCGAAAGCATCGCTACTGCCATTTTCACGAACGCTGGGCAGGTCTGTTCAGCAGCCGATCGTCTCCTCGTTCACGAAGATATCCACGATCAGTTGGTCGACCGAATCGTATCGATTGTTGATGAGTATAAAATCGGCTCAGGAATAGACGACCCCGATATGGGTCCACTTGCGTCTGCTGAACACAAAGATCGGGTACTGGAGTATATCGAAGTTGGGAAAAAAGAGGGTGCAACACCGATAACCGGCGGGAATGTACCCGACAGACCGGGCTACTTTGTCGAACCGACGATCTTCACCGATGTCCAAAACGAGATGCGGGTCGCTCAGGAGGAGATATTTGGCCCAGTACTCTCGGTGATCTCCTTTCGTGATGAAGAAGAGGCACTATCGATAGCTAACGATACGAAGTATGGACTGACAGCAGGCATATTCACGAACGATATTACTCGGGCACACCGTCTCGCACGATACCTTGAGGCGGGCAACGTCTACGTGAATAAGTGGTTCGGAGATACGACACAGACGCCGTTCGGTGGTTACAAATACAGCGGTATTGGTCGCGAAAAGGGCTTAGAAGCACTAGATTCGTATCTTCAAACGAAGAACGTGGCGATCGACATCAGTGCAGATGGGAGCGGAACGCTTCCAGGGGCTTAATCCAGATCGAAATCTCGGAAAGTACGCTCACGTCATACAGAATAATATCCTGTCTTGATATTTATTTTAGAAAATAATTCCGAAGACAGATCCATATACAGACATAATACAGCTAATCACAAATGTTTTGAAGAATGGTGAGTGAGTTTGTGCATGGGCAACACGGAACAAGTAGAAGAGCTGACTACCTTAATTGGAGACCTCGTCCGTATTGAGACGGAAAATCCGCCTGGGAACGAAAAAGCGTGTACGGAGTATATCGCCAACTGGTTCGAAGAACGTGGTATCGAAGCGGACGTTATCGATGAACCATATCCTGACCGACCCCAAGTTGGTGTCAAGGTTGGGAACGGAGAACCAACACTCGTGTTAAATGGTCATATCGACGTCGTACCAGCAGGGGACCGAGATCAGTGGACGCACGATCCGTATGCCGGTGATGAAGTAGACGGATGTCTCTACGGTCGTGGTAGCGTCGACATGAAGACCGGCGTTGCGATAGGGATGTTGACGGTAGCTCACTTTGCAGACGATATCAAAGCCGGAAAACTTCCAGGCTCGCTCGTTTTTCACGCTGCGATCGGTGAAGAAACAGCCGAACCGGGGACGAAGACTCTACTCGAAAACGGGTACGACGGGGATTATGGTGTCGTTCTCGAGCCAACTGGGTTGCACACTGCAACGAGCGAAAAGGGTCTGGCATGGTACGAAATCGTCATTACTGGCGACCCATCACACGCAAGTCGACCCGATCAGGGAACGAACGCGATTCAGTATGCAAGACCCGTGTTGGACGCACTCGATGAGTACGACACTGAGATTAGAGAACGAAGTGATCGACTGGTTGGGCAAGCATATTCGACAGTAACGATGTTCGAGGCAGGAACGAAAGAGAACGTCGTTCCTGAAGAAGCAACAATCACCATCGATCGTCGCTTTCTCCCAGATGAAAGCATCGAGCAAATCGATTCGGAAATTGATGCACTGGTGGAGAATGTCGAAGACGAACACGGTATTACAATCTCTTGGAACCGGACACGGACATACGAATCAGCTGCAATAGACGAAGATTGCGTCCTTGCAGATGTATTCCGTAAACACTCCGCACGGGTTGCAGACGTGTCTCCAGAACCGTGGGGGGTAAACGCGTCTACCGACGTTCGTAACTTTATCAATGATGCTGATACTGAAGCGATCACTTGGGGTCCAGGTGATTTGGCACAGGCACATACGTACGACGAACATGTAGAACTTTCATCCGCAGCAGATGGGCTTGCTGCACTTCTCGGCGCAACTGAAGAAATCCTCTCGGAAAGTCACGTATCGGAATAAAAACCGAACCTGACGGACAATAATTTTTGAAGATGTAGGAGGCTTCTCCAGGAAGATTATATCTATATTTTGGCGTGTTTGTGGACAATATACGATAATCATATATTTCTATAATATATTGTACAATGATAACCGATAGATTTACATCTGGAAATAGTATCATATGTGGTAGAGTCAGACATGACAATGTATGGCATGCCAACAACAATGTTCCTGGTTTTCGTTGCGACAATTTTAGCCGGGAGCCTTGGAGCAATTCATTACACGGTCGTCCACGTGCTGTTGGGAAGACCAGTTAACGAAAACGTCGAAAAGACAACGACAGAACCACGTGCAACTGATGGAGGCCACAACGATGGCTGACGTCAATCCGTATTATCTCGGTGCGTTTGTGGTGTATCTGCTCATCGTTCTCGCGATCGGTATCTGGGGATACAGGAAGACCACCGATGTCATGGATTTCTGGGTGATGGGCCAGAGCATGGGACCGACTCTAGCGACGTGGTCACTTGTTGCCAACTTCGTGAGCGCGGTTAGTGTAATCGGGTTTATTGGAGCCGTTTACGGCGGCGGCTACTCGCTCATGACTGGTACTATTTTGGGATTGATGCTTGGTGTGAGTGGTCTCTACTTCGTCGTAGGCCGTGTTCGACAGTTGAATCACCTGACGTTGCCGGACATCATTGCGGATCTGACCGGGCGACAAGCGGCACGACCGATCGCAGGAGCAGTGTTGCTCGCAAATGGCTGGCTATACCTCATTATGCAACTCGTCGGTGCCAGTCTCCTCGTCACGACTATCACCGGCGTTCCGTACGAGTACATGGTGTGGGTCATCGGCGTCGTTTTTATCACCTACACCGTCCTCGGAGGCCTTGTGAGCGTGGCGTGGACAGACCTTCTTCAAGGAACGATCATGGTCGCGGCCGTTCTGTTCGCGCTCGGGTACATGGTACTTGATTTGGGTGGGTTCACCACCATCAATACTGAATTCGCCGCGATGAATTCAGCAAACGTCGCCCCCCTCGGAGCGGGTGCCTACACGGTGATCGGAGTCGTCGCATCCGTCGTCGCGTTTTTCGGCACGATATTCACGGAGCAAAACATGATCGTGCGTATCGCTGCAACGAAAGACGTCCGGACAGCGAAAATCCATCTCGCAGCGTCCGGTGTCATTCTTTCGGTGTTCTACAGTGCTCTCGTGATCCTCGGTGGTGCGACGACCGTCGCATTGGAGAACGCCGGATTGTCGCTCAACAATGTAGATAACGCGTTCCCGACGCTGATAACCAATTACGTTCCTACCTCGATAGGCGTCGTTATCATCCTCGCCGTAATGAGTGCGATTCTGTCGACGACCGACACACGGCTTCACTCGACGGGAATCACAACAGCACGTGATATCTACAGCTACTTTCGACCGAACGCATCGGATGAATCACAGCTCCGCATTTCACGGATAGCAACCATTATCTTCGGATTAACCGCGACGGCGGCGGCCGTCAATCCTCCAGACACCATCATCGGCCTTTACAACCTTCGTGCGATCCTTCTGACGAGTGCCTTCCTCATCCCGGTTTATACAGCCCTCTATCTTTCGGGTATCAACGGGGGGGCTGTACTTGCCTCGATCGTTGTTGGAACCGTCTTGGGTCTCGCCGCAAATTTCTTCGGCGGAGGAGTTGGAATCCCCGCGACGTTCATCGGCGTAGGGTCGGCCGCATTGGTGTTGCTGGTCGGCTATTATGCCCTTCCAAATCAGGGGAGTGGGCCACGGCAGGAGTACGCCACTTCGGATGATTAGCGCCCTGAAAAAAGAACGATGACGTCATTACCGTATCTCGTTTTGACCGGGTCTCCGTATGAACGCGGACTTACACACGGGGAACGCTTCGCAGAAGAGATTCGTGCGAATGTCGGAACGTACCTGACACGATTTGCACAACATGGTGCCACGGAGGAAGCCGTTCGGCGCCAAGCAAGCGAGTATGTTCCCCTCGTTGAGGAATGGAACCCTGACTATGCCTCAGAACTGCGTGGCATCGCCGACGGAAGTGGTATCCCAATCGAGGAGGTAATGCTTCTCAATGTCCGATATGAGATACTCTATGCGTCCTATTCCGACCAAACGGCCGGAACGGACGGCTGTACTAGTTTTGGTCTTCTTCCGATGGCAACAGCCGACGGGAGAACGTATATTGGACAGAATTGGGACTGGGCACCCCCCATCGCAGATACGCTCCTCGTGACCGAGATTCACCAGAGCGACGGAAGCGATCACATAGCGATTACGGAGGCAGGTATCGTCGGCGGGAAAATGGGTGTCAACGAACAGGGTATCGGGCTCGTGATCAACGGCCTCGTTTCTCCGGACGATGGTGAACACCCGTTCCGAAAACCCTTCCACCTTCGCTGTCGGGAGATCCTCGATGCGACACGCTACGATAGTGCGCTCGAATCAATTATCGCGACGCCACACGCCTGTTCGGCCAATTATGTCGTCGGTCATGGCGACGGAGAGGTGATAGACATCGAAACGTCGCCCAACCGGACTGATTACATCTATCCACGGGATGGAATCATTACACACGCCAATCACTTCATGACACCGGGTTTCGAGAGCCGAATGGAACGACAGCTCCCGGACACACTCTATCGAGCAAATCGACTTCATCGAATATTCGAACAACAGGATGACGAGATAGATACTCAAATAATAAAGTCCGCACTTTGCGACCACTTCGGTCGTCCTGCGAGTATCTGTCGGCATGAAGATCCGAATTCTCCCGCGGAAGAGCGCAGTCAAACGGACACGAGCGTAATCCTTGATCTCGACGAACGCACCCTGCATGCCACGTACGGACCACCATGTGACGAAGATTATCGAACCTATCGGCTTGGTGAATAGTTGAAAATTGCAGGGTGGGTCCTCCACGAATGTCGTGAGCGAGGTGTTTTGCTAGGTGGTGGTCGTTCTGACTTCCGGATTATCATCTCCCCGCCGTTGGTCGCAACGCTATCCAAGATCGACCAGGCACTGGATGAATCTATCGTAGCGGTTTTCAACTGAAGTGTCGTTCCGGTCGATGGGATTTTTCTGAGAATGGAAGGAGGACAGCGAAGAACGCGGTGCTATGCGTCAGGCCATCGCTCGATGTAGATCGCTTTATCGGTGTAGAAATGAATCATATCTTCACCTTGGGCATGGAGGTCACCGAAGAAGGAATCCTTCCAGCCGCCAAAGTGGAAGAATGCCATCGGAGCGGCCGTCCCGGTGTTCACACCGAGGTTGCCAGCGTCGACCGTATGGCGGAATTTTCGGGCATCACTTCCTCGGTCGGTAAAGAGACTAGCAGCATTACCGAACCGACTTCGATTCACGATACCGAGGGCATCCTCGAAATCGTCAGCGCGGATAAGCGCGAGGACCGGTCCAAAGATCTCCTCACGGGCAATGCTCATCTCCGGATCGACATCGCCAAAGATCGTCGGTCGAAGGAAATTCCCGGTATCGGGTGTTTCGAGTTCTCGGCCATCCAAGAGGAGATCTGCGCCGTCCTCAATGCCTTCTCGAATGTATCCCTCGACCCGCTCTTGCTGTTCCGGCGTAATGAGTGGCCCCATTTCAGAGTCGTCAGCTAACCCGTCTGCGACAGTCATGTTCGCTGCGTTTTCGACCACTCGATCCGCGAAGTCGTCGTATACCTCGTCAACGACTACAGCGACAGGGTTGGCAAGACACCGTTGGCCGGTGTTCGCGAAAGCGGATCCGATGGTCTGCTCGGCAGCGAAATCGAGATTTGCCGATTCGGCGACAACGATGTGGTTTTTGGCACCACCCTGCGCTTGAACCCGTTTTCCATTAGCGGCAGCCGTTTCATAGACGTGCTTCGCTACCGGAGTACTTCCGACGAAAGATACCCCTTCAATATCGTCGTGTTTCACCAGCGTATTGACTGTCTCCTTGCCCCCGTTCACAAGTTGTAAAATCCCGTCAGGGAATCCAGCTTTTTCGACGAGTGCGAACAAGTACTGGGCGGTCAGCGGGTCGCGCTCGCTGGGTTTGAGAATAAACGCGTTACCGGTGGCGACCGCGTAGGGAAGGAACCAGAGCGGAATCATTCCCGGGAAATTGAACGGTGTGATTGCAGTAAACACCCCGAGTGGTTTCCGGACGGCGGTTTCGTCGATCTCAGGGGCAGCGTTTGGAAGGTGACCCGCTTGCATGAGCGACGGAATTCCGCAGGCGACCTCCACGTTTTCGATACCTCGGCGAAGCTCTCCTTTCGCTTCCTGAAACGTTTTTCCGTGCTCTGTGACTAGCAGCTCCGCGATTTCGTCTTGATGATCTTCGAGCAATTGCTTCAATCGAAACAGGGGTTGGATACGCTCTTCGACCGGAACCTCCCGCCACTCCTCGAACGCTTCATATCCCGCCTGCACTGCCTCGTCGACATCGGAAGTAGCACTGAAGTTCGTGTGCGCTATCGTCTCTTCCGTCGCAGGATTTACTATATCTTGACCGTCGGTACCGCTCGGGGCTTGCCATTCTCCATCGATGTAATTCTGTACGGAATCGATGTCGATCGGAACTTCCATCGTCATGAGTCATGTGCGCATTTGTCTCCCCGCCTCATAACGCTTTCTCACTAAATCCAGCGTGTAGATAAATATGCGGACGTTGTTCTGAATCAAGGTACTCGAAAGAACATTATCCTACTATAGCGTGAATTCACCAAAGATTAATCAACGCCTGCAGAGTAGAGTGAATACAACTATGTCCGGTCAAGAAAGTGAACCCGATACCTCACAAAACGAAATCGAACGGATCGACAAAGAGTACGTCTTTGGCACATGGTCGTTTCAAAGTGAAGTGAGCCCAACACAGGTAGTACACACCGACGGTGTCACCTTCACTGATGCTAACGGAGACGAATACATCGACTTCTCAGGACAGCTCATGTGTTCAAATCTCGGTCATTCTGCCGAACGAGTTACGGACGCTGTTACCAAGCAGATCAACGAAACGGCCTATGTCGCACCAGGATTCACCACGGAGGCACGTGCAAAACTCGGGAAGAAATTGGCAGAGGTGACACCCGGTGACCTTTCAAAGACGTTTTTCTCGACAAGCGGTACGGAGGCTGTCGAAGCCGCAATTAAAATGGCGAGATTTTATACCGGAAAACAAAAAATCATCTCTCGATACCGATCCTATCACGGAGCAACCTATGGATCCATTAGCGTTACAGGAGATCCCCGTCGGCTTGCAGCAGAGCCCGGGATACCGGGGACGATCAAAGCTCCCGATCCGTACGCCTACGGGTCGACATTGGATCCGATGCAGAGTCTCGAATATATCGAAGAGATGCTGAAATTAGAGGGTGACACAGTCGCAGCAGTACTCGTCGAACCGATCGTTGGTTCGAACGGTATTCTCGTGCCACCTGATGAGTATCTCCCCAGACTCAAGGAAATCGCACACGAGCATGGCGCTCTCTTGATTTGTGATGAAGTGATGTCTGGATTTGGGCGAACCGGCGAGTGGTTTGGCTGTGACGTTTTCGACGTCGAACCCGACATTATGACGATGGCGAAGGGGCTGACCGGGGCGTATCAACCACTCGGTGCCACTATCGTCAACAGTAAAATCGCCGAGTATTTCGAAGACAACATGTTTTGCCACGGGCACACCTATTCCGGTCATCCAGCCGCAGTAGCTGCAGGACTTGCGGCCGTCGAAACCTACCAATCGGAAAACCTCGTCGATCAGGCTCGAGAGGCAGGAGAGTATCTGGGTACTCGTCTCGATGACCTCGCAAAAGATCATCCCAGTGTGGGCGACACACGAGGTGTTGGGCTCTTCCGTGGAATCGAACTGACGAAGAACCCGGATAAGCGCGTCCCGTTCGGAACTCGCGAGGACAAGGTCAGTATGGGAAGTACGGTAGTAGATGAGGTGGCAAGCAAAGCCTACGAAAACGGTGTCTACGTCGCGAACATGATCAACACTCTCATCATTGCCCCACCGCTCACGATTACGGACGCTGAGATCGATGATGCGATCGGTGCACTCGACAGCGCCCTCGAGGTATCGGACAATGCGATGGAGGAGTGAGTCCCACTTCAGTGGTTGATAGGCACCATCAGAATTTTTTGTGGTGTAGAAATCGATGGCGTCTCTGACATTCAGGCAATTATCTACCTCATTTAGTTTACAATGTGCGAAAATATAATTTATTTATACTGTTTTAAACATAATACTTTTTAGTAATGAGTGTTATTTCCTATCATGGTAGTTGAAACCATCATTAGCGGTGGAACCGTGGTGACTGCTACAGGGGAAACCGACGCTAGTATCGCGATCGACGATGGGAAAATCGTGGGTATCGGAACGGCCGAAACGTTACCGGATGCATCCGAAACGATCGATGCATCCGGCTTGCTCGTGATGCCCGGCGTGATCGACCCACATGTTCACATCGACGATATGTTTTCCATCGACAGCTACGAATCCGCGACCGGTGCTGCTGCTGTCGGTGGGACGACGTCCTATATCGACTTTGCATGGCAGGCATGGGACGGTGAGCTGAGTATTTGGGACGAAGATGGGACGCTATTGGAAGGTGTCAGGCGAAAGCAAGAGAAAGGCGAAAATGCATTGGTCGATTACAGCCTTCACGGCGCAATCACACGAGAGGATCCTGCTGTTTTCGATGAAATCCCCGACGTAATCGATGCTGGTGTGACGTCGTTCAAGATGTTCACCGCATATGAGCACGGCCTTTCGAACGGATTCATGAATAGAGCCATACAGCACATCGCCGAAGAGGATGCCGTCGGTGTGTTTCACACGGAGGATCCGTCAATTTGTGATTCACTGACCGAGCAATTCAAAGAGGAAGGCAAAGGAGACCCCGAGTGGTATCCGAAATCACGGCCGGATTATGCGGAAGCCATGGCTGCAGAAGATGCCGTTCGGATGGCTCTCGAAGCGGGAATGAAGTATTATGGAATACACACCACGTGCCGGAAAGCAGCCGATATTCTCGAGTACTTCCAAGACGACGGCAGTATGATTCGTGCCGAAACCTGCACCCATTACTGTACACTCGACGATTCAATCTTCGAAGAGATGGGTAATCTACCGATGATTGCACCGCCGATTCGAAAACCAGATGACATCGAGGCGATGTTCGAACACCTTCACAACGGCTGTCTGAGCGTTGTCTCGACCGACCACTGTGGATATCGACTCGATCAAAAACAAGTCGAAAACTGGTGGGACAGTGCGTTTGGAGCGAACGCCCTCCAAGTCAGTTTGCCGGTGTTCTACGATGAAGCGGTGAATCGCAGGGAATTCACACCGTCGTTTGTGGTACACGTGATGGCCACGAACCCCGCCGACACGTTTGGACTCTCCCAAAAGGGAACGTTGGAAACGGGGACGGACGCGGATATCGTTCTCATGGATCCGGATGAAACGTATACCATCACTGCCGAAGACAACGTAAGCAAAGCGGAGTTCTCGATTTACGAAGGACGAACGGTCACTGGTCGTGTGAAGAAGACCCTCGTCCGCGGTGAAGTTGTCGCAGAAGATGGGGAAGTTGTCGGAGAACCAGGATATGGGAAATTCATCGAGCGTGAGGTTCCCGACTGGGATACAAACTAAGCACCCGAAAATCGCTGCAGTCGCTATTCGGAATTGAACTCGGCGAAGACGTTGATAACTTCCTCTACGTTATCGCCCAGCGAGTAGAGAACAGGCTCCGTACACCCTGTATCACAATAATCCTGTACACGACTGACGACGTCCTCTGGGGTTCCTGCAGCCACGACGTTCGTCACTATCTCGTCATCCACGAGGGCGCTTGCACGTTCGATGTCCTCGGCCGTCGCGGGCCAACTTCCCAATTCCGCCTCGACCTGTTCACCAAGGTCGGGGTCGATTCCCGATCCCTTCTTAATGTGAGGCTGTTGTCCGATGTATTGTGTTACTAGTCCACGGGCTTGGTCGATCGCTTGTTGGCGATCCTTGTCCATCGAGACGGCGATCAGCTGTGGTCGATCGACATCTTCGATTGATCCACCCTGTTTTTCGACTCCCTCTTTGAGCTTCTGCATGCCGAGTTCGTTGTGTTCGGGTGGAATGAGATAATTCATAAACACACCGCCCGCGATTCCGTTACCCACGAGTTCGCCAGTGAGCTTGTGCATTGTCGGACCCGTTGCACCGATGTATATCGGGACATCTCGTGGTGAAGCGTCCGAACGGACGAGATCAAGTTCGATATCTTCAACGTCGAGCGTTTGACCCTCGTAGGTCACGTTATCGAGGTCGAACAATTTCCGGACAACAGTACAGTATTCCCACATCCTTCGTAGCGGCTTCTGACGGTCGATGCCGACCTTCGTCGCGAGGGGATCCCACCAAGCACCGATGCCGAGCTTCATCCGCCCCCCGGAAAGCTCATCGAGTGTGGAAAACGTCTGGGCCATTAATGCCACGTTCCGCGTATAGCAATTCGTCACACCGGGTGCGATATCGATCTCGTCGGTGACCTGCGTGTATGCCCCCATGACAGTCATCGCATCTCGAACGAGACGCGACTCACCCTGCCAAACGGAGTCCAGTCCTTTGGATTCTGCATACTGAGCATATCGTACTTCATCGGTGATATCTTTGCGTTCCCAGTTCCAGATGCCGACGCGATCGAATTGTGGATCTCCCATGATTAGTCCTCCATTGCGAGTTCGAGTGCGGCGTTCGCGAACGTGTTTGCTGCCATGTAACAGTCGTCCCAGCTCGTATACTCCTCCTCGGAGTGGCTTTTTCCATTCTCACTGACGGCAAACACCATCGACGTATCCATGACATCGGCGACGTGTGTGGCATCGTGACCGGCTCCGCTGAAAATCCGCATCGCGTCGTATCCTAAGTTCTCCGTGGCGCTTTCGACCGCCGCGATATTCCTCTCGGCAAAGTCAACGGACGGTGCACGCATTCGTTCTTCCCACTCCCAATCGAGTCCTTCCCGTTCCGCTGCCATCTCCGCCTCAGCGAGAACGCGGTCGAAGGCGTCTTCGACGATCTCATCACTTGGATCACGAAAGCCCCAGGTGAACGTTACCTCACCGGGGATGATGTTGATTGAGTTCGGTTGAACGTCCATGAAACCGGTCGAACCGACGGTTCGCTCCCCGAGCGAGTTCGCTATTCGCCGAATTTGTGTGATTACGTCTGCCGCCCCGATGAGTGCATCGCTGCGATAATGCATGGGCGTAGGACCGGTGTGATCGGCTTCACCGTAATAGGTAATCGCACCCCAGGTAAATCCGACGATTCCCGTAACGATTCCCACGTCTACGTCGTTTTCTTCTAGATACGGCCCCTGTTCGATGTGGAGTTCGAAGTAGCCGTCGTAGTCTTCCGTCGGAGTTGCAGGTACATCTCCCTTGTATCCGATTCGCTCCAATTCGTCTTCGAAGCGATTTCCATCCTCGTCCGTTTTGTCGTACTCCTCCTCGAGATCATGATTACTGGCCCACACGCCACTTCCTTGCATCGCAGGTTGATATCGTGACCCTTCCTCGTTCGTCCAGTTGACGATCTCGACTGGATGTTCGGTCTCTATTTCCTCGTCGTTGAGGGTGCGAATGAACTCGAGTGCAGCAATGACGCCAAGCGCACCATCGTATATTCCCCCGTATGGTTGTGAGTCGAGGTGTGAACCGAGCAGAATCGTTCCCTGTTCGGGGTTACGACCCTCCCTTCGACCGAACATGTTTCCAAACTCATCGATGCGGATGTCTAGTCCCTCATCGTCCATTTGCTCGTAAAACCAGTCTCGAATTTTTCGGTCGTCGTCCGAAAGGGCCAAACGGTGCAGTCCACCGTTTTTGGTAGCACCTATTTCGGCTTGTTTTTTCATCGTATCCACAAATCGTTTCCGATTTATCTCGATGAGCATATCAACGATGGCGATGTAAACACTATTAAGTCTTTTCCCAGTAATTGAGCCAATTATACCAACATTTGCTCAGTATACTTTACAACGTCCTATTTACCCCCAAATGTTTAAATAAGTGTATGTGATGACATGGAGTAAGGTATCTCAAGATCAGGTAGAAAATCCATGACCAAAGACTCACAAAACAAAATCAGCAATACGACGAAGCTCGAGGGGTTGAGTCCGATTCCGCGGGAAGAACGGACGATGGGCCTCTCTCATTATATTCCCGTCTGGTGGTCATCGCTGATTATCGTCCAAGCATTTGCTGTCGCGTTTTTCGCCGTCTATCCCCACGGGAATTTGAATCTTGTTCAAGCAGGTATCGCGATCGGGATTGGGACGATCATCGGGTTCTCAAGGACGCTTTCGCGTGGAACGTCAGCGGTAGCCACCGAATTATAACCGACGGTGTGCGTTACAGCGCGTGGAGCCGTGTCAAAGCGGCCTTCCTCCCCATCAACTATGGGCGTCAAAGACGGCTGGCTGTTCAACCAACAAGGAAGCACGGTTCGCGTCAGCCAAACTGTTACGCCGTGCATGGTTCCCCCTCTCGTTTGCCGATGTTCGCCGCCGCGTTCAAATCAGCATGGCGTTCATAGCCACACGACGAACATCTGAAATGGTCATGGTTCCGTGAGCCACGTTCACCACACGAAGAACAGTTTTGACTGGTGTAGGCCGGGTCAACAGTTTCCACACGGATACCTGCCTGTTCAGCCTTGTAGGTGATGAACGTCTGTAGTTGGTGGAAGTGCCACGAATGGATACCCGACCACTCGGTACGGTCGCGGATACCTTCGAGCGTTTCAATTCGAATCATTGGATTCTCGAATTGGTCGGCAAAGTCGATGAGCCGACGTGAGAGGGTATGATTGAGGTCGCAGATACGGCGGTGTTCTTTGTTACCAACGTGGTTGCGAGCACGAAGTGCTACCGCTTCTGTAAGCGAATCACGAAGAGAACGATATTTCCGTCTCACGTATCGTGCCTCTTTCCCCGAAACCAGCATTGATTCGTCCGTCCCAAGGGCGTGAACGGCGAGAATATGTCTCTCGCCGATGTCAACGCCTATCGGCGTTTCCCCTTCGGGAACAGTGTCGTATTCGACGGTGAACGAGCAGAACCAGTCGTCGCCACGCCGATAGACCTGCAAACGGGATTTCTTGGCTTCGCCATCAAGAATCCGTTGGACAGGTTCCTGAATTTCGTCGTGACTCAATCTTCGAAAGGATCGATATCAGGATACGGTGATCAAGTATAGAAAAGCTCTTTCTCGAACGCCATTTGCAGTGACTCGTACCGAGAGACCATGCTTACCATCGAATAATATTGCTTTCGAGATCTCTTGGGTAGTAGGTGATCTGTTCGACACCATCTTCGGTAATCAGGATGGTATCGGAGTGTCGATAGCCAGCACTATCCGGGATATAGATTCCAGGTTCGATCGAGTATGCATGGCCGGGTTGCATTATCTCATCGCTTCCACGGTCGATGAACTCTCGTTCGTGTCCTTCCAGACCGAGATTGTGACCCGTATGGTGCTGGGTGAACTGGAGTACCCCCTGTTCTTTCAGATAGTCATGCACGGCTTGGTCAACGTGAGAACAGGCGACACCAGGGCCGCTTTCCTCGATTCCGATCGTTTGCGCTTCGAGCATCATCTCAAAGTAATCTCGCTGCTCATCTGTTGGTTCTCCCATAAACATTGTCCGTTCGAGTTCGCTTTTGTACCCTCCTACGTTGGCGCTTGCGCCTGTAACAAGGACATCTCCTTCCTGAAGACGGCGGTTTTCGGTTAGTCCGTGTGGGAGTGAAGTATTAGAACCAGAGAGGAAGCCACAACTGGCTGGGTATCCGCCTCGAAGATGCGAATCGTAGCGGGAACCAAGCGTATCGAGCATAGCCATCGATGCATCGAGACTCGCTCGTTTCGCAACCCATAGCTCGTGCTTGCCTGGTTCTGCGTAGTCTTCGAGATATTGGTGTGCGAGATTACCCCATTCAGATGACCGTCGCATCAGTTCAAACTCAACACTGGATTTCATTTTTCGGAACTCAGTAATCCAGTCAACGGTCTCAACGGTGATGTCGGCAAAGGTATCCAATGTTGGTCCTGCGTATCCCCAATAGCCAGGCGCGCCGTTTGAATCCGCTGCGATCGATTGGACGTCTAAATTTCCTAACATCGACATGATCGTCTGTTCTGGCGTTCGACTCTGATGCTCGTAATACTCTCCGTCACCGTCACCTGGATAGTCATAATACACGTGAACGCCCTCAATAACAGGGAATTCCTCACTCATCGCTCGATCGGCTTCCAATCGAGGGACAGTGACGTCGACATGATCGGATGTTACCGCAAGACAAACTGGACGTTCTGTCTGGAGGTGATGAAACCCAGTCAGCCATTCGATACTCGTTGCAGAAAAGAGACAGAGCGCATCGTACTCTTCGTTTGCGATTTCGTTTCGTACGGTTTCAACTCGAGATTCGAATTCCTCAGTCGGTACGTGGGTTAATGCCATGGTAATAGATAGCAAGAAAAAGGTATAAGCGTACGGCAATCAGCAAACGGGACATCTATCACTCGTAGTGGTGACACGCACAGGTGTGCCCCAGTTCGATATCACGCATGTCCGGGTTCGTTTGCTCACAGATTTCTCCAATATAAGCTGGGCAACGAGTATGGAATCGGCATCCACTCGGGGGATTTTCAGGGCTTGGGACATCGCCTGTGAGAACGGTTCGATCCGTCATCGGTTCAGGTGATGGCCGTGGAACACCAGAGAGTAGTGCTTTCGTATAGGGGTGTTTTGGCTCGGTAAAGAGACTATCAACGGGAGCGACTTCGGCCAACTCACCCAAATACATCACAGCGATCCGGTCACAGATGTGGCGAACGACACTCAAATCATGACTGATAAACAAATAGGTGAGATCATACGTGTCCTGCAAATCGTCCATCAAATTCAAAATTTTCGCTTGCACACTCACATCGAGTGCTGATGTCGGTTCATCGGCTACGACCAAGGTGGGATTCACACTAAGTGCACGGGCAATAGCAACACGCTGGCGTTGCCCTCCGGAAAACTCATGAGGAGCACGGCCGACATGGTGATCCTGCAATCCAACTTCATCGATGAGTTCGTACAACCGTTCTTCTCGTTTCTTACGGCTCCAATCAGTGAGTGCCTCCATTGGCTCAGTAATCAAATCTGCCACCGTCATTCGAGGATTCAGGCTTGAGCCAGGATCTTGGAAGATGATTTGAATATCTCGTCGAAGGTCACGCATTTGGCGCTGCGAGACTGAGGAGATGTCCGTTCCGTCGAAGTAGATCCGCCCATCCGTTGGGTCGAGTAATCGAACTAACGTTTTCCCGAGTGTCGATTTCCCACAGCCAGATTCACCAACGAGTCCAAGCGTCTCACCACGTTCGAGTGCGAAGCTCACACCATCGACCGCCTTTACAGCCCCCGTTTGTCGGCGAAGTAAGCCGCTCCGAACCGGGAAATGTTTTTTCACAGCTTCTGCAACGAGAAGTTTCTCGGTCGATACGCTCTCACGGAATTGTTGTGATTGACTCATTGTTACTTGGTGGGTGAGTTCATCCATGGCGGCTCTGCCTCGGTTTGCTCATCGTACAGATGGCATGCTACCGAATGATCGACATACTCTTCAGGCGGGTTGAGTGGTGGATTATTAGCATCACACACATCGCCAATATACTCTGGACAACGCGATGCAAACCGGCACCCTTCGGGTGGATCGATGAGTTCTGGAACGACGCCATCGATCGTCGGTAATCGGTCGACAGCGGTATCTAATCGAGGGATACTCTTGGTGAGTCGGCGAGTGTATGGATGAAGTGGCGTGTCAAACAGCTCTCGCATCGAACACGTCTCGACCACGTTTCCAGCGTACATGACACCAACTCGGTCAGCGATTTCACTAATGACCGCAAGATCGTGACTGATGAAAATAATACTCATCTCATATTGCTTCTGTAGATCACGGAGTAAATCGAGGATTTGAGCCTGGATCGTCACGTCCAGTGCCGTTGTTGGCTCGTCTGCAATCAGTAATTTTGGCTCTGTGACGAGCGCCATCGCAATAACGACACGCTGGCGCATTCCGCCGCTAAGAGCATTCGGATATTGGCCCATGAGTCGCTCGGCATCGGCGAGACCACACTTTTCGAGCATATGAATCGCCTTTTGACGTGCTGCTGCTTTCGAACAATCTGTATGTGCCCGCAGCGGTTCGGTCAATTGGCGACCAATCGTGAGTACTGGATTAAGTGACGACATCGGGTCTTGATATACCATCGTCACATCATCACCCCGGATCTCGTTCATTTCTCGCTCGGAAAGGTTCAATAGCTCTTGACCTTCGTACCGAATCGATCCACTCACGATTTCAGCCGGTGGTGATTGTAGCAGCCGCATCACCGACAGTATCGTCACGCTCTTGCCACAGCCACTTTCTCCGATAATCCCCAGAACCTCATCGTAGCCGACTTCTAATGAAACGCCATCTAACGCTTGGACGGTTCCTTCTTCGGTGTGAAAGTGTACATGCAAGTCCTCGATTTCGAGCAAATACTCATTCATCTTATCGCACCTGCCGTGGGTCGAGTGCGTCACGCAATCCGTCTCCCAGTCCATTGAACCCAATAACGGTGAGCATGATGGCGAGGCCGGGGAACGTCGCTATCCACCACGCTGAATCGATATCGCCACGTCCAGCGGCTAAAATAGCACCCCACTCTGGTTTCGGCGGTTGGACGCCCATTCCGAGGAATGACAGTCCAGCGCTCCAGAGGATGACCGTTGGAACCGTTAGCGTGGTGTAGACGATGATACTCGATGCCGTATTCGGAAGGACGTACCGCGCGATAATCCGCAGATCGCTCACTCCCGCGGCGCGTGCAGACCCGATGTACTCCTCTTCCATGACGCTCTTGACGTCGCCACGAACGAGGCGAGCGAACCCACGCCAACCGACGAGGCTGACTGCGATAATAAGCGGAAAGAGACCACCGCCAAGCATGCCGGCAATGGCGAGTGCAAGAACAATCGCGGGGATTGATAGGCTGATATCGACGAGCCGCATGATCGCGCTCTCGGTAAGACCACCGTAGTAGCCTGCAACGAGTCCAAGGGTAACTCCAATCAGCATTTCGATACCCACGATAACGACTCCAAGGAAAACCGCATAGCGTGAGCCGAAGACGACACGAGAGAACACATCACGTCCGTATGTATCGGTTCCAAAGGGGTGGTCGACACTCGGGGGTTGTTTTAGTGCGGTATAATCCGGTTCAGCAGGGTCATAGGGAGCGATAATGGGTGCAGCGATGGCAACCACGACTAGGGCGACCACGACGACTAACCCAAATAGTGCAAATCGGTTCCGAATGGTTCGTCGAAACACGGTTGTCCATCGTGCATATCGGCCGGTGTCAAACCGTTGGTCGTCTGGCTGGCGTTGCCGAGCTGATTTGTCGGTCGTGTTTGGTGTTGTGTCACTCATATTGGATTCGTGGATCGAAGTACGTGTACGCAAGGTCAACAAACAAGTTTGCAATGATGACAATAATCGCGTACACGAGAACGGTTCCTTGGACGACGGGATAGTCCCGGTTTAACACAGCGTTGACCAGTAGTCGTCCCATCCCTGGCCATGCAAATACCGTTTCGATGATCACAGCACCCGAAAAAATAAGCGGGATTTGGAGTCCGATGAGGGTGATGATCGGAATCATCGCGTTTTTCATCGCATGGGTGTAGATGACTGCTCGCTCTCCGATACCCTTGCCTCGAGCTGTCCGGATGTAATCTTCGTTCAATATCTCAAGCATGGACGACCGTGTCATGCGAGTAAGGAGTCCAGCGCGGCGCGTTCCGGTGGCAACGGCGGGCAAGATAAGCGATGAGATCCATGTGACTGAAAGCACAGCGCCTTCGCGGCCGGAAATCGGGAACATCCCGAAATGAACCGAGAAAACGAGGATCAGTATCAATGCCAACCAAAACGACGGCATCGATATCCAAAATATCGCGAACAGCATGGACAGAGTATCCACCCAGGAGTACTGTTGTACCGCACTAAGAACCCCAAGTGGAAGGGCGATGATAAGCGTGAGAAGCATCGAACTCAACGCTAACTCCAGTGTTGCTGGGAGACGCTCTGCGATGAGCGTGGTCACTGGGCGGCCCGAGCGAACCGACGTTCCGAGGTCTCCGGTCACCGCTCCAGACAACCAATCGACATACCGAATATGGGGAGGATTGTTCAACCCCATATCTTGTTCGAGTTGATGAACCGCTTCCGGCCTGGCGTTTTGACCAAGCGCAATTTGGGCAGGATTCCCTGGAGCAAGGTAGATAATCGACGAGATGACTATCGTCACCCCCAACAGAACGGGTATCATTACCAGTAATCGTCGAACGATATACTGAAACACGGCTAGAATCCCATTTCAAGACGGTTTAACCACTCTTGGTCTGGCCACCATGCATGCTGCGTCCAGGCATCCATCCCCGTGACGGATTTTTTATACCCGTAAATTTTATTGAACGCACAAATCGGCGTGACTGGTGCCTCTTTGATTACCAGTTTTTGTGCCTCCATGATCGCATTCTTTCGCGCATTTTTGTCTGGGTCGGCTTTCGCTTTGTTGAGGAGTGAATCGAACTTCTTGTTCTGCCAGAGAGAGTAGTTTGTCCCGCCTTCTGTTGCCGCGTTCTCCCCTTTCAGAATTGGTTCGAGTGCGTTGACCGCCCAATTACCACCGTATGCCATCGTCGTCAGGTGGTGTTTTCCTGCTTCGAGATTGTTGTACAGCGTCCCGGCCTCGAGCACTTTGAGATCGGTATCGATACCAACTTGTCCAAGCATTGGTGCCACTGTCTTCCCGATTTTCGCATATCGAGGGATGGTAAACGCATAGAAGGTGAGCTTGAGCTTTTTCCCATCTTTTGTGCGCGTTTCACCCTCCTTCGAATTCGTCCAGCCTGCTTCTTCGAGAAGTGAGCGTGCCTTCTTTGGGTCGTACTGTTCGCCCATTTTCTTCGCTTCGGATTCTTCTAGCGAATTGACGGCAATCGGTGGGACGATGCTCCAGATCGGGTACCCCTCTCCGCCGAGTGCAGCTTCAATGACCGGTTCTTTCTTTACTGCATGATTGATTGCCCGCCGAATACGTACGTCGTCCATCGGTGCCTTCTGTGTATTGAGCGCGAGGAATCCGGGACGAGTGTATCGCTTTCGCTCAAGGTTGGTGTTTGACGAATCTTCGACTTTCCCCGTGTCACTCAGTGCGACATAAGACGAACCATCTACCTTTCCTGACGTGAGTTCTTGGAGTAGTGTCGTAGATTCCGGCAATAGTTCGAACCGGAATTTGTTTACCTTCCCGGGGCCGGTGTTTTCCGCGAAATCGGGACCCCAATTATAATCATCGAATTGAGAGACCGTGACGGCCGTCCCTCGCTCCCATTTATTGAATTCATATGGGCCAGTTCCGACCGCTGTTGACTGACCATAACTGTCACCGGCTTCATTCACTGCTTTTTTTGAGGTGAAAGCGGTCGACCAATTCGTGAGGTTTCTCGGAAGCAGTGGAAACGGCTCTTTGAAGTTAATCGTGAGTTCGGTTTTCTTCGGTGCCTCAATCGAGTCCACTGGGCCAATAAGATATGAGTTCGGTGAATTTTCAAGAAACCGTTCGTAACTCCATTTCGCCACGTCTGCCGTGAATTTCTCCCCGTTATGGAATGTAACGCCGTCTTCCAATTGGAACGTGAATTCTGTCGCGTCTTTGTTTTTGCTAAACTCTTTTGCCAGATGCGGCACTGGTTTCTTGTTTTTATCGAGTCTAAAAAGTGTTTCATGGATCGCGGACAGAATCGTCGATTCGGGACGCCGAGTAGCCTTTTGCACGTCCAACGTGGAGGCTTTACTACTCATCCCAACAACGAACGTGTCTTTGTTTTTGGTTTTCCCGCCGGATCCGTCCTCATTAGAAGATTTACTGTCAGTACATCCAGCGAGTGCAACACCTACACCGCCGATCCCGATTGTTTTTAAATAAGTACGTCGAGAGAACGGATCATGTTTGTCAATTTCTGCCATGAACAGGAGAAGGAGACTAGATAGTGATTAATTTTTGCATACCGGTAGTATAGTATAGTCTGAGGGATATTGAGTACAAATAGAGTTAGATGATAGATGAAATACATTAGATCAGCATCGAAGTAACGATACTATCCAGGCCGTATCTGGTGACCGATGGTGGTCGGTGTGCTAGAATTGACCTGTCTCAGTCAGAATTGTCCAGCCGGAAAAGATCCGTCACAGACGAGCCACCACTTACCACTAAGGGGCGTTTGTGAGAATACTCGAATATCCCACTGCTAAAAAATAGGTAGATCGAACGTCGTCAAGTTCAAACCGATCGCGGTGATGATCGATCCTTCGGATGAAGGATACTCTGGATGATGCCATCGATATCGGGGGTAGGCACCTTCTCAGGTTCGTCGGATGGGTAGTGTGGAACGGGCATGGGTTTTGCCCAAATCTAAAATAGATCATCAATCATAATAATTGTTTCTGCTATACTGTGGATTTTGAATTAGTCAAATGTCACCTCAATCTGAACAGCAATTGCGATCCTGTTTGTCACAAAGAAGTATTAGACCTCCAAGTTAGCGGTTCACGAGTTTGTACGGGTCTGCCCCTTCGGGAAGCGGGCTCTCGTATTCATGAGTGGCTGATCGTTCTTCGAATTCCGCGCGTGCCTGCTGGCGGAGTTGGGAATCTGCGAGCAGATCTGCGAGTGTTGCCGCGATTGTTTTTGCAGCGAACTCCATCCCTACTGTTCCCAAATCCCTTCCAGCCGCAACGGCTTGCCAAGAGTGAGCAGGCGTCCCGACAGGCCATGTCGCAGCCCTGAACCGGCCGAGCGGGACATTCCACGAGACATCACCTGAGTCCGTCGAATAGGAGCCAGTCTGCCCCTCATCAGGCGCGTTGATGGGCCGGGGGAACATCGCTACCTCACGAGCGGCTTCGCGCTCAGACTCAGGGATATACTGAAGCGAATCCTCTACATCACCAAGGGTTTCACGGAGCTCTGCAGCGAATTTCGCCTGCTCGTCGTCGAGGGGAAAATCAGCATATTCCATATTTTTACGGATTGCGTCGGCGAGGATATGATTGGGCAAGACACCATACATTCCGGAAGTTTTCGTCGTGGCAAGGTCAGTTCGACTCATCTGGGCGGCTGCCGCAGCGATGTCGCAGACCCATTCGGAGATGCGCTCAACCTCCACACGCTCGGGGGCGCGCACGAGGTACTCTACACTTGCCTCGCCCGGGACGACGTTGGCTGCTGAGCCGCCATTTTGGATGACGTAGTGGATGCGGGCGGCATCGGGTATGTGTTCGCGCATGAATTCGACGCCCATGTTCAGAAGCTGTACCGCATCAAGCGCCGATCGTCCAGATTCAGGTGAGGCCGCGGCGTGAGAAGTCTCTCCTTGAAAAGTGAAATCGAACGCATCGACAGCAAGACAAGACCCCTTTCCAGGTGCGTTATACCAGCCGGGATGCCATGAGACGACCGCGTCTACATTATCGAAGGCGCCGTCGCGAACCATATACACCTTACCGCCACCGGCCTCCTCAGCTGGCGTGCCGAAGAAGACAACCGACCCAGACAGGTCATTGCGATCTATCGAACGCTTGATGGCGATAGCTGCGGCGAGGCTGCCAACGCCGAAAAGGTTGTGCCCACATCCGTGGCCAGGTGCACCAGCCTCCACCGGTTCGCGTTCAGCTTTCGCTTGCTGGCTCATCCCTGGCAGAGCGTCGAATTCGCCCATAGTGCCGACGACGGGGCTTTCGTCTCCGTATCGGGCAACAAAGGCGGTTTCAATACCGCCAACACCAGTCGTTATTTCGAATTCTTCCTCGTGTAGGACAGACTGGAGCCGTTCGCTTGATTTGGACTCTTGTAGCGCCACCTCGGGGTTCTCCCAGATATCTCGTGCGATCGTCTTCAGTCGATCACGTTCGGCCTCGATGGTATCGAACAGTGTCTGTTTTAGGGACTCGGATTCTTGTTCTGTCATGTGTTACCATTCACAGAAGACGCCAAAAGAGTTCGCCCACCGGCAGTCGAATCGAGGCTAATGTAGTCATATTAGTAGTCAAGTCACTCTGCCAACCTTGGTTGTGTGTTTGAGTGAAAGTTCACCAGATGATAGTAAATCAAGAAGAACTGTCGGTGTCCTCAAAACAATAATTAACTATCTGCCAATCGTACCTCGTGTGCCTCAGTCAACTGAGGGGGAAGGGATGGAACGATGGCAACATACATCTGCTTGTTCAACTATACACAGCAAGGAATCCAGAACATTGAGCAGAGTCCGGCACGACTCGACTCGTTTAAAGAGGTCATCGACGAACAGGGTGGCGAACTTAGGGGATTTTACCTCACGATGGGACGACACGACTTGGTGGCCGTCCTTGAGCTTCCCGACGATCAAACAGCGGCACAACTGCTCCTTCGACTCGGCAGTTTAGGGAATGTGACGACGGAGACTCTCAAAGCATTTCCTGAAGAAGAGTACAGAGAGGTCATTGACGACCTCCCGTGAAAATCGATTTTTACTTCGACTTGATGATAGAAAAATTTACTCTTGTGAGTCAAAAGCGCGTCGTCGAGCTGATGAATTCGAGGAACATACTCACTTTCGTCAACAGCCGTTCCACCACCCAAATAGCAAAGATACTACACACGAATAATTCCGATACAATGCCTTCATTACTCGAACGACTCCTCGGCAGTGGCACGCCAGACGAACAAGTCGATTTAGAATCGCGACAAAACAATGCAGATGAAGCGCTCCACGAGGCAGTCGAGCGTGGTGGCTACGCCGTCGACGACTGTGGTATAACGGGCGTTGCGGTTGTGAACGAAGGACCTGATGGAGAACCAATCGTCGTGCCAATCGCTCGATTTTCTCTCGGAGAGGATGTCGAAAATCCTGACCAAGATCTCGTGTGGAATCTCGTCGGCGAGGCTGCACTCGCGATGCAAGCCCCTTTCGACGATGTCTTCGTCCGCCACTATGATATCCAATTCACGTTTGATGGCGACAAGCTCTTCGAGGCAGAGGAGTGTCGGCGCGTTCTTCTGACGGACGAACTCGTTGACCGGTACGCAACTGACGCCGGCTTTACGCTCGCGAATCTGCGTGACGCTGTATTTGCTGCAGACGATATTGACGATGAGATCGCCCCAGTTGCGTGGGGCGAGTGTACAAACTATAGTCAGACGAACAATGCAGCCATCATCGTTGCCGGGACAACGGCAGCGGCGAGTGCAAGCGCGAGTGCAGCAAGCTGTGCTGGTGCTGGAGCGGCTGGCGGTGCAGGGGGCACGTGCTGACTGGTTGCTCTCTGACTTGCCCACAGAGCTACTCGATACCACAGGCACAACCGATATATGAGATGTAAACGTTTATGCCACATATAACAGTATGCGTGTAGAGTTACGCCTCCCATTGCCAGACGAACAGATTTTCAGGTATGAAGCGATGGACGATATCCTCGAAATTACAGCTCAAAACCCGACACAAGAATTCTCAAATCGTGAGTTACAGACACTCACCGGATTCGGCGGCCCAAGCGTCTCAAAGGCACTCACACTGCTTTCCGCACTTGGGTTGATCACGCGTCGCGACGTCGGGCGGAAATCGCTCTACCAAATCAACGACAATCAACTGCATGAAGCCGACGACCCACTACTGGAAATTCCCCAGTCGACCTTCCGACAACCACTCGAACGATTCAGAGACCGCGTCACCGAGGAACTCTCCTCGATTGCTGGCATCGTTTGCTTTGGTAGCGTCGCACGAGGCGAGGCGGATCGCGTCAGCGATATCGATCTGTTCGTGCTGGCTGACGACGACGAACTCGTGGCCACACGACGAACAATCTCGAAAATCAAATCAGATCTCGAAGCACAGGTAATCGACGGGCAGCGATACGAGTTTGAAACCTTCGTTGAATCACCTGCCAGTGCCCGCCGCCGAGGCGCAGATCTTCGACCGGTTTTCCAAGAAGGGGTCGAACTCTACACAACAGACATGCTCCAGGACATCAAGCAAGAAATCTTCGGAGGGAATGAATGACATCGAAAGAGATCGAGAACGCACTCGCTAATGCTGAAGACGCATTTCAACGCTCACCCGACAATCCAGAAACGGGATTGGAATTCGTGACCGACCCGACCATCCTTCAACTGCGGAAGGCCTGTCGATTGCTTGATGCTGCACAATTCCTCATCGATCGCAATGGTCACTATACAGTGATCATTGAAGCATCGTTCGTGGGTATCGCTGGTGAGTACCGTGTCCAAACGATCTGTCAACTTGCGACGAAACTCCATGAGGAAGTCGTCAATCTCACCCGAACCACGGATTGTCTATGTAGCGACTGACCGGGAGCACAGCCAAGCAAAGCAAAAGTCCTCCATGTGAGTAACCTATCGGCCAACAGTGACAACAAAGAAAGAGAACACAGCAGTTGGATCGAACTTTACCCAAACGACGCCAAACTCGTATACTGTCGTTTGTATTACAATCTCGATTTGTACTCTAACACCCCATCGAATGCACGTTCTAAGATTTGCTCCATGTCGTCTTGATCCGTAATCCGTGGATTACCGGTGAGACTTCCGTCTTCGAGTGCTTGCTCTGCCAACTCCGGGATTGCATTGCGTTCCGCAGCAGTAGCAGCCAACGTATTAGGGATGTGAACCGAGTCACCGAGTTCGCGGACTGCACGAATTGCCTTGAATGCCTCTAATTGAACCCGGCTGTTGCGGTCGATAGGCTCGCCCAGAGCTTCGGCTATTTCGCAGAATTTCTGGGGTACTTGCGGCAAATTGTACTCCATTACGTACGGGAGAAGGATTGCATTGGCCAATCCGTGTGGGACGCCGAACTGGCCACCAATCTGGTGAGAGAGCGCATGTACCGCACCTAATCCGGCGCCGTTGAATGCCATACCAGCTTGCATGCTCGCTCTGGCCATCGCTGTGAGCGCGGTAACATCACCGTTACGATACTCGACAGCGCGGGTAAGGTTATTGCCGACTTTCTCGATCGAGTCAAGGGCAATTGCAGAGGTTTGACTTTGTGCTTTAATTGAAACGTATGCCTCAACTGCGTGTGTCAGAACGTCCATTCCGGTCGCCGATTTCACCGCAGGTGGGACACTCGCAGTTAAATCTGGATCAATGAGCGCAAGATCAGCGAGGAGTTTCACGTCCCCGATCTCTTCTTTGACATTGGTCTCGGAGTCCTTCACAATGCACCAGTGACCGACTTCACTGCCTGTTCCAGATGTGGTTGGAATGTAGATACTCGGTGGGGTTGCGTGGGGAACAGTTCCGCTCCCCTTGTAGTCAAGGATATGACCGCCATTCGTCGCGACGATCGATGCAGCCTTCGCAGTATCAAGCGACGACCCGCCGCCGATTCCAAGGACAAGATCCGCGTCGGCGTCGTCGTAGGCATCTGCTGCTTCGTGAACGACTGTATCTGTCGGATCGGGTTGAACGCCGTCGAAAATCGCGTAATCCTTCCCAGCTGATTCGATCGAATCAAATATAGGTTTGAGGACGCCCGCATTGCGAACACCCTCGTCGGTCACGATGAGCGCTCGTTCGGCATCAAACTGGTCGAAGTACGAGCCAATTTCTTCGGCTGCTCCACGACCGAACAACACCCTGTTCGGTACGTTCCATTCGGTTAGTCGGTGTGTCATTGTTGTAGTTTCATTTCCTGTGTTCTTCGTGAATGCATGGCCGTTACTGTGTCCAAATTCCGATTTCGGTATAGATAGTACATGTAGTTGATCTATACTTGTTTTGCCCCATACCTATGAGTGTTTAAATGGTTGCGGACAGTTTTTCAGACGTTCTTATCCAGTGGATACAATGAACCGTGCTTTTTAATAAAGTTATCCCGTGCAGCCTGCTCGCTAGAGAGTTATTTCGCCGCCAATTATTCGATACGCAATTAAACCTTCATTCAGCGTGTTATTAGTATGATCCGGTCGTTATCCCGATTCAAGCGGCACACACTCGTCGCACTATTGCTCCTCAGCGTCGTAGTTCCCGCAGTCCTCTGGGCCACAGGAGGTACAATAGGAAACGCAAACCCCTCGGTCGACGCCAATGTAACCGAGCGCTACCGCTCCATCGACGCATTTACTGGAACACAGACGGTCACGATGCGGACGAACGGCACCATCACATCTCGAAACGTCGCCACCGTCACGCTCGTCCCGGGAACCGACCGGAAACGAATCCGTTTCCAGAACGCGTCGAACCGGCGATACGATCTACAGGTTTCGAACGGATCGACGCTTTGGCTCCACGATATCGACAAAAACAACGTCACTGCGATCGAGTTGACGGGACCACCGACCGATTCGCAAAAGGCTGTCCAACTCCAACAGCTCGTCACGGCCGCTGGGCTGACTGACGACGCAGGCAAACCGCGATCCATAGGCGTGTCACCGTTACCCGTCTTGCCGCGGCACACTGGCGCCGCCGCCCAAGTGGACGCGAACCGTAGTTACAGCGTCGAGTTTGTCAAGACCGATACTGTAGGCGGTCGAGATGCATACGTACTCGACATCACCCCCGCGACCAACCAAAGTGAGGCTCGCTATAGACAACGGCTATGGGTCGACACAGAATGGTTCTACCCGCTGCACAAGCAGACGGCATGGACCGCCAACGGCACCCGACGGTCGGTATCAACGACGTATACGAACATGACGTTCGACGTGCAGCCGGCGGCGGACACGTTTCGTCCCGAGATAGATAGCAATACGACAGTACGGCGGCCGGACACCCCTGAGACGGAGTGGTACCAAAGCAGAGCCGATTTAAAGGCCCAGAGTTCGATCTCGGTACCGGATCCAACTGTGCCGCCCGCGTTTGAACTGCTCTACGCTACACGAACGACCGGCCGCATCGACGGGGTTGGACTCCGCTATAACGCTGACGGGCGCGAACTCTCGGTTGCGAAGTTCAACTACACCCTTGACATCGATTCCGACGAGCAGGATCTGAAGCTCGACGGCCAGCCGGCGACCCTCGACTACGGACCAACTAACTCACTCTCGTGGAATTGCAACGGCTACGGCCACACTGTCCGGGGAACTGGAGTCAAAATAGACCGCTTGATCGAAGTTGGGCGATCGGTAGGCTGTTCAGCCTAAAACCGCGCGATTCTCTGGGTCAGAAACTCGCCCCGGTTTTATATTATTCAACGGTTCGTCCGTCGAAATGCGATGGGCTCTGGTAATCAAACAATGTGCACCCACACCAGTAGGATGGTGATGTGGCCTCTGACAGCACAATGCCTCCTATCGCAGTCACCGCTGACGCACCAGCCTCTCCACAGTAGCACGGTGCCGCCCTGTCGTACTCGCGAAATCGGTTGCCGCGACTGTCGCCGTTCAAAACCCCATGAACCTATTAATCCGACAGGCAGTCTTTTGACCGAAACGTGAGTGAGGATCCTGCGCTGGGCGAGCTTCTCGACGTCCTCAGCGACGAGTACGCCCGGGAAATCCTCGCAGCAACGAGTATCAAACCAATGTCCGCACAACAGCTTGCCGACGAATGTGAAATGTCCAAACCCACAGTCTACCGCCGGGTAGACCGATTACAAGCGCATGGGCTCCTCGAAGAACAGACCAAAATTCGAACCAGCAACAACCACTATAGCGTCTATACAGCCACGTTATCGGAGGTCTCTATTGAGTTGGACACCGGATCTTTCGAGGCAACTGTGACGCGCACTGACGAATCATTCCCCGGAGAAGGGGAGAGCGACACCGCAGACCGCTTCAAGAAGATGTGGGAGGATCTCTGAAATGGCACCTATGGCCGCTGTTGTTAACTGGGTTATCATCGCGCTCGCCTTCGGGTCAACGCTCATCGGAGGGTACGTGGGATATCAAGCCTACCGTGGGTATCGCCGCCACGACAGCCGAACGATGCAAGCGCTCTCCATGGGCCTGTTTTTTCTCACGGCCGTCGCGTTCAGCTTCGCCTTTGTCGGCTCATTGCTCCTTCGCCAGGGCTACCTCAGTTTACAGTATCAGCAACCGCTTACCCTCATCACGCGGCTGTTTCAGTTCCTCGGAGTTCTGCTAATCGCCTACTCGTTGCATTCGCGAGGTTGACATCCTCCTCACCCTGAAGACAGAGGAATCTCACGACATCGCACCGCTGAGTTGGAATATTAGGGTTTGCAGTCTACCACCTCTGTCCGAGGTGTCACAGGAGTGATGCGGACAGGTGCAGGCCATCAGTTCGCCGGTGACTGGGTCGATGGAGACCACGTAGTGTGGTGATCTGCGGGCTTGTCGTGGCTCTCGCTGGCGATGTCAACGAGTCTGGAGGCATCGATGTAAAGAAGATCAAGATTCTCAACAAAGCAGTAGTGTCACTACATGTCTGTTGTATGTAATCAGTCGAAGGCAAGAGAATAGCAGCGTTTTCGTGCATCAGCAAACGAGAAGCGTGAGTTGACGAGATCGTGGTCTTCGAGTCGAGTGAGCGCGTAGCGAACCGTCCGGGCTGGGAGTCGAGTCCTATCGGCGAGTTCAGCCGGTGTGAGCGCATTGTCGTTATATTCGAGAGTCTTTACGACCAGTTTTGCACTTGGTGGGAGTTCGGACAGTACGTCAGTCGGCGGGTTTGTCTGTGGATCGGCTGTATCTTCTGGCGTTGGGGCACGTTGTTGCATTGGTCGCCAAATGTGTCTAGCAGGTCAAGACACCATTCATATGGCAGAGACGTCTGTCGAATTGAAACTGCTCTCGCGATATCGTTCGGGTTCAATGTGAAGAAAAGTGCGAGGGATGGGATTCGAACCCATGGACGCCTACGCGAGCGGGTCTTAAGCCCACCGCCGTTGGCCTAGCTTGGCAACCCTCGCGTGTCAGTCGAACATGGATAAGTGGTTTGCTAATTGTGGGAAGACGCTAAGAGATGGCGTTGTGCCGGGAGCAGTATTGACATCATCTGATACCAGGCAATTCGACCGCCGCAGTCCTCGCACACAAGCCACCACTTTGGCGCAGTGAATCGCTCACAGTGCTACGAAGTGTCAAGAGTGTCCGTTTAGCGGTTGAACGTTGGGCTATGATCGGCCTCATCGTATTCGTGACATTGCCAAGCGTGAATCAACTAAAATATCGTGAGAGTGCTCAGCCGAACACTCGGTCAAACGGTGCATCGCTGCGATTAATCGTTAGCGGGGTGTTTCAGTTGAACTTAACGTTGTTCCAGATCTTTCTCTGGCACGAGTTGGACGTTCGTGTTTACGTCTCGGGTTCGGTTTTCCCGAGCTGCGATTCGTTTTGCACGTTGTCGTTGTAACCCGTGCAGGACGATATCCATCCCTTCGGCTTTCGTGGTGACAGCGATCGCATAGCGTTTATCGTCCAAACACGGACTTGCTTCACCATTCGGGGAATGGCGCTGTGTGGACATGATCACTTTTGATGGTAACCGCGGTAGTCTATCGCACGATACACGTAGGGCTACGCCTCTAATTCTAAAAAGAATTGAGGCCTACTGTTTACTTTTTATAACAATTAGGTGGAACGAAGAAACAAGAGAGTTTGGAGTGAATACAGGACAGGTCGTAGATATGATCACTAAGTAATTGAGAGGAATGAGTCGTCTCAGTGAACTACTCCGCCCTACCGCGTTCGGGGCTACCCGCCCCTCACTTGTTGAGGACGGAGCTTCCTGTTTCTGTGTCGGAACGTGCACCCGAAGGCACAGCGGTTCCAGACTCCGCAGGCGACTTCCCTCTACGAGTGGTTTGGAGTGTCCCGCTCCTACCGGATGGACACTCGACTACCACGTTCGGCGCATGCGTGTTCTTGCATTCAAACACCAGACGCATTGTAGTGAGTATCGTACTCCCGCTTTCGAACGCGAAGGGAGTAAGGCTATGGCGTACTGTGAAAGTGACCAAAGACGGCGGGCGTATCCCCTCCCTACTCACTCCCTTCGGTCGTTCGTCGAGGAAGGGGTCTTACCCGCCTGCGATACAGATAATCTAAAATCCGTGGCAAACCCGATGGGGATGGTTATCTCTCGATGAGTTCGATGAGGTTTCCATCGGGATCCCGGAAGAACAGGATCCGGGATCCGCTCTCTGTTGTCTGTGGTTTGCTTAGCGTTTCGACATTCTTCGGGAGAGTCTCGAAAAATGTGTCGATGTCATCGACTTCAAGTCCAAGATGCTTCGCTCCTGGCTCATTGATTGCATTTTCTGGCCGTTTTTCTCCGGCTGGATCGTATTCGATTAGTTCGACCCGCGCACCCCCAGCGCTTAAATGCGCAAATCTTCCAGTTGCGCCCTCGACACTAACGGCTGTCGAGAACGACGTTCCGGAGACGGTAAACTGGTCTATAACGGTCAAATCGAGGATATCACGATAGAACTCCACAGCCCGGTCGAGTTCCGTCACAGTCACACCAAAATGGTGTGCATTTAAATCTGCCATGTGTCGATGTCAGGTAGAACACGCGTAAAACCGCTTCGGCCAGTATTAGTCTGATAGTAGATGTGTTGTTGTATTATATTTTGGGGAGTATACCAACAGAGGTCGTCACAGTCGCGCGATCAAGCTCAGCATCGTTCTCGTCTATGTCTGAAGGGAAGGCCTCAAAATCCCGTTCTCGACAGCGGCCATGTGCTTGCAGTAGGCGTTGCGGTGGACGTGGTTCGGGCACGTGCAGGCCATTAATTCGATAATCACATTGTCGAGAGAAACCGACGAAGTATGGGTTTTTACTTGCATAGTGTGACGATAGAGATGTATGGGAGAACATACCGCATATGCAGAATGGGATCGTCTCTCGGCTGTTCGGGTTCATACTCCTGGGATCGAGGTATGGGCTGGAACGCTCGACTATGAAACTAACCTCTTCGAACAAATGATTCCTCCAGAGCGGGCCCGTGCAGAACATAAAAAAATTACTACATGTCTCAAGGATGCAGGTGTGGAAGTACACCAGCTGGCAGACGATCTCGAAACGGCGGGTGCTCTTGATGATCTGATCCGTGAATCTATCTCGGAAATGGACGACAACTCGTCAGCAGATGTAGAGACAATTATTGAGACATTCAACTCCAGAGAGAAACTTAACCTTGCCTTAGCGCAGGTGTCGATGCAACAACCGAAGGAGCAAGTAGGTTCAACATCAGTGGCAATCGATCAGCCTCTTTCGAATATGTATTTTCAGCGGGATACAACGATTCTAGGGGACAAAGGGCCCATTCTGTGTAACATGTTTGAGCCAGTACGGCAACGGGAAGTCCCGATCGTCCGCGATGCGTGGGAGGGAATTGAAGCCGATATCGTCTACGAAATGGATGAACACGTAGAAGGCGGGGAATTCCTTCCAGCCGGTGAGTTTGCACTCCTCGGAGTTTCCGCAGATCTTGACGGGAAAGAACACGTAATCCGAACAAGCTACGCAGCCGGCCAAGAGCTAATGAATAGTGGTGCAGTTGGGTACGATGAATTTGTGCTTGTCCGTGCACCCCTGCAAGCCGATCGAGAGTTCCAAAAAGAACATGATACTGGCTCCCGGATAATGCACCTCTTAGGGTGGGTGAACATTGTCTCTGAAGATTTGATAGTTCTAGATGCAGATCTTGCACGCACAGCCAACGTGGATGTCTATGAGAGACATGGGGACGAATACGCAAAGGACCATTCGAGTAACCTCTACGACTATCTGACCGAAGAGAAAGGCTTCGACATTGTCGATGTCTCGTGGTCCGAACGATGGCCCACAAACTTCCTCACCATTGAGAGCGAAACGATTCTACCGCTCTATGAACCGGACGCTGACGGTGAGTATCACCCCGAAAATAATCCGACAATAGAGAAACTGAAGGAACTCGGTGTAGAGATCCTGCCAGACGGGGCAGGAATTCCTCGAGACGCGTTGACGAACGGTGGGGGCGGTATTCATTGTATGACGACTCCCCTTTCGAGAGAATAGACAGAGTGACGTTAAGCAAGATAATTTGGATTTCCGGTCACAAACATTTTCTCTGTAGACCCTATCCCTCCTCGTGGGTAGCCGAGGAAACGCGCAAGCGTAATATCCACTTCGTGGATTCCCGCGTCTTTAGGCGCAGGAGCATATCAATTTGAAATCTCGCCACTTATCCCCGAAGAGGTGTATGCTTGGAAGATTGCAGTGTGGCCGACAGCTCGTGTTTTCGAAGCAGGTCACCGACTCGAAGTGTCGAGTAGTAATTTCCCACAATAAAGTCGGAATCTCAACACTGGTGAAGGACTTAGCGGGAGTGAAATGGTTACTGCCGAGCAAACGATCCATCACAATGATGAATATCCACCACGTGTGAAGCTCCCAATCGTACCGATCGACCAACTCGAATCAAAAATAATCGAAAGGCCAGTTTAGGAACCGTTTTCGGTCAACTAATCCTTCGCGGATGTCAGAAACAATTGACGTTGAATGGGCGGATATCAATGTTACCGATATGTGGGCAGGAGCCAATAGTCAATGGGGAATTCGAGAGCTGACCGAGGAAGTTCTTGGGGAAGCTAGTGACTGGTGTTCGCTCACATTTGCGGACTATGAGGAGAGGCTGAAGGGACAGAAGAATCGATTGGCACCGTAGAGAATCACGGTTATAGTTTGGTTTTGAGAGACTGGTCAGAATATCTTTTTCCGGTACGTCCATTGATTGAGTTGGCTCGAGGAACCTCGGCCACCACACCACCTGTCGAAGTGAAGTCAGGAGCAAAACCTCCCTCGACAGGGTAGCTATGAACTCAAGGTCACACCGGCTACCCTCTTACCATCCAACCCACAACATCACGAATTCCGGCCCACACAGGGCATGATCCCGCTGTCATGCTGGCGGAGTAGACCTCTCGGGTCGGAATATCCATCTAAGAGAATGCAATAAGACACTACCAGCGGTGAGTACGAGTTAGATGTAGCCGATCTGGTGGGTTTGAATGGCTACACCATTGTTATTGGTGGGTGAGGAAGTTCGTGGTTACTCGTTGTCTTGCAGTGCAGCTGCAATCTTTTTGAGTTCTGCCTTTCGGAACGGGTTTGACGTGTGTTCTGGGTTATCGTCGTCCAGTTCGCCGATTTTCCAGAGGATTCCAGCCCGCATTTGTGGTTTAGATGGTAGATTGTTCGTGTCGATCTCGTACGGAGTGCTGCAAGAACTTCTTTCGTGAACGCTGTCGATTCAATCCGTTCGTGTCTCCCGACAGCCTGTCGAATTTCGTTGTGAAGTTCGTTGACTGTTTGTGTCATAGATTTAGTGGAGATGGGAGTTGGCATGGCGGTTCTGGTTTCTCCTGTGATGGAATCAGATCCGTGAGTATCAATTCTAGTCGCTATTCGTTCCAGTTATAAAGTGCGTCCATGAAAATGTCATGGACATTCTCCTCGGTTACCGGCCGCGGATTACACCGCAAAAGCCGTTCTTGGGTTTGGACGGTCTGCTCGGCCAGCCAGTCCACGTCGTCCTCCGTTATACCTGCTAGTTCGGTGAGCCCACTCGGAAGGACGTTTAGATCTTGCTGGAGCTGAATATACTGCGTCTTCAGTGCTTTTGCCGCTTCGTGATTGGTTTTCCCGGTTGTCTCCACGTCAAATAATTCCGCGAGGCGTGCGAACCGCTCGGGGTTACTTGCCGAGTTGTAATCGATGCTACTCGCTGGTGTGAGGACAGCAATTGTTTCTCCGTGGAAACTGTGATAACGGTTCCCTACAGGATAGGCCATCGCGTGACAAAGTGACGCTCCGGCCGTGAGCCCAGCAATGGCACCAAACAATGCCCCTTGAAGCATGTTCGAACGAGCTTCGAGATCATCACCGTTGTGAACAGCTGTGCGGACGTTGCTCGACAACAGGTCGATGGCCTTCTCTGAGAACATCTCGGTGAGTGGTGTTCGGCCAGCATATACCGGGCGCATTTCGGGGTCGGATGGTCGCAATAGGGAATCGTATTCGTGAGTGGTGTATCCCTCGATCGCGTGTCCGAGTGCATCCATCGCAGTGTTAGCTGTCAAATCTGGCGGGAGTGTCGTCGTCAACGTTGGATCAAGAACGGCTGCGTCAGCCCGGATGTGGTTGCTTGAAATACCCTCCTTAATGTCTTTTTCTTCGACGGAGAGGATAGCCACCGGCGAGATCTCCGCACCTGTTCCTGCGGTCGTCGGCATGAGGACAAGCGGCGGGCCGGATTCGGTGATGGAATTTCCTTGGCCGGTCGGTTCGGCGACATAGTCGAGTGGACTCCCTCCGTTGGCAACGACGGTTCGTACGGCCTTCGCGGTGTCCATACAACTCCCACCGCCAAGTCCAACGTAATAATCGTAACCGGAATCGCCTTTTTGATCCCGAACGAACGACACACAATCTTCAATGGCCTCGACTGAGGGTTCACGCTCCGAGTCATCGTAGGTATCGACTTTTAGACCCGCGTCAATCAGGTGGGACGAAACACGCTCAACGTGTCCGGCATCGACGAGTCCTTCGTCTGTAATGATGAGCCCGTTGGCATCTTCATCGACACCGAGATCGCGGAGCTGGAATGCGAGCTCTTCGGTCGCATCCCGTCCAAACCGTATCTGTGGCATTTGGATGTGCCAGACCGTCTCCGGCGAGAGTTCGTGGGACGGTGCGGACACAGAACGTTCGTATCCCATCTATCCCCACCCCGACTGAATTTCTTCGTATTGATCAGGATCGTGACCATAGACGATTTCCGCGTCGTGTTCACGCTCGATTTCCTTCAGTGTCTGAAGGCTTCGGAACCAGTGGCGATGACTCCACAGCAAACCTGCCCCAAGCGGCGTCTCGTCTTCATAGTTCTCTGTTTGGTAGATTTCGTCGCCCGCGAACGCGATGGTGCCCTCGTCGTCGAGGTGAACGACTGTTCCAGTCAACCCGGGTGTATGTCCCGGTAGGCGAACGAACTCTACGTCCTCGAAATGTGTCTCACGATCCTGATGGAGAACTCGCCAGTTCAGGTCGTGATCGAAATCTTCGAGGACGTATGCTGCACTTCCCTCCTCAGTTTTTGCCGAGTAGTAGGCAAATTTCACTTCTTCTTCGTGGACGAATACGGGTGTATCAGTTCCGTCGAAGTGATGAAGACCACCCGCATGGTCAAGGTGAAGGTGGCTCTGGAATACGTAGTCGATGTCGTTGAGGCTCCATCCCGCGTTTTCGAGGTCACCCTCAAGGGTATGTTCGTCAACGTCGTGTGGATAGAACGCCTCTTTCAACCCGTCGGGCCAATGGCCGTCGAGTGCGTCCTCATGGTTGCCGGTGTCCCAGAGAATAGTCCCCTCTGGATGGTCGATAACGAGATTGAACACTGGAATTGCGACATAGTCAGTGTCTGGATTCGGATCCGAATGCGATCCAAGCGTGTTTCCCTCGATGAGGTAGTTCAGATCGCATTGCAATTCGCCACGATCGATTACATCGATGGTCGCATTGACCATAGCTAGTTAGCACCACGATTATTAATTATACTTCTGCCCACATTGTTGATCAATGATTTTTTATTTATGTATATATGAGATGATCATCTACGAGAACTGGGGTAGGGTTGAGAGCGCATCAGATGGACACCGAAAGGCAATGCGAGCTATGATACAGAATCGGGATGCAACGAAGTTCTTAAGCATCAATACGCATCGGGTATCGGCGTTGTCCTTCGGGATTGCGATTGCAATCGACGGGATTACTGGATATCTATTGACGCTGATTTTCCCAGCGTTCTCGGCCACCGCCGGTGAGCAATATACGCTGATTGCATTCGCGATTATTGTGCTTGGTGGATTCTCTGTGAGAAGCCGATCAGCACATCATTGGCAGAAGCCGATGCGATGATCGACGCGGCAGACGCCAGTGCGGCGCACCTAATGATCGATCAAACCGAACGCTTCAACCCGGTTTATGAAAAGACCAAAGAAGTACTCGAGAAGGAGGCAAGTCTCGATGAACCGAGTCAGATCTCCTCGTGTTTGGAGTGTCGAGTTGTGCACTAATTGGATGGTCGTCAAAAGTACATCGGCATTTAGTCGGGGTTTCTGGCGGTGATCACTCGGTAGTCCGATGAGATCTCTGAGTTGGTCTCCACGTGAAAAACTGCGTTTACCCAAATGGCTTGAGGAGAGGACTGACGGGCTTTTATCAAAAGATGGAACCGCCCAAGTTATAGAACATAGAGCGTCAACAATACGAGTAAGACGAGCGACGTCAGAATATCCGTCCACAGAATCGGGCCTGCGTTTCCAGGACTTCGATTTCCTGTTTCACGTATTTCTTTCACATGGACAAAGGCAGCCCCGAGCATGAACACTGAAATCCCGAGCGCCGTTGCGATCCAGAAACCACCACGGAACCAGACACAGAGAAGACCCAGTGTTCCAAACGCGAGATTTGCAAACGCGACTTCTCTCTGGAATGGATTTCCTGACGGCCAGCCGATGAACGCTGCTATCTCATCGGGCCTGAAGTAATGGCCTAGGAAGGCCCAAATCCCCTGGAGGCCAACAACAATTACCAAGAATGCAAGTAAGAACGCTTCTACGGCTGGTGTATTCCAGAGGAGAATTTGGGAAATTCCTGCAAGGACAGCCCCTACAGGGAACAGAAGTGGGATATAATCACCGACTGTTCGGTCGGAGGTCGGTTGGTCTGTAATTGGTGCTTTGGGTTCTGGTGTCGACGATCGTTCCCCGTGAGCCATGTCGGGACACCTCCGTCAGGTGTATGCGGATACTACGCTCTGTGATTCAATAAATATAGTAGAATGGGTGTTTCGCAATCGATTTCCTCCTCCATCGCGAGAACACAGACCGTTCTCGACCAAAATCCGAACGATCCCCACCGCCTTGATGCCGATAGTGACGGGCTTTCGTGTGAGTCAATTTGAATAGATTCACTGGGCATTGTTTAGATGCGGAGAAAGCCCGTTTCTCCTGCTACTGACGCGAATAAACAGCCTTTAGTTAAATCGTGAACTTCGCAACTGCGATCGTTGGGAGAGAATTTGATACTCAGAATTGATTAAATCGACTATAGACGGAGTGAATTCCACAGATATTCACTCGGAGGCTGAATACACCATTTATGTCAAAAGATACACTATTGATGTCGCGTAGTCGGTCATATATTCGTCTTCGTTGGCTGGTTCGCTGTCGAGCTCTCGGAGTCATCTCCTGTCTTACCATCGCTGTTAGCAGCCACGATAGCAGGCATCTCTCTTGTCCACCGGTAACAGATGTACGTAAAACACGCGGCTATAATCCCTCCAATAGCCACCATTCCGCTAACGTCATCCGGAATCCCTAACGGGGCAAAGAGGCCGAGAGACCACCAGTTTCCGCCCACACTCAGTGCCGAGACGAGTTGAGACCCGTTCGTATCGATAGACTGGAGTCCTCCAGTTATGTGGCCCATTTCAGTGATGTAGGGTGCGAGGAGCGTGCTTGCAAGAGTGACGATCGTCGTCATGATTCCACCGCTGATGACTGTTCGAACGAGATTCCCGTGACTAATTGCTGCGGCCCACATACAGAACATTGGTAGCGTGACGAGATCCGCTAATGGCATGACGACAACACCAGGGATAAACGCGAGCCCGAGTGCGTACGGGATAAGCAGGAGTCCAGCAACAACAGCCGTCGTGTCCGCGAACACAATCGCTCCTGCATCAATACCAATTACAATCTCTTCTCCTCTGAACCGCTCGCTTCCGTTCACACGAGCGGATGCTTGTTCAACTAGCGGATCAAGTCCCTCAACGAGGAGTTCAACCATTCGGGGAAGTAACGTTAACAGTCCAGCGACGTACATTGCTGTTCGAAACGTTTCAAGCACTGACTGTTGCGCAAGCACGCCGATGAACAGTCCAACGAGAAATCCCAAAACAATCGGGTTCCCGAGACTGCCGATACGTTGTTCGAGAGCATCAGGACTCGCGTTCATTGTGCCAATGATCGGAAGTGACCGAAGGAACCGGTCTATGGCGAATGCAAAAGGTGCTTGAAGAACGCTCTGTGCGTGTGGAAGACTCGCCCCCGGGATGTCGAAATACTCCTGAGCGAGTTCAGATGTCCAATCAGCAAGTCTCAGGACGATAATCTCGGTGATGATCGCAGCAGCAAGCCCTAGTACCCAGCTTCCAGTAATCAAATAAACAACAGCTGCATTGAACGCCCATTGCCAATAGTTCCAGATATCAGCATCAAGGGTACGAGTCCATCCGAATACGAGTAGAAGAAGGTTTACTCCGAACGCAAGCGGGATTACAAGGACAGTCACCCCCATTGTCCACGTGAATCCTGCAACGGCAGCCCATCCGATATCCAGCCCGATAAGGTTCAGCTCCCAAACCGCTGCAAGCGCTTGGACGGTTTCCCCAATCGGGCCTAATACGAACTCTAAGACTGCAAAAATACCGACGAATGCAACGCCGACGAGGAGGGCAGATCGTATCGAGGTGGATATCGGTAACCGAACAACTACGCCGAGTGAAAAGATAATTATCGGCATAAGTAGCGCTGGCCCCATGGAAGAAATCAGAAGTTGTAGTTGTTTCAGAAGCTGTGCACCAGTCTCTAATTGCAGTGGTAACTCAATGGAAAGCAACATTATCGTACACGCTTCGCGTAATCGTTCACGCGAGAAAACATACGATAGTATGTTTCAGATTGCTACTTAAATATCTCGGTTCCCAGTAGCGCCGATTAACGAATCAGACCGGGATAGGGCATTTGAAATTTTTGATTACCATCAGATCAGGAGAGACGACCAGTAGAAAACAGCAACTTCGGACTTGGTCTACTTTCTAACTCTATTGTCGTATCATATTCGAATAAAGGTTTATTATGCTGGAATAGAGTTAGCCACCATGTTCCAACAGGAACCAACCAAGGACGATATGAAGTCGATCCACCATTGGTATGATCCGAATAGCAAACCACTGAATATTGTAGAAGGGAATGAAGTCTCTGTCTGGGATGACAAGGAGAACGAATATCTCGATTTTTGCTCTCAGTTGTATTGTGTGAACTTAGGCCATAGCAATGAAGAAGTAATTAATGCGATGGATGAGCAGGCTCGACAAATTCCATATGTTTCATCTGCAAAACGCACACCCCCTCGCGAAAGGCTGGCTAACAAACTCGCTCAGGTCGCACCAGGTAATCTCTCAAATACATTCTTCTCAGTCTCTGGAAGTGAAGCTAATGAAACTGCCGTCCAAATTGCTCGAGAATATCAAGATGCCCCCACTGTCCTCACACGCTGGCGATCGTATCACGGTGGGACATATGGTGCCGGTGCCTTAACAGGTGATCCAGAGACGCGTGCGACGATTGAACGCCATGCGGCAACTTCAGGTGCGGCGAAATTCTTACCGCCAATTCCAAAAGCGTTTGATACAAATGATCCCGAGGAGCTTGCAAGGCAGGCGGGTGAGCATCTAGAGTTCGTTATCAGAAATGAAGGCCCTGATTCAATTGCCGCAATATTAACAGAACCAATTGCCGGGACGAGTGGTGCCTTCCCCGCTCCGCCAGGCTATTTTGAACATGTTCGAGATCTCTGCGATGAGTATGATATCCTCTTGATCTCTGATGAAGTGATTACCGGCTTCGGTCGCTGTGGGGATTGGTTTGGAATACAAACCGAGGATGTCCAACCTGACATGATTACCTTCGCGAAAGGAATTACAAGTGCATATGCACCACTTGCCGGCGTTATTGTTACTCCTGAGCTAGCATCATTTGTACAATCAAATGGTTTCGATATCGGGCAAACCTTTGGTGGTCATCCTGTTGGCTGTGCAGCTGGTTCAGCTGCATTGAATGTTTATGCTGACGGCGTTATCGAGAACGTTGCTACTCAAGAAGCAACGCTCCGTACAGGCCTACAAGATCTCGAAGCGACCTATGATGTTGTGAGTGATATTCGCGGTCGTGGCTATCTATGGGGTATTGAATTTGCAGATCCAGAAACTGGAGAGGCCTTTAATGATCCACGTGTCGATGATGGCTCAAATCCTGTTACTGATGTCCTAGAAGAAGCTCGCGAGCGAGGAGTTCTGTTCGGCGGTGGTCGGCCAGGCTTTCAGATTATTATTTCGCCACCACTAATTGCAGACCAATTTGAACTTGAACAAGCCTTAGATACTCTCGAGGCCGCGATTTCCACGGCATTTGAATGAACGGTTATCAAGGAGGAAATTCAGCCACAGAATTCGACATCTATAAGAAGCAGTTCAGAATAGTCGGTATAGTCTGACCGTGATTTAATTTTTCGATTTAATTTTAAACTAGATCCTATTTAGCATGGGGTTTTATAGCATCCAATAATTAATTGATTATCAAATGCTACACGCAAGAGGGTCGCTATTAACGATCGACGTTGGAGAGCAAACGGCAACCATAGAACCAATTGATGATATTTTGCAGTCCTTTATTGGAGGTCGCGGTGTTGGCACTAAATTAGCTCATAAGCGGATACCATTTGATGCAGACCCATTCGGATCAGAGAATAGTTTGTTCTTTACCACAGGCCCGATGCAAATATCCAACATGAGTTTTACCGGCCGAATGAATTGCACTAGCATTTCACCATTAACCGATGGGTTGCTATCGTCGAATGCTGGTGGTTACCTTTCTCGTAATTTTACAGACACCGGTTATAGTGCAGTAGAAATCACAGGAAGTGCTGATGATTTACTTGCAATACATATCACGGATGAGAATGTAGAATTCGAAACAGTTCCTGAACTTCATGAGGCGACAATTGATGAAACAGGAGACTATTTCGAAAAAACGCGTGACCTTGGTGAAGATCAATTAGTCGCAATCGGCCCTGCAGGTGAAAACCGTGTCCGTTTCGCTGCGGTGATGACGACGAGTCATCGAGCATTTGGTCGAGGCGGGCTTGGTGCTGTACTCGGTTCAAAGAATGTGAAAGCAGTTAGTTTTGCAGGGCAGTCTCCACCAGAGATAGATATCTCATCAACTCAGATGGACGTCCATCGAGAGGCAGCAACCGATGACAATATTATGAAACGGCAGGGAACAACCAGCGTTACCGCACTTGCGAATGAAATGGATGCCTTCCCTACTCGTTATTTTGAAAAGCAATCGTTTGAAGGCGCCGACAAAATCGGAGGCGAAGCAGTAGAGCAAAAAAAGCATACGCGGGGAACATGTTCAAATTGCGCTTTTGCTTGTAAGCTCCCTACAAAGGATGAGAAAACGGGATTGGAAACAGAAGGGCCGGAATATGAGACGGTTATGGCGTTTGGAGGAAACGCCATGGTAGATGATATCGTAGCGATCATGAAATCGAATGATCTCTGTGACAATTTTGGACTTGACACCATCAGTGCTGGTGATGTGGTCGCCGCATATCTAAAAGCAGAAGATGAATTTGGTAATGTCGAACTCGTCCATGAACTACTACATAAGATCGCATATCGCGAAGAAGAAGGAGATCTTCTTGCAGAAGGAATCAATCGATTTGCCGACGAGCTCGGGGTGAAAGATTGGACTTCGAAGGGAATGGAATTCCCTGCTCACGATGGACGCCGGTTGAATGGCCAGGGACTTAGTTTTGCGACAGCAAATCGCGGAGCAGATCATATGTATGCAGAGATGTATTCATATGAATATCCGTTAGTGAGTAAAGAAGATGCAATCGATCCAACTGGCGTTGCTGGGAAAGCCTCCCTGCTTATCGATGCTGAAAACGAAAATGCGATCAATGATAGCGGAATAATTTGTAAATTTTCAGGGAGCTATTTGAATCGTGAACGCTATGAAAATCTTCTCGACGCTGATTATGAAGATCTCTTAGAGATTGGAAGTCAAATAGTTGATCTCGAGCGCCATTTCAACAATCAACGAGGTTTTGATAGGACAGACGATACATTGCCGTACGAAATAGAAGGATTGGATTCAGCACTTGATGATTACTATTCGCGCCGTGGATGGAAAAAGGACGGGACGGTACCTAATGGAGTGACCGCAATTCGCAACACATAGTTGAGTTTGAGGAAAGAGTTCAGAGATACAATTTTGACCCAGTTTAATTCTCTTGACAATATCGAGCGAAGTTATCGAGAACCCGTGTCGCATTTGAATCTATAAATGAATGCTCACCATCAGACCAGTCACTTGGTCGATCACGAACTCGCTTAGTGAACTCGGGATGAAACTGTACAGTCCAGACAGGTGCTTGAGTATGCCGGCTGCAGAAACAATCACTGTATTCAGTTGCTGCGATAGACTCCATTTGTGAACCCGCTTCGGTTACCAGATCAGCGTGGAGAACAGGAACGACATCGGAAACACCTTCGAGAATAGGGTCGTCTGTTTGCCAGGTCATTTCGACAAAAGTTGAGCGTCGATGGTCTTTTTCGACGGTTCCACCGAGGGCCGCGTTAATGAGTTGATGCCCGAAGCAGATACCGAGTAAAGGAATTTTTTGGTCGATACACTTCTTAACCAATTCAGATTGTTGACCAACCCAATCTACATGTTTCTGATCATATACGCTCGCCGTGCTTCCGCTAATAACAACGCCAGTATATTTTTCGAGTGATGGTTCAAATGGTTCGTCTGCATAGACCTGATAGTCAGCATCTGGGAGATGGTGATCAATTTCTGGGCCAAGATATCGATAATCCGGTCGGACTTCGTCGTCGAGAACCAGTATCATACACGTTTTTTGTGGATGAGAGACAATAAATCATAGTGTTTTTGATTGACGTTCTAATTTGAGCAAAATTATACCAAGCTAGTTTCATCTCTTCTACCAACAAAAGCAGGATACAAATACAATGTCTACATGTGTATAGATGCTACCTCGGCTCACGCCAGCAATCCACACAAATTATGACCGAACAATCAGCCTCCGAGATGGAGACAGTCATTCGTAACAAAGGAATAGAACATGTGAATATTGAATTCTCAGATATAAATGGGATCTCTCGATCCAAGCAGTTGACAGCAGACTATTTCCTTGACAACTGGGAAGATGGTTTCCCCATGAATCTCTTACTTCTTTTTCAGACTCCGCAAAGTGACGTCCCCGAAAATACAGGTTACGGGAAAGAAATTGATTTCGGCGATGGAACCGTCAAACCTGATCCATCAACGTTCAGCTTGATCCCATGGCGAGATAACGCCGCACGTGTGATCTGTGACTTTGAGCATAACGCTGAACCAGTGACTGCCGCACCGCGAACTGCCTTGAAACGAGTTCTTGCTGACTGTTCGTTTGACTTCGACTTTTTTGTCGGGAGTGAGCTTGAGTTCTATTTGTTAGATGAAACACAAGAAGGCTACCAACCAGCAACCTCGTCAAAGCACGAATGTATGACCTTAGCCACAGAGGAAGTTTCAACATTCTATGATACGCTTGTTGAATGGGCAAGAAACTACAATGTATCTCTTAATTCACTACAGCACGAACACGGAGCAGGCCAATTGGAGATTCTTTTCAAATATGGTTCGTCATTGGAGCAAGCAGATACTACATTTGATTTCAAACAATTGGTGAAACAGGCTGCTCGTGTCTGTGGCCAAGAAGCAACATTTATGGCGAAGCCATATTCGAACCGTGCAGGAAGTGGATACCATCTCCACGTCAGCGCATTTGATGATACGACAAACGTCTTTACGGATGGAAAAGAGAAGCTATCAGATCTTGGTCGCTATTTCATCGGGGGACTGTTAGAACATGCAGGAGCATTAGCTGCACTTCAAACACCCACCTTAAATTCGTTCAAACGATACAAACCGGGAGGGTTTGCACCATACACAGCTTCGTGGGGATGGGACAATCGGATGACTGCACTGCGAATTCCGCATGGGACACCACGAATCGAAAACCGAATTGGGAGTGCAGACGCAAACCCCTACCTCGTGATTGCAAGTACACTAGCAGCGGGAATTGACGGCATGAGGCGACAGCTGGAACCAAGTGACCCAGTAGTCGGCGATCCAACTGGCTGCCGTCCTGAGCTGCCACGCTCTCCTGAACTGGCATTGGATGCTTTAAAGTCGGATACCGCTCTCAAAGAAATTCTTGGAGCGGACCTAATTCGGGGATATACAGCAACAAAAAAAGAAGAACTGAGGCAATTTCGAAACCACGTGAGTCACTGGGAACGTGATCAATACGTCGAGACGCTTTAATACGTCCTTCTAGACGGATTGTTGTTCATCAGCGAGACGTGGTGCGATATTTTTGAACGCTTCAAGATGTTCATCAATATCTTCCTGTTCGTGTTGAACGCTGATTGTCCACTGCTGAGAGGCGTCATGTGGATGTGGAAGTACACCTTGATTGAGCATAGCGAACCAGTAGTTTTCGTGGAACTCTGTGTCAATATGCTCCAAGAAGTCACGATAATCACTGATTTCATTATCAGTGAAGTGGATTGTCCCCTGTGAGTTCACATTTGACACGTGTCCTACAATTCCAGTGTCTTCCATGATATCTTCATAACCAGTGGCGAGTCTCTCACCAAGGTCGTTCACATGATCATATGCATCAGAGGTAAGAACATCACGAAGAACTGTCGTCACAGCACGAAGGACGAGTGGATTACCGTTATAGGTTCCATAGTGGGCTGTGTTGTCTTCTATGATGCGCATGATTTCTTCACGTCCACCGAAGGCACCAACTGGGAAGTTACCACCAATGCTTTTCGCCATGGTCACAAGATCCGGTTCGACATCATAGTACTCCGCAGCACCACCTGGTGCAACTTTTACTCCGGTCTTTACTTCGTCAAAGATGTAGACGATTCCGTACTCGTCACAGATTTCCCTAAGTCCCGTGAGGAACTTCCGATACGGTTGTGTAACGCCGACGTTCATCACAATTGGTTCCACAATGATGCCCCCGATTTCGTTCACATTGTCTTGAAGAATTGCTTCAATCGCTTCAAGATCGTTAAACGGTGCAATTTCGACTGTTTCGGCTATTTCATCGGGGACACCATCACTCTCGATTACCTTTGATGGCTGCTTTGGATGGCCCAGTTGTCCCTTGGGAGTTGATTTACTAATTAAACAGTAATCATGGACACCATGGTATGATCCTTCAATTTTGAGCAGTTTATCTTTCCCTGTGTACGCACGCGCAACACGAATTGCGTGCATCGTGCTTTCAGTACCACTATTGGTAAAGCGAACGAGGTCAACGGCATCCCACCGTTTTTTCAGTTCCTTAGCTGCTTCACCCAGCAGTTCATGTGGATGAGTATAAAGCGTTCCTTCCTCAAGTTGGTTTGACACGGCAGATGTTACTTCGGGGTGAGTATGACCAACCATGCCGGCTCCATTGTTCATATCGAAATCTAGATATGAATTCCCATCTAGATCGTGGAGATGTACTCCCGAGGCCTTGTCAACGATGAAAGGGTACGGCGACCATGCTCTAAACGTACTAGCGACGCCTGCCGGTATGTGTTGATAAAGTTCATCGTACGCGTTCTTACTTTGTCCAGTCTGTTCTCGATAATCAGACTCAAGATCTTCCCAAATCTCCATACAACACCTACAGAATAATATACAATAAATGTTCGCACTCAATTCAAATATTATTCTCCAATTAGGTAATAGAACAATCCAACAAGTATAGATTGTCTAAGGTTCAAATAAAGATGCGGAGATAGAATAGGACAGAATCTATTATTGTGTCAGCTTTTCACTCAATATTACAAGCGTGATACTGACAATTAGAACGACGGTGCTTATTGCGTTAATTACAGGACTGGTCCCATGTTGGATTTTTGACCAAATGAATATTGGGAGCGTATTCTCAACTCCACTCGTAAAGAAGGCGATAAGGAAGTCATCAAATGAGAGAGTAAATGCAAATAGAGCTCCACTAATGATTCCGGGAAGAAGTAACGGGAGAGTCACTCGGCGATAGGTTTGCCATTTACTAGCCCCTAGATCGCGAGCAGCTTCCTCTAACTTTGGATCGTACCCTTGCAAGCGTGAGCTGACAGTTATTAGCACAAAGGGAGTTACGAATACCAGCTGACCAATCATTACCGTCATGAGAGAAGTATTGAAGCCAATAAATTTGAACCACATTAACAGAGCAATACCAAGAACGAGACCTGGAATCGTCATTGGAACAATGACTAAAACTCGATAGGCTTTTTTCAATCGGAATTGGTGCCGGACAAGTGCAATTGCTCCAAGTGTTCCTAGGACGGTTGCTACAGTTGTTACCACACTTCCAACATAGAGGCTATTTATAGCAGATTGTAGAATTACTTGGTTCCCTATGAGTTGGTTATACCATTCGAGAGTAAATCCACTCCAGGGAAGCGTGGAAAACGTCCCTTTCTCAAATGAGAACGCGAATAACACAATGATTGGTGCATACAGAAATAGGAATACAAGAAGTGTCCATGCCCGAATCCAATGCTTTTCAACAGGTGCCCACAACGAAGCTAATGACCACTCCGATTCGATCTGTCGTTCGGATTTTAGACTCATTAGAACATCTCCTCCACGTTGACGTAGCCGATCAGCGACCAAAGTACACCACCAACAATGAGCATCAAAATGCTCCCAATCGCTGCACCGATAGGCCAATCACCACCAATTCCAAACTCGTAGGCGATTCGGGTTCCGACGAATAGTTCACCACCGCCTAGCATTGCTGGGACAATGTATGCACCCATACTGAAAATAAATACAAAAATAGTCCCACCAACCAGACCGGGGATTGACAGGGGAAGAATGATCCGCCGGAACACAGCAAATCGAGAAGCGCCTAGATCATATGCTGCTTCGATAATAGATCGATCAATTTTTTCTAGACTTGAATACAATGGTAAAATCATAAATGGAAGCCATAGATAGGTTAGCCCTAACCAGATCGAGAATTTTGTATTAAGCAACCAACCAATAGGTTGATTAATGACGCCAATGGTTATCAGTGTCGAGTTGAGTACTCCCTTTGAGCCAAGAATTATCTTCCAACCATAAATACGGACAATGAAATTTGTCCAAAATGGAATCATAATAAGAATTGCTAGTTGATTCTTATACCGACCGCCGTATTGACCGATATAATAGGCAATCGGATACGCCACAATTGCTGCAGTAAATGTGGTCAATAGGGAGATCGTTGTAGTATTGAGGAACGCAGTTCTATTCACGAAGTCAGTAAAAACAGCAATGAAATTATTCGCGGAGTAGTTTGGAATCAAAGTGAGATTTTCCATATCCATAGTAGCAATCATAAACATTATGGCAAGTGGGCCTACTAAAAATAGCAATTCAAGCAAAAGGACGGGACCAGCCGAGATTAATAGACTTTTACTAATCCCTGCCCGATTGAACACGGTTTGAATTCTACCACTGTTCTTCGCCGTTTCGGATGGCATGGTGTACCATATCCAGACTGGGTTCAATATATTTTTGGTTCTTGTAAATTTGCTTATGATTATTTGGATGTTAGTGACACTATTTATGGGGTTGGTTAATTTGTAATAGAGAAGTTTATTGGACTAGATCCAATTATATGAATCCAATATGAACGAAAGGGGTAAATATAAGTGATGACTTGACCCAATATCAGTATATAGTCCCATGAGAGAGAATAGCAACCGTGGAAATGGACAGAACAAGGTCAACAAAAGAAACAACTCGCGACGATCATTTTTGACAGCTACTGTAGGAGCCGGGGTCGCTGCAACAGCTGGCTGTCTTGGGAAAATGAGCGTCGGAAACTCGGGGGGAAATTCTGACAGTAAATCTGGCGATAAAATGCAGGGCGGAAAAAACGTCGTCAATATTCTCACCTGGGAAGGATACGGAACAAAAGACATTGTTAACCAATTCGAAAAGGAACATGATGCAAAGGTAAATATCAAACTCGTTTCTAGCGATGCTGAAGCATTCAATATTTTGAAAAGTGGAGGTGTGGACAAGTTTGATCTTTTGACTCTAAACAACACATGGGCTCAACGACACGCCCAAGCAGGAACAATTGAGCCCCTCAAACCAGATGACTACAAAAATATGAGTGAATTCCTTGAGCAATATCAATGGCCATTCAATTCATTCAAACATGATAATGAAATGTATGCGTTACCAACGCGCTGGGGATGGGATACACTCACAGTAAATACAAAGAAAGTGCCAAAAGAAGACTATTCGTCATATGAAGTACTCTGGACCGGAGGGCCAAATGGAAAGTACAAGAATAAGATTGGGATTATGGATTGGCCAACATGGAATATCCCAAAAGTTGCACTCACACTTGGCTATCCCCCATTCAAACAAAATGAAAAGCAACTAAAAGATATAAAGAAAAAGCTTGTTGAAATGTTTTCGAATATGAAGGCGGTATATTCTGGCACAAGTGCAATTCGACAAGCAATTCTTCAAGAGGATATTGTAATGGCACCAGTTGGTAACTTTGCGATGAGCCAACTTCGTGCAGACGGTAACAAATGGGTAGACGTAGTGATTCCAAAGCAAGGCGGAATGCAGTGGACGGAAGGTCTCTGTATCGTTAAAAACCCGAATAACCGAAAGCTTGCTGTAGAATTCCAAAACAAGATAATATCGAATGAAGGACAATTCAACGTAGCGTGGAAACCGTCAGCGAAAAGTCCACCAGTAAATACTGCATCATTCGGCAAATTCGACGAAAAGCAACAAGAGGTATTGATGTTCGATAAAGAAGGGTTCAAAGCAGCCGATAAAATATCAGAAAAGACAACCCCATACGAATTCTCACCAATCACGGATAAATGGACGGACCTGTGGACGGAAGCAAAAGCACGAGCAGGAGTCTAAAATGACGTCACAGCAGCTCAAAATGACAGATAGTGGATCTGTTCAGATCGAAGGGATTAGAAAAGAGTATGACGATGTAATAGCCGTTGATACAATAGACCTAGAGATACACTCTGGAGAATTTCTTACACTTCTTGGCCCGTCTGGATGCGGAAAATCTACCACCTTGCGAATGATTAGTGGACTAGAAACACCGACGCAGGGACAAGTCTACATTAGTGGAGACAAAGTGACCGCCCAAGCAGCAAACAAACGAAATACAAGTATGGTCTTTCAAGAGTGGGCTCTTTTCCCACATATGACTGTTGAAGAAAATATTTCGTTTGGACTCGAGATGGATGGTGTCTCAAAAGACGAGCGGCAAAAACGTGTGACAGAAGCGTTAGAGTTAGTTCAGTTACCTGGATACCACGATCGAAACGCAACAGAACTATCGGGAGGACAAAAACAACGCGTCGCAATGGCTCGTGCAATTGTTCGAGAACCAGATGTCCTCCTTCTGGATGAACCATTAGCAAGTCTTGATCGAAAGCTTCGCCAACATATGCAGGTCGAGTTGAAGACAATTCAAGAAGAACTTGGTATCACTTTCATCTATGTCACACATGATCAAGAGGAGGCGCTAACTATGAGCGATCGGATTGCAGTCATGAATGACGGGAAAATTGAACAAGTCGGTGAAACTGCTGACCTATATAATCACCCAGAAACGAAATTTGTAGCAACCTTTTTAGGAGAGACAAATCTTTTCGAAGGAACGCTACGATCGATGGATTCACGTCCGACTGTTGAGACTGATTCATTCGAAGTAATTGTAGACGAGCACGGTGGTCGACTCGGAGAAACAGTTGCCGTAACAGTGCGTCCAGAATATGTTGAAATTAGTTCTACGGAGGAATCTCTCAATGTGGAGAATACCTGGACAGGAACCGTTATAGAATCAGTATATAAAGGTTCGATTCAAAAATATGTTGTGACCGTCGGTACTGAAGAACTCCAAATTGAACGGCAATTAGATAAAAACGCTAATCCATTCAAAGAAGGAGACGAAGTAGCGGTTGGTTTCTCGGCTTCTTCATGTGAGATCTTAGGAAACAATTCACCTCAGCAGGAAAGCATTGGTAACAAAACTACGTCCACCTCTGACTAGTGCTGCTCAATTAAAGTTGAATAATTCCTCTGAATAGCTTGTATTATTGAGTTCTAGAGATTCTGAGAAAGGGCTGCAGCAAGTTCAGTATATTCGTAGTCGTTGACTGGATTTGCCTCATTCTTGATAGTCGTTATTACGAACTTCGAACTAGTACGATTAACTTCTCTTACCTCTTCGAAATTACTAATCAATTCCTCAACCATTTTACGCGAAGGAAGGTGAGAGATAAGCACGAAGTCGGTGTCGCCAAGCGTGAAATAAACCTGATTAACACCTTGGATACTAGCTAGTTTCTCGCCAACTTGTTTATGATATTCCGATTTGTACTCTGCCCAGACTTCGGTGATAAGGGTTAGGTTTAGCCCCGCTTTTTTAAGATCAATCTCAAATATATCGTTGATAATTTCTTGTTCCTGAAGTTTTTCTAACCGATAATGGACGGTCGATTTTGGGATGTCGATTTCCTCACTAATTTTGTCAGGACTTCCAGATTTGAGTGTCGCGATTGTCTTTAAAATTCGAATGTCTTTTTCATCCATAGATACAGTCTATATTCCGCGTATTTATTTGTTCTGTGTCCAACAGTGTTGAAAAGGTGCAGGCCATCAGTCCGACAGTCACGTCATCAATGGAGATGAGATAGTGGTGTTCAGGGTATTTTGTCTGTCTCAAGTGCGCCAACACCATCATTGAGGTCGAAAAGGCGAAGATCAGTACGATCGTCAGTAGCTTCTTCTACGGATGATTTGAATCCTGGCCGGCTGAATAACGCGTATTCACATGACGGATTGACACCCGTAGATGATCGCGAGTTCCGCTTGCTTGTTATCGTACAGCGTGTTGGGCCGCTTGAGTTCCTTGCTGCGATTGACGAGCTTTCCATACGTACTGTAGATACACGGGGTATGTATGTGGTTGGTAGATAGTGGTGAAGCTATTATAGTCCAAACTCTAATAATCTCATTCCTAATTTGTGCGTCCTATGAGCGTTCGCTGGTCGGTAATCTCCGGGAACGTCAATTGGCGTGACATGGATAAAAAAAAGGGCTGAAGCGGTGGTTCGTTCGACAGTTCCTGCTAGTGGATAACAGTTCAATATCTAACTTCAAATAAATCAATTGTCATCATATACCTGGGTTTGGTCATTGGAGATATGAATGATGACCTCAAGACCCTTATTGGAGTTACGTCTACATTTACACAGTTAAGCCCCGAGGAAACTCACTGTAATACTGCTGCGTACGTATCAAGATATCCCGATCCGTAGTATTTTTTGTCATATTCCTCGGGCACCTCGGCAACTCGTTTCAGGGTATTTTTGAGTTGGTTCGCATTCATTTGTGGGTTTGCACTCTTCAGTAGTGAGACGGCGCCAGCAACCTGTGGTGCAGCCATTGAGGTACCTGCATACCAGTCATAGCCGTAGGTGGCTCCAAGGTATTCACCAGCCTCATTGTATTCCGGTATGGCGACGGTGTTTAACACGAGATCATACTTCCAGTTGACCCCAGTGTCGACTGCGTCTTCATCTGCATTGCCACCAGGTGCCGCGAGATCCACAGCGTTCGTTCCGTAATTCGTGTAGTATGCGGGCGCATATGGCGGTTCTTCAAGCCCTTCGTCACCCCACATGAATCCGATTGGGCCAGTTGCGCTTACAGTTAGGCCACCGGCGGTCTCCGAGGAGTCACGCTGGTCTTTGTCGAACTGGAGAGTTCCACCCCAGTTACCACACGCATGGGTAAGGACCGTCCCCTGCCGATTCGCGTAGGTGGTCGTTCGCTGCATCGATTTGCCCCAGAATTTGCCCCAGCCGTCCTCGCGGAAACGGAAGGTCCACCCGAGGCTGAGATTCGCGGCGTCAGCGCCAATTTCGGCACTATAAACGATGGCCGCTAAGACGTCACCCATCCATGCGGAGAAGCTGGCTGAATTGACTTCGGAGAACACACGCAGGTCAACGAGTTCAGTCGCTGGCGCGGAGCCGATGACGCCCGTATCGTTCTGATCGCTAGCTGCGATACTCCCGGCGACGTGTGTGCCGTGGGCGCCACCATATGGGCCGGGTGCGCCGAGGGAGTCTGGCGTGAAGTTCTTCGAAAGATCTGCGTTGACAGTGCCCTGTAAGTCCGGGTGGCCTGCGCCAATGCCAGAATCGATAACGGCGACGCGAGTGCCTTCTCCGCGAGTGATTTTGTGGGTCGCCGGAATTTGTTGATCTTGCTTGTCCCACTGATACTTGTAGAGGTCTTCTCCTTCTGGCGGATACACGACACGTGCTGACTGTCTGGAAACCGCGTCAGGTAGTCTCGGTGAGTACTGTTTGTCGCGGGCGTATTGTGCGCCGCCGAGTGCGTCTTCGGTTGCGTTCACGACAAGGAGATCCACCGGGGCAAGGTCGTGGATTACTTCGATGTTTCGTTCGCTGCCCAAGCTCTGTCGGTCGACGATGAACCGCTGGGTCGAGTCGGCTCCGACGAGTGATGATGTGAGCGCGAGCGCACCGAGGGTGGTTCCAGTTGTTTCGAGGAATTGTCGACGGTTGTAATGTGTCATCGTTGTTGAATATTCCCGCCGTAGAGCGGAGTATCGAAGTAAGTTTCAACGTCGTACTCACCGAGTTCGGGGTTGTCAGCGAGTGCGGTGAACGATTCGAGGAATCCGACTTTTGTGAGTTCCAGCATTCGACCAAAGCCTTTCTGACCTAGGTCGTCTGTCTGGTAGGAAACTTCATACAGCATTCCTGCAGCACTGTCACCTCCGTTCGCAATGTTCGGACACAGCGCGTCAAGGTACGAACCCCATAGTGGGTAGTACCCATAGCGAGTGATGCTGTCGAAGATGCTGTTGCCACGTTCGGCCAATGCCTCGATCACGAGCGAGTTCAGCTTGATAGAGCGCGTGCTCGTTTCGTAATCGAGGAAGGGGTTGACGGCCTCCGTAATCGGTGTGTGGTCGTCCGGATAGAACGGTGAGCGATCGAGGTAGTCCTCACCGTATGGCGCCATCACGCTCATCAATGTCTGTTTCTGTGACTTGTTTCCGGTACCGGAGTCCGGATAGAGGTTCCCGCCTTTATGATGATGTGTGATCGCATAGTCGGGGTTCGCCTCGTTGAACGACTTAGTCACCGCTCGGACTTCGGGTGTAAGCCGAAGCCCGCTTGCAAACAGCGTGTAGTCCTGATAGGGCATATCGAGGTACCGTTGGTCGTACCACCACTCCTCCTGGTCGTCTGTCCGGGGATTGAATTCTGATGGCGGTCGGATGTTGAAGTCACGGTTCATGTCATAGCCCGGATCACCGGCTGGATAGGTGGAATGGTAATATGGCTTATACCGCGACTCCCCATTCCACGCTTGCGTGTTTTGCCGTCGGCCAACCCATTCAGCATCACCGTCGCCATCATAGTCGTAGTGGTACATCGCACCGTCTGGGTTGACTCGGGGTATAATGGTGAACGACAGATTCTCGAGAATGTGATCGACCTGCTGGGAGTTACTCTTCCCAAGCGATTTGATCACTTTGAGCGCGACTTCCGTTCCAGTTGCTTCGTCGCCATGGATTTGCGTTATTAAGTGAACATTTGTATCGCCATCACCGACTTTCACTTCCCAAATTGGGTCGTTTCGTCCCGCGGAGCGGCCGATCTCGCGCAGTGAGACGCGGTCGCTTTTTTGCTCGATCTTTGTGAGCTCTTTTGTAAGCTCAGCGTTGGTATGGAACGCATTGAGGTTGATCGATTTCGGGCTACCAAGTTTTGGCCCACCGGGACGGTATTTCTCTCGATCGGGATTTGCGGTTGCCGTTCCAATCATCGTCAAGCCGACTGTGAGGCCACCGGTTGTTTTAATGAAGTTTCTGCGGTTTATCATGGTTGAGTGACGAGTGGGAAGAGAAGAAATGGTCTTTCGAACCACTTTCTCTTCACTAAATAATTAAAAACCATAACTACTTAATGCTATGTGTGTACATTTAACCGTATTTAGTTAAGCGAAAGCAAAGCGAATTTAGATAGTTCAATGGCTAAAATAGTCCTCCTCAACGGTCGTAGCAACTGGATTAAATTAGAGTGAGACCAACACAGACACCAATGAAGATTGTTCGGCGGCGACGTCCGCCGCATGTGCTTTTGCGCGGTTGAGGAGGGCGCGCTCAGTCGTCGGTGTGTCCTCGCGTTCGGCCGAACCAGCCGCGCACTCGGTCAGCGTTCGCTAGTCGATGAGATTCGAAGTATATTGTGCTGGCGGCCAATCGCGTCGATATGTAGGTCGTCGAATGGGCCATATCGAGATCCGTTTTAATCGTCTCGATTGCGACTGGCCCGTTTTGGAGAATGTAGATGTAGAGGCGGACCAGTTGTGGGGTGTTCAGGAGTTCAGCGTAGGTGAGAAGATCATTGAACGTTTCCTCGTGGTTGGTGGTTGTCGAGATTCGCTCGTCCGTCGATATCACAATACATGTTCTATGGATAGTGTATCAACTCTTCTCCTGCGAGGTAGACGAAATCGGAAACACAGCACTTCGAATAGTGAAACCTGCAGTGTCCCCCAAACTTGTCCGATATCACAGAGAGTGTATAGTAGTGAAGGACGATGAAGAGGTGATTCGACCAGGAAACCTGCTGCCGCCTATCTTTAAACCACGAACTCGCGGTAGGGGCACACGTGATGTCGAACACCGTGAACAAGTGGAATTGGAAGAATTCACGCTTGTTGCCGGTCGACAAACTCGACACTGACAGTCACCTGGCGGCCAGTTTTCGCCGAAATACGGTTCTTGAGCTGCTCACTTACCCGCGGGTAGTTCTGATCGGGTGGTCGTTTGACAACCACAGTCACTTCCTGTGGATTGTTCGATAATATCCCCTGGTTGAATTCCGCTCGAACCTCCATTAGCGCGAGCTCTTGGTACTGTTGTTGACTGAGTGTCTCGCCAACGACTTCATTGACTGACTGTTCAAAGCCAACATGGGTCGAAACAGCGCCCCCTGCAGTGACAAATAGGACGAGGAGTGCAATTGCGACCACGAGTGATGGACCAATCCGACCGAGTTTGAAGTTTGGCCGGATAGCACCGGGTTCCCACCAGTCAGGCCGATACCCGAGATACCAGAACACGGCAACACCAGAGACGTGAATCGATGCTGCGTTCACGACGAGGAGGATGAGTGATCCAAGTGCGATTGCTTGGCTGTTCCATGCGATGCCGATACCAACTGCTGCGGCGGCTGGTATGAGTGCTGCAGCGATCATGACACCGACGAGTGCAGCGGAGATACCGGTTGCAAGACCAGCTGCACCGGCAGCACCGGCACAGACCCCAATGATAAGTGATAGTAATCCAGGTGAGATCCGCTGTGCAATCTGATTGATTGCTCCAGGATGCAGTGATGGAGAAAGAAAATGCCCCGTTTTGAGGACGAGACTGAACATAATTGCCCCGATGATCGCTATTCCCAGTCCATATATTTGTGTCGTGAACCCATCAACGATCATCTTGCGATTACTGAGAACTGTCCCAACACTTGCCGTGAGTGCAGAACCGACGAGTGGTGCAATGACCATCGATCCCACGACGAGGGCCGGCGAATCCAAAAGGAGCCCAGCGGTCGCAACCACCGCACTCAAAAATGTCAAAAGAAGAAAAGTGAATGCATTCGGGAGCAGTTCGAGTGCTTGCGACCGGAGTTCTTCAGCAGCAATGCTGTCGTCTGCCTCTTCACCGACGATGAATCGCTCTTCCATCTCGCCCATATTGCTTGAGAGAGCGGATTTTGCATCAGCGACGACAGTATATTGATGTTCACCGTGACCGGCCGTTTGGAACTTCTCGAGGACAACTTCGAGAGCCTGTTCGGGAACGGGAAACTCCACAACGACCAATTCTCCACGGTCACTCGCTTCCTTCGAGACAATATAGTCGATGTTTTCGTCATTGAGGACCTGAAGAACAGCCTCCTTGTCCTCGTCCTTAATGAGTGTGCGGACGAGTCGCATGTACTGCCCTCGTTCACAGAACTATGGTTAAAGTGTGGTGGTTATTTTAAAACTATCCTAACTAAATCGGGAAAAATAATACTTAGTTAATTTTTCCTTGTTAAAATGCCAAAATCCCGAAGGATCCACAACTGCATGATTTGTAGAGATATTCACCGCGGTTGATTTTCAGCTTCTCACCTACACCCGATACTCGGTAACCTGCTGTGTGGCGTTAACCTGCTGTGTGGCGTTGCAGGATTTCTGGATTCCTCGACATGCAGCAGCTTGTCGGTTTTTCTTGACATGCTAGACGGACTACTTCAAGATCTCCTCAACAACCTTCTTGAATAAATCCTCGAGATCACTGCCTGAGGGAACTGATCCAAAATTTACCATTTTTTAGAAGAAGTCGCAGCAAGTGTGGATCTCTGCAGGAATTTCGTGGCTCTCGTTGGTGACTTTAACGAGTCGGGATATCTCAAAGGAGTATTAATGGGCCCGGGCGCGTTTCTGTGCCGTCTCGTGGGTTCATTTTCTAGTTTCCTTACAAGGGTATATTCCTACTTTCTGTTGCTCTATTATCCATCCACTGATGATTCGTCAAACTCAGCACTCTATAATTATATCGTCTTCGAACACCTTCTTTATGCAGAGCTGCATAGAATGCGGCTCAGAGGAAACCAATGAATCTCAATGAATTTGTCAATACACATGCACCGCAAGACCAAGGAAAAACCTTCGAACTGGAGAATTCGAAGCTGCTCGATGTTTCGATAGATGGGAGCATCATAGCTAAAGCGGGAACAATGGTGGGCTATACAGGTGATATCTCGTTTGAGCGAAAATCAGCCGGTGGACTGAAAGGAATGTTGAAAAAGAAAGCCACTGGTGAGGGCGGCATAATGATGCAAGCAACGGGGACTGGTCATCTGTACCTCGCTGACCAGGGTAAAGAGGTACAGATCTTGGAACTGAACGAGGAAGACGAGATCAGTGTCAATGGGAACGATGTACTGGCTTTTGATGAAAGTGTTAGTTGGGATATTAAGATGATGAAAAGTATTGCTGGTGCCTCTACAGGTGGGCTGTTCAATGTGTTTCTTGAGGGACCGGGGCATGTGGCCATCACCACCCACGGAAAACCACTTGTTATTCCGACACCCGTGAGTACTGATCCCAATGCGACTGTCGCCTGGAGCAGTAATGTATCACCAAGCTCGAAGCGAGACCTCAATCTCAAGAGTTTCTTTGGACGCTCCTCCGGAGAAACGTATCAGCTTCACTTTGCCGAGGAAGGTGGATTCGTCATTATTCAGCCGTACGAAGAACTGCAACCTGGAAAATAATCCGAAAGTGAGGGTGCTTTTCCTCTCTCATTATTAGAAGGGCAATACTCGTGGCGGGTATGCAGAGGAAACGACTGACGACGATCTTCTCGTGGCGATACGCGAGGCGGAGTTTCCTGCGGTGAGCACTCGGTGGGTGGTGGACACGCTTAGGATTGAGCGGCCATTCGCTCATCAATGGGTGGAGGAGTTTCAGGGGAGATGGAAAGATAGATCAAGAGGAATATGGAGTCCGCGGGTTGCTATTTGGTGACTGTATTAAAAGTCGTCCCGTCAATCACAGACCGAGATGGTAGGACGTAGATACAATCCAGGCCGATTAGTTGCGGTACTGCATCGTCACGTCACAATCACCACCCGTGACAGTAAAGCAAATCAGTTCACCCGAGAACGGAACTGCTGCGCTTTCTCCGGCATCAATTATGAACGTTACACCATCGTGAGCCACACCTTGATAGTATACCTTTTCGGTGACTTGAATCGTAATCTCAACCTGTGAATCTGCCGAGCGGGCATCGCAGATGACTTTACTTTCCGGTTCCGGTGGCGTTGTCGTTTGTTTTGTCGTGGTTGTCGGTTCGTCACAGTCGGTATTCGTTCCACTTGATGGCGGAATTCCTCGTTCGAATGTAGTAGTTGCATCCGACCCATCGACGTATACCTTGCCAGTACCGTTTTTCTTCCCCATTCCGGAAAGATTGCCGTATGTCAGTTCGCCAGTGACGGCATACACATCAGCACCACCGTTTGTCCCACCATGCACAAGACAGCCTTTGATGTCATCTTCGCCATCGACTGTGACGGCTTTGGTAGGGACGTTGTCGAACGGATCGTGGCTAAGTTTTCGCACACTATCTGTGACTGAAAACTGGTAATACATCGGTTGGCCGTAGGGTGATATGACCGTGACAACCGATTCCCCCGATTGCACTCCACGGGAGGTAGTCCCGAACAAACCATTCCACTGTTGTTTCAAACCACCGAGCGCCACCATTCCTCCCATTGCTTTCATTGACGCTCGTCGATCGTGGTTCATCGTCGAAACACTTCTGTCGCTAATCTGTAGCTGTTGACTGCCTTGGCGTTTCCATTCAGGTAATCGATTTGAAATCCACCTGTTTGCCCCGGTGCCAATTGGATATTGTCTATTCCGTCGGATGATAACACCCGGCCGTGTTTATCGTAAAATGTAGCCGTGATGAAGATATCCGCCGGGAATCCACCATTCCAGTTCAATTCACCCGTGATAGCCCACTCATTCATACCGAATGATTGACTAATTACTCCCCACCGGTCACCAATAATGGTGGTGTTGGGTGCAGTGTTGTGGCGTCTGTTTCGTTTCTTGCCGTGCTTGTGCTTACAGGCGGTAGCGGTACCCGTTGTACCGATTGCAACTGTTGCCCCCACCGCTGTTAAGAACTGCCTTCGCTTCATTTTCTATCTCCACCCCCGCCTAAATCCGTTACGGGGGGTACTGAATTTGAAATGCCGATTAGGTTCGTTGCACCGAGACCCCACCGGTTCGAATACTGATTCCTGATACATCTCCATTTGTCGGCACCGTGATTGAAGTTGGTTCGACATAGACGGCCACCCCACCATATCTGGGCACCGGCACGTTCGCCCCACCACTTCCGGCAACGGTGACCGTCGTATCTCCTTCAACGACGGTAACATCCCCATCGACTCCCGATTGGGGAATGACTGGCGCAACTGGGATATCTCCGATATCGGGCGTTGCAAGCGCACCTAACCAGATACCCCCTATGAAGAGGACGAACAGTAGACCGATTGCAAGTATCGCTATGAACAAGATACCAAGCAGTGACAGCACAATGCCAATCACTGCTTTCAATCCACTGCGTCGCTTTTCGTAGGGTCGGTTTCGTTCGTAGAATTCACGTTCCTGTGCCACCCCCGCATCGAATCCCCGATCAAACTCCAACTGGGAATCTTCCGCTGATGGGTTTTCCTTTCGTTTGTTTGCCATTGTTATCACCTGATTGTACTCCTTCGGTCAAAGACATCGAACTAGATCTCGCATCCTTTCTCGCTAAATGGAGTACGAACGTCTGTGAGATCACACAGATCGCATGGGTACACGCCAGGATTATCCTTAGCTCCCAGCTTGTGGTTGCCGCCCGCCTGTCATTGCCAGTGACCACATTGCGGTGTGACTCCTACGGGGATGGTTCCACCCTCAAATCGTTCATCGGCACACTCCCTTTACGGAAATGCTCGCCTCCCGATTCATTTGCCACTTTTCGGAGCAATAGAAGACTATGTCCTCGTTTCTCCTCAACCACATGTACGATTACAACCATAATAAAGATTTGTAGCTCATAGTGAATTTCCTGGACAAGAAGGAAAGTAGATATCGTAGCGAAACCTACTATGAGATAGGTGAGCACATGTCCAGAGCTGCAGTGAACGAGAGTTTCGAACCGACCGGTGATGGGGAGATGGTGTTAGAGGCCTTCAAGAAGGGTCGTGGTACCGACGAACCATGGGGACGCCATACCCCACGGTCTATTCACGAGGATACGGGCATTACTAAGGGGAACGTTGAGTTCTATTTACGTGAGTTGACCAACGCAGGCTGGATTCGTCGGTATACTCGTGGTCTATATGAGTTTGTCTTGGATCCTCGAGAATGATATTTTTTATAGAAGGGACGACGATCTGGATGATGCTGCCGACGAGAACGATTTTCCCAAGGCCGATGAGTATCGCGAAATGATGGTGGAGTGTCTCTCGTGCAGTTTCGTTCGGCGCTTCGATCGACAACGGTGGGAGTCGCATCGTCTTATCCTCCATTTTCCTCGTCAGAAAGCGGATCGCCGACTAACTCGTACAAGGCCGTTTTTCTATGAATATTCTCGAGATACCCGGCAGCAGTGAGTATTCCGAGCCGATTGTGGACGTATTGGCGCGAACGACCGGTTTCGTCGACGATGTATGATTGCGTTGCCCGCCCACCTCGGAGTATTTCGAGAATCTCCTTATCGACATCGGTGAGAGAGACCATTCGATTGGAATTGCGTGAGAGCATGTAGTACAGCCCTAGGGTATGACATAAATAGATTACGGACACACTGACTCTAGTCGGTAGTATACGGCGTCTCAGTGTGTGCGTAAGGTATTTATCTAGCCCTCTAGATGTGAGAGTGAGTACAATGGATGATCAAAAGCCGACATCGGCCCAGAGACACATCTCTGACCGACTTCACCGATTGACGGACGATTCAAACGAGAATTATCACGCACTGAAGCGCGTGGTCGCTGCAAAGTGGGGGGCGGTCCCTACTCGATCCATTCGTGCTAGTGTCGGGATCGTCGCCACAACCGCGGCGTTTTCAGTGCCAGTGGCGGCCCAAGCGACACAGGAGGCTAGCGACGTAATGTGCTCGTCCGGGCTTGGTCCCGTCATTACGCTCGCGTTCGGGATGATCACGATCGGGATGTTTCTGCTCGCCGCCTTTCGCGGTGCAATGGCCTGGCTAAAGATGGGGAGCGCCCGGTCGGACAAGAAGAAAGAGGGTCGTGATGCGGCCCGTGGGGCAGTAATCACGTTTTGTGGTGCGTGGTTCTTCCCATTGTTCGCCGTCGTGCTCGACAAGGCTGGCGTGAGCACGCTCTCGTGCGTGAATTTCGCGAATATAATGTGAGCTTCTCGAATTCCCTTTCTGACCATGACTTGGAAGAGACGCAGCAGATGGTTTTCGACACTCCTATTGATCGTGCTAGTCGCGTCGCTCGCTGCTCCAGTCGCGGCACAATCAGCCAGTGTGAACAACTCGACGACGTCCCAGAACCACTGGATCGGTAGTCCCGGCAGCGGCCAGACGACCGCACCATCGAATAATTCGACGAGCGGCGAAAACGGTGGAAACGGGGTCCTGGGAGGGCTTGGTGGTGGGCTCGTCCCGTCGATCAATCCAGTCGATATGGCGAAGGGGCAGCTCAAAGCCATCGCTGGTATTTTCCTGGGTGTTGGGAAGGGCATCGCGAATACGGTTCGCGATAGCGTTGCTGCAGTGCCTGCCCCCGGCCAACCGGACAAGCCGAGTACCTGGGTCAATCCTCACAACGGTCTGTGGCCCGGCGTGTACAAAGCCTCAGCATGGACGGCCGGTCTCGCAAGCGTCGCGTTGATGGCGGCCTTTGGGATGTCGTTCTATCGGTCGGATCCGTACGAGAAACGCCAAGCATGGAAGCGCGTCGGGGTCGCGCTTGTCATGGTCGCAACGACCTGGATCATCCCGCCGCTCTTGCTCCACCTGGCGAACGAGACCGCGATATCGGTTGCACCCGACGGTGCTGAGTTCATTCAGACGAATTCAAAACTTGCGAAACTTGGTGTTGGGATTGGTCTTGGTGCCCTTCTTGGTATTCTTCAGTCGGGAACGATTGCCGTCGGGGTTCTCATCCTTGGCCTCGAGCGCGCCCTCATCTACGTCTGTGTGTTCCTGTGGCCGCTTTCCTGGGCCTGTCGCAGCTTCTTGGGCTTCTTGAAGAGCATTGGTGACACTTTCGTCTATCTCTTTGGCGTCGTGATCGTCACGAAGCTCTTTCAAGCACTCGTCCTTCGATTGCTCGCTGATTTACCCTGGACATCAGGCGCACTCGGCGTGCTGGAGACGTTCACCCTCGTCGTTGGCGGGCTCGTCTTCGCCTTGCTCGTTCTTCCAAAGGAGATGCTGGCACACGCGAATGATGCCGCCTCGATCGCACTCGGGACGTCAGCAGCAAACCAGCGTAAGGCAGGGAAATACGTCGACAAAGCCGGTGAGCGTGTCGGGCACGGAGTGCACGAGAAGTACCAAGACTACCAGAGTGACGGCGGTTCCAGTTGGGACCAGTCGGCCAATTCGACGTTTAGCACCGGCACGTCGGCAAGGGAGGACACCGTGAACTACCGATCGGTGAACAACGCGTTGAATGCAGACGGGGGTATCGACGCTCAAGAAGCACGAGAAGATCGGGAACGCGCTGACTATGAGCTGAATCAGGGCCGTGAGATACTGCAACGCTACGACTGATCCCCCGTTTCGGTTCACGCCGGCATCCCAGTGCAAGGCTGGGAACGGGCCTTACCCATGACAGACAACGAAGAAGCACCGAAAGACCCGAGTCAGCTCGTCCCTCCGTACGTCGATTCTGGACTGGATTATCACGGGTTCAAAGTGAACGACCTGCTCTACGGCATTCCTGGTGCCGGTATCGTCGGTGCCAGCAGTCTTGCTGCACTATTCGGAGCCCGGCTTGGCCCCTCCTTGATGGGTGCCGGTGTCGGCGTACTCGGCGGGCTCGGTGCCGTTGGCCTGGCCGTCTCATCGGGTGAGTACTCAACGGGGCTCGACCGGATCAAAACCCCACTCGCCTATGCAAAGGCCAAACGTGGGTTCCCAAAGTCAGGCGATGAAGCCGCCACAGTGCACGGCGTAAAACGAATCCACGCCGACGGCACTGCCGAGATGGACGACGGGCGACTCGTCGCGATGGCGCGAATTTCGGGCCGAAATACGACGATGCAAGAGACGGGTGACGCCCGCGAGATGATTGGTCGGATTCGTGGTGAACTCGACCAACATGTGAGCGATTTCAATTTTCGGCTGTTCAGCACGGCGCTGGAGGTCGGCCCTCGAGACGTGACCGAGAAGTATCGGACGAAACTCTACTCGTCAGAGTACGCTGGCGAGGAGTGGAAGCTAGCGCGAGAGCTCCTTCGGAGTGTTATCACATGGACCGAGAACACCGATTTTCCGCGGTTCGACGCCCGAGAGTGGCAGCACTATCTCGTCGTCGAAGTTCGCCCTGACGAAGTGGTGGTCTCGGACACGACCGACGACGGTGAGATTCGGTCGCTGTTGTTCGGCAGCGACGACGAACAATGGGATGCCAAGCGCCGACGAATGCAGCGTGAAGTGAAGAGCCGGCTTTCGCGGCTCTCCCGTGCATTCGGAAGTACCGATGGCTGTGAGACCACTCGCGTTGGTCCTGCCGAGCACGCACTCCTCTTAGGACGCTACTGGAGTGGGACTGAGCACTCTTTCGACGCCGCCAGTGTGACGAAGGACGTCGATGCAGCAGTGTGGCCACATAGCGCCGAGGATGGCGACAGTCCACGACCTGAAGCAGTGATACCGAGCAATCCGACCGCCGCAATCCTCGCAGACGAGCCACCACCTGGGTGCAGTGAAGCGTTCGCAGTGTTTCGGGGTGTCGAGGCGGTCCGTCCACCGCTCGAACGTTCGCCCGTGATCCGCCTCGCCGAACTCGTGATACTGCCATGCGTGAATGAGTTCGTGCCGGACGGTTTCGCTGAATTGCTCCCAGCCGTGTTGTTCGTCGGCCGTCCAGGTCAGCGCAATCGTGATTTCGCCCGTTGCAGGGTCGTATTTCATGACCCCTCCTTGTCGTTGCGTTCGGTGGGACATTTCCCAGTCGATGGTTTCGACCGGTAGGCCAGGGAAGTGCTCGGCGGCGACGTTCGTTGTGTGCTGTCGTGCTCGGTCGAGCAGGGCTGTCGGTGTCTCCGGTGTATCGTCGGTCACAGTGCTCGCGCTTTCCGTCAGCGGTCGCTGGTCGGTGATCTCTGTGAACGTCAATTGGCGTGCCATGGATAAAAGAGCTGAAGCGCAGGTTTGTCCGGCAGTTCCTTCCGTCTCGCTTTCACGCACGGACAGCCTGGAAGCCATCGAGGCCATCACAGTCACGGTCCTCTGGTGGCCCGCTCTTGTCGTCGATAGGTATCTCAGTATCTTCACTCTCGTCTCCATTCACCGAGGCAAAAATGAGTCGATAGCGGAGCTAAATAATTCCTATAACCAATACAAATCCATGACACAGCCTATCTAAATACACTTATATACTTTGCCGTTGTTTTAGAAAGTAGGAAGTTTTTCTTCCGATACCATGACTGCATCCACCATCTCTCCAGACACTCGCAACACCTTCGAAAGCACCATCGGTGGCTACACGGTTGGCACCCGTGCTCACAGCCTCTCAGCTTGGTTCGTCCTCGCACTTCGGCTCATGATGGGTTGGGCGTTCGCATACTCGGGATTCACGAAAATCGTCGCCGCCGAACCGTTCTCGGCCGGTGGCTACCTGGCGAACGTCGCCGCGACCAACGGCAACCCGATCGCAGGCCTATTCGCCTGGATGGGCTCGACCCCGTGGTTCGTCGAATTCGCGAACGTCGCCGTCCCGTGGGGCGAGTTGTTCATCGGTCTTGGACTGCTCGTCGGCGCGGTCGTCCGTCTTGCGGCGTTCTTCGGCGCGCTCATGATGCTCATGTTCTACTTCGGGAACTGGGACATCGCTCACGGCGTTATCAACGGCGACTTCGCGTACATGCTCGTCTTCCTGGCCGTTGCAGCGTTCGGTGCCGGCCGGATCCTCGGTCTCGATGCCTGGATTGAGAACTACGAGATCAGTGGGCGGTCACTCCTCGAGCGCTACCCAATCCTCGAGTACGTCCTCGGGTAGAATCTGACAACTGAGCCTATACTGCTTCCCTGTTAGAATCGGGCCACCATTCGTTCTTCGCCTTTATTACTATATGCCAAATTTAGCCGTCTCACTCGTTCAGCGAATGAATCGGCCTGATATTTGTAATAGCCATGAATTCTTTAATTCTATAATACGTACACGCACCTAGACGGGAAGACCAGCGGTGTCGCTGGTGCGATACGGTCGCAACTCTTCGCATCCACGTTGTCGATGCACTCCGTGAGCGTGTACTGGTCAGCGATTTGCGAAAGCGTTTGTTAACGTGTCTTCGAAAAGAGAGTTTGAACAGGGTTACTCCGGCAGTTCCTTACGACCAGTTTTCACGCATGGCCAGCACGGGAAATCCTCGAGACCCTCGCAGTCGCAGTCTTCGGGTTCGGTCTCGTCGTCCTCGGAGGGGAAGGCGTTGAGCGTCCCATCGTCGGTTGCGGTTTCGACGGCGGCCATGTGTTTACAGAAGGCATTGCGGTGGACATGGTGCGAGCACGTGCATCGGTCACGTCGTCAATGGTGACTGTGATTGGTGCATCGTTTCGTACCTATGGTGTCCACTACAGCAGTCTTATTACGTTGGATTACATACTGTTACGTATGCCCGTCGACTTCGAGAGCTACCACCCAACAGAGCTACCAAATGAAAACACGAACGGACGGTATATTCTCGAGTTCCTTGCCGACGATCCAGAGTTGGGATACCGTGCTGGTGAATTAGCCAAGGAACTCGATATCCCCCGTGGGAGTGTTGGAACCACACTGAGTCGACTCGAAACACGGGGGCTCGTCCGGCACAAAGGTGAGTACTGGGCAATCAACCCTGAAGCGTACGATGCTCACACGGCGAGCCTCATCGGATTAGAGACTGTTGCGATGCAGTTCGAGGGTGACTACTATGACGAGAATCCAGACTGGGACGATGATCTGCCGGCTCTTGACGAAGAGGAGCAAGAGAGCGCGTCGACGGAGGAGGAGTGATGTATGGCCGTGGTGCCGTGGTCGTCGCTTCTGACCCGTTTGGAAATACACCTCGACGGCCGTATTTGATTATCAGCGGTCAGGACCATCCGTTTGCCGGGCAACAGTACATCGCGCTCGGTATCACCACCAAAGAGTATCTCGAAGGACTCTCACTAGCGAACGAATTCAAGGCGGGCACACTGAATCGAGAGTCGTTTGTCTCTCCGTGGGCTGTCGTTTCGCTCATGGACATTGATATTGACCGTGCCGTTGCTCGACTTACGACAGAGTTTGTGGACACCGCGGTCGAAACGATGACGCAGTACGTTTTCGAGTAATATTCACGTCTACTCTTCGTCGAGTGTCACTCGTCGTCGGAGTGGCCACCGTTTGTTAGTATGAGCTACTAACCAAAGATTGTTCTAAAACTCGAAGCAAGAGGGATAGAATCGACTCACACAGAACACTGCAACTCGCGAAAATCTTCCTCGTATCTACTCCTTATCGCGAGAACTACGTAAACGAGAATCGGTCAGTAACCGTCGCCCTTCTCGACGCGGATTGCACCACCGCACTTGCTACAGCTGTACTGCTCGGGGTTACGCATTGTTTTCGACCGTCGATAGCGCGGAATTCGACCGCCGCAGTCCTCGCAGACGAGCCACCACTTTGGCGTGGTGAAGCGTTCGCAGTGTTGGGTTGTGTCGAGGACATCGATCCACCGGTCGAACGTTCGCCCGTGATCTGCCTCACCGAACTCGTGGTACTGCCAGGCGTGAATGAGTTCGTGCCGGACAGTTTCGCTGAATTGCTCCCAGCCGTGTTGTTCGGAGGCCTTCCAGGTCAGCGCAATTGTAATTGCCTCTGTTGCAGGGTCGTACTTCGTGACGCCCGCCTGTCGCAGAGTATGCTTTGAGAGAAAATATGATTCTGGATTGAGGCCATAGTGTATGCCATGGGACGTTCCATTCGCCAAGACGCCGAAGAGACAGATCGGGTCATAACACTGAGTGATGGGGTTATTGCAATCGCAATCACGTTGTTAGTGCTTGAAATTACAGTTCCGACCGTTCCCGCAGGCAGCTCAGTCTCGGTACTCCCCGAGCTACTCCTCGAAGAGTGGCATGAATTCTTTGCTTATGTGCTGAGCTTCTTAATAATCGGGTTATACTGGATACTTCATCGCCGTATATTCATTCATGTCGAACAGCATACTCGCGGGGTAGTCTGGCTCAATCTCCTCTTCTTACTTATGGTCGCATTCGTCCCGTTCGGTACGAGTTTGTTCAGCACCTATCCCGGCCAGTTCGGTGTCATGTTCTATGCGGGTGTGCTGGCGCTCACTGGGTTCAGTCTTGCACTTCTCTGGAGCTACGCCTCACGCGAAGATCTCACCGAAGAGGGTATTACGTCACGCACCGCATTAATTCAGGCAACTCGATTTTTCGCGTCTCCACTGGTGTTTGTCTTCTCGATTTTCGTTGCGATCTTCGATCCGACATGGGCCATCCTCACTTGGTTGCTTCTGATTCCAATAAATGCCGTTCTACAGTCGCGAGTCGTCGAGAGTCTGGAGGAATCGTAGTTACAGCATAGTGTCTCGTACTCTCAGCGAGTGTTCGCTAATCAGTGATCTCCCAGAACGTCACTTGGCGTGCCATGGATAAAAAGATCTGAAGCGGTGGTTAGTTGGGCAGTTCCTTTCGTCCCGTTCTCACGCACGGCCAGCACGGGAAGTCACCGAGACCCTCACAGTCGCAGTTGTCTGGTTCGGTATCGTTTTCGCTGTCCTCCGACGGGAACGCGTCGAGCGTCCCGTCTTCAGTCGCGTTTTCGACGGCGGCCATGTGTTTGCAGAATGCGTTCCGGTGGACGTGGTGCGGACAGGTGCAGGCCATCAGGTTCTCGGTCACGTCGTCGATGGAGACTGTGTACTGGTGGTTCGCGGGGTTCTCGTGGCTCTCGTTGGTGACGTCTACTAGTCCGGGGGCATCGACGTCGAAGGAAAATTGTTCGGTCTGTGCGCGTTTCTGTGCCGTCTCGTCAGCTTCAAGTTCACTAGGCGTTTTCGTTGACATGGTCTTTCCACATAGGTTTTGGAAGACCGGTGCCGGGTGCTGTAACACCCGGCGCGTTTCTACACACGCCCGAGAGCACCGTTCTTCCTACCATATCCTATGTGGAATCCGGTATTAAAGTTTACGGAATCCCACGTAGGAGTTGGTATTAAGTAGATGGCTGAGAGACTATGGGCAATGACTGAGAACGAGAGTGAGCGCGACGAGCAGGGACGATTTACGGAGAAAGCGAGTGACGACGATATTCTTCGAGTGATTCGCGAGTCTGAGTTTCCGGCAGTGACCGCTCGATGGGTTGCGGATGCGGTCGAGATGGAACGGCGGCCAGTCCATCAGCGGCTTGAGGAGCTGCATGAGCGAGGTGAGTTAGAACGTGGGAAATTGAGTCCACGGGTAGTTATTTGGTGGATTCCCAAAGAATGACCAAGAGGATGGAAAACAGATCTTGATTACTACAGCACCGTCAACGGATCACGCAAAATAACGTTCTCTGTTACCCCGTTCCGAGCAGCAATGTCTTGGACGATAGTACGAAGTTTTGTATCGGCGGTTACCAGGTGGACGGTATTGTCAGTAGCGAGACCACAGACAAGGGCTGGAATGTATTGATCGGCTTTGACGGTATGTTCCGGGAGCGTATCGTCTGCAATGCGTCGACGCGCTTCATCAATGATACCGCTGTACGTTTCGAAATCCGGTGTCCGAAGCACGAGGAACCCTTCGTCGACGAGGTCTTGGATTGCCCGTGCTGAGGCACGATGATTGACTGGTGCATCGTCATTCGCAAGGACATCGTCAACGAGTTCTTGCTTGACCGACCGCGGGAGGATGAGAGTAGACCCTTTTTCAACGGCGGTACGAACGCGATCCGGAAACGCTCGACCATGCATGATAACTGCGTTTGCATCCAGTACAACGACACTCATCGGTTGAACAACTCGAGTTCAGCCGCCAACCGAAGGAAGTCAGCATGCTGCATGTCAAGCGTACCACTCGCCTCGCGGTACGTGAGTTCACCTGCTTCGACACGCACCCAGATATCGAGGAGTTCGTCGATGATACCGTCACCATACGTCGCAAGCATGTAGTCGATTGTTTCGGACTCGGTCTCGACAGCTGTCGCAATGGCATCGAGTGACAGTTGAATGTCGAAATCAACTGCGCTGTAGGTTGCAGGCTTCATTTGCTCGCGATGCAGAAGACCTGCTTGGTGCAATTCACGGCAATAGTCGTGTGCTGTCGTATGTGGAATTCCGAGGTCGTCTTTGAGGGCCGTTACGGTGAACTGCTCGTGGTCGGCCGCGTAGCTGAGGATGTCGAGTTTTCGGTCGTTTGCCAGTTGTTCAAACACGGTTTGGAGGCGTTTTCGTGAGATGGGTGTATCGTCTGTGACGCTCATACGGGATTCACGAATATACGAAACATTCGTATATGCCTAAGCGTTTCGCACTGTCTTCATTCGGAGAGAAGATATTGTGTATTCGGTCATCAAAAATAGGAGTCGGTGAGCAGCTACAGATCGCGCGCTTGGACGGTTTTGCGGTCGTTTTCTTCGGCTCGTCGGGAAGCGTTGTCGAGGACTGTTGCGACTTCTTCATCAAGTGCATCGTAGAAGTCACGCGCCACATTTTGACCTTCGAGCTGTTCTTTCACTGCGGATTTCACAATCAAATCAGCCATACAAGCCCCCAGACGGTATAATACTACAAAAGAACAGTGGTGAAATAGTTGAGAAAGGGCCGCTACGTCGTGCCACTGACGACGAGACTCCTACAGCGGTACACGAGTCGGCGTTTCCTGTTGTAATTGCTAGGTAGGAGGCGATTACACTTGTGAAAGAGCGGTGGTCTGCGCATCTACGTCTAGAAGAATTACATGAGGATGGTGAGATAGAACGTGGGAAGTTGAGTCAACAGGTTGTTATCTGATGGCTTCCAGAGAAAGAGTGAAGAGATTCCCGAGTCACGAATTGCGTCGAAAGACGTAGTCACAGACAGGACACTTTCGGTCGAGTTCATCGATCACACAAGCACTTGTCTTACCGGTCCATCCACAGTCAGGACATTGAGTGAGGCCAGGACTCATTTCATTTCTCAACGGCTTCCTGTACCAACTACTTTGGGAACGCAAGAGATGTCCTGATTCGACGAGAATCTCCTCGAAGACACAGGTACAGATAAGTATATTTATAGAATTTTAATAGTTCAAACCTAAGGCTGAATCGGGGCGTTCTTTTCCGCGATAATACCCGAGTGATCCAATATCGGCCCGAAAACCTAAGCTTGGAATAGTAACATGAATAAGAGCGCCTAAGGTTGGGTGAGTAACAGGAATAGGAATAACATGGTGAAATCCAGTTTTTAGTCGTTTGAAGTCGTGGAAGGCTGCATTTATCATTTCGATCCAGCCTTAGGATTCTAAGGCTGGATTTTACGGGTGGAAACCAGCCCTAAGCGATTATATGCAATTTTAAAGCTGTCAAATCGGTCTGCGCACCTCCAAATTTGTCCAAAGTAATAGGGAGGTACGAACAAATGGAACGAGGATTTACAGGGATGAGAATATTATGAATGTAAGACAGTTTTGAACAACTGTATTTTCACTATTTGATAACAGCGTCTGAGCAGTGAACGATTGATGGCTCTCCCCCTCGATAACGGAGACAGTTGGTTATTTGCTAGATGTATCGACAAGGGGAGTCTCGGGAAGTGGTCGACAGAGGAGACAATTAGCGAATGGATTCGACCCTAGCAGTCATTCGTTGGTACGGGCGTTCGCTATTTGATGGGAGTAGCACTCTCAAACAAAGAAGTCGCTCAGAGGGTGATCTGCGTACGCTCTCGATTGAGCGATGTTATTCGAAATCACCGTTGGGACGCGCATAGAGCAATTCACTCTCCCCATCATCGTAATCGCTCTCCGGACCATCGATGATGAGATCTAGCTCTCGGGTGATGCCTCCGACCTTGATTGTCTCCGGAGAGCGCCCATCATAGTCGAAGTCGTCCATAGCATCGAAGCTCTCGAATGCGAGGACAACATCAACATCGCTTGCTTGTGTGACTTCTTTAGTCGGGTTCACAAAATTCCCCGTAAGCCACGCACTGCAAAGGCGATCCTCGTTGACTTCGAGTGCATCTCGGATTGTGGCCACGTAGGTTGACTTTCGTGATTGCCCATTGCAGTGGAGTATCGGTAATTAATTACTGTGATACCGGTACCAAGTCGCGATGCCGGAACCAGACATTGGTTTCCTCACTATCGGTTTCGATGCGGTAGCTATAGGAGTCCAGTTCGCGCCCAGTCTCGTCTCCGAGAGTATCCTGCGGGACGTCTGTGATGGTGCCTTCTTTCTCGTGGTGTTCGCTGTCGAGATCAGTCTCTGAGATGTAGACCTGTACGTCGTCACCCGGTTGGTAGGGGTCGCTCGCTGGTTGGGGCACGTCCTCCATCGATACTCGGTATTCTGTGTAATGGGTTTAATCGGTATCGAACATCTACACGATTCGATGGCCAACGATCCCCTTAGCTATACTGACGATGTTCGCGAGGAAGATCATCATACAAATCGGTAGCGAAGAGGTCCAAAGGAGATTGGAATGACACCAGCGAGAATCAAATGAACTTGGGTGGGGTATATCTTCACCAGTCGCCGTCAAACTCGGCTTTCAGACCACACAACTCGGAGAATTTCGTCAGATACCGTTTCTTGCTCTTCTGATTCAACGCGACATACAAATAGTAATCATCCGATAGACCCTTTGTTTGGCGCATTGGCTCTCCGGTGGGATGAGTCGGCTCTGAATTGAGGATCGCATTTTTGGAGCCAGGAACATAGGGAAACGACTCGAACTGGTCGATGAGATCATACTCTCGAATCAGGAGATCAACCGTTTCTGCCATTGCATCAGATTGATTTGCCTCAGAGCATGACCACACGCGATCTCCGTTTGCAGAAAGATGGACGATATACTCTGTCTCGACTGTAGAAGAAGTATCAGAGACAACTTCATCCGAAGTGGTCACAATCTCGCCCCCGTTTTCAACGACCGGGAGATCTGCTTCATCACCGTTTGCGAGCGTGTGAATCAGCGAATCAATGTACTCCTTTGACTTTGGTTCGATTTCCTGGGCTAGCGAATCGTCGATTTCTGCAATTACGAGCTGCGTCACTCGCTCAGCGAGGCTTTCTTTTTGCTGTTGGAGTGTTCCGACAGCATGCTGTCGTGCTTCAATACGATGAGCAATCGTGTCTGCTTCGCCTGTCTTGACGAGGCCCTTTGAGAGGAGTTCCAAGACGTGCCAATTGTCTTCGAGTTCAGCAATTGAGAACTGTGCTAATGAGACCTCATCAGGACGAGAGCTGTCTTTGCGACGGCGAAAGATCTCAAACTGACTGCCAGTTGTGAGGAGTCCCCAATCCACCCCTTTCTGTCGCATGTAGCTCGTCAACTGACTTCGATCGGCGTCAGTGAGTGTACTATCGCAGCCCTTCGCTTCGATGAACACGACGGGGGCGGTCTCGATGAGAAGGGCATAATCTGCACGGGTATTCCCTCGACCGATTTGCATCGGATATTCGAGTTCTACTTCTGACGAGAACACGTCCCAGCCAAGAAGATCGATGAGTGGCTGGATGAGTTTCACCTTCGTATTTTCCTCATCCATTTGCGGTGCTTGGTCGATGAGAGATCGGGACCGTTCGACGTACGCTGTGATCTCAGAGTCGTTCATCGATTAGTTAGTCCTCACGTGCATCAGCGACGAAGCGATAGAGACCTCGATTGACCTTTTCGACCCATCCGGCATCGACGAGTCCACGAAGTTCCCGGTTGATGTACTGTTTACGGGTATCGAGTTGTTCTTCGAGGCGTTTTGGATTGGCATAGCCCCAGGGTTGTGTCTCATCTCGTCCTGCTTTGAGCACCTCTAAAATAGCCTCTTGGCGGTCGTTTGGTTCGAACTTCTCGTTGACCATTATGACAAGAGGTGTTACTTAGTTACAATTAATGTTACGAAAATATTGTTGGTATGAGTTACTGCGATCGTTAATAGTATTGTTACGATGTAATAGTAGACCGCTAAATGAGGAGGTGAAAGGGAGCGTTATCGACGTTTAGTAAAAAAACGATATGATATCAACAGACTTCCTGCTCGGTGGCGGAAGTGAGCTCTAGCGGTAAAATGCTGTCCAGTAAAACCCGATCCACTAAATACACAATTTGAGCTACCGCTGTAACTCCATCATTCTTACAATAATTAAAATATATGTCCCCCCTCTCCATGTCTCAATACATGACTGCTGACTTTCTGGAATCACGAAACGGTCGGCTGTGGAGTTACGACCGTGAGAGTGATGATTTCGAGTTCTATCAGGGAAATGGCTCCAGTGCACTTGAGATCGTAGTCGCTAATCACGGCGAACAACCGACGAAAGAGTTCCTCCAGCAAACGTATTCTGACCGACGTGGGGGACGCGTTAATCCGATTCTTGTCGTAGCCCTCTACGGCAACCGTGCAGGACTGTGCGGCCCAAGTGGTGAGGAACCTCCCATCTATCGGGATATTAATCGTGGTCAAGCAGAGCGCGTCTGTGACACCGCTCTCAACCAGCCACACCGACACGCAGCCCAGCGCTTCCTTACCGAAATGCTCCCGCAGCTTGACGAGGAGCTAACTGGGCTTCGAAATCAAGGTCTCCTTTCGACGCACGAGCTCAAAGTTGGCGTCCCTGAGCGCGATGACTGGGAGGAAGCGACCGAACGCGCTCAGCAAGCAATCGACAATGATCCACGCGAGCTAATCAAAAGACTGAATTACGAGATCGATCAGCTCACCGACCAGAGTTATGTTCTCAAAGACACGAGCGACAGCCACGAACGCGCCGTGGCGATGTTTCTCCAGGAAGACGAATCATTCGACCATACACAGGATCGGTTCGTAGGCAAGTCACCGGTGGCCTATGCACTTAACGAGGCTGACAAGAGGAACCTCGAATACGTCATTGGTAGTAGCGGGGATACCCTACGGCTATACACGACGAATCCCGACGCCGGGTTTGGGTCACGGGGGCGGACGGATACCTATGTCGAGGTAAACACGAGCCTGCTTGCAGACGATAAAGCGGCGTATCTCTGGCTGCTGTTCTCCTCTAACGCACTTCGAAAAGATGGATCGCTCCACGACATCATGGAGCGGTCGAAGGACTACGCGACGGCTCTTGGAGAACGACTCCGTGAGCGAATCTACGACGATGTCGTCCCGGATCTCGCGGAGGCGATCGCCCGTGCCCGCGACCTGGACGACCCGACGAAAGAGGAGCTTGACGAGACTTACGAGATGACATTGGTACTTCTTTACCGACTGCTGTTCGTTGCATACGCGGAGGACGAGGAGTTCCTCCCGCGACGGCGCAACAAACGGTATGACCGGAACTCACTCAAGCAGAAGGCTCACGACCTTCACGATTTTATCGAGGAAGGCAGCAACTTCGATGCAGCTTTCTACGACCACTGGGACGACGTGATGCACCTCTCACGGGCTGTCCACCACGGTCACGACGAGCTAGGGCTTCCGGCCTACGACGGCCGCCTGCTGTCCGAGGACGAGGACATCTCCGACGCGGGCGCGAAGCTGTCGAACATCCGACTCAATAACGCCGAGTTCGGCCCGGTTTTAGCAAAACTGCTGATCGACGAGACTGGCGACGGATATCAGGGACCGGTCGACTTCCGGAACATTGGTGTCCGTGAGTTCGGCGTGATCTACGAGGGCTTACTGGAATCCGAGCTGTCGCTGGCCGAACAGCCGCTTACCACCGACGACCAGGGGCGCTATATTCCGATCAACTCGGATGGCCAGCAGGCAGTCGGTGAGGATGATAACGCCATCATCGATGAAGGCGAGGTGTATCTCCACGGCCAGTCCGGTGAGCGAAAAGCAACGGGTACGTACTACACGAAATCGCGCTTTGTCGAGCATCTCCTTGATCACTCATTAGAACCAGCGCTAGACAAACATCTCGAACAGATCGACCAGATCCGTGAGGAAGAAGGCGAACATGCAGCTGCGGATGCGTTCTTCGATCTTCGAGTTTCGGATATCGCTATGGGGTCTGGGCACTTCCTCGTTGGCGCTGTCGACCGGATCGAATCACGATTTTACTCGTACCTAACCGAGAACCCGCTGTCGCCCGTTGAAGACGAACTCGATAACCTGGAAGATGCGGCGCTGGAGGCCTTCGAAGATGAAGAGTATGCCCCTCCGGTCGAGCGTGGACAGCTTCTACGTCGCCAGGTTGCCCGGCGCTGTATCTACGGTGTCGACCTGAACCCCCTGTCGACTGAACTGGCGCGATTGTCGATCTGGGTGCACACGTTCGTTCCTGGTCTCCCGCTGACGTTCCTCGACTACAACCTCGTGACCGGTGATTCGCTGGCAGGGATTGGGACGCTGGACGAGGTGACCGAGATACTGGACATTGAGCAGTCGTCACTGGGGATGTTTGCCGGCGGTCAGAACGTGATGAAGGAGATTCGCGACGACATCGAAGAATTGGGTGACTTCGCGGATGCCAGCGCTGAGCAGGTGCAGGAGGCCCGCGAGACACGCGCCGAAATAGAAAAGAAGCTGGAAGAGGTGCGTGCCCGCTTCGATATTTTGGCGGCTTCACGAATTGACGACGAGATTGATACTAATCCAGTTTCAGATACCAGTATCAACGTCGCCGAGCACGAGAGCTACGACCAGGCAAAGGATGTATTGAAATCAACTGATCCGTTGCACTTCCCAGCGGCATTTCCGGAGGTGTTTGATGGTGATGAGGCTGGGTTTGACGTCATTGTAGGAAATCCGCCGTGGGAGAAGGCCAAGATGGAAGAGCATATTTTCTGGACACGATATGAGCCAGGGCTACAACGCGGGCACTCGCAGAGGAAACGCGATACCCGAATTGAAGAGTTGAGGGAGGAACGCCCCGACTTGGCCGCTGAATATGAGGCTGAAAAACGAGAACAAGAGATTCGCAGCAAACTCCTCACTCAAGGTCCGTACCCAGGAATTGGCGGTGGTGACCCCGATATGTACCTCGCCTTCTCATGGCGCTTCTGGAGCCTTACCCACGAGGAAGGTCAAGTCGGAGTGGTTCTTCCCCGTGGGGCCTTCGGCAATTCGAGCTCGGAGAAGTTCAGAAAACAACTCCTTGATGAAAGTCTAATTATTGATATTACATTCATCAAAAACAAATCTCATTGGGCATTTGATGGAGTAGGAGGGAGATACACGATCGGTCTTCTTTGCTTCCAGAAAGGGATGATAGATGAAAACCGAACGGTTCCCCTACGCGGACCATTCCAAGATGCAGTGAGTTTCGAGGAAGGAGTGACGTCCAAGCCATATCGCTTCCCTGTTGATGTTGCTAAAAATTGGACAAAAACGGCCACATTCCCACTTCTCCCAACAGATACGCGCGTGATAGAACCATTTGGAAGATTAGCAGACACGCCCAATCTTGATGCGGACATCTCTGGCGAGTGGCGTGTACATCCAGCGACAGAACTTCATGCAACTCAGGATAAAATAGCTGATGACGGAGACCGGATTATGCACTTTGATGAAAAGAAACCAGATAGTTTCTGGCCTGTCTATAAAGGAAGTTCATTCAATATCTGGAATCCAGATACTGGTGACCGTTACGCTTGGGCTGATCCAGATGTTACGGTTGATTACGTCCAATCTCAACGAGAAAATTCATATCGGTATGCTGGAAGCCGGTCTCCTTTTTCTGAGATGGACGAGACTTGGGTGAGTAATAAAGAAACACTACCCAGCTGGTATCCGCGGGTCGCATTCCGTGATATTACCCAACGAACTAACTCTCGAACTACGATTCCCGCACTTATCCCACCGCAGACATTCATTACTCATACCGCGCCGTACTTTATTTGGCCCCGTGGCGATGAAAAAGACGAAGCATATCTACTCGGAATTCTAAGTAGTATCCCTCTTGATTGGTATTCGCGACTGTTCGTTGAGGTTCATCTTACATATCATATACTAAAGGCCCTTCCAGTTCCCCGGCCTGGACACGACAACCCCCTCTACCAGCGCGTCGTCGAGCTTTCGGGCCGCCTTGCCGCCATCGATGATCGCTATGAAGATTGGGCCGAGGTGGTTGGGGTCGACTACGGGCCCCTTGACGAAGAGGAGAAACAGAACAAGATCTACGAACTTGATGCCGTCGTCGCGCATCTGTATGGCCTCTCACGCGAACACGTAGAGGTCATCTTCGAGACGTTCCACGACGGCTGGGATTACGAGGAACGCTTAGACCGCGTCCTCGATTACTATGCGAGCTGGGCCGACAAACTTGACCTCGACCATGCTTACCGCAAGGAGGAACAAAAAGCGAGCACACGAAACGATGACTGAGCAACCGCAGTTCGTCGACAATCGCGACGGTAACACGCTCTCAACCGCGATCAATGCCTATCTCACGGATCTCGACGATACACTCGCCGCCGACCCCGACCTCGACATCGTTACAGGCTACTTCAACCCTCGTGGGTACTTCTCGATCTCCGACGGCCTCGAACACGTCGGTCGAATGCGGTTCCTAGTTGGTGCACAGCCAAGCAACGAAGGCACAGAACGCTGGCGACAGCCCGGAGAGCCGCGTGACGAGGAATACAATCAGAAGCGCATCAACGAATCCCTCCAGACGCTTGACTTCAATCTCAAGCGTGATCGGGATCTGCTCGGATTCTCACGCGAGGTTGACGAGAACCTTCAAAAGTTAGTCGACTTCCTTCGCAGCGAACGCGTTGAAGTCCGCCGTCATGAGGATCGGTTCATCCATGGCAAAGCGTACTTGTTCTCAGATCACCAGGGTGTCATCGCAGGCTCGTCAAACTTCACCGGAGCAGGCCTGAATTCAAATTTGGAATTGAATATCGGAGCGTATGATCCACATGTTACAGGCCAGGTTCAGGACTGGTTCGAGGATCTTTGGGCCGAGAGCGAGGAGTTCGATCTCGCCGCACTGTACGAGGAACGGTTTGAGCCCTACGACCCGTACTTAATTTACTTACGCGTCCTTTACGAGCGATACGGCGACGAGCTCGAAGAGGAGAAAGAGGAAGACGGCGGTATCAACCTCACCAACTTCCAGCAGGACGCTGTGCGACGAGCAAACCGCTTTCTTGACAAACATGGTGGCGTCATCGTCGGTGACGAGGTCGGCCTCGGGAAGACATACATCGCGGGTGAGCTACTCCGCCAGTACGTTCAGCAGAATCGACAACGGGCGCTGGTGGTGGCACCAGCCTACCTTCGCGACGGAATGTGGGCGCGGAAAGGGCCAGAGTGGGGCGTCCAGTTCGAGACGGTGTCATACGCAGAACTCCGTAGAGATCAGCAACTTGGCGGTGACTTGAACGTTCTGAATCTTGACATTGATGAGTACCAACTGGTTGTCATCGACGAAGCCCACGCGTTTCGCAATCCAGGCGCGCAGCAATCTCACGCGCTCCGAACGCTCCTCCGCGGTGACCCACCGAAGGACGTTGTGATGCTCACGGCGACGCCCGTTAACAACTCGCTTTGGGACCTGTACTACCTGCTCAACTACTTCATCAAGAACGACGCGGAGTTCGCTAACGGAGGTATCCGGTCGCTTCGAGAACGGTTCAAGACGGCACAGGCGGAGGACCCGTCCGACCTCAGCCCGGATATGCTGTTCGACGTTCTCGATGAGACGACGGTTCGACGGACGCGGCGGTTCATCAAGAACCACTACGAAAATGCGACAATGCCAGATGGGGAAGGTGGGTCGGTGCGGATCAACTTCCCAGACCCAAATCCCCGCCGTGTTGACTACACGTTTACAGAGACGTTTGGTGACGCTTACTTCGAAGACGTAGCCCGTGGGCTGGCTGCAGGCGATCACGACGAGGCAGATCTAACGCTGGCCCGCTATCGACCCTCTTATTACTTGGAAGGGGAGGAGGATGCGTCTGAGCTATCTCTCGTCGGACTCCTGCGCACAGGGTTACTCAAGCGATTCGAGTCCTCCAGCCACGCGTTTGCCAACACGCTTGACCGGATGGTGAGGCAAAATCGTGCCGCTCTCGGGCTTATGGAAGAGGGCTACTTTCCCGAGCCGGATGCGATCGATGAGTGGGTGGAGATGGACAGTGACGAGGCTCTCAACGAAGCTCTTGGGGACGCATCTGATGGTCACATCCCGCTCGGTGCAGTTGAAACCGATCCTGGTCAATTACGGGCTGACTTGGAGAACGACGTTGAGATCCTCGAACGCTGGCGTGACGGCGCTCGAGATGTCCAGCGTGCCGACGACGAGAAACTCCATGCCCTGCGTGATACCCTTCACGATGTCATCACAGAGGCTCTTGATGATGCGAAGTCCGAGGAAGTATCCGAGGAGGGTGTCAAGGCGGCCTTCCGCCGAAATAGGAAGGTGCTGCTGTTTTCGTACTACGAGGATACCGTCGATTGGGTATACGAATACTTGCAGGAGATCATCGCGGAAGACGATGAGCTATCCTGCTACGAGGGACGGATCGCAGCCGTTAGTGGCGCCGGCTCGAAGTATGGAGTTACACGAGAGCAGGCGGTGTATGGGTTTGCACCTAACTCGGGTGACGCCCCTCCGGATTCGACTGACGAGTTCGATATTCTCGTGACGACGGACGTGCTCGGTCAAGGTGTTAATCTGCAAGAGGCGCGGACGGTCATCAACTACGACCTTCCGTGGAACCCGATGCGTGTCGTCCAACGAAATGGCCGTATCGACCGTGTAAACTCGCCGCATTCGAAAATTTACCCGATTACGTTTTTCCCCGAGGATCGGCTTGACGACCTCCTTGAGCTTGAACACCGTGTCCGTCAGAAACTCACGCAGGCTGCGCGTTCGATCGGTGTGAGTAGCGGCGTGATTCCCGATATGGAGAGATTGAACCAGAACTTCGCAGAGCGTCTTGAGGACATTGGTTCAATCCAAGAGGAGGACCAGGACTTCTACGAGGAAGGCGGCGGAACTGCGGCGGCGTACTCCGGTGAAGAGTACCGTCAAGAGCTACGAAAGGGGTTAGAGATTCGAGAAGATCAAATCACATCTCTCCCGTGGGCTGCGGGTTCAGGCTTCCAAGGCGACAAGCCAGGGTATTTTTTCTGCGCCCGAATCGGTGATGAAGTGTTTATGCGGTTCCTCCCGCACGAAATGGGAGACGATGAAGAGATCGTAAAAGATACACTCACCTGTTTGAAGCGGATAGAGTGTACCGAGGAGACTGAACGATCGTTTCCGGACTCGATGCGAGAGCGTGTGTACGACGCTTGGGAGTCGGCACGAGAAGATATCTATCAGCAGTGGCAAGAACAGACAGACCCACTGAATGTACAACCCGACATCCGGCGGCTGTTCCGTGAAGTTGCCCAACATCTGCGAGAGAACTGGCCGGACGATATGACCCAGGATGAGCTTACAGAGACAGTTGAGGCGGTTGAGGCTCCGTGGGGCCGCCGGTATGAGCGAGAACTCCGCGAAATCTACGAGGACGGGAGCCTCAGTCCGGTCGAGAAGTCTCGTCAGCTCGTCGAGAAGGTTGAAGATCTAGGCCTCCAACCATTCGAGGCTCCTGACCCACTTCCGCCGATTCAGGAGGACGAGGTGAAGTTAATCTGTTGGATGGTTGTTGCACCCCAAGAGCCAGATCAGACAGATAGTCGGCCAAAGTTGATGTCTCAAGTGACGTTCAACGTATAGACTAGCATTTTATACAGATTCTTCCCTTTACGACGGGATCTGCTTGATATTTTCTCGTTATGGAAGTGGCGTCGATTATCAAGGTCGATCTGGTTGCAATTGATGAATTTCACAAGTTCGTATTCGCCGTTCACATGGTCACCAACGCTATCATAGTAGGCAAGAGAATCTTCGAGTTCGACTTGCTCGAGGATCGTGGAGGTATAATCTACGGCCAATCGACTCAAGGGCACTGATCAATCAAAGAGGTTCATGGTTGTCAGGATATCCACAGGCGGGACGTAGTAGCTCTGGAGCTGCAATTCACCACCTGTCCGTGGGAGGACGATCATGTCACCAGCCCCTTCGAGCTCCTCAGCTCCAGGCTGATCCAGGATTACGCGGGAATCAGTATTTGATGGCAGCTCGAAGCTGATTCGACATGGTAGGTTCGCTTTGATTTCGCCTGGAACGACGTTCGCGGATGGTCGCTGGGTTGCGATAACCAATGAGATTCCAAAGGCGCGTCCGGTTTGGGTGAGCCGCTGGACAGCATCGATGAACTCATCGCGATTGTCATCCAACGCGAGGATGAGATCGGCGAATTCATCGATCACTATCACATGATACGGGATTTTGTCCGCGCCAGTGCTCGCAGCCATTTCGTTATGTTCCTCAACAGTCCGCGCAGGCGAACTCTTCAGGATCTCCCGCCGCTCCTCAATCTCCGTATCGACCAAGTTTAGCAGATATTCAACACTTGCATTGCCATTATCAATATACCCATTTTCCCGTATATGTGGCAGATCTGCAAACGTCTGGAAGTCGACACCCTTTGGATCAAGCAAACTGAGGTTCAGTTCTTCAGGAGAACGAGTGAGGGCTAAGCTAACCACCAATGCGGTTAGGAAATTCGACTTACCGGACCCGGTAGTACCGCCCACTAGGACGTGACGCTGTTCAACCAGATCGATAGTATGGTGTTCGAGCTTCGTATCCACACCTAGAGGGAATGTTAGTCGTTCGCCCAACTGATTGAACGCCTCTTCAAGCCCGGTTCGAAGATGAACCGGCTGAGGTTGTCCATGCGGAATCTCCAATCGTACAGCCCCTTCAGCTGAGTTGACCAACCCAGATATCGAACCTTGAGCCTGAATATGAACACCTAAAGAGCTCAGATTATTCAGAATACCTTCAATTCGCTGGCCACTTTTCGGTCGGACGTTGACTCCGATCTTCCGCGGACCGATTGTCACAGACGATGGGTCAGGGGTGTAGATGTCGATTCCAAGTGATTTGAACTGGGACTCCAACTCGGCAGTAAGTCGTTTAGTATCCAGTTCGACATCCATCTTCGGATTTTTGGACATCGTGTTGAGGATCTGACGCAGTTGATGACTATCCCAGTCGTACTCGAAGTCTATGGATTCGGGATCAGAATCCGTTGTTTCCGGTTTAGCAGTCTCTGAACCGTCGTCGATCTTTTCAGCTTTAGGTGACTCCATTGGTTTCTCGTTATCATTAGAATCAGCCTCGTCTTCTACAGAATCGGTCAGTTCGGAGGAATCCAAGTCATCCTCGATGCTCTCATTCCCCTCGGTCTCGTCACTATTTTCTTGATCGTTCTCGCCACTATCAGGTCCGTCTTTACTACTTTTCTCTCGATCGTCCCTATCATCGGAGTCTTCCTCTAACTCAGGTGGCTCGCCTTCTTCACCGAACTCAAATTCCGTGATGTCGGTGAATTCCAGAATCTCCTCAAGAGGTCGAGAGTCCTCACTTAGAAGCTCAATAACTGTCGATGGAAGAGATAGAACTCGGCCATATTCGTGAGTTTCGATCTCCGCTTGGTCACGTTCTGGATCAACGCTGACAACGTTACCGACATGCCCGTCTTCATCACATAGGAACGTAGGTTCGTACTCTCCGTTTATCAGATAGGTCTCGTGCTGTTTGATAAGCTCATATGCGTCCTCATAGACACCGTAGTGCGCTAATCGGCGACCGATATTCGTAATGATCTCCCCGAACTCAGCCCGTCGGAGCGTTGTATCAGCCAGAGGTTCGCTCGGATGAAATTTGGTCATGAACTCCTTGTACGCTCCTTCGATTTGGCCGAGACCGGACTTCGCGTCGGCTTTCCCGCCCTTAGCTTCGACAATCCACAATTTAATCTCAAGCTCACCAGTAAATGAGGAAGGAATGCCGACGAAACAAAGATCATCACAAGCCCGGCCATTGGTATCGAATCTGAAGCCGCTTCCTCGTCCAATGCGTTCAGCGTAATCTTTCTGTGCGATCTCCCGTAGCGAAATTGGGAACCATACGTAATCAGATTTGAATCGCTGTAGTAACGTGCGTGTGATCGAAAGACTGCCGATCAGCCCGATCAATTCGCTAACTTTCTTTTCCTCAGCCTGCTGGATTTGTAAGGCAAATGACCCATCGATCGCAACGAGGTGCTGTAATACCAGGTTGGCTGGCACTCGAGATAGAGAACCGCTTTCCTCTAGAGCTTCGGACAGAGTCCCAATGTACAGATCCTGTTTATTCGTGGTTGTAATTACGTCGAAGCCAGGCGAACTCGGATCGTACTGATCCGAATAGTGGATCATGAGTGGTTCCGTTTCCTCGGCGTCGGGCACTTTACCATCGATCTCCCTGTTTGCCTGCTTTGGTGAAATATAGAAATCAAGACGAACCTGTGGTTCGACATGCGAAACCCAGATTGATTTATCCCAGATATTCTTGAGTTCCATGGCTCCCCCTTTTGATCGAATTTGCTGCCGGAACGCTGAACCAGGGGAATATTCCTCTTTGTCAGCGACAGGTTCAAGTGCGTTTATAGATCGAGCAACCTTCGCGAGGAGTTGTGAGTCCTTCGGGTCGTCGGCATATCCGGATGAAGAGATCGTCTCTCCCCCCCTATACGTGACATTAACCGCTTCCTGAGGAACAAGTCCGTCAAGGCGGAAACTACTTCCGAGATCTTCAGAGGATCTCGAAACACGATCTGGCTTGAGCAGTTCACGGAAAAATGTCAAATGCGAATCTGGGAATTTAGTCTCGACGTCTTCGCTGAATTGGACATAGGAGACGCGACGAAGCATCGTATCGATAGTCCGACGGTTGGAGATGCTCTCGCGGATTTTCGACTCGGCATCTTCATTGAAAAAGCGTTCAAGCTGCTCTGCTTGTCCTACTGGACCGATCACCCGGAGCTGGATCCTTGGTGGCTCATAATTCTCATTTCGAATCCGTTTATAGTATTGATATATGCCTCGCAAAATAGGCTCGAGATCCCCCATATTGATCAGGTTGATATTGATTGGCCGGTCAGGATGGAGCTTTACCAGAGTATCGAACGTCTGTGTGAAAGAATAGAGCTTCTTCGCGATGTCCTGATCCATGTACTCGGGGGTATCAGATGTCGAAGTATTTGCCCCAGAGTACCCGCACCAGAGGTGGTGTCCCTCGAGCGTAAAGCCGTGAAGGAGTGAATCAGAGGCGGAGCCATAACGATACGGGAATAAGCCAACTGGACTGAACATGCTATAGGAGGCACGTTCTTTGAATCCGCCCGACAGATCCTGTGGAACGACCTCACCGTCTCGCCAATTCGCGATCTTATACCCATATGCGAGCATCAGAGGGTGGTATGGGGTTAACCAGTGTTTGTCAATCCCATCGATGCGGATAGTTCCAATCTCACGGAATATCGCGTAATCATCATAGACTGCACTATTCACTGAGCTGAGTTCTTGGAGATACGTTTCCAGGATGTTCTCAATGATAACTAGTGTCTCATCATCCCACGAGTCCGTTGAGAGGATACGGTTACGGTCTTTAAGATGATCGAACAGGTGATCATACTCAGTGGCAATCGAGTCAGGGACAGAGGGCGCATCATCAGGAACCGACCCAGACCGTAGGGGTTCACGGGTAATCGTTCGAGGAGCAACAGTCCCCTCATCCCGAATCTCTTTCTCTATTCTGAGCAGGTCTCGCTGCTCATTCGTGACCGAAATCCCCTCCGCAGAAGAGGTCTGGAATTCGCCTTCATCTGGGTCGTATCCGAGTCCCTGGTCAACCAGCAATTTGTCAGAGTTTCGGCTCCAGATCTCCGGATCTCCGATCGCATTTAGATGAAGCGGTAATTCTACGTCGGAGAGAGGACCTAAGTCGTCATCCTCTTCGCTCTTGTCCTCTGAAAGATCTCTTTCCGGTGAGTCTGGGACCAAATACAGGGTCACTGGATCTCCCCCGTCAGCAGGGGAAATGAAGCAGCGTATCTCGTCACTTCCGGCATATGACGGATTCAATTCTACAGAACGGTTTAGCGTCAAATGGTACTCTTCTTCCGTGATTTCGATAGTTTCCGGGCTCTCCTCACCCTGCTGAAGGATCGGAGATACTCCCCGACGTGTGGCGAGGGCGCCTTCGTTAAAGTTAACCTGGAGGTTCAAGTTCTTGCGCGATTCATCAAACCACTCTGGAATAACTGCGATATCGAATTGGCAGGTTGGATACCCTCGCCGGGTAGAGCTATTGATGTAGATTTCAAGGGACAGAAATTGAATCTCGCTAGGGCTCAGCGCAGAGGCAGTAGCTGTCACGGTGGATCCACTGATGGAGACATCCCTGGTCGAGCTACTGTTGACTGCTTCGAATGAAGTTTTATTTGGGCCTTCGAGTTCTCGATCGAATTCTACAGAGAGACTGAATATTCCATCGTTGGCAACCGCGATAATGCCTCGATGGGGCGAGATCTGAGAAATCGTATTGTAGGCACTACACGATTCCCAAGAACTCGCGGTAACCTCGAATGAATCAAACTTTGGATCTAGGTTCTTCCGAGTTTTTGTTTTGGTTTTGTTTTTGACGGCTTTGGTGTGAGGAATCTCGCTCAAGTCATGTCGGTCGACGAAAGTAATGAATGAGTCTTCATACTTTCCGTCAAGAGCACGCAAGGGAGTAGATCCAACACCTTTTGAGTCTTGGATGCGCTGAGCATGCTCTTGATTACTTCGCAAATGTTTCTTTGCCACCTCGCGAAGCGAATCCTGGCTGTCTCCGCGATTGAACCACTCTTCATCGAATTCGTCGGGTTTCAAATACGTTCCTAATGAAGGGATGAGATCGGGAACTCTATCATACTCTTCGTTTTCGATCACTTCACGAAGGGTACAGAGTGTTCGCAACTGCCCAATGTCACTCCGCATAGTCCCATATTCGCCAATCTGGTCATGGATCGCTAGCAATAGAGCATTAGCAGGAGACGAGAGCGAGGGAGACTCAGATAACACTGAGTCCCACGTGTCACGTAGCGGGAGTAATCCATTACTGGCGTACAGTGGGGTGGGGCGGGCACTCTCAAGTGTGTCAATCTCTAAACTCCGTTCATAGAACAGGAGTAGTGCAATATCATAATCATCTGCTGATGATGAGGTGAAGTCGCGAAGCCTGGATGCGAAGCCCTGAGTAACTTCATGAAACGCGAGTTCCTGCTCCCACTCGCTGGAACGCACTCGGACGGGAATGATCGTTGTCCCGCCCTCAAGATGAAACGCCGGCAGTATTTCTTCGCTACCAGTGACTGTAAGTGTGATCTCGTCTTCCCCTGTCGTTTTCAAGAATTCAGTTGCAAGTTGGTCTACGATCTCCGACTCGTAGAACTGACCGACAAAGCGTTCGCCGGACTCAGGGGGGTTCTCTTTGAAATAATCTGCCGTTTCCTGTGCTAGCTGCCGTTCAAATGCTTTCGACATAGATTGCCTCCTTGCTGTCACTCATTTTGTTGAGTAGACTCATCTGATCCAACTGCTGTATCATTTGGTCTTTCGATTCTTCATCCAGTCTGATTCCTCTGCGTTCAAGATATTGGAATAACTTTCGTAGGTGGCCATCAGTACTCTCCTGTTCGAAGAGACGAGCAAAGAGCCGGAGCGCTCCCTGGTTGAGCCGCGAGTTCGTTCCAGCTTGGCCTGGCTGAACACGGAGGTACTTTCGTTCCCTACCGTTAGCGAGTTGTCGTATCACATTGTACCCCATTGTGAATGCAGATTGAGATTTGCGGTTTGGTTTGCGAGAGTTATACCGCCTCACAGCATGGTCAAGCATTCTCGCTGCCTCGATTAGGGTAGGAGCATCTGTGTCATCGGGTCGATCCTTAGAGGGGAACTCGTCGAGAAGTCCTATCCGACAGCGCTCTTGAAATTCTGGTGAGGTGTTTGTCACAGCCTCAGCCAGTGTGAGTGGCTGTGGCTTGGCTTCGGAGTCGTCTTTCGTAGTCATCTCAGTGAGAATCCGCATAACAACCAACTTCCCCCACGAATCGTATATTTCGCCTGCGAGTCGTTCATCATTCCACTCGTTAGCGAATTCACGGGTCTTACTCGCTTTTTCATCCCACATACCAAAATGGATTGGTCGACACTTCGGGGAGAATTCAGACAGGGACCCCTCCTTCGCGTGATCGTACTCGATAGCAAGGTTCCGACCGAGCTGCATCATGTACATCATATAGTGGAAGCAGACGAGATCTTTCAGCGTCTGGAGCCACAGCGCCGATGGTTCATCATCGAGCATACTGAGCCAACTCCGGAGATCCTGCTGGAATACTTCCGAAATATCGGGCACATACGGTGTGATACCGATCTCAGGGCTGTCATCCTCCAAATCGCTCGGTTCACCGGCGGAGTCAGCTGTGACGACGAGTTCGTCTACAGCTGAGATAACAAGCTCTTCAACGGTATTGGAGGGACGCAAATCCGTATATTTGCCTTTAAGTTTCTCGTGAAGTTCGGTATTGAATCCCGATACCTCGCCGTCGGTCATCAACATCCGATAGAAGCGTCCCCAATCACGTGGTTCACCAGTCTTTATGTGAAGCGGAATTCTGGAATGGAATGGTATAATGTAATCATGAGCTTGAGCTGAGGGCCTCCTCACTCCCTTTTCACTGCTGGTGAGATATGCTGACGCGAATGCTTCCCACGCTTCATCAGCAAGTATCTGATCTCCTCTGAATTGATCCAACCCTTTGACTGCGGACTCCAAATCGTTATTGACATCAAATTGAGGATCTGCCTCTAATATTGAGGAGAGCGTCCGCATTATGATTGCCTCGCGAGGAGTACTCGTCGGAGAGATCGGCATGTATGCCTCAATCTCGTCGTTGATCGTCCGGGAGGGGACTTGGCTCCAGTCCGGTTCACCGTAATCAGTCATTCCCACCGCCCCTGTCGGTGAACAGTTGGTGAACCATATTCATTCTGCTCGACTGTGAATTCACGTGAATTAGATCGGTTGATCACTTTTACGAAACTATGTTTTCGAGTCAGATCAGACAATTTTGATTTGATCTGGGTGACTGCTTCTGAGTGTTCGATATCTACTGCACTCGGCGTATATCCATCATTGATTTGTTGCATCAACAAATAGAGTTCGTATGTAAGCGGAATTCTGATTGGTTCTCCATCATTGGTGGTAGGATTGTTCAAATGAATACTGATCCGGCCTGGGACAGTCTGTTTACGTGTTTCCCGTTCTGAATGATCAGTATCAACTGTCGGATCGCCCCATCGAGAGATGAATCGGTAAGCCGGGGAACGCCGGGCATCAACGAACTCTATCTCGTTTGATCCTCGTTGCTGGCCTGACCACCCACGTAGCGAGTTTTTGACCGTTGAGAAGAGGCGCCCAACCTTGTTGCCAAGTTTACTTGCTTGCGGTGGGTTGTCGTGATTGAGTAAGGTGAGAGCTGCTTGATATTCCGTAAATGACTCCTTCTCAAGTAGGCCGACTATGTCCTCTGCTTCAGACAAATACTGGTATCGGAGCGTCGTTTTGATCAACTGAATGATATCGGCATTAGGGGCCCCCGGGGGGTTAGATAGCTGTTCACTTAATTCGGCGTGCTTTCCACGCCAACTCAACACCTTCGTGTCGAGTTCGATTGATGATTGAGCCAATGGATCGGTTTGGTTCGCCATTTGGCTGTCTGCCTCGGCGAGTACGTCGAAAACTCGGTTCCACAAGAGATCGTCTATGCTGGGGGTCAGATCACCAGCTTCAATCGCCTCGCCGATTGGACACTCCGCATCCTGATCAATCATATCTGGCGATACGTCCGGAAGTAGAATGGATGCGGTGATATCTAGGATACTTCGTGGGTTGAAGTACGAGCCTGTGATAACGTTCCACCCAGCTATCACCTCCGCAACCCGCTTTCTCACGTCTGGGGACGCAAACTGATCGACATTGTAGTGCAGCGGGCACTGGTCACTGGCGGGGCAGTTCTCGATCTCCCGAACATACGCATCGTAGAGGGGACTCTCGGCCTCGTTGTCGACACCGAACCGTTCGAGCATCTTTCTGAGAAGTCCCTCGCCGAACGAATCAGGATGCGTTGAGTATAGTTCCCGATGGCTCAGGTTGATAACTACCAGCGAGTCGCTTTCATAGATACCGTCTGTCTTCTCACGAGATTTTTGAAGCGCTTTCCATACGTTCTGATAATCAGTGGACTTATCGGCCGCGCCCCCACGCTGGAAGAAGTCCACCGCCAATCCATAATTAATCGCCAGCCCAGATCGAGGGCCAGATCCGGTCTCCACATCGGGTAAGACACGGTCAAAGAAATCGTGAAGACGCTCCTGATATCGTTGATGTTTTGTGTCAGCAGCCGTCGCGTCCATATTGATGCGCGACTCCGTAACAGAGGTGTGCCCAGCAGCTTGTGCAGAAATGTATCCTTTGGACAGGAGTGCGCTCTTACCATCACCCGCACTACCGCTAATGATCAGGAGCTTGCCGTCCTCCTGATAGTTGTTGACAAAAAATTCGTTTAGGAGCTCATCTTCGCTCGTTTCGTCAACGTAGAGCTTGTTGAGAAACGGTGTGATCGATTCATCAATATCAAGGTGACTCCCAACAACGGCGAATCGCTGCCCTCGTTGGCATGCTCGCAGAAGTGAGTATAGCGAGTGGGTGATATTTCCCTCTGGGAACAACTGCTCCTCTTCCATGGAATGAATATTTTCAGGTTACCTTATCAAATTTTGTTTTTAATTAGGAGTGAAGTTGACGAGTGAGCTTCCACCTCTTATTGATGGTGGCAGGGAGAGTTCAACATTACTTTGCCGATCAAGACATAGATCACGCTGACACCGATTTTGAGCCCCGTATTAGAGCGTGTCGGGGTCACACGACTAAGCGAATACTATGTAGATCTACTCCAGCTAACCAAACCCGTTCAGCGAAGTATCTACGTTCGCGAGTTCATGACCAGCAAGCAGCGGTCTTTTGCCCTGTTGATCGATATGAACCAGATCTTTGAACGTGCTGTTGAGCGGGCAGTTTTTGAGGTGGTAGCGGAGCGAGACGGATGGAGTGTTGGGTCACAGATGACGACTCGGAACTTAGTCACCGATGGAAAACACAATGTATCTATTAGGCCCGATATCTTGATTCGTGATTCTGGCGGGGAGGTAGCGCTCGTGGGGGATGCAAAGTGGAAGCTACCCAGCTTTGAATCAAACAGTGCAACAGTGAACTGGTCCCAACTTACCTGTATTGGTTACTGGAATTTGCCATCACGCATCTCTTTTAACGGAGTTGGTTTCCAGTGAACTGCATCCTTACCCCTTTCTTCAATCAATTTATCGTACCACTTGCTATCTAGCTGTGGAGTTAGGCTATTCAGCTCGTTTTTCTTTTCTATTAATTCATCGCACCTTGCTTCAAGATCTTCATCCTTTTCTGAATTGTCCGGCAGTTTGATCTTCACCATCTTATCAAATTCAGAATATAAGTCATCATGGCACTGGCCAGCGTTATAATACTGAATATATTTCCGCTCAAAATCGCCAACGGCATCAACAAATGATAGCACACCGGTGACAAGCGAAAGCATAAGCGCAACAGGAGTGAAAATGTTTGGGAAAGCTCCTTTGATGGTTGCCAAGACAATGAACACGATAGATGCACTGACGACTGTCACTGCTAAATTAAGCCTCTTTGCCCACTTCTTGTAATAATCTGATGCCTTATAGTACTTTTCGTAATTTATATAGGTGTTATTATATTCTTTGAAAAACCAGTGATAGAGTCGAATACGACGCTTTGAGAATTCTAAAACTTTTTCTTGCTCATTCTTCGGTAGTTCCATTTTACCCATACATATAATTGTATACTTTTAACCTTTCTGGTGGTAATTACCATTAAAATACGGTTATTTTCTATAGGCCACCCTGCCTTCGAAGTTGTCTTCTCTCCAATCGTAAAATGGCTCATCCTCAACAGTGTAATAGTGGAATGTTCCATCTGAGAAAATCCTGTTACTGACTATCTGTGAAACCAGATTTGGATTCTCCTCAGATGGTTTACTTGTCCTGTTGTTTACAGATAATTGATGGGTGGATCGGAAAGAAAGTGCACTCAAAGTTAGTATGTAATACTAACCTTACCGCCAGCTTTAGGCCGAGAGACTGAATTGCACGAACAGAAACCCGGAGAGAGCACAGAACACGTAGTTCCGAATCCCAAGTTAATAGTATAAGTCAGCATCCGAGCTCGACCCGTCATCGGTCGTACTCCGAGTAGTACGCGCCACCAGAAGCACCGCCGTTCGGAAGATGATTCGGACGCTCGGGACAGTCGTATCCGTGACTCATTTCGAGGTCTTCGAGGGTACGGGTACAGCGAGCTCGGCAGGTCGAACGACGGAACTCGTTCTCGCATTCGAATGACCGCGCGTGGGAGGTGAGCAATTTCTCGGTGGACATCACCCCATCATCTCCTGGGCGAGTTCCAGTTCACGTTTGACCTGCTAGATGTCGGGATCGCTCCCGCAGTGCATGAGTGCTATGAGAGACAGGCGCGTGCAAACTCGTCGTCGCAGTGGCGGAGGATACTCACCAGCGTATCCTGATTCTCTTTCAACCAGCGCCGGGCGTCTTGGGGCGAGTCGAATCGGATCATCGGGAATCACTCATGGGATGGAAGCGAAATTACAATGAGATCAGTGAGACACTGGGTCCCTCTGACGACCTGGTCCCGATCTCGCAGTGGCGGTTGAGAAGAGAATGCAAGCTACCAGAAAAGAATGTCAGAGGGTGGAAACAATCACCGGTAGGAAAGACTACTGACCAGTAACCAGCAAAAGGGCACCCCAGACTGTCACACGAGAAAATTCAACTAGAGTGGCGTGAAGAGGGGCACCCCCACAGGTGGAGAGCCGGATGAAAGACAAGGTGGTCACGCCACACGAGAACGAGGGAAATGCGGACAGGAGGACAGTCCAGCCGAGGGCACGCAAGGTGAGATCTCGATGGCGAGACCGTGGGACAGTCAGACCGTGATGGGCCCAGAGGAAGACGACTGAGTAACAAAAGAGGACAGTCCAGCAATGCAACCATCAGGCCCGCAGAAGCGAGCAGACCGACAACAGGATAGCCACACTGCAAGGCGGCAAGCCACCAAGAGCAGCACCGGCCAGTGGGCCGCACAGCAGGAGGCTGCCAGCAACAGCAACGACACCCCTGAAATCGAGTGACGGCCAGCACAGAGGAGAATGGCCGTGATACCGTTGAGACAGTTACAGACGGGCGGAGTGGACCGTCGGCCTGCCGGGAGAGAGCGAAGAACCCGCTATGCGTCCCGCAGAGTCTGTCAGCCGGTGCTCCTGGTATGTGAGGTGCCTGTGAGCGACACAGGTCAAATCACTCTAGAAGCACTGACCGGGATGCCAGCTGCACGCACTGCCGGTGCCGGTGTTACTGCACGATCTGGGTGCCACTGATCGATACGCCACCTGGGTTCCGACCCAAGCGAACCATGGGGATGCCGTCTTCGGCGAGACACCGTATTTTCAGTGAGAGTGAATGCAACAGCCGATGGTCCAGCACGTAGGACTATCCAGCAATATAGCGCCGTGTGCGCCGACGGACACGTAAAAAGGACTGTCAAATCTGTCGACCAATACAGCCTAGATTCCAGGTGTGATCTCGTCTATGGGACTGTCCACTTTGGTGTCTGGACAAACTGAACGTCCAGCAGCGACGGCAGGACTGTCACTGGCAGCGACCCTGTGTGACTGTCTGCACTGCAGGGATTCACTTGAAAGAGGAGGTGTTTCACACCAGGGCGGGTACCCTGTTTCAGCCGACTGACTTCATGGGATGCAAGGTACTGTCTAGTTAAACGATTTTGCAGTAGAGTGGCGTTTTAGCGTCTGTAACGGGAGTAGCGAACGAACCACTTTGTCTCATCACGACTAGGTTTTCGGTGAAGGAACCGAATTCCGTCTTCTCACAGTACACCCGATCTCAATGTCAAGAATCAGATGCCTACGACCGATGGGAAAAACGTTGCCAATCGTACCGTTGTCGCTTGGTTTTCCTTATCTAGACAGTACCGGATGCAAGATTTTATAGGAGATATTATCCTACTGGGTTGGTGGCAGGCGTGGCTGGGAGAAACTAGAATTTTGGCTCGTCTCAACTGTTTAGTAGGACAGTAACGATGGTCAGTAGCTCAAACGCCATTAGTTGGTATGTGTATTCTGGCATCTCAGAGCATAATGTAAACTGCAAAAAGTATTTTGAAATATGTGAAAAATTCTATATAAGGATGCGTCGAAGTGCTCACTAGAGATTGAATTAACCGGTGCCTCATGAGGGGACGAGTATGATGGAAATTGACAATAACACAAAGGATCGAGTTGACAAAGCACAGAAAGTAGCTCTAGAAACAAATCAAGTCAAAGGTGAGAGATTACTTGACCAAATAGGTAAAGATATTCAAACAAATTTTTCATCAGTATCGAATGAATATATATATTATTTAGAAAGAAGATTGGATATCTATCTTGACTTGAAGCAATACTTTCTTGCAGAGGAAATTGCTACAGAGATATTAGGGGTCCGAGGCGAAGAACGGGAAGAAGAAGATGAACCTCTGCAGGAGCTCCTAGTCAAAATCCGATATATTTATATAAAAAACAAGAAATTCGAAAGCGCGAAAAATATTAACAAGAGAGTAATGGTGGTTTCTTGCCAAACTGATGACGACTTTAGCTTTGCTCTCGACATATCTGCATTAGCACTCATTCATAGCAACTTAGCCAAATATGATCATGCAGAACGACTCTATAAAACGGCGATACGTCGAATCAAACAATTACTCGGAGAACATAATAGTTCATTGTTTACTATTTATTCAAATTTACTAGACATGTATTTAGAAATTGGAGATCATAGTAAATCAGTTACTGTCCTTACTCAGGTAGAATCATTGCTAAATCAAAATGATAGGGAATTAGAATCATTAGGTAGTCATTTGCTACGACTCAGCGAATTTTACAGGTTGAGCGGAGATTTTGAAATATCGATCCAATACTGTCTATCCGGCCTTCGTAATCATTCAAAATCAAATGGGCAAGAAAGTATAATCTACGCAAGAGGTATTGGCATCCTTGGGACAATATATTCGGATATGGGCTATTACCAAATTTCCGAAAAGTTACACCAGCGGGCTCTGCACCTTCAAAATGAAATCCTTGGTGAAATAAATATGGAATCCCCCAGTACATTAAATAACTTAGGCTCTGTTAGCATGTCAAAAGGAAATTTCGAGCAGGCAGAATCGTTATTCCTTGAATCAATCAAGATGAGTTCAGAATTCAACTCATTCCATAATCCAACAGTAGAGACAGCAACGGGAAATCTAGCCAATCTCTATTTCAATAAAGGAGAGTACAAGCGAGCCGAGAAACAATACCGTCAATTAATTCGCAATTGGGAAAAGACTGAGCGTAAATCAGTAGATTATGGGATTGACCTCAGCAATTTTGCTCAGTTATATCTAATGATGGGGGACTCATCAACTGCTTTAGAATACTTTCAGAAAGCTCTAGATATTCATGTTGAACTCCTTGGTGAAAATCACCCAATCTGTGCAACAGATCTACATAATATTGCTATAACTTATATAAATGATTCTAGATACCAAAACCCACATGTTTCTGAATATATATTTAAAAAATCTATAAAAATAAAGAAGAAAATTCTTGGACCGTATCATCCATCAATTGCAGAGACACTTAGTCAATTAGCCTATGTATACTATAGTCAGAATAAATTAAGCAAGGCAGAGATCTGTTTAGAGCGTGCTTATATGATCCAGAAAAGGTTCAAAGGAGACCGTCATCCATATCATCAAGATACTGCAAAAATCATTAGCGCATTATCGTATGTCAAATTTGACCTTATGAATAGAGACAGATGGTGGGATATTTTTTCCAAATATGAAAGCTGGAGTCAAGAGCCAAATTTAGATGATCACCAGGCATCATACCAAGGACTTTATCATAGGCTTGGAATAGGTGAGGCTCTACCTCAAGAAGTAAATCAGGAGTCAAAAAGGTTGGCTAAGTTAGCGTTAGAAATTGAGCGAGAGGTCTTTGGCAATGATCATCAAAACGTCGCATGGAGTTTGATTCATCTCGCTCGGATTTCAGCTCTGGAGAAGAATCAGAGAGAGGCCGTAGAGTATCTTAAAGAAGCAGTATTAATCCTCAATAAAAATATCAGCCAAATACTTTCAATTCAATCTGATGAGAAGAGACTATCATATTTAGAAAGTAATAAAATTGCTACGGATCAGGTAATATGGCTGTCTATTAACTACTTATTAGATAACCGTGATGCACTCTCTGCTGTATATGATCTTGTACTTCACAGAAAAGGTATTGCCACAGAGGCATCCAAATTACAGCGTACTGCTATACTTGCAGGACGATATCCGCACCTTACTTTTAAGCTACAAAAATTAAATAAAATAAGTGATCAGATAGCCTTGAAAACTTTTCAAGGACCAAAGAATGAGTCTACGGTCGAGTATCAGAACACACTAAAGGAATGGGAAGAAGAAAAATATGAACTGGACGCAGAATTATCAAGAGAAATAGTAGAAAAAGAACTTGATGATTCATTTTTTAATTTAAACCCAATAACCATCAGTGGAGCCCTTCCACCAAAAACGATTCTTTTAGAATTCGTAGAATACGAAAGTATCAATGATCGTCAGTACGTAGTGTTTGTTGTAGATCCTGATAGTTCAGAATTGATTAAAGCAATACCTCTCGGGGAAGCAGATTCAATAGATGAGCTAATAAGAAAATATCTCGAAGGGACATATACGGGAAACTCTCTATTACAAAATCTATTTCAAGTCTATGGAATAAGACTAAGAGAGAAAATATTTGATCCAATTAACATCAATGGGTGTGAAAGGATCATCATTGCACCTGATAGTGATCTGCATACATTGCCATTTGAAATTCTTCCTGATGAGAAAGAATACTTAATAGATTCGTATAAAATATCATACCTAAACACAGGACGTGAATTGCTACCGGCTAAAAATAGTTCACCTTCAACCCCTTCTAAGCCATTAGTAATCGGTGCCCCAAACTACAATCTTGGGCTAAATACAAGCCCAAAAATAGAGTCAGATAATCCGTGGCAGACTATAAACATGATATTTAAACCGTTAAGTGGAGCCAAAAAAGAGGCAGATAAAATAGCTAAATTATTACATACAGACAAGATAGTCGGCAACGATGCACGAGAAAAGGAATTCAAACAGATTCTCTCTCCAAAGCAAATTTCCTCTCACCAAGGCTCGCCACAGATAATTCATATTGCAACTCATGGATTTTACCTTCCAATCGAAGATTTCCCGGGAAAGGAGCATAGAATAATAATGTCCTCTCCTATGCTTCGGTCTGGATTAGCATTTGCAGGCGCAAATACAGTTCTACAGGGAAGTTTCCCGGACAAAGAATTAGGAGATGGATTACTATCTGCCGAAGAAATTCTATGGTTGGATCTCTTAGAAACGGAACTAGTTGTTCTTTCAGCCTGTGGTTCTGGATTAGGTGATCGTCAAGTAGGCGAAGGTATCTTTGGGTTACGAAGAGCGTTCATTCTATCAGGTGTTGGGGTATTGGTAATGACTCTTTGGCCTATAGATGATAAGATTACCCAGAAGTTATTGGTAGAATTTTATGAGAATTTGAAAACAGGAGTTATACCAACCGATGCACTGCGTTCTGCACAATTGAAAATAAAATCGGAACATCCAGCACCTCTTCATTGGGGAGCATTTATTTGCCAAGGAAATCTAAACCAAATCAAAATAAATTAGTATTCATATACCCCAGGCATCCCTGACTCGACATCTTCAATTACTTCACTCCGTTCAACTATATCGATGAGATCGGAGCAACCGGCCTCTACCCAAAGATCGAGTCAAATGTGTAGTTAAGCCTCACTCTGGATACGGAACGAAGTGTATGATTACACTCACAAGTAATCTGGATCCGTTCTTTTCCCATACGGCCGCAGGTAAGAGCTAACCTCCCCTGATTAAGGCTGGACAGCCCACGAAGTGCTCTCATAAGAGAAGAAATCTGAGATCGTTACCGGCTTCGGCAATTATGATGCCGACGGCTTGATTACGCCCTACCATTGGATTGATCTCGACCTTCGCGACAAATAGATTGCGTCGGCGGAAGACATTGAAGCACTCGTAGCTTATTTCGTACACTCATGTACGCATATTGAGCGAGCTACCTCTACAAAGACCATCACCGCGCACAACCCCTCACCTCTACCTCGGTACAATTTCAGAGTATTAGCTCAGTGAATCCTCAACATCCCATACGACTGCGAGTTCCTCGCGCTCGAATACCAGACAAATCGGTAAGCAAGGTACCGAACCTAGGGCCAGTTGATCGAAGAGCGGATTCAAAGTGGAAACGCGAACCTGTTCATTGTACAAGACCATACGAGTTCCGGATTGACTATATCAAGATGATCGCGCCTGCCAATTGAATTGAAAGAATAGGATCAAAAATAAGGTCGTAGTAGGTGACGAACCGAGTCACGAGAGTTGGCGATCAATGCGATGACGACGATCGAGCATAAAGGATCGAGAAGGGAACTTGAGTGGTAATTCAAGTCCTTGATCTTGGAGAGCAGTCGGTTCACATCATCATCGTCATCTCCTACAGCAGGGGATGGTGAGCCGAGTATCCTCAACAATTCTCCAGACAATCTCGTCGGTCAGTACTTGCTTTTATCCAATGATCACACTATCGGGCAGATTACCAGACTGATCACTCAGCGCAACCCGCATTACTCTAAGACTCTCTCAGTGTGACTACCCTTCGTTGCATCCGACTTATCGCGACCGTGAGTTGATTCGGATCAATTACAAAGTCGGGGTCTATCTGAACGAGACCGGGGTTGGAAGTCATCGCTGGGACAGTGATGGCTGGTCGTTCGCCGCCATGGTATCGCTCTACAGTTTCACACTCAACAGACTCTAGATTAATATTTAGGTGCCCCACCGCACATTGTGCGATTGGCAAACATGTATATGTTCACTGAGCCCCTATATCTAATGATCCCAATGCCAAACAATGGATTTCTTTCAAGTGTAGAATCTGCAGAATTTTTCTCAGAAATGACTTCAGAGAGTGATTTTCCAAGCACGAGGAGATTACGTCAAGAAATCAACTATATAGAAGAATTAGCGCTACATACGGACGATCCTATAGATTATCTTAATTGTACATATTCTTGTATAATAGGAAATCTATTATCTTCCTCTGCTCAACCATCAAAAAGAGAAGTTGAAAAATTGATAAATGAATTTACGGATTCGATGATTGATTTAAGTACCCTTGAAAAGTGGGAGATAGTAAATGAAATATCCGTATTCAATACTAGAATTTTACTTAGTATCTCTATCGGATGCACCTCAATTATATTTAATAAATTTTTTAAGATAATTAATAAATTGTTTGAAAATATACTATCTAAATTGGTAGCGGAGCTTGATTCAGTATCATCACAACTGGGACGGAGCTTAATTCTCTCCCACTTACTTACTGAGATATATAATCACACAATTTATGGAGTGATTTCGTATAATGACGAGAAGGACGCTATAGATATGCTCGATATAGTATTTATCTCTGCGGATTCCATTGTAGAAAGTGAGATCTATAATATAATTGATGATGATAGCACTCAAACATTCAAACAGAAGAGTTTAGAACAAAAGCGTGACGAGTTCTTCAATAGTTTATACGTGAGAGCATTCGTGGGATTTATAGTAATAAATCATAATTTGCCGATTAGAAACAATACAAGAGACGAATATGAGAAACTTATTATACCAATTGCTAACTTTTTATCGCGTTCACAGACGTATGCGAAGAACCCAGATCAGGTTTGTATGCATATATTTGCTCGGGTGATTGCAGACCTGACAAGCTACCAAATCCAAGAAAAATATACTCCTTCCCCATCTAGTTCCCTCGTACCAAATACTCCTGATTTTGAAAATATAGTCATTGATCCCCCAGATGACCCACTTAGGAATGAAGATGATTTTCTTTGGTTAGATCCACTCCTACAACAAGCGGAACATTTTGCTCAAAAGTCACCGTATCCAGATGCGGTATATTCGTACATGTTTGCTCGATGTATTTCAAATTTTATCAATATTTATTCAGATTCTTCAATAATAAGCCTTGAAAATGAGTTTTTCCTTGAATTTATATATCCTCAAATACGAGAAATAATATGTAGAAGTAAAATTGCTGCTCACAAATCAACGGATCATCAAAAATTTTTGAGCAATATGTATGAGGGGATATTTAAATGCGTAGACATAGATGGGGATGTAAAACTAGAATGGGCAAGACTGTTGACTAAGGAATTAGCGGACGATTTAATGTGAGCGGCACTCCTAAGTGCTGTGTTTAGTGGTAACTCTCCAGTGCTTGATGGCTGTAATAGGCCTATAGGCAGTCAATCAACGCTCTGCGCTGGTCTGGCTGCCGTTCTAGGTTTCGTGGAACCGTTCGATTCACATTGTATACTTCTGGAGCAGTTTTTCGACGATATTGCGTTCGGAGTAGTCAAGATGGCCGTTGAGTTTGGTTCGTACGAGGACAGTGAGATACCCTATGCCACCGACAAGAAACATCGCGTCGTCGACGCGGTATTTCTCCTTGAGTTCGTCAAAAAGGTTTCAGCCAGATCTTGCCCCCGATTCGTCGAAAGTCTTGTCTGAAAGACTTTCGACTCCAAATCAATCACAGTGTACAACCACGTTTTTTGCTCATTTTCGAGCTGAATCTGTTTCTCATTGACCACTACTTGATTGGGTTCGACGGTGAACTCTTGCTCGTACTGCTCACGTAGAGCTGATATCAGTGGCGGATGGTCGCTCGGGTTCGGCTAATGAGGCTGCCGTAGCATGGGCAGCGCATGCTAGTCTGACCGATCAAGGTGGCGTGCGCGTCGGGTTACAAAATTTAAGGCCTTTCTTGTCAAGGTGAGAAGGAAGCCGATATTTTGAATCTAATTAAGACTTAAATTATAATTTACTTAGAATCTAAATCTACTTTTTGGACTTTAGGTTTTTTTCCAGTCTTCTTTTTCACATAGTCGATGCAGAACTCAGCAATTTCTTCACCGATTTTAGTTCCTGCTCCTGTCGCAATTGCTAGTAAAAAAGTAGTTTCGATTACACCAAATCGCTTAACAAGATCTCCATTTTCCGAATTATCTAATTCTGTTAAAATATTCTCTCCATATTTTTCCACGAGTTCAGCTTCGAGTCCTTCAAGCGCTTCTTTATCATCATACTCAACCGTTATTATTTCGCTGGCGGTTTGATCCATGCGTACCACGACAACGTGTCAGCTAATAACACTTACCGAGATATTTCTGACACATATTTTATTAGAAATATAATTCGTGATCGCTAACATAACCAGATCAACCGCTCCGGGGACGCAATTCCTGATAAACCACTTCTGACCACGACACTCATCTACGGCTTCGAATCAACTTGCCCGTGCATTCGTTTGGGAAGTATTTGAGCCGATCTTAACCGAGTCAATTGGTGGTGCGTCATACAGTTCGAGTAAGTCCCCAATTAAAAGAACAAATCGGAAGGGTAGCCGTCAGGTCGATTGTATTGTCGGTGACACAGCCTACGAGTTCAAGATGCGGGTGACGATTGCGGCCAGTGGCCAAGGGCGATTCGGTGAGGAACTTCAATTTGCAGAGGACGCCCATAATTCGGTTTATACTCCGGTATTGCTTGTTCTTGACCCTACGGCCTCTGCGAAGCTAAGGAAACTGTCGGAGGAGTTCCGAGATTACGGTGGGACGGCATATACTGGTGATGATGCATGGAATCATCTTGAAGAGAAAGCAGGGGACACTATGGCCGAATTTTTAGAGAAGTATGTGCGCGAACCTCTCTCACAGATTGATGAAAATAAAGGCCATTTCGAGAGCTTATCAATTGATCACGGGGAAGATGGTTCTGTGGTTGTTACTATAGGAGATAAAAATATCGAGCTTCGATAGTTCTTTGCTACTGTTTGTCACCCCGGAACCTCTTTACTAGACCCTTGACTACCAGTGCTGAATCAAAATATAACTGATCATTAAAATACAGTGGCACTGTCTAGTTTAGCTCCTCTTGACCTCAAGTTGGCTCAACTAGACAGCGCTAATACAGTAATAACTTTGTGACAGGAAAAATAACAATGATTAGCATTGGAGAGAGATACGACTTTGGAGACCTAATTGCCGGTATCCCGACATCGTTCGGAATCGGCAGTCTCACCGGAGTCGCAACCGGATCGATTTACGGGGTATCGCTCACAGATCAAGCATTAACACTAGTGGTGAAGTAGCAGGAGTTATGCGCTTCTAGTGGAATATCTGATAATATTGGCGAATTCACGCCGTTCATGATTCAAGTATCCTTCGTTTCATCGAATAGATACCTGTTTCACGTCCTCCGAGACTCGTTCTTCGTCTCACTATCTGCCGGTTTCTCTTATCTAGACAGTGCCCTCGCGAATTTTAGCCATTATTTCGAGGGTCTTCTTTCAATCGCCAGAAAGCGGTAGGCTCGTGAATATACTCAATACAATCACCAGCATAAAGTCGATCAAGACGCTTAGTAACTGTCGGTCGGGTAGAATTTGCAGCATCAACTAGATATCCAGTAGTAGCATATCCATCAGTCTCGTGAAAAGCATTCAAAATCCTATTCATAATCTCGTCGGTACGAACCGGCATGTGTTGATGGATCATTTTCGTACTATGGTCTTAGTACTAGCTACTAGTACTTGTCTTTACTCACCATAGTACTACTATGCTTTACGATTCGTTAATTTTAAGTGGGTCGGGATGTACTATCCAGCAAGGAGCGTGGAATGCCTTGCAGAAAGGCCGGTGGTAGGACACCGACCACGCTTCGCCACCTGACGAAGCATGACTAGCAATACCCTTTCCGTAGAAAAACGCATCGACTACCAACCACCCGTTTTCGGAGGACTCCACTAATGGCGTCCTTCGACGAGAAACCCAACGGTGGACTCCTCTCCCTCGAGGCCCAATTCGGCGCAAAAACCTTCCACCCGGTCAAGCGCCTCGAACCCACCTCCGAAACTGCCACTCAGGACCCAGACCAACCCACGCCCGACACCGACGAGCCAATCACCCGAGCGTACCTCGTCGAACTCCGCGTGGGCTTTCAAACCCGAACCAAGACCACCGACCAAGCGCCCTACCTGTACTGCATCTACGCCACGCCGGACTGCCAACGATTCTTCGAACGGCGTCTCCCGATCGAGTACGGCGAGGAGGGCTTCCAAATTCCCGAGGACACCGACACCTACCGGTCGGTCGCCACCACCAAAACGGGTAATCCACAGCTCCCTTCAACACCATCGGGTGAAACCCACGCCAAAACCCGCGCACACTACCAGCGCATCCTCGAACGGTGCTACGACATCGACGCCACCACCCGCACCACACCAACCGAGGTGCGCGCGTAGATGCACCCCACCGAACGCCCCCGCCGGAGAGCACTAGCTGTCGACACACGAACCCTCGACAACCCATCAGTGAGCCAGCACGGTTTCTTGTCAGAATTGGCACTTATGTGCGTAAACTATTTCTCCCTAGTGGGGAACTTGCAACCAAGGCAAAACAGCCCGAAACGCCAGCGGGCGTATCCTTATCGACGAAAACGCGGCCACGACGTACCGTACTCCAAGAGCACCAGCCAACCGCAAACTCAACACACCTGGTTCCACCACATGAAACTCACATCACGGAACCCCAGCAAGCGACGACGACTCCAGCCCGATCGCTACAACCCCAGCAAACCCACGGCCCTCGCCACTCCTGTCGAGCAGCCATACCAGTGGAGGCGAGTGTAATGGCCCACTACGATTATGAGCCACCGCGAACGCCAGCACAGCATACCGACCACGAGTGGTCACTAGACGACGAAATCACGGAAGACGAGATCGCAGAGACGTTCCAACAGTGCTCCCATTGCGGCACATTCATCGTTCGATGCAACGGCTCACACTCCTGTATCCCAGCCGAATACGAGCCCCATGCAGACGAGCCGGAACGTCGCCGTCGCATCGAGACCAACCCCTTTCCCGACGACGATCAGGTGCTTATGCTTGACAAGCCGACGAGCAGGGCGTACGCCTACCACGAACCCAACAACAAGAACAAACCACTCTGTTGGCCCAACACTGATGACTCATTCGTCACCCTCGCACGAGCAAAAGCACACGACCAACTCCAAGCGCCCTGTCAGCGCTGTGAACGCATCCGCGAAAAACAGGAGGCAGACCGATGACCGACCAAGAGACTGTTCTCGCACTCGAATGCGCAGACCCGATCCAGATCCACACGGAAAAGCGCACAATCACGGGCGTGGTCTACCAGTGCGACCATTCGGAACCCGAACTCACCTGTCGTGGCCCTGAACCCGGCGAGCACGTCCTGTACGTCGCCACGCCAACCCACGATTGCTACCGACTCCAGTACAGCTACTACAACGAGATTGAACACACCGAGGCTACTCTCGAGCGATACGATCTGACTCCCACTGGTCGGTACACCTGGCTTCGGACAGGTGCGTGTATCGAATCCATCACCAACCCAAAAGGAGGTGGGCAGGCGTGAGTACCAACCAGCGCTCGATCGTTCCGAAACCACTGAATCCACGCGATGCCGACGCACTCACCAGACGCCTCTCGCCGGGTGATCGCGTTCGTATCACGACCACGGAGTTGCCACGGACGATTTGCACCGTCAAAGCAACGAAGACATCGACACGCTGTGGGCCACACCTCGTCCTGACGGCTCCGCCGATTACCACGACGGCACAGGACGAGATTCAGCAACCCACCTTTCACTGCACCAGTCACCCCGATTCTGCCATGACTGTTCTCGAGTATCTCCACACTCCGACTGCCACTAGGTCTCGTTGTATTGGTTCGCTCACTACCATTGCCCACCTGCCGAATTTGTCCACGCCAACAGAGGACACTGGGGCAACAGTGGAGGTGGATGCGAATGAGTAACACCATCATTTCCGGAGCGTCCAGTACCCTCAATGGCGAGGGTTCGATCTGTGATTTCCTCGAGCACGTCCAGCGATTCGTCGCATTTCAGCTACCGTTGCAAGACGAACCAGCAGAATTCACAGCCAACAGTATTACCATAGAGTCAAACTTTGTAGTAACATCGAATAGTCACACTCCTGCGTCCGGAGTCGAGCCCAACGAATTCACGATACGAACACTGATCAGCGGCGGTGGTTCTGTGGGAGGTGACCGATAGATGGCGGCAACTACCGACTCAGTCACGCAACCACACCATCCCCAACGCTCTCAGCCCAAAAACGTCCAGAAAACCTTCTGGACGGATGGTCAGGGAAACGCCCAACTCGATGCACTCGCCGCACTCAATGACTGCTCGCAGGGTGCACTCCTTCGATCACTTGTTGACGAGGCCTTCGCCGAGCAGTTCGACGACCTCGATCCAAGGTATATCGACCAAGATCGAGTGTCCGTCGAGGATCTCCAGGCGCTTGCGAACGATGAGATCACCGTCGACGAACTGGAGTTGAGTGCCGACACACCCGAGCCCGTCGCGGAATACGAATCGGACTCGTACTACCTCACAGTCACACCCGACGACCTCGCTGAACCGGGATCAGAACTCGAGTGGGAAACACTCCGCGATGCCGTCGCAAATCCTGAAGACGGTGGCTACTGGAATGACGACCTCGAAATCCACGAGAGTCGAGTTGACGAGACGACGCTGAAAGCCAGCCACCGTTCTGCCGCCCGCATTCTCACCGGTCTTGCTCGCGCGAAAGCGTACGAGAACGGCATCGTACCGCAGGACACGATCGACGAACTCGTCGAGGAGCACTGTCTGCATCTCACCAATCGCGTCACGGACGACGAACAGGAACGTGGAAAAGCGCATATCCGTGAAACGTATACCAGTCTCGTGGCAGACCACTTGTACGAGAATCCGTCACCGACCGCGAAGTCCTACTACTGCACCAAGTCACAACTCCAAGAGAGATTGCAAGCCGAAGTTGACACCGCTCACCGGCTGGCCCAGCAGGCCGACACCATCACCGAGTTTGAGACGTGGAAACGGAACGAAGAACGGAAACAAGAACGAGCGGGCCACACGAGTGTTAGCAACCCAGAAGACGAGACGACGCGAGAACAGTGGTTCTTTGATCTCCACCAGTGGGTGACCGAGATTCTGCAAGCGAAACATATCGGTCGCACGTATGCCACGGAACTTCGACGGGATGAGTATGACATTCCCACTCCGAACACGGGCGATGAGACTGATCTGAACGCAGATCGCGATGGAGAGAACGCGTCGGGAGCTGGTGAAGACGACACACCGGCAACGGCGTTCGACGCACTCTACGAACATCTACATACTGCGCGGAGAGCGTTCGGCACCCTCTCGGCGGACGTGAAGGCCGAGGTCATCGACGGCCTCGACGATGCGTTGCTCGCCGCCGCTCGGCCAAACTAACGAGCACCACAACAGTGATCGCCTGCGGTCGATAGCGATAGCTTTCTCACTCCAATTGCCGAGGTACCTCTCAAACCCGTATTGTCGCCTCCAGTGGCAGATACAAACACAGATTCTTGTATGTACAGAATAATTCGTAGGTAGATGGAAATTCCCGACGAACTACGCTGTCTGTTTAGTAGCGAAGTCGAAGCAGAGGATGGATCGTACACGCTCACAGTGCCAAGCCGAGAAATTGAAGATGGCGACATCCAGCCGGACAGTGCATACCGTGTGGCGATACTGAAACAGCCGTCATCAGCGGACAGCTCAGCGCGAGAGACAGAATCCTCGACTACATCACCGTCGACACGCCAGGAACGGAATCAAGACCAACAGTCGAATCACTCAACAGCCCCAGTTGAAGAGGGCGACCGCCGAACAGTCGAAATCGAAGACGTTGGTGAGCAAGGCGATGGTATCGCCCGCGTCGAGCGCGGCTACGTGATTATCGTGCCCGACACGGAGAAACGCGACCGAGTCACCATCGAGATCGCCAATGTCACGCCAACCGTGGCCTTCGCTGAGGTCGTCGAACGAAAAGCCTACTACGAGTAGTCTCTCTGCTTGGTCTCTCACCGTTTCCACGATTGTTCAATCACGGTTTTCGTAATGCCTAGCTCGAAGAAACAGCGATTTGCAGTCGAACAGGAGAGACGGATCCAGACCAGCCGTCGCTGTACAACGAGGACTCTTACATGCGCCCGGCCCACCTGACGACATTTCGACGGGAGTGATATCACTCGGCGAATTCTCGTCCAGCCGCGAAACTCAATTCTTTAGAAAATCGCGCTCTCGATGCAACGAAACACCACCCGAACGGAGTGATATCACAATCGTCGATCTTCTTCTCGTCCACACGATTCCAACAAACCTGTCCGGTCGATGAAACCGAAGACGGTTCTCACGGTGGACAGCGACACGAAGACACGCAAACCACGAACGGACACGAACCACCGAAGAAACACGCTGTTCCGGACGACCACGAGTCGTCCGTCACTTCAAGAGGTTTCGTGCGGACTTCTAGACTACATAGCTATTTAAAATTTTCTCCAACTGTAAGCGATTTAATTTTGTTTAGTTGCTAGCTTTCGTGGTTTTTCTTCCGTGTTGTTGATGAATCGACGTCTCTATTCGTCGGGTTCGACCCTACACCGATACGAGTGTGAGAGAAAGTTGAACGACGAGAACTCGATTGATTGTGATATCACTTCGATCCGGCATTTTTATTAAATATTCTAACAACTTGAACCGTCGTCAGAATCAAGAGAAGTAACGACTCTACTCCAATCCAGACCGTTGAAACAATAACAAATTCTCCCGCCATCGAGGATTAATTGAGCAGGGTGCTGTCGGACAACGTCGGTAATCGACGTTTCTGTATTGGTCATAGCCGATATATGAGAAGAGATGGAAATATATCGCCAAGATAATAGTCTTATTGTGTAAAAATTTAATATATGTATACCATAGAAGCATATTTAACATGAGGGCAATACTAGTTTGGTATGCATGATCATGACAGATCTCCGGATGTGCCGAGACGAACGTTTCTCAAACGCTCGGCCGGAGTTACCGGGGCGGCAGGACTAACAGGACTTGCTGGCTGCTTTGGAGACGAAAATAAAACTGGGGGTAGTTCGAAGCAACCCGGAACGAACGGCAAGATGGTAATGAAAACTGCCTCTGAGACGACGTCAGCCTACTCAATGAGTCAGGTTATCGCCTCGGCCGTCAGCCAGAACTCGAAGGTCTCGGTTGACGCTAGGCCGAGTCAGGGAACAAATCGAAACGTCTCAGAGGTCATCAATGGGAAGACGGAGATCGCGTACATCCAGAATTGGACGGCAAACAAAATACGACAGAACGAGAAGCCGTTTAAGAACCTCGAACACCAGCCGTACCAAGTATTTCACTTATATGACCTGGCATGGTTCCTCGCGACGGCGAACGACGGCTGGAAGAGCGTGAAGGACATCAAGGCCGAATCCGATGTTTCACCAACCCCAAAGGGATCCGGCACTGCGGAGATGCTCGAACATGCACTGAACTCCGTATCGGGCGATTACAAAAGAACCAGCGTCAGCTACAGTGACCAGGCGGGTGCGATGAGCGAGGGGCGACTGGATGTCGGTGCCGCGACCTATGTTAATCTCTCCATCGAGCCGGGATGGCTCCAGCAAATGAAAAGCACGGTCGGCCTCCGCGTGCTTAATTGGCCAGATAATATCGTCAAGAAACTTGAAGACGACCCGGCTATCGTCGTCTCTGACATCGATATGAGTCAGTTCGACAACTACGCCTACAAACCCGAGAAGCTCAGCACCCCAACGCTGGCATACAATTTCATCGTTCGTGACGATCACGACTACGACACGCTCTATTCATTCCTCGAGGCGCTGTGGGCACAACGCAAGAAACTCCAGAAGCAGACGAAGCTCCTCGAACCGTTGGCAACACGTGACGCCTGGGTAAAGAATGCGTACACTGACTTCCCGTTCCACCCCGCAGCTGCCGATTTCTACGAGGAGAAAGGCATTTGGTCAGAAGACTTCCAGCGCGGAGAAAAACCGTAACGAGACGCCACAATAGCACAACACGATTCCCCAGTAATGAACGAAACTACCGACGACTCGATGACCTCCCCTCGCAGTCTGCACGAAACTTTCGTCGCACGTTCGATACCAGAGAAGGTTCTATTGTCAACTGTGCTTCTTTTTGCGGTTGGGTTGACATCCTACACCATCTACTACGCCTGGGCCCGCCCCTTCCCACAAATCATCCACGGCATGATCTTCCTGCACTTCGGACTCGCCCTGTACTATCTGCACCTCGCCTTTGAGCGAATGACAGAGGGCCCATCAGTGGTAGACGGATCGATACTGAGTCGAGTGAACGAATCCATTCAGCAACGCTACGCCCAGCTTGATACTGTCGTGTGTCTCATAATGGCGACTCTCGCGGGAATTACGGGCTACTACTTTGTAACAGAGTACGGACGACTGACGGGCGACGCAATACTGCTTGGATATTCGAACACCGATCTTACCTTAGGGCTTATCGTCGTTGTGATGATTCTTGACGCCACACGTCGTGCCTACGGGTGGTCTATCGCACTAGTAGGAGTCATCTCTATCTTGTACGCGCTGTATGGAGCGTATTTCCCAGGATTCCTCAATCACACCGGTTTAGGGCTGCGAGACGTGACCCTGTACGGTGCAACTCAGGTCGAGCGCTCCGGAGTGTACGGGTTCATCACCCAAGCCGGCGCGAAGTACGTGGCCATCTTCATCATGTTCGCTGGTCTATCGAGGGCCTACGGCATCCTAGACGTTATCCTCGACTTGAGTCAGCGACTCGGGAAACGGCTCCGAAGCGGCATCGTCCACGTCGCCGTCGTCTCGTCGATGGCGATGGGGTCGATCACCGGTAGTGCAGCGGCCAACGCCGCAACAACCGGGAGTTTTACCATCCCGATGATGAAACGCCAGGGTGTACGAGAGGACTTTACCGCCGCTATCGAAGCAGTGGCTTCGAGCGGCGGGCAGATCATGCCACCGGTCATGGGCGTCGCTGCCTTCCTGATGGCTGATTTTATCGGTGTTCCCTACGTCCGCATCATTCAGGCTGGGCTCTTCCCCGCACTCTTGTTCTATTTCAGCGTGGCAATTGCGGTTCAATTCGCGGTACTCCGCTACGGGTGGACCAGTGAAAAAGATGAGAGCACCGGCGGGTTGCTCGAGGTCACCTTCAGCAAGGGTGCGCTTTTGGTTGCCGTCTACTTCGCCCTCTCTGTCGGCGCGTTCTACATAGCACGTCAGGTTTTGACGCTCTCGCTACTCGTCGCGGGTATCGTTACTTTAGTGGTGCTCCTCTTCAGTCGATACGTCCACGGCGTGGCCTCCGGTTCGGACGAGGGTGGCTGGTCGGAACTGCAGACCGCCGTCGCGAGGTTTTGTCAGGGTCGATATTTCCTCATCCCGATGGCAGTACTCGTCTACGCGTTGGCCGTGATGCAGCTGTCGGCACTCGCAACCGGTTTGTACACCGTGTTGACACTCATCGTTGTCATGTACATCCGTGACCTTACTCTCCTGTTGACAACCGGCACGTCCGACGACGCGTGGGTGGTCGCTGGCTACGACGGAGAGGTAAGCGACTTTGGCTCGACCGTATCGACCGTCCCACGACAGTTGTGTGCCACGACGATAAAGACCCTCCGCGGGTTCAAACAGGGTGCGCTCGACATGGCCCCGCTTGTCGGTGTGCTTGCAGCAATGGGCGTTATCATTAAAATGCTCACCCAGACCGGTCTTTCTGGAAAAATCAGCCTCCGTATGGTCGCACTGGCTAGTGGAATTCTCGTCATCGCGTTATTCCTCGCAATGGTCACGAGTATCCTGTTCGGGCTGGGAATGCCAACTCCAGCCGCCTATGTCTTGGTAGCGGCTCTCCTGACTGCGCCGCTCCAGGAACTCGGCGTCACGGAGATCACTGCGCACCTATTCGTGTTCTACTTTGCGATGCTTTCGGCGATAACGCCGCCGGTCGCCGTCGGGGTGGCCGTTGCCTCGCGTATTGCCGACAGCGGATTTCTTGTCTCAGCCAAGCAAGCGCTTCGAATCGGTGCCGCCGGGTTCCTTATCCCATTCGCACTTGTTGCGAACGACAGCCTCGTCAACTGGACTGTTACTGGGACGCCAATCGCCGTTTTCTGCGTCTTCATCGGCACTGTCGCGTTAACGGCCGTCACCATTGGGTTCGATGGTCAGCACGTGCTCCAGCTTCCGCATCGGCTCGTATACCTTGCGCTGGCATTGGGATCGATGTATGGACCAGCACTCTCTCAGTTTGTCGGTGGTGGCGTCGCGACGACGGTTCAGCTCGCGACGGCACTACTCGCTCTTTTGGGGCTGAGCCTCGCTCACATAGACCGACTCCCGAGTGTTATCACACCAAGAGCAGAAGCTGGAGACCGCTGAGGACTCGCTTCGTCGAGTTCGCGTTCGTCCTTTATTATCGATAAATATCGCTTGATAGTGGCTGCCACGTATAGCCGGACAATGACCTGTTCAGAGGTCATCCTCTGTTACTGGGTCTGAACCGATTCGTGTTCTCGTCAACCGTGTCAACCGCATGACCAACATCCCCCACCACGAGGTCACCCGTGCCATTATGTTCGAACAATCGGGAAGCTTTTCTTCTGAGGTCGAGACTATTCGATAATATCATGACGAATCTTGTTACAACGCTTGCCAATACGGTTGAGTCTATGCCTGACTCGGTGGCCATCTCGTTCGACGGTAATGAGGTGACCTATGAGACCTTATGGAAGCGAACAGGGCAGTTTGCGGCTGCTCTTTCCAACCATGGGATCGGTGAAGATGACCGGATCGCCGTCTATCTTCCCAATCTCCCGCAGTTCGTGACGGCGTTCTATGGTGCGCTTCGCAACGGATGTATCGTGGTTCCCATGAACCCCCAGTACAAGGTTCAGGAGATTAGTCATCTCCTCGCCGACAGCGGCGCAAAAGCCGTCGTGACGCTTTCCGAGAACGTCGAAGCGGTTACTGAAATTCAGGCAGATACTGACGTTGAAAGGATCGTCACCGTCGGCGAGATTGTCAGCAATGGGACGGAGTTCGAGTCGTTCTTGGCCGACGAAACGAAAGAAATCGTCGAACGAAACGACGATGACATTGCTGTCCAGCCCTACACGTCGGGAACCACAGGATCCCCGAAGGGAGTTCTCCTTACCCACCACAATCTTGCATCCAATACACGATCGAATATGGAGTTATTAGATCCGCCCATTGGCCCAGATGACCGGCTCATCGGGACGCTCCCACTGTTTCACATTTATGGGATGTCTGCTGTCATGAACGCTGCCATGTTCACGGGTGCGACGTACTACCCGGTCGCAGAGTGGAATCCTCAGGAGGTTTTCGACTGTATTGATACAGATGGTATTACCGTCATGTACGGTGTTCCGGCAATGTTCAATGACATGATTAACCAGCCCAATGCTGATGATGTTGACCTCTCGTCACTTCGATTTGTTAATTCTGGCGGCTCCAGTCTCCCACTCGAGGTTCTTGAGCAGTTCGAGAAGCTATTCGATACCGAGTTGTTCGAAGGCTACGGCCTGACCGAGACCAGTCCAGTCACTCATGCGAACCGGCCAGGTGCCCGCCGGAAGGGCAGCATCGGCCAACCGATCGAGGCGGTCAACGCCAAGATCGTTGACCAACAGTTCAAGGATCTCCCACGTGTCGCGGAAGGGCCGGTCGACGAGGATACGGTCGCACTCGAAGATGTGGTCGGCGAACTAGTTGTCTCCGGACCAAACGTGATGGCAGGCTATTATGGTTTGCCCGAGGCCAACGATCGTGCTTTTACTGCGGCGGACGGGACACGATGGTTCCATACGGGAGATCTCGGTTACTGGGACGAAGACGACTACTTCTACATTGTCGACCGTGAGAAGCACGTGATCATTACTGGTGGCTACAACGTATACCCTCGCGAGGTTGAGGAAGTTCTCTACGAACACGAGGCGGTCGGTGAGGCGGCAGTGATCGGTATCGAGGACGATCGTCGTGGCGAGACAATCAAGGCACTCATCGTCCCAGCACCCGGCTCTGAACCGGGCATTGATGTGACCGAAAACGAGATTCGCGAGTACGTTCTCGCCAACTTAGCCGAGTATAAACACCCCCGTATCATCGAATTCTGTGAGGAACTGACACGAACGACAACCGGCAAGGTTCAAAAATATGCACTCCGACAGAACGAGTGATCGACGTCCATCATTCGAACGAATCTCGCTACTAGCGGTTACCAAGCATTCATCAAAATAATATTTTTCTCAACATATCCGAATTTACTTTGCCACAGGATTCAATCTTATAAATATGGCTTTTCAGCTATCTGACGAACACCGTGCTATCCAGCAGGCTGTTCGTGAGTTTGGTGAGAACGAAATCGCACCGGTTGCAAAAGAACATGACGAGAAGGGAAGCTACCCCAAAGCAATCCGCAAAGAGGCAGCGAAGTACGACTTCGTCGCCCCACACATTCCGACCGAGTACGGTGGTGCTGGAATGGGTCTCCTATCGGCAGTGCTTGTGACTGAACAGCTTTGGCGAGCCGATCCCGGTATTGGAAGCGCTGTCGGAAGCGCCGGGTTCGGGACGAACATGATCATCAAATACGGCGACGAGTGGATGAAACAGGAATGGTTGCCGAAAATAGCAGCCGGTGAAGCAGTCTCCTACTCTGCAATCTCCGAACCAGCACACGGATCGAATGTGGCTGGCATCGAGACGGTCGCTGAGCGCGACGGCGACGGTTACATCCTCAATGGTAACAAGATGTGGATTACGAATGGGACCGTGGCTGATGTCGGTCTTGTGATGGCTAAAACCTCTCCAGATGAGGGGCACCGCGGTATTACCGCCTTCTTGGTGCCGACAGATCTTGACGGATTTTCTACCGAGAAGATAGATAACAAACTCGGTATTCGAGCCTCCGACCTTGCGGAGGTCATCCTTGACGATGTTCGGGTCTCCGAGGAGAACGTCATCGGAGAAGTTGATAACGGATTCTACCAGCTAATGGATTTTTTCGCCCATGGCCGCACTCGTGTCGCGTCTCAGGCGGTCGGAGCCGCACAGGCGGCCCTCGATGCGGCATTGGACTACGCTGGTGAACGTGAGCAGTTTAATCAACCCATTGGTGAGTTTCAAGCCATTCAGCACAAGCTTGCTGAGATGGCTACCAACGTCGAGGCCGCGCGGTCGTTAACGTATCGCGCCGCCTCTCAGGTCGAAAGCGGTGACGACGACATCGCTGCTCGTTTCGCAAGCATGGCAAAGCTCTTCGCTTCCGAACACGCTGTCGACGTGGCCGACGAGGCCATTCAGGTACACGGAGGTGCCGGATTCGTCTCCGATCACCCAGTCGAGCGGTACTATCGTGATGCTCGCATCACGAAAATCTACGAAGGTACCAGTGAGATACAGAAAAACATCATCGCTGACCGCTTGCTATAGTAACCAATTACTCAATAATTCGAATTGAATTTCCTCATACGCCATCTGGTTTCTCACTTCGTGACCCCTGCCTGTCGTTGGGCCCGGTGTGAGATCTCCCAGTTGATCGTTTCGACCGGTAGGTCCTGGAAATGCTCTGTGGCGACATTCGTTGCGTGCTGTTGTGCTAGATCGAGTGACCTCCTCCACGCCGTAAACGGTGTGGCATCCCACCATGGGAGATCGGCCAGCGGCCTTCGAGGTTTCAACCCGCACTCTCACAGGAACCGGCAGCATACCGGAGGAACCTCTCGGTTTACCGCCCGTGGTAGGGCTGTGGTCCGGTCACTCAGACCCCATCTCCGACCGAGTCATCGGCATACGTGTATTCTCTGATATGACTCTCTCCATTGGAGTACACCGGTAAACAGGTGGTACAGGCGCTTAAATATACTGTTGTTGGATATCCGGCTCAGTCATTGACGGCGATGTGTCGGCCCGGCCTATCGTTCGACCCGCGCCTGACGACGCGGGTATGCACTAAAAACTCCTATCAGGTTTTGATGTCTCGGGAGTATCGTCGGTCGCTGCATCCGTGCTTTCAGTGAGCGGTCGCTGGACAGTGAGATTCAATAATTTCAATTTGCTAGATATAGATAAAAAGAGCTGAAGCGGTGGTTCGTTCGGCAGTTCCGTCCGTCCTGTTCTCACGCACGGCCAGCACGAGAACCCATTGAGGCCGTCACAGTCCTCCGGTTCGACATAGTCTTCGCGCGTCCTAGAGCATGCGATGAACGTCGTCAAAACGAATGACGTGATGGTTGCCCGACTCAGCTATCGGGAAGTCGCATCCCACAACGACTATGCGTACAAGAATGATGGATACCGTGTGATGGAGGAGTTGACCGAACGTGTGCCCGGCGAGAGCTACAAGACTTCTCGAACGGTGTCGGTTGATGACGCGATGGGCGTTAGGTGGCCACCACATCAAGATCACGTTCGCCCAACCCGACGTAGCTGGCTGGATGCGAGCACACGACGCGAACGCCGAGGAAACTAACCACGAACGGATCGGATTATTACGTTGTAATAACGGGTTCGCAGAACCCCCACTTCGGCGACGTCACCACACGAGAGTCACACCGCACTGCCGGTGACACATGGTGATCGTAGTCGGTTGATTACTATCTTTCTACAAGGAGAGAATCCCGCCGTTTACGGCGGGGAGGATGTCACGATGTACCGCAGTCCAAGATGGATTAATCGATGAAACGTTTCTCCTCTTGCTAATAAGGGGAGAAAGGAAACCAACCATTTGGTCTCCTATAATTATTTAATCGTTGCTCGATCCAACCGCCTTCGAACCATGGATGATCATCTGTTCACTCAATTGACCAGCGGGACTTTCTGTGCGAACCCGGAAGTCGATCTGTCAGATAGAGCCCTGCAAGGACGAGTACAACACAGCCAACGAGCGACGCAAGCGCGAGGAAAACGACGTTGAATTGGTATCCTGCATCGGTGAGTAGACCGACAGCAGCAGTGCCATTCGCCTCGACCAGCAATGACAGGCCGGTGAATGCCGCGTATGCGACACCACGACTCTCGTCTGGAAGCGAGTTGAGAAAGTACGTATCCAGCGCAGGAAAGAGGCTGTGAATGAAGTAGCCAATAGAAACAGAGATGATAATCAGAGCAACCAACCTGCCTGCATAGGTGAGTGCCCCCACCGAGATCACGAATCCAGTCAATATTGCCAAAATATACGGGACAATTGGCAGACGATCGGCAAGCCGTCCGCCAAACCAAAATGCGGGTAGTCCGGCTGCGAAAGCAACGGTGAGAAGAAGGTTTGCCGTTGTTGTCGACACTCCTTTTGATGTGCTCAGATATACGACGTAGAAATTGAATAGTCCTTGCCAGAGGAACCCAGTAGCACCGACCATCAACAGACCGGTTGCGATGAGTCGCCAGTGAGCTCGCACGGCGGAAAGAAACGCGTGGTCGGGGACAGCCTCATCAGCAATTCGAGATCCACGAACGACAGTTGCTAAAACGATACTGAATATGACCGCAGACACTGCCAAAACGACGAACACCATGCGCCATGAGCTAATCAGTAGAATACCGACCACAATGGTTGGTGCAAGAACGGCAGCCAGTTGGGCCGCTGTACCGTGAATGCCAACCGTGCGTCCGACTGCATTTGGATACAATTCTGCGATGAGGGGAATAGCAGCGACGAAGTAGGCCCCACTGGCAACGCCGAGCAGAAATGTTCCGAGTTGGAGTGTAACTAATGACTGTGCGAACGCGATGACTGCGGATGAACCAGCCAGTACGGCACCCGTCGCGAGGATTGCTTGATACCGTGGAATGTGAGTCAGTACATATCCCATCGGAATCCGTGGAATTGCAGTGCCAAGCCATACTAGTGATACTAATACACCGATGGTTGCCCGATCAGTCCCAAAGGCGACTGTCAGTGGTTCGAGCAGCGGTGCAAAGACGGTTCGTCCGAAGTTCATCAGGAAGACCAATCCACACAACGTTCCGAATAGACGTCTCCTCACTCTCTAGTTCTACAAAGGCAGATGACTCAACCGTTCCGGAACCAGTGGGAGGGGGAGAGGTTGTACCGACCACCGCGTCTGTGGTCGGAGGGAGCTGAAACAATGAAGAAATGAGGAGGGAGTGAAACTTGCACCCCCTCTGATGGCGGAATGAACAGTCGGCTACTGTGGGGTGTAATTGCTTCTTCTTCTCTTCGGGCCACGAAGAGAAGATATGAAGCAGTTCAGCCGATTACACAGCTCGTCTGGAGATGATTACGACAGTGTAATCAGATTTGTGTGGCCGTTATTCTCATGTCTGGACACTCTGCATTGAGTGGTATGGCGGGAGTTGTAGCTGGGGAATCGTGTCGAGTTACCGACCGGCCGCTTGATCATCACGCGGGGTCTTATTGACGCCCTCCAGATGCGCAACGAATTTTCCATCGGGGTCAGTGATGTCACACTTAACTAATCCCTGAGTTCGTCCAGCATCGACGACTGTGTCTCGTGTTTTGGGATCCGAGATACCATAGATTTCGATAGAATCTTCCTTAGTCATTGGTTTGCGCATGTACAATCACGTTATAGGCAACTTTCAGAAAACGTCTAATCGTTGGTAGTCTATCTCAATCATGAACATTTATTAGATTGTTCCTCAATGTCTCGCAAGTAATTTATACACAACTACCATCTGTCGTAGTAGAATCTGTGGAACTCAAATCATACAATCCCGTGAGAGTTGCTCTCCTTCAGGTTGGCTATCTACTGGCTGCGCTGAACCTGATCGATAAGCACCGGGTCTACCATACCACGCGACTTGCATGGCCGCGAATTATCACCGGTGTTGCCCGAATGTCGAAATCAGCAGCAGATATTGCAATGGTCGGGCTGGCGGTGGGTCCTGCGGCAATTGCAGGTATCGGGTTTGCATCGCCGTTCTGGGGGCTCGCATTTTCGTTTGGTGGTGGGATCGCAGACGGTACAATCGGACTGATCTCACAGCGGTTTAGTACGGACCGATATGACGAACTCAACCGCATCGTCAAAACGAGCACATTTTTAACGGTTGCCGTAACGATACCGCTGGCACTCCTGCTTTGGTTCCTCCCTCATACCCTGATTTCACTTGTTGGCTCCGATAGCCTTGCAATCGAATATGGAACCAGCTATCTCCAAGTCGTTGCGCTTGGGATACCCTTCGCAGCAGTGAACCTGATTGGAAGTCGAACGCTCGTCGGTGCTGATAATGCACGGATTCCGATGCTCCTCCGTGCTGGTGGCGCAGTGGTGAACATTAGTATCAATGCCGTTCTGATCTTTGGTCTTGGCTTTGGGGTTCTTGGTGCAGCGATCGGAACGGTGGTCAGCACAGTCCTCGTGACGATTCTCTTTGCCTGGGGATTCATAGCTGGAAGCCTTCCACTGGTCGGAGCGTTCCCTGTGACGATTACTCTCGATTGCCCGCATGTCGATCAGCAGCTCATACACCAAATCACGGAGATTGGAACACCTCTCGTTCTTACGAACCTTGCTCGAACCGGTGGTCAACTCCCCTTAATCGCCATTGTTGGCCTCTTCGGACCAAACGTAGTTGCCGCATTCGTCATTGCGCTTCGAATTCGAGCACTCATGGATACACCTGGCTGGGGATTGAGTCTTGCTTCGAGCAGCCTTGTTGGGCAAGCACTTGGGACTGGTGCCGAACGGAAAGCCGAGGGATATGCGAGAGACGTATTCCGATTTACTGTGGCTGTGTACGTGCTCATTGCAATCGCTGTTGCTCTCTTCTCACATCCTATCAGTCGAGTGTTTGTCAGCGATCCAGCCGTCCTCCCAATTGTGAAGAATTTGATCTACGCAACCTGTGTGAGCGTCATCTTCTATGGTGTGATCGGGAGCGCAACTGGTCCACTCCGTGCGGGCGGCGACACCCGGTGGCCATTCTATGGACAGACATTGGGGTTGTACCTTTTCGCACTACCCGTCGCGTACCTCGGTGCAACGACCTCCGTCGGGCTCATTGCTCTGTCACTCACCTTGATCGTCGAAACTGGCATTCCAGCGATCGTAACGTATTATCGCTTCGATGGGGGCCACTGGAAGCGAATCAGTCGTTCATATAGACCAACGGTGGCAAACGATTAACGTACCAGTTGATCACAAAACTACCAATATTAGAGAATAGACGTTCCTGGTAATGCTCGGTTTAAGACGGAATGAATAGGTAGTGGCGTGCGGCAGCGCCTTCTAAACAGTCCTTGAGTCAGGGATAGGGTAGAATACGAATCAACAATCCGTTCTAATCGAATATCAACCGGTTGTAGATTAGGAGATCTATAAATATTGGGCTCTGTTGAAATCCTCAGATGGTTACAGGTTCGACCGGTAGTGTGAGCGAATGCAGGCCCTCCCGAAGTCACGATTGCTCCAGTTCGTCGAACAAGCGATTCACTTGTCTCGGCGAGCTGTCGCTCGTTACTCCTCGAAATTCTCGAAACGGCGGTACACACTCCACCAACACATCGTTCTGCTTTGTCTCAAGGTACGGAAGAATACAACGTATCGGACGCTCCTTGACGAACTCATCGAGATGCCCCGGATTCGGAGAGCAATCGAACTTGAGGAACTTCCATCGCCTTCGACGTTGTGTAAGGCGTTCAATCGACTCGATATGGCTGTGTGGCGTATCCTGCTTAACCTCTCGGTCACCCTCCTTCCGACCAACGGTGTCGTCGGTATCGATGCATCCGGTTTCGACCGTAGCCACGCTTCAAAACACTACACAAAGCGAACGAAGTTGACGATTCAGCAGTTGAAAGTCACACTTCTCGTGGACACCAGAGCGAATGCTATCCTCGATCTCCACGTAACGACGACCAGAAAACACGACTCGAAAATCGCGCCGTCACTCATCAAGCGGAACACCGGTGAGGTGGCGTTTCTCCTCGGTGACAAGGGATACGACGACCAGAAGATTCGGGTGTTAGCCCGTGAAGAGTGGGTTCGCCCGCTCATCAAGCACCGCGAATTTTCGTCGCTCCACAAGGCGTGGAACGCTCGGCTGGACACCGATCTCTACGGGCAACGTAGTCAGAACGAGACGGTGAACTCTCGCCTGAAACGGAAATATGGCGCATTCGTGCGCTCACGACACTGGTGGAAGCAGTTCCGTGAACTCGCTATCGGCTGTCTCACTCACAACATCGACAAGATACTCTGAACGTTCAATAGAGAGAACAGGTTGAACAGCACAGCCGACTATTCTCTCGGAGTTGCTGTCGCCTTCAGCCGGTGAATCAGGGATGGTAGTTGGAGTCCTCCGGCGACAGAGAGCAGAATGCCACCAAGAACGGTGAGATACCAACCAAGCGCGGGCACGAACGTGGCGGAGAATCCAAACAACGTAGAGTAAGAAAGGTAGTACACCGGAAACACCGCCGTTCCAACTCCCGCCACAATACGTATCGGGATCCGGAAGCTGGCACCACGGAGTAGAAGGACAAGCCCGACTGCACCGAGTAGTGCGAAGTCGAACCCCTCAAATCCGGCACCCATACCGGTGTAGTAGATTGTCGGGACCTCGGCGTCAGGAGGCAGGTTTGGATTTGTCCTCAGCCAAGGAAGATACGCGCCGACTGCAACGGCAACTGCACCGCCGGCAACCAGAATCTTGTTGCCCAATTCAGCGACCATACGTTTCCATAGACAAGACGGGATAAACTCTTTCTGTAGATTCAAACTTCGACTTGCTCGACACGCAGTCCTACCTAACGGCTGTTTCGGCGGGAAAGGTGTCTAACCAATAGGATTTCAACAGAGCCAAATATTGTACATTACAGCGCCTCTGTGACCGATATAGACTCACCGTCCGCCCCGTGCCAACAGTTGAGACTACATTTCTTTCTGCATAGAACTTACATGGAGTCCGTATATACCTAATACGACCGAACCATCCCGTTGATGATGTAGCGCAGGGAAGGGGTGCACGCTATTCAGTCGGCGTGTTCCGTTTGACTGGAGCCTCTTCCAAGTGCTGTCTGAGCGGTTGAAAGCGTCCGGTTGACGAGCCGACGAACACTATCGCGGCGCGTAATGAACAACCCCACGCCGAGGACGATGTAGACACCCGTGTAGGCATAGAGAATGGTCATACTGACGTTCGTTGCCGTTGGCTCTGTGTAGGTCTGAATCACGTAGAACTCTGCGAGAACCTGCGTGACAAACAGTACGAGCAGTGCGACCGCCTCACGGATGCTGATTTCGAAGTTTGTCAGGATGGCGATCGCGAAGAAGCTCTGGGCGGCGGTGATCCAGATCTCTGCGGCCTGTTTTGAATCGAATGAGAGTGTGCCGACAGCACCGGCCGAAATAGAGTACACCACCGCGAGCGTTCCAATCAGCAGCGTCCACTGATTGAGTTTTGAAGAGATGAGCGCGTTGAAGCCTGCCGTCGAGCGGGCTTTGTTCACAAGATAGGCGACGACGATGAGTTCAGGACTCTCGGAAGCGAGCGGCGCGAGCCACTGGATCATGAAGAACTCCGGAATGCCATACTGTAGCCCTAACTGCTCAAGTCCCTCGGCAAACGGGTGGACGGCAGTGAAGATGATCGCGCCCGAAAACGCGAATCCGAACAGGACAACAGCAATCCGAGATACTTTTGGATACTGCTGGAAGTACGCGGGAACCCCAACGTGTTCTTCGGATTCCTCAACATCACCGCGGATGGTGATGAGAAGATAGAGCACGTACAGGCCCACGAGAATGAGCGTGTCGAACGATCCGATACCGCCGCCGAGGGGAACGAAGAACGCGTACGTCGTCGCCGCGAGTAGGAAGACAATCTCGGTCGATATCTTCTGGTCAAGTCCGACGACGTCCGCGAGGAATCCCGAACGGTGTTCAACTGCTGAGTCGCGGGTGCGTTTTGCGCGATAGATAGTGAACAGGGCGATCCCGGACCACCCGAGGCCAATGAGGATGCGATTCGCTCCAGTCATGTTGGCGACCGCGAGGTTGGCGGCTTCACTCGAGCCAGCGCCGGCCTCCCACGCGTACAGTGCGTCAACTGCGTATTCGGGTGCGACGGCGAGCACCGCTAGGACAGCGATAGCAAACGCCTGCGGGACGTCTTTTTCGGCAGTTTCGGCCGCCCACGCGAGTAGGAATGCCGCACCCAGGATCGCGAATCCTGCAACGGCGACGGCCATAACGGGCGCGATGTTTTCGCCTGGATGCACGGTTCCATACCCACCGTACGAGACGAACGCTCCGATCCATGGGATTGTCAGTACCAGTGTGGCGAAAACAGCGACTAACGGATGGCGAAAGCGATCAAACGCCATTATCTAGATACCTCATTCACTGTTATACAGGATTCTCTGCCGTATAATACACAAGATATACCTCAGATATCCGATTTCGGCGCTTACAAGTGCTGAAATGTTCGAATCGCTCATTACTCGACTTACTCACTAACTTACCGTTCTGAGCCCTGAAAGCGCTGAATTCATCGATAGAAGCCGGAGAGAGATGCACCCCTCGTCTGAGAGTTTCACTCCCACTTACCAGAAGTTGCCTCCCTCGTGGGGCGAAAAACCCGAAATTTAAAAATTCGCTCGCGAGTTTTCTTCCTTCTACCAACGTAGTGAGACTGCGTACAGCCCCATTACGCCCCCGCTCAGCTATCTAGGAGCGAGAGAACCTGTGAGTAGCGATACCTCGGATAGATGGGGACAAGACCACTCGTTTGTCACCGATACAGACTCTAGAAGCCAGATGCGTAGCCTAGCTGTTGGAGCTGAACCACGTACTGCAATCGAATGGGTTCCGTATCTGCTGGGGAACATATTGAAGAAGCAGTCTGAGCGTCCAAGCTCAAGTGTTATCGACGACCCGTATGTCGGCCCTGCCAGCATTCTTTTTGACACTTTCTATCCCCCGTTTTGCTCCCTGTTTCGCTTGGTACCCTTCCCCGCTATCCGCGATTATGTTCCCGTTTGAGGCAACGAGTCGCCAACGCCATTCGCCCGCCTTGTCATGGAATATTTCGAACGTAGCCTTGCTGGACATCTCTGTCTCGCTGGTCTCCCGCTGAACGCTAATAAGTGCCGAATTATACCGAAGTATCGATTCAAATCCGATCTTTCTGATATTCGTCCACCAAACGAACTTTAAACTGTGCATTGTAAGATAGTATGATGGCCCCTGTAAAGCGGCTGGTTATTGACGTACTGAAACCGCACGAACCGTCGACGATCGAATTCGCTCAACACGTCGCCGGGACGAGCAATGTCGCTGCTGTCAACGCGACGCTCATCGAACTTGACCAAGAAGTTAAAAATCTGAAACTCACGCTCGAAGGCGATGGGATCGAGTACGACGATGTCAGAGCATCTGTCAAAGATGCAGGAGGAACGATCCACTCGGTCGACCAGGTCGTTTGTGGAGAGCATCTTGTCGAAGATGCACCTACGCCTCAGGACTGATGAGAGCGGAAAACTCGGCGTCCCTTTTGGAACGTATCGACGATAGGATTGGACCGATCGCGAGACGATACTTCGTCTCGAATGGGTTTGACGGTGCACTGACTGGCGTCGGTGTTACCGTCAGCGCGTATCTCTCTGGAGTCTCGGACGGGTTACAGGTCATTGCGATCGGCCTCGGTGGCGCCGTCGGACTGACGACCTCGGGTGTCTGGAGCGTCTGGGAGATCGAACGCGCCGAGATGCGCGCCGAACTACACGACCTGGAGGATGCGATGCTCACCGACCTGAGCGACACGCGAATTGAGCGGGATAAGACCAGCAACCAGGTCATCAATGCCCTCATGAGCGGTCTCGGCCCGTTATGTGGTCTCGTGGTGCCGCTCGTTCCGTTTCTGTTTCAGGGCGCGGCACTCTCGTTGCTCCACGCCACTATTCTCTCGGTCGCAATCGCGTGCGGCGTTCTGTTCGCCTTTGGCGCGTACATGGCGTCGATATCGCGTCAGCGGTGGTACGTCGCCGGAATCCGAATGGGCATTGCCGGTATCGTCGTTGCACTCATCAACATTTTCCTCCCCGGATAGCTCTTATTTCTCGTTTTTAAACACGAGAGCAGGCGCTTTACTCTGTTTCTCCAACCGTGATAACGGGGACTGGTGCAGAGCGCACAGTCTTTTCGGCGACGCTGCCGAGCAAGATGCGGTCGGTTCCACGTCTTCCTGTCGTACCCATCACGACGACGTGGACGTCGTTCGTCTCGATACAGTCGAGAATTTCCGAGATGGGTTGCCCGTATTCGACGTATCGAACAGTGTTCGCAATGCCGTGTGTCGCCGCCTCCGAGAGAAGGTCGTCCACAGCTTTGGTCGCTGCCTGCTCACTCTCCTGGTTCGAGATAGCCGATCGGATGTCCGGACCGAGCCACGTGTCGTCAACGACGGACAGAACATGCACAGTTGCATCGAGGGCTGCCGCGAGTGAAAGCCCGTGCTGGGCGGCATGGGTGGCGCTTGCACTGCCGTCTGTTGGGATGAGGATGTTCTCGTAGGGGAACGCGAACTGTTCGTCGGGTTGCATCCGGGCCGTGAGAACGGGCACCGGCGACAGGCGGACGACCTTCTCGGACACGCTCCCGATGAGATATCTGGAGATACCCTCCCGGCCGTGGGTCGGCATCACGATCAAATCGTGATTGTAGCGCTCAGCGTACTCGACGATCGTCGGCGCTGGATTCCCCTGGACGACGTCGGAGTCGTAGTCGACACCGAGCGTACGCAGGGTTTCCTCAGCCTCTTCGACGATGGCTTCCCCCTCTTGAACTAGTGCATCCACAGGATGGCCTTCGACGACGGTGACGCTGTCACGAGTGGTGTCGGCTACGTAGAGGACGTGTATCGTCGCATCGCCCCAGTGTGCAATTTCGCCGGCGTGGTGGAGTACTTCCGCCGCTCCTTCGGTTCCATCGAATGGAAGCAAGATATCCTCGTACATGAGTGCTAGAAAGAACTATGGAGCGAATCCGCTAATTAGTTTGCCTCTCTTCAGAACGCGTCTTTGTGAGCAGAGAGCGGCGGAAGGTATGCCGACGCGGCTCCTGCGAGTTGCGTTCCCCGGTGACCCATGATGAGCCTGTCGACGTCGTGGAGAGCTTTGAGTTGCTCCTGTTGCTAGTTCACCTTCTGTTCCAAACTCTCGACAGCTTCAGTAGTAGTGTGGTAGTATCTTAGGTCTAAACGGTGGTTTCGTTCGTAGTGCCGGTCACAACGGGTGTGACAGCCTGAAATCGAGATAGATTTGATCGATGAAGGAGCAGTGGTATCACCCTCTAGTTCCTCAGATTGACATCCTCCCCGCGCTACAGCGCGAGGATTCCTCCGTTGGGGGTTCGGCTACCGACCCACGGAGACAACTTGCGGGTTCGTGCGCACTTCTTTGGGACTTTCGTGAGGGTGTGGTTTCCCCGCCCACTCGTGGGCGTCCCACTCGAATCGCACGGGCCGTGCCATCGTCGGCGGTTGAATACTGTTGGTCGGCTTCATCCCCGCCCTGAAGGCCGAGGCTTTCGCCTCGAACTTTCCGTTATCGATGGCAATACTAGAACGCGAATTCATACCGAGTCCTCTTCAAAACGGGAAGAGAAAACTACGAAAGTAATTCGAGGATGGTTCGCTGAAGATCGCCTGGAGAGTTGGCAACAAAGTCAGTGTGGTCGGTAGACTGCACAGTAGCCCCATGACAAAACCGGATCACAGTGCTGCCTGCTCGTGCTGCTGCTCGGATACCGTTGACAGAGTCTTCAACAACAAGGCACGAGGAAGGAGAGACATCGAGTTCGGCAGCAGCATGCTCATAAATAAAGGGTTCTGGCTTGCCTGGCAGATCGATCTGTTCAGCACTCACCAGGACATCAACTGGTGCCAAATCAAACCGCTCAATGACTATATTGATCCAGTCGGCTGGTGCTGACGACACAATTCCAACGTTGACATCTCGATCATGAAGCGTCGCAAAGAAATCTGGGATTCCGGGTGTAATCGATACCTGCTCGCCATACACCGTCTCAGCAGCCAGTTCGAACTGCCGTGCATAGTACTCAGGTTTATCCGGAAGACCATACGTCGCTGCAAGATCGTCGAGACTCTCACGGAAATTGCGACCATTCACGTCCTCCAGGGTTGGGTCACCAGTTTCTACGTGAGCAAAAACCTGGTCACGCCAGAATTGCTGCCAAAATGATTCCGAATCAACGAGGACGCCATCCATATCAAACAGGACGGTCTGAAACCGGGGCATGCTCTAGACCTTCGGTTCTCACAATAAGCCGATTGTGGCTTCAAGAATAATAGGCACGAAGACTGTATGATCGTTTTCACACGCGAAGAACGTCGCCAAGACGAACGATGTGATGCTTGCCCACCTTGGCTATCGAGAGATCGTAACCCACTACGGCTGTGTATGCAAGAACGACGGCTATCGGGTGATGGAAGAGATGGCAGAGCGCGTCCCCGGCGTGAGCTACTAAAACATCGCGTACGTTGTCCGTCGACGACGCGATGGGCGTTAGTGGCCATCACATCGAAATCACGTTCCCATCCCGACCTAGCGGGATGGATGCGGGCACACGAAGCCAACACGGAGAGAACAACCGGAGGTCGCTAATTACACCGCTGTAATCACGGGGGTTCGGAGAACCCCTCTTCGGCACCACCACACGAGAGTCACATCGCCTTGGCGGTGACACATGATGGTAGTAGTGGGTTGGGTACGGTGGAGTGCGTCTATTTCTGCGAAACAGAGGGAGTCACGTTCGCGATCCCCTCTATTACAACGTTGTAATCGAGAGCAGATATAATGTGAACAGAGAGTATATAAGTGTACACAGACTACTGTGTACCATGGGGACGAAAACAATCTCGCTCGACGACGAAGCGTATGAGCGGCTAAAATCCCACAAACGCGAGGGAGAAAGCTTCAGCACCGTGGTCAAGCGACTCGCTGGCGAACGATCGTGGCGCGAGGTTGCAGGAATCTGGGATGATGACACCGACGAGCTCGAAGCGGTAATCGAGGAGGGCCGTGAACGATCACGTGCACGTCGTGACAGACTGCAGCAGGAACTGAACGAGTAATCGGATGATTCAGGATACGGCCTTCCTCATCGATGTCCTCAACGGTGATGCCGATGCCCTCGATCAACTTGAGCTCATAGAGCGTGAGAATCGCCCAGAAAAGGTAGCGTCGATTACGTCCTTCGAACTCTACGAGGGAATCCAGCAATCGGACAAACCAGAGCACGAAAAACGCAAGGTGTTGAATATCTTGGACTCGAAGCACGTCATTCCTGCTGACCACCGCATCATGACACAGGCAGGGGAATTCAGTGGGGATCTCATTAGCGATGGGCAACGGATCGACCGTGAAGACTGTATTATCGCTGCAACTGCCCTCCAAGAGGACGAACCAGTCCTAACCCGGAACGACTCGCACTTCGAACGAATACCGAATCTCGATGTACAGACATACTAAAGAAACAACCATCGATTACTGCTTAGTACGGTCTTGTGTTGCGGTTGGAAAGTGAACAGAGAAGCGTGAGTTGGTTCTGACGACGGTGTCAGTAACCCGTTTGAAAGAGACAGTAGTACGATCGCGGCGACTGGACGACCGCTCGACAAGAGAGAACACGCTACGAACGCGCTCGCCAACAACGTGCTGGAGCCACCGAACACGAACAGGCTTCAGGATAGCGATGGTGTCGCCAACTGGCGATGGGAGCCGTCCTGCACCCATCGACCGATCAATCCTTGAGTCTCTACAGACCAGGCTCACCGCCACACAGCAAGTCGAACAAGCAGGCATCACTGATGACCACGGCCAGCTCGAACTGTGCGTTACGTTTGCCCAGCCGTATTATCCAACGTTGGTGGATGAGGCGACCCTCGCTGACTGGTGGTACACCATTGATGATTTCAAAATCCACTATCAAGAAGTGCACGCTGATAGAGCCTGGGAGTGTCGCTGGGATCGCCATCCAAATCCGCATAATATGCGAGATCATTTTCACCCACCACCCACTGCCCCGACGCTGGGTGAGGATGCGTCGTGGCCAGCCGATTATCGTGATGTCCAGTCGCTCGTTCTTGACGAGATCGAACAGCGGATTCGGACTCTGTGGAATGAATAGGTAGTGGGAATCGTCGTAGACGAATGAATTATCTAAACAGCAGCACAAAGGTACATTACACCATCTACCCGTGAACAAGTATGGCGGCACGAGTCTATACGGCAGTCGAAGACTACGACGGAACAGGCCGTAACGAAATTTTGTTCGATGGGATCCCGATTCCGCACGTTCCATACACGGAATCGTCTCCAGACGATTTTACGTGGGGCTACAGCGGAGCAGGGCCAACGAACGTCGCTCGCTCGATTCTTGAACACGCACTAAGTATCGTAGATAGCAATCTCAATGTGAATCCAGCAGACTACCAGATTGCATTCCGTGAGCAGTACGTCAGCTCACAAGATGGTTGGTGGACAGTTGACCACGCGGAAGTCATTGAGTTCGTGAACTCTCGTGGGAGAGAGAACAGACGGTGAAGTCCCTCTAACAGAACGCACTCGCTGAGAAGGGGGCTTAGTGCCTGTATTCAGCTAAACAGTAGATATTCAGTGAAACCAATTTGGCGCCAGACGAGAGCACATATGACGAAAGGTTGTTAGAAGTGATATCACTCAGTTTTCTGCACGTCGTCGATTCGTCCTCACGGTCTTTCATACCGTGAGGACGAATCGCAATAATAGCTCTATACATTCACAATCGTATGGAAGAGGTGAACAAGAAAGAGGAATGGCAATGTCATATATAGTACTATTTTTAAAAGGCTGGATTTATCCGCCGGAAGATGAGAGAGTTCGATATGTCATCGATCGAGCTGACAGCAAGTCAGAAGACGATTCTCACTGCACTCGTTAATCTCCATAGCGAGTCCGAAGACGCAGTGAAGGGTGAAGAGATTGCAGACGAAGTCGATCGCAATCCAGGGACGATCCGGAATCAGATGCAATCACTGAAAGCGCTCCAACTCGTCGAAGGAGTGCCTGGACCGAAGGGTGGGTACAAACCTACGGCAACCGCCTTTAATGCGCTCGATATCCAGACACTGGATGAAGCTGCGGAGGTACCGCTAGTTCACAATGATGAGCCTGTCGAGAACGCAACTGTTGATCAGATTTCGTTGAGTAGCGTGCATCACCCAGAGCGCTGCCGTGCGGAGGTTCATATTCAAGGGTCTTTGAGCGATTTCCACACTGGTGATTTGGTTCGTGTTGGACCGACCCCGCTCTCAAACCTGGAAATCGAAGGTGAACTCGATAGCACGGATACAACAAACAATATTCTCATCCTCAAGATTCAATCGATGCAAGCATCTGCCGACGAGTCGAATCACTAGCATCGACTAATTCACTCTGGTCGACCGGCAGTGGCGAGATTCGAGCTTACTTAGACGCCTCAGACCTCGCCGAGTGGATTCGGCTGAAAGAGTCCGGTGTGAGCAAGAAATACTCACAGGAACTCGCTCGCCGGACAATGGACGCGATGCACGAACTCTCGAATGAACGCCTTGGAAAGATCAAGCGCCAACGGTCGAAGGACGGGTTGAGTTACAAAGAGACACGTCTTGTCCTCAAGGCCGACGTCGAGTTGCCCGGTGAGGTAACGAACAGCGACACGAACGCTGCTCCGGCCACAGACCAGGTTACCGGAGGGTAGCGTAGCCGGGACGAAATCACACCCGAGAGGGTGACAAGTCTAACACGAATCCCAGCGTAAACGCGGTTGTGGACGTCTCAAATTGACACAGTTCGGAACTGACACTGGACGGCTACTCGTAAGGACGGCAATTGGATCGGCAGCTATCGGCTACAAACCAGGAGAGGAGGAAAGGTGGTACCGGCCACCGCGTCTGTGGTCGGAGATTAGTGGATCAGGTAGTACGACCTCAGGTACAACTGGAGGACGAAATGACTTAGACGACTATCGCGAGCGATTTCACCGATCAAAAAATCAGTTACGGTTGTTCGATTTTCCAACAACTCTGACGCTATCGATACCGAGTAGGCGGCAACCGCTTCCGGTCTCCGCTTCGAGAACGAGATACTCGTCGTCAGACCTGAGTTCGAGATCACGTGTGTTGAACTTCAATACCGTCTCGTTGTCACCATCGCCGTTGAGGTCTTCTCGCGTCATTCGGATCGCACTGGCCTCTCGACCATCGGATTCCGAAAGGAGTTGGTCAATGTCTTCACAGGAGACGTCCTTCCAATCCGGATTCAGATAATCCTGACAGCCGGTAAATTGGATGTCAGGGTTTCCAGCCGATGGAACGAGACGAATGGTGTTCATTTTTAGGTTGGGCCACCCGACAGCTACGGAGACGACACCATTGTTTTTGGGGTTGATCGAGTTCGGGCAGCTGTCGGGTTTGACGTCCACCCAGCAAGTTTTACAGCAGGCTTCGGCACTGGCCAGTCCCGTGGTTAATGGGACACCGATAGCCGCGGTCGCTGTCGCAAGAATTCCTTTTTTGAGTATTGTTCGGCGGGTCTGGGGAAGTTGATTTGAATTCATAGAATTCATAAATAGATGGTCACAGAAGGAAATATAGTTATCTATTGTTATAGATTTTTTAGCACATTAATGGATTATGATGATTTGGTGCGTGTCAATAATCAATCTTTCCACAGTACGACTTACGCGTTGAAACAACAGCTAAGCGCAATTGACCTCCTCCCCGCCCTCAAGGACGGGGCTTTCTCCTCGAATCTTCCGTAAACAACCAATAACTACTGACGAGTACGTCTTGGTTTGCGGTTGGAGAGGGGACAGTGAGGCGTATACATTGAGAGAATCAGTCTCAACTATTGCCGTTCAAGAAAAGTTTCGTCAGGGGTTACATAGCAAATGTCTTTGTTTTTCGTAGGTTAGATTGTTAACAAGCGATGATCATGAATCTCGTTCCTAAACAGCAAAGCTGGGTTCGGGCCGACATCCAACTGTACTTCCGCAGACACGTGGGTACCGAATAGTGCCATCTTCCACAACCATCCTTGATTCGTCAGCCGTCTTGCTTGTCGGAACAAGTGAGTGGATCACACAGTTCGCTACGGTGCTCGAAACACGGGCAGACACAACTATCCAGAGGGTTCAGACCAAATCGGAGGCGCTTGCGGTCTTCCAGTCGCAGCCCATTGATTGCCTCATCAGTGAGTATGCACTAGAGGAGACAACCGGAGTCGAACTCCTCAGAGCGATCCGCAGTGAAACCACCGCACTCCCTGTGATACTCGGTACAACGTCCGGAAGTGAGGCCATCGCTAGCGAGGCCATCGGAGCCAGGGTTACCGATTACGTCGCACTGACGGATTCGACCGAACAGATGGTTGAAGAGCTATTAGATCGAACCGAGCGGGCGGTTCGATCCGCACAGCGATCGGGCACCCTACGGGAACGCGCCAGACAGTTCGATGCGATCTTCAACGATTCACGGACGGCGACGTGGGTGCTCGATCCTGATGGCGCCCTCACCCGGGTGAACCAGACGGCACGGGAAATGATAGACGAGGACGTCGAAGCCATCGTCGGCGAGCCATTCTGGACACTTCCGTGGTGGTCACAGACCGATGCGACAGAGGCGGAGGTACACCAAATTGTAGAGAACGCACTTGACGGTACGTTCGGTAATGTCGTCGTCTCACAACCGCCACATATCGACGGCTCGCGCGTGATCGATCTCTCCCTTCGTCCGGTTGAGAACGAACGCGGCGACCTTGTCTCGATCGTCGTGGAAGGCGTCGATATCACCGATCGCGTCGATCTCGAACGGAACCTCCGTCAGTCCGAGGAGCTCCACCGCGTTACGCTCAACAACATGACCGATACCGTCCTCATCACGGACGAAGTCGGGGAATACACCTATGTCTGTCCCAATGTCCACTTCATCTTCGGTTACACGGCTGCAGAGATTCGTGAACTGGGGCCCATCGACGAACTCCTCGGCGAAGACCTGTTCGACCGTGATGAACTCGCAGGGAAAGGCGTCCTCAAGAACATCGAAACGACGGCGACAGACAAAGCCGGCCGCGAACACACGCTTCTGGTTAACGTTCGTGAAGTCTCGATTCAGGACGGAACCCTCCTCATTAGCTGTCGGGACATTACAAAGCGCAAGCAACGGGAAGAGGCACTCGCAACACTCCACGAGACCGCTCGGGATTTTCTGTACGCCGAAACCCACCAGGAAATCGCCCAGCACGTTATAGATGACACGCCCGGTGTGCTCAATCTCGATGCGAGTGCTGTCTATCTCTTCGATGGTGATGCCAACGAGCTCCGACCTGCAGCACACTCCGCGAGGATGAAAGAACTGTACGGACCTCTCCCAACTGTGCAGACCAACAGCGAAACCCTCCCGAGTTACAGTTTCGTCGAGGACGAGTCGCTATTTTTCGACGACGTCCACGACGCAGACCGGCTCGAAAACCGGGCGACAGACCTCCGAAGTGCGACCTATATTCCACTTGGCAACCATGGCGTGTTCATCGCGGGCTCGAACGAGGTCGGTGTCTATGACGACGTGGCCCGAGAACTGGCCGATTTGCTCGCAGCTACCGCTGAGGCAGCCCTCGACCGCATCACGCGTGAATCACGACTCCGGGAGCAAGACCGGACACTCCAGACACAAAACGAGCAATTGACCGCCTTGAATCGCATCAACGAGACGATTCGAGAGATCGATCAAGCCCTCGTGCAAGCTGAAACACGCGAGGAAATCGACCATACCGTCTGTGAGCTGTTGACCGCCGACGACCGGTTCAGGTTCGCATGGATCGGGACGGTCGATCCAACGACCGACACCGTCGATCCTCGAGCCTGGGCAGGGATCAACCAGGGGTATCTGGATAGCCAGTTATTCACTGTCGCAGCCTCAGGGACAGACCCCGCCGGACAAACCGCGGCCACTGGCGACGTGACGATGGTGTCTAACGTCGCTGCCGGACTTCGCGATGAAGCCTGGCGAAAGGACGCACTCACCCGCGACTATCTCTCGGTGTTAAGTATTCCGCTCGTATACAACGACCTCAGACACGGCGTATTGACGGTCTATGCACCGACACAAGAGGCGTTCGACGACACCGCGAAGGCCGTCCTAGCCGAGCTCGGCGAAACCATCGCGTCGGCACTCAGTGCGATCGAACGGAAGAACGCACTGCTCACGACGTCGATGACCCGCGTCGAGTTTGCCATCGACGACTCGACGTTCATCCTTTCACGACTTGCGAAGGACACAGCGTGCACTCTCTCGTATCAAGGTGGTGTTCAGCAATCCACCGAGGGGAGTTACGTGTTCGTCACGGTCGAAGATGCGTCTCCGGAGGATGTCGCTGACGCTGCATCACAGCTGGTCGCAATCGACGACGTACAGCAAATCAGTGCAGACGGTGAGGGTGGCGTCCTCCGGTTGCGGCTCACACAGCCGTTTCTCGCCTTAGAGTTAGCCGATCACGGTGCTGTCTTCCGAGAGGCGACTGCTGGTTCGACCGCCACAACGCTCGTCATCGATATCCCGGATAGTATCGACGTCAGAACGATCACACAACTCGTCCGTGAGTCATTCTCCAGTGTCGAACTCCGCTCTAAGCGGACTCTCAACCAAGCAATCGAACACGACCTCTACTCGAAGTTCCTCGAAAAGCTGACCGAGCGACAGCTCGAGGTGATTCAGACAGCCTACTACAGTGGCTTCTTCGAGTCGCCACGCGAAAGCACGGGAGAGGATATCGCGAAGACACTTGGAATCTCTCCACCTGCGTTCTATAAGCATGCACGTACAGTTCAGCGCAAGCTGTTTACGACACTCTTCGAAGAGGATACCCTCGCCGTCACTCCCTCTTCAGGGTTGGTTAAATAACAAACCACAGTCTCAGTGAAGGGTTTGGTGATTAACACCCGAATATTCCCTAATACACTTATTACGCCTTTGTAGAGTGCCCCAGAACGCCTGCCGGCGCTCATGATCTACTATGAGAGATGTCGAAACCGATCCAGACGCGGAACGTCCGTACGAGTGCTTCGAATGTGGGAATATTATTATCGTTGATAGCAATCCAGTCTCGTGCCCAGACTGCAGCGGTTCGATGCGAAATCGGCAGACATCCCTTGAATAACAATGGCATCGACATCCAATAGCAGCCACAACGAGTCCGGAGATACACCGGCAGGATCATCCACATCCGAATCCGCACTCGAAACGGCTCGTCGACAGCTGTATCATGCTGCTAATCATCTCGATATCGATTCCAGTATCGTCGAACGACTCAAGTTCCCAAAAAAGGTTCACGAGGTAACGGTTCCGATCAAACGGGACGACGGAACTGTTGAGGTGTTCACCGGCTACCGAGCACAACACGACAGTGTCAGAGGGCCATTCAAAGGCGGGCTCCGGTACCATCCCGAAGTGACCCGAGACGAGTGTGTCGGACTCGGCATGTGGATGACCTGGAAGTGCGCAGTCATGGATCTCCCGTTCGGTGGTGCCAAGGGTGGTGTTGCTGTTAACCCCAAGGAGCTGAGTTCGGCGGAAAAAGAGCGACTCACCAGGCGGTTCGCACAGGAACTTCGGGACGTTATCGGCCCCAACCAGGATATCCCAGCCCCAGATATGGGGACAGATCCCCAAACGATGGCGTGGTTGATGGACGCCTACTCGATGCAGGAAGGCGAGACAACACCGGGTGTCGTCACCGGCAAGCCGCCCATCGTCGGTGGCAGTGAAGGCCGTGAAGAAGCTCCCGGACGGAGTGTGGCGATCATCACGCAGCTGGTTTGCGAGCACTACGACTGCCAACTCGATGAGACGACGGTTGCGATTCAGGGCTACGGGAGTGTCGGTGCGAATGCTGCTCGACTACTCGACGACTGGGGAGCGACTGTCGTCGCAGTCAGTGACGTGAACGGTGCGATGTACGATCCAGAGGGAATCGATACGGCTTCGGTTCCGTCTCACGACGAAGAGCCAGAGGCCGTCACCAAATACGCGGACAACGTCATTTCGAACGACGAGTTGCTCACCCTTGACGTCGACGTACTCATTCCAGCCGCGCTTGGAAACGTGATTACAAAGGAGAACGCGGAGGCGATCGCCGCGGATTTCGTCGTCGAGGGTGCGAACGGTCCGACAACGTCCACGGCTGATTCGATTCTCGCCGAGCGAGACGTTGCAGTTGTGCCCGATATTCTCGCCAATGCTGGCGGAGTCACGGTGAGCTACTTCGAGTGGCTTCAGGACATCAATCGCCGGGCATGGTCGCTTGAACGGGTGAACGACGAACTTGCAGCGGAAATGCAGGCTGCCTGGAATGCGGTTCGATCAGAGTTCGAACAGCGTGATGTCACGTGGCGCGATGCAGCCTATATTGTCGCCCTCTCACGAATCGCCGAAGCTCACGAAGCACGGGGGTTGTGGCCCTAGCATATCGAACCACTAGAAATGGGATCCGGCGTACAGAATGCCGGTAAGAGAGACTAATCGATCGGTTACTCACCGATTGGTACCATCGAAGTCGACCGATCATCGACCACGACTTCGTCGACCGATAGGTTACCCGCCCCGATTGACACGAGGGCCAGCGAAACCAGACACAGCACGATAGTGAGCTCCGAGTCAGAGAATCCTTCCGGAAGATGGACGAGGAGCGTCGCAACGAGCATATTAATCGCAACCGCGAGTGCGGCAAAACGTGTGAGAAAGCCCACCAGAATACAGAGACCGCCGACGAGTTCAACGAGTGCAACGACCCATGCGGCGACAGATGGTGCAGGAATACCGAGACTGGCGAGAAATCCTGTAAACTGAGTCATCGGCATCACGGCTGGACCGACCGAGAACATTTTTCCAGCACCGTGGACGATCATAATACTGCCAACAGCTAGGCGAGCCAGAAGCGCACCAATCGACTGGTTGAGGGACATAGGTGAAATCTTTCAGGAAAGGAGAAATACATTCATAATACAGCAGAATATTCCGGCGACCAATCTCTTCGAGTATTATTTGATCCAATTACAGTAGGAAAATGTAATAGACCAGCTGTTGACTCGAGTACGTCGTGTTCGATAAACGCAAAGACCGAGATTAGGGTTGTGCTCGTTACACCTGCCGTTCGTCGACGGAAACTAACGAACTGCACTCTGGTCGGTAGTCGTCTTCTATATTCTGAACGAGTATACGTTCGAATACGGTGCCTCAAGGCATGCAACGGTTCGGCTGAGAGATGAGTCTCGAAAACCAATCTCGGAAACCACATCTACAAAATGTGACCCCACAGCTTTGAGATACAGTAGTGAACACAACTAGTGAACACCATCGTGTTCATGTTCAGACCGCACCTCCACGGAAAACTCGTCGTTGTTAGAATTCAATACTAACTAGCGCTTCACGGGCGAGGGCGATCTCATCATCGCCTACAGGAACAATACCATCCCCATCTACGAACCACTCCAGACATCACAGTAATTCAAGATATCAAACGCTGACTGCTTGCCCTATTTTCGATGAGTGAATATTCTATTAACTTGAGAGTCAAACACTGCCGGGATGAAAACGAATAACGCCACAGATTCCTGAGATACCATACAATGATCGACAGTGTTGAGGAGGAAGTCGACATACTTGAACGCCATCTGCACATTCTTCAGATGGTTGTCAATAACGGACCAATTGGAATTGTGAAGATGTCGAACGAATCGGATCATGCTCATCACGAAGTCCGGTATTCCCTTCGAGTGCTCGAGGAAGAGAACCTAATCAATCCAACACAGCAAGGTGCCGTGAGCACCGATCAAACACGCTCATTTATCGAAAACCTCGATGAACAAATCGATGAGATGCGAGCGAGAATCGCGGCAATGAAATCTAGCGATTAAAAAGGATAAGTTCTCCACCCCACCGACACGTTGTCTGATATTCAAGTCTTGTGGCTATTAAATACGTGCATGAGAGTAGAAGATGATGAAGAATGCATAGGGTACAGCGTTATAGATTGAACAGGCGCAATACCACGGTCTTTAGGCCGTGGATACGCGCCGTAAACTTGCTTACACACTCGCCGTCGATGGCTGGGCCGGATATTCCACATTGATTCGGTAATATTATGATTTCACGATTCATGCCGAGAGTGATTACCGCGACGCAAGCCGCATCGGCAGTCCGTCCTCCGTCTGCATCATAATCTCTGGCCCGAACAAAAGCGAGGAATCCTCGTCCACGCATTCCATCGTCCACGGTTAACCGGTTGACGCTAACACAAGCGTCGTTTTTGACAAGGAATATCTGTTCGACTAAGTAAACAACGGGCGAAAATATGAGTGTTCTTTCATTAGACACCGGGTTGAAGCAGTATCTATGGACGAAACGGGGAGAGTATCTTACAAACACGTTTTGGTGCCGACGGATGGGAGTAAAGCAGCAAAACGCGCATCCCAACAAGCAGTAGAACTCGTAAAGGAAAGCAATGGAACAGTACACGCACTATACGTGATGGACATGGGGGACACAGGTTTCGTCGCAATTCCGAGCGATATCAAGGAGACACGGCAGCGACTAGAAAAAAAGGGACGTGCATTTGTAAACGAAGTAGAAGAGGAAGCCGAAGAAAGTGGAGTCGACTGCATTGCCGTCGTAAAATCCGGAATCCCGGAAAACGAGATAGTTGAGTATGTCCATGAAAATAATGTCGATCTGGTGGTGATGGGAAGACGAGGACGGTCAGACCCTGACAAGCCACTTATTGGTTCGACGACGAAGCGTGTCCTTGGCCTATCTGACGTGCCAGTTCATGTGGTCTGACGTTTAGGATGATTCCAACTTGTGATTAATCTTGACTAAGCGTACGTGATTGAGGAAAACGTTGACGACGGCTTACCAAACCACGACGCGAAAGCATCGAAGGCCCTCAACTTTTCGAGACGATCCAGCGTTCGGAACAGAAAACCTAGCTCGTCAACTTACACGAGAAACGCACCGAGGGCCAATAAGTCGAAGACGTGTACTTACGCACGAATGCGTCTGTTCAACGTAGTATACTGCGTTCCGATCACTTGTTATTGAGTCGAACAGGTTGTTTCACGCTGAGGAGTTGGTGTTGGAAGCCACGCTTGCACCCACACATGGTGAAATGCGATTAGGAGACGTCGAAAACTACGGTTTCAGTCGATCCGCAGGTAGGGCATTGCTGTGTGGTAGTTTCGAGCGACGTCCCGCAGTGGCGACACTCTCGAATAACGCTCTCATCTACAGAGAGCCATCGCCGCGCAATGTCTGAGAGTGCCATATGATCTGTCCTCTCTGACCCCACGTAATAAAAAATTCGGCCTCTTTCCAATTTTTTATTAAGTTGAATATAAGATTACTCACCCTCAGGAACCATTTCGTAACCATTTTTGTTCAAATGATATATATATTTGATTGTATTGCAATTTTAAATATGATACATTTATCTTATTGATTACCTTAATAATTGTTGTGAACCCCCACCAATTGTGCAATAAAACTATCAACGACTATTCTGCGCGACGGATTTAGGAAAGGATAAGATAAAGGTTTCCTAAGCATTGCTCGCATGTCGATGAGTAATGATGCGTTAGCGGCATACTTCGCAGAGAACCCCCGAATGCTCGGCGTCCTGTTTACCATTTGCCTGTTGCTCGCGCAAACTGGTAACGTAGCGGCTGCTAACGGTAATACAATTTCATAAATCAGAGATCATCCACCTCGAATTCGGTAGACCAACCTAAATCGTTTTCAAAGAGAACTGGAACTTGTTCTAACCGTAAAAACTGGGAGAGAGAGTCATCTGAGAGTGTGAAGGTGGGAAGATCACCACCAGTCAAAAAGTACGGCTGGATCTCATCGATATATGGCCTATATAACGATCCCATCCCTTGTTCGAGGGTCGGATATGTCGTTAATTTAACTTCGAAATCGTCATCTATTGAACCAGATTCAATCGAACACTTCATTGGAGTCCCGTTTTCACTTTGCGCGATTTCTACACTCCCGTCACCAACCACGAGATACTGATTTCCAACAATTTGATGTTCACGTGCCAGCGTGAGTGCCGATCGAAGTGAAAACCCTCGATTTAGTAAACGGGCAATTAGTCGTCCGATTGTTGTCGCACTCTTGTTTCCGATATGACTGTACGTTACAATGCCGCCGATACTTCCTGCTTCGATTAGCTGTTTGCCTTGTTCGTATGATCGACACCCATTCAGTAGGAACGTATCAACTGCTACGTCATCGACGTCTTTGATGTCGAGTCCTCCATCTCGACAGACAAACCCATCATCTGTCAGATGCCCGATATAGTGGAGGAAGTCAGTTTCAGTTGCAAATACCGTTTCCAACTCGTCAACGGATAGGTTACGATACACATCAATATTGAATTCTAGTTCGTCTCGTTCACCGTAGAGATTATCTCCATCGTCGTACTCGGGACTCATTTCTGATTCGTTACAGACAACAGCAATTTTTATGCCATCGGTGGATGAATCTCGGTCGAGTTTATTATCAAATGCATCCTTGATGATTTTGTTTGCACCAAGGGGGTTTCCAGTCCCAAGCCATGCTCGTTCTAAAGAATCAGTCTCTGGGGGAGAGACATACGACTTATACTCATCAACTGAGTGTCCTCTATCCTCAGTCCCGCTGCTCCGTAAAAACCCACTGACTGGATCCGGAAATGTCATCTCAGTTTTGTGTTCTTGTTTTTTCGCCATTCTAATGAGTGAAAAGTTATTTGCTAAAAATGGGAGTGATTCAACATTTCTCAGTTCATCGGTAGCATACGTTGTCAACGGCCACGTCGGAAGGAATTTCTTGATTAAATGGAACGGAACATCGAGATATGCTTCAATCTGCTCAGCAAGTGGTTTTTGATACAATTCATCGAACGCAAAATCGACATATTTCTCAATTGCCTGCCGCTCATTGAGCTCAATTTGATAATATCCTTCAGTCCGAGTAATACAATCGAAGAAGAATATCTGCTTGAATACTTGTTCGACTTCGCTTTCAAAAGCTCGTACTGAACGATCGAAAGCTCGGCAAAATCCACGATCAGTAATCAACCGAGGACGATTGCCAGGTATAACATTTGCTCCAAGATAGTACACAAGTGTGCTCACCGGGTAAATCATCTCGATCTTCGGTGGTATTTCAATAGTTATGCCGGATTCAGGTGTAGATAATTCCTCTGGAATCTGAAGTTCGTCACCTAGTTCGATCTGTGGAGGATGACCTCGGAGTGACGGAAGTGAGCGCTCACAACTCGTGGTTTTTAATGCTGACCCAAATGTCGAAATGGCTTTCATCACATCAGAGGGCTCTGTTGTCGTCGTAATTGTGGTTCCTGGTCGTTCATGATATGAACGAGCACCAACTTGAACACGTGTTGTAGTCCCAAAATCAAGCTCCATGCGCTCTGTTGACGACGCGATCGTGAGCTCACTGGTGACACGTAGATATACTTTGATTCGTCCGTTAAGTTCAACAATATACTCCTGTTCTGGCAACTCCTCGTATGCAAACTCTTCGGCTCTAACGATGGTCTCTCCCTCTAGGGTTCGGACGTGTACTCCGACGACATATGGTAGTACAATATTTTCCGTTGACAGAGTAACTGCATTATCTACCGGGAAATAGAATTGTTCAGTATCAGCTGGCTCAAGACGAGGACTCATTGATAATTGTAATGGATACTGACGCCGCTGAATCGGATCGATAATCGTAATAGAAGAGTCTCCAGAGGATCGAAATATCGGCTTCATACATCCCACCGCCATTGGTTTTCAGAGGATACTATCCTCTGTATATCCTTTACTATTGAATATCTCTCACTCCACGACAGTATGCAACCACCTCGTTCGTCGAGTACTATATTGGGAACCATTGTGTCGTATGATTCGTCCCATGAAGATGCAACCGTTGTTCTAATCCGTTGGTGTTTGCCCGTAATTCAATCACCACATCAAATTTCGATTTTACTGCTTGGACAGAGTCCGAATCGAATGTGCCTGAGTGTATATAGTGACCTAATCCGTTGACGCTGTCGACTGTTTTGACGGTTTTTGATATAAATTCTTTAGTAGTTTCAATGCCCGTTTCTTCAATAAGCAATCGAAGAGAGTCAAAGCAGAATCGTAACTCGGCGGGGTCAAATCCATTCTGTTGGTTCTGCAAATCGGATATTTTGTCTTGAATTGCAACCTGGAACTCCTCAAACGTCCCTGTAACGTATGAAATAGCGATTTGACTCGGCTGGCTCGCTTGTAATTGTGTAGCTGACCGAGCATCCGCCCTGTATGTTAGAATATGAGCGTGATCCAGGGGAGAATCAACCTGTGAGAGTCGCATTTGTGCGACCTCAGCATCTTTTCCATACTGTGCGATGACAGGAGTCCGGTTTAATGACTGTTCACCAAGGAGCTGTCCGCTTACTTGATCAAGAACATCCTCTGGGACGTTACCAGTAAGCAGAATATTCCCACCAGTCCGCTTCAATCGCCCGAGTTCAGATTCAATTTGGATACGTCCACCATCTCGGATAGTAATATAATGGCCTGCAAATGCAAATGACACCTCATAATTCTCTCGAGGAGTTCCATCCATTAGTGGTTGGAACAACTCTTCTAAAGCATCTGGGTCGACACTCTCATACAGAGGGTTAGGAATGTCAGAAGGTTCTACACCAGCTGCCTCAATCATTTCCTGAATAATGACGGCACTCAGTGAGTGATCGCGTTGCTGGTCGTACTGTATCTCAAGTGGTGCTTCTACCCCACAAATGAAGGGATTATTGTTCCCATTTCTCTCCATTCTCATATTACTCTATGAATCTTGAGCCGAAGAAATAAAAATATGTTTGGAATTAATCAGTCATATAGCCAAAATATGAAATAGAATAAAAAGGTAACTACCCCGTTCCACACAGTACACTCCGCGATTAATGAATAAATGTTGATTTTATTGAGTCGAAATAATAGCTGAGAGATATCGGTCACAACTGTACGACATAGAATTGCTTATATATTATAAAAATTTAATATTATTCCATACGCTATAAATATTTTAGTTCGTTAAAATAGTAGTATCGCACAATAAGATCGGTGGAAAAGTTATAGATAAATATCAGCCAGAAACCAATGTCAAAATGACCAACAATACAGAATGGACGTATGATATCATATATTTGCAACAATTGCTAGGATCGGTTGATTCCGACGTATTGATGTCCACACCTGACGAAGTTTTTAAATTACTCGCGAATGAACAGCGTCGGCATTTGATTTTCTATCTCATCGAACAAGAAACTAAAATCCCACTCTCCCAGATGGCGGTAGAACTCGCCAGTCGAGTAAATAATCGACCAGTCACGGATGTTACACCAACCGAACAAGAGCAAATGCGTATTAGTCTCGAACATGAACATCTTCCTCGCCTTGCAAATTATGGACTTCTCTCATGGTCATATGGAGAAGATATGATTGATCCAGTTACACCACTTGACGATAGTGACTCTTTCCTGCCGTGAACATACTGCATAAACTGCGGCTGCCGTGGAATAGTTGAGATCGTGGCGATGGACATGGCCACGGCGGCCAGATTGATTCAAATTAACCAGCCCATTCCCGGATTCTCGGCGGCTTGCCGAACCCAGGAAGCAACCTGCTCTTCATCCATCATGTCTGTTTCCTTCAGATCCAGGGCTTGTCGCTCCGGAGCCGTCCCGCTAGGCGGCTCTGGCTCAAGATGCGTTTCACACACAAATGACAGTTTCACGTGTTTCGAGAACGCACTGAATGACGCAAACCATCCCTGATCCTCAACGCCATAGAACGGCTGGTGATACTTCACAGCGCGGCGTACATCGGACACTTCGCGTTGGATGATCTCGTCGAATTGTGTCGCGACGTCCCTCTTCCACCCCGGCAGCGCTGCAATGTACGCCATTACCGCTGCCGATCCATCGGCATCGTCCTTCCTTCGCACCGCCTGATACTGTTTTTGTCGTACCCCCCATTCCTCTTGTGTCGGAACCTGGGTCGGTAGTTCGATTTCCCCGAAATCCTCGTCCACGATGGTTTTCTTTCCATCCAGGCCTGATATCGCGGTTACGACCAAGATCGAGTCTGACTCTTCGGATTCAGAAAACAGGTCGAAGTCCAGCCACAACGTCGCTCCTCGCCAGTGACGAGCAAAGCCCACCCAGCCGTCGGGATGGTCGTCCCGGGTGTCTTGCTCGACTCGGAAAAGTCCCATCAAGGCTGGAATAACGTCGGCACCCCATTGGAGCCCCCTATCCAGATCTGTGAAACGAACCCCCTCGTCGTGGGCGGACTGGTAATAGGGTGCTCGGATTGCTTGGTTCGCCATCACGAGTTCGGAGACCCGCTGGACTGTCAGTGGGGTGGACACGCTCATAATCACTCACCATATGTGGTATAGGATTATTAATATTTCCGCGGGGTGTAGCTATCGACTAATCCGTACCGATCGGTCGTGCAAGATACGTATCTTCTATTCAGCACAAGATCAGGAACGCACCACCTAATAGTGAGTTCAATACAAATACACTCTCGTCAGCGTCGTTCTTCTATGGCGATTGAATTTATGACTAGGACTCGGCCCATGAAATAGTGGATATCGCTAACACATTTATTGTTTCGCGTTCGATGTGATCGTATGTCTGATAATTTGCTCGATCCGCAGGCGGCAACACTGCTCGACCAGTTCGAGAAGGGCGTCGCCCCGCCATCGTGGACGCTTTCCGTGGAGACAGGTCGACAGCTGCTCGAAGACCTTTTCGGCGATGCACCAGATGCGGATGTCGAGGAGACGACTGACCTCGAAATACAGGGACCGAACGGTTCGATTCCACTGCGGATCTACACGCCGCTGTCGGGCGAGGCACCGTATCGTATCCTTGTGTACCTCCATGGTGGCGGCTGGGTTCGAGGTTCCGTTGACGCCTACGATCCAATGCTACGCCAGCTGGCGAACGAATCAGAAAGCGTCCTTGTTGCCATCGACTACCGTCGGGCACCCGAGCACCCTTTCCCAGTTCCGTTCGAGGATTGCTATCACGCTACCGCGTGGGTGGCCGAGCACGCCGAGACGCTCCAGGGCAATGGTGACAGCGTCGCCATCGGGGGCGATTCCGCCGGTGGAAACCTCTCTGCTGCGGTTGCACTCGCGGCCCGCGACCGTGGTGGTCCCGACCTCGCCCACCAGCTCCTTATCTATCCCGCAGTGAACCCGCCAAACATCCGCTGGTTCGATTCATACGATGAGAACGGCAGCGGCTACTTTCTTGAGTTCGAGAGCGTAGAGTGGTACCTCGACCAATATCTATCGAAGGAGGCAGATCGCGCCAACATCTATGCGTTCCCGCTCCGCGCGAACGACCACGCTAATCTTCCGACCGTGACGGTTCTCACAGCGGGATTCGATCCCTTGCGGGACGAAGGGTTCGCGTACGCCGATCGCCTTGAAAACGCTGGTATCTCCGTTAATCACCTTCACTATGAGCAGCAAATCCACGGGTTTGTCAATCTCGGTCACTACATCGACGCCGCGGAAGATGCCATCGAGTCACTCGCAGCGTCGCTCCGTGAGAGCGTTTGATGGAGCCAAAACGGTTGGTGAAGATCCTAAATATCGCCCTGTAGGACAAGTAGATAGCGGACGACACGACGCAACCAAGTGTCGATGGCAAAGCGACTGATGGTCACTTTCAGTCTGCTTGGCGAGCGTATTTGCTACTGAACGGTATCAATAGAGACGGAGAAAACCATGATTGAAAAGCTCCGTCTCACGACCCGCATCGTTAGCGACCAAGACGAAGCACTTGACTTTTACACAGAAAAGCTTGGCCTGAGAAAGACTGCAGACGAGACGTTTGGTCCCGAGAATCGTCGCTGGGTTACTGTCGGTGCCGAACACGATGATACCGTGGAAATCGTCCTCGAACCGCTTGACTGGTTCGAGGACGAGGAGGCAGACCGTCGTTCTGCGATGATTGGTGAGCAACCGGCACTCGCCTTCACCGTGGATGACTGCCGGGCAACATATGAAACGCTGCGCGGACGTGGTGTTGAATTCACATCAAAGCCGACAGAACAGCCCTATGGAATCGAAGCCATCGCGACTGATCTCTATGGGAATGGAATTGTTCTTGTCGAACACACCGCAGAGCCAGAGACAAGATAATGAGTTAGACATTGTGCTTACCGATCTCTGGGGGTGTGCAGTCACCAGCACTCAGATTAATTTCCGAAAATGAGACGTCATCTCCTTACTTTGGGCAAGCAATACAAGACATTATCTAGCATGTGGCAGGGCAGCTCTAACATTCGCCGGATTTGGCGCCATCACTCCTGATCCGCGCTTGCCCCGCCACATTCTCTCTCCTGCATAAACGCAAAAAAACAGCTACTGAACTAGTGCTGTCTCATCATTGGGACGGTCGTTACCGAGTAAATCCGTAATCAGTGAGTCGAAGTTTCCCCTCGACTTCATACAGATGGCCCTTATTGTAGAGCCGTTCGATAATATCCTCAGCAGCCGGTCGCCCGAGATCTTCTTTCTCCTTGAGAATGGCATAGGCTTGCTCGTACGTGAATTCTCGCTCATCCCGGAATGCTGTCGCAAGCGCGTCAAGGGCGTCTTGAGCGAGCGGTGTGAGTGGTGATCCTCCCTGTGCAACCATTGGCACTTATTGATTGAGGCAATCAGTACGTAAACCCTTGGACGAGACGTTGTCTCTTGCTGAGTAGAGAACCGTGACACAATGGGATCACCACTTGAGCCGTCTCGTCAGTCAGTAATCGATGCAGAAATCTTTCCGACTACTCCTCGGATTTGTCCGGTTCCGCCGAGAATCGTTTGTAGATCCTCTACATCCCGATTTCGTGAAACCGTCACAATCTGGGTTACTGATCCAGCACTCCCGCAAGTGCGTTCATCGCCACCGGAAGCGCGTCGACGACGTCGGGACTCTCCCCGAACGCGGGATCCCAATCGTCAGTCGTCAGGTAGTCGCTGATTAAGAACAGAGACCCGACGTTCAGTCCCCGGTAGTCGCCCACAGCGAACGTCGCGGCCGCCTCCATGTCGACCGCGAGCACGCCATCCTCGCCGTACCCCTTGATTTCGGGGACAGTCTCGCGGAACAGCGCGTCAGTCGTCCAAGTCGCTCCGACCTCGAACTCCCCGCCTGCCATCTCAACCGCGCGTTCGAGTTCGGCGACCATCGCGTCCGAGGCATCGATTCGCTCCGAATCTGGGAGATAGTGGTGTGAGACGCCTTCGTCCCGAATGGCTTCGTCTATGACGAGATAGTGCGATTGCGGAACGTCCGGCTGGAGACAGCCCGACCAGCCGACCGAGAGGAACGCCTCTGTCCCGGCTGCCTGCAGCAACTCCATCAGTACTGCCGTCGTGGGACTGCCGATGCCGAAGTGCCCAAGGATTCCCAGTTCGGCGTCCGTATCGAGGTCGGTGAACCGATGGAGCTCGAATTCGAGGAGGTCGCTCTCCCCGTGGAGCGGCTCGGTCTCGCGAACGTCGAGCACGCGGTCGAAAAAGTGAGACTGGTAACAGAGGAGGACGCCGTCTGGCGCGTCCTCGACGAGTGGTGCCCCGGACTCTCGTGCGTCGGAAAGCATCCCGTCCGGGGTCAGGATCGAGGGTGCGTCGTACTTCTCCAGGTCATTCGGAATAGGCATAATCTGCGATTTGACGCGCCGCAGAATAGGTATACTGGTGGGCGCATCTCAATGATCGGTGCTATCTGCTGTGTCTAATGCAGAGTGAAACAGAACCGAATATCAAGAGATGGGGCGAACGTTCTTGGGTTAGTATACAATACTAATCAGTAATGCCCAACACAATCAAACGTTCCGGCGATGGACTTGCCCTCCAATGTCACAAAGCCCGCCCGAGCCGCTAGGCTCGTTGAAGAGAAAGAAAACGAGACCATTCGCCTTGCCAATATCCGTGTCTTTGCATTCGATGGTCTCCTCCTCGTCATCGACATAGACCGTATCACAGACGAGAATATCGTCGAACTCGCGACCTCCGCCGCCCTCGATACCGTCTCAATCCATCGAGCTGCAAACGCTTCCCTCCAAATCGCGGGGAATGGCTATTAGGTTCAATTGCCAGGTGCTGCAGATGCAGGATTTCATGTCGGAGATCGCGCCCCATGCACGCCAGTCCCGAATATGCTCGTGATTGCAGCAGAAGGGTCGAAACGACTGGCGGCCGAGATAGTAACGATTCGGCGAGAGCAGGTCTAATTATCTGCATCAATCCACAAGGCATGAAACGCACAATTGGACGCCGATCTCTACGGCCAGCGAAGTCAGAATGAGACGGAGAACTCTCGTCTTAAGTAGAAGTACGGCTCGTTCGTCCGTTCTCAACGCTGGTAGATGCAGTTCCGGGAACTCGCCATCAACTCATATGGAGTCGTAGACGCGGAGCGGAAAAGCCGTGGCCGCGGTCAAAGATTGCACATGGTGTTTTCATTCACGGATAACTCTCGTCCGATTCTGGATCTACTCGCGGAGGATTCTCGACTCACAGCGATTGCTGGCGAAACAGACCATCTCAAGACCATCGCGCAAACGAGAATGCAGAAGTTCAAGAGTTCGTGAACGACGGACAGCAAATCATCCCCAACCCCTGTATCGATGTGTAACAATCACGGTCTGATGGCGACAGTCCCAGTCTATTCCGTCCACACCACCCTACGTTCAAAGTGTATTGGTCGGTAGGTTGATTGTCGTTTCGAGGTAGCGACCGACGCAGAATCGACACTTTGTGCCCCAACATGAACGTTCGTCAATCGAATGGATGAGCTTGTTGACCAACTCCAAGAAGAGAACCGACCACTCGTACGCTACTCACGGGAGATATCTCTGTCATACCCTATCCAAATGACGCCAGACTCGATTCGGAATACAGCCATAGAAGGTCGATCGTCGCCCTCCCACACCCCACCGTGTCCAGTGTCTTGGTGAACATAGAACGGAAAAATACTGCGATTCGCCGAATGAGATGCTATCTTCTCTCTGGCTCTATCTGTCGTTCGGAGTAATTGAACACGGATTGTTATAAACTTTCCCTGTGTTTGAAGTTGTCTGCAGAACCACCGAGTATCTTTTCGGCCGAGACACTGGACGTGGTGGGGTGTGTGGGTGCCACGAGAAGCTGGACACCGGACACACGAGACACAGTAGACGCGGTGGTTTTATTACCCTATCTCACGAGACTTGGTTCAATGGGGCTGTTCGAACCAGATACGAACATCTATCGTGACCGTGATATCCTGCGTGAGGATTATCAACCCGAGAAGATCGTTGGTCGTGATGAGGAACTACAGCAGTATATCTCTGCACTCCAACCCGTGATCAATGGCGACCAGCCATCGAACATCTTTCTGTACGGGAAAGCAGGCGTGGGTAAGACCGCCTGTACCGGATATCTCCTTTCTGAACTTCAGTCAGACGCAGAAGAATACGATGTCGATATCACAACTATCCGGACAAACTGTGAAGACCTCTCCACGAGCTACCAAGTAGCAATTCAGCTCATTAATGAACTTCGTCCTCCAGAAGATCACGTCACCACTGGGTACTCAAAGCGCCAAATTTACGAAATGCTCTGGGAGGAACTTGACAAGGTTGGTAGTACGGTGATCATCGTTCTCGACGAGGTCGATCATATCGATGACGATTCCATTCTCTACCAAATCCCTCGTGCAAGAGCCAACGAGAACCTTACAGAGGCGAAGGTCGGTATCATCGGAATTTCAAACGATTTCAAATTCCGTGAAGGACTCTCGTCAAAGGTTCAATCGAGTCTCTGTGAGAAGGAACTTCAATTTCCGGCGTACGAGGCAGCTGAACTCCGTGACATCCTTCGGCAGCGGGCTGATATTGCGTTCCATGAAGACGTCGTTCCTGATGCTGTCATCGCGAAATGCGCAGCGTATGGCGCAAAGGACGCTGGTGACGCTCGCCAGAGCTTGGATCTTCTGATGGAAACGGGTGATATCGCTGTTGAACATCAGGCTGAACAACTCACAGAAGCACACGTTGACGAAGCACGCGACTCCCTTGAGAAGAGCCGTGTTGTCGAGGGCGTCAGTGGGCTTACTCACCAAGGTCAACTCGTTCTCTACGCACTCTTGATACTGAATGAAGAAGGAAAAACCCCCACACGCGCACGTGATGTCCAGCCCCAATACGAGATGGTGTGCGAGCGTGCTGCCGTTGATCCACTTGTTCCACGTCGAATGCGTGATCATCTTGGTGAATTGGCAATGCTTGGGATCGCGAGCCGGACAGAACGGAACAAGGGAGAAGCAGGGGGGCGCTACTACGAGTACAGCCTCGATACGAGTCCGGAACTCCTTTTAGAAGCTCTTGAAGAGACAGTGGACATCGTGGGTAAAACCGAGTCAATCCAGCAACGGTTTGGTGACCAGGTCTGAGATTGCCACCCCACCCTGTCCACTGTCTGACGGTCGCAAGACACTGGACAGGGTGGGGTGTTCGGTAGAGAAGACACTGGACAAAACGGGGTGTCTGCCGGAAGAAGCTACACATCTCTATAAGCTCGATTTCTACGGACAAACAAGGCGAGTGCATCGGGACTTGACCCTGAGGCGTTCATCCAAGCGATCGAGTGACATCCTCCCGCGCCTGAAGACGCGGGCCTCCCACGCCCACCAATGGGCGGTTCGGTGGGATGTTTAGGGTTCGCACCCCGACGAGGTGCTGGCACTGCCACGGTACCGGTACTCCTATCCCGTCCGAAGACCGGACGAGACTCGGAGGTACTTGGGTGTTTTGTGTCGGTCTGCGTGTCCGAGGGCTTACGTATTTGATGAGGCAAACACCGAGTCAACTGCCAGTTTTCGGACTGTCAGAATCCGATGGGATACCATCGAATTGACACCGAGAGATACGCGGGGAGAGCACCTAAGACTATGCCGTACAGTGAAAGTAACCAAAGACGGCGATTCATCCACACCCTCAAGGGCGTGGTATTCTCGCCTGCAATTTTATAAGGTTATGAAGATTGCAGGCGCTAAAACCTCGCCCTTTAGGGCAGGGATACAGCGCCGTCTTTGGTTGCAAACACTGAAATCGGAAGGTTTGCGTTCCCACACTGTGTTTCTGTGACTGTCGATTCGATAGTACCCTATCGGGTTTGACAGTCCGACAACTGGCAGTTGACTGGGTGTTTGCCGCATCAAAAAGTAAGCCCACGGATACCAAACCGACAGAAAATAACCAAGTACCTCCAAGTCCTTTGCGGGATAGGAGTACCGGGGGCGTGGCACTCCCTTCAGCACGTCGGGTTGTAAACGTAAGTTCCCAAACCAGCGTAATCGGGCGTGGGAAGCCCCGTCGTTTACGACGGGGAGGATGTCACTTGAGAGATCTATCGGCGTTTTGTGTGTGGGCGTGACCGTTTCGTACTGCTGTTGCCGACATACAATCGAGACAGCCGAACACTTCGTCGTCGTTATTACCGAAGACACGAGCAAACTCCGGCGTTATAAACGAAGCACAATTCCGACAGCGACGCTCATTGTGACCTGTGTTCCCTTCGATTACTTGGTGTGGCTGTGGCATGGTCGAAGAAACGCGTTCAGGCGTCGTTCATTCGCTGACGGGTTTTAGCCCCACATTGACTGCATTCCGTGATCCGATATGGTTCTCGTGAGAATGCAGTGTTTTCCTCTTTGTTACTTTCCGTGATGAGTTTGATAGATACATTGTGGGGTGTCTTCACCGCACAGTTTTCGCACTGTTCAACCACTTCGTCAGAGTCAGGCTGTGGTACAGACATTGCAATATTTCACTCTATATCATTTATAGATTTAAATATTCTTGGGTGGTGTCGGAACAATTCCCACCCTTCTATACTATATGGTAGTCTCCGGTGTCCAGTCGGTCTATTCGTTGCAAGTGCAAGGATATCATATGACCGTCACTACCCAACAGAATTCCATCCGATTTTATTTGAAACCCGATATTATCGGGGCAGACGTTCATTAGTGAACTACCCTACCCTACCCTACCCGCTCAGGGCTGACGCCGTTCGCTCCTTGAGGAAGGGGGCTTAGCGCCTACTTTCAGCTAAAAATCCGAGTTCAGAAAGCCGTGATTTAACACGCTCAACGGCGGTATGTGTCTTGGCTTCTGTTTTACTGCCAGTGATGATAAGTTTCCCGCTATTAAAAATCAAGACAACAATTGACAATTCTTCAAGCCGATAGACGAGTCCTGGAAACTGTTCTGGCTCATATTCGATTTCTTCAATTCTTAATCCAATGGCGAGTGTATTGAGGTCGAGTGACGTTTCAAGATCAGCACTCGAGACCAAATTTTCAATCGAAATCGATGGCTCGTCTGGCACAGAGACTCCGAGGGTACGAAGCTGTGTAAACAGCTCTTGATATCCCTGTTCGACGTCCTGAATACTGTTAGCACCGGTACAGGTAATCGTTCCCGTACGATACAGCAACATCGTAGCAGAGGTCATCGGTAATCGACAGATTACACCCGGAAACTGTTCGGCATCATATGTTCCACCCGACAGATCAGCTCCTAATTGTGCAACATCGAGTTCTTGCTCAATTGCAGATGTGGCTACAATATTCTCAATTTCAATTTGAGTCGATAGAGGGTGTGACGTCATTGGGTTGCTATCACACTCCACAGTAATGATTCAATCGGCAGGGGAGCAACATAGAAGAATGCTCACATCTCCATTCGTACCAAGTATGGTCTGTCTTCGTACCAAGTATGGTCTGTCCCAATTGTCTCTTAATATAAGTGTGATAAAAGTGGCTAATATTATATAATCACTTCTAGTTCACTGCCAATAAAGTATAATAGCCAAATCATCCATGGTACTGATTAACAATGGCGCGAAACGGAGAACAATTAATCGATCACACGCTTTTGCCGAGGGCAGAGAGACTCACAAACAAGGAAGAATCACAGTGTCAAGCCGAAATCGACGCATTTGAGAACTTCCTTGACCGACTGAGCGAAATACCGCCCCACCCGTATCAGACGGACGGCGGATCACTGCAAGGATCAGTTCAAACTCGACCACAATCGGTACATACATTTCCAGGTGCTGTTCAAACCGCCTACCGAGAAACGGTTCTATCAGTTGACCATTGGAAAGACGAGTATGGTGAAGAAACCGTCCTCGAGAGTATTGAAGATGAATTCGGACCAGAGGTGGCAGCAGGTCTAGCAGGCGGTTCAGCGACGTGGTCACAATTACTGTGGAACCAACTCCAAACTGCAAGTGAAACGGCCATCGAAACTCGACAACGCTCTCTCATGTTAATAACAGAGGAGCAAAAACAACTTGAGGAGCTTCGCAGTTCACTTGCTGAGATTGGTGATGAACTGGCTGCAATCGAACGGTGCGAGTATCCCTTTGCAGAGCGAAGCGATCGATTAGCTGCAATACAACAGCAACTCGATGAACTTACGGCCAGGTGGCAAACCTATCTACATCAGCGCAAGAGATCGAATGATAAATTGTTCTCATATTATATTTATACAGACCTCGATACAAATTTCCCCGGGCTAGCAGCCCTCGCAACATCTCAAGAGATACTTGATCGAATCACACTTCGCCATTGGGCGGGACTACATTGATATTGTATCGAGAAGACCGATGCCCCAAATGGTCTCTCTTTGAACACGGGAGTGAACACAAAACGGGGCTATGAGACGTCAAAACTAGCGATTTCGGTTGACCCACAGTTGGGACATCGTTGCCTGGTGGAAAGGAGTGTTGTCCCACAATCCCTACACTCATACATGATAGTCTCATCATCAGACAACCACCGCCGAACCTTGGCGGAGAGCGACATAGCATCCGTCCTTTTGAATCCAACGCAATAAGAATTGGCATCTTATTGGACGTGTTCAATGAGTAAGATTCACTGTCGATCAGTGCACTAACCAGAGATGGGCCATTTCTTCGCATACAATCGCACGAGAGTGGAGTCAATGTACCAGTACCCACATCGACTCGACTGGCATTTTTATCGCCCCCAGAAATAGTACGGTGCGCTCGACAGAAGCGTCCGAGTTTGAGCATCGATGATAACGTGTACCAATTTGGCGATGTCGTTTGACGACTCCAACACTCGACGCGATGAAATCACAGGAGTCATTCTCGCTTTTCGAGTCAGTAATCGGTCGGTTGGATATTTCTCCCACCCCCAAAATAATTGGTATAAAATGGCACACGCCTCATTGCTTGGGAGGTGTTGGTTTGATACAGGAAGAGTACACGGCGTGGCAGGATAGGTAAGGGCACAGGAGCCACTCCGTGTACTGGGGTACGACTACAGTTCTCTCTTTGAAGGTAATCAATAAAGAGGTCAACCAAGCTAGAGCGGAAGTAACGTTGAACGTCGATGGATTCACAGGAAGAAATGTACGTTTCCTATTGCCTGTCGACGATACGAACTACCGGATGCCACTGCACCGAGAACGCCACTGGCTAGACGACTATTTTGTATTAGTATAACATACTAACCAATGATTCCACAACAGTACAACCAGTTTAATCGGCAATAGGATTGGGTTACGTACCGATATACATGAGTTAAGCCCCTTACAATGAATAACGTTCAAAGAGACTCATACCTATGGTTACCTTCGAGGTAGTACTGCCCGACCATACTGAAAGCGAGATCGATCGTCTTGTTGACCAAGGAGATTTCGTGAATAGAGACCAAGCAATTGAAGAACTCCTGTCTCTTGCTATATCAGTTCACGGTATGAATGACGAATCAGAAGATGAGTTCGAAGAAGAATTATTCTCGCAGATGGCCGACGAACAACAGGATCCAGCTGATCAATTTGACGATTCGTTTTGACATCCTCCCGCGTGCCCGCAGCAAGGGAAACATCGCGGATCGAAAAGTCGGAATCATCGGGATGAGCAACGATCTTGTGATCCGAGAAAATTTATCGGCGAAAGTCCGCTCGTCTCTCTGTGAAAAATCAATTTCGTTGCCATCATATGATGCTACAGAATCTCGTAGCGTTCTAGAACGACGCGCGGCTTCTTTCTAGTGAGTATTGGAAGCTGTAGCGACGAATTGCAGCCGAAAAGTGTTGGATTAAAATCGTCTAGAAGCAGTAGTTCCGGGTGAAAAGTCAACGTCCCACGTGGCCAACAATCTCTTGGCGCATTTGGGTGTCAATCGGGATTCGCGAACACTGGTCATCGAGCCCGATCGACTGAAGCAGAAGACTTGCTTCATCCAACAGGGAAAGTTCTAGATACGTTCCTTCACGGTATCCATCACTTGTCCGGGTCATATCGATGATTTTCAGCGTCTCATATTCACGAAGTTGATCGGTGATGCGCTTCTGACCAAGAACATTCGTGCCGATTGACTCTGCAAATGTACGATAGACTCGATACATCTCGGTCGCCTTAAAATGGGATTGGTTTGTGAATTCGTCCATTGCAGCAAGTGCGGCAATCGCGATCTTTGCTTGCGTTGGACAGCCTCGAATCAAATCTTGGACTCGTGTGACCTCGGCATCGTCGTTCGCGGCACGGACGTGTTCTTCATGAACCTGATCGACATCGGCATCACGAGCGACTTCGCCAGCAAGTCGAAAGAGATCGAGTGCACGTCGTGCATCCCCGTGTTCCTGTGCGGAAAATGCAGAGCACAACGGGATCACGTCCTCCGAAAGGACGCCTTCGTGATAGGCGTCGCGACGTCGGTCTAGAATATCTCCAAGTTGGTTTGCGTCGTACGCTGGGAAGACGATCTCATCTGGAGCAAAGGAACTCTCGACACGGGTGTCTAATCGATCACCGTATTTGAGATCGTTACTGATGCCAACGACAGTGATGCTAGCATCAACGTCGTTCTCCTCACCAGCTCGAGAGAGCTGCATAAGAAGTTTGCTGTCGTCCGCTTCCTCTGGCGGGATATTCCGGGCGTCATCGGGCGGTGCAAGCCGATCAATCTCGTCGAGGACGACAATAATCGCGTCGTAGAGTTTGTCAATGATCATCCACAAACGGTCGTAGTACGCTCCCGTCGCAATTCCCGAGTGCGGGATAGTAATACCCGTTTTCTGTGGGTCGTTCAGACTTTTCGAGAGATGAATGACAGTCTGAACTTCCGAGCGGCGTTGCGCGCAGTCGATAATTGCACGGCCGATTCGAATATCATTGTCTGCACCGCGTTCTTCGACTTCACGACTAACATACCGAGTGACAAGCGTCTTTCCAGAGCCAGACTTACCGAGAAGGAGTGTCCCTTTTCCAGATCCACCAGTGATCGTCGGTTTGAGTCGGCGAGCGACGGTTTCAATTTGGTCATTTCGACCAACGATTTTGTCATGCTCAGGAATGTGGTCGATACGAAGTAAATCTTCGTTGGCGAAAATAGGATCATCCTCGTCGAGTACGGAAAGAGGATCTTCGCGAGCTTTAGAGCGAGAGTGGGCAACCGCCCCATGCTCGGCAGCATAATCGCCGAGTGTTTTCACCTGTGCTGTACCTGAATCCATACACCGGATTTCAAATGAATTCACCTTAGTTCTTTCCCCGGGTACGTCAGTGTCATTGATCGATACCGAAAGCAGATCTCTGATGTTGGAATCTATGCATTGAAGCAAAAAGGTCAGACGGACGGATGACACCAGATTTCAAATGAATTCTTTATAAAGGGTAATGCTAGAAGTGTCGACTACCTCTTTCCTCACACCGGATTTCAAATGAATTCTCGGTAGGGTGTAGCAAGACAAGAAATACTCGACACCCCCACACCGCATTTCAAATGAATTCAGGCACGATTTAGGCGGGCACACAGCGAGGGAGGAAAAAGAGGGAGTCATCTGAAAACCCATTAAACGGGAGTTAGAAGCTTTTTCTCGGGGTAATCATTTGAAATCCGGTGTTGTTTGGTGGGACACGACGGACAAGATGAGTACTTATCATCAAAACAGCGGTTCAGAATTTAGTATATAAACAGGTAGATCATAGAAATTGATCTCTATTCAGAGTGGTTGTATCCTCTGGAATCAGGTTTCTTGCAGCCTTACTACTACTACTATATTACCTTCATAGTAATATATATAATAACGCGAATAGTGGTGCTGTTCTCCAAATGAACTCAGTTCCCGAGAATTCATAGGGAAAAACCGTTTTATTACGTGATTCCGTCTTTCGGCTACTCACGCCATCCCCATTTTCTTCGAAAGCTCCCCTTCCCTTGGAACGGAATTCATTTGAAATTCGGTGTGGGGGTGTTTTCTGGAGGCCGACTATCGTTGTCAATTCGAGTGGCCGGCTGTATTCGTCTATTCTCCTTCAATAAGAATCTGCAGTCGCCGTCCCCCAGTACACGGTGTGGCTCCTGTGCCCTTACCTATCCTGCCATGCCGTGTACTCCCCTTGCATCACCAGACCACAAATGAGGCGAGTGTGCAGTTTGTCCCGAGGATTTACGAGGAGCTTGAGCAGCTGGCTGCCGAAGATATCATCGAACGACTCTACATGCGAGGCCATCTCTATGAAGTCGAGGGGAAGCTTCGGCTGACTGATCACCGACCTGAATAGCGCGAATGGACTCGGCGATAAGGCCCCATTCGGCGCTCGAATTAGACAGATTTACACTCACTTCTCTGTTCGATTATCTCGATAATCTTCGCTGCCGTCGTACGAAGGTGGACTGTGAGCAGGGCAATTTCGACATGGTCGCCTAATTTGTATCAGTTTTCATCCCTTCCTGTCGATCGACGAAGTGCATAGAGACCACCGCCAATCAGACCACCAATCGCTCCAAGAACACCGAACCCGGCTTGACCGTCACTCGTCGTTGTTTGAGCTGCTGTGTTCGTAGAGATCGAGCTGATTTTCGAAGTGCTGGTTTGCGACCGCTGGTCGGTCGTCGTAGATCTCACAGTCGAAGAACGGTCAGTTGTTGTTAGTGAATTAGCTGGAGTGGTTGTCGTTGTTTGTTCGCTATCTGTGGTTTTTGGCGATGGTGTCGTAGTTTGGTGGTCTTTTTGTGTGGTTTCTGGCGATGATGTGGTTGTCTGGGGCTGTTCAGGTGGTTGAGGAACGGTCTGCGTTTTTCCATCGTCTGCAAACTGGCTATGACAATCAGGCGGGCACTCACATCCTCTAAACGAATACATCGTTGCATCAGCCATCGTCCCGCCAACTCCATGAGTGGCAAGAAATATTCGGTCAGCTGCCACTGCAGGAGAGGAAATAGTGTAGAGATTCTCCATGGCATAGTTCCACCGCTCAACACCAGTCTGCTTATCAAGCGAATAGAGTCCTGCTTTCACCCATTGAGTTGGGGACTCGGAACAGGTGTGGTATCGAGCAGCACCATACACTGAACTCGCATCAACCGCTGGGTCACCAACAAACGCAGCCGGGGTCTCAAATCGCCACTGTTCAGCTCCGGTCTCTCGATCGATTGCGAGTGCTGTTCCAATTCCGTCAATTGGCGCTTCAATATTCGGAGACATGAGCGACTCGGTTGTTCCTCTGGTGAACAGATAGACGCTGGTAGTATCCACTGCTGGAGCACTCACATCGACCGTTCCGTCACGAACTGTAAGGGTTGTCTTCCATTGGACTTGTCCGTCAGTGGTTGAAAGCGCACAGACTTGTGACTCAATCCCATCTTCATCCGGTGCTTCTGGTGAGACAATATAGATAAAGTCTTCATCAACTGCTTTTGGACGCCCTTCTGTACCAAATGGCGAAAGGGTACGCCATTTTTCACCGCCACTCTTTGCATTGCGTGCGATGAGTATGACGACATCGTCGCTTGGCCGCTCAAGAGTTGCGTATGTGTAGAATGTGTCATCGACAACACCGATCATCTTCTCATCCGCGGCTGTTTCCCAGACTGTGTCGCCCGTTTGTGCGTCAAGCGCAATTCCAGAAAGATACACAAGCCCATTCGCAATTTCGAGGGCTGAATAATCAGTGAGATCAGTGCGGGCCCACAGCTCTTCACCTGTTTTCGTATCGAGCGCGTACACACCCTGAGCAACATAGTAGTGTTCATCTCCCGACGATCGTCCAATCGCATATACGACGCCATTGTCGACCACGGGAGCATGGGTTAGGAACCCGTATGGTGCAGTGGACTCCTCAAGGAGTGATTCGGAACTCTGTGCTATTCTCTCCTTTTCTGATTCGGTAACGGGATGGTCACGTGCACTCCACAGTCGATTTCCAGATTCGGCATCGTACGCACTGATCGCTCCGGTAAAGGAGACATCATCTGTGAGTTCGCCAACGTAGAGAATATTATCGCTCACAGTCGGTGTTCCCGACCAATAGCCACTATCACGGCGTTCCCAGTCGAGTTGCCCATATGGATGAGTGGATTCATGAAATCGATTGAACCGTGTCTGACCTGTGGTTCCCCATGGTCGCGTCCAGTTTGTCGCTGAGTTTACAACAGTTGCACCAGCGCCTCGTGTAAATTGGTTCCCTGCGAGCGTTGCGGTCGCTCCAATTCCAACGGTTTGGAGGAATGTTCTACGATCCATTAGAGGTCACTGTATCTTCTGAATCTCGTAATAAGCTTTGTGTAGAGTGCAACGAAAATAGGGTATCCTTGAAACTTTACCTATTCATGTCCTCTGGTTTGGTTTAAATAATTATTTCACTTTCCTAAATTCGGTGATACTAATCTAGAAGCTTGAGAGATATTGATGACTTTTCCCTAAATAATGCCTATCTCATCCATCGATTACTTGGATAATTGTCGCTGCCGTCCTACGGATTCGTCCAAGCCGGTCTTGAATCACGTCCGCATCATCATCTTGCCACGCTGCGAGGTAGAACGCTGATCCACTCGTATCTAATCCGACGTACCGACCGACGATGTACGCGACAGCTTCCGCCTCTATTTCGCGTTTCGATCGCTCACACTCATCGTCGTCGTCGAAGTGCAACAGTGCGTGAGCGTATTCGTGAATCAGCGTCACAGCGAGATCTGCTTGATTTGTCCGCGCTTTCACTTCCACGATTGGTTGGAGGTCGTACAGACTCCGCTGTTTGCAGACACCCTTCGCCTCACCATGTTCCCACTCGTCGTCGACGATGCGAACCGTCACACCGAGATCATCGGCTACATCTTGGCGGGTAGGAACGAGACTTTCAGCAACTCCGGTTGCTTCAGTCTCCGATTCGGGAAGTGGTTCACCCTCTGTCTGAGACACATCGAAAACAGCCGTAGGATTGAATCCGACGAGTCCTTTCGACCACGCTTCAGGTGGTGTCTCGTCATATTCACACTCACTTTGCTCGTGGTAACTAGAAGAGTTCTCACATTCGGGACACTGCTTCGTGATGATCGGCGCCCAGATCCAGATTCCATTCTCGCCTTGCCTGACGTGACGGTCGAAGTCGGTCCTCCAGGTGTTGTACCCAGCGACGTTCGCTGCATTCGGACACTAAATTCGCTGTAATCTCGTAACAACACCGGCAGCCTATGACTTTTTATCACAGTAGTTCGTTATAGCTTGCAATGCTCCACGCGAAAGGATCCCTTCTCACCATCGACGCGAGCGATCGATCCACGTCGACGACCGACATCGGAGATGTCCTCTCACAGTTCATTGGCGGTCGAGGGGTTGCGACAAAACTCGCACACGATCGTATTCCATTTGACGCTGATCCGCTTGGTTCGAAGAACCGCGCATACATTTCGGCAGGTCCGCTCCAGCAGTCTCAGATGAGTTTCACCGGCCGAATGAACATGACTGGGTTGTCACCACTGACCAATGGCCTGTTGTCTACGAACGCGGGCGGCTATCTCTCACGGAACTTTGTCGGATCCGGCCACAGCGTCGTCGAGATCATCGGCGCGAGCGACGAATTGCTCGCGATTCATATCACCGACGAGGGCGTCGAATTCGAGGAGGTTCCCGATCTTGCACAAGCGACTGTGCCTGAAGTCACTGACGCGATGAACGAGCGCCACGACCTCGAAAGTGAGAATCTCGTCACTATTGGTCCTGCCGGTGAGAATCTCGTCCGGTTCGCCTGTCCGATAACTTATGACAGCCGAGCGTTCGGCCGCGGTGGTCTCGGTGCCGTTCTCGGTTCGAAAAACGTTAAGACAGTATCCTTCCGAGGTGATTCAGCACCGCCTGTTGAGATCGATGAAAACGTCCAATCAGAGCTTCATGCGGAGGCAGCGACCACCGATGATATGATGAAGCGACAGGGAACCACCTCAGGGACGGAGTTCATTAACGACAATTTCTCACTGCCGACGCGGTACTTCTCCGAGCAGTCCTTTGAACACGTCGAGGATATCGGCGGAGATGCCGTTGAGGAGAAAAAATTCAAGAAGGAAGCCTGCTCGGTTTGTGCATTCGCCTGTAAACTTCCAACCAAGGACGAGGATCGCGGCATCGTGACCGAGGGCCCGGAGTTCGAGACGGTGTTTTCGTTCGGGTCGAACTGCGGTATCGGCAATGTTGTCGACGTGATGCAGTCCAATGAGCTATGTGATATCTATGGGATGGATACCATCTCGTGTGGCAATAGTGTCGCCGCGTACCTCGCAGCCCACGATGAATTCGGCAACGCCGAGCGTGTTCACGAATTGGTCGAAAAGATTGCTTACCGGAACGATGAGGGAGATTTACTCGCAGAAGGTGTCAATCGGGCCCACGATGAGCTTGGTGTGGAGAACTTCACGGTGAAAGGCATGGAATTTGCAGCCCACGATGGTCGTGCTATCCACGGACAGGGTCTTTCATACGCTGTCGCGAACCGCGGCGCCGACCATATGTACTCGACAATGCTCGGTCTCGAGTACGATGGCGAGATCAACCCCGAAGGTACTACCGGCAAGGCGGAAGTCCTCATCGAACAAGAGAACCACCACGCAATCCGTGATAGCGGAATCTTCTGCGCGTTCTCAGGCGATTACTTCACCGAAGAACAAAAAGAGACGGTCTTCCAGACCGATTATGATGACTTGCTCACAGTGGGGTCGCGGGTGATTGAACTCGAGCGACACTTCAACAATCAACGCGGCATAAACGCAGAAGAAGACCGCCTTCCCTATGACCTACCAGATCTGCAGGAATCGATTCAGGAGTACTATGAGCTGCGGGGCTGGAATGATGATGGAACTGTCCCCGAGAGCAATGTCGATGGCTTTGCGACGGCAAACGACTAATTACCCACCTTGAATCGATGGGGTAACACGGATGTCGTCATCTGTTTCCAGTTCTGTGTCGGGCCCATTTTGGTAGATCACATGCGTGCCGTTCCGAGTGACCGTCATCGATTCCCGTAGCTCCTTGTTCTCGAACAGCAATTCTTCGAGTCCAGGATGGTCGTCAGCGATCGCCGTGAGGAGACTATCAACTGTCGTCTCCGGGCCAACCTCGCGTTCGACGGTCTTCTCGCCGACTATCTCTCGGAGCGGCCCGAAGAAGTGACATCGTACATGCATCGAGCAACGGTTGGTCTCGCGAGCACTTGTATACTGCCAATACGCTCCCCGAACAAACATGAGTTCTCCACTCGTAGTCTGATCATGCAGATCGAAGTCCGAACATACGGAACGGCGCGATTCGTACTGGATGATAAACAATTTACTATGACTATCAAAGACGGTGCAACCATTGGAGACGTCTTATCAGACTTGACTGAGGACTACGACATCGACCCGAGCGATCTCGTTGTTATGAAGAACGGTATTCACGCCCAACAGCTTGACTGTGATACGACACAGCTCAAGGATGGTGATCAACTCGTCTTGGCTGATACGATCGATGAATGACGATCTTTGCTCCTCGTCGAAGACATCTTAGCTTTTCCAGACGGTGGATTTCCTACTTCGCCTTGCCGTCCACACAGCTCTGACGAGAACCAAAAGTGTCTACGTGCGTGATCGGTCGGAAGTATATTTTCCCGGAGATTTTCAACGGTTTCCCAGAGAATGAGCCATGGGGTCTTGTGCTTTACTGGAATTTGACCGATTCGATTTCAGATGAGACTCACGGCGTTAACCAACAGAACTACACTTCTTCACGACTCATCATCGGTTTGGACGATAACATCGATGCCAGAGCGATCAAAGCCCACACCCTCCGATTTACTGCCAAAATACATCGTCGAAGGACTCCAAAAACAAGACAGCGAGACATTACGAGCCGCTGCTCAATATGCACAAGAACTCCGGGTTTATCGTGCCACACAGACGAAGACCGATCCCACAGCCGCCAACACCCCTCACACTGAACAGGCGACAGCCAACGAACTCGCCGCCAAAGCACAAACGAAGGGGATTTCCGATGATGTCGTAGATTGGAATACGATCGTCGAAAAGGGAGTCCCCACGAAAGCGTCAATCGTCACAAAGACGATCAACGACAACCAGTATTACTATTTCCAATGGAGAGAACGAGACCGTATCAAATCCGAATATCTCGCCCCAGTGAGTTCGAAATAACGATATTCAACAAATTAGACACCTTTCCAAGAGTGTGAATCTCTACTCGTATTAACCAACATAGATTGGCTAAAAGTGTAGCCTAAGATAGAAAATGACGGCCAAACACACCATGGCTTGGACACCGTCACATCTGGAGGTTGATAAAATATAGTGGCCAGAAACGATCCTTCGTCCTGATTGGCAGTCTCCGCCGTTATCAACGTTATTTAGTCTTCGTGTCTACGACGGGTCAGTATACGATGGTACAAGCTAGCGTCATCGGGTGTGGAAATATGGGTGGTGCTATAGTGAGGGGTCTTTCCAGACTGGAAATCATACTGTAATTGCCTGTGATATAGACCCGACCGCCCTTGATGCAGTCTCGCAACATTGCTCGAAAACGACAACCGATATTGATATGGCGACTGAACCGGACATCGTGTTTATTGCGGTAAAACCCGACCTTGTCGGGGCTATCGTCACCGATCTCGATCTTTCTTCAGAACAGACATTAATTAGTATCGCGGCTGGCGTTCCGACTACAGCTCTCGAAACAAGAACCGACGCGTCGGTGATTCGGCTGATGCCGAATCTAGCGGCCGAATCGGGGATGATGGCAGCGGCTGTCTCCGGTGCGGAGATCACTGACAACGTCACATCGCTTCTCGAAGATATCGGTGTCTTCGTCGAAATCGACGAAGCTCAGATGGACATCGCAACTGCTGTCAATGGAAGCGGACCCGCGTTTGTTTTTTACCTACTCAAGTCAGTACAACAGGCTGGCGTAAACAGTGGATTGAACCCGGAAGACGCAAAAATACTTGCTGCACAGACGTTCAAAGGTGCTGCGGAAACAGTGCTTCGCTCCGACGACACCATCGAGGAACTGATAGACGCAGTTTGCTCCCCCAAGGGGACGACGATAGAGGGGATGGAAGTCTTTTGGGACAGTTCCGTAAAAGCAACTGTTGGAGAGGCAGTGAAGGCGGCGGAAGACCGTTCGAAGGAGTTGACACCCGAGTATGACCACGAATGAGGCGGCCGAAACATGGGCACTAGAGCAGGCGAGGCAGCAAGCAGCGACGGCGAACCGGATCGTCATGAAAGCCAGGACGAACTCGCTGACAGACGAAACATCGAAACTCGACAACGAGAAACTCGACAAACTTGTCGATGACGTCATGAAACTTCGTGAGCACGGGCGAGACGTGCTTTTTGTCTCGTCTGGGGCTATCGGTGCTGGGAAGGGCCGGGTCGGATACGCTGATGCGACCATCGAGGAATCTCAGGCTCTCTCGACCGTTGGCCAATCTCACCTCATGCGTCGATACACGGAAAGTTTCGAACGCTATGATCAAAAGGTCGCACAGATACTGGTGACGCAGAACGATCTCGACAGTACGGAACGGTTCACTAACTTCAAGAATACCATTGAAACTCTGCTAGAGTGGGGAATCGTTCCAATAATCAACGAAAACGACGCGGTTGCAACCGAAGAGATCCAAATCGGTGACAATGACATGCTCTCCTCATCGGTGGCGACCGGTGTGAACGCGGATTTGCTCATCACGCTCACCGATGTCGGGGGCATCTATACAAGCAACCCGAAAGACGACCCCACAGCGGAGCGTATTGAAGCAGTTGGACAAAACTACAGGGCTGTTGAGGAGATGGTCGACAAAAGCGTGAGTGCGAAATTCGGTGGGATCCAAACGAAGATGACAGGTGCACGTTCGGTAAGCGAACGAGGTATCCCGGCCATCATCGCACGATCCACAAAGAATAACGTCGTAGAGCGAATCGTAGACCGAAAAGCGGTCGGAACGATATTCATCCCAGAGGACGGTGTGAACGATGACTGAGAAATCCACGGAAGCAAAAGTCGAAGAGGCACAAACCGCCGCACTGAAACTCGCCCAGCTATCTAACGACGAACGATCTGCGGCATTGAATGCGATTGCGGACGCAATCACCGCACGGCAGGATGAGATACTCGAAGCCAACGAACGGGACGTTCACAAGGCAGAAGATCTCCTTGCAGAAGGGGAGTATAGTCAAGCCCTCGTCGATCGACTCAAACTTTCGCCATCGAAGCTCGACAGCATCACGGAGATGGTTCGCAGCGTCGCTTCCCAAGACGACCCGTTGGGCAAGACCCAAATAGCACGTAAACTCGACGAGGACTTGGAACTCTACAAATGTACTGTTCCGATCGGCGTTATTGGGACGATCTTCGAATCGAGACCTGATGCACTGATCCAAATTGCTGCCCTCGGCCTCAAGTCGGGGAACGCAGTAATATTGAAAGGAGGCAGTGAGGCGAGTCATTCGAATAGAATACTCTTCGACGTTATTCGGGAAGCGACGTCCGACATGCCCGACGGCTGGTCACAACTCATCGAGGCACGAGCAGACGTCGATACGCTACTCGAAATGGACGACTCTATCGACCTTCTCATGCCACGAGGCAGCTCGGAATTCGTCGGCTACATCCAGGACAATACGAGTATCGCCGTCCTCGGGCACACGGAGGGCATTTGTCATGTCTACGTCGACGATGCGGCGGATCTCCCGATGGCGACGGATATCGCCTACGACGCGAAGGTGCAGTATCCTGCCGTGTGTAATGCGGTCGAAACCCTACTCGTCCACGAGAGTGTGGCTGCAGATTTTCTGCCGGAAATAGCCCAGCGGTACGAGGAAGCGAATGTCGAGATGCGCGGGGACGACGTGTCCCGCTCGATAGTCGACATGGAACAGGCGCAGCCAGACGACTGGAAAAGAGAGTATGGTGATTTAATTATCGCCATCAAAATCGTCGACTCACTCGAAGCGGCAATCGACCACATCAGCACGTATAGTTCGAAGCACACGGAATCTATCGTGACCCAGGACGCAGACCGTGCGAGTCGCTTCATGCGGAGTCTCGATTCAGCGAGCGTGTTCCACAATGCGTCAACCCGGTTCAGCGACGGCTATCGGTACGGACTCGGAGCCGAAGTCGGAATCAGCACGGGCAAGATACATGCGAGAGGACCAGTCGGTCTCGAGGGATTGACAACCTATCAGTACTACCTCGAAGGCGACGGACAGACTGTCGGAACCTATGCCGGAAGGGATGCAAAGCAGTTCACTCACGAAGACTTCGACGGATCGTGGAACCCAGGATCACGATTTGACTGGTGACATCCTCCTCGCCGTAAACGGCGAGGCTTCCCACGCAATGGGAATACCAGTTAGTCGTCGCTGGCAGAGGGTTCCGACTCTCGGAACGCCGTGAGCGTCATCTGCGCTGGTACGCTCTTCTCACGGTGAGTCGTGGCGGTGTCACAACCGCTCCCATCCCGAGGCGAGTCATCGCGTTCCGCCTTGTCAAGCGGGACGCTCTCTCCCCACGGGTCAACCCGTTGTGCAATATTCGCGGAAGCATTGATGTCAGCCTGAAACGTCGAAACGTGGCAATCGTCGTTCGGACACCGGAACTCGGCTTGGGAGTCCCGCCGACCGATACGGTGGCACGAGTGGCACGTCTGCGAGGTGTACGCCGGGTTCACGTACTTGACCGGGATGCCTGCATCCGTCGCCTTGTCCTCGATGCGCCCTTGGATCCGGGCGAATGCCCACGAGTGAAGGCGACGATTCATGTACTTCCCGTAATCAAGACGCTCACGGATGTACGTCAAGTCCTCCATCACCAACACCGGATTCTCGAACTGTCGGGTGTACTCGACGGCCTGCCGAGACGCCTTCTCCACGATGTCGGTGAATGCATTCTGGTAGTGCGAGAAGCGTTCTTCAATCCGCCACTCGGATGCGTCGTGCTCTTGAAGGCGTTTCAGGGTGGTGTGCATCTCTTTGCGGAGATGCTTCGCTCTGCTTCCGCTACACACGAACGGGTCAGTCGGAGAACCATCCTTGAGGGCACAGCCCGTGATAAGGGCCGTTTCTCCGATGTCTAAGCCGATCTGCGTAGCGTCACCGTCTGTCGCTGGTTCTTCGACCGGGTACTCGACGGTGACGTGCAGCACCCAGTTCTTCCGATGCTTCTGAAGCCGTATCTCGCCCGCCTTCGCGTCCTCCGATACGAGGTCGTGCCAGAGGTCTTCCTGTTCGGGGTTGATGCGGAGCGGTATCCAGAAGTTCGTTCCGCGCCCCGGTCGCGGAACCCACCACGTGAACTCGTAGTAGCGTTCGTCAGAGTGGTCGAACTTCGCGGCTTGATTCGTGAGCCGTATCGGGTGGCTGTCGTCCAACTCCTTTGCGTTGTACGACTTGCGCAGTTTCGGAACATAGTTGCAGAGAGCGGCTTTGGCCTGATACGGCAGGTCGTAGGGTGTCACGATGTTGCTGACTGCCGACATGGTACTTGCCCCGGCGTCGAACGCCTCTTGCAGACCGTCACGGTACGTTTCGAGCAGGTCGTTGAGTTTCGACTGCTTGTGCGCAGTGGGTGGCGCGAACGTCGCCTGCAACGTTTTTGTGACAGTCGTGGACATCGCTACTGCTCCTCAACGTACTCATGAAGTACGTCGATACTGACTTGGCCGGTGGTGGCGAGAAAGTACCCCGGTTCCCAGAACGCATTGTCGAGTGCCTGCCGAACTTCGGGGTTCTCGTCACGGATTTTGCGGGACGTGACGCCCTTGAGCGAGTTGATGAACTTGGTAAGGTCGGTTGTTGGCTTCGCCGTGAACAGGACGTGAACGTGGTCGGAACCGCCGTTGACGTTCTGGATGTTCACGCCGAAGTCCTTGGAGATGTCGCTGGCAATCTCACCGATGCGTTCTGCGATTTCGTCGGTGAGTAGGCCTGCGCGGTACTTCGTGACGGTCACAAAGTGATATTGGAGTGCGTAGACCGTGTGCGACCCGGTTTGCAGATTGTACTTCATTTGGCCGTACTGATTTCCATATACCCAATTCTAATAACGGTTTACAGGCGTGGGGTATTCGGCCTGCAACCGACAGTGGAACGTGTAGGATTTGTCGGCTTCACGCCAATCCTAAAGGGCGGGATTCTCGCCTTGAAAAAAGATAGCACGGATTTGGATATCGAACTCAGTCAGCGGAGTTCATCTGAGATGACGGCGTTGACGGCATGGATTCAGAAGAAACATCGAAGGGATCGTTGACAAAGAGTGCGTGCCCAATGAGAAAAATTGAGATGGTTGCGCCGATCGGAACTGCGGGTGTCAACGAAAGCCCAGTAGCGCTGATTGCGCTGGTGACACCAATCAGAGCGAGTGGAATCAACCCGAGAATAAGGTCGTAATATCCAGGTATGATTTATATTATCCTATTAATGTAAATAAATAAGTGTTTTTGTAGCTACTATTGAAGTTCTAAATACATACCAAATAATAACTCAAAAACCAATTCATAACTTATAAACTGTCGATGAGTCTATTCCTCTCGGAATTTAGGCAGTAACTGTCTAATAGTAACAATTATGTGTGGTTGTGAATGATTCAAATGATGTCGTCGTAGTATCGTCTTACAAACATCCTGGTTCAGGATTGTTCACCTGTTTCCTGCGTCGAAAAGCAAAGGTCTTTCCGACCTTCGCTTTCGATGCGCTCATATTCGAATTCGTAGCACTGCGACAGCGTATCCGAGTAAATAGAAGATTATCGCTGGCTATCTTCCGGCGGGTTGATTTTGGAAAGTAGTACAAGTTAGTATTGTATACTAGGCCAAGAACGTCCATTCCAGGAGTCGCGCTCACAGCCTTGACGAGTGTTCCCATCAGGCAGACCGTCAGTGATCGATGATCAGTTTATCGGTGGTTCTTCTCATGTTCCTTGATATGCTCGGCGACATTCTGATTTGGGCATCTCACCGCGAATCTATCTGAATCAGCCAGAACCACTCGAATACTAAAACCAAATGTTGTGTTTTCGGCACTTCCTTCATTCTCCTGGCCGTTGGTTCAGTTGCGCTCACACGGCCATAGAACCTCACTGTCTGGCGCCATCACGCAGACACCCTTCGCATGACTGCCTGTGAGCGCACCCCGCACTCCGACCGATCTTTTATCAGATCGTCTTCCTTGGGAATCGATTACAACTTTATATCAGGGTGAAATCTTTGACCATAGGTGACATCCTCGCCCGCGCTAAAGCACAGGGTTTTCTCGCTACCGCAAGATAATCCAGAAGGCCTCTGACCGATACGTTCGCTCCATTCAGCACGCTCGCTGAAACCGCTCCGGCAACCGTCAGAACGACCCCACCAACTGCTGTCAGAAGAGACGTGCTCTTAGGTGGGCTCGGGTGCGCGCAGGGCTAAGAGGACACCGAGGAAGGCAACCCCACCGGCAACGAGGAACGCCGGGCCGTAGCCTGCACGGTCGATAATAGTGCCGGCGGCGATGGGTGCAGCAAACGCGCCCAGCAGGCCGACGCTCGTCAGTAACGAAACAGCTGTGGTTCGCACCGCCGGCGGGACGAGTTCGGCGATGTACGAAAAGAGCAGTCCAGTAACGAGCTGGATGGCAAAGCCGACGACGACCACCGCCCCGCCGACGAGCCCAAGCTGCGAGACAAACGCGAAGGCGACGATAGCGGGTGTGGCGACGACGAACGACGACACGACAACGGGGCGACGTTTCCCGCTGAAAACTCGCTCAGAGACGACACCGCTACTTGACCGTCCAACCGCTCCAATCGCCGGGAACAGCGCGGTCAGCAGGCCGCTCGCCGCTAGCGAGATGTCGAACCTAGTGACTAGGTAGCTCGGCAACCACGTGTTGATAAAGAGATACAGTGAGTAGACGAGAAAACAGAGCACACAAACGATCCAGACCGCCTGATTAGTGAACAATTCGCGCAACGCTGTGCGATCGGGGGCAGCCGTATCAACGCCGGGAACGTGGTGGCGGGTCGCGAGCAAGAAAATAATGACGCCGACAACGCCCATGGCGGCATACAGCGGGAGGATTGCAGGCCAACCAGCAACGTTTGCGATGAGGGGACTACCAAACTGGCCGAGCGCGAATCCAACGGGTGCGCTTGCGGTAAACACGCCGACTACGGTTGCCCGATGGTGAGGTGCAACGGCGCTTCCGACGACGTTCGCACCCGCGTTCCAGAAGATGACATACGCGATACCGCCGAGCACGCGCGAGACTAGCAGCCAGAGATACGTGCTGGCGGTGGCCGCGTACCAGCCCCAGACACCCGCGACAACGAGTGCGACGGTGCCGAAGATAATCATCCGACGCACCGAAAAGCGGTCGATGGCAATACCAGCGGGGACGCTGGTGACGACTGCAGTCGCGTACATAATGCTGACGAGCCAACCTGCCGTATTCGCCTTGAGTCCGAGTGATTCTTGAATCACCGGCAAGACGCTCGCCGGGGCGATCTCATAGGCTGCGGCCGCTGTTGAAAGCAAGAAAAAACCGATGAGCAGACCTAGCGTCTCGCGTTGAGAACCTCCTGTGGTTGGTCGGTTACTCACAGTCTGTGTACTCGGTTCTCAGAGCACTGTCAAACCCTTTCTGTTTCTTCCATGCAGACAGAAATTCGAAGAGCCATGCGGCAAATCCCGCCTTACCAATCTGTGTTGGGGGTGATTTGCACTCGGGATTACTGGAGTAACCGATTTCCACCGTATTTCATCCCGGGCCAGAACGCAACTGCCGCGAAGATCGCCATCGACGAGAGCACCATCAGAAGGATCGTCTGTCGTGAGTGCCGACACTCTGCAAGACGTCGAATTTTGAGCTAGTGTTAAATACTTGATAAAATATTACCGAACGGGATAGCTGAGTCCTCACCAATGTAGCCCGTTCGACCCACGATTAGCCCAAAATCACGTGAAAATTGCCTATTCTCCGAAACTCTGGGTTGCAGATGTGTAACGCAGTTTGTATAGCAGTATTCAGTTTATCGCTCTGGCCCAAGGTCGTCGGTACGGTCGTAGAACATCAACCTCTACGATATATTGAAGATGGTCCAATTAATCAAATGTCATCCCATATCCCCATTCCTCGAGATGGATTTCAGCTTCGTCGAGATGCTGAAGTCCAACCTTCATGAGCGCCTCTCGAAGGTCAGTCAGAGAGACATCGTCTCCAAATCGGTCTTCAAGTTCCCGAAGCGCATCACGCTCAGCGCTCTTTGTATCCTTTTGAAGAAATAGCGGCACACGATCGCGACCATCTTGGACACCGTCACGACGGAACTTGTACGGTATCTGCATGGATTGCTGCCGTGCTGGTTGTTTTGAGCAGTCCGTGTCGTTGGTCTCAGTTCCGCTGTTAACAGCCGGCGTGTCGTCAGTACGGCCTGGCTGGTCATCCGGCTCTGTTTCTGTTGACGGAGTATCCTCTGCGAAGGGATTCTCGCCTGCACCTTCTTTCATTCCCGTCATGCGATCACCACCTCGTGGTCAAGATCGCCCGGCTCAGGGGGGTTCGGGGCTTCGAGTCCGACTTGGCTTTCAAGTTGCCGTGCTACCCGGTCGAATTGCGCCAGGGTTTCGAGCTCGTAGTCGCGACGGCGGTCGCGGTGCTCGCGGACGTAGGTAAACGCCGAACACTGTTGCATCCAGCACCCTTCCATTAGCGACGCACGCTCTCCGATGATCTCCGGAGTCGGGTAGTCGATTTCATCGAGAATCATTCGTTGATCTCGTGTATTCTTAAACCCAACTGGGAGTGCCGCAAGGACGCCGACATCGAGATCTAGTTGATTTTCGAGACCAGCCACGAGAGATTCGAGACCCTCGACGGCAGCTCGGCCCTTTGCGGTGGGTTCCACAGGAATAACTAGCGACCGCGTCGCATGGATGGCGTTGTAGAGGTGCGGTCCTTCGGTCGCTGGTGGGTCGCAGATGAGAACGTCGTACTTGTCTGGAACTCCCGCGTCGCGAAGCACGCGAAGTAATTGGGCGTGCATTCCAAACGCTTCTCCCATGGCTTCTGCTTGATCTTTCTCGCGTTGGAGATACTCTGCGAGGTCAGAGAGCATATTGTGTTCCGGGATGATGTCCACGCCATCGACTGTTCGGATGAGATCGTCGAAGTCGCCTTTTGGACGGCGAATCATGTGCCGGACGATATTGTCCACCGTTTCCGTTCGTTGGTCGTCGACATCGAAGAGCCGCGACAGGTCTCCATCCTGTGGGTCGAGCGGAACGACAAGTGGTTTGAGACCCGCTCGAGCGTGTGCTACGGCCAGGTTCGCTGCTGTCGTGGTCTTTCCAACCCCGCCTGCCTCGCTGTACGTCGAGTACGCTAACATATTCACGTCATGAGGCCCATTCATCTTGAATGTACGTCAGACGAATTCATGACTTGACTTCATTCTTTAATGTACTGAACACCATATATGTGTGTGCTCTCTGAACACAATCATTGAACACAAATAGTGGGTGTAACTAGTGAATATAGCTAATGAACACAGGTGGTGAATGTGGTTTATGAACATAATTGATGTACTCACAAAATGAATGGGGTGAATGAATGTATTTGATGATGTGGCCACTGAACAAAGGGGCTGAAAACATTCATCGATTCCCAATCACGGCACCACTGAACACCATTCATGAATGTATTCAATGAACACCATGATGTTCACTCCTGAATGGAGATACTTGGTGTCGTGGCTATAGCACTGAGCGTATCAATTGAAGGTGCGTCTGTCGAAGACGTGACGAGCTCGAATACCCACTTTGTGGCTTAGAAACATGGCCTCAACCTCATGTTGGTGAGACATCGTCCGTCAGTAGGTGTTGCATTGCTTCTAACGATGCGGGGACATGAGTTGCTGGCGTATTCATTACCTCCACAGTTGGTTCGGCCTAGTAATGTACGCCATAGTGTGACTTCTGTACCATGGGTTCGAAAAATCCAGTAGGCTCTCGCGTGGGGTAGACGACGAGATCTCCTTCGGTGACGGCACCGATCCGACCAATTTCACTTCCCATTACCGCGATAAGCGGATGTAACTAGAATATTGGTCTCTGCAGTAAATTGCCCAATAGGGCCGCTCTACTCTTTGATTCCAGCTCTCTACAAAATTATAAACTATATTTGGCTATACTAATTCTCCGGGTATCGCAAGATGAGACTGCACCAGCTATAGCGACCCCAGAATGTACGATTTTAGCAAATTCACCCTTCTGCAAGCGCTCCTCATCGGATTTCTCGTCGGCCTTCCGTTCGTGGCTATCGGGTTCACGTTGTCGGATTTTCTCATCGCAGTTCTCGGTGCCGAGCGAGATGTCGTGAGGATGGGAGCGCGCTATCTCGCACTCGTCTTCGCCGCCGCACCGCTCCGAATCGTTGCGTTGGTTGGAGCACACTCCCTGCAGGGGACCAGTGATACACGGACGCCGCTCGTGGTGAATGGGCTAGCGAACGTCGTCAACATCTTCGCGACGATCGGATTGGGGCTCGGACTCATGGGATCCTACGTCTCGGCATCGTCGGGGTAGGGCTGCCGACAGCGTTCAGCCGCGGGTTCGAGTGCGTGGCGGTGCTCGGAATGATCGTGACTGACCGAACCGACCTGTCGCTCAGACGGCCGCGAGATGCCGAGGTGACGAAGCAACTCATCGCTGTCGGTCTCTCGAATTTCGCTGAAGGAATGAGTACGTCGGTCGCAAACTTCCTGTTCAACGCCTTGTTGCTCGTCTTCGGGCCGGAAGTGAGTGCAGCGTATCACATCGCACGACGAATCTACCAACAGCTCGCCGGCCCCCTGTACCGCTCGTACAGCGTCGCTGCGAGTATCATCGTCGGACAGAGAATCGGTGAGGGAAAGCCGGTCGACGCGCGCTTTTCTGGCTTAGCCATCACGGCTCTCAACACACTCACGCTCGGCGTCGTCGGTGCCGTTATCTGGGCCGGGACAGAACCGCTATCGACGATATTCACGAAGGACTCAGAAACCCTCGGATACGCTGTCGCCTTCACGCGTATCTCGGGAATTTCGATGCTCTTTCTCGGGATTCTTCCCGATGGCTGGAAGTCTCTAAGGCGCGAGCGATACGCGGACGCCGTTCTACGCTCGGTTCACCGGAACTTTCGGCTTCGTGCTTGGATTCAGCTACCTCGTCAGTATCTGGTTCGAGTATGGCCTCTCGGCAGTCTACATGGGAATCGTCCTCACGTACGTCTGGTGGGCACTCGTCGCGTGCACCGGCTTTCTGTGGGATGATTGGGCAGAGAGAGCAGACCAGAAAATGGCCGAACGGGCATCGACAGCGGATTGAGCAGCCCGCTCTGTCGGCGGCGGTGTCTCGGCCCGTAGGTGACTGGTTGACAGCCTCGCGACGAGGCTGTTCAGTGGCGAAGTCTTGTAGCACGTACGAATGATTACCAATCGTATGACGTCCGTGAACGCGGCTCGCATCGGTCGACAATATCAGTGCAGGAAGTCAGATGTCCGCTCAGAACGGCCGTTTGCCGACGGGGAGGCGACCGTCGCTATCGAACGCGACGCGGCAGATGAGGTACCACGTCGCGATCGAGAGCGCGACTGTCACACCGAACACGAGGATTCCTGACAATACCGTCGAGATTATCGACTGGTACGCGAGAACGAGCACGAACGTCATCAGGATCGGGATCACCGACTGGACGGTGTCCTGTAGTCGAATCATTCGCTGGCCTCCGTGGTGGTGAACGCTCCCTCTCTCTCGGGTGAGGTGCTCGCTGCGGTCTCGTTCTCGTGGAGGAAGTTTTCTGGAGCGTACCGGTCTCTGGCCGCCGATTCGAGCGTGATGCCGCCGTCCCCGTCAAACGAATCGACGTGAATGCACGCGGTTTCGTGACCGACCGTCGCGCCGTCGACTTGTTCCAAGTCCGGGTCGGTGGAGCGGCACTCGTCTGTCGCCTCCGGACAGCGCGGGTGGAACGAGCAACCCTTTGGCGGCTCGATGGGTGACGGCACCTCACCCGAGAGCGGTTCTCGCTGCTGTGCGAGTTCCGGGTCTGGTTCCGGAATCGCTTTGAGCAGTGCTCGGGTGTACGGGTGCTGTGGGCTCGCAAACAGCTGTTCGGTCTCTGCGACCTCGACGATCTCGCCGAGGTACATCACCGCGACTCGATCACAAACGTGCCGGATGACAGAAAGGTCATGGGCGATAAACAGGATGGTAAGGTCGTACTCTACCTGAAGGTCCTTGAGGAGGTTGAGAATTTGTGCTTGGATCGAGACGTCAAGTGCCGAGACAGGCTCGTCGCATACGAGGAACTCCGGTTCGACGGCGAGTGCGCGGGCGATACCGACGCGCTGTCGCTGTCCGCCGGAGAACTCGTGAGGATAGCGGTTCGAGTACTCGGGTGAGAGTCCGACCTGTTCCATGAGCTCCTCGACACGTCCGTCGCGTTCGCCCTTGTACAGGCCGTGAATTTGCATCGGTTGCCGAATGATCTGTCCGACGCTTTTTCGTCGGTTGAGACTCGACGCAGGGTCCTGGAACACCATCTGGATTCGCTTTCGGAACTGCTTCAGCTCTTTCGACGAGAGCGACGTCACGTCGGTTCCATCGTACGTGACGGTGCCAGCGGTGGGTTCGTCGAGCTGAAGAATGCTCCGAGCGGTGGTCGACTTGCCCGAACCGGACTCACCGACGAGTCCGATCGTCTCTCCCTGACTGATTTCGAACGAGACATCTTGGACTGCTTTGACCGTCTGCGTCGCATCGAACAGCCGGTCGATGAAACTGTCGTTCTGTGTAAAATGCTTTGTAAGTCCGTGGACGCTCATTATCGTGTCGCGGTCACTCATTGGAGACACCTCCATCGGTCGTTACTGAGTCGCTTGCATTTCGAGTCATCGTTGCTTGACTGTAGCCGAGGGCGTGGATGCACGCCACCTCGCGATCGGCCTCGACCGCACGCAGGTCGGGATCCGTCTGTTCACACTCTTCAGTCGCGTGGACACAACGGGGGTGGAACGAACAGCCAGCCGGCAGTGTGGTGAGGTCTGGAATCTGACCCTCGATGGGTGTCAGCCTGCTCTCTGTCGACCGGAGGTTCGGGATCGAACGCATCAATCCTCGAGTGTAAGGATGACGGGGAGACTCGAAGAGGTCATTGACTCCTGCACGCTCGACGATACGCCCTGCGTAGACGACGGCAACCCTGTCGCAGCTTCCAGCGACGACACCCAAGTCGTGCGTGATGAGAATGACACTCATGCCGTACTTCTTCTGAAGCCGGTCGATGAGGTCGAATATCTGTGTCTCGATGGTGACGTCGAGTGCCGTCGTCGGTTCGTCGGCTATGAGTATCTCCGGATCACAGGAGATGGCCATCGCGAGGAGAACCCGCTGGCGCATTCCGCCGGAGAATTGGTGCGGATAGTCGTCGACGCGGGCCGAAGGTTCGGGGATACCGACGTCACCGAGGAGTTCGATCGTCCGCTCTCGTGCCTCCGCTTTCGTCGCGTCTGTGTGTTTGCGGATGACCCGAGAGATCTGACTCCCTATCGTGTAGACAGGGTTCAACGACGTCATCGGGTCCTGGAACATCATTGCGATGTCGTTGCCGCGAATCTGTCGCATCTCGGCCTTGCTCTTCGTCAGTAGGTCCTCCCCTTTGTACCGGACGGTTCCCTCTTTAATGTACCCTGGCTCATCGATGAGGCGCATTACCGACATCGCGGTCACACTCTTTCCAGAGCCGGACTCTCCGACGATGCCTAGCACTTCGCCTTTGTGAAGGGTAAAGGAGTTGCCGTCGACCGCTTTGACGACTCCTTCTTCTGTGTGGAATTGGGTGACCAGTTCCTCGACTTCGAGAATCGGTTCACTGGTCATTGGAGCCCTCTTGAGAGTACCGCGGGTCAAGCGCGTCGCGCAGTCCGTCACCGAGCAGGTTGAACCCGAGGATGATAATCATGAGCGCCAACCCCGGGAAAACCGGGAACCACCACTGACCGCTGTAGACGAAGCTCCGAGCGTTCGACAGCATCAGTCCGAGGCTCGCAGTCGGTGGCTGCAAACCGAGCCCGAGGAACGACAGCCCCGCACTTGCCAGCACGGCAGTCGCCATGTAGAGCGTCGCTTGAACGACAACGATGGGAATGGTGTTGACGAGGATGTCACGAGTGAGGATGTGGGAGTCGCTCGCGCCGAGCGATTTTGCCGCGTCCACGTAGTCCTCCTCCATCTCTTTGAGGACCGCACTGCGCATCACCCGCGCGAACCGCGGGATGTAGGCGAACCCGATGACGAAGATGATCTTCGCGAGGTTGGGGACGACGATCCACCCGTAATCGGTCTTTCCTGCTCCGAGGATGCCGATAATCGCGATGGCCAATATCAGGCTCGGGAACGAGAGGATGATGTCCATCGCTCGCATGATAGTCTCGTCTACCCAGGAGTTACCCAAGTAGCCCGCAATCGCACCCAGAGTGATGCCGACGGTCATTGCGACCAGATTGACACCGATCGAGATCATCATGAGCGTCCGGAGGCCAAAGATCATCCTCGAAAGAAGATCGCGGCCGTGGTTGTCCGTCCCCAGATACGCCGTTATCTCCGCGTTGGACTCACCTTCGACGAGCAAGGTAGAACCTGGCGGGAGGGGGTTGTGTTCTCCCTCAGGTGCGTCGAACTGGGTAGCGGGGTCGTGCGGTGCAATGACCGGCGCGAATATCGCAGCGAAGAGCGTGAGTCCGATGATTACCGCTCCGACTATCGATAGCCGGTTCTTCCGGAACTCGCGCCAGAACTGTTCGAACTGGCTTCGATGCTCACTGGTCTGCGCCTCCTGCTTGACTTTGGTTACTTCTTTTGTTGTCATTTTCAGCTGTCCCCGTCTTCACGGATTTTCGGATTGAGGTACGCGTAGAGGACATCCACGCTTAGGTTTGCGAAGACAAACACGCACGTAATGAACAATACCAGTGCACGGATGACCTCAAAATCCCGGCGGGCAATCGCCGTGATGAACAGCTTCCCGAGTCCGGGAAGGTTGAATACAGTCTCCGTCAGGACCGCACCGTTCAACAGCCCACCGATTCCGATTCCAATGACGGTCACAACGGGGATGAGAGCGTTTTTTGTCGCATCCTTGAGGATGACCTCGCGTTCACCAACTCCCATCGCTCGGGCCGTACGAACGTAGTCTTGATTCAGCGTTTCGAGCATCTCGGAGCGGGTCATTCGCTGGATGATCGCCGCCCGTGCGGTCCCGAGTGCGATGACGGGTAAGAGGAGGTGCTGCAGGTTCGCAATCGGGTCTTCGAACGGGGAAATCCAGCCACCTGTCCCCCAGTCGAAGTTGAAGGAGACACCGAACACCATAATCAGGACGATGCCCAACCAGAAATTCGGAATCGAGATGCCTGAGAGCGCACCGATACGAGAGAGGTGGTCTGCAGGTTTGTTCTGCCGAACCGCACCGATGATTCCGGCCGGAATTCCGATGAGCACTGCGAGAAGCTGTGCGAGAAGGGCGAGTTCGAACGTGAGCAGGAGACGGCTCTTGATTAGTGTCACGACTGGCGTCCCCTGCTGTACGGTCCACGAGGTTCCGAGGTCACCTTGAACCGCACTGCTGGCCCACAGCCAGTACTGAACGTAAAACGGCTTGTTCAGCCCGAGCTGTTGTCGTACCTGTTGAATAATTTGCTCGTTTTGGAGTGGACCGAGCATGACTGCTGCGGGACCCCCTGGTGCGATGTGGAGCAGCCCAAAGACGCTCACACTCACACCGAAAAGCACTGGTACGATCAGCAACAGTCGTTTGAGGATAAATCGTGCGATGCTCATAGATTCGAAATACGTATCAACACTCTGTCGGTTGTTTCCATGATTGTAACGTGAACCAGTTAGTAAGGGTTGTAGATGACTCTTTTTGTGAATTGTCCTGAACTATCAGTTCTTTGTCGCCGGGCGGAGGTCAGACGAGAACGACCCCATCTCGTAGCCGGACACGGAGCCACTCCACGCGGCGAGCTTACTTGAGTAGGCGATGTCGAGCTGGATGGCGTTCTCGACGAGGTACTCCTGAAGTCGGTAGACGATCTCTTTTTGTTCTTGTTCGTCAGCGGTTCGTTGAGCTTTCTCCAGCGTCTGAACGTACCAGTCGTGTCCGTTAGAGAAGTTCCCTTCGGCGTCTTCAGGGGCAGGCGGCCCGCTCGGCGCGTACCGGTCCGGGAGGTCGGGGGAGGCGTGATGCCAGTTGTTGTGGTTTCGGTCGTTCGGAACAAACCCGGTGCTGAGCCAGTAGGTGACGACTGGAATGGCGTTCGTCCAGTTCTCCAAGGCAGCATGCCACTTTGTCGTATTATAAATTTGGTCGAACAGTGCGGACTTCTCGAGCGTAGTAATCTCGACGTCGATGCCGATCCTCGAGAGCTGGTTTTGGATGACGACACCCTGATCTTTGAGGTGAGAGCCCTTTGTGATGAGCATCTCGAAGGTGAATCCGTCGGGGTTGCCTGCCTTCTCGAGTTCTCGTCGGGCCTTGTCGGGGTCGTACATCTCCATCTCTTTCAGCTTGGGTGACGTCCACTCGCTGTCCGGATACCAGAGCCCCTGCTGGGCGACTCCTCTCCCGTAGAAGATCTCGTCTAAGATCTCTTCGGCGTCGATGCCCCACTGGACTGCTCGACGATTGTTGACGTTGGACATCGGGTTACCCTCCGATTCCATAAGGTTCATATAGAGCACTTCGGTCGTGTTCCCTGGTACCGTTCCTGTCTCGATATCCGGGTCGTTTTTCAGCGACTTGAAGTCCTTGTCCGGGATAGAAGTCGTCAGGTCGGTGCTCCCAGACCGGAGGTTCGCCAGTCTGGTCGAGTCCTCTGGCATGATCTGGAAGTTGATCTCGTCAACCTTCGGAACGCCGTCCTTCCAGTAGTTCTTGTTCTTTTTCAGAAGGACATTCTCGTTGGTGTTCCACTCGACGAATTTGAAGGGACCGGTACCGGCACCACTCGGATCCCTTGTGAGGTTCGTCGCGATTCCTGTCGGTCCTTCCCGTTCGCTGGCGGTGCCACGAGAGCCCTTTTGAACGATTCCCTCTAGTCCCCGAGTCAGCCACCAGTTGAGCGTGGAGAACTCTGTCGTGAGATTCAGACGGAGCGTCCGGTCACCAACGATTTCTGTCCCTTCGACGTTCGGAATCCGGCGGCGGATCGGCGAGTTGTTGTCTGGGTTCAGAATCCAGTCGACGGAGTACTTGAAGTCCTCGACGGTCACGTCGTCCCCGTTGTGGAACTGTAGTCCGTCGCGGAGTGTGTAGTCGAAGGCCATCCCGTCGTTCGTCGGTTTCGGTACCTCCTTAACGAGTCCCGGTGCGAGCTCCGAGTCCGGAGTCAGTTCGATCACCTCGTCGTAAATCAGACTCCCGATCGAGCTTGACCCTGTATCGGCCCACAGCGCCGGGTCGAAGTTCCACGGTTCTGACGCGATTGCGACGTTCAGGCGAACGGTTTCGTCCGAGGCGTTACCGCCACTTTTGCTGTTACTGCCACTTTTGTTCTCATTTCCAGTACACCCAGCAAGCGAGGCACCCGTGAGTGCACTGCTCATTGCGAGGAACTGTCGCCGATTGATATCGTATTCAGTGATGTCTCTAGCCATGTGTATGCTTACCTATTGCCAACGTTTGACATTGGGATCAAAGGAGTACCATCATTTAAATCTATGCATAATCGTCAATATTACTCATTGACTTTGGAGAACTATGCTGTCGATTTTTTGACTGCTCGTTATTCGTCCTTGGAATAGCTTGGAAGTCACGAGTTGTGCTGTTGATAAGCCATGTACGCGTGAGAGTTACGGTGATTATGTTGCAATAATAGCCAACTGTGCAAAGATATAAATATAAGATCCACATCGCTACTTGTAGACTTTCGATGTTAGCCAGTAACACAGAGTCTTCGACTCAAGCCGAAGTAGTAACGTTGAGTTCACCACATTTCGGTGGTGACGGAAACATGGTACCAATATGACCGTCTCGCTTAGTTACGACGACTATGATCTCGGGAGCATGACGTGGGAAGACGCCGAAGGTGCCATTGAAGATGCGGACTTTGCAGTCTTACCAACTGGTGCAATCGAGCAACATTCACTCCACCTCCCCGTTTCAGTCGATACCCTCCGGGCAGAGAACTTGACCCGCATCCTCGTTCAAACCGCATCTGACCGTGATCTCTCTATGATCCGTCTGCCCACGCTTCCATTCGGATACTCGGAACACCACATGACCCGGGCAGGAACCCTGACGCTGATGCCTGATACGTATCAGAAAGTCGTTGAGGAGCTGGGGGCCTCGATTTCACAACACGGAGCCAAGCGGTTGCTCATCGTCAACTGTCATGGTGGAAACAACGCACCACTGAAACTCGCTGGGGATCGTCTCCAGCGAGAGCACGATATCGAAGTGTACCTCGTAAACTGGACTTCGTACGCTCGTGACCAACTGGAGACACGCTTCGGAGAAGACTGGAGCCATGCAGGAGAACACGAAACCAGCGTCACTGAGCTATTCCATCCAGAGCTTGTTCGGGCAGAAAAGAAGGAGAAACAAGAGCGTAAGGCCGACTTCAACGCTCGACAGTACACATGGTACACCGACCTCGCAGTACAAGGTGGCCGTGGAGATCCCAATAGATCGGACGCCGAGTTCATGGAGAAAGTGGTTGCCGACACAACCGACCGAATCCTTGATGCACTCGAAGAGGATCTTGAACAGACGGGTGATGGTGTTCACACACTCGAACAGCCGTCCTAGTCATTGGACTGAGTCACCTTTCGTTTCATCCCGACAGCGTCGTGGTTGAAATTCGTTTTGCAGAATTTTTAAATCGATCACCTTTCGAGTTGCTGTGCTCGCCTACTTCAATCCGACTTGTTGGTAGGAGAAGCACGGTCGAAACAGTGGGGTTAGGAGACTTCCATCGGAAATCATATTTTGGCACTTCAAATATATGTCCAAGACTGTTGGATTGTTCCGACAAAACACACCAACTTTGCAGCCCTCGAACTACTTTAGTTTGAGATCATTGTCAACGAGCTATCCACCGTCGGAGGAACATATATGTGGGTGCGATTCACACAGTAAGTCATGTCTGGTGCAAAGACAAAGCCACTCAAATCGCTACGGTCAGCGTTTGAGGTCATCGACTACTTAACGCGGTCGGGTGGGGCAGGAGTCACAGATGTCGCAAACGAACTCTCAATACCGAAGAGCACCGCACACGTGTACCTAACCTCACTAGAAGAGGTCGGCTATGCAGTGAACGACGATGGTACGTATCGAATCGGGATGCGGTTCCTCGAGATCGGTGAAACCGCCAGATCACAGAATCGGCTCTATGAACTTGGCTGCGAGGAAATCGATCGATTGGCAGAGGAGACCGGTGAGCTAGCGAGCATGATGATACCCGAACACGGATACGGTGTGTATCTCTACCGAAAGCGGGGTGAGCAAGCGATGCCGGTGAAGTCTCACATCGGTAAACACGTCGATCTCCACTGCCGGGCGTCGGGAAAGGCCATACTCTCAGCACTTCCGAGAGAGGAAGTCGAACAAATCGTCGACGAAAGAGGGTTGATCCGCAGAACGGAACAGACGATAACCGAACGGGATGAACTCTGGGCAGAACTCGAGAAAGTGTCGAAGCAGGGATACGCTGTGAACGACGGTGAACTGCGCGAGGGGCTCCGTTGTATCGGTGCGCCAATCACCCGTGACGGGAAGGTGGTCGGTGCGGTAAGTGTCTCGGGACCTGTTGGTCGGATACACGGCAATCGATTCGAAGAAAAAATTCCGAAATTGGTCAAGAACGCGGCGAACATCATCGAGATCACAGTTCTATACTATTGAGCGAAAGCACTTCCAACAATGTTGGACGCAGCAAACTGCTCTCAGATGTCCTTACAAGTTCAGTTCTGTAATGACAGCCGCTGAAGAAGATCGCTCAATCGAGTGAAATGCTGATTCAATTTTTGGAGAAGGGATTGATGGGTGCGAACTCAGGACGTTATTTCGCGCATTTATTGCTAGTCGTCGAGGTAAACTGCTATGAGTTACATCACTCTCCCCTACACACGTTTCGATTGCTGAACAAGAGTAAGAGTGCTCCTCTACGCTAGAAACACGTAGGAAGCTCCCTCACGGGTCTTGTCAACGTCGGTCTAAGTCAATTATTGCACAAAAATATCACCATCAAATACAGTCCAATAATCACGGATGGCCGAACTAGTGTAAAGACGGGGCCGCCCGGTTTGCAGAAGGAGGTGAGCTTCGATAAGATTGGAGCTGTCCGTAGAAATATATCGTCGTAGCCCGTGTCAGCACCAGTGTCTCGCTGTAAGATGTACCTTTGAGGGGGGAGATGGATTACAATGCTATATTTGTAATGGTCGGCCGAGTGCTTTCATTATATCGATTACAATACCAATCCTGTAATGCCTTAGTCAGCGCTGTTTAGCTATCCTCCAGACGAAGTGTTCGTTCATCGAGTGTTTGATGTGATCATTGAGAACCATAGTGCACGTTCGGAGCGACTAGACCAATTCTGGCGGGGTGTTATAAGGTTCATTTGTTAGGCTCACGACCTCGCGGCTAGACTCCGTCCGCAGCTCGATGCCGATCTCACCGTCCACGAGGACCCTGAGGCGGTCGTCGCGAGCGACGCCATCCTGACCGTCACGAACTCAAAGACTCCAGTGCTGGAAGAATCGTGGCTTGCTGATGACGCATTCGTCGTCGCGCTCGGCTAATACAGGGAACTCCCTGACGAGACGATCCTCGCGGCCGATCATATCATTGTCGACGACGTAGACCAGTGCCTCCAGCGTGGTGCTCTCTCGGACATGGTCAACCGTGACGACCTGACGCAAGATGATCTGGACGCGACTATCGGAGAAGTACTCGTTGAGGACAATGTGAGTTCCATCGAGACCGACGACCGAATTCTTTTCGTCCCTATCGGCATGGAATCACTCGACGTTGCGCTCGCCGAACACGGCCACGAGAAGCAGGACCGAGCAGACTGCAGAAAAGGAGTTCGAGTTCGGCTGACGAATGCATCGGACTTGGCGGCTAGTGCAACACCTGTGCGTGATTTCCAGCACTGGCAGCAACCACTCGGGTGGCTACACAGCCTCTATATATCAAATTTATGATCTTATTGTAGAGCCCATGAGTTTTGAACGATGTCGTCCGTTGTAGATGTTCCATCTTCAATCGTACCATTGCATTCGTTTCGGCCTCTAAAGACCGACTCCTCTTAGGTGTTTGACTGACGATGGATTTATCATTAAGGTTCGTCGCTGCTTCTCGAATCTCTGATAGTGACACACTCATGGCTCTGATCACTAGCGAGACCGATCATCAACCTCGCTTGAGCAATACACTCACAGCGATTTCTCTTATACTTGTAGGTGGTGCCACCGAAAACTCCGTCTGCTACTCATAATTTGGAGTCGTTATCGCTTTCCATACCAACTGATAGATATGGCATAAAATACAACGACAGCTCAAGCATCCTATTTACAATCTAATAGAAAACAAAGGAACTGTCTATCCAGTGCTTCTGACCGTGATTACGGATCTAATCAGTAGACTTCGCGATTAACTCATGGGAGTTTACAAATGTGTTCCTTGGCTTCACACGAATGCTCTCGGGATGGAATTGGATACCGGCTTGAGGTTTGTTTCTCTGGTGCTCACCTATAGAGTGTCTTTCTTATATCTGATTTGGTTGGTTTGTGAGGGTGACTTCCATACTCTACTACATAAGGTGGAGCCATTTTGATTTAAACAAAAATTGTACGCCCTTGTACAATTCATCACAACCGCCATGAAAAAGTTAAAAAATCTACCCTATATCTCAGTTACGCGCTCATATTTCTCATCAAGCGCTGACGCATCCTCTGGCAGCAACGCAGTAACGAGATAATCTGCATACTCACTAAAGTAATCGACCAGTGTTGCAATCCGATCCGAATCAATCGCTTCCAACGAATCGAGAAGAATGAACGGGACGTCCTCATACACCTCATGTGCGAGATACCCCGCAAGCGCGAACACCAATCCAGTCACTTCGCGCTCGCTCTCACTGAGATGATCGACTGTATCCTCGTAGGCAGTTCCCGATTCTGTACTTCGAATCACGTGCAGGGTGAACACACTTTTCGTGACTTTCCGTCGTCCCTCACGGACATCTTGCTTCGTCCGCTCAATCCAGATGCGTTCGAGATTCGCATAATCGAGTAGGTCGAGGACGGTTTCCATATGCTCATTGAATTCAGTAACTGCATTTTGCTCAATTTGCTCAATCCGGGTACGCAGATCCGCTAGTTCCTCCTGAATCTCTGCGCGTTGTGCCTCGAGCTGTTCTCGTTCATCGAGCCTTGTCTCGATATCTTGGAGTTCTGTCTCAACATCTTCCAGATCAGATTCCAGTCGCTCGAGTTCGAACTCGAGTTGATTTGCTTCTTTGTGGAGATCGAGCACCTCGCTGTAATCTTCCTCTTCAAGCGAGTCGACTTCCTCTTCGAGCGTTTCTATTTCCTCGGTGAGGTCAGATCGTTCAGCTCGAAGCTCTTCAAGGCGAGTTTCGCGATCGTCGAGTTCGGTTTCAAGCTGCGTGATCCGTTGCTCGACTCGTTCGCGTTCACGCTGTCTGTTTTCACGTGCCGATTTCTTATCTTCCAACTCGTTGATTTTTGAGTTCAGGTCGGAGCGTTCGTCGAGCGTCTCTTGGCGCAAGGTCCGAAGTCGCTCGAGGGTGGCTTCAATTTCTTCTTTGTCGACCTCGCTGCCACACGTCCAGCAAACTACCGTTTCTGTGTCAGCGACAAGCTGATCTGTAATCGAGTCAGTCGATGTCGAGTCCGAACCGCCGGTCGGTTGGAGCGCGTCGCGGACGTCTGGACTCGTGCCCTCAAGCATCTCTTCGTTGAACTGGATGATCGTCTGCAGTTCAGTCATCGTCGAACTGAGCTGTTGTTTACGCTCGCGAAGTGATTGGATTTTCTGGGAGATTTCGCCCGTATTCGACGGTTCGTCTGGTAACTCGTTCTGTTTGGTTTCCAATTCGGAGAGCTCGTCTTGAAGTGCCTCTATACTGTCTTCTTCGCTGCTGATTTTGTATCGAGTATCTTCAAGTGTGGAGCGTGTCTGACGTAGTTCATCGAGCTTTTCGTCGAGTTCCGCCTTTTCGTCTCGCTTCTCACTAACGTTCGCATCAGTCTCTTCGAGTTCTGTTTCTTTTGCCTCGAGTTCAGCTCGTTTTTCCTCAACTTCTGTTTCGAGCCGGGTTCGCTGTTGCTCTAGACTGGGTCGCTGCTGATTAAGTGATTCGAGCGTCTCAAGTTCATTATCGAGGTGCTGTTTCTCGGTTTCTAGTTGCTTGATTTCGGCATCGATAGTTTCTGTATCGACAGGCTGCATGATGAGATCGCGGAGATCGTCATCAAGAGCAACGGCACGTCGTGCCTCATTCGACTCAAGTAAGAGGGCAAATAGGTCGGCAAGTTCGGCATCGTCAAGGTAGGGATCGCCTTTCGTCGTAATTGAACCATTGGTACGCGCCAGCGTTCGTGTATAAGTGCGTTCGCCAATTGTCAATTCGACACTTCCTTCTTCTGCATCGCCCTTGAGGGTTGCTTGGTCGCTCCCGAGTGCCGCCATAATGGCTTGCAAGAACGAAGTACGGTTAGTTGCATTCCGCCCAGTAAGTATGGTGACGCCAGGCGAGAAGGTAACGTCTGTTTGGTCGATCCCGCCGATGTTGCTCGCGCTGAGCTCGATCTGATGTTGATCCCGTTGTGTCGCTTCCATATTGGTGGTAACGGTCTCTAGCTTATAAGTGAATTTCCTTACTAAGCTGGAAGTTATTCTACCGAGTGGCAGCCATACTGCACAGGAATAATTAGACCGAGATACGATTTTATCATTTGTATTATGGGTGTCATTTGATGTAAGACCGTAGTCACAGGCTGTGTCGCGATGATATTCAAGGAAATTTGTCATATTAGGATTAGTAGTTCATGATGATGAACGATCCGGTGGCATATAACAACCACAAAAGTAAATGGTTAGATTCAGTCATCACAATCTGTGTCTTTCATTCGCGTCAAAAGTATAATCATTAGAGGATGTGTTTGTACACTGCCCCTTCTTTAACCTACACAATGTTTTTCAAAAATGCGTTGGTTAATAAAATGATTTCTTGTACTACCATTAGGGAGGCATCACCATCGAGAATCGCCATCTCTAATCACTGAGGCGATATATTCTGATTTAACCCGACCGCATTCTCGCTATTAGAATTAATCACATTAGTTATTATCAATTTTCGTCACGATCGAGGCTTTCTTGCGGACACCCTTTTCCAAGATTGTGTTCCAGTCCGCGACATCATCCGAAATCCCCTCCGCTTGTGCTTTGGCGGCGAGTTCATCGACCGTCGCTTGTTCAATCTGATCGGTTTCAGCGACAGCTGTCCGATCAGACTCTGCCTGAGCGGCACGATAGACACGAAGTTCTTGTGCATAGTGGGCGACGGCTCGCAACGTCTCGCGATCTTGTTTTTGGAGCCCTTCGACGATGTATTTCGGCAATAAATCGGAGGGTGTAGGTTTGGTTGATTCCGGCATTGGTGTCATATCTTATTAACCTACAATAGGTCGTCAAGAGGTATAGATTTGTTGGTTAATCACTCATGAGGCTCATTTGAAATCGGCCCAATTTAATTCCAACGATTATCCATAATTTGAATGGGAGCTAAATTCTCATCAGATATTGACAAATTCACAACAAGGGATTAAATTACTAAGCGGAAGTAAACGAACCCTGGGATCCTCAATGAAATCTATGTGAGTTCTTGGTACAGACATTCGACTTTCAACCATGACCAATGTTTTAAGTAAAATTTCAAGAATCAAATACGGGAGCTACCATGACCTCTTCGCAGAGGATACCCAAATGAGATAGTCTCCGATCGAATACTTTCGTTATGATTTAGCTCTGTTTGCTGGTTAGTGCGAATCGTGAGCTATGAAGTAGTGAAGAACATAGTCCGGCATCTCGTTCGCTGGTTTAAGATCGTGAGATAGTCTACAGGATCAGCTTCATGTCTTTGTCTCTTCGATGAGCTCGCGGTTAACTGTAGCAATTAGGTTGTCTTCTGGTTTGATGCTGCTGACTGGTTGGTCTCATGAAACCTGCGACACGGCCTGCTGTCAGACTTCCTTTGGTGGCACTAAGGCCGGCTAAAGATAACTGATGATGGATTCACCACCACCCTCAAGCATTGTTTGAATTCTGATTTATATCTCTAATTCGGCTCTCGATTTTACTTTCAGACGATTTGCCTCGACTTCACCGGCGATCAAACTTGGGAGTTCGGCCAGGAAATTTTGTGTGTGCTCTGCTTCCATATGGGTGTCGAATGCCTCCTGATCTTCGTACTGTTCGAGGATTCTGAGTACATTCGGATCGTCTACGTCGATAGAGACACGATAATCGATTACACCGTCTTCTGCCCGCGACTTCTCTGAGAGATCAGATGCTATTTCGAGCGCACGTTCACGCTCATCAGGGTTTACTGGAATTTCTGCATTGATTACTAACATTGCACTCTCAGAATGTCTCTCTTAATATAAAGTAGTTACCCGGTTCCATCTTGGATACAGGAATGTAAACGTACTCTGGTGGGAGTCCCATCAGAGAGAACGTAGGAGTAGATCACAGATCACTACTCTCGAAAAATGCATCGGCGAGAAGTAAGTCATTGCATAGTTTCACAATTCCTGGCTTCCCTAAAGCAGCAGCGATACGTGCGTTTCGTCCAAATTAACGTGAACGGTGATATTGCATCGTCTGCCGTCTTGCCGGAAGCGGATGCAACGAAAGTGACTCTGGTTTATAATATAATTGATAATTAGATTTATTATTAGCCCACAAGATACTTTTGTTAGATTTCGCCAATGCCATCGCAGCAAACCAAGAATTATCGTGGTAACTCCGACAATGTGAGTGAGGAAGTCCTCGAAAGCCATCGCAAGGCAAAAGAGCCGCTCCAGGATCGGTACCGATTGTACATTAGCGGTGAATGGGTTGATTCAGAAGCCAATGATGTCGTCTCCGCATTGGATGCAATCACTGGCGAAACCCTCGCAAAATACCATCGAGGGAGTGCAGCAGATGTCGATAAGGCAGTTGACGCGGCTGAAGAAGCGTACAATAGCGAGTGGAGAGAACTCACCGCTAAAGGTCGGGCAGAACACCTCGAAGAACTCGCAGATGCAATTGAACAGGAAGCAGACCTTCTCGCCACTATCGATACGCTTGAAACGGGATTCCCTATCGTGACGACACCAGCTCTCGCCGAGCAAACCGCAGGTCAGTTGCGATATTTCGCTTCGATAGCCCGGACAGAGGACAAAGGAGAGGTGCCGGCAGCTGGTGATGTCGAGAACCTTCATCACATCTACACACAGGAAGAGCCCTACGGCGTCGTCGGTCTCATTACGCCCTGGAATGGTCCGGTCGGAAACCTCGGCGTGAAATTAGCCCCTGCCCTTGCTGCAGGAAATACCGTGGTCTACAAACCGTCTCCACGTGGCGTTATTTCGTCATTCTTGGTGATGGAAATCATCGACGATATCTTGCCGGATGGGGTAGTGAACATGATTCCTGGTGAGGGCCACGAGGTTGGGGAAGCAATCTCATCACACTCACGTATTCGAAAAATATCGCTGACCGGCTCCACGCGGGCTGGCAAGTCAGTGATGAAAAGTGCGGCGTCGAATCTCAAGGAGGTATCATTGGAACTCGGCGGAAAATCTCCGCACATCATTTTTCCAGATGCAAATCTCGAAGCCGCTGCAACGGGTGTCGCAATAGGTATCTACGGATTCAACGGCGAGGTTTGCACCGCTGGATCACGGCTATTCCTTCATGAAGAAATTCACGACGAATTCCTCGAAATGGTAGAGACGACGGCGAGCCAGATGTTCCAGATGGGCGATCCACTGGAAGAAGAAACGATGCTCGGCCCACTTATTGACCACAAGCACCTTGATCGTGTCGAGTCTTACGTCGAAACGGCAGTCGAAGAAGGTGCAACTCTGTACTCCGGTGGTGAAAGTAGGGATATCGAGGGTCTCGGCGGTGCACCGTTCTATGAGCCAACAATTCTCACAGATCTTAACAACGAGGACACTGTTGCCTGCGAAGAAGTGTTTGGGCCTGTCCTCTCTGTCCTCAAGTGGAATGATCGTGACGAGATGGTTAAACAAGCGAACGATACTGAATACGGCTTGGCATCCGGCCTCTGGACTACTGACCTGCAGACTGCTCATACGATGAGCGACAAACTACAAGCGGGCGTCGTTTGGGTCAACTGCTACAACGGCTTCCAGACGGGAGTTGCACACGGCGGGTACAAACAAAGTGGCTCCGGACGTGAGATGAACAGACAAGCCTATCACGAATATCGGCAGACAAAGACGGTCAATATCAATCTTCAGGATAGCTGGCCCCACATGTAACGCTTCATTTTTCTACTCAAAAAATCGAAAGAGCGAATATTTCAGTCGAATGTTGTTATCAGATCATCAGAAATTTCTGCAATCAGTTCCCGTGCGGGTGTGAGATCCATTGGTTCGACCAGTAGTTGAATAAGTCCGTGGATACCATCATCATAATGGATGTGGTTGACATCAACATCTGCATTTGTCAATTCCGCTGCGTATGCGGCGCCCTCGTCTCGAAGTGGATCAAAACCACAGGTTACTATCGTGGCTGGCGGAAGTGCTTCGAGATTATTGGCCTGCAATGGCGATGCGTATGGACTCTTGCTATCGATCTCGTCTCGCAGGTAGAGATCCCAGAAATACTTCATATCGGCCTTGGTCAATAGATATCCCTCTGCGTTCTCTTCGTACGACTCTGTATCAAAGGAATGATCGAGTACTGGGTAGATGAGAACCTGGCGGTCGAACGAGAAGTCGCCCCGTTCACGAGCAAGGAGCGTGACTGCTGCGGCCAGGTTTCCACCAGCGCTGTCGCCAGCAATGGCGATATTGTCGGTATCGATTTGCATTGCTTCCGCACTCTCTATCACCCACTCTGCAGCAGTGTAGCAGTCTTCTAGAGGCGTCGGAAATTTGTGTTCCGGAGACAGACGGTAGCCGACTGAAACGACCATGCAGTTAGCAGCTTTAGTCAATGCCCGGCAGGTCGGGTCATAACCGTCTAAACTTCCAGTTGCCCACCCACCACCGTGAAGGTAAATCAACGTCGGGAATGGGCCTTCAGCCTCTGGGATGTACACTCGTAACGGGATCTCACCACCGTCCACGTCGATCGGCACATCCATCACATCTGCAATAGGCTCGGGTTCTTCCGGATCAGGGAACATTCCCTCAACAAACGCCCTCCCACCCTTGGGTGAGAGCGACCACAGTGGTGGCATTGGAGCGGCACCCATCTGTTGGAGAAGCCCGTTAATTTCTGGATGTGGTTCCTCTGCGGCAGATACCTGCTTACCAAGTTGCTCGGACATCAACATCCATAATGATTCCACATGCTATAAATTTAAGGGTGACTGAACGATATCGCTCAGACGTGGATGGTAGTATATGATTTAAAATTTCCTGCCCTTCTCTGATTTGAAACCACGTTACTGCCCGGTATCTACGTGCGACTGATTACCTAATGCAACCATTGACTGAGATGCCCATACGTCCTTTATTATTTTCTCATCTATATTCAAATGCTGATGAGACGTGCTATTTTCTATCAACGTGTACTGCGAAATTTGCTCAACTAATTTCCCACGTTCAACTAGTCATAAACAATTTATCATAAGAATTAAGGACGATAAATCTGTATCAGAAAGAGGAATCATGTCCGTGGACATGCCTGAACAAAAACAGGATGAGATAGAGAAAGTACTAGATAATATTCGATGGGCGAGAGATTCCAGTCTGGATGGCGAAATCTTGAAATCCAATTCGCACCTCCATCGAGCAGAAGAATTACTAAAGCAATATAAAGAGTCGAATCTGTAGGTATGTTGTTTTGACGGGGCTGTAAATTTCGGTTTCTGTAGCTGTCCTTCTCGTTGAGAAATGGAATCACTACAATCGGGGCTCTGGTCGGGCATGTTTAGTGTGTGTATGTAGCATTATCGCTGTACTCTCGGAGTACTCGGTACTAAGAGAGTTGGCGAACGTCGATTACCGTATAGTTACGGACGACATTTTTGGGAGGATGACTTAAGCAGTTCGTGGCTCCCAAAATTATATATGGGTGCTAATCGTTAACAATAGTTGTGGATTGTCAATGAGCACGAGCAATCAGAGTACCGATACAGCACTCATCGAAGAGACGGATTATGACGCGATTATTGTTGGTGCTGGTTTTTCAGGGGTGTATATGGCCCACAAACTGCGCGACGAACACGGATTATCAGTGACGGTTCTTGAAAAAGCCGACGACGTGGGCGGAACCTGGTACCACAATAGTTACCCGGGTGCTCGGTGTGACAGTGATAGCTGGCTCTATTGTTATTCTTTTTCGGAGGAGATTAGGAAAGAGTGGGAATGGAGTGAACGATATCCTCATCAACCAGAAATCCGAGAATACATTCGATTTTCGGCAGAAAAACTCGATCTGTTGAAGGATATTGAGTTCAATACAGAGGTTACCTCGGCAGTCTTCGATGACGAAACTGGCATATGGAAAATCGGTATGGCTGACGGAAGCCAGCTTTCGACTCAGTTTTTCGTACCGGCTGTCGGTAATCTTTCCAAATCCTATATTCCGGATTTTGACGGCATCGAAAGGTTCGAGGGAGACTGGTATCACACGTCCAACTGGCCAAACGAGGGCGTTAATCTGAGTGACAAAGGCATTGGACTTATCGGAACCGGATCTACCGGTATTCAGATTATGCCGAAACTTGCTGAACGGGGAGACCATTTGAAAGTTTTCCAGCGAACGCCAAACTACGCTGTCCCCGCACGCAATCGCCAACTAGAGGACGATGAATGGGAGATGATTCGGCGGAACTATGATGAGCTCTGGGAGGATGCACACAATTCTGATGGCGGCCTTGGATGGGAGTTTTATTACGAAACTGCCGATGGACTCTCTGAGGAAGAGATTAACGAGGCCCTTGAAGAACGTTGGAACGAAGGCGGCCCACTACTCAAAGTGTTCGCGGATGCATTGATTAACGAGGATACCAACGAAGCGGTGTGTGACTTTATTCGTTCCAAAATCCGTGAGCAGGTTGACGACCCAGAAGTTGCAGAAACACTCTGTCCAAAGGATCATCCGTACGCCGCTAAACGCCCGCCACTCGCATACAACGGCTACTACGAGAAATATAACCGAGATGATGTCGAACTCATCGACGTAAATGAAAGCCCCATTGAAAAGATAACACCAAGCGGTATTCAGACCGCTGATTCACACCACGATCTTGATTTTATTGTCTATGCCACTGGCTTTGACGCCGTTACGGGAAAGCTCGAGTCGCTAAACATTCGTGGGCGGAATGGGCTGAAAATAGAAGAGAAGTGGAATGCTGGCCCTCGGACGTACCTTGGCATCGCCACTAGCGATTTCCCAAACATGTTCATGATTACTGGTCCACAGAGTCCGTCGGTGCTAACGAACATGACGGTATCAATTGAACAGCACGTCGAGTGGATCTCTGACTGCGTCGAGTATATGTTGGAAAATGGCTATCAGATAATTGAAGCGGCTGAAGATGCAGAGGATGAATGGGTTGCACACAATGATGAGGTAGCCAGTCAGATGCTGTATGACAAGGCAGATTCTTGGTATAGGGGTGAGAACATTCCCGGGAAAGAGAGTACATTCCTCATCTATCCAGGTGGTCTCAATGCATACCGGGAAAAATGTACCGAGGTCGCAGAGCAAGATTATGAAGGTTTCAAACTTGCTAACTCCCTCGAATCGCAATTAGCGGATTAAACAGCAGGATATTCAAGTGATCAAAATACTTACATTTGCTCCACCATACAGTCTCGTCTCATCGCCGCGGTCGTGAACAAAACCGGGAACCTCGTCGCAGCAGACGTCGCACTCTCTGATGAGATTGATGTGGCAGTGATGCGCGGTGCTGGTTTTCCGAGCGAGCCAACCCAATTAGCGAGCGACGTGGGGAACGTCCGTATTCTCGAGGTTCTTCGCCAGCGTCACGAAGTGACGGATTAACTGTGATACGATCCTTTCTAGACTCTTGTGGCCTGAGTCAAGAACGGGAGTTTATAACTCTGACTCAAAGTAAATGAAATTATTTTGGCAATAATGTGTGAAAGGGACAAATTGGGTGCAGACAGCCTGTTGGGTGTTTTCGAAGTCGAAATCCCGATTGTGTTCCACCAAGACGGGTTCAGGGTGATACAAGGGCATCACTATAGCGAACGCCTGGATACCACTCGTTTCGGTTGATACTTTCTCACGATTTAGGTTGAACGATACTTTAACAGCACTTGATCACTTCTATGAAGACAATGGAATTCAACTTCGAACTTGGCGTCCCCGATCAGGAGGCATTCATCCGGCAGTCACGCTCGTTCACGCTCGGGGACCAACTCCGAAAAACCGCACGAATGTATCCTGACCGCATCGCTGTGAGTGAATCTGAGCAGGAGCAGACATATGCCGAACTCGATAGACGGTCAGATCGCCTCGCAAATGCGTTGTGCGATCGAGGGTGTGTCCCTCTTGAATCAACGGTTGCAGTCCTTTCCGAAAATCGTGGTGAAACGGTGACGCTCGCATATGCCTGCGCGAAACTTGGTTGTCTGCTAGCGACGTTGAACTGGCGCCTTGAGCGTGAAGAACTCATTCACTGTGCCGACCTGGTTGATGTAGACGTTCTTGTAGTTTCCGAACGGTTCACAGAACAAGCGGGCTGGATAACCGAAGACATCGACGAGACTCTCGAAATCGTCGGTTACGACGGTAATGGTGACATCCCCTACGCGGATTTCGTGGACGAAGGTGAGCCGGTTGAACCCCTTCCCGACGAACGCGTCGACCCCGAACAAGGCTTTGCGATTTTTAACACGTCCGGTACGACCGGACTGCCAAAGGGGGTTGTTGTCAGTCACCGGTCGATACTAAGCCGGGTCGTCCAGATCAGCATCGACTACGAATTAGAACGGGGAGACAACTATCCAGCTTGGGGTCCGATGTTTCACCCCGCGGGTTTGACTTGGATCGGCCTCACGGCCGTCCATTGCGGTACATACTACCCGATCAACGGCTTTGATCCAGAACGAATCGTCACTGTCCTCCTCGAATCTTCACGACCGATCAGTTGGCTGTTTCTCGTTCCCGGCGTGGTCGAACGCATCTCAGACCATATTGAAGAGCGAGGACTTTACGCTGCCGATTTCCCGGAAATCCGCACAATTGGTGCACTTCCAGACATGATCGAAGCCGAGCGAATCGAGCGCATAACCAAACTCCTTGACGCACCCTTTCAGAACACCTACGGGGCAGCAGAGGATGGACATGCCGCCTCCGGGAGTAAGATTCCTATCAGTGTCTCCCCGGATGCGGAGATACTCAGGAAGCACGAAACCTCACTCATCGATATTAAATTCGTCGATGAGCGGTGGAACGATACTGACGCCAAACAGGGCGAAATGGCCCTTCGGGGGCCATCACTATGTAGCGGGTACATCCGGAATCCGAAGACAAACCGGGAGGATTTCAGGAACGGATGGTTCCGAACCGGCGACATCTTCGAGCGCCATGGTGACGGCACCTACAGCTTCGTCAGTCGACGGAAATACCTTATCAAGCCGGGCGGAGAGAACGTTTATCCCGCAGAAATTGAGGCGATTATCACCAAGCACGACGCTGTCGAAGAGGTAATCGTCGTGCGTGCTGACGATCCAGATTGGGGCGAAGTCCCAAGGGTTATCGTTGCTGTCGCTGATATCGACGACCCTGATACTCTCCGATCGGAGTTGATGGAGATGGTCGATGAACAACTTGCGCGCTACAAACTACCACATTACATCAAATTCGTTGATCCAACAGCGTTCGATCGGTCAGCGACGGGAAAGATCGTCCGCGCAGAAGTCGAGGGGTGGGAGATATCCGACGACGAACGGGTTCGTGAAGTTTGAAAGTCCATGCTTCTATAAGCATCTCCATCCGCTGACCATCGCGGTGGGACTATGGTCGGCTTGCTAGTCTCTTCACGAAGAGTCGGGATTGGTTCGTGACTACTGGGTTAGCACTCTGTTGTAGAGCAAATAGGAGGACTGAGAATATATTCGTCCTTTCAATTCGAAGACCGAAGTGGCTTATTAATTAATATTTATTTTTTGTACTATGTAAAAAGAAATTTTATATTTAAAATAATACGTCAGTTTTCTGTGATCGGATTTGCTACCCGGTCGCCTAAACAGCGACTTTGAAATGTTTTCTCGGGATAAGAGCCAGGGGACTGGCCGTCTGATATTCTATTGGAAATGAATGAAGGTGTGTACTTTCAAATAATTTGTTGCAAATGGACAAACGGAATCCGCTAATACCGAATCAAGATTAGTGCCTGATAAGGCCTTTAAAGATAGCTCGAGTCAAATTAAGAGCCTTTGTCACTCCAATTCCATCAAAATATTCTCCGGAATTGTCGGATACTGTGAGGGGGATCTAGTGGCTCTCTGTTCAGATGTGGTCTCCTATGGTGAGCATATGTTGGGAGAGTCGAAGCTCCAACACAGTCCCGGTTTGATAACGAAGCTATAGGTGCTTTACATTCTTAGGCTTGTAATGGGTTTTCGAATACATCGATTGCCAGTTGATTCTGTCAGCCCTTTTGACGGAGTCAGCAAAGACAGGGATACTATTTCATAAGCAGCTTAAAATCGATTTATCATAAGCTAAATTGTCACTTTTTAATATTTCTAGTACTCTTGTTGAGACCAATATGGCGTTTACTCGCTCCGATTTCTCACTTATTGATGAGGAGGACATTCATATAGAAACGGAATGGGCTGTGAAAGCTGGCTTTATCCGTAGAGACGAAGTCCGGAAATACCGGAGTGAACTTGGGTATTGTTATCGTCTGACAAAGTAGTGTTTTCCAGTTTACGCATACGATCTCTAAATGAATACTCCTTCTAAGATGGTCAGAGTATGCCTTTGTCGAATGCAGTGCCATTCCATCCCTTTATCGGCAATGTAGCGTTATCTTCCAAATAAGATTAATTCAATAATTCGAATTTTTATATCGAATAAAACAAAACTATCTATTTCGGTAATACCGAACTCACTTCGTCTGGCGACATTATCTAATTGACAGTTTTACTCCATTCTCAACAAAACACGCAAAACCAGTCGTTGGTGTTATAGTGGAGTCAATAGAATTAGACAAAAGATAGGAACATTGGTTTTCGGAGGAAGCGAATATTTTCTAAACCTGAAATCCTTGTAGTAAGGCCATCAAAGAATGTCAAGTTGGCATCATTGTTCTGAAAATTGTGGTGTAACTTTGTGAAACAATTATCAGTGTCGAGACTGTGGAGTAAAAATCGATTCTAACAGGTTCGATAGCGACATCCGGCCTCAGTAGACAATACACTTTACTGGTATTAGATGAATCAGTATGATATCCGATGGACTTCCAGTTGTCACGCGAACACGAGATGATGAAGAGTGCAGTAAAAGACATCGCTGAACAATACGGCGATGATTACTGGCAGGATGTTCACGAACAACGTCGACCACCCACTGAAATCTTTGATGATCTGGCTGCTGGCGGCTGGTTTGGAGCGCCACTGCCAGAAGAGTACGATGGGCAAGGGTTGAGCCTTTTCGATACCGTTGTCATCCTTGAAGCACTGTGTGAGTCCCACGCCTGGGAGACGACGTTTCGATTCACGATGAGTACCGTCTTCGGCGGAATTAGCATTGTTGAGAACGGGACTGAACATCAAAAGGAGTCGTACCTGCCAAACATTGCCAACGGCAAGGATGTCTGGGCGCTGGGTATGACCGAACCCAACGCAGGTCTGAATACCGCAAATACGACTACAACGGCTGAAAAGGATGGCGATGCGTACGACATCAATGGCCGCAAACAATGGATCTCCGGTATGGAGTTTGCGGACCAACTGTTGTTGATGACCAGAACTTCTCCTCGTGAGGAGGTCGACAGCAAATTTGACGGGATGACGATGTTCATCGTTGACCCAGAAGCTGATGGTATTGAGTACAGTGAGATTCCGCTAGACCTCTACTACACTGAACCAACCTACGATTTATTTATCGATGACCTACGAGTCCATGAGGGCCAGATACTGGGCGAGGTTGGATCTGGCATGTACCAGATTTTCAGTATGCTTAACGTTGAACGCATTACCGCCGCACTGTCGGCATGGGGTGCAGGAAAAGAGGCGTTGGACAAGGCTATCCAGTACGCAAAGAACCGTGAAGTCTGGGATGAGCCTATCGGTGCCCACCAAGCGATTCAGCATCCGTTGGCGGAATCACACGCCAAAATGGAGTCAGCCCGTACAGAATTGCGTAAGGCGGCTTGGCAGTACGACGAACAAGTTGGCGACGTAGGCGAGACGTCGAATATCGCCAACTATCTCGCCTGTAAGGCTGCTTGGGAAGCCTGCGAAGCGTCGATGACGACGTACGGTGGAATGTCTGCGAGCAGTGAAATGGGTATTGCGGCTTGCTGGGGCGTCGCTCGCCATCAGCGCACTGGTCCGGTGTCCGAGGAGATGATTCTCAATCACATCGGCCAGAACGTCCTCGGCTTGCCCCGTTCTTACGGAACATGAACAGTGACGTACGTGGTTCGGATCGATGAAGTCGCCTAGGGCGGTTCTAGGTGTGTTGGAGGCGCTCGCGTTGAACATCCGCTCGACAGCTGCGTCGGGTCTATCCCTTCGCAGAATCTCGTGGAGTATATCGAGTACATAGAAATTATCAATTATTTTATATGAGCTCGCTCATCGTGGTCAAAACCTGTGTCCTTTACATGGGGTGTGACTCTTCGAACGTCATCGTGGATTTTTCAAGCCAACCGCGCAATCGTCACTCTGATAGGAACGACTCGACATTATCACGAAACTCCTCTGGAATTGGAATCGGTTCTCCACTGTTTGAATCGACGAAGACAGTAGTAAGTGATCCTTCGACGGCATGACTCCGCTCTGTCGTCCCCGTCAGCTCGTAGGTCATCGAGGTAGTCCCAATCGATGGGTCAAGTGTGATCGTAAGCTCATCGTCAGCCCAGATTGGTGCGAGGTAGTCGATGTCAACGTTCCGTGCAGGGGGAATGTAGGCCTCATGTTGGAACCGCTTGTTTGTGAATCCGATAGATGACCGAAACTCTTGGAGCGTTCTCACGACGTAGTCAACGACGACCGGTGTGCAGATTCGTTCGGAGTAGTCTGTGTCCCCTGCGTAGATCGTCCATGTGAACTCAAACGCCATATTTGCATCCTCTTCCCAACGGGTAAAACTGTTTTCGCTTCCGGGTATCAGTGTGGCCGCCGTCGAGCAGACCCGACCACCGAAACTTTTTCCACACTGTGAGGGCTTGTTCGCTTTATAACATGACTAGAGTTGTCGACATCCACTCGCATCTATGGGCGGAAGATTGGCTCCCAGAAAGGTTTTGGGACGCTTTCGTCGATATCGCCGTTCGCGAAAACGAGAAGAAAGGGAATTCGGTTGATCCGGAACGTATCCGCGAGTCGTACCTTCCAACATACTGGGATCCAACGGGGAATAAATTGCTTGAACGAATGGACGAGGCGGACATTGATCACCAAGTCGTGTTTGGGGTTGACTTCGGCCTAGCACTCGGTGAGCCAGACACTCCAATCCAAGAGGTCAATCGCCTTATGGCAGAGTTTCGTGACGATCACTCTGACCGCATTTCGACGTTCGCCACCATTGACCCGCGTCGTCCTGACGCGGCCAAGCATATCGAAACGGCACTCGGAGAGTGGAAAATGGACGGATTGAAACTCCATCCGACAGCCGGGTTTTACCACCACGACAAAGAGACTTATCGGTTACTGGAAGTGGCTCAGCGGCATGATGTGCCCGTCTTAACCGACACTGGACCCGTCTTTGCCCCATTATACAGTAAATACTCTCACCCGACGAATCTTGATGAGGTTCTAAGCGACTTCCCCGACTTACCCATTATCGCGGCACATATGTCGTTTGAGTGGTGGCGTGATCTTCTCGCAGTCGCCCGGTCGAAAGTTAACGCGCAACTCCATATCGATATCTCCGGTTGGCAAGAGCGGTGCAAAGAACGCCCCGACGAGTTCGCTACTGCGGTTCGGCAGCTGATGGACGCTGTCGGGGGGGATCGGATGCACTTTGGAACTGATGATCCAGCGTTTGATCCGGTTCATCCGAAAGAAGAGTGGCTTGAAAATATCCGTGGGCTAACTACTCGTGAGAAGGCGCCAAGATTCGAGAATGAGGAGATTGAACACTTGCTCGGGAAGAACACCGACCATCTCCTTGGGCTGGACGGTTAGCCGCTAAAGTAAGTCACCGTCAGATTGGGATTACCTTTCATCTCATCAGTATCGGAAAACGAATGGATCAAGGATGGTATTCTGACAATATTCGATTATACTCGCCCAGTGAAATATGGGTGCTGAATAGCGTAATTTCTCATTTGAGTGCAGCTATGCTGCAACTACAATATGGTAGGAAGTTCGAGCGCTACGTACAAAACTTATTTATGTTTGCAAAGTAAGGGTTTAGGCGGTACCATGCGAGAAGTAGACAACCCTGCGGCGATCCTAACGGTATCAAACCTCATGCATTGTTACATGCTGAGGATGGACGAACACGACCTCGATGGGGTTCTCGAACTACTCCACGAGGACTGTGCTATTGATTATGGTGAATTCGGGTTCTATGATGGACAAGACGAAGTCGAAGATTTCCTCGAAGGGTACATCGAGGGCGAAACCGGTATTCTCGACTCGTTCCATCTAGCTATCAACCCGTGGATAACTGTGGACGGTGACACCGCGACGGGTCGCTGGCACTTCCTCGACCTGGGCCACATTGAAGAAATGGGTGCGGCGTGGCTCGCCGGGTTTTATGAGGTCGAATTCGTGAAAAGTGATGATGAATGGTTTATCGAGAAGCTTACTTACGATTCAAAATACTTCTCGCCCTACGACGAGGGTTGGGTCGAGGAACCGATGGCTATCTAAAGGCCCCATTTAATAGCTACCTCCAATAAATACTTTTTAAATCCAATAGTTAATATATAATATTATTAATCAATAGTCATGAACCGACACCGGTAAGTCGTCCGTTCGATTTTATTACGATTGAAAATACTACCGCTATCCGAATACTTGTTGTCACTTGATTTTTATGATCTGGGCAACCAACGTTGGATCGAGATAACTGGCCGTTGCTCAAGTCGAACGGGAGACGAGTCCTGTTTACCAGTGCCAGACATACAGTACGTCTGTCCGCTACAATAATTTTCTTTGATTTTGAAAAATAGTATGAATATACCTAATCGAATTAATCAATGTGGCGGAACAGGGCAAAAGTTTATACTTAATGATTGCAATGAAAAATACGTATGAACTACAATTTCGATCTCGGTATCGAAGACCAGGAGTCGTTCATCGAACAGTCTCGGCATTTCAACGTCGGTGACCTAATGCGGAAAGCAGCGCGGATGTATGCTGACAACGTCGCAGTGAGCGAACCCGGGCGAGAGGTTACATACGCCGAGTTCAATGAACGAGTCAATGCGTTAGCTAATTCTCTTTTAGAGCGGGGGTATGAGAAGGGAAACGCTAGGATAGCTGTCCTCGCAGAGAATCGAGGCGAGTATATTGAACCATACTTTGCTGCCGCAAAAGTCGGTTTCCTCGTTCCCGCGCTTAACTGGCGACTTGAGGAGGGGGAATTAGTCCATTGTGCTAGCCTGGTCGAGCCCGATGCACTCATTGTCTCCGAACAATATGAAGAGAAAGCGAATTGGATCAGGGAGGGTCTTGACGATCCACCAGAAATCATCCATCTTGACGGGGGAGACTCAGGTATCGACTATGAAACGTTGATCGAAAAAGGCACGACCGATGAGCCGGCACCCGATTATCGAGTAGATCCTGAACAGGGTCTGGTAGTGCTATACACTTCTGGTACAACTGGTCTTCCAAAGGGTGTCGTCATTAGTCATCGAGCTTGGCTCGCTCGAGGCTACACATACACCATCGACTGGAATCTTCAGAAGGGTGATGGCTGGATTGCATGGGCACCGTTGTTCCACATCATCTCGGCGGACGCCCTCCCGGCGGTATTCTCCCTGGGTGGAACTTATTATCCGCCAAATGGATTCGATACCGAGCGTATCGTTGACATCCTCCTTGAGAAAGATAAGGGAGGAATCGGCTGGTTGTTTTTGCTCCCTGGCGTCATCAACCGATTCCTTGACTATCTGGAGGAGAACGACATTGATACCGAGGATATGCGAGAAATCCGGGAAATCGGGGCGTTAGTCGACCTTGTCGATCCGAAGAAGGTCAAGCGCGTAACCGAGAAGTTCGATATGCCATTTACGAACTCTTACGGAGCAACTGAGGACGCAAACGTACTCAGTGCCGGAAACAATATCGCTGTTGGAGTTCTGCCCGACGATGATGATCTCGCGAAAGTAGAATCCTCGTTCGTCGATCTGAAACTCATTGACGAAGACTGGAATGAGGTTGAAGGGCGAGGTGAACTTGCGGCTCGTGGTCCGACGCTGTGTAGTGGATATATAAACAATCCAGAGGCAAACGAGGAAGACTTCAAGGACGGATGGTTCCGAACCGGCGACATCTTTGTTTACAATGACGACGGTACCTATAGCTTCGTCAACCGGAGGAAGTACCTGATCAAGAGCGGAGGGGAGAACATCTATCCAGCAGAAATTGAGAAAGTTCTCCTTAGACACGAAGAAATTGAAGAGGCAACCGTTGTTCGTGTCTCCCACGAAAAGTGGGGGGAAGTGCCGAGAGCGATTATTAGCACGTTCAACCCCGATGAGGTTGACACCGATGAACTCATGGAGATGTTAAAGAAAGATATCGCGAACTACAAACTCCCACATTACATCAACACCGTCCATCCCGATGACTTCCCGCGGTCTGCAACTGGTAAGATCGTCCGTGAAGAGGTTGAAGACTGGGACGTTGACGAGGCCAATCGGGTTCGCGAAGTCTAAGCTAACTCCACTGCATTTTCATCCGCCGATCGAACATTAAAGGACGAGCGAAATTTTCAACACCATACTATTCAAAAATATGCTTCCTGAAATTGGTCATTAGACATTTTAGTACTAATCCGAATTCAAATGCTGAGTTGAATGGAGTAACGTTCAGAATCGGTGGTAGTCAGCGAGAAGTAACCCGGTTTGGACATATATCAAAAAATGACCAAAACCATTTAATCATTTGCCACCGAGTATATATCCGGATTAAAAATGAGCAAGTTAGTGGACGGTAAGGCAGCGGTAATTACTGGAGGTTCTCAAGGGATCGGCAAAGCGACGGCTCTCAGGTTCGCCGAAGAGGGTGCCGACATCGTAGTTGCTGATGTTAATGTTGAAGGCGGTCATGCCACTGTGAGTGAGATCGAAGACATGGGTGCTAATGCGGTTTTTGTTGAAACAGATGTTTCTCAAAAAGAGGACATCCAAAACATGATCACCACATGTATAGAAGCGTTTGATGGAATTGATGTACTGTTCAATAACGCAGGCATTGATGGGCCATTAGATAATATTGTTGATTATGACGAGGACGGTTTCGACAAAGTCATTGATGTGAATCTTAAAGGAGTATGGCTTGGATTGAAATATGGTATTGAGGCGATGCTAGAGTACGGTGGTGGTAGCATCATCAGCACGTCCTCGATTGGTGGGCAAGTTGCAGTACCCCAATACAGCGGGTATGGTGCCTCCAAGGCAGGTGTGAGCCTTATAACGAAGAGTGCAGCACTCGAATTCGCAACAGATGGAATACGAGCGAATGCTATTGCGCCCGGCCTCGTTGAAACACCGATGGTTAACAATATCATGAAAGAAAACCCAGAGATGGAAGAGCAATTCCGTGCGATGGAACCCATGGGAGGACTTGCCCAACCCGAAGAAATCGCAAACGCGGTATTGTTCTTGGGCTCAGACTTATCCTCTCGTGTAACGGGTCACACCCTCGCTGTCGAGGGTGGATTCCTCTCCCAATAATACACCAACGCGTTTGAATTGGATTCACGCGAGTGCAAAATAGGTTGATTAGATCCGAGAGATACCGAAAGGCGGCAACAAATGTTCAGTACGTGTTGACTCATATCCAATCGATAGGTGAAATGATCGGACTAAGTCGTCAAAAGGCTTTTATCGATTACCCGCACATTGAAATATGATTAGAGATGCCGAACGATCAGCCAGCCCAATCTGCACCAAAGCATCCTGAGTACAAAAAGTCGTTCCACTGGGATTTGGACTTCAGTCTCAACATCGGCGAGACGAATAAGCGGTTCTTTGATGGACTCGAAGAAAAACTTATTCTTGGAACCAAATGTCCGGAGTGTGGCGACGTGTTCGTACCGCCACGATCCGTCTGTGATGAGTGCTTCGTTGAAGCCGATGAATGGGTCGAAGTCGAACAGCGTGGAGTTCTCGAGAGCTACACGGTCTGTTTCTTTGAGTTTCGGAACATGCCCGAACCACCGTATATGACTGGTGTCATCCGGCTCGGGGAATCGGCTACCTGTCTACTGCATTTTCTCGACGACATCGAGTACGAAGATCCTCATGATCTCATCGGGAGCGTTGAGAAGGGTACGGCTGTCGAGCCAGTGTGGGCTAACGAGCGCAAAGGCGACATTAGAGATATCGAGTATTTCCGACCGATTGCATGATACGAAAGACGAATCTAGCCAATAAATGGAGTAAACTATGACTAATGTAGCGATAGCAGCCCACGCGGTAGAGGGTTTCCGGCAAGAGGTGAATATGTCTGCAAGAGAAATAACATCGGAGATTTCGATGCGAGCCTTCGATCGAGCTGGCATCACTCGCGATGACTTAGACGCACTCGTGCTGACCGACCAAGACGCCTTCGACGGAGCAGCCATTAGCAGCGGTATGAAGGTGACTCCCGCAGGCGGTTACGAGAAACCTGTGATGCGCATCCAGAACGGCGGTGGTGCTGGCATCCACCAAGCGGTAGCGAAGATTCGCGCGGGAAAGGCCGACGTCGTCTCGGTAGTGGCAGCTGATACAGTCCAAACAGAACACCGTATGGTGAGCCATATCAGTCAGGAACCGCTGTACGCCCGTCCTATCGGACAGGACCACCTCCAGTCATACGGTATTCTGACAAACGCTCACTTAGAGCGCCGTGATGTTACAGTCGATGACTTAGCCCGCACCGCCGCCAAAAACTATACCGCAGCCAGTGAGAACCCCACGGCCCACCGGCGTGAGCAGTACACGAAAGCTGACATCTGTGAATCCGACACAGTAGTCGGACCGCTCCGCGAACTCATGATTGGACCGGTATCATACGGCGCGGCCGTCCTCATCCTCGTGTCCGAGGAGAAAGCTGCCGAACTTAGTATCGATCCAGTGTGGCTCACCGGGATCGGGATCAATAGCAGTCAGTATGGCTACAGGGACTTCGATGAGCGACTTAACCAGCCAGCACTGCGAAGTGCGGCGAAGGCAGCCTACGAAGGTGCCGGTATCAAACCCTCCGACGTTGACGCAGCCGAAATTGCCGGACCCACTCCCTCCTTCGAATTGCTAGGTTACGAGGCACTCGGGTTCTGTGACAACGGTGACGGTGCGACGCTCCTTCGAAATGGCGTTACTGCACCAGACGGGGATCTCCCTGTCAATCTCTCGGGTGGTCCACTCGCAACGAACCCACCGAACGCTGGTGGTATCTATCGAACCATTGCGGCAGCACAAGCTATCAAGGACGTTGGCGCCGACCGGGTCGTTGTTGCGGACAACGACCTTCATCTGGGGGAACCGGGGCGGACAGATGCTGTTCTTGTCCTCGAAGGGGGTGCATCATGACCCGGGATGTCGCCGTCGTAGGAGTTGGCTATTCCGAACCTGACTCGTTCACCCACCATCTTAATGCAACGAGGTCCAAGGACGAACAGGCATACTCTGCTATCGATTCCGCGCTAAACCACGCAAACGTTGATCCTGAAGACGTCGACGCTACCATGTTCACAACTGTCGACGGATTTGAGGGCACTTTCCGCGTTGAACGAACGCTAGAGGTGCTTGGCATGGGTGACAATATTCCTGTGCTCAGCATCAATACCGGTGGGACGGCCGGTGGAAGCGGCGTCAAGGCAGCCTACGAGTACCTTGCTTCTGGAACGTACGACATCGCCGTAGTATATGGCTCACCGACGTTTGACTCGGTGCTGGAAGGCCAACAGGTGATGAACACGGCTGCGGAGCCACTGTTCGAGCGCAATTACATTACTGCCATCCAGATGGGTGCACTGCCTAGTTCGGCATATATGGACGCCTTTGGACCAACCGAGGAGGACTTCGCGAGAGTGGCCGCTCAGAACTACGAATCTGCCGCGCTAAATCCGTACGCTCACCGCAATGAGTCAAAGACCGTCGACGACATTCTCGATTCGCCCATTGTCGCATGGCCACTACACCGGTTGATGGTTTGTCCGGTCTCCTCGGGATCATCAGCCATAGTAATGGCAAGTGAGAATGTTGCACGAGACCTCGCAGATACGCCGGTTTGGGTCGACGCTATCAACAGCATCAGCAACACATTCTCCTCAGGCTATCGAACCTATGAGTGGTTCCCAAAGCTTCATACACTAGCCGACCGCGTGTACAACGAAGCTGGCATCAAGGATCCTCGTGAAGAACTGGATATCGCCGAGACATTCAATCCCTATATTCCGTTCGAGTTAATGGAGTACGAAGCCTTGGGGATCTGTGAGAAGGGCCAGGCGAAACACCTCGTCCGGGAGGGGGCAACTGCTCGGGATGGCGATATTCCATTCAACCCCTCTGGGGGAGTTCTATGTACGAACTCTGGTATCTGCGCGTCACTATCACGCCACGCCGAACTCGCACTCCAACTCATGGGTCAAGCAGGAGACCGACAGGTCGGCACCCCAAAACGTGGTCTGGCGCATTCATGGGGTGCGAATCTCGGCCAATTCCATCAGCTTGCCGTATTTTCGACAGACTGACCCTTCGATCTTTGCGCCTCCAAGTACCCTGATTTTCGTTGGGTAAACCATTGAAACCGACTTTTCGCTTGATGCCACCTACTACTGACACAAGGTATAAGCGACTGCTCCACTACCTTTTGAACAGTCCGGAGGAATTCCAGGATATGTCAACTATTGGTTTGGAAGATCGGCACAGCGAGCATCGTCAACGTGTCCGACAATTCGTCGAATCTGAAATCGAACCGGTCGTTGAGGAGTATGAGAATGAGGGTCAATTCCCGCTCGAACTCATCGATGAGCTCGGCGAAGCAGGCCTGTACGGCATTACTATTCCAAAGGAGTACGGAGGTGAGGGACTTGACTACCGATCATTTGTCATTACTGTCGAGGAATTGAGTCGCGTCTGGAAAATCCCGGCAGGTGTGGTGTCACTGTCCTGTGGCCTGGTCGGCCATACACTTGTTGAATTCGCTACTGAATGGCAGCGCGAGGAGTGGCTCACCGACATCTTTACTGAAAATCAAGTGACTGCTGTGTCACTTACGGAGCCACAGGCCGGAAGTGATGCAAACGCCCTAGAAACCACCGCAAGGCGCGACGGAGACGAATACATCCTCAACGGACACAAAGTCTGGACTTCCCACGGTGCGGTGGCTGATTTCGTCTTTGTCGTTGCCCGAACCGAGCAAACAGGAAGCCACGAGGACGTCAGTATCATTGCGATCCCGAACCCCCAGGAGAAGGAGGGGTTCAACATTGTCCGGGATATTCCGTGCATGGAGGGTGATGCCGTCGTCGAGAGCGAGATTGAATTCGATGATCTGCGAGTCCCCGTAGAGAATCTTGTCGGTGAAGAAGGCAATGGGTTCAAGTATATTATGGCGGCGCTGGACGTGGGTCGTATCGGCGTTGCGGCTCAGGGTGTGGGTATTACCCAAGGATCGTTAGACGCCAGTGCCGAGTTCGCTGATGAACGTGAACAGTTTGGCCAGCCTATCCGTGACTTTCAGGGTGTGTCATTCAAGCTAGCCGATATGAAGATGGACCTTGAGGCGGCACGTTTGCTCACCTATCAAGCCGCCGAACGTCGCGACCAGGACAAGCGAGTGAGCCAAGAAGCTGCAATAGCCAAGACGTTTGCAAGTGATGCCGCTATGGATGCCGCCACCGAGGCAGTTCAGATCCACGGATCACGAGGCTACTCGACGGACTATCCCGTCGAGCGTTATATGCGCGAGGCGAAGGGCGCCCAGATCTATGAGGGTACGAACGAGGTGAATCGGACGGTTATTGCTAATCACCTGTATAAGTAACAGACGATCTGAAGTACGATTATTGTCTCAGTAGGATTTAGTAATGAATCTATTCCTCTCCGGTGGTGGTGAAACCTACCGCTCCATCTGGTGGGGATCCAGCACCGCGTCACTGGCGTCCCCGGGAGCGCCTACTGCTAGTATGACTCCCCGCTCGTCACCGACGCATCGATGGCCGTGTGGTTCGTGGGGGCCAGCCGCATAGAACGTGCCTGGCCCAACGGTCTCGTAAGTCGGATCGTCCGGATCGCCGAGTTTCAGTGAAAATTGACCTTGGACGATGTAATATAGCTCCTCCTCTTCAGGGTGGGCATGGTATCCAATTTCGTCACCTGGTTCAAAGTACCAGAGCTTTGCCCCCACCTCGGTGAGACCCAATACTTCGTCCACAGGCCGGGTGCTCACGTCAGGTGTAACGTCATCGCGTTCGCTCAGGTCGACGAGAGGTACATCGTCGGTGTGGGCGACCCAGAGGGCGTCTTTGGGTGTCTGCTCATCGTTGAGAAAGTCCATATTTACTCCGTCCAGATTTCTTCGAGATTGTCATTATAGCGTGCATGATTGGTGATGTCGTCAGTATCCATGTCGTCGTACATCCCTTTGATTCTATGCATCTCAAATATGTCTAGTCCGCAGTTGGGGTAGTAGTCGATATCGTATGGTGACTGTAGCATACCCGTTTTGGGGTCTTGAGCAGATATCTCTATGTGCTAATCGTTGGACTAACCAAAAGAGCTAATTGAACACCCCTTATGATATCTATCACATGCGGAAGAGTAGCAATATGGAATTTGGTGTGATGCTGTCCGCGACGAGTAATTCGTATGGAATCCCGGACGAAGAACTCCCAGACGTCTTTGCGCGGAGCGCACAAGTCGCTGAAGAGAGTGGTTTCGACGTACTCGTCGCCGGAGATCACATCGTTTACCCAGGGGAGATACCGACCGACTACGAGTTCTCCAAGACAGGCAAACCACCTTTCGACACAACGACGAGCCTCTTCGATGTTTTTGAGGTGCTGTCACAACTGGCAGCAGTCACCGACGATATTATGCTGGGAACGAACGTGGTTGCAGCGCCATGCCGCCATCCGCTTGTACTGACAAAGAATATTTTCTCGTTGGACGTGCTCTCTGGCGGTCGGTTCGATTTCGGTGTCGCCCCCGGATGGCTTAAACCCGAATTTGACGCGCTTGATGTTCCCTTTGAGGAACGGGGTAAGCGAACCGACGAGTTCCTCGAAATTTTCGATCTCGCTCAGGAAGAGGGCGTTACGGACTATACCGGCGATTTCTACGAGTTTGACGAAGTCGGATTCTATCCTCAACCATCCGGTGACATTCCGGTCTGGATCGGTGGAAAATCTGGTGCGACGTTCCGTCGTATTGCCGAGTTCGGCGACGGATGGTCCACACTATGGGATCATCCTGATGATGTTGCCGCCGCGCGCGAGCGCATCATGAACGCTTGGAGGGACTACGACCGCGACGGAGAACCCGATATCGGTGTGCTACGCCCCGTTAACATTAATCCCGATGCCGACGATGATCGGCTGCTCCAAGGTTCTGCGTCGAACATCATTGCAGACATAGAGGCCTACCGCGAGGCTGGCACCACGCGTCTCATTGTTGACTTCTTCACTACCGATATCGACGAGCAGCTTGATCTGATGCAACAGTTTGGCGATGAAATTATCGAGGCATTCTGAGGTGAGTCATTCGCGGGTTGTCTCTTCGACATCTGCTTCGAAAACCGCATCATCGCGGACATTCGGGGCTCCGACCGCGAATATTTCCGTATCCTCGTGGGCGTGAATCTGCCGCCATGGGCCAGGGTCGACGACAACAAAGTCGCCCGAATTGATCTCGAATTCCTCCTCACCGACTTCCATTGTCGCGCGCCCTTTCACAACGAAGAATAACTCTTCCTGCTCTTTCTGTGTATGACGGCGGACTGTGTTCCCAGCATCATAGTAGAAGTAATTGAATCGCATTTCTTCGGGACGGGACTCGCCGCGCTCACGGAGTTCATAGCCGAGCATTCGAACAGCTGGTTCCTCATCGGTTCGGGTCCTGTCTGGCGCTTCATCGAGATTGATCTTCGAATACATCCTCGTTTCAGGAATGGCCGCGAGATAGTATAAAAGGTCCGGGTATTGTTGGATCTATCGGTAATGTTAAACAGGTGCCACCCGAGTTATTATCTATTATGTCGGAACACGACAGAGAGGTCATCGATATCTGGTGTAATCTATTTACCGAGGAAGGGATGAAACGTTACTACAACTCCCAGGCTCAGCGGATCGCTGCCCGTATATTCGGAAAAGATGATATGTATGACCCGAATAACGGAATGACACCGGACGAGTTCATTGAGAGAATGGATCGCAACGGTGTCGACCAGGTATTCATCCCCGCGCTGAAGTTCGGCGATCCCAATGGCGGGATGCAGATCGACGTGCCCCATGAGATGGTCGCTGAGGTCACTAAGCAGTATCCTGATCGCATTCGAGGTATGGCCGGTATCAACCCTCGTGAGGGAATGGACGGCGTCGCGTGCCTCGAAGAATACGTTGAGGACCACGATTTCGTTGCTGGCCTGCTCGAGCCATATGGGTGGGACTTGCCACTCAATCATCGTCGTTACTATCCCTTTTACGCAAAGTGCGCTGAACTCGGCGTCCCCGTTGTAATGCAAGTCGGTCATTCAGCAATGAAGATGCCGAGTAAGCACGGTAAACCTCTCTTGGTCGACGACTTGGCACTCGATTTTCCTGAACTCGATATTGTCGCCTGCCACACTGGTTGGCCTTGGTCGAAAGAACTCGAGGCACTGGCATGGAAGCATTCCAATGTTTATCTCGGTGCGACGGCACACGCTCCAAAGTATTGGGAAGAAAACGTGGTGAACTTCATCAAATCGCGTGGCCGCAACAAGGCAGTCTTCGGGACAGATTTCCCAGTCTTGGAGTACGAAGAAACGCTTAATCAGATTGATGACCTCGATTTTGATCCCGAAATCGAGCGGAAACTTCTGTCTAAGAACGCACGTGACCTTTTTGGCGTCTAAGCCCTCAATCGCGAAGGATGCGATCATCTGTGAGATATATTGAGTTCGATAATATTCGATGCCTTGAGAAGCAAATCGGGCAGTATTTTGTCGAAACGCTCGCCACTCATCCGCTTAACTGGCCCACCGATAGTGACGGCACCCTGTATCTCGCCGCGGCTAACGATCGGCGCTGAAATTGCTTTAACCCCTTCAACGAGTTCGCCTGAATCGATTGCGTATCCGCGCTCGCGGATATTCATTAACTCATTATCAAGCTCACTCCGGTCTGTGATCGATTTACTGGTAAGTTGGGGGAGACCATGTTCTACGATAATCTCGTCGATCCGCTCCTCGTTGAGATGTGCGAGTATCGCTTTCCCCGGTGCATTCGAGGTCAGCGGTACGCGGATTCCGGCATATGCACCAAGGTTTACGGCAACGTCGCCCTTCTCGATGCAGAGGAGGACACCATCGCCGTTTTCCTCGATCATAAGGCTCGCGTGCTCGCCGGTCTCCTCGGCTAATTCCTTTACTTGTGGCCGACCGACTTCGTACAGCTGACGTTGTTGTCGTGTTTGTTCCCCGTATTCAAGAAATCGAATCCCAACCCGATACTCGTTCCCATCCCTGACGAGCATTCCCATCGATTCGAGCGTTTTGAGATGGTCGTGGAGCGTGCTCTGGGCCATCCCAAGATGGTCAACGAGTTCCGTAAATCTGGCTCCCTCCAGTTCAAGGATTGCTTCGATAACGTTGAACACGGTGTGAGCAGTTTTGACGGGACCTTCTTTGGTCATACACAGTTAATTTATGATAATAGCAAATAAATCATCCGGTCATTCCGGATTTTGGACGCTCGTCTGTCCTTACTTTACGCTTGATAGTGATATGTGATGATCGTATATTATTATAAATTCTCCGCTGATAGAACGCTGTGAATCCGGTATTACCGAAAGTCGAGGATCTCCGGTTGTTCTGCATGAATTCGACTATAGAGCACGCTCATTTCGATCTTTGTCGACATCTGATCTCACGCAACTTCCATAGCATTCCATCATTCGACCAACTATTACATGATTAGTTTTGTAATGGATGGGTCTCTTTGGAAACGAAGCCCTCTCGGTTTACTCATAATATATTTCGGTATTACCGAAGTCTTTCGCTTGCTAATACTGCCGGGTTAGCAGTACTGATCTAAGAAATATTTCTATTTGACATCTTTACCACCTTGCTCTTGGATGGTTTGTATTGTAGATTTCTCTCTCTGGGCTCGGCATTGCCGAAGTTGCTTGGGTAATTCTATCAACTGAATAAAGAAAGGGGTTTTCAGAGATCATTGGCAGATACTGGAGTGTTCATAGTAGATAGATTTACATGCATGATGCTGATACCTGTATATGAAACTCGTATGACTACCTCGGAGTACAATATTCGCGGCAGTACAGCAGTAGTAACCGGCTCGTCATCCGGTATTGGACGCGCAATCGGTGAACGATTCGCTAAGAACGGTATAAACGTCGTTATTTGCTCACGGTCAAAGGAGCACGTTGACCCCGTCGCCGACGCGATCAATGACGGGAACTACGAGGGTGAAGCGTTGCCCATCGAGTGCGACGTGACCAACTATGGTGCCATCGAAGATCTCGTGGAGACGACAACTAAAACATTCGGACCGATCGATATCCTCGTGAACAACGCAGGCGCGAGCTTCAGGTCTCCGTTCGAGGACATCAGTAAAAACGGCTGGCAAACTATTGTCGACATTAATCTCCACGGTGCATTTAATTGCTCGCAGGTTGTTGGCCAACAGATGCGTAATGGCGATGGGGGTACTATAATCAATATCTCGAGCGTTGCAGCACGAGACGGTGCTCCGGAGATGGCCCACTACGCTGCCGCCAAGTCCGGTATGAACAACTTTACTCGAACAGTCGCCTATGAGTGGGCAAAATATGGTATCCACGTAAACGGCATCATGCCTGGACTTGTAGCCACCGAGGGATTAAAGAGTCAGATGGGTATCAGTGCCGAAGATATCGACGAAGAGGAAGTCGACCGTCAAATTGGCACCCCTGCAGAAATCGCCTCCGTTGCGCAGTTCCTCGCTAGCCCAGCCGCCCGGTATATTCTTGGCCAGACAATCGCTGTCGAAGGTGTCCCACGTATCGCCCGTACGCGCCACCACGAGAACTGACGAGTGTCAGTTCTGGGGTTTGACCTTGAATCCGTACCGCGGAACGCCCTCTTGCGCATATATTCGTCTGATTGTCATCTCCACTCCGTCGCCGACAGTAACGTCGTCAGGGTCGGTCTCGACAAACATTGCTGGAATACTCGCGGAGTCGCCCTCTGGGCTGTCGAAAGCAACTATACCGGTCACATAAGCACCAGAGCGTCCTTGTAATTCCGAGAATTCAGGGGGCGCCCCTCCTTGCGAAATAACGGATACAGCCTCTACGACACCTGTCCGATCAAGCCGAACGGGAGCATACTCTGCAAGTTTGTGGCAGTAGCTACAGGCTCCTCTCGGCGGTAGGTTCAATTCACCGCAAACCGAGCACCGGCCGGCCTCCAAACGGTACCGCTGGGCGGACGAGCGGTGCCATGTGGGGATACTGACGTACCCGCCGCCGCCTTCCGGTTTTCTTTTGCTTAGTTCGCCCTGCTGGCGGAGGTATTCATCATATTCGAGATCGGAGGTACCACCGAGATCAATGATGGTCGGAACGGTGTCATGTACCGCGATAGTCACTGCTTCCGCTGTTGCCTCGCTCCCGACCGCGATACCCAAGATATCGCTGATTCCATCGGCAAGAGCGCACGCGAGACTCAGTGGGACACTTGCAACCCCGGTATCACCGATGTTGTGAACCGTTGTATACTGAGCGAGGTTTTCGTTCGAGACAGGGAGCGCATCAGTGATCCGATAAGGGAGTCGGCCATTCGTTGCTTGGACTGCAGCGGCACCGATGGTTTCCGGATCGTAGGTGAGTTGATCGAGTGCGCCGGTCACGACGGTTCGGAACGCATCCCGGTCGAAAGCTGTGATGCCGAGGCCCTCGGTAACCTGGGCACCGCGCCGGCGGAATCGTGTGCCGGACGATGGCTCCGAGTAAGACGCCCAATCGGTTACTTTGGCCGGTGCGCCTACGGTCAGAACGAAGGCAGTCGCTCCTGCTCCGGCCCCCTGTTCAATCGCCGTGTCAGGGTTCCCGCGTGGGGCATCGCTGGCGACGACGAGCGCAGTCCCATCGTCGACGGCCCGCAGGCCAGCTTTGAGTGCGACCAAGCCGGCTGCGATGGATCCGGTGTGTAATTCCAGTTCGGAGTCATCTGGCAGCGCCAGCATTTCTCCGAGATGGGGCAGCAGTGTCTCTTCTGCGAGAGGCGGGTTTGTCGTCGCGAATATGAGGGTGGTCACATCATCTGGGTTCGTTCCAGTCGCGTTGAGCGCCCGCTGTGCAGCCTCATAACCCATAGTCAGGACGTCTTCGTCGGCAGCCGGGACTGCAGTCGCCTCGATGCCTGGAGCGTTGACATTACCCCAAGTCTCAGCAATTTCGTCTGTCGAAAGTCTGCTGGTGGGTGCGTAGACACCGACGCCTGCGATGCCAACACTCATGCTGCCCCCTCCTTCTCGAAGATATGGACGACGGCAGCTCCGCCGCTGCCACCGATATTGTGTGTCAGGGCAATTTGGGAGTTTTCGACCTGGCGCTCACCCGCGCGGCCGTGCAGTTGTTCGAATACTTCTACAACTTGACTGGCACCAGTCGCGCCGATGGGGTGCCCCTTTGATTTGAGGCCCCCTGAGGTGTTAACCGGGAGTTCGCCGTCGAGCTTGGTTGCACCTCGCTCGGCGAACACACCGCCTTCACCGCGCTCACAGAATCCGAGGTCTTCGTAGGCAACGATCTCTGCTATTGAAAAACAGTCGTGAACCTCGGCAAAATCAATGTCATCAGGGCCCATCCCTGCGTCCTCATACGCCTGGTTCACCGCTGTCTCGGAGGCAGGAATTGCGGTATAGGAATTGCGTTCAAACAGTCCTACACCATCGCTTGCTGCGCCCACGCCTGCGATTCGGATCGGATCATCGTCGTACTCGTCGATGACCTCTTCGCTGGCTACTAGGACCACAGCGGCACCGTCCGACATCGGACAGCAGTGGTAAAGCGTCAGCGGATCGGCCACCGTTGGCGCGGACTCGGCGTCCTCGAGTGAACATTCGTGGCCGAGATGGGCATGAGGGTTTTTCGCGCCGTTTTCATGGCTCTTTACAGCGACGTGTGAGAGTTGTTCGCGGGTTGTACCGTATTCAGCCATGTGAGCGCTGGCAATCTGAGCGAATACGCCCGAGAAAGTGGTCCCGGCCATCCTCTCCCACTCCATCTCGCCGCTGACGCCTAGCCAGTAGCGGACTCGATCGTCACCAAGGTCGTTCATAACCTCAGTCCCACCGGCCAAGACAACGTCGGCCATGCCGCTTTTTACGGCCTGGACGGCCTGCCGGACACCATAGCCACTCGCCGCACACGCATTCTCGATTCGAACCGAGGGAATGGCATGCAGTCCTACGTGTTCGGTTGCTGCTGGTCCTGGCAGTCCAATTTGTCGTCCGCCGATGCTCAGGTTACCTACGTATGCTTCGTCAACGTTGACAGGGTCGAATTCTTTTGAGACACTCTCGCAGGCGTTTTCGAACGCCGTCCGAAAGAGCGATAGATAGCTCTTGTCGGGAAAAGCCCCGAAGTCACTCTGACCCGCTCCAATGAGATATGCATCGCGCATCGCCCACTATTTTCGCCTCCAGTGGCATAAGTTGTCACCCTCCCACACCACCGGTTCGAATACTCGATGGATTTTTGTACTCGGTCGGTCGAATACATTCTATCGATGTTTGAGCTGACAGACGAACAGACGATGGTTCTCTCTGCACTTGAGGACATCGCCCGCGATGAGTTCGCCGACAAGGCGTTCAAATGGGATGGAGAACCGCCCTGGGAAAACGTAGAACTGCTGGCCAAGCAAGGGTTCTTAGGTATTAACTTCGATGAGCAGTACGGTGGAGGTGGCATGAGCGAGTTCGAGGCAATGCTTACTATCGAAGCTGTCGGTGCTGTTTGTCCTGACACTGCGGAGTTCATTTACAATCAACAGATGGTAGCACCGCGCGCAATCGAGATGTTTGGGACTGAAGATGCGAAAGATCAGTACCTGCCGGCAGTCCTTGACGGTGAATCATTCATCGCTATCGCCATCTCCGAACCCGAGGCAGGCTCCGATGTTGGTTCGATGCAAACGGAGGTCAGCGACGATCTCGTTCTGAATGGCGAGAAAATCTGGGTAAGCAATGTAACACATGCAGACGCTGTCGTCGTCTGGGTAAAGTTCCCTGAAGGCTTGGGATCGGTTGTCGTAGAGTTCGACTGGGACGGCGTTGAGATCCAAGAACACTACACTAATATGCACGGTGGGACTCAGAGCCAACTTCGGTTTGAAGACGTCGACGTTGCCGAGGAGAACGTACTCACCCGTGGGAAGGATGCGTTCACTGAACAGCTGAAGGCGCTCAACTGGGAGCGGTTGGGGTGTGCGACACTCGCCAATTCATTTGCGCGAAACGCCCTCGAGAAGGCGCTCGACTATGCCCAGCAACGCGAGCAGTTTGGCCAACCAATCGGCGACTTCCAGGGCATCGAATGGAAGCTTGCGGATATGCTGACCCAGTTGGAAGCGTCCCGGATGCTAACCTATCGTGCGGCGCTTAACGCCCACGAGCAAGGGCGTATCCCGGATCGGCTCGAAACGTCGCTTGCAAAACTTCACTCTACGGAACGGGCCGAACACATCGTTAGCGAGTCGTTGCAGATTCACGGTGCGAACGGCTATCAACAGGGCCACCCTCTTGAGTACCTCTACCGGATGACCCGTGGTCGTCGCCTTGCAGCGGGTACGGACGAGATACAGAAGAACCAGATTGCGGCTGTCATCAAGAAACACGGGTTGCCGGACCTCGTCTAACTTTCTTTCGACTGAAATCGATTTAACTGAAATCTCGGTCGAACTCCGGCTCGCGCTTTTCGCGGAAGGCCGCAACTGCCTCTTTGTGTTCGGGGTCCGTGATGCAGTCCCACTGGTATTCTATCGCCCGCTGGGCGTGGTCCTCGAAGGATTCGTCGCCGTTGAGCAAACGATTTGTCAGCCGGACGGCCTGTGCCGGCATATCTTTGATTTCCGCGGCGATATCGCGAGCCGCGATAAGAGCGTTGTCAGCTATCTCGACAGCTAGTCCCATCTCCACAGCCGCTTCGGGCGAGATGTCTCGACCAGTCAATAGGTACTCACGGGCCTTCGCCTCCCCGATGAGTCTCGGAAGTAGCCACGCGCCGCCATCGCCAGGGACGAGGCCGATCTTGACAAAGCCTTCCCGGAGGACGGCATCAGAACCGACGACACGGAGATCGCAAGCCAACGCCATGTCACAGCCTGCGCCGATGGCCGGACCACCGACCGCAGCGACCGTCGGCTTTGCAGATTCCCGGAGATTCCGAACAACATCTTGGACGCCGTCGAGAAAGGATGCGTAGTCCTCTTTTGATTGTTCGGCCCAGTCAGGCATCGTATTGACGTCCGCCCCAGCGCAGAATCCATTATCGGCACCGGTGAGAACGGCGACGTACGCGGTCTCGTTCTCGTGAAACTGTTCTAGAGCGTCGTTCAACTCTTCGATGGTCCGCTCGGTGAACGCATTATGTACATCCGGTCGATCGATCATCACCGTCGCAATGCCGTTGTCAACGTCGTAGGTTATCTCGTCGTACATCTTATTGACCACTCCATTCTGGCTCACGATCTTCAAGAAACGCGTCTATTCCCTCGTCTTTGTCCTCTGTGGCGAACAGCTGGACAAACAGTTGCGTCTCGAACTCGATGCCCTCGTCGAGATCCATGTTCGAACTCGCCGTGATGGCCTGTTTGGCATACTCTAATGCTACTGGGCTATGCCCGACGATACTTCCGACGAGATCGGCGACCGTCTCGTCTAAGTCATCGCTTACGACGTCCACCAAGCCAAGGGAATGTGCCTCTTCCGCACCGACAGGATCACCAGTAAGGATGAGCCGCATGGCCTGTCCCTCACCGACTAGCCGCGGGAGTCGCTGGGTGCCACCCCCACCTGGAATAAGTCCGAGACCGACCTCGGGAAAACCGAGACTGGTATCTTGAGCCGCCACCCGAATGTCGCAGGCTAACGCAAGTTCTAGACCGCCGCCAAAAGCATAGCCGTTGATCCGGGCGATGACCGGCAGCGAAAAGTTAGCGATGACATCGTAAACCTTCCGCCGTTGGCTCATATGGCGCTGCTCTAGCACGTCACGCTCCCGCAGATCGCTAATATCTGCCCCCGAGACGAATAAACGAGATTCGTCGGATCCCGTGAGGACGACGGCGCGGATCTCGGAATCTTCGAGCGCATCAAATACAGCTTTGAAATCCGAACGGAGCTGTTCGTTCATCGCGTTCCTCGCCTCTGGACGGTCGATGACGAATGTCACCGCGTGTTCAACTGGCTTATCGAAATGAAGACTAATCGTTTCACTATCAGCTGCCACCTCTCGTGGATCCATGGTCGTTTCACACCTGCACCCGGGAGATAAAGAAAGTATCTCCGCGAGTGACCCTAAAACTCGGCAGTACCCGCCTCTGACTGGTGCGTGTCGTTAAGTACTGGCCATCGGCAATCGCAATCCCTATTCATCAATTTCTGATGGCTTAGATAGTGTTGAGTCCGACTAGAAAATGTCAGCCATGCCTTATCCTCCGGTGCCTATTTGTACTGGAAAACACATTTAATACGCGATGCAGACCTACGAGGACTACGGAGACTTTTGTCTCAAATGGGAAAACCAGAAAGACTGGCTCTTGCCGAACGTACTGGAACACCACGCTGAAACACTGGGCGAGCAGACCTTTCTACAATGGGAAACGACCGATAAAACCGTCAGCTTCGCTGAAACCAACCGAATCGTTAATCGGCTCGCCCACGGCCTCGCCGAGGCCGGTATTAAGAAGGGCGATCATGTCCTTCTTATGTTACCGAATTCACTGGAGTATCTCTATCTCTGGTTCGCGCTCAGTAAAATTGGCGCTGTCGAGGTTCCTATAAATACGAGTTATAAGGAGGGGACTCTCACACACGTCGCGAACCTAGTGGAGGCAGAGTTCGGTGTATTTCATGAGTCGTTCGTCGATCGACTTCTTCAAATCGAAGATGCCCTCGACCACCTCGAATCCGTTGCTGTCTTCGGTGAGAATGAAAACATCGTTGAGCGATCAGACTCTGGGCTATCTTTCTCGACCTACGAGTCGCTAATCTCCGATGACGACTCGAATCCGACTGTCGACCTTCACTTCACGGATATCGCGTCGCTAATCATGACTTCCGGGACGACAGGGCCGTCGAAGGCGATTCAAAAGAGCTACTCTCATCAGTACTTCTTCGCGGAGCAGTGTCGAAACCTCGTTCAGCTGACCGACGAAGACATCTACATGACAGGTAATCCTCTGTTCCACAGCAACGCACAGGTGCTGGCAGTCTTCCCGTCGCTTATCGCCGGTGCGAAGATTTGCTTGTTTGAAAAGTTCAGCGCCTCTAACTGGGTGGACCGACTCAACGAGACGGGCGCGACGGTGTGTAATTTCCTCGGGTCGATGATGGACTTTGTCTACCAGCAACCTGAGCGTGATATCGATGATGACAACGACCTTCGGTGTCTCTTCGCCGCGCCAACCGCCTATGGCATCAAGGACGAATTCGAGAAGCGATACGGAATCGAGTACATCTCGGAGGTCATCGGGACGACCGAAACCTGCATGCCCGTACTTGCACCCTATGGAGTCGAGCGACCTGAGGGCGCTGCTGGATTGTTGCTCGACGAGTACTTTGATGTGAAACTGGTTGACCCCCAAACCGACTTTCCCGTTGAAACGGGGAAGATGGGCGAATACGCCATCCGGCCAACTATCAGCTCTATCATCACGTCTGGATACTACGGGATGCCAGAAAAAACGGTCGAAGCGGTGCGAAACTGTTGGTTCCACACCGGTGATGGATTGCGATGCGACGAAGACGGCTGGTTCTACTTTGTCGACCGCATGGGTGACACTATCCGTCGCCGCGGAGAGAACATTTCCTCTTACGAGGTTGAAAAGCCCATCCTCGAACACCCAGCGGTTCAGGAGGCGGCCGTTGTCGGTGTCGAAGCCGAAGAGGAGGGTGGTGAGGATGAGGTCAAGGCGTTTATTGTCTTTGAAGAGGAAGAGTCTGCAACCCCCGAACAATTCACTAAGTGGTGTAACGATCGGATGCCGTATTTCATGGTACCACGGTTCTTCGAGTTCGTTAGCGAACTTCCCAAGACCGAAAACGAGAAGATTCAAAAGAAGAAGCTCCGCGACCGTGACAATGATGCGGCGTGGGATCGCCGAGAGTCAGATGTCACTGTCACAAAAGGATGATGAAAATCAGCTCGCCTACCATTTATATAATCGAGGGGTGTACCCGTAGAACATGACACGGACGAATATAGAGGGTACGGAACTGCCCAGCGGTGAGTTCACCGTAGAAGACTGGAAGGCCTATCTCTGGGCGGACGCGACCCGTAACGATGAGGATACTTTTCGTTACGATGAAGCCGCCCAAGTGGCCGGTGAGCCGAGACAGCTCGTTCCATTCTCGATGTGTCAGCATATCGTTGTCGAGGCAACCGGTGGCATTGAGGAGACAATGGGCCGGCTTGCGGACGACTGGACCAGTGGTGCAGCACTCGGTCAGTTACGGGCTGAGTTCCACGCTCCTCTGGAGACTGGTCAGCCACTCCAAGTCAGCGGTTACATCAGTAATGTCGACAAAAAAGAAGGAAGCACGGGTCCGCTGACTATCGTCACCCAAGTCTATGAGGTGACAATGTCTGATGGCGCCCCTGTGTTCGACATGGAAGCCGACATGGTGCTCATGGGTGAGGAATAATGCTATACGAGGAATTATCTCCGGGTGATGAATTGCCGCCACGGACAGTTGAGGATCTGCTTGGGTCGGATATGAAGTTGTTAGCTGCCATTCTTCAGGACCCCTATCCACCACACTACGATGCGCGTCGCGCAGAGGAGATGGACTATCCTGGGTTGTTAAACCAAGGGCCTGCTAATCTCTCGTATCTCCTTCAGAGTATCGTCCCCATTCTTGACTCCCCATCTGATTTGCGATCGTTTGACGTCCGTTTCCAAGATATGGTATTTGAGGATGAGACGGTTACTACTGCAGCGACAGTGGCTGACAAGTGGATTGAAAATAGCGACGGTCACGTCGAGTTTGAGGTCGAACTTTGCAGAGAAGATGATGTCATCGTTGGCGGCACTGTGACTGCGCGGGTCCCTCGGAAGTAACTCCAGTTTGAGGAGGAGGTGCTCGTATTATCGCTATTGCGTATAATCAAGACGACATCCACGTCCACGAACGAATGGAGATGCTCTGTGAAACCTGATTGATCGTGTATTAATGATATTGGACATAGGTACATAGAAGACCCTCTGACATTCGACCCATTAGTGCGATTTTGGCTACTTCTCGTACACTCGGCAGACCCCCTAAGCAGTCGCGATGGTTTCGCCGGATTCCACTCCCCGAAGGATCCCATCGACCACTGCCGTCGAAGAGCCCATCCGAACGACATCGCCAACCGCTTCGAAGTCTTCGTCTGCACCGACGAGGAAGTTGACGTTAAGGTTCACCGTGGGACCACTGTTCACCTCGGTGGTAGCCGCTGTCCCCATCAATGCAAATCCCATGACGGTATCAAGCATAGCACAGACGATGCCACCGTGGAGTGATCCTTCCATACCGGGGTTCACCCACTGTTCTTGGTGTGGAAACAGCATATACAGGGTGCCGTCTTCGAATGAGCGGAACTGTGGGGACAGTTCATCGATGAACGAGTGACCCTCGGCAAGTTTTCGTAACTGTCCCAGTGGATCATCAGCGCTCAGGTCAAATCCCTTCTGTTGGTCTCTATCGGACTCATCGGTCATATCGCTTCGAGTACTATCTTTAGCTCGACATGGTAAGTCTCTTCGGGAAATATCAGGATTTACACGAATGCACGTAGATTGACTACGGGGCAAATGTTTTAACGACTGCCAGAAACGGATTAAGTATGGCAGTGAGAGTAATCGGTATCATCGGTGCCGGTACAATGGGTAACGGTATCGCACAACTTGCCGCCCAGAATGGGTTCGATGTCGTCATGCGTGATATTGAAGACGATCTTGTTCAAGACGGACTCGATACCATCGAGCGTAACCTCCAAGAGGCGGAGGAGCGCGACATCATTGACGAGGCCGACGTGGTCTTCGAGCGCATCACTGGAACGACGGAATTGAAAGATGTCACGGAAAATGCATCGTTCATCATCGAAGCTGTTAGCGAGGACATGGATCTCAAGCAGGAGATATTCAAAGAACTGGACACCGAGGCGAACTCAGATGTTGTGCTTGGATCAAATACATCGTCGCTGTCGATAACCGAGATTGCCAGCGTCACCGACAATCCCGAACGTGTGCTCGGCACCCATTTCTTCAATCCTCCAGTGAAGATGAAACTGGTCGAACTCATTACCGGCCATAATACTAGCAGCGAGACGGTGGAACAAGCCGAGAAGCTTGCAACCGACTTCGGACGAGAAAGCATAGTTGTCGACGACTTCCCCGGATTTGCTACCTCTCGACTCGGCCTCGTGCTGGGGATGGAAGCAGCGCGAATGGTACAAGAAGGTGTTGCGTCTCCTGAAGATATCGACACAGCGATGGAGCTGGGATACAACCACCCGATGGGGCCACTGAAACTTGGCGACTACAACGGATGGGATACCCGCGTCAAGGTCGGCGAGTACCTTGCTGAGGAACTAGGTAGCGAGGTGTACCGTCCCCCGCAGATCGTAAAAAAGATGGTTCGAGCCGGTGACTACGGTGTTAAGACTGGAGAGGGATTCTATAACTGGGACGAAGAAAAGTAATATCACGGTGCCTCGAGAAGGCCAACTTCACGATGCGCTCTCATTCGGGCGCCGCAATGTCTACTACAGCGTTGATAGACATGTCCTTCCAGACCAGCGATCGTGCTGTGGGGGTCACTAGTACGTCATGGTGAGAAGGCTCACTTGTTTATTGGATCATATCCGCTCTTAGCTCTTTGAAACCAGACAAAGGTCACTCCATGTCTCGCCGTCGTAGTCTGCTGTGTAAATAAATCGCAGTTGAATATGGTCGATCCGCCAACGCCCGTCGATACGACGATACTCATCGTCGTATCGGCCAAGGCGCCAGGCGCCGGTACCGTCAGTGAACGTTATCGGACTGTTCACGTACCATGCTCCAGTCGCCTCGTCGCCATCGATTTCGATGAGCGGATTCGCTAGCAGGTGTGCCGAACCTAGGAGTTGGTTCTCGACGAACTCGTTGATGAATCTATCGAGGCCGTCCCGCCCCTTGTAGACACCCATTGCACCAAAGTCGAGGACCGGATCGTCTGTGAACAACGTGCGAAACTCGTTCCAGTCGCGCTCGTCGATAGCATAGCAGTACTTCGCACGTATTTCACGCAATTCCAAGTGCGACACTATTCGGTCTAGCCGGACTTTCTTTGACATACGCTTAAACATGGTAATCGACAGATTAACTTTTCGGGAGTTTGGGGACACTAGCCGAAGCCGAAATGAGATCTACCAAGATTCAAGCGAAATGCCTTCGCCTCAATAAAATTCTCGTGGGTTCTTCGTCTACACTTATACTGACATAATCAATCAAACGTCCTAATATCATATCATCAAAATTTGAAAAACCTTCCAAGTGTTATCTTTAATCTACGACTTTGTTCAAACTATTGTTGGTTAATTGCCAGTTACCCCATACCTATGGTAAGCTACGTTGTTAGCGAGAGTCCTTATTTTGAACTCACGGGGGCGATATATTCCGATTTAATACGGTCACCTTCTCGCCATTGGAAATAGTAATATTTATTATCGTTAATTGTTTTCGTCACGATCGATGCTTTCGTCGGGATCCCCTTTTCAGAAATCGTACTCCAGTCCGCGACATCACCCGGGATCCCTTCCGCTTGTGCTTTAGCAGCGAGTTCGTTAACCGTCGCCCGTTCTCTCTGATGTCTGTCAGCGGTTGTTGTACGGTCGGTTTCGGCCTGTGCAGCACGATATACACGAAGCTCTTGTGCGTAGTCCGCAACCGCTCGTAACGTCTCACTGTCTTGTTTCTGCAAGCCTTCGACGATATACTTGGGCAGCCGATCAGAGGGTTGAGGCATAGGTAGTTCCGTCATCCGTGTCGATTTCCTTAACCAACCCTATGTTACAAGAGATATAAATTTGTTGGTTAACTATTGAGATAGCTACGTACCAAAGGCACTGTCTAGATAAGGACGAGCAGGTTGAAGAGCTAGTGATTCATGCTACTCTCAAACCTGCTCAAAAAGAGTTTAGACACGGCTACGCTTGAATGCTGGGAGCGTGAGCGGACGGCGACGCCCGTCAGGGCGTTCGCCGTCCGGCTCCACGCGACCGGTTGTTCGCTCAGGAAAACAAAAGCGATTCTTGCGCTCCTCGGCGTAAAACGGTCGCATCAAGCGATTTTTCAATGGTTTCATCGGGTATCTGACAACGCCTCCAACCCGCCGTCGGCAGCTCCGACGCGGGTCACGGTGGACGAAACCGCTGTCAAAATCAACGGCGAGTGGTCTTGGGTGTACGCTGCAATAGACACAGAAACAAAGTTACTGCTCGATGTCAACGTATTTGATCGGCATGGGACCGATCAAGCGGCTGCGTTTCTGTCTGGATTGGCCGAGAAACACGATCTCTCAGACACTGTGTTTCTCGTTGATGGCTACGGCTATCGGACTGCCCTCTTTCGAATTGGGTTGAGCGGTCGGCTCGACTACACAGAACGGAACCTGATCGAAAAGTGGTTACACACGCTCAAACAGCGGATCGACCGCTTCCATACGTCGTGGGTGGGCAGTCGGCCAAGCGTCCAGCGGTGGCTTGAACAGTTTGAGCACTACTATAACCATCAGCGACCGCATCAATCGTTCAACAATCGAACGCCTGTCGAAGAGGAGCTAAACTAGACAGTGCCGTTGTTCCGGCATCGGTGTTGGTTTCCTTAACCAACAATTTGATCGTGAGAGGGTTTAGCTCTGTTGGTTAATATCTAGATAACCACACACCTACACAGGGTGTTGGAGCAGAGCGATGACGACCATCACGCCATTGTATGCGTTTGTCTGGCAAACTTCACATCTAAGCGAATAAGTATTTTGTCGCTGAATAAACTAGTGATCGGCTCCACTCAACTCGTCCAATGTTCGCGACGCTCAACTCGGATTTGATAATGGCCTAATTCAATTCCTCAGTGATTTGCCGGACGTTTGTTCCGCTTTGCCATTTCTCTATGAGCCGAGAATCGGCATTTGGCATCTCATACTTATCAGCTACACGGCCAACCGTACATCCACAACCATCTTGCTCACCTGTCATTGATCTTACGCTGGTGTTACAGTAGTATACTTGTGACTATTTGGAACCTTCCTTTTTCGATTCCTCTGATGAACTCAAGCCGATGCCATGGTCTGCAGTAGAGCGGAAGCGAGTAGATTCTCCATGCTTAGGTCTCTGTCATCGTGAATGCCGAGATATTACAATCTTAGTAGTGTAACGGACCTCGAAGGTGCGGCTACGAGAGAGAGAACTCGAGTTCAAATTCGTTTGCTACGCCGAGTGCAATGCTGGGAAGTTCGTCCTCAAACCATTCTTCGGACATGCGATTTGCAGGGCTTGCAACGCTGAACGCGCCAATGACTCGGTCGTTAGAGTCGGAGACGGGAACTCCAACTGCCTTGACGCCATCCAATTGTTCTTCTCGATTGAATGAGTAACCACGCTCACGAATCATCTCAAGTTCCTCAAGGAGGTGACTACGTTCCGTGATGGTGTTCTCAGTCTTTGCTGGAAGGCCCCAGCGGTCTATGATCTGCTCTAATCGAGCTTTCGATACCTGAGACAATAGTGCCTTCCCTGAGGCAGTTTGATGGAGATAGAACCGTTTACCGACTGTTGAGTATTGCCACACAGCGTGTTTTCCGGAGTAGGTGTGTAAATATACTCCGCGGCCGTGTTCTTCAACGACGAATACAGCCCGACACTCCGTCTCATCGGCCATCTGCTCAGTATATGACTTTGCGGTTCGGAATCCTTTCGTCCGATTTTGCACATAGTCTCCTAAGTCGAGAAATCGCAGGCCGAGAGTATAGATATCGCCTTCTCTAACCAGGTACTCCTGTTCTTCAAGTGTCGCAAGATGACTGTGAATGGTACTAGGGGATTTCCCGACAGCCTCTGCTAACTCAGTCACCCTCGCTCCATCGAGCTCTTGGAGTACATCGATGAGTTCGAGCGTCGTTTTTGTCGATTTCAACGTCCGGCTGTCTTCAGGGGTCATAATTGGGTATATCCGCTCGAGGTATATAAAATTCCGTATTATCGAAAACCAATATAATTCCTAGCACGTACTTTGAATAGAACCGTATTTAGTTCCCTTTTCTCGCTAACGAGGGAAACGCGGCACGAAGCCATATATAATATTCCAAATTATCAAATACCTCTCCCTCACAATTCAGGACACTATTCTTCGAATTCCGGGGTCAAATCGCCTCTCACGGGGGTTACTATCGAAGAATTTCTATTGACTACGGCACATCCACTAATCCTTTTAGCGGATCATACCCTACTCGACCAATCACCACTGCACGATCAATTGCAATTTCTACGTAATTCCTCTTAAAATGGTCGCTCCCGCCGATTCACGGCCTCAATACTGGCAGACTACACTATCACATAACAAATGAACGTTAATGGAGTATTCGACGATGCCGAAAAGACTACCTCATCGGTCATCGCCTACCTCTACCGGCAGTACACCCTTCGCTATCGGGTGATCATAGGCCGAGCAGTTCACGCGTCTCCGCTGGTTTCGCGACCGGCCTCTCTAATTCATCGGCGATACGTGCTGTTCTCCGGACTAATTGGGCATTACTCTCCGCGAGCTCGCCCTTCCGGTAGTAAATGTTGTCTTCCATGCCAACTCGGGCGTGTCCTCCCATGGTGATCGCCATGGTTGTAAGTGGTAATTGATGACGACCAAGGGCAAGGACCTGCCACTCACTCTCATTGGGGAGGTTGTCGGCGAAGTTGATGACATTCTTTGGATGAGCTGGCATCCCATTCTGCATTCCAAAAATTGGGGTGCACCAGTACGGTGGTTCGAGCAGATCCTGCTCAATCAGATTTTCCATCTCTGGAATATGGCCTGGATTGAATAGTTCCAGTTCAGGTTTCACGCCAGCATCGAGCATCGCCTTTGCATATTCCTCATTTTGCTCACGAGTGTTCACGGCAGTACGAGTCTGCCCGAAGTTTACTGGGCCGAGGTCAACAGTTGCTATAGCTGGTTTAGGGTCTGTTTCAAGAATCGGCGTGATTCGTTCTTCCCGTGACCAGATTCCTCCACCTCCTGTGGTGAAGTTCACGAGGATTTCGTCGCAGTAGTCATCTATCGCGTCTCGTATTTCTTGAAACCGGCCTACGTCCTTTGTGCCATCGCCATTCGTATCTCGGGCGTGGATATGGGCTATGGATGCGCCAGCTTCCTCACACGCTTGTAGGTCTTGGGCGATTTCTTCAGGCTGTTCCGGGAGATTCGGGTTCGCTTCTTTACCTTGATGACCACCAGTCATCGCCACGCTGATGACCAGTTTCTTCTCAAAGTAGTCGCTGTAGCCATTGTATGGCATCTCCTTAGAGATGGCTGGAAGGATCACTTATACTTTTTGTACGATGCAAATCCATTGACTTTGGAGGATCCATCTCATGCATGACAATGCGAGCAGGTACTCAAGAACAGCAGGAATTTCCTCATTTTCAAACAGTGAGCGGTACGCCAGTATATTTATATATTGGTGCAGGAGAGTATCTAACATGGTTGCAGATAGAACAGCCGTCGTTACTGGCGGCGGTCGCGGAATTGGCCAAGCAATTTGTATTGAACTTGCTGCAAGCGGGGCAGATGTGGTGGTAGCAGATATTGATGAATCTGCTATGGAGGAGACAAAGCAACTTGTTGAGGATGAAGGACAGCGTGCGGTCACCATTAAGACTGATTTACAGCAACTAGACGATGTACAGCAGACGATTGACGAGATATTCGACATATTCGATTCGGTTGAGATACTCGTGAACAACGCAGGTATTGCTGGCCCTACGCGCCTATGCGAAGAAGTCACAGCAGAAGAATGGGATCAGACGATCGACGTTAATCTCCGTGGGCCATTCTACATGTGTCGAGAGCTACTTCCGGGCATGAAAGACCAGTCCTACGGACGCATCGTGAATATTGCCTCCGTCACCGGGAAGCGTCCACTTGAGCAGCGACTACCCTATGCGACGGCGAAGATGGGTCTACTTGGATTCACTCGCACCCTTGCAGCGGAAGTCGGAGAACACAATATCAATGTTAACGCGATTTGCCCCGGCTCTGTATATGGCCCTCGAATTAAACGTGTGTTCGAGGAGAAAGCTGAAGCAACAAATCAAACATATTCAGATATTCGCAAAGAAGCTGAGAACGCAAGTGCAAGGAATGAACTAGTATCGCGGAAAGACATCGCACAACTTGCAGCGTTTCTCTGTTCAGATAACTCGACTCGGATTACAGGCCAGGATATCAATGTCTCAAGTGGCAAGGTCATGTACTGACCGTACGAGAACTGACTCGGTGCACATCGTCCACATTATCTGACCTGCTGATCCCAATCGGATATTGACCGTCTCCACTTTTTCCCACTAGATGCAGCAGTCCTACTAAGGCCAAAGATACAATATCAGTGTCATACGCTTAGAAATTCTCGAACCCTTCTTAGGGGGCTCTGCTTGAATAGTCTCCTGTATCACAGAGTTTATCTACTAGAAAGAAATATAGGCTTGTAACATGGCGACAGTTAGCATTGGAGATGTGACGAAAATTTATGATAAGAATGTGGTTGCTGTCGATAATGTCTCTTTAGACATCGAAGACGGAGAGTTCGTAACCTTAGTCGGCCCGAGTGGAAGTGGGAAATCGACTCTCTTGCGGATGCTGGCTGGTGTCGTTTCTGTCACGGATGGTACAATCTCGTTTGGCGATGATGATGTCACCGAAACCCCACCACAACAGCGAGATATCGCGATGGTGTTCCAGAACTACGCTCTGTACCCGAATATGACCGTTCGTGGTAACATGGAGTTCGGGCTAAAAATGCAGGGGATGCCAAAACAAGAACGTAATGAGGGGGTTGAAGAAGCCGCAGAGATGCTCCAAATAGAGGAGCTACTTGATAGGGAAATCCAGGCTCTGTCGGGTGGGCAACAACAGCGTGTAGCCCTTGGTCGGAGTCTCGTTCGAGATCCCAAAGTGTTCTTACTTGACGAACCCCTTGCTAATCTTGACGCAAAACTTCGCGTCGAAATGCGTGCAACCCTGGTTGAACTACAGCGAGAATTGGACGTCACGACGGTGTATGTGACCCACAATCAGATTGAAGCAATGACGATGAGTGATCGAGTGGCCGTTGTTCACCAAGGTTGTATTCAACAGTTAGCAGAACCGCAGGAATTGTTCAACAATCCCGCGAATAAGTTCGTTGCAGATTTCATCGGTACTCCAAGTATGAACTTCCTCGACTGTGAGGTTACTCAGACAAACGACGCTGTTACTCTCAACACAGACATTCACGAAATCACTCTCCAAACGGGTGAAGAAAGAGTCTCTCATATTCATGAACGTACGACAGAAGGAGCAAAATACATACTCGGAATCCGCCCTCAGCACTTCATTGTCCGGGGGAATGATTCACTAGAAAGCGATAACAACCGAACTGTCCGTATGGAGGTTGCGGTAGTCGAAACTGCAGGAGACGAGTATATTCTTCACCTCGATAAGAATGGTGAGCGGGTCATTGTTGTCGTTGATGAGGGAATGGATGTCGAACGAGGCGATTTCGTGAACATTGAGTTCCTTCCTGAGCGGATCCACCTCTTCAACAACTCGGATGGTCAGGCAGTTCTCTGACGAGACGGTGTACGCTGAACCCTGATTTTCTTACCACCATCTACGTCCACGTCGGAGTCCATCTACAAACAAAACGACACCAACTACGAGTAGTGCGATGGTTGCCCGGACGCTCGAATCGATATCTGAAGTAACGGACAGTCCACTTCCGGTTGCAAGTTGGACGAACAGACCAAATGAGATCGCAGTAGCGAATGAGCCGATGAGAATCTCGAGAGAGACAACGATTCTTTTCAGACGAGAGTATTCACGAGCCATAAGTTGCTCTATGCCTCGATTTGCTTAAGATTTTTCTTAGGCATTTACTCGGAATCTGTGATGGTTACTGGGTAGTGACGTTCCCTATCGTTCGACGATACTGGTCTGGCGGTTCAGTACGCACCGCTCCTTATGTGAATACTACAACAAGGGTGTCTGGGTGATGGTAACATTAATATAGACATAGTATAGTAGTGAACACGGAGTATGACTAGCCATACCAATCCAGAGTCATCAGAAGATGACGAAGAATTGAAACGGAGAATGTTTCTTGCGGGAGCGGGCGCTACTGGGGCTGCTGCACTTGCGGGTTGCCTCGGTGGGTCGGGCTCGGGAGATTCGACGAGTGGTTCCTCGGACAGTTCGAAACTGAAACTACTTACCACGTACACCTCATCAGCGTCGAAGCGTTCATACAAATCGGCAAACGAGGCGTTCAAGTCCAGTCGAGAAAATCTCGAGATCGAGATGGGGTACACGGACTGGGAGAAAATCTACAGGAGACTAGTTCAGGCGGCTCGTACCGGGAACTGGCCGGATCTCGTATTCTTCCTCGACAACGAACTCAACCTCCTACTGAAAGACCAAGACTTCATCGAGAACCCGAAGCGGCTAATGGACGCCGCTGAGGAATCAGCGGGGAAGATTTCCAATGACGTTCCCGAGACCCACTACCTAGATAAAGATGGGTCGTTCTACACGATGCAGTCGAACAGTCAATCCAACACGCTCTGGATGCGGACTGATGTTCTCGAAGCCATCGATGAAGAGTACCCAGAAAGCTGGAATGATGAACTGCGTGTGCTGAAAAAGGCTCACGAATCAGATAAGTTCCCGAACCTAGCTGGTACCGCCATTTCGACGGCAAAGAACGCCTACATGGCGACTATCTTCTTCACCCGGCTTCGTGGCGCAGGCGGTAATGCACTCGATCCTGAGAAGAACGTCGCATTCGATTCACAGGTTACTAGAGATACGCTGGAACACTGGAACGCACTGGCTGAGTATGGTGCACCCGGCAAAGAGTCGTTTAGCTACGGAGATATCTACACGAACTTTGCAGCGGACAAGGTCGCTACATGCCAATATTGGGGTCGGACCTTCATCAACGTCGTCGAACAGACGCCAGATATCGCAGACAAAGTGACAACTATTTCGCACCCTCAGCCAGATAACGACAAAGCGAGTCCTGACGAGAAGTCGCTCATGTCTGGTGATGGCGGTCAGTTGATCAAAAAGGGGAAGAATCAGGACGGTGCAGTTGAGTGGTGGAAGAACTACGTCAAGCCTGAGTACTTCGTCGATGAATTCATGAAAGGGACGCCAGGAAACACAGTCCCAATTTATGAGGGCCATCAAGAAGCGTGGGATGAGTTCGACGTCTGGTCGGACTACGAACACGGGAAAGAGATCCGGGATAATCTCGTCGAAGATACGCGAGTTGCTCACCCGAAGTGTCGTGCCGGACCTGAATTCGAAGCGTTCCCCGAAATGGCGAGTATGATCAAGAAACCGGTGATGAGTGGCCCAGGATCCAACTACTTCGCTGGCAAAATCAGCGTGGACGAAGCAGCAAAAGAGATGGCGAAAAAGGCAGAGCAAGAGGTTGCGAACTATGGTAGTAACTGAAGCGTCTATGTTCAAGAACCGGTAGAGTTTAATGATCACTTCGAATTATACCCATTACAACACATGAGCATATTGGACGGGAAGGAGCGGAATTTACAATCACTGCGAGGATTCGCACGTCGAGTGGTTCGAAGGGATATCACCGAGAGCGAACTAGGAGTGTCGTTGATTATCCCGACACTGTTAGTATTTGGCGTGATCGTTATATTCCCTCTCCTCTTCGCCATCTACCTCGGATTCCACTCAACGTCAGGCTTCAGCATGACGCTCCAATGGTCTGGCCTGAGCAACTACAATAGGCTCTTTTCAACGAGCGACTTCTGGGTTTCGTTGAAGAATAACGTCGTATGGGCACTTGGTACCATGACGTTGCAAATAGTGCTTGGTGTTGCAATTGCGCTGTTGCTCCACAGGGACTTCAAGGGGCGGAAGCTCTTCCGCGGAGCAGTCCTGTTCCCCTACATGGTCCCAACTATTGTCGCAGTCTTCAACTTCCGATGGATATTCAACGCGACGTATGGCGTGTTCAACTATATCATCGTCACAGCAGGCCTCGTTGACGATCCAATTGTTTTCTTTGGCTACGACCATGCAATGACGACGGCAGTACTTCTGGGAGTCTGGCGGTTCACCCCGTTTGTCGTGATTACCGTACTCGCACGACTCCAAACGATCCCACCCAGCCTCTATGAGGCTGCCGAACTCGACGGGGCATACAAACTTGCAAAGTTCAGGTACGTTACTCTACCGCAACTCTACAACATCCTCGTCATCGTGATCCTGTTGCGGAGCGTCTGGATGTTCAAAAAATTCGCCCCGATATACCTGCTCACCGGAGGCGGTCCTGGAATCAGTACACAAATCCTGCCCATCTACGCCTACATTGAGGCTTACCAAGGCCTCAGCTTCGGCTACGCCGCAGCGATTGCGAACGTGATGTTCATCATCATGATGTCCGTTGGATTCCTCTATTTACAGAAATTCTACAAACAAGGAGGTACGAAAAATGAAGCCTAACCTAGCCAACCCGTCGGCCGGTCTCGAAGAGTGGATACAAGAACACGTCCCGAAACGGATTCGTGACCGGAGCGACCGAACTGCATTGTATCTCCTTGCAACCACTGCAGTTGTCTATTCGTTGTTCCCTCTCGTCTGGATGGGCATAACATCGCTTCAACCGGAACAACTCCTGTTCTCCTGGCCACCGCAAGTCAGCCCAGAGCTGTGGACGCTCGCCCATTACGTAGACCTCATAGAGACGAACTCCCAATTCTTCATCTACTATCGGAACAGCGTTATCACGTCGCTCCTTGCAACGGTGCTGACGATAACGCTGGGTACGTTAGGGGCCTACAGTATCTCACGGTTCGAGTACCGGGGAAGAGAGTTCATCGACAGTTCGATTCTGTTGATCTACATGTTCCCTGCGATCGTGCTCGTGATTCCCCTGAGCGTTCTCATGAACGACATGGGCCTCGATAACTCGTGGTTCGGCCTCTCACTCGTGTATCTGACTTTTTCGCTCCCGTTCAGTATCTGGGTGCTTAGAGAATTTTTCAATGGGATTCCGTACTCTCTCGAGGAGGCCGCGATGATCGACGGCGCTTCTCGTATGCAGGCGTTCGCCTACGTCGTTCTTCCGAACGCACTCCCCGGGATTATTGCAACCTCGATCTTCACCTGGTCACTTGCTTGGAACGACTATCTCTGGTCGTCCGTTATCATGACGTCCAGCCAGATGCAAACGCTCCCAGTAGGACTTAGCCAGATGCTGTCATCTGCAAACCCGCCGTGGGGTCAGTTCATGGCTGCGACCACGCTCGTTACCCTTCCAGTCTTGCTCCTCTACATCTTCGTACAGGACCATCTCGTGAAGGGATTCGGAGCCGGGGGTGTGAAAGGATAGTCTTCTCACCACACTACCTCTGAGTACGTCCTGTTCATCGAACACGAGACAATTTCTGTGTGGGCCCAAACTCACTACTGGACACTGCAGATTCTTAGAAAGATATTCTGCGCCCATAGAACAATTGGTATTCTGGGCCCATCCCAGAACTCGCCGGATTGGTGCGATATCTCCCCCGTTCTACAGATACCGCCACCTAGTTACTTGAGTCGTTGCTAACAATCAGGTCATCAATCCGTAATATCGTCGTGGCGACACTCCCCGCTGCTTCGAGTCCGTATCGCTTGCTTTCGGCTGGCTCAAGAATTCCTGACTCTACGACCTCACCAACGGTTCGCTCGTCGCTGAGAACTCCGGTTGTTTTCGTTCCGTTACTGTGTGCGGCACGTAAGGAAGTAATCGTCTGAATCGTATCCATGCCAGCGTTTCGAGTGAGCGCCTTTGGAATTCCTTCGATAGCGTCCGCGACTGCTTCTATTACGAGTGACCTGCGATCACCAACGGTGGATGCAGTAGTTCGAAGTCGACGAGCGATCGTGGTTTCGATCGCTCCTCCACCAGGGACTATTCCGTCGTGCTCTACTGTGAGGCTGACCGACTGAATTGCATTCATCACATTCCGCTCAAGCTCCCAGCCAGACATCCACGTACTTCCGTGTGCGAGCACGGAAACTACTTGTTCACCGGCTCCACCCCAAAACAAAATCGCGTTTTGTTCGATTGCCGGATAGCGTCTCCATTCGAGCTGGGCTGTTTCTCCAACATCGTCGGGAGTAAATTCACGAAGGTGTTTATTTATCGTTGCCCCGGTCGCTCGCGCCACCTTCTTCATCCGACCAGCTCTCGCGTTCCGAACGACGGCAATCTCTGCATCGTCGAAGTGTGGAAGTAATTCGTCTTCCACACGGTCTCCTACGAGAACGACGTCTACGTCAGCAGCTACAAGTGGGTCAAGGAGTTCTGTGACGTGCTCAATCTCGTATTCCGCGAAGGCCTCTACGCTTTTTGGGTCAGACAATCCATATTCCACCTCTTGTGTACTCGAATTGCTGTCACTGCTGAGTCGATGTCGAATAGTTTCTGCCCGGGCGATCCCCTCTGTTACGATAGCGATCGTCGGATTCTGAAGTTCGGTTGGCTCGTACGTTCCCGCGAATGATTTCTTTAAAACCATCCCATCGATCAGTTCTGTATCACTCAGAGTACCAGCTCGGAGCGACTCGACTTGAACTAAATCGGTGTTCACCTGAACACCGTCCTCCTCATCTGTCGCAAGTGTCTGGACAGCGTCGACAGCCCACTCACTGAGCGTCTCAACGATCGCGTCCGCGGTTTTCCCTTGGATTGCTGTTTTAGCAATCGACTGTAGTTGTTCGCTATCATTAATCGAAACAGCTTGCGACTCGTCTCGCAGTGCTTCAGTAGCAACTTCTATCGCAAAATCGACTCCGGACACGATTGTCGAAGGGTGGATGCCCTGTTCTAACAGAGGTTCTACTGCTCGGAGAATTTCACTCGCATAGATCGCCGTCGTCGTTGTCCCGTCACCGCACCGCTCTTCTTGGGCAGCTGCTACTCGTGCAACGACTCGTGCCCCTGGCGATTGGAAGGGAACTCGCTTGAGAAGGTATGCACCATTGTTAGTCACCTCGAAGTATTCACTGAGTCCCTCTTCCGCATCGTCGGTGTCGAGTAGCAGCTTGTCCATCCCACACGGACCAAGGGTCGTAGAAATGAAGTCTCCGACTGACTTTGCACCCGCGATATTTTGTGTGAGAACTCTACCTGAGCCTTCCGGCGGTTGTCCGGAATTACCTACTCCCCTATTTCCAGTGGAAGTGCTACTCTCGTGACTGCCTGAAGCCATACCGGTTGAACGAAGCACTATCCCGTTAATCTTCCGGTGCGAGAGGCTCTCAATTAGAATAACGACAGTGCAGTCATTCTGTGTTCTTGATGCATTACCGTGAGAGTCCCTCACGGTAGATGGATAACTGTGAAAGTAGTTGACCGTCACGCTCAGCGTACACTGCTTCCATATCCTGTTCACTCCAGTTGTACACGCCCTTCCCTGATTTTACACCGTACTCTCCTTCCTCCACTAACTCTGTGAGAAAGTCGTGCGGCTCAGTCCCTCGGTCGAGTTCTGGAAGGAGGTTGGTTATGACCTCATGGTGGACATCAAGGCCTGAATGGTCTGATTTTTCGAAGATACCGATGGCTGGCAAACGGAAGCCGAGACTTCCTTTCACCGCTCGGTCGATATCCGCAGCACTCGCGATGCCCCTGTTCACCAGTGATTCTGCTTCGTATGCCATCGCGGTCTGTATTCGGTTCACGATAAATCCGGGAATGTCATTGTTGACAATCACCGGCACTTTGTCCATTGATTCGAAGGCGGAGTAGAGGTCATTTACGATGGAATCCACGGTTTGATCGCCTTTTATGAGTTCAACGACCGGTACAATATATGCTGGGTTGAAGTGATGCGTCCCAATAAACAACGAAGGCTTCTCGACGGCCGTTGCAAGTTCGGTTATCGGGAGTCCAGAGGTGTTCGATGCTATTATCGCATCCTCTGGCGTGTACTGGTCTATTTCTTCCAAAACCGTCTTTTTGAGTTCCATCTTTTCCGGAACAGCCTCTGTTACGAGGTCTGCGTGTTGAACCGCCGTTTCGAGCGACGATTCGTATTCGATGTGGTCCTCAATTGCGTTCACCTCGGATTTGGAGATTTGCCCGTGTTCTTGGAGGGTTTGAATGCTCTCGGAGATCGATTCTGCTGCAGAGTGTAATGCTGACTCATCGACATCGAAGAGCGTCACGTGTTTTCTCCCAAGGGCGAAAGCAAGACCGATACCATATCCCATTGTCCCAGCGCCAACGACGGTAACACGAGCTATTTCGGCCTCTTCGCCACTGTCTTTCAACGCCATACGTCGTTGTTCACAAACGAGCTAGTTGAATGTTCCTCCCACCTCCGATATTTGCCCACTACACAAGAGTACGTCTCAAACCCTGGCACAGAATAGAATCTGCCGAGATACCGGTCAGGTCTGTTCGTAGTGTTCAACGCGCGTCGCGAATATCCCGGATTGCTTCAGGATTTTCGATAGAGGAGAGGTCACCTGTGTCGTTCTCTTGGTGGACCGATGCGATGATACGCCGTACGATCTTCCCACTCTGTGTCTTCGGGAACTGGTCGACAAAGTAGATGTTCCGTGGGCGGAACGGTTTGCCCTGCTCGTTGCCGACTCGCTCGCGCAACGCTTCACGGAGCGTATCCGACTCCTGAGCAGTGTCCTCAAGAATAACGTATGCCACGACGGCTGTACCGGTAGTGTCGTCCGGGACACCCACGGCGACAGCCTGGTTTACGGCTTCGTGATCGATGAGTGCAGCCTCGACTTCGGCGGGGCCGACCTTTCGGCCGGCGACGTTCAATACGTCGTCGGCTCTGCCATGGAGGAACCAAAGGTCATCGCCATCTTTCTGCGCCCAGTCGCCGTGGTCCCACATCGGCGGGTCTTCGAACGTCGACCAGTACTCTTCAAGATAGCGGTCTTTGCCACTCCAGAGCCCCTTTGTCATCGATGGCGCAGAGTCGCGTGCGACGAGGAAGCCTCGCTCGTGAGAATCTGCAATGCTTTCGCCACTTCCGTCCACAATGTCGATATTCATACCGAGTCCTGGCCCTCCCAATGTAGTTGGTTTGAGCGACTGAATCGGCATTGGCATCAGGAAACAGCCACAGATCTCGGTGCCACCTGAAATGTTGATGATGGGCGCCTCGCCTCCACCGACGTTCTCATAGAACCAGTTCCACGATTCGGGGTCCCACGGCTCGCCGGTCGACCCGAGCAGGCGCAGACTGGAGAGGTCGTGGCCCTCGAGCCATTCATTGCCGTGCTTTCGCAGCGCGCGAATCGCGGTGGGTGAAATACCAAACTGCGTTAACCCGTGGCGATCAATCATCTCCCAGAAACGATCTGGGTTGGGATAGTCTGGCGCCCCTTCGTACATGAACATGGTACTACCGAACGTATGATTCCCGATGAGCGTCCATGGACCCATCATCCATCCGATGTCTGAGACCCAGAAAAAGCGGTCGCTAGGCTTGAGATCAAAGCCAAAGTACAGTTCCTTCGCACATTGCATCTGAACACCTGCGTGAGTGTGGACAATTCCTTTCGGCTTGCCAGTCGTCCCGGATGAATACAGCAACATCGACTCCTGGTCGGCTGGAAGTTCTTTAGTGTCGTAGGTGTCATCCTGGGTCTCGACGGCATCAGCCCACCATTGGTCACGTGCGTCCACCCACGGAATCTTGACATTACTTTCATCATCACTCGCACCAAGTCGGTCAAAGACGACAGTATGTTCGACATAGCCCGCCTGTTCAATGGCGTCGTCTGCCGTTCCTTTAAGCATGATTTCACGGCCACGCCGAGAGAAGCCGTCACCAGTAAAGAGGACGGAACACGCCGAGTCTTCAATTCGTGTCGCTGTGGCGTCAACGCCAAACCCAGAAAAGATGGGAACGGCGACGGCACCGGTCTTGAAACAACCATAGAGAATCGGAATAACCTCCGGTACCATCGGCATATAGAGGCCAACCGTATCACCAGTTGAGATGCCGACTGATTCGAGATAGTTCGCAACCATATTGGCTTGTCGGTGGAGTTCGTGATACGTCACTTCGCGGACCTCACCGTTCTCACCTTCCCAGATACAGGCGACCTTATTTCGTGTTTCTTCGTCTGTAGCGGCGTGGCGGTCTACAACGTTATGGGCGATATTTATCTTTCCACCCCGATACCAGTCAGAAAACTGTGGGCCATTGGCATCATCCCGAATCACGTCATATTCTTCGAAGAAGTCGATGTCGAGATAATCAACTAGCTCGTCCCAGAACCACTCAACGCCCGACAATTCGATGCCCTCAACCTGCGTTGAGGTTCGGGCGATAAGGTCGCCGTAGTCGTCGATGCCGTACGCTTGCATAAATTTGTAGACGTTCGTCGACTCAACGAATGCTTGAGACGGTTCATGCACTACCGGTGTCTCCTCGAAAGGCTTGCCTGCCATGGTTTTACGTACCATTTGGTGGTGGTGCATCTATTAAAAACCATAGGAAACCACGAGGTATTTCCGACCCAGCACCGGTTGAAGCTATTCGAACCGTCTCGTCTTCTTGTACGTCTGGCCGAGTTCCACATAGTGTTCGTGAACGCGAGAGATTTCGTTTTGCTGAGCCTCGGTCAATGGCTTGGTTTTCGCTGGCGTGCCATACGCCATGTGTCCTTCTGGAATGGTTTGATCCTGGAGGACGACGCTGCCGGCCGCGACGATACTATTTGACTCCACTGTCGCGCCACGCAGAACTGCACTCTGCATCCCGATTAGCGAGTGATCTTCCACGGTTGCGTAATCGACGACGGCATTATGTCCAACCGTCACTCCCTCGCCGAGGTCGGCTCCATGAAGCATCGCGAACTCTTGGACATTCGTTTCTTCCCCAACGATCGTTGGACCGCCGTCACCGCGAAGGCAGACGAACGGCCACAGACTGGCCCGTGGGCCAACCGCCACGTCCCCGATGAGGTATGCCTGCTCTGAAACAAACGCTGAGTCTGCAACGATCGGAGCTTCTCCTTTGATTCGCTTCTGCATATATCCGCTGTCAGAGTTGTCGTGCATAGTGCTATCCCTTTCACTTTAGATGGAAGACGATGAACCGCTCACTCATATCTCGGTGCTCGTTTACATCCAGTTCGATGGGTTGACCAAGTTCGATTGTATCGCCATCGCTGTCTTGAACGTATCCAGTCAGGCGAACCGGTCCAAACTCAGCAATCGCGACCACGATCGGACCTTCGTCTTGGAACCGTGGCGGTGTGACGTGAATTTCAGTGTAGGTTTCGATTGTACCACTTTTCGGAAGCGGCTCACGTGAGAGGGGCGTCGAGCCGCACTCCGGACAGACACGTCGCGGTGGGAGTGATCCGTGTTCGTTTGAGCATTCGAGGTAAAATCCTCCGTCGGTTTCGATAGCGTCCAATAATGCTGCGTAGGTTGCATCGGACTCTTCTTCGATCATCGTTCTACCTCCAAGACATGAACCACAGCACTCGCAACGGTACCTCCCGCATTATGTGCAACTCCGACTGTTGCATCGGCGATAGCACTGCTATTGGGGTGGTCTCCCCTGAACAATCGGGTTAACTCGACAATTTGTGCAACCCCTGTGGCACCAACAGGATGGCCTTTTGCTTTCAGTCCTCCCGAAAGATTCACTGAGACGGATCCGTCACGCGTTGTATGGCCCTCCGCAGCTGCTGCGATTCCGTTGCCGTATTCGAAGAATCCAAGGCTCTCGATAGCGAGTACTTCTGCGATAGTGAAGCAATCGTGGACCTCAGCCACTTGAACTGCGTCAGCAGTGATCCCAGCGTTGGCATAGGCTGCTTCGGCCGCCTGTTTCGTTGCGGGTGTGTGCGTGAGGGTGGAGCGTCCCTGGAGAGCGAGGGTATCTCCGCCCTGGCCACTCCCGGTGATCGTAACCGGTGCCTCAAGATCATGTTCACGCGCATACGACTCACTCACAAGAACTGCCGTGGCGGCACCGTCGCTGACAGGACAAGAGTCGTATAGACCGAGCGGATCTGCGACTGTCGGAGCGTCAAGTACGTCATCAATAGTTATTTTATTGCGAAATTGCGCGTACTCATTGTGAACGGCATTTTCGTGATTCTTCACTGAAATGGCTGCGAGATCTTCACGTGTCCCGCCGTGCTCAGCGAAGTACGCGCGAGCCATGAGCGCGTAAGCACCGGGGAAGGTTACCCCCACACGGCTCTCGTACAGCTCATCGGCAGCCATCGCGAGTGCTTCGGTCGCGCCGCCAGTATCAAGTGTATTGAGTTGTTCAGCCCCACCGACGATAACGACATCTGCCTCGCCGAGCCGGATTTTCTGAACGGCACCACGGACTGCCATTCCTCCAGCGGCACAGGCACTCTCATACCGGGTAGCAGGGGCAGAAACGCCGGCCATCTCAGCCATTAGCGGTCCCTGATGGCCCTGTCGTTCTGCGACATCACCGACGAAATTCCCGAAGCAGAGATGATCAACATCTTCACATTTTACCCCCGCATCGTTAAGCGCTGACTCCGCTGCTTCCGCAAAGAGGTCACGACTGGTCCGATTTGGAAACTGGCCGAATGGGGTTAGCCCACCGCCAGCTATGCGGACTGCTTGCATACGATTTGGACATCTCAATCACGGATGATATGTGTTCCGGTTAGACAGACATTTTCGAACAGAGTACCCCATTCACAACGAATAGTATGGATCCGAAGAACAGAGACTATATAATTGATTGAATTTTCAATATTTGGTTCATAATGTGCCATGATCTCCTATCGACAAATTCCGTTAGAACTTTTACCCATATTCAGTAGGTGGGTAAGATGATCGACCTTGGCGAGGTATCTCTCGAGAACCTTCAAGCAGCCCTCAACGATATCGAGGGAAAGAAGCCAGCAGTACGATTAATGGCAGCAATTGCTTACAAAAATGGTGTTACTCAGACCGAGTTAGCCACTTGGTACGGTGTCGAGCGGCGAACGATCTATAATTGGCTAAAGCGACTTGAGAAAGAACCCCTGGCACAGGCTGTGTCGCGATGATTTCCAAGGCAATTTGTCACATCCGCACTATTGGTTCATGATCATGAACGATCTGGAGTCATATAACAATCGCAAAAGTACATAGATAGTTTTAGTCATCACCTTATATATTTTATTCACGCCAAAAGTATGAATAGTAAGAGCGTGTTTGTACACTGGTTCCTTACTTTAACCTACAATTATACCTATGGATGTGTATGTTAATAACGGTGTTTATTCTAGTGTTCTTGTCAGAGTGGCACCACTCTCGAAAATTGCTATTCTGAAATCACGGAAGCGACATATTGCGATTTAATGCGGTCGGCTTTTCGCCATTGGAAATAATAATACTGATTACTATTAATGGTTTTCGTCACGATTGACGCTTTCGTGGGGACACCTTTTTCAGTAATTGTGTTCCAGTCCGCGATATCATTTGGGATCCCCTCGCTTGTGCTTTTGCAGCGAGTTCATCGACCGTCGCTTGTTCAATTTGATCGGTTTCCGCGGCAGCTGTCCGATCGGCCTCCGCCTGCGCGGCACGATAGACACGGAGTTCTTGTGCATCGTGTGCAACGGCTCGCAGCGACTCACTGACATGTCTTTAGAGTCCTTCGACAATGTATTTCGGCAATAAATCGGAAGGCAAAGGTTCGTTCCGACATCAGTGTTGTTTTAACCATCAATATAGACGCGGTATGGTACCGTTTTGTTGGTTAAGTTTCCAGATCATACGTACTCTAACAGGGTATTGGAGAAAAATAAGACGAATATCACGCCATTTTTAGCACCCATTTGGAAAATTTCACACCTAAACAAAGGATTAGTTTTGTCGGTGAAGTTGATAAACTGTGGTAAACGGAACCACCGGCATGCTCGGTTAACACTGTCATTCAACATCGAGGTTGCGTCGTTGCACCCGACGTAGTTCATGGACACACCGAGCATGTCAGCACCAACTAATAGACTACTCTCATTGAAATTGAAAATTAATCCTGGCTTTCCGTTGTAGGGAATGTTAAGTGAAAAGCGATCGTAGCCAGTAGATAGAATCATGGAGTATGTAGATGAAGCGAACCAGTACATTGTTCGACTCGACCCGGGAGACCAAGTGCTCGATTCGCTACGCCAACTCAGAGAAACAGAATCAATCGACAGTGCCTTTTTTACGGGAATTGGGGCCGTCGACGAGGTTACACTCGGGCATTACGATGTCGAGCGACAGCAGTATCACGAAGAGACATTCGAGGGCGAGTTCGAGGTGACCAATTTCACCGGAAATATTGGACCGGACAAAATCCACGCGCACATTCAATTAGGCAAACGTAATTTCGACTCGATTGGCGGCCATTGCAGTGGTGCTCGCGTTTCGGGCACCTTTGAACTCATTGTTCAGAAGGGCGAAACGCCGTTACAGCATCAACTTGACGAACGAACTGGACTCGACGTGTTTGACCTCTGATCTACCATCAAACCCCCGACACTAATTAATTTCTAAAAATCACATACAAAATTTCAAGGGAAAATCCTCGAGCGGAACTCGGGGGTTCCTGTCGAGTCCGGCGTGACCCGGAACAGCGACCCAGCGAGGGCACCCTCCTCGGGGCGGCCATACCCGCCGGCCGTCGTCACATACAGCTGCTCGAAAGAGGAGCCGCCGAACGTTACGCTAGACACTTTCTCAACTGGGAACTCGACACGTTCGCGTTCCTCACCCGTCGGTGCGTAACGAACGAGTGTCCGGCCGTCCCATCGGGCAGACCAGAGGTCACCGCTCTCGTTGACGGTCAAGCCATCAGGGACGCCTACCTCATCCGCGGTGGAGACAAGGACACTCCGGTCGGAGATAGTTCCCGTGTCGGTTTCGTAATCGCATGCGTAGATCGCATTCTCGTTCGAAACGGTGAAGTAAAACGTCTCGTGATCCGGCGAGAAACCCATGCCGTTGGGGATATCAGCCTCGTCGACGATTCGGGTAAACGTCCCATCGTGGTTGAGACGGTAGAGCGATCCAAGCCGATCCGCCGTCGACATTGTTCCACAAAAGACCCGGCCCTCTGGATCGGCGATGACATCGTTGAACCGTGTCTCAGCCGCTTCGTCGAGCGTTGTGACCGTCTCCACCGTTTCGCCATCCCAGCGTTCGACGATGCCACCAGCACCGAACAGCAAGAGACTACCGTCAGACTGTATCGTCGTCCCGCCGATGGTATCTCGTTCCAGAACGACCTGGTGCGAATCGGACGACGGGTCGTATCGATACAGGATGCCGTTGGGGATATCGGTCCAGTAGAGGCGCGCTTCCTCGGTGTGCCAGATCGGAGCTTCGCCAGTTTCACACGGATAGTCCGCGACTAATTCGGGTTTCATCGCCAAAGAGACGCAAGTATGTGGTATTGGTTTTTGGGTTCTCAACGGTCGATGCCGTCGCTCGTCTCGATCTTCAAGAAGAGCCAGCGTGGCGGTACTTTGAACAGTTCGTAATCAACGATCTGTACCATGATAGAGACAGGAAACGGTTCATGTTAAGATTTGTCACCCAATGTGTAGCGATTTCAGCACGGATTGGGCTCTGTTGATAGCCCTATGTGAAAATGAAACTTCTCCGGGACCTCGACTCGGTCTGTGCGTAGTCCGTGGTGCGTATCTCGCTTATGTCGGAGATGACTCTCCCCAATGTCAGCCGTTCTGCTAGAGTCAATATTGGAAGACAAGTGTTCCAAACTGTCGGTGAATATCACTCACATCAATCGGTCTATTAGCCCCAGTCAACTTACGAGAAATCGATTTGCCCACGAGATTGATTAATGTCGTTGGTCGCTGATAATGTTGTCTCTGCTTGTCAACCCTGGTCAATGACAGCACCACACATAATTATGTCCTATCCACAAATAATACAATCGAGTACCGATGACGAAGATCGAACAATACACTGCGGTTGGTCTCTCTCCAACCGTCTGGGGTGCGACAGAACGTAGCGATATACAGAAGAATCTTGACCACATCCACGACAATCTCAAAGCGGCGACGTGGCTGAGTAGTCTCGAATTGCCAGTGAAGCTTGCCGTCATTCCCGAGGGGGCGCTTCAGGGATTCACTGATGAAGTCATGGACATGGATCACGCGACGTACGCAGACGAGATCGCGATAGACATTCCTGGTGACGAGACCAACACACTTGGTGAATATGCTACAGAATTCGAGACCTATATTGTCGCCTCAGCGAAGGAGAAAGCTGAACCGAAGTTTCCAAACAAGTTCTTTAATACTGCATTTATTATCGATCCAGACGGTGACATCATCCTAAAACACCGGAAGGTGACGCCACTCCTCCCCGTTGAACGATCGGTCAGCCCGCACGACGTCTGGGATGCGTGGGTCGCAGAATACGGCAGAGATTTAGACGCTTTTTTCCCAGTTGCAGACACGGATATCGGACGTCTTGGCATCTCATTGGCTATCGAAGGGGCCTATCCGGAATATGTTCGCGGCCTCGCGATGAATGGGGCAGAGGTTATTTGTCGGATTTCTTGTCCTGAACCTCTCGTTGCTAATGACGGATGGCGTATTCAGAATCGAGCCCGGGCACTCGATAACACTGCCTACCTTGTTGCACCAAATTTGGGTACCTACTATCTCACACCGGATGAAGAGACGCCCGTTGACACCTTCGGTGGTGGGTCGATGGTCGTTAACCATCGAGGTGACGTACTTGCCGAACACGACTATGGTGCCGGATCCTCATATGTCGGTGCCCCCATCGATATCGAAGGATTGCGTGAACACCGTACTCGATCGCCGCTGACAAATTGGTTGAAAGACCTTCGCACTGAGCTATGCCAGGTCATTTACGATCGGGAACTCTACCCAAAGAACCGTTATCTCGATGCACAACCACCTCGCCATGACAAGTATGCCGAAGAAGTCACGCAGGCGCGTATCGACTCCATGATCGAACAAGATATCTGGGTACCACCGTATCAAGATCGAGGCGAAGCTAACGAACCCATAGAGTAACCCTTTCGAACTGATTTTCCACAATCAAAAACAGTGTCTAGCTAACGAGCAAGCACCTCTTGGAGGCGGGTCTCAGGCATCCAAGGTTAGTCCACACTCGCTCTCGAATCCGATCCTATTGAATGCTGGGTTGACGAACGCATCGCATGCAACCCCAACCGCAGCGCTTGAGTCTGATGAGACGGCACAGAAACGCGCACAGGCCGAACAATTTGCCTTTGACGTCGAAACCCCCGGACTCATCGACGTCACCAATGAGAGTCACGAGAACCCCGCTGAATACCAATACGTCGTCACGCTGGACAACGTGATGGCGTGCACGTGTCCGCACCACGTTCACCGAAGTGCGTTCTGCAAGCACATGGCCGCAGTCGAAATTGCGACGGCACCCTTGATGTGTTCCCCCCGAGGATGAAGACGATCCCGAACCGGAAGACTGCGATTGCGACCGCCTTTGCGCACAATGTACATTCAAACCACCTGGATGAGCATTTCTGTGATCTGTCAGTCGAAACCATCGACAGAGTGCTCCCATCGAACACAACGACAGGCAGAGGTCACCAAATCCGATCCTGTATCAGACAAGATTACGATCTCGCTCACGTGGGACGCATTCGAGCACCACGGCTGGGAACAGTTCAGTTCAACCGTTCGCAACGAACTCATTCACGCATGGCAGTACCACGAGTTCGGTGACGCGGATCACGGCGCAACATTCACCCGCTGGACGTATCACCTCGACACCTCGCAACACTGCGAACGGTTCACTGTACCAAAGTGGTGGCTTGTGTGCGAGGACTGCGGCGTCCTCTTCGGGGATTGGCTTGGGGATGCCCTCTTGACGCACGGTCACCTTGGATCCCCCCTCGACCGCTTCGAGGGTGATGGTCACGGGGCTGCGTTCCTAAACTCGCCGGAAAACCCCCATTCTGGAACGGCTCGTCGCGGAAAAGACGTCTTTCCCGATTGGGACCGGCGACGAATCGCCCTGTTTCCGGCTGATCCTGATCCCCGGGGATGCCCGGGCTCAAAACGGTGACCGCCAAGAGCGTGGGGGCGACCCGCTAGGCTCCGTCGAGCTCCTCGGCCAACCCGACGATGATACCTTCGGGGCCGCGCACGAAGCAGAGACGGTACACGTCTTCGTACTGGGCGACTTCACCCACGAGTTCGGCTCCGTGGGAGCGGAGGCGGTCAAGAACTTCGTCGATGTCGTCGACGGCGAACATGATGCGGCGGATCCCCAAGGTGTTCACCGCCGGTTCCTCGGATCCGTCGCGAGTGGCCTTGGGCGTCATGAACTTCGAGAGCTCGACGCGGCCGTGGCCGTCGGGGGTTCGCATCATGGCGATGTCGCTCTGAACGTTCTTGAGGCCCACGACGCGATCCGCCCACTCTCCCTCGACGCGCGTCTCGCCCTCCAGCTCCATGCCGAGCTCCGTGAAGAACGCCTTCGCAGTTTCGAGGTCCTCGACCACGATGAGGACGTTGTCCATTTGCTTGATCGCCATGGCCCAAGCAAACTAGGTGAGGGGTGCGCAAATAGGCTTCGTTGGCGGGGGAAGCGTGGCGGGGAGTTTCGTCGCGACCTTAGAGCGCCCCCGACTGCTAAGGCGGGCGGGCCGGTCCCAGGCTCTCATTACGCCCACCCGGGTCAGGGCGTTGATGTGCCCTTGAACTGTGTCTATCGGTCCGAGCTTTCGCCAGATAACAACCGGCCAGTGACCGATACGCGTCCTGTATGCAGCACGATCGGTGAAAACTATCTCCGATTGAGGGTTCCAACAAGGCCAAATTAGCTATTTTTGACTACAATCGTAAACGGAAGTAGAAACGGGTGGTACTACCATGCCCTCGAGGAAGTCCAAGATCCAGTTTGTCAACAAACGTAGATTCATTAGGGACTGAGGTCGAGCAGTACGTTACTCCAAGTGAGTTGGTGCAACAGGTCTATTCTCCGTCATCTCGACTCACTACTCCCTCTCCGTCTGGTAGTGAAGTATCGCGACTCCGGTTCCAGTCGTCTTGGTGTCCACGAGTTGTAGATCGTTTTTCTTGCTCCCATCCTTGAAGAGTCGCTTGCCCCCGCCGAGAACGAGCGGGTGAATCATGAGCTGATATTCGTCGACAAGATCATGCTCCATGAGTGTTTGAACAAGCTCGCCACTGCCGATGACACGGATGTCCTGGCCTGACTGTTCTTTCAGTCTGGCGACCGCCTCGGCAACGTCTCCCTTGAACAGCGTCGAATTCTGCCATTCCACTGTGTCCAAGGTTCTTGAGGCGACGTATTTGTCGATGCTGTTCATCAAGTTGGCGAAGCCGCCGCTGACCTCTTCATCCGTCGCCGTCGGCCAGTACGCAGCGAAGATTTCATACGTCTTCCGTCCAAGTAAAAGGGCGTCCGACGTGAAGATCCCTTCGGAGACTGTGTCCCCATAGACCTCATCGAAGTATTGCATCTGCCAACCGCCATGCTCGAACCCACCTTCGCGATCCTCGTCAGAACCACCTGGTGCCTGCATTACACCATCAAGCGATAGAAACTCGCTTACGATTACCTTTCTCTGTCCATCGCCAGTCCGGCTGATGTCGTCAGTCATTGTCTCGTTCGCACTCATCTGTGCCACCTCAACTTCCGCAGTCCAGATAGCTTGCTACTGTCTTAACCAGAGTGGCCTGGATCCACCCCACTAATGATGAAGAGCACCATTCAGGTGATCTACATTTAGTTTCGATGATCGAAATTAGCTGCTCCGAGCAATTAGGGGTAAAAGCAGTCTGCGTTCTTGGATTCGGTGCGTTTCAAGATGCGCGATTGAATGGAGGATAAGGCTATGCAAATCCCACCGTTATCGATCGAAGCACCGAATGAAACCGCACGAGACACACTTCATCGACACATCGCTGTACTCGTCGGGATTGGCAAGCTCATTCTCGTCGGGAGTCTCATTCAGATACTGGTTCTCGGAACGACCGGCGGTATCGCCCTGTATGTCCTTGACGTCTCGAATTATATTGGTGGCTGGATGGTCATCTTCTCGTGGTTTATTGCCGCGTATCTGATCAAACTCTACGGTCGCAACATCTTCCCGGTAAACGCCGACCAATTCACTCGGATCTGAAACACACTCTTTTCATGTTATTTTGCTACCGTTGACGTCGTGGTGTTTGAACGCCGATGAGCCAGTAGACTGTCTACGTTAGAATATTATACTAACCTATGAGCGACTGATTGCAGGTATACACTCTCGATCATCTCACTCGTTCCTTCAATTGTAGAGGCCACAATTACGAGTCGTGCTGAGTCTACGTTGCTCCGCGAACGGTTTCCTTGACGGCCTCGATACCGGCGTCATGGAGCACATCACCGACAATGACCGTATCAGTGACACTCGCCATCTGATACGCCGACTCGTAATCGTGAATCCCACCCCCATAGAAGAGCTGTGCTGATGAGAGTGCATCTCGTGTGGCAGCGACAACAGCTGAATCACCAAGGGTGCCGGAATACTCGAGATAAATGATCTCCTGGCCGAGGATCTGTTCGGCGAGTATAGCATAGGCAGCGACATCATTTGCATCGAGGTTACAGTCCGCTTGCGTGTACGTGGCAACTGCCGACTCTGAATTTAAAATGATGTAAGCTTCGGTATGCACCAGTTCCCAGTCGATCGTCTCTGTCGAGCGTACCCATTCATGGTGTGCTCCTGTTACCCAGGTTCTGTCACCGGCATTCAGGACAACTGGAATCAGATATCCGGTCAGAGCATCATGCTGAAACTTGGTCGGGTGGTAGGTTGGTTCGACAAAGACGGGTATTTCGACGGAGACGAGTGCATCGAGAATTGACCGAACGCTGGACTCTGTGACGTTCGTGGTACCACCGAGAATGAGTGCATCTGTTCCTGTGTCAGCAATGTCAGCGTAGGAATCCCCATTGTGAAGTGGCTTATCTGGGTCAACCTTCGTGACGTGCTCCCACTGCGCCCATGCAGCCGCCATAATGAACTGTAGTGCAGTGCTACGCAAACCGCTTTCTCTCTGTTTGATTGGACTCGTGGTTCGAAGAGCAGTTCAACAACCGTCGACTGACAGCATCTTCACGAGATCCTGGCCATTGAGCACCGCTTGTCCCAGGGTGCGATCCCGCGCGGTCACTGTGCCATCTTTGTTCAGATCGGCAGACTTCAACTGACTATGCCAGCCAGCTTTCTCCGTGAACAGGTCGATTGCGAGCGCACCGACGTCCTTCTGGGTGAGTTTCCCGTCCTGGTTGAAGTCAAGCGCTGCAACCTGTTGTGCGTTCAGATCCAGGTGGTCGTGCTGATAGGCGTTCTCGACGATCGCCAGTGCGACCACGTCTTTGAAAATGAATTTGTCGTCGCCATTGACGTCCTCGTAGAGGCCATCACCGTTGAGATCCTGAGGTGGGCCGATCTTGAAGAGGATCTTCCCGTGCTTTTTGATGATGAGTGGCTCGGGGAAGACCGTCTTGCTGTCTTTGACGGCTTTCCCACACAGCTCGACGGTTGTGGTTGGGTCGTCCGGATCGTTGCTCTCGATCTGAAGGGTTGCTGTTTTCGTGCTTTTGGAAGTCGGTGCGAACTCGACTGTGACGTTCTGGCTTTCGCCTGGTGCGAGGCTGAATGGCGCATTGCCATCGGCAATGCTGAATGTGCTTGCGTCTGCGCCAACGATATCAGTCGCACTCACATCGAGCGTGCCAGTACCAGTGTTAGTGACGGTGATGTTCTTCGTCTTGGAGTCGCCGACAGGGACTTTGCCGAAGTTGAGACTGGTTGGTGAAACGTCGATGTTGGGTTGTTGCTCTGTCCCTGTCCCGGCGAGCGGAACCGAAACGGTTGGCTCATCAGCGTCGTTACTCTCGATGTCGAGTGTGGCAGACTTTGCACCCGCTGAAGCAGGGGCGAATTGGACGGTCACGTTTCGGCTTTCGCCTGATGCAAGACTAAATGGCGCGTCGCCACTTACAATACTGAATTCCCCCGCATCTGGTTCACTGATGGTGGTATCTGTGACATCGAGTGTGGCAGTACCGGTGTTAGTAATGGTGATGTTTGTAGTGGTGGTATTACTGACATTGACGGAGCCAAAGTCAACGGTGGATGGTGAGACGGAGATATTCGGCTCACCTGTCTGTGGGAGGAAGTCAGTGTTGTTGTTGTTATCGAGGCCAAAGTCATTGGGCGTGTCGCAGATCCCGTCGTTGTTGGCGTCGGTACACGTCTGGCTGAAGCCGTCCCCACTGGGTGTGGCGTAGTAGTTGCCACCGAGATTGGGCCCACCGATGATGTTCGGGCCAGACTGGTTCGTGACGTTCCACCTGTTCGATACGTTGGGGAATCCAGCCTGGAACTCAACGTTCTGGGTGTTGTTCAGCAGATTGTTATAGATGAAATTGTTCGCAGTGAGGGATTGAAGATAAATACCTGCATTGACGTTCGCGGTGATTGTGTTATTCGTCAGTGTGTTATTGTCACCATTGAGAAGGATACCATAGTCATTGTCGGTGGGGGTGACCTTCGCCAGTGTGTTATTGTCACTATTGGTGTGAAAGATACCATAGCTATTGTTGGTAGCGGTGGCATTCGTCAGGGTGTTATTCTCAGAAAAGGAGATGTCGATGCCGTTGCTGTCGTTGTTCTCGGTAGTGTTAGTCAGATGTTATTGGTTCTATTAGTGAAAAAGATGCCCAGGTTGTTGTTATTCGCGGTGATATTGGTGAGAGTGTGATTGTCACTACTGTCGACTGAGATCCCTGTCAGCCAATCGGTGACGGTGAGATTTTCGACAGTGACGTTCGTCTGCGATTGACTCTGTACACCAACCGTGTTTACCGCGTCGACTCCATCGATCGTGTGCCCGTTACCGTCGAGGACGACGTCGTCGGCTTGAATGTCGATACAGGTTGTGTCGGGACTGTCCGTGATGTCCTGGGTGAGTTCGTATTCTCCCGGTTGAGTAATCGTCGTACAGGAGTTGATAGGTGTTTGCGCGCGTGCGGGTTGCGTTGCAACCAGACTTACGCTCGTTACTAATGATGCGACGATGAGTAGGGCGAGCCCACTTGCGAGTAGTTGTTGTTTTCTCTTGTCGTAGTTCATTTTGTATCACACAGAATTTGTATCGTAATTATAAGTAAAAAAATAGATAAATTTAATATTATTATATAATATTTAAATTTTGGTAATAAGACATTACTCATTCGAATCAAGGGAATCATCACCATTGACCAACTCACTAAACGACTGTAACCACTAATGCCAATGGGTCATTCAATTATTGTTTATGAATCTATATTGATTGTGGTATTATGAAATGAATGCGATTCATCAGACGGCATAGTGCCATTACAATAAAACTTTTCGAGAATACTTCCACTCCGGGGATGGCTCACCCCTATTATGGTGCTGGTCTGTCTATTCTCTATGAATCACAAGCTCGTCCTGTTCGGGTGTGATAAACTGTTCAAAGAGTTATCCGAGGAAGTCGCCGAATTGATGGCAAGCAAATTCTTAAGTCGTGCGTACAGCATACGTAAAATTCAACACCAGCAAAAGATCTAAATAACCATCCTACATTCACCTATATCCGAGCACAAATTCGCCGTGGCATGTGCGATAGTGTTCGGAAAACGTGGGGCTTGTGTATCCACATCGGTGTGCTAATCCTCACCACCCCACGTGGCTGGCTTCTTGAATCACACCATCGTCACAACGAACTTTACTCTCGCTTAACGATTTTATAAGTAGTAGTTTTTAGCCCTTGATTGGCTGCTCATAACTCCACGGTGCTCATCAACTCAATTGTTTTCGCTTCCGTCCACTTCGCATCGCGCTCTCTGAGCTGCGGTCGAATGGTTGTCGTGTTGATTTCAGGGGGCGTATAACAATACTCAATGCGGTCATTGGATAAGTTGCGAGCGTCGTAGGGGTTTCCCTGGTGCCATAGACTAGCCCCGCGGCGCTCGGGACAAGCATTGCAAACCGCGTGTTTCATGGCAGACTTCCAGACGACTGGCCGTGTCGTCATTCCCACCACGGCCATTACCGACTCCCCAGTGGGGGAATCCGGTGCGAGAACGGGTTGCTTGTTGGCAGAAGCACCATCAATACCCTGTCGATGGCGGCCACGTCGTGGCCCCGGTGGTTCGAATCCGCCCCCGTTCGTATTTCTAGTAGGCGCTGATCAGAAGCCAATGAGACCGTCAGTAGCAATCGATGCACTGTCGAACCGCTCATAGTTGGGGCTTCTGCTCACTGCTCTTTGTGGTCTCAATATTTGACCTACTAACTCATGAAGAGTGAATTGGCTAGAATCCAGCTGTCTCACTGCTCGATGTTGCACTAAGCAGAACTAAGAGGGTCTGGCAAGCATATCGGACTTGCATACTTCCGCTCATGGATTAATACGGAATTAATGCAGAACTGCTGCTTCCTACTGGAACATCAGTGGAAGAGGGATATTTGAGCACAGTTGTAGTTGTTCCCAGATTTTCTACGAACTGGATATGAGATGACGTTTCAAAAACTCCACCTGGTTCACTATAGCTTTCTCTCGCGTTTTTCCCACATAGATTTGAAAGTGCCCCACCGGATATCGTAGAATCTCAGCCCGATTGGCCTTTTCAACGACCTGTACCGCAAACTCTGGTAAAGCCTGCTGATCGTTCTCTGCAACACAAAAAAGAATTGGCGCTGTGACTCGTTCTATGGTACCCTGCTTGTATCGTGGGAGGTTGAATGCAACGCGTGGGGCGAATTCGTTGCGCCACGTCGATCCGTTGGCAGCGAGACGTTCCATGATTGGCCTCGCGTCGGGTTCAGTTATTACTGCGAAGCCACCTGGGTCACCGATGACGGGAACCAGATACGGTGACAGACCAAGCTGGCCTCTTACTGCATCATACACGGCTGCGAGGAGCATTCGAATGAGGATCCCCGACAGGGGCTCGCTCGGATCCCATTCCCCGGAATGCATCCAGCATCGGAACTTGGGTTATGACTGCAGCAATCTCCGGATCATCGGCAGCAACGGCAATGACGTGACTGCCAGCGAGAGATGTTCCCCACACGACAACACGGCCCGGATCAACCATCCCGAGACTTCGAGCCCGACGAATCGCCGCGTGATAGTCTTCGCGCTGTCGTTCAACATTGACTACTTGACGAGGATCCCCATTGCTCTCCCCGAAATGCCGATAGTCGAATGCTAAGACTGCGAATCCATTCGCAGCAAAGCGCTCCGCGAACGCAGGGAGTCCCAAGTCTTTCGTGCCACTGAAGCCGTGTCCCATAACGATACACGGAAGCCGTCCGTCAACCTGAAGCGGCAAATACAGATCCGCAGAACACCGTACTCCACCAGATTCGAACGATATCGCTGTTTTAGTGGTGTTCTGGTTCATGTTCAGTTGTAGTACGATCCAATGAGCGAAAATAGTTCACTACTAGGATTTTCAGGAAAATCGCTTCCAAGTCCGTCTTAGATCTGTTCCGACCAGACGTGTCGGAACTTCCCGCTCCTGGGATCGCGTTGCGGTGACTCAGTCGCTCTCTCGAGAGTGATGCCAGTAATACCCTGGTCTTCTAAGAACGCCTTGAGATCAGCACTCACCTGCCCCCACACGTCCACTTCGTCACGGTTAGACGTCACCTCCAAGCGAACGCAAATGACAGACGGTGCCGTTCGAACGAGTTGCGTTCGACGCACCCCGGGCACCTCTTCGACCACGCTCGAGAGTGCAAGTGGAAAGACCGGGAGCTCTCGTCCGTCCGCCGTCTCGAAATGAAGGACATCACCCTGCCGCCCCTCGACCTCGATGATAGGAAACGCACTCCCACACGAACAGCGCTCGTCATACATTGTGACGCTATCGCCGAGGTCGTGTCGAACGAGCGGCTGCACGCGATTCGCGAGGTTCGTTATCAACACCGTTTCCGAGGGTACACCGGGTTCGACCGGCTGGTAGTCTTCGTCGACGGGTTCGATGACGACCCAGTCGGTGTTGATGTGGAGGTTCCCGTGGCTACACTCGACCGCAATCGGGAAGAACTCGGTCGCACCATACATCTCGCGCACCGCACAGTCGAATGCCCGCTCAAGGTCTCGTTTCTCCGCCTCCGAGATGGGCTCTGCCGTGGGGCAGACAATTGCGGGGTTGATGTCGAGGCGACCGTCCCGCTGGGTTCGTGCCAGTTCCCTGAGAACGGTAGCGTATCCAACAAGGAGTGCGGGCTGATAACGGTTCAGCTCCGCGACGAGGTCGGTGAGTGGCTGTGTCGGTGAGAATATCTGAACCCGGTTCTCGAGGAATGTAGATTCACGCTGCAGCAGTGCAATTCCGGAGGCACCGGCAAAGTGACCGCCAGTGACTGCGATTTCGGCCTGTCGAAGGTTATGCTCGACAAGACGCCTGAGCGGGTCGATGCCGAAGAATACATCTAGCATCCAGCGGTCAGGGAGAACGTTGAGTAGCGTCAGAGCCATGTCGTCCTGGACGAAGGTACCGGGCTCCCCCGTAGTCCCGGACGTGGTCCAGATCGGGTAGCGGTCGAGGAATCGCTGGCCGATTTTCGACTCGTCAGCAACGAACGCATCGGTCTCGGCTTTCGTGATCGCCGTATCTGTGACAACATCGTCGAAGCTTTCCATCAACATCGATTTTGTCACAGGAGGAAACGCTTTGAGGTTGGTACTACCCTCGGGAACGTCTGCATAGTGTTGCTTGTAGAACCGAGACTGTTGCCGGACGAACGAGAGCATATCTGCCAGCCGTCGGCGCTGTCGTGTCTCTATCTCCAAGCGGGTCGCCCATTTGGCACGCCACACGTCGAGCGTGATCTTCCCTTTCGTGATTGGATTCATCGTACTGGCTCCGAGAAGCGAGCCATCTTCCCAGCTCGACGTGCCGTGTTTGGTTTCCACTTCACGCGGAACGGACTTTGTTCTTGGCCCGTTCTATCTCAGTCGTGATATGACGTCGCTAACGTCTCCTCTCCGTGACTCATAGCCTGTTGGCGAGGCACTACAAGATACTGATCCCCTCTCAGGAGGGCGGAGCGATTTGACGAAGCAAACTGAAGAAGTTCTTGATCAAACGACCAATGCGGTCGAAGTGGTCAGCCACCTCGACCTCGGTTTGTACGTGCAACACGATCCATTCGCGGACTGGCACGATGCAAAACCATTTGAGCCGATGCTTCGAGTAGTTCAGTTAGATGAACTTGAAGACGCATCCAATACCGCCATGCATCGGACGCTCGACAGCAATCGTACGGTTGCCCGTGTGTTCGAAATCGAATGAACGCTGAAGGGACTCGATCGGAATCGGTAGGGGTGGACAAGATTTGAATACGTGTCGCGTGTACTACTATCTCCTTCTACCCAATGGCACCCACAGAAGCAGTCGTATTTGTTTTCTTCGCCGCCCTCCTGACGGATTTAGCTGCTGGACTTGGTGCTGTACCGTTTTTCTTCGTGGAGGATGTCAGCGATCGCGCGTACGTGACGCTATGGGGCTTCGCTGCCGGAATCATGCTGTCGGCATCCCTCTTTGGCCTTCTTCCTGAGGCGGTAGATCAAGGTCCACTCGTTGAGGTTGCCAGTGGTGTAGTCGTCGGCGCGCTGCTCGTATTCGGGGCGAGCCGTCTTCTTGGCGAGTACAAGTTTCATCCTCAAACTATCTCAGAGGCAGATTTCCGTCGGTTGGTGCTCATCGTCGGAACGCTCACCGTCCACAGTTTTCCCGAGGGGGTTGCGGTCGGCGTCTCGTTCGCCGATTTGAACCTTGGGATGGGAGAACCGATCCTTGGGTTCAGTGTTCCTATTCTCGCTATTTTTGTCACAACGGCGATTGCTCTTCAGAACATTCCTGAAGGACTGGCGGTTGCGATTCCGCTCAAGACCCAGGGCATTTCGAACTGGAAACTCGTCGGGTGGGCAGTGTTTTCGAGTGTTCCCCAGCCGCTCGCGGCAATTGTCGCGTTCTATTTCGTTCAAATTGCTCGTCGCACGCTCTCATTTGGGCTCGGGTTTGCCGCTGGAGCAATGCTGTTTCTCGTTGCATATGAACTGCTGCCCGAAGCACGGACTCGTGGTCAAAATCTCCCAGGACAGGGACACCGAGAAATTGTAGTTGGATTTACAATCGGAATCGCCCTTATGTCGCCCCTCCTCATCGTTGGATAATTCAACCTGTTACGTAGGTCGTTTCGAGTCCAGATGAACCTTCGATAGTCGGCCAATACGGCTATTTTCGTCGAGATTTTGAACTGTCTGTGACCACTGAATCAGGTAGCCAAGTTCGACAGCAACCAGCGCTTACGAGCCTTGACTATGTCGGGATTGTCCTCGTGATTCTCACCGGCGCGATTCATATCTATGAAGATATTGAAGATATTAATGAGGGTATCATTGGAATACTCTTCATCTTGGCTGGACTCGGCTTCTTTGGCGCGCTTGTACTGCTCTATTTCGGCGTAAATCAACCACTGCTGTACGGTGTTGGGATCATTTACACAGGCATTCAGTTCATCGCGTATTTCGTCCTCCGATGGCCCGATATCTACGAGCCACTCAGGCTCTTCGACAAAGCAGTCCAAGCACTGTTCATCCTCGTCCTCGTGATTCTCTATCTGCAGAAACGATCGTAACTCACCGTTCTGGGAAGCTAACTACGCGAGATTCGAGCCAGTATTTCACCCTCCGATTGATTAGATTGGTCGTTGACGAAGTGTTCTATGGCGTCCGAAGACTCAGTAGAGCGGTATCAAGCGAATCGTCAAGCTGAGATCGACAGCAGTACCATCTATCGTGCAATTGCGGATGCAGAGTCACGGTCAGAATTAGCGGAGGTGTATCGTCGCTTAGCAGCATCTGAAGAAGAGCATGCACACTTCTGGGAGACACAACTCCAAGAAGCAGGTGTCCAACCAGGCGATCGCCATCCAAGTTGGCGAGCACGAACGCTGGGATGGCTTGCACAACGATTTGGGCCAGCAGTCGTCCTTCCAATCGTCACGGCTAGTGAACGAACTGATAGTCGTGACTATGCAGCACAACCAGAAGCTAAAGACACAGATCTTCCAAGCCATGAGCAATCGCATGCACGACTCCTTGACGCGATAGAGACAACCACTGGCGGAGGGTTAGAAGGTGGGACGCTTGCACAACTGGAGGGACGCCATCGGTCTGCAAGTGGCAATGCCTTGCGTGCTGCAGTGCTTGGCGCAAATGATGGCCTGATTTCGAATCTCAGTCTCGTCATGGGGGTTGCTGGCGCTGCCCTCTCTGCGTCCTCGATCCTCATTACTGGACTGGCGGGGCTGCTCGCTGGCGCGGGCTCGATGGCAATGGGTGAGTGGCTTTCTGTCCAGAGTTCGAGAGAATTATACCAGCGCCAAATCGCGATCGAGGCCGAAGAGCTGGCGGCAGTGCCAGAAGAGGAAGAACAGGAATTGTCGCTTATCTATCAATCGAAAGGTCTCCCGCAAGAGCAAGCTAAACAACTCGCAGCACAGCTCGTCGCCAACCAAGAGAAAGCACTCGATACACTGGCACGTGAAGAGCTCGGTGGATCAGCATGGGAAGCGGCAGGTGCCTCATTCATCCTCTTTGCATTCGGGGCAATTGTTCCCGTCGTCCCGTTCTTTTTCCTCACAGGGATACTTGCTGTTGGTGGAAGTCTTATCCTCAGTGCTGGTGCACTCTTTCTCATCGGAGCTGGAATTACGCTCCTCACTGGCCGAAGTCTTCTGTACTCCGGCTTCCGCCAGGTGATTATCGGACTTGCTGCAGCCGGTCTGACCTATGGCGTTGGCAGTTTGATTGGCGTGGCGATCGCTGGGTAAGGGACGACTGTATATCTGCTGTAGTTTGGGCGGGAAAGAGATACCAACGACGCAATGCGGTTCTCTTGATACTATGGTGTTAATCGGATGTCATGAGGTCTAGCGGTGTGGAGAAGTCCGATTTCAACTTCCTGGTCTATGTTTTCTAACGGAGCCTGAGGAGTGCAATTGTGGCGACTTAGGTTGCTCCCCATACTAGTCGAGCGTATGAGTAGGTCGTAAAGACTGTTGATCAAATCTGCGCTTTTTCTTTTGTTTATACGAAATCGAGGAGAATACCTGACCCTTTAGGGTCAGGATGAATCCGACACTACTCTACACCAACCACCGTTCGATTGCCGGCATGATATTCCACGTTCTAATCTAAACTTTCACAACACGACACTACATAACCTGTTATGAAGACGTTTCACGAATGCATATTCATCGTACTTACCGTGCGAAAATCCGCAACCACTCACAAGTGGAACGGATGCTCGACCTGCACGGATGGAGTGCATCGAAACTGTGGAACGTTGCGAACTATCACTCCCGCCAAGTGTGGGATGACACGGGCGAGATTCTCGATGATTCTGACTTGAAAAGCGAGTTGAAGACTCATACAACCTACAAAGGATTACATTCGCAGTCCAGTCAGCGCGTTCTGGAGGAACTCGCTGAAGCCTTCAACTCGTGGTACGGTAAACGCAAGAACGACTCTCGTGCGAATCCGCCCGGCTACCGCAAGAAAAACTACTACGACGATGATGGAAACCGCGTCCACGAAGAACACCCACGCAGTACCGTGACGTGGAAACAGAAAGGTATCCGCCACGACACTAAGCACAACCACGTCAGGCTCTCGAAAGGCGCGAACCACAAAGACCACCCGAGAGACTGGGACTACATCCTCGTTGAATACGAGGCACGTCCCGAAGTCACGGTTGAAAACCTGCAACAGGTTCGGGCTGTCTACAGCAAGTCGAAGGAGCGTTGGGAACTTCACCTTGTGTGCAAACACGAAGTCGAGACCCCCGACTCCCCCGGTAATGAGACTGCTGGCATCGACCTCGGAATCTGTAACTTCGCGGCGGTTGCGTACAGCACCGAGGAAGCCGACTTGTACCCCGGCAACCGACTGAAACAGGACGGATACTACTTTCCGAAAGAAACCGCTAAATGCGACGATTCAGGCGGGTCTGAGGCCACCAGACTTCACCAGAAATGGTCGGAGCGCCGCACCCACTTCTTCCACAGCCTCGCCAAACACATCGTAGAGAAGTGTATCGAGCGTGGCGTGGGTCGCATCAACATCGGGAAGCTCGCGGGTGTCCGTGAGGATGAGAACAGTGAGTCGAAGAACTGGGGGCGGCACGGCAACCTCGACTTGCACGGCTGGGCGTTCGACCGATTCACCAAAATCCTCACGTACAAGGCGAAAGTCAGGGGAATTGAAGTTGTAGACGTTTCAGAGCGCGACACGAGCAAGACGTGTTGCGTGTGCGGTAGGGAAGATGATAGTCAGCGTGTTGAACGTGGTTTGTACGTTTGTGTATCGTGTGATGCGGCGTTCAACGCTGACGTGAACGGGGCGGAGAACATCCGCCTCAACATCAACAACACAGAAAGTAACTCTGAGTCTGCGTCCAAATTGGACGAAGATAGGAGTACCGGCTGGTTGGCACAGCCCGGAGTCTACCTTCACGACTTGTCCCACGGATTCTCACCGAGGAAACAAGTGGTAGACTGTAAACCCTAATATCCCAACTCTCGGGATTCCGGCGTCTTCAGGCGCGGGAGGATGTCAAAGAATGCTGTTTACTCCGTTTCCACTCGGCTCAGCCGTTTACTGATGAGTGGTGCACCGACAGCAGTTCCGACAGCGGTGGCTGTGCCGAGAAATGTGAAGGGATACGGTATGTCAAGGATGTATACTGAACCAAAGATTCCATTGGCAATCACACCCACGAAGAGTGCAACGATGACTTCTCGTCTAGTTGATGGCTGGTTTGGGGTCACTTCAGCAACAGTTCGCCAGACGACCCAGCCGCCAACTGCCCCTCCACTGGCGATCACACTTTCGAACGTCAGGTTCACGGACAATCCAACGCCCCCAATCGCAACCGCAGTAAGTAGTACCCGTTCGGGGTGCGTTCCATTCTCGGCCAGCCAGTAGAGGGTACCGAGGACGACTATCCCGAGGATAATCCCAGCGAGGACATCGACGAAGTAGTGGACGCCGAGGACGAGTCGTGACAGTGAGACGAGTGCAACGACCACTCCGACGATACCGAATCGCACTCGGTATGATCCACGGTCGATGACGAGCGCCAGGCCACCCCAGACCATCGTCGCCCCCAGTGCATGTCCACTCGGAAATCCTGATCCTTTAGCTGTCGTTATACTGGTGAACAGGACCGCAAATATCGACGGAATCCATCGGAGTGCGGGCGGCTCAGTCGCTCCAGGTGGTCGTGGGAGCAGCAACACACCTTTGAGAACCCCAATAAGTGCGACATACGTGAGTACAAGCCCAATAATGAACACCCCTCGACGGCGATCGATTCCCACGTATGGAATGTATTCACCGCCAACATACAGAACGCCGCTGAGGAGAAAAAGAAACCAGACATCACCCAGCTGAGTGATTAGTGCGAACAATAGAATGACTGCCCAGGGCGCCTGGCCGCCAAGCAGGTCAGGAAGAGTACTCTCATACCAAATTACAAAAATGTTCATTCCCCATTCTCTATCTCAGATATCTTGTACTGTGAGTTCGGCGATTAACCTCGGTTGCATGTCTGTACACGCAGAACTACGCAAGATTGATCCATAAATTCTGCTTCCCCAAAGATGGCGACCCACCGGATCCCACTGCCGCTTATGATCTAGAATTGGGGTCACGCTCGGCGGGGAGGGGTGTGATAACTAAGGCGCCATGGAGCGAAGGACGCGTATGAAAGATTCTGGAGACATGCCGAATCCTCCGACCGACTTCCCGGACGACATTGCTTCGGCACTTCAGCAGCTGAGTGTCCACGACCTCAGGGAGACGATCGTTTAGGTCTAGAAACTTCTCCAATTTTATCATGAGCCGACGGATCAAATTGAGCTAGCACCGGGCGAGGAGGTTGTCGAACTCACAGAACACCTTGGTTATACAGAGGTAATAAAGCGGGAACCCTGTGGGGATAATTGTGGAGAATGTCCTCATGGATCAAATGTGTATCATATGACACGTTAGAAGCATCCGAGTGGGGAAAGCAAGTTACATTGGAATTTAATTGGGAGAAAATATTCAGATGATTTCTAGCGACGGAATACAGCAGATGCAAGCCAAACTCAACGACGGATTCTCCGACTGGCGTGAGGACTCAAAGCCCTGACAATCAGTCCTCGGATCGTCGCCGTCCGAGCCACTTCTGAACCCACTGTCGGAACAACGAGCGAATCGGCGAGTGTTTTTTCACCATCACGACGCGGCCGTCGAACTGCTCGCCCACTCGTTCGGAAATATCCCCGAAGAGAACTCGGCGCAGTATTCCCTCTCGTGCCGCGCCCACGACGATGGTATCGACCCCTTCCTCGGTAGCATAGGACAGAATCGAGTCAGTAATGTCATCCCCGGTCACGGAGGCGGTCGAAACGGTGACGTCCTCCTCCGCGATTACTTCTCGTCGGTCGGCCATGACTGGTTCGAAATTGTTCGACCCCGGTTCGGCCACGTGGAGCAACCTTACGTTTGCGTTCCAATACCGGGCGAACGACGTAGCGACGTCGGCGGCGAACGCCGCATGGGAGCTACGCGTAATTGGAACCAGAATCTCCCGCGGCTCCGTCGCTGGCGCGAGTTTCGCAACTGCGACGTCGCACGGCGGGTTCTCGACGACGGTGTCGATGGTCGAGCCGAGTGCGAACTCCGCGGAGCGCCGACGCCGCCCGCGCCAGCCGAGCAAGATGAGTTCACTGTCACGCTGATAGGCGATGTTCGTGATGCTTCGACCCGCGCCACGACCGAGTGTCACTGTCCGGTGTATCGGCACGTCGTCCGGCGCGTACTGCATCGCGTCTTCGAGCATTTGGGGTTCGTTCTCGACGAACTGCAGGCCGTCTTCCAGCGGTGTTTGAACGGGAATCGTTACGACGCTTGTCAGTAGAACCTCCCCGTCGTTGCGGCGTGCAATCGCGCTCGCAAGTTCGACCAGCGGTTTCGCACTTTCGGGGTTCGCGATGGGTACGAGAACCTGATAGGGCCGCTCGGTCGGGCGGCGCTCGTCGGAAACGACTCTGGTCTCACGTCGAATCTCGGTGCGGCGGATACGGCCACGGGAGTACGCGAGGAACACGCCGAAGCCGACGAGAATCCACGCGATGGCGATGTACCATGCGAGCGGGCTGTAGTTGAAGAAGTAGACCGCCAGAAATAACTTTGTCAGAATGCCCACGATAGGGATGTAGGGAAAGAACGGCGAGATGTAGCCGTATTCGAGGACGTCGCCGTACTCGCGTCGAAGTCGAATCATCGAGTAGTTCACCTGCAAAAAGAGGAGGAGGAACATGAGGTCGGTTGCGGCGGCGACCTGTGCGAGTGGGAGCGAGACCGCCATCACGGCGATGAGCGTGCCGCTGAGGAGTACCGAGACATGCGGCGTCTGGTGGTCGGGATGAATGCGACTGAACGGATCCGGAAAGACACGGTCGTTGCCGAGTGCGTACCCGACTCTCGAACTGGAAAATGTTGTCGCGTTAAGCGCGGCCAACGCTGAAAGAATCCCGGTCAGCAGGATGACGAGCGTCCCGTAGGGGAGGAGTTGTCCGGCGGCCTGTGCGAGGCCGAACTCGCCGAGATGACCAAGGACTTGCCAAAGTGCCGGGTTCGCTGGAAGGTCTGCGACCGTGCTTCCGCCGATGCTGTCGGTCTGGCGGGCCGTTTCGAGGAGCGCCGGCGTCACATCGACGGCACCGAGCAGGACAATACCCACGAGGATGTAGATGGTGACGACGACGAACATCGAGTAGAAGACCGCCTTCGGGATGTTTTCGCGGGGATTGACGACCTCTCGCCCAGATTGGACGATGATTTCGTACCCCTCGAACGCGATGAACGTCAGTCCCATGGCGAGAAAAACGCCGCCGACGCCGTTCGGGAAGAACGGTTCGAAGCGAACGGTCGTGTTCGACTGGCCAGCGATGGTCCAGAGGCCAGCAACGATGAACACAGCGAGGATGAACAATTGGAGCATCGTGACGACGTTCTCGGCGCGACTCGTCTCCTTCGCACCGCGGTAATTGATGTACGTGAAGACGGCCGCCGCCGCGACGGCGAATAGTTTTTGGAGATCGACCAGCGAGAGGCCGAAGGTCGGTGCCCGGAAGAATTCGGTGAGGATGAGCGTGACGAACGACCCGAAGCTGAGGATGTACAGCGACCCGGCGACCGCGTGTGCGAACCAACTCATCCATCCCGAGATGAACGCCTGTGAGCGACCGAGGGCTTCTCTCACCCAGAGATAACCGCCGCCCGGTTCTGGGAACGCACTGCCGAGTTCGGCATACACCATCCCAGTGAAGATGGTGATGAAGCCATTGAGCGCAAACGCCAAGATGAGTGCTGGCCCGGATTCCCCTGCGGCGAGTCCCGTGAGGACAAAGATGCTCCCGCCAATCATCGCGCCGATACCGATGACGATGATGTCGAACAGCGAGAGTTCACGGGCGAAGTCCGCGCCGTCCGCCGAAACGTCAAGTCCGCCGAGCGGTGAGTCGCTATCGCTCATACTGTTCTGATTTCTCGGCCTCGTCGGCCGGGGCGTTCTGGTACGTGCCCGCAGCGATTCGCTCGACGACGTACCGGCCGTGGAGGACGACGACGAGGAGGCCACCCCACGCGAGGACCGTCAACAGGATCCCGAGTTCCAAGACTAACGTGGACGATTGGAGAAAAACCACCACCACGGCTACCACGCCCTCGATAATAGTTCAAATGGATAAAATCGTGGATAGGAACAGAGAATTTTCGCATGAATTCGTTAATTCGGGAAGTGGATACCGCGAACGAGATGGGGAAACGTGAAGTTCTGTGACTCGACCGAAGCGGCGCTTCGAAACGATCATTCGTCGGTTCCCGTTGCAGTCTCGTCTTGCCACTCCTCGATGACCGTGATAACACGTTCGTTGAGTGTTGTCTGCCCGAGCGAATGATCTGGCTGTACTTCGTCGAGAACATCGCGGACGGTACCGTCCGCTTCGGCGAGACGAACGTCGATCCCGCGCTGTTCGAGGTCGTCAGCGATAGTAAGGAGTGTGTCGGCTGCCGTCACATCGATCGTCGGTGACGACCGAAGATCGAACACGACGAGTTCGACAGGTGATGGGCGGGCGTCGAGTCTGTCGAGGAGGTTCCGTCGGACGGTCGGTGCGTTTGCAAAGAACAGTTCCGCATCGACTCGATAAACGAGAACTCCCGGGATCGTCTCGTTCTTGGGGTGGCGGGACAGGTCGCCGAACTCGTCGGACTCGGGGACTCGTCCCAGTTCGGCCGTGTGGGGATACGTCGCCCGGCCGACGACTACGAAGATGGAAACGAGGACACCGATGAAGACGCCGTAGAGGATGCCGAAGACGAGGACGCCAGCGAACGCGGAGCTAGCTGTGGCGAACTCCAACGTGTCGATGCGATAGAATCGGCGCAACGCGGGGACATCAATGAGGTCGGTGACGGCGACGATGACGATTGCCGCCAGAATCGTCTCCGGGAGAGCGGTGAAGAGGCCGGTCAAGAAGACGAGGACGCCAACGAGGACGAGGGCGATGACAGCATTCGTCAGTTGTGTCTTTCCACCGACAGCGTCGTTCAGTGCCGACCGAGACATACTGCCACCGACGACGAATCCCTGCCCGAGTCCTGCAGCGATATTTGTGACACCGGTCGCCAGCAGTTCTTGGTTCGCGTCCGCTCGATAGTCGTTGCGCTGGGCGAACGTCTCGACGGCCCCCATGCCTTCCACGTACGAGAGCAAGAACAGCGCGAGCGCGATCGGGAACAGTCCGATGACGCTGTTCGGAGCGAACTGTGGCACGGCAGGTGAGGGCAGTCCACTCGGTATCGGATCGACGACGGCGACGCCCCGAGCGGCGAGATTCGTCGCCGTCGCAAACGCAATTGACAGTAGCACGACGACGAGCGCAGTCGGTACGCGCGGGAGGTACTTCCTGCCGAGAACGAGGAGGACGATTCCGGTGATACCAACCGCTGCGGTGAGTGGGTGGACGCCCGAAAGATGGGTGAGGACGAACCAGACGCGGTCGTAGAACGGGCCAGAAGGACCGGCGATGCCGACTAGTTTGTCGAGCTGAGTCGAGATGATGAACAGGGCGGCTCCCGCCGAGAATCCGGTCAAGACGGACTCGGAGATGAAGTTCACGAGGAATCCGAGGCGAAGCAGCCACGCGATGACGGCGATTCCACCAACGAGTAGTGTCGTCACTGCAACAATCGTCGCATAATCAGATGCCGTAGTGGTCGTCCCGAGTCCGGTAGCTTGTGCGGCGAGGAGGACTGCGAGTGCGGAGGTCGGACCGTAGATGACCTGTTTCGACGTGCCGAAGAAGAGATACGTGGAAACAGCGAAAAGACTCGCGTACAGGCCCGTCTCTGGTGGGAGACCGGCGAGTGATGCGTACGCCATGCTTTCGGGGATGACTGCTGCAGCAACCGTAATTCCCGCGAATACGTCCGATCGTAGCCACGACCGGTCGTAGCGGCGACGCCACTCGACGATTGGAAAAAGGCTAAACGATGACGAACGCTGATCCGAAGATTCCGTTCCCATTGTCCAGTGTGCCACTGTGTTCACGGCAGCAGTTTTCAAAAAGCTAGCTCTCGACCCGGAGCGTGAGAATGATTTACTCATACCTCTTCTTTGTGAAAGTTATCTATACTCTCGAATGCAGACGTAGAGCACACCGACGAGAATCCCCGAAATCGCTGCCACCCCCGACGTTTCCACCGAGTAGATAGCTTGCGAGAGTACTCCCAAAGGCAAACGTAAGGACGAGTAATAGCCGGTCAATGTTCGGATGGTCATCGAAGAACGTGCTCGTTTTCGTGCCTGCACGAGAGAGTTGACAGGATCACATCTTCGTTCAGAAACACCGTCAGCGGCAGGCAAAGATTCGTTTGCAGTAGATGAGATCCATCTTGTCGTCTATCGTAACAATCCCTCTAATGAAAATTCTATCCCGACATCGTACATTTCGTTCATTCGATGAGGCGGTCGGCGTGACAGTATGGACATTACTGACGGAGGCGATTGTACAATAGAGCAAAGGTGTAACCACCGATGAACGCGTCGAAAAACCCCCAGACTGCTCCGAGAGCGAGTCCAGCGGTGGTTTCGTTGTAGCCACGATACACGTCGGCGAGGAGTCGTTCCCACCGTTTTCCCCATCCGACTCGGGCGGTGAGGCCGAGAACGACGACGCTCCCTGCCCAGAGCAGTCCGCACGCCCAGCCGAACGCCCACGAGTCGAGTCGTAGTGTCTCTGAAGTAATCGACAAGGATGCGACGACAAGTAGAATAAAATTGGGGGCCATTCGGTGTGACTCGATGAGAAGACACAATTCGGGAAGAGGCGATTAACACCGGGCGGAAAGAAAGAGTCATGCTGGCACTCGAAGCCGCTTTCACGGATGCGAGAGGTTTTTGTGCTTCCCCGAGGGCGGTGACCCGGCTGATTTCATTTCCGCTTATACTGCCCACAGGAAGTCAATCGCCTAAATCGGCCAAATTCAAGAGATTGACCTCGCTGCTGTCGCACGTTCTACTTCGGTTATCAAATCAATCACGCATTTTGAACCGGGTGGCACTGTCTAGTTTAGCTCCTCCTCGACAGGCGTTCGGTTGTTGAGCGATTGATGCGGTCGTTGATGATTATAGTAATGCACAAACTGTTCAAGACACCGCTGGACGATTGGCCGATTGCCCACCCATGACGTATGGAAGCGGTCAATGCGCTGTTTGAGCGTGTGAAACCACTTTTCGATCAGGTTTCGCTCCGTATAGTCAAGCTGACCGCGCAATCCAATTCGGAAGAGGGCAGTCCGATAGCCGTAGCCATCGACGAGAAACACAGTGTCTGAAAGATCGTGTTTCTCGGCCAAATCAGACAGAAACGCAGCCGCCGGATCAGTACCATGCCGATCAAACACTTTGACATCAAGCAACAGCTTTGTTTCGGTGTCTATTGCAGCGAATACCCAAAACCACTCACCGTTGATTTTGACAGCGGTTTCGTCCACCGCGACCCGCGTCGGCGATGCCGACGGCGGGTCGGACACGCTGTCTGATACTCGATGGATCCATTGAAAGATCGCTTGATGCGACCGTTTCACGCCGAGGAGCGCGAGAATCGCTTTTGTTTCTCTAAGCGAACAACCGGTCGCGTGGAGGCGGACGGCGAACGCCCTGACGGGCGTTGCCGTCCGCTCACGCTCCCAACATTCAAGCGTAGCCGTGTCTAAACTCTCTCTGAGCAGGTTTGAAGGTAGCATGAACAACTAGCTTTTTGACCTGCTCGTCCTTATCTAGACAGTGCCTTCACTTTCACTTCGTATCGTTTCGTGATGATTCAGCTTTTCTCATAGGAAGCAGCTCACCGTTCTGTCCCATTTATCGGCCTCTCTGTAATGGGAGGAGGTATCATGTTTTTCGGAGAATGAGGTAAATCCCATTTTTACTTTCTAATACTATCATTAATGTACGGTTGATGTTTCTTCGCTGTCGAAGGATAGCTTCATAAATTAACACCTTATTTAAAGGATCAAAGAGTCACGACACCACAGTGACAATATAATATTCAGAACATGAAACTTTTACATGTGAAGGATATTTATACCCATCCGCTCATAAGACAAACTCATTTACACAGAGATCTGTCCATGATTCCAATCGTTGATATCACGGTTTCGGCAAATGCATTCGAGTTAGGCCGCTTGCTTGAGGAAGTGCCTGGAATCCAGATCGAACTCGAACGTATCGTTCCCCTTCAAGATTCGATCATTCCGTTATTCTGGGTGTCAAACGCTGATCGGGACCAAGACGAAATCACTGCGATCCTTGCTGCATCACCGCTCACAGAAGATGTCTAGTATCTCACTAGCAACGGGAAACGACAGCCCTTCGAGGTTTATTGGAGCCATGAGGTCAACGGTCTCCTCCAAGTGATGATGGACACGTGGGCACGACTACTTGAGGGAGAAAGCATTGGTGAGGGCTGGGACTTTCGGTTGCAATTCCCACGCCACGACGACCTACCCGAGTTTCGTGAAAAATGTGATGAGAATGATATCCCAGTCATTTTGCGCCCCGTCTACAATCCCCATTACCCACATGAGGGGAATTCAATGACGTCGGAACAACGGGAGGCGGTAGTAACGGCCTACAAGCGTGGATATTTTCAGATCCCACGGCAAACAACCTTGACGACGTTGGCAGAGTCCTTTGATATTAGTGATAGCGCGTATTCACAACGACTTCGCCGAGGGCTCAGTATAATGATTCATGAGACGATGATTGAAGATCGATCCAGATGATCTCTTAGAGGTAACTCAACAGCATCCGTGTTATAGCATAGATTTGTATGTACTGTTGATCCTGTTTCGACGATTGATGGTTCGATAATGAAGGTATCTAATGAATAGCTACACAAATAAGGAGTTTGCGAGAAGGCCAGGAAGAATTTTTCAAAGATCAGAATGTTTGAAGGGAGAACCCAGCCGAACCCGGATACTCCAAGCTGACAAGAAAACGCTCAATTTACGTCTCCCTGAAGCACAGAAAGCGCAGCACCACGCGAACAAAGCACGAGAAGAAGCTGCATTGTGACCAGCAAAACCCGCTGACAACCACTCTGGTGGCCTGCTGGCACGGCTCCTTTGCCGATAGCTGTCTGTCGATTCCATTCAACTACCTGGAAACCAATATTACCGTTTCACCCTTTTTACGGAAGGTAGACAGAGACCTTCTCGAATACACGAGCGCGGCTGACGTTGCGAGCTCGACGATGTTCTCGTCGGTGATACGGTCGATGTCGACGACGAGAAGGAGACCGCCGAATGCAAACACGCGGATGTCTGCAAGACGGGTCGGCTCGTCGTCGGCCTCTTCAACGAGTCCAGCGGCTCGGGCAGGCTTTGTGACCTGGAGAGCGAGGCCATCGCCGGAACGTTTGATTGTGTTGGGCATTGGGGGGTTAGTATTCTATACTAACCCAAGAATATTCGGCTTGGCAGTTGCGCTCTCGGCTCAGCGTTGTTGGTGAGAAGCGTCCAGGCCGCGAATCCTCCCGTGTATTCAGTTTCACTTCCGCTCTGGTTGGCTGACGTCTTTATCCATCACGTACCAAGCGTAGACTGCAGTCAACGTAACCCAGCAGGCGATGTGGGTTCTTGTGCTCATCCCAACCCATGCTCCCATGTCGCTTGCTCATTCCCCTTCTCACAATGAGCTAGGTAGTGTAACGAGTGGACTCTGTCCGAGGGTTTACCTATCGCGTCCTCGAATTTGGTCGTACGAATGGGTTCAAATGAGACGTCGCCACTCACACCACCTGCGCAAGAAGCGCTTGATGCACTCGTGAACACAATCCAACCTGCTGGTGAGCTCACCTACGAGCAAGCCTATGCCGTTCTGGCTGAGAAAGAGGATCTTGAGCGGCCTGCTGCCGAAGATATCATCGAACGGTTGTACAATAAGGGCCATCTCTACGAAGTTGAGGGGGAACTCCGACTCACTGATTATGGATCTAAACAGTGAGGTTAGTCGGCTATCTCGAACGTTTCTCCCCACCGTGACTGAATATCTGTGATGACCTCTCCAATTACATCAAAGAAGTCCTCGGGATAACGTCGATCTTCTGCATCATCAGTAGTCGCTGCTGGAAACGGATGGTAGTGATCGCGAGCGTTATGTGGATTCTCGTGTCGATCCCAGCGGCACTCTTTCCGTTCTCTTTCCCACTCTTCCACATAATGAATATAGAAATCACCATTGAGCTGTAACTCGATATCGATATACACATACGAGATCTGCTCAGGATATGCAGTCTCATCAAAGACGACCTCGACGGTCGCAGGTTTGTTGAATGAAAATGGGTTAACCTGCGTAACGAGACTTATATTTCCAAGTTTCCGTACAACTCTTCGCAGAATCTCCTTGTTCGGTGACTTCCCATCCATCTGATCACGAGTGGTTTTCTGAGCGTGTGTCTGCAGTCGAATTTGGTTGGCCGGACTGAAGCCGCTGGAAGAACCGAACCATATCTGCCACTTTCACCGTCCCCGTCTGTGCACTTGGTGTACCGTGTCCGAGTGCCTCGACAAGCGTATCGACTTCTTCACAGGCAGCGTTCCACTGTCGGAGATCGTCCATCGTCTGATCAAGCTTCTCGTAGCCATGCTCCTGCGGGACGACATCACCAGGCGATTCGGCCTCATAGGTCTCCTGAAATGACGAGATGGTATCACTGAGTTCCGATAGTCGATTGTTTAACTCTTCGATAGTGTACTCTCGCTGCAGACGATCGATATTCCGCCATTCAAGATATGAGTCGTTCCGACCATACGTCACTGGATCGTCGCCAATTTTCTTCGCGACTCCCATCTCTCTGAGGAATTCCAGATATTTCCGTGCGGTATCTGGTGCGACTCCTGCTCGGTCTGCAATCTCAGAGACCCGGAGCGGATCGTTCAACTGGAGAAGCACATCGTATACCTTCTCGACAGTCGTCCGACTCTCGAGTTCGGTTTCCCATTCCGAGGCAATGTCCCGTGGAGAGTCACTCATGATGCTTACTATTCTATTAGTACAGACGACTAAAAAGATTTGCTAAATCAATACTATAGTAGTCGCACTACAAATCATATTTGACTCCTATTAGGAATCCGGTGGTGCAATGATGTTAGTATACTGTGATAACTTACTCTCATTTGATACTTTACCTGCCGAGAACTAAAACTCCAAAAAATAGATGAGGTGCGGCGAATTCCACCGCCATTGTCGGGCGTGTTGCGTATGACAGTTACTACAATCAGCATTTGTGTTACCGGAATGCGTTTTATGCCACCGTCCGATGATACAGATGCGCTCTCACACCTGGCCATTCCCGACGCCATCATCCGACGCTAACGGCCTGGCTGGCTGTGAGAGCCTTGCGGTCGGCTTTCCTTGTCTTTCTCCGAATGAGCGTTGGTGGGAGAACTGCGTTTTCGGAAAATCCAATCGGAAACGATCCGATCGGGCTACTGACGACCGATTCTGTCGGAGCTTTCTGAGATCTGTTCCAGACGGAGAGTTCTGGATGTAGAGGTGCCCCAAACTGACGGTAACAGAACATCGGCTCTTGCTTCATAGTGGTGACCAGCACGACCGTCACTCGCATCGATTTTCATTGATATTTCCTCTATTGGAATATTCGGAATAGGCCCTGGCGTGCCTATCTGATACCCGGTAAATATGATATCTGTGATAATGCACCAGACCTCACCAGAACTTCCATCGCTTGACCCCGGCATTACACTGCTCGAAACCGACGGGCGAATGAATGGCTCACTCCAGTCGCTTGTCCTCGACCTGCTGACTCTCGGCACGCTTCTCCCGGAAATTGACGAGCTCCGTATTCTGTTCTGAACGCTGAACCGTCTCAAAGAGTTAGCGACCTGCAGTCAAGCTATACGAATCGACGAAGTCACTGGCTATTCAAGACGGCTCTAGCACGTTGTACATAGGTGTTTTTCGACCAACTGCGGGCAGTACTCATCTCATCGAGTAGTGACTCAGCATCAGTCGGCGACACGATTTCATTTCGTACGAGCACAACGAGCAACATCGGCGTTGTTACAAGCCGAGTGTCAACGAGTGAGGCATGAATGAGAGCAAGACGATTAAACTCGTCACATAAAAATTGCGTCGCGTTTAGTTCATTTGTGAGTGTCACGGCGGCGTTCTCGCCATCATCAAGTGGGAATGATTCTTCGAGATCGACAACTCGTTCGTCAAAAGCTTCCCGCCGATCGAGAACCTGTTTTGCACCCTGTCCTGATGCATCATCGTATGCTGCTGTCTCTCCTAACTCATCGAAAACCAGCGTTGGAACGATAATCGTGTGGGTAGCAAGGAGATGGTCGAGTGGGTTCCACGTGTGATTGGCGACCGTGCCGAGGCTCACGAGAGCAGATGTGTCTGCGACAATCTGCATTTATGAATCAGTTAGCTCCTCGGCGGTCGCATCGATGAATTCATCCTCGAGCTGCTCTTTGAGAATCCGGAAATTGGCGGCTTCTTCGTGGCCAACGAGTTCTTTCAACTGTGTAAACGTAATATCATCACTGTAGAATGCTTCTGCGATTTCCTGTTTGAGTTCGTCGTTATGCGCGGCATCGCGAAGATAGTCTCGGAGTGCCGAGAGAATGACTGTCGTTCGATCTGTCTCCAAGACTGTGGCGAGCGTATCCGTTTGCTGGACAAGCCGCTCGGGAGCACGGAATTGAACTCGCTTTTTCTCGCCTGTATCCGAACTCATGTGTGTACATTGTGAGCCGAGGGGGAAAACTCTGTTGTCGCATTCCATCACGGGAGTCCTACGTACCGGCCATCCCGACCACAGACAAGGTGGCCGGCACAACCTCTCCCCCTCCCGCTGGCTTTGAGCCGATAGACGCCGATCCAACTACCGTACTTACGAGTAGCCGTACGGCGTCAGCCCCGAACTGTGTCAATTTGGGGCGTCCACATCCGCGTTTGTGTGGGTGTTCGTGTTAGATTCGTGTCCCTCTCGGGCGTGAGTTCGTCCCGACCACGCTACTCTCCGGCAACCGCGTCTGTGGTCGGACTGTCGTCTGTGTTCTGATTCGTAACTTCCCCGGAAAGTTCGACATCGGCTTTCAGGACGAGCCGCGTCTCTTTGTAACTCAAGCCGTCCTTGGATCGCTGGCGCTTGATCTTTCCAAGGCGTCTATCGCCGGAACGTTTGCTGTTGTTGGGGATTATTAGTTATATTTTATGCTAACTCAAGAGTACTCGTGTCGTCAATCGTGTTCGCGGTGTAGTAATGTGTGAGGGATGTGGGATAGCGGCTGCTCCCGCGTGTGTTCAGTTTTGCTCCGGTTGGCTGGGGACTTTATCCATCGAGTTCTATGAATCAAATGCAGTTAGCGTACCCCAGTAGACGGTGTGGACCACTGTGTTCATTCCAAGCCCATCCTTCCACACCGTGTGCGCATTTCCCCTTGTCTCAAACAATTAGATAGTGTCACAAATACCTCTCTGTCCGGGAGGTTTACTTACTCAAGATGCGAACGTGGCAGCACGAATGGGCTCTAATGAGAAGTCGCCACTCACACCACTTGCTCAAGAAGCGCTCGATGCACTTGGGAGAGAGCTCCCAGCTGAGGGAGAGGTGACTTACGAACAAGCGTACTCGATTCTTAAGGAAGAGGAGGAGTTGAACCGTCCAAGTGCCACAGATATTGTCGAACGGCTCTACAACAAGGGCCATCTCTACGAAGTTGAGGGCAAGCTTAGACTCACTGATTACGAATCTACACAGTAACGAGCGTTCCACTACCCAGCGCTCACGAATCGGTACCCATTCTTTGTAAAGAGAGATGTGGCGGGGCAAGGACGGATCAGGAGTGATGGCGCCAGATCCGGTGAATGTCAGAGCGACCTCGCCACATGCTAGATAATGTCTGCCAAACTTAAATGCTTTGTGGTAAGCGAAAAACCAAACAGTTTGGAGCAGAGAATCTGCTGTTTTGCCACCACTGCTCGAACACGAAGTCCACTACGACTGGATAGCGTTTGTGCGGTTTCGTGATTCGGATACCGGTGCGTTCACGAAGTACTTCGGGAAAGTCGCTGGTGAAGACAAGTATAAACATCGGGGCATCGAGTGTCGCCAGCGAAGTTCGCCCTCGTATATCGACGATGCGCAGAAAGCGTTGATTCGAGCGGTGGATGCATATCGTGATCCAGAGGCGGTTTGTGAGGAATTGCAGTCGTGGGTTGATTGACTGGAGTGGGGAGCGGTTGACCCGAATGCGTTGGTAATCACTAATCGTGTCTCGAAAAAGCGGGAAGACTACACGCAGTCAACCCGGAGTGTGGCGGCACTGGGGCGAGCGGCTGATTTGGGGTTGGCGCGTACCCCTGGTCAGAGCGTGTCGTATGCGGTGGTCGACGATGCAAAGCAGTCGCGTGAACGGGTGCTGTTGGCGAGTGAGGAGTTGAACGAGTATGACGTCGGGTTTTATCGGGAGTTGTTGGTTCCGCATGTCGTCAAAAAAGAACCGAGACGCTATTTCTCGCGATGAGATCGGTTCACTGCTTGCAGCATTCTTCGACGAAGCCCTCGTAGATTTCCAGATTGTATCTCCTGATGAGCAGCTGTTCGACTATGGCTCATAGAAGAACGGAATCGGGGGCGTGTGGCTCGGGGGCACGGCCATGTATCCGGTATGCAAGCGCCGACGCTCGTGCAACTGGACGATGTAGACACACCGGCCGTCGAGTTCGCTCGTGATGTCCAAGCCTGTGTTGTGCACCCCCTCGGAGACCCCCGAGAGGTCGATGTCCACCGGGATCTTGTCGGTAGCGGCTGCATTGTCGTCAATTCCCTGTGACGGATCCGTGTTCTTCTGGAGAGTGATCCAAGCCTGCCCGAGGTGGTCATGGTAGACGTTGTAGGCAAGCTCGACTGTGCCCGAGATAGGTGCACAAGGATCGGCGCCCTCGAAGGGCAGGAACGAAAGCCGCTTGAACGCCGGATTGTTGTCGATCACCATCGAGTTGAGCGTCTTGCCGTGGCCGCCGGCGAGCAGGCTCCCGGCGTTCCGCGTCTCAAACCTGATCGAGACCTTCCGCTCGGGGTACGTCCCGTTCGGTATGGGATCGCCTACGTTCGCGGGCGTCGGATCGGGGTCATTCGGCGCGAACACGGTGCTGTTGAGGCCCATAAGCTGGTCGCTGTCGTCCCACGCAAGAGGGTTAACCTCGGTCAGGCCGACACCCACGTCGGAGTCGTTCTGGAGCGAGCGGTCAATGGCCTTCTCGATGTTGAGCCAACCGTCGGTATCGAGGTCGGCAGGCGAGGACCAGACCTCGACGTACTCCGCCTCGCCGGACGCAGGAACGAACACAAGAATCGTTCCCAACTTCGAGGACGCAAACAGACCCGGGTTGGCATCGTCACCGATCGCCTTGGTGAACGTGCTGGCCGGGAGTGACCCGGTCGCGTTCGAGGCGGTCGTCTCGGAGACGAGGAACCGGTACTCAAGCGCCGCACCACTCGGGCCATAGACTGGCGCGCTGCCCGTGAACTGGATATTGCCCGTCAGGGCGTACTTCGTTCCGCCGGACTCGGCGTAGCCGTCGTCGTCGAAGTCCCCTGGCACGGCGAACGCCGATCCGACTCCGGTCCAGAGCGTTGGGGTTACCTTCCCCCACCCCTTCGGGTCCTTCCCATCCTTAATCGGGACGCAGAGGTCCACGTGGTGGCAGTGTCCAACGTTCTCACGGCCCGGAGTTCGGCCTTCGTTGCGGTCCTCGTCGAGAAGGATCCCACCCCCACTAGCGGTGATCCGGAAGAATAGGTCCGGCCCGGGCGTAAACTCGATGTCAAGCCACGGCATCGGCGTTCGCTCGAAGATCTCCGACGTGTAATAGATGCGGTACGCACCCGCGCTATCGGTCGTATCAGAACCCAAGGGATCGTCCTCGATGATGTCGGTGTCGAAGGCGGCGACGGTCACGCCGGGCACCGGTGCGTCGCTCCCGCAGACTGTGACCCTGCCACAGACGACCCAGACGTCGAACAGCGAACGCACGTGACACCACGAGCGTTTCGGGAGACAGTACTCCCAGAACGCGATCGCTCCCTGCTCAGACTTGCGCCACCGTGGCTGGAGTGTCGTGATCGTGAACTGAACCGGCTCCGTGTCCTTTGCCTGTGCACCCGGGACGTGGTCTGTCCGGACGTCGATCTCGAACGGACCGCCGTCATAGTCCGCGTCGTCCACATCTATCGAGAACTCCCCCTCCTCGTTCGTATCTCTCTCGGCAAGCAGCCGGTCGGCTTTCGCCTCGACGACGTCGTCGTCAAGGATCCTGAAGGTCTCTTTCTCCCTGGCCGTGGCGAGCTCCACGAGCTCTCGCTGCTCCCAATCGGGTCGGTAGAGGCGAACGGTTGCCTTCTCTATCGGTTCCTGAATGCCTGAGCAGATATATCCACAAAGGCGTCCATTAAAGGTGTATTGCATGGTTTCTTCCTGGTTTCTGGTTTGTTCGTGCCTCTCGTCAGCGATCAACAGCGATCAAGCTACAACAGACCATCGAATCGGTCATTGACGGCCATCCCTCTCGACGAGCGCATACTCGCCGACCTTTATTGAGGAGAAAACCCGCGGTATCCGTCCGTGATCGAATCGATCGGTGACCACAGTCGTCCGCCTGGACGTGACGCAGCAGGTCGGCCTTCAGCATATCTCCGTTCATGTCGGTAAACACACTTCTCCTCCTATTTATACAATGTTTTATAATTATATCGTTGATAATATATCAGAAAAACTTATATAAAAATACATCTATACACACATTGAACGCTTCTTTCCAGTGGGAGATGCCAATTACGTTATGATCGTTCTCCGGGAGGTCGACCGGTCGTATGTTATCGATTCTCGTCGTCAGAACCGTTTCGTAAGGACGAGTTATCCCAAACGCGGCCTACCCCAAGAGCGGCGAAGGGTAGCGAGCCAGAAACAAAGAAGACTGACTCCTTCCAGCTAGCAGGGTCTGGATACCGATTCGCTTTTCCACATGTCTCCTTTCGGGTACTATTCCAAGCTGGGAACGCTTTCAGCTCTTTGCTGCTATTCGACCAGTCCATCTACGAGTATGACGATTACCGGCGTGTCGTCGGCTTCCCTCAACTACGGTTATACCGGTGTCGATGTTTCGTGAGAGAATTCGGCGAGTGCTCTATTGCAGGCTGCCGTGATCGGATTCACGTATCGTTCCTGAAACGACTCGCTGCTACCACCCAATGCCAAATAAAGGGCCAGTTCATCGGAGAGGAACCCGAACTCCCCGTCTGGTGTCCGCTGGCTGCGGAGGTACCCAACTGCGTTGGTAATTAAGTTTGGGTACGCATCTACGACGGGTGATCCAGAGAGTTTGGCGAGATGATTCGCCGCCGCCTCTAGATCGTATGAAGCGAGCGCCCGAAACGCGTCTCCGAGTCGAAGGAGATCATCGTTCGGAATCTGAGACGCTGGATCAGCCTTTCCGTACTCTTGACACAGAGCCGGCCAGTCTCGCTTGAGAACTTCGATAGCCATCGCAGTAGCTATATTAGTGTGATAGTTGGCTTCCCACTCGCTTAGTCCTTCTGCGTCTATCCCGCTATCCTCTCTCTGCGGGCCAGGTATATAGGATCGACCACTCATTTTGTCACGAAGCCAGCCCAGGGCCGCCCTGACAATTGTCGGCGCGAGTTTTCGTTCCAGTACTCCAACAGCGAGTAGTTCGGCGACGATGTCTGTGTCGTTTTCGAGGATGAATCGAAGGAGCAGTCCTGTCAACAGCTCCTCGATATCGTATACCGTTGGTTCCCCCGGAAACGCGGCGTTCTTGACCCCAAAGTTATGGTAGAAGAGGAGATTGTGCGTGAGCGCGTACACGTCCATTGGAGTCGCAGTTGACGGGTCAAGCGGATAGTGGAGACAACTCATACGCAGGATATCGTCCGTGTTTAAATCGATCTCGTAGCCGTACATAAGGCAAAAGCACCAGAGATCCATCACACGGTGGGGAACCTTTTCCACCGACCAAATATACGGGTCGGTCAGTGTCCGTTCCACAGCCGATGCGGCGTCCCGTCTCAGGGTACCGCTACTCTCTGCATAAGCGAACGGATAAGCGAACGCGAGGAAACGCTCAGGGTACCGGAACAACAACGTGTAGTACCGGGGGTCATTTACGCGCTCATCTATGAGTTCCTGAAGCGGTATCGCCGATCGCGGGAGACCGGATATCCCCCTAACGTGGAGATAGAGGCTGAGTTCGCTGAATGCTTTCCGGCGGAAATCCCGGTCGTCAGTACTCGTCCACAAGAGTGGATCGAACTCGTCGACGCGATCAGACAACCACTCGTCGATCCTCTCCGAAAACTCGTCGAGTACTGCCGGGACCTCGTCCTCGTGGACTGGGTCGATCAAGCACTGTGATTCAGCCCCGGATGAACTCCAATCGCTATTGCTCTCCGCTTTTGCGTTTTCGTTCTTCATATTTTCACTCTTCATGATTACAAAGTAAAACAGCCGGCTATCGGGCCGGCTACCTTTCCACGTTTCCAGTTCCTTCGAGGACGTCTTCCATAATCTCGCGATCGAACAGCCGGTCGTGATCGTACATCCCGTAGATGAGAACGCCTCGATTAACACAGACCCAGCTCGGATCGAACTTTAGATCTGGCAGTTCACTCTTCGCGGTGACATTGACGAGGTCGCCCACACTGATGTCGTCGATATCGAAAACCTCCTTGCGGAAAGCGTCGGACATCACGAGATCGAGTACCGCTCGCTCAGGAGTTAGATCGCTAACTTCGGAATTTCTCTTTACATTTTTGGTCATTATAGACACCATTACGGTCGATACAACCATCAACCGCATATTATATAAGATATATAAAAATATAAACTTAGCGATTTATAATGGGGATTCCATTCTGGCCGAGTGTAAACAGATCTGGGAAGAACACGGCTCGTTAGGGAACTTCTGCTTCCAAGTAAGGTGGTTGTCAGTTGCTGTCAACGAGAGTGATTCGAGCCGTCGTCTCATCACTTTTCGTTGCTTTTGATTGTGCTCTCAGTTCGACGAGTAACGGCGTATCGGGTTGGTGTCTATTGGCACTTCCCGACGATCTTGACGCTATCTATACCAGCAAGGCTTTCACCGCTCTCGGTCAGGCCAACGAGTACACCCTCCGTGTCACCGTCCGTGAACCCAGCATCTTTCACCGGGAAGTGCCCCACGAAATCCACGTCGCCATCGTAATCCACATCCTCGATATGGCCACTGCCATGGGCAAGTGTGGCGCCGCCACCGCCGATAACCGTGCTTGGCGACCCGAACCGAAGCGATGATGGATCGACCGTCGTCGCGTCGAAGTCCGTGGTAGTAAGGATGGCCACCGGGATCACGCCCTCGCGGTTGGTGTTACAGTTGATGGCGTTCGGGTAGCTCCCAGGCTTGATATCGATTTCGACCTCAGTCGGGCAGATGTCTGCTGCGATCTCCTCGAACGTAGCCTCGATTTGCCCGACATCCACGTTGGGGAAGGCGTGTGACGTCTTCGGTTCGCTGGCCATCTCCAGCATCAGGTCTTGGCCCAACGAATTTAGGCCGACGCCGATGGTGTAAACCTCGATACCATCCACCGTCTTTGCGGCGTTCGCTTCCTCGGACGGGTCGTTCCCACCGAGACTAGAGAACGTGCTGGGATCTTCATTGTCGTTGTTGTCTCGGTTCGGTGCCCCGTCGCCGAGGAGCACCATTATTTTCGGTACGTCCGAGCGGTAGTTTCCGCTTGCAACGATATCGTCGGAGTAATCCATCCCGCTCAATTCTTCCCGGCCAGCTTGGACACCGGCCTCCATGTTGGTGAAGATATCGCCAGATGGGCTATCGGGAATGCTGCTGATCGCTCCTAGAGCTGTGGAGGCATTGCCAGTGAGTGGCTGGAACAATGGGATGTCGCTGGAGCCGGGTTCACCACCGAACGTCAACATACCGACGTGCACACCGTCTGTTGAGACGTTCAGCGCGTTTACTAGGGCCGTCGCCCCGGCCTTGGCTTGTTGCATCCTAGTCGGCGATCCTATGCTCATCGAGCCGGACTGGTCAAGAACGACGATCACATCGAGTTGTGCAAGTTCACAGAGGTCCTCTAACGTTTGAGCTCCTGCCACTCTGGTGGCAAAATTGAGTCCTCCAACTAACGTGCTGGCACCGGCGATCTTCATGACTAGGCGGCGTGTCAGTCTCGGTTCTTCCAAGTCTATTTGCGTTTCCGTCGTTTTCTTCTGCATCTCTATCGTCTCCTGCCGACAGAAGTCATCCATGTCCCAACATGACCGTTTACCCACTGAGTGGGTAGTGGATCATCTGATTTCTTCTCGTCTGCTACATATACCTGTACCTCATTAATAATAAATACATATGTATGTGGGTTATTCTTCAATCTATAACTGAATGGGTTGATGGTTCTTGCTCTATATCGAAATATTCTTATCAGAAGTAATTAAATATTATGGAAATATTTGCTCAAGAACACAGTCAAAGATACCTTGTCAATGAATTAACTTGGTTCAGGGAACCTATTAGTGAGAATCCCCACATATGTGACATCTTCTCCGTCGTAAACGACAGATCTTCCCGCGCAACGGGATTCCTTGTAACTCACATCCTGGATCCGTTCGGCCATCTCCTCCATCACCCGATTCCCGTCGTTCTTGTACGCACAGCCATAATGCGTCGCAACCTCTCGATACCCGATTCGTGCGACCATTACGTCGTTCGTATTGGCGACGTTCTTCGCGTGCTCAAGCACATCGAGGTATTTGTCCTCGTTCTGTTGACTCTCGGCACGTTTCTCGCGGAAGTTCACGAGCTCGGTATTCTGTTCCGAGCGTTGGACCGTCTCGAAGAGCTGGCGGCCTGCATTCGCGGTTTAGTCGGAATTCGACTGTAGCAGTTTGATCCTATTCTAACCGAAGAAATTGGAATACAGACCAGTCAAACTGTTTTACCACAGCGAGAAACCCAGCAGAACACACAAACAACCCAAAAGCGACCAGACCGGTCTGGAATCGTGTCTGCCGATCCGGCCCCGAACTAATTGCGGAGGTCAGTGTATGCATGATGAATGTAGGGTTTCTGCTCGGGCACACTATGGCACGCGTGCGAGCAGGAAGGAGGGTGTGGCGAGGGAGAGGGCGTGTGGATCGGGAGTGATGGCGCCAGACCCACGTGGGAGCCCATTCAGGGTGTCAGAGGCAACCGCGCCACACCTGATCCTTTGTGGGGTTCGGTATATGCTTTGTGCTATTGTTAAAAAATGAGACAGTCACACATTTTTTGAGAATGGACCAGTGCGGTCAGCCAACACAGTATCGAGTGCTGCTGTGACTGCATCGACATTATCGATATCGTCTCGATCGCACCGAAGGTTCTGACGCCACCATCCCTTTCGGTGAATTACCAACGCCTCGTCGTTGAGTGAATAGCCTGTGAACGCTGTCCACGGTCGGAACCGATGCAGCATCGGTCGCTCAACAACGAGGCCAGCATCGGTAACGCGAAACGTCCGTGGGTTCCCTGCGCCTGCAAGCGGTGCCCAGAGCACCATTAGCAAGTATAGATCTCCCGCCCACTCGACGCGAAACATAACCTGCGCAATGATACCAGCACTACTCCCGAGAATCGCGATAATCATCACGCCATACGAGATCTGTCGCCACCGTTGTGACCACCGTCCCTCCCACTCTGTGATTTCAGTCGTCCCTGCAAGCGCAGCAGTTGTGTATCTATTCCGGCTCATCGTGACGAGAGGGAGACTCGTAAACATCCCACCGATCATTGTCACCATTGCAAGTACGATTGCAATACCGGGTGGTGAAACACCGATTCCAGATGCTGCAAACACACCGACAAAGGGGACAAACGGAATAGCGACGAGCAGCCAAATTATGTCGTGGCGACCAAGCCGAATTGCAAGCCCAGCTGTGTGAGAAATAAGCCACCCAGCAATGATCCCCAAGAGAGTAACAGAAACAAGAAAGCTGACGTACAGGGTGGCACCATCGGCGCTAACCGTTGAAATTCCGAGAATAATGATCGGAGTGAGGAGGATGGCAACGTAGAGACCAGCGACGAACGCATAGAGCGTGTCGGGGCGTTCACCGTTCGATAGATTACCCCGAGATTCAGCACGTATCGCCATACTCGCTAGTTCTTCACAGATGTTGAAAATACTACCGGACGAATAAATTTCCGCTGGCACTTTTGACTGTATCACGGGACAGAAGACGCACACAAATCATCCAGCTAAAGCCGTCCTCGATCCCCAAACCAACATCACTCGGGGAAGTGAATATCCGCAGGTACGCGAGTGAGTCCGAGCGTCGTGAAATCCCGATCAAAGGCAAGGATATGGTCGATATCGTATTCACGAGCCAGTACCGCACTCGTGTGATCAACGAACGAAATCTGCTGGTCGTCATATCGCTCGAACTCATCACACGCCGCTTGAGAAACCAGCGAGTCGTCGAGTTACCTGGTTAGCCACCGACATTCAACGTGGAGCCGGGCCTGACCCTCACCGCGGCTCGAAGACGTGGATCGGCCAGTCGGTCTCATAGTCGAGCGAGACCTCCCGCTCTGCAGCCGTCGGCTCGCGCACCGTGAGTTCGACCGAATCACCGATGGCGACGTCGGCGTAGTCGGCGGCCACGCGCCCAAGGAGGCGGCCACCGTCCGCGAGTTCCACGACGGCGACCGTGTAGGGCGCGTCCGCCGCGAACGCCGGCGGCGGCGTGTGGATCTCCGTGTACGAGAAGACCCGGCCCTCGCGCGACTGCGATTCGACGTCGACGGCGCGACTGCCGCAGGCGTAGCAGGCCGGCCGCGGCGGCAACAGCACCTGTCCACAGTCCGCACAGACCCCGCCCATGAGTTCGCCGTCCGCGAGGGCGTCGAAGAAGCCCGGAAGTGTCCGCGGGTCGGTCACATCGAGGTCACCGTCAGTCATGGTGCCTCCGCTGTCGTGAGTACGTGGCCGACGGTGACGGCGTCCGCGACGCCCCCTTCGTTGAGTAACAAGGCCGTCTCGGCCCCCTCGACCGCGCGGTCGCCTGCGGCCCCCGTGAGCTGTTCGTAGGCTTCGAGCGCCTGCAAGAGCCCGGTCGCGCCGATGGGGTGGCCGCGGGCCTTCAGTCCGCCGCTCGGACTCAACTGCACGTCTGTCCAGCCGTCAGCCCGCTCCGCTGGCGCCTGGTAGCTCTGATAGCCCGTTCCCGCGGGGGCGAAGCCGACGGCCTCCGCGAGCATGGCCTCGCAGACGGTGAAGGCGTCGTGGACCTCCGCGATATCGACGGCCGCGGCGTCGATGCCCGCTTCCTCGTAGGCCGTCTCGGCGGCGATGCGAGCGCCGGCGATGTCGGTCATGTCTCGCTCGGCGACCGCGATGTTGTTCGCGGAGGCCCCGCTGCCCGCGACGCGCACCTGCGGGCGGTCGAGTTCGGCCGCCAACTCGGCGGTCGTCACAAGGACGGCCGCGGCGCCGTCCCCGACCGGCGCACAGTCGTAGAGCTTCAGCGGCGGGGCGATGGGGTCAGACTCCAGAACCGTCACCACGTCGATTTCCTTCGGAAACTGCGCCCGGGGGTTGCGAGCGGCGTTGGCGTGGTTCTTCACTGCGATCTCGGCAAGGTCGCGTTCCGTAGCGTCCGTCTCGTGGAGGTAGCGCTTGGCGAGCAGTGCGTACTGGCTGGGCGCGGTGATGCCGGAGCGCTGCTCGATGGCACGGTCGAACGCCGCCGACAGCGCGTCAGTCGCGCCGCTGGTGCCCGCGGAAGTCATCTTCTCGACGCCGCACGCGAGCACGGCCTCGTGTTCTCCGTTGCGGACGTCCTTGACCGCGTGGCGCAACGCGAGCGCGCCCGCGGCGGCACACCCCTCGACTCGCTCGGCGGGGACGTGACGGAGTCCGGCCCACTCGGCCAAAAGCGTCCCGTACATGATCTGGTGTTCGTAGCTCTCTGACTGGTTGCCGACGTACACCGCCTCGACGAGGTCGGCAGGGTCGGGCAGTTCGTCGAACGCCTCCGCGAGGGCAACCGAGAACAGGTCGCGGCCCGGGAGGTCCGTGCGGCCGAGCGGCGAGGCGCCGACCGACGCGATGACTGGCTCTGGCATGCGTACCTACCCGGTCTCACTGGGGATAGTTATCAATTCGCATTCTCACACTGGCTGAGCTATCGAGTTGTAGAACTACTTAAATATAATTGCAGGCGCTGTTGAAATCACCAATTGGAGATAGTTTTCAACGAAGGTGCTGAATACAGGGCGCGAGTCGGTCACTGGCGGTTGTTTCCTCTGCCTTGATTAGAATTGCTACAAACAGAGTCTTTTACTGTCGCAGAGGGCGAACATACACACCGATGGGAGTCCCTGAGGTAGATACGGCTGTGGTATTCGGATCGATAACGATGGTTTCGTGGGGAATCTGGATCGTCCTAGGGAACGCTGCCTCGGAGTCCATCGACCCGAAGACGGCTGCCGCGATATCGTATCTCGTCGCAACCCTTCTTGCAGTCGGGTTTGTCATCGTGTCTGGTGCCTCACTGGCCATCACGCCACGAGGCGGGGTACTCGCTGGCGTGGCTGGATTGTTCGCCGGAATTGGCTTCGTCTCGATGTACCTCGGTCTCTCACGTGGCTCGACGACGGTCGTTTCGACTCTCGGTGCCATGTATTTCGTCGTCGCAGCGTTCATCGGGATGGCCGCGCTCGGAGACGAAATCACCGCAACCAGAGTTGCAGGACTCCTGCTCGCAGGTGTCGCCGTCATCTTCGTAGCTCAATAATCGAGCCGCTCACGCTACCTGGCCGGCCAATAGCTGGTTCACTTCGTCACGGCCGAACAACACGCCCCGCCATACTACATCCATCCTCTTGTTCGCAGAATGAGGTCTGAAGGGAAATCGACTCACTTATTATACATCAAAATCGGATGGACTTTGGTGTCTCTGATTGGTGAGTCATGTTCGTGAACACGAGCGCCGAAATATGAACCCGAGTTAGGATCGGTTCGTGTTCATATCGGGTCGAGCTCGATTTGCTACGCGAAACTAGTGGGGTGTGGGACAAAGTGGTGTTGACGAAGCAAGGAGTCAAATTCATCAAAAGCACATGCTGCAAATTGAATTCTGAATTTTATGTTCGCACGAATTGCTAATCAATCACAACGCGAGTATCCAGCGGGTTAGGTGGTGACTCCGTTCGTTCTTGAATCAATTCACGAGCTTCACCATCAAAGTCGTAGATATCGAGAACGAGATTATCTAATTCCTCCTGAAGAGCCCTCATTTCCTCACCGGCACTTTCTAGCTCATCTTGAATCAACTGCAGTTTATCTATAATGTCTGGTAGTGCTGACTCATTAGTCGGTAATTCAATCTTCTTAATTTCATCAGCTAACTCGAACGTCTTCACGTTTAGAAACTCAAGACCAAGCGTATCAGCGACCCACTGAGCGGTCACAGCCGGATACTCTGACTCACGAATCACTCGGAGAATATCGTCGTCAGTCGTTTCCTCTGCAAATTGACCACTAGTATCGCGCTCTCTCTCATCTGTCATCGTAGCCTACAGTCTATTGTCAAAACCAACCTGAGCAAAATGCTGGTAGCCGGCAGAGGGTTAGCGGCAATCCATAATCAAATTATAGGTGCCAAGATACTGCACCCAGTCAAACGCCGGTTCTATTGTATCTATCACAGCTTCTGGATCACTGCCTTCAAAATCTGCATGAAAGACATAATCACCGAGTGCTTTCGTCGAAGGACGTGCCTCGAAGCGTGTAAAGTCGACATCCGCATCTCCCAAAACGTGCAACACATCGCTGGACAAGGCAGGAGGCTCTAGACCAGGATACAGAAGCAGCGTTGATTTTGTACCCTCAGTCGCAGGTTCAGTCTCGAGGCGGACAAATCGAGTTACGTTATTCGATACGTTTTGAATATCTGTTGCAAGCAACTCAAGATCATTTTTCTCTGCGAGATCAGGATGGGCTACCGCAGCAACTGAACCGTCCGTCGTAGCCAACTCAACGCCTGCGGAGGTGCTATCGACCTCATGGAACTCAGCATTCGGATACTCTCTGGAAAGATAGTCACTACTTTGTGCAAGTGCTTGCGGGTGACTTGCCACTTTCGTGAAATCGGGTGATTGGGCCATCAACGCATGCCAGATTTCAACGTTCACCTCTGCGGTAATATACAGATCACGTTCTTCGAGAATATCCAGTGTATCGATAACTGCACCCTGGATTGAGTTCTCAATCGGAAGAATAGCTGCTTGCACTTCGCCCGAGCTTACCGCATCTGCAGCGGCAAACATGGTCTCGTAGAATTTGACCTGATCATTAACTTGGAGAGCTGCACGATGGGAGTAACTTCCTGCTGGGCCAAGAGTGCCAACGGCCTGTTCTGTGGGTGTTTCCGCACTTTCGGCGATTCCCTGTTGAGATGCGACGGCGCCAATTGCAACTGCTGCACCAGTACGTGTTAAGAATTCACGTCTGTCAATGAACTCCATAGATGTTATTGTTCGAAACAGAAACTTAAACCTATTCTCTGATAGAAAATATGGAATTGGCCAGTGCCCTCTGTAAACGTCTCGAATTGTATCGAGATGAAATTCCGACGACCCCGATTAGCATAGAGGGAAGCTGACGAGACGGCACAGAACCGTGCATAGGCCGAACAATTTACTTTCGACGTCGATGCCCTCGGACTCATCGACGTCACCAGTGAAAGCCACGAGATCCCCGCAGACCACCAATACGTGGTCCCCATCGACAACATAACCGAGAACCTGATGGCCTGCACCTGTCCGCATCACGTCCACCGCAATGCCTTCTGCAAGCACATGGCCGCCGTCGAAAACACAACCGACGACGGAACGCTCGAGGCGTTCTCCTCGGAGGACAGCGAAGACGATGCAGAACCCGAAGACTGTGACTGTGACTGTGACGGCCTCGATGACTTCCCGTGCTGGCCATGCGTAAGAACCGGACGGACGGAACTGCCGAACGAACCACCGCTTCAGCCCTTTTTATCCATGGCACGCCAAGTGACGTTTTCGGAGATCACCGACCAGCGAATGCTTACGAATTTGGAACGCGGACGCACCAATTCGCCGAGCAGTATGTATTAGGGGACGCCGTGGAACCAGCAAACGACGATGAGCGTTACATCAAGCGTTTCATCGACTCATTAGATGGTGACCTGCGAGTTGAACAAGATGCCTATCTACCGTTGACGGTTGATAGCGAACGAATTACCATTTATGGGATCATTGACCTCGTCCATCTTCGACCCGAGACTGTGGATATCATCGACTTCAAAACAGATCGGAGTCGAATTGCCGAGTCAGAATATTGGAAGCAGTTGAGCATCTACTATCACGTACTCACAGAGTGCTTCCCAGAGCGACCCGTCACAGCGAGCATTTTCTACACGACGGATGGGAAGCATGTTAATATTGAGCCCCTCTCAAAGAGTGAACTCGGTGGGCTTGCTAAACTTATAGAGGAATCTACTACCGAATCAGCCTCTGTACTTGATTAACTATTCCCCAGATATTCTATATGGGTAAACGGAGTATTATATACAAACTCAAAATACGATCAGTTTACAAGATATCTTGTCCAAATAAATAGGATGAATTCTCCTTTAAAACACGTCATTCACGAGGATCCTGGACGAATTCATACAGACCTCGGGTATACCGACGAATCCAGCCTGCATTAGTCAACTCCCGTAAATAGAACTCAACGTTCCCCTTCGCGATCCCTGTTTCTTCGTGAATCGATACCGGAGTATGGCGTCCCCATGGCTGGTTACTGTCTCGGCCTTTTTTGAAGGCATCCAATACCATCTCCCCATCACCGGTCGGTTCGAAGTTCTCATTTACGGTTCCTCTGGACATGCGTTCACCTATCTCATAGTACGTTTTGCTACGATATCTACTTTTCTTCTTATTCAGGATTTCACTATGAACTACAAATCTTTATTATGGTTGTAATCGTACATGTGATTGAGGAGAAACGAGGACATAGTCTTCTATTGCTCCCACAAATGGCAAATAAATTCGGAGGCGGGCATTCTCGTAAAGGGAGTGTGCCGATGAACGATTTGAGGGTGGAACCATCCCCGTAGGAGTCACACCACAATGTGGTCACTGACGATGACAGGCGGGCGGCAACCACAAGCCGGGATCTAAGGATAATCCTGGCGTGTACCCATGTGGTCTGTGTAGTCTCACGGACGTTCGTACTCCATTTAGCGAGAAAGAATGCGAGATCTAGTTCGATGTCTCTAACCGAAGGAGTACAATCAGGTGATGACAATGGCAAACAAACGAAAGGAAAACCCACCAGCGGAAGATTCCCAGTCGGAGTTCGATCGGGGATTTGATGCGGGAGTGGAACAGGAACGCGAATTCTACGAACGAAACCGACCCTACGAAAAGCGACGCGGAGGATTGAAAGCAGTGATTGGCATTGTACTGTCACTGCTTGGCTTCCTGCTCGTAGCGATACTTGCAATCGGGGTATTATTCCTCCTCTTTATGGGGGGGATTTGGTTAGGTGCGCTTGCAACCCCCGAACTAGGGGATGTCCCAGTTGCGCCGGTCATTCCCCAATCGGGAGTTGATGGGGATGTTGCCGTTGTTGAAGGTGATACGACGGTCACCGTTGCTGGAAGTGGGGGGGGCGAACGTGCCGGTGCCCGGCTATGGTGGGGTGGCCGTCTATGTCGAACCAACTTCAATCACGGTGCCGACAAATGGAGATGTATCAAGAATTAGTATTCGAACCGGTGGGGTCTCAGTGCAACGAACCTAATCGGCATTTCAAATTCAGTACCCCCCGTAACGGGTTTAGGCGGGGGTGGAGATAGAAAATGAAGCGAAGGCAGTTCTTAAAAGCGGTGGGGGCTACAGTTGCAATCGGTACAACGGGTACCGCTACCGCCTGTAAGCACAAGCACGGCAAGAAACGAAACAGACGCCACAACACTGCACCCAATACCACTATTGTTGGTGATCGGTGGGGTGTGATTAGCCAGTCATTCGGGATGACTGAGTGGGCTATCACGGGTGAATTGAACTGGAATGGTGGATTCCCGGCGGATATCTTCATCACGGCTACATTTTACTATAAACACGGCCGGGTGTTATCGTCCGATGGAATAGACAATATCAAATTAGCACCGGGGCAAACGGATGGATTCCAAATCGATTACCTGAATGGAAACGGCAAGGCAGTCAACAGCTACAGATTAGCGACAGAAATGTTTTGACAATGAACCACGATCGACGAGCGTCAATGAAAGCGATGGGAGGAATGATGGCGCTCGGTGGTTTGAAACAACAATGGAATGGTCTGTTCGGGAATACCGCCCGTGGAGTACAATCGGGGGAATCGGTTATCACAGTGATGTCACCCTATGGTCAACCGATGTACTACCAGTTTTCAGTCACAGGTAGTGTGCGAAAACTTAGCCAAGACCCGTTCGACAACGTCCCTGCCAAAGCCGTTACTGTTGACGGAGAAGATGATATCAAAGGCTGTCTTGTGCATAGTGGAACAAACGGCGGTGCTGATGTGTATGCCATCACTGGCGAATTGACGTACGGTAATCTCTCCGGAATGGGGAAGAAAAACGGTACTGGCAAAGTATACGTCAATGGGTCAGTTGCAACTATTTCATTCGAACGAGGAACTCCGCCATCGAGCGGGACGAATACCAACTGTGACGAACCAGCAGACCAGCAAACCACAACTCAACCGGAACCCGAAAGCAAGATCATCTGCGATGCCCGCACGGCAACCGAACAGGTCGAGGTGACGATTCAGGTGACCGAGGAGGTGTTCTACCAGGGCGAAGCCCACGATGGATTAACGTTCATAATCAACGCCGGAGAAAGCGTAGCAGTTCCGTTCACGGGTAAACTGATTTGCTTTTCTGTCACGGGTGGTGATTGTGACGTGATGATGCAGTACCGAAACTAACCGGGCTGGATCGTATCCGAGTTCTACCTTCCCGTCTTCATATAACCCCTCAACCTTTATTTCATGAGGTGTAGACATCGGAACCCGGTAATAGATCTATCGTTGGAGAATGGATCTGAATACTGTATTTGTATACTGAATACATATACATACCATTCGGCGGCAATGGGCGATCATACTGAACGGAGCTATGGGTCGATTCGAATTGATATTCAATGTAGCTCCACGTCAGAAACGTTACCGGCTACGGCCAGAGGTTCGACAGCAGTACCCATGAGAGTCCTGAAAGTGTGCCTCGCGCCTACTTGATGCGGTAGGGATTGTGCTCGTCTTTATAGATATATTGGGAATCAAACACCGTGTGCCGTGGGAATAGCCAAATAGCAGAACGGAATTTCACGGACTGCTTTCGATGCCGTCCACACCGCAGGAGAAGAGTTAATACACTATCCATAGAACATGTATTGTGATGTCGACGGACGACCGAATCTCGACAACCACCAACCACGAGGAAACATTCAATGACCTCCTTACGTACGCTGAACTCCTGAACACCCCACAACTGGCCCGCCTCTACATCTACATTCTCCAAAACGGGCCAGTCGCAATCGAGACGATCAAAACGGATCTCGACATGGCTCATTCGACGACCTACAAATACATCGGGCAACTCGAGGAGATGGGTGTGCTGTCCCGCCACGACGACGAGACCCCAGCAATGGTCACCGTCGAACCGATTCGTCTCCAGATTGAGACCGAGCATGGAGATGTGACTGCAACACCAACCCTCATCGACGCAATAGGCCGCCAACACGATTCGGAGGACATTCGTGTCTTCGTCGACCGACAGGGAATTGCCAAACTGGCCGCGGCGCTCCACTATACGCTCCGGGTCATGCATGGCGAACTCACACAACGGACTGGGGCATCCAAACTCGGTGTTCACCCCGTCGAGGGAATGACCGTTTTCACTGCGTTACAGGACGTCATCGAAGAGGCGGCTGACTACGATCCCTATCTGGAGCAGGCTGAATAATGGTAGGGGCGGAGATCCCGAGCGATAGCACGGCTATTATCGACAGTAGCGTCCTGTTCGCAATGGGTGGACCGTCGAACGAGAAATATCAAGCGTTCGAGCGATTCGCTCGGCAGCGGAACCTCACCGTCACAGTCCCCGAACAAGTTGCTGTGGAGTTGGGTGAGAGTCCCGATGCATATGCGTATCAGCGCGATCGATTGCGAGCAGCCCAAGATTCAGGATGGTTGGAACCAGGCCGAATTGATTTTTCAACTCCTCGTGTTCCGGAAGTCGTCGATAAAACGCGAAAGCGGATGTTGAGCCTCTCTGCAGATGATGTTACGGAGGACGAGATCGAGAAAGCGGATACTATCCTCGCTGGATTGGCTTATCAATACGTCGCCGAAGGTCAAACTCACGTTGAGGTACTCGTGAGTGATAGGATTGCAGAACAGGCTATTCGAGATGCCTTAGTAGCCGTTGGTGTTGAAGACCGGATATCAGTTGTTGAGGGCCGAGTGCTGTTGAGAGATCTTACTGACCGATAGCGGTGCTATGCGATTATCTTCCCCTTCACTCTGAAAAGTGACTATCCGCAGGCACACGAGTCAGCCCGAGCGTCATGAAATCTCGACCGAAGGTAAAGATATACTCAATCTCGTATTCACGGGCCAGTACCGCACTCATGTGATCGACAAACGAAATCTGTTGGTCGTCATAGCGCTCGAACTTATCACACGCTGCGGCAAACACTCCCTCTCCAACGGGAAGAATATTGAAACTCCCCGAACACCGGATTGTTTGGAGGGCATCGACCGCTGTCTTGTGGTTAATTTTCCGACTGGTGAGCGTGGCTAACTCCGAGAGTACGTATCGACTCGTAAACAACGGTTGATACGGAATCGCTTCACGGCGAAGCGCATCGAACACAGACTGCGCAGTCTCGTGCCGCCCAGCACGGGTGTTCACCCACGCAAAGAATGCCCCTGTATCGATGAACAGCGGCTGTGGCTGTTCACTTATCGCCATCGTAGAGGATATCGTCGATCTCGTCTTCCTCGACTGGCTCTCCAGCAGCTGGTTTCAGCGACCAAAACGGATCGTCTGCGTTGATACCGCTCGGTTCTGCTGCATCCTCACCGATCCACCAAATGACTTCCCCTGCACCGACCTTCCGGCGTTCGATCAGTCCTTGCTCGTGGAGTTGAACGAGTTTCTGGCGGGCTGCTTCTGACGAGCAATCTAGTCGCTCACTCAGTTACTTTGCCGTGACGACCGGGTCACTCACTGTCTCCATCGACGACGTGACGGACGATGCAAATCAGCTTTGAGTTCGATCCGTGTCGTCTCGACTGATTCCGTCCACTGTGATGACGGGATCCGAACCATCGCCTCGCGATTGTCGTAGCCCACGCTGTATACGCCGATGCCCATTTCGGGTTCATATCGACTTGCTCGCAACACTTCGGGTGGTGCGATTTGTTCTATTTTTCTTACAAAATTCGTTTATCGTGTGCTGTCAATTACCATGGTGTCACAGAGGATCCAATGATTCGAATAATTGACACCGAGATGGAACATACTCTCTCCGAATACGCCTCCGACCTCGTCCTCCGCGAGTCAGTTCAGGAGATGCAAAGCGGTGTGGCGAAGATTGTCGAGGCACTCGACGACCGTACGGTCTGGATGGTAAACTCGACAGCAAGCGGCGGTGGTGTCGCCGAAATGATGCCGAAACTTATCGGACTCCTCCGTACACTCGGCATCGAGGCAAAATGGGCAGTCATCGACGTTGATGAGCCTGCGTTCTTCGAATTCACGAAAGACATTCACAACCTCCTCCACGGTGTGGGCGACCCCGATATCGTCGATCAAGAACGGATACTATACGAGCAAGCGAGTCGCTCGGTGGCCGATGAACTATCAGGGCGACTCTCCAACGAAGACATCCTCGTTGTGCACGATCCACAGCCACTTGCAGCGGGTGCGATGGTTGTTGAGGAACTTGGAATTCCTTCCATTTGGCGTTGTCACATCGGATCCGAACAACAGTCCGAAAAATCACAGGCAGCGTGGAAATTCTTGCAGCCGTGGATACAAGATTACGACCGAACCGTCTTCACGTTACCTACCTACGTTCCGCAACTATTCCGGGACGATTCGAACATTATTCCACCGGCAATCGACCCATTCAGCGCGAAAAATCGCCGCCTCAAAACACAGGAAGTTGCGGACATCCTCACGCGTGCCGAACTCATAACCACGAACCATCCGACGGAATCGTTTGACATGCCAGCACGACGACTGCAGGCCGATGGAACCTTTGCACCAGCGACCGAGCCGGACGACCTTGGATTGCTCTTTCGCCCCATCGTTTGTCAAATTTCCCGGTGGGATAGTCTCAAGGGATTCATACCGCTACTGCGTGGATTCGTCCAGCTCAAGCGGGACATCGGGGAATTTGCTCCTGTTGCCACTGGTGATTCTGAAATTCCCTCGGAACAGGCGGCAGGACAAGCACCGAACGGCGGGGAACAGATAACCACCAATGGCGACGCCGACATGCGTGAGTCAGTTCGTACCGATGCCCATCAGCGGCGGATCGACCACGCCAAACTCGTCCTCGTTGGTCCCGATCCGTCGTCAGTCGCTGACGATCCGGAGGGACAGGAAGCACTCGAAGCGATCGAGGACGCGTGGCACTCGCTGGATCCCGCGATTCAGGAAGATGTCGCCGTCATCGTGATGCCACCGGATCAACACGAAAGCGCGCTCGTCATCAATGCACTCCAACGCTGTGCGACGGTCGTCGCTCAAAATTCGATCCGCGAAGGGTTCGGCCTTACGGTCACCGAAGCGATGTGGAAACGGGCTGTTTTGATGGGTTCGGATACCGGCGGTATCGGCGTACAGATCCGCGACGGTGAGGATGGTCTGCTCGTTCCTGATGCAGCCGACCCCACCTCGGTCGCAAAAACGCTCGACGCGGTGTTCGCGGATGCAGAGCGGTGGGATACGTGGTCACACAACGCCCAACGGCGGGTCGCCGACAATTATCTCATCTTTGAGCAGGTGACCCGTTGGCTCGATACGATTAGCACGCTCGTTCAGTCATGACCACTCTGTTTTCGTGGGGGGTTGAATCTTCCACGTTTGAACTAGGTGCTGAAAATCCTCAATGGTATCGTTAGATTCGAGTATTGAGGGGGACACATTCCACTTCTGGTGCGATCTTTTACGTGAGGAAATGGCAGCGCCGATGTCTCTGTTTATCCCCACGTCCAGCGCGAGTCGAGGACGTACCGATAAATCCCGCTGCTCGCTATTACAATCGCGTTGGCGAGCAGATACAGCATATCACCCAGGTTAATGAGGACGAAAAGAATGCCGAGTTGGATCGGTATGGCAGTTCCACGAACCACGTCTGTTTTGAAGAGCCCGGTAAGAAAATCGCGGCGACTATCGTTCCGAGATAAATGGAACGTCCATGCGTTATTGAGAACATTCTGAAAAGAAATCGTGATTTCGATGGCAACGAATGCACCGAACAGGTAGTTTAGACCGGCCTTGTCGACGAACGTCCATGGCAGCACTAGTTGTACTCCAGCGGCCACGGTTCCGACGCAACGAACCGTCGGAACCGTGGTGCAATGGGTCCGTCCCAGGGGCCGCGAAAGTACTCCTGGAGTATCCCGACGGAACCAGCCAGATAATACTGATGATCGCAAAGAGCATCGATACTCCACTCAAGCCTCGTGTGAGCACCCACTGGCTGATTTCACGATAGAATAGATCTAGCCCGCGTACCTGCCGTCGATACGGAAGTGTGGTCAGCCGAACCGCGAGAATGAGGGGTGCGCAAGGGCCTGCAAGCAGACCACCAATCGTGAGTACGAGAAGGACAGGGAGAGTTGGTGTTCCCATTCCTCCCCGTACAGAATTTGTTCGATCAAAGACCAGATATCAAGAAGCGTAGTAAGAAGAACGATCGCAGCACCACCAGTAAAATAGCCACGGCGACGAAGACGACGCAATTGATAGATATCTCGGGAATTGCCCTCTGGGTTGTGATAGATACGAGCAGCGATCCAGCGGATACCTCCATACCAAAACCGATGAGGAGTGCATAGCCAAGGAAAATTGCACTACTCTCGGTCACCATTGGTCTACTGAATAGTGCTAATTTAAATTGTCGACTACTAAATCCTCCGTCTTCCGAAAATACAAGAGAATGACAGAGACAGCAGTGGAAGATGTGCTGAATTTGTCAACTGGAGTTCACACAAGGACTGATTTCATTCGTCTTTGCTTACGTGGATTCTACGTAATGAAGACGCCCATAAGGGATATATCCGATAATATCATTTTCCTCATTGCGAAGTTGTAGACCGTTGTCTCCTTCTCTAATGTTGTGACATTCAATTTCTTTATTGTCAATTGTCATTGCTACTAATTTCCCCATATAGTATGAAGTGAATCCAGAGTTAATCAAGTTTTCCAACAAATAGTCCTTTTGTACCCGATGGCTCACATCCTGCCATGCAGTCAAACGAGAGTAGGGTAGTGGAGAATGAAGCGTATCGGTCACTCAATGGTCTGTACCCGAAAATAACCTTGTTATCTGGCCTCTGCTTCTGAGGTGTGTTCGACAAGGACTAACCCATTCCCATAGAGGTCAGTTGCGATGGCTTCGATGCCATAGGGCTGTTCTGTCGGCTCCGAGGAAAATTCGATTCCCTTTTTACGCAGCGTTTCATATGTAGTTTGGCAATGACCTCCTCCACGCAGTAAACGACGTGGCATCCCACCATGGGATATCGGCCAGCGGCCTTCGAGGTTTCAACTCGCACTCTCACAGGAACCGGCAGCATACCGGAGGAACCTCTCGGTTTACCGTCCGTGGTAGGGCTGTGGCCCGGTCACTCAGACCCCATCTTCGTACGCAAAGTGATAGCCATTTAGGAGATAGAACAGTTCCACCGTGTTGAGGGCAGTTCGCTTGTTCCCATCCACGTATGGGTGATTTGCGACCAAGAGACGTATCATCGTTTCAAGCAATAACCCGTAGTAACCGCGATCAAATAGGATATGATAGTTTCCTTATTTCATAAAAGTAAATAGCAATACAGTAGTATTGTACTCTATGAGAAAATCAAAAAGGATAACTCGAAATTTCAAAAGTTTGGAAGGAGCGATTCGCCACTATTCTGCACCCCTCGTCTTTGTTCTCGTTTTCCTCCTCATTACCGCCGATATTCTGTTCCCTCACGCTATCGTTCTTACCTTTACCCACGTTGCACTCATCGGTATTCTCCTTCTTCTGCCGTATGTTCAATACATTCAGCGTGTCAAATGGGGCCCCTTCGAAGCAGAACTCGATCGGCAAATCGAAGAAACCCGAAAACGAGTTGCATCTCTTTCGGCCGAACGCAATCCTATTTCCGCTACCAATTCACAACCTATCGAACGACAGGAACAGATTAGACAACAACTGCTCGCATACATCGATGACGACCCCAAAGTAGCGGTTGTAACGCTTTGGATTGAAATAGAGAAGGCACTCAAAGCTCTAGTGCAAGAGGAGCAGCACCAGGACGTTATACACTATCGGGAAATCAATCGGAGATTACAAGCAAATACTGATATCTCGCTAGAACTGCTTGATAGTGTTCATCAGATACGAAACCTTCGAAATGAGGCACTCTATGGCGATGAAATCTCACGAAGAGACGCTCGCGAAATCATCCGGCTTGGAACTACTATCTTAGATCACCTCTCTGATCTCGCAGATACCGCAGACACCGACAGTATCAGCCGTCCACAAACGACCCAATAATACCTGGTTGAGAGCAACTGGTTCGGATCTCTACAACGGTTTTCATGATTCAAACTGGTCAAAAACTAGTAGGGTCGATATCCTCTATATGTTATTTAATATACATCAGTGGATGGGTCTGGTATGGTTTCGTCGACCGTCGCTTGATAGTCGACAATTCCAGCACCATCCTTTGGCTGGCCTTCAATGTCTCGAGCCCCTGATTCGAATGATTCAAGGACACCATCGGGAGACCAGTCGTCTTTTGTGTCTATGTACTTCGCGACCATTCCGGCGACCTCAGGTGCGGCAAACGACGTTCCAGAAGCTTTTACCCACTGTCCATCTAGTTGTTTCCCCATGTTTGTTTCATTGGCTTGCGCGAGACGATTATCTTTCCCGATTGCTGAGACATCAGGGTTATCACCATTTGGATTGTAGGAGGAAAATTCAGCCATTTTCCCGTCCTTCGTACATGCACCGATACTAAATGCCCCTTTCGCCGTTGCTGGGCTGCCACTCTTTGCCCCCGAATTCCCTGCAGCAACAACATCCCGGACTCCTTTTTCTATGAGTTTCGAATGAATCTGATCGAGTTTCTCCGACTGTTTTTGAGCGCCCCACGACATATTAACGACATTGTATCGATCATGGTTCTTATGGAGCCACTCATATGCTCGAAGAATAATGTTCATCTTCGTTTTCCCTTCACTCCCAAATATTCGGAGCGAAATGAGATCCGACGCAGGTGCAAGGCGAATTACTTGCCCAGCAACCGCTGTCCCATGACCAACTGCATCATCACTTCCTCCTGTTTCAGTAACATCGACTTGCGTCACCGCAGTACCTTCGAACACCGGATGACTCGTATCTATCCCTGAATCCATGACTACGACAGTCTGTTGTTCACCAGGAGCTGCTGATTCTGAGATATTGTGGAGCCTGCGTACGTCTTCGATCGTCGCTACGTCCGTCGGCTCTTCACTGATGAAATCCGGTTCGTATCGAAGTGATGCGCTAATATTGTCTTCAATGCCGACGATCTGCTTTTCGGCATGTAATTCTGCTTCGTTCTGTTCATCATATTTGACATATGCTGCTGACGCACTATTTCTCCCAAAATCGTACGTTTCGATGATCTCGCAGTTCGCTTCGACTGTTTTTGGTTCATCTGTGTAGAATATGATTTTCTCTGGCATCTTCTCTCTCCACCACGTTAATTGGTTCTGCCGTCTAAAATAGATTTCCCACGGTGTGAAATTAATGGATGTGTTAATAATTGATAAAATCGCTGCATGTAACAGTAGAATGTTTGATCGGAGTAGACAGATGCACGCTCGCTCTTGCATGACTGCAACCGACCGTATTTCTCTCAGCCACGGAGGAAGGACAAAGTCATACGAATTGAACTGGTAACAGTCTACATGGCACAACGAGACTCGGCGAAATCGCTGGAATGTCGATGCACGCGGTGTAAGTACAATAGTAACGGCACCTGCGGATATCAGGGAAGACTCCTCATCAATGCAAATGGCGAATGTGATATGATGGAAACGGGCTTTGGCGGCGACAAAGGCCCGTATGGAGACTGATCTGACCGCAAACCCAGGAACTGCCGAAATGGCACCAAAACGCCCACAGGTCGAACAGTTTGCCTTCGACCTTGATACTGCCAGGCTTATCGACGTCGCCAGTGAGGGCCACCACAAGCCCGAAGACCACCAGTACACAGTCTTCATTGATGTTGTGACGGGTGACGCGATGGCGTTACCTGCTCGCATCACGTCCACCGCAATGCCTTCTGCAAGCACATGGCCGCCGTTGAAACCGCGACCGACGACGGAACGCTCGAGGTGTTCCCGTCTGAGGTCGAAGACGAGACCGAACCCGAAGACTGCGACTGTGACGGCCTCGACGGCTTCCCGTGCTGGCCGTGCGTGAGGACAGGGTGAAAGTAACTGCCGAACGAACCACCGCTTCAGCCCTTTTTATCCATGGCACGGCAAGTAACATTCTCGGATATCACCGACTAGCGAACGCTCACGGTGAGTGAAAACAGAGTGACTGATAGGACTCCCAAAACATATACCGTTCTTTTACTTGGGAAGTGGCACCCTTTCAATAGACCCGAGGATGAGCTAACACTTCTCTATTGCATTTGATATTTCAATCTTGATCGGGGATTGTAACCGTTGATTGGCTATCAGCCACTCGAAATCCACCGGCCTCCTTTCGGGCAGACACTTCCTGCTGTGGATATGGAATTTTAATCCCTTCACGATCGTAGGCAAGTTTCACTGCTCGAACAACAGCTGTCACTGCACGCCATTTCCGTCGGCTACTTGGCTTCTCGATCCAGAACCGTAGTTCGAGAAGTACTGCAGAATCACCCAGCTGTTTCAATACCACGTCTGGACTGGGCACCGTTAGGATATCATCGACACCTTTCATAGCTTCCTTTGCAATAGCCATCGCATGATCGGGGTCGGCTTCATAGTCTACTCCTACCTCAACACCGAGACGTAGTCGTCCCTTTCGTCCGATATTGATGATTGTACTACTACTAACGACGTCGTTTGGGAGCATGATGTATTTCCCTTCGAACGTCTCGATACGAGTCGTGAAAATCGTGATGTCAGTCACGATTCCTTCATGCTCATCAATTTGTACCCAATCGCCAATCTCGAACGGCCGAGAAAACATGAGTTGAAAGCCAGCAAGCAACGACCCAAGCGTTTCATTCGCTGCTAATCCGATCGCGGCACCAAGCAGTCCAGCACCCACAAATAGCCCTTGAAGGTTTATCTTCCAGACACTCAATAGAGCAAGAAGACCAACGACATATACACCAATAATAGACAATCGGGAAACAACCTTTCCCTGGTGGCGCGTGATCTCCTCAGTTTGTTGTAAGAGCCGGTCAACAACTCGATCAACCATACCAGCGCTCACGTACGCTGCTGCACACACGCCGAGTGTTAGCGCGATCTGAAATCCGGTCCTTCTGACCGCGCCGAGTGCTTTTACACTCTCTCTCGCTTGGTTTGTTTGTTCCCAGATTACGACGTAAAGACTACTACTCACCCCAATGAGAATCAGACTCGCGATGAGTAGACCAACATTTACTAAACGAAATGGATAGTCACGTTTTGCAACCCGTGAGAGTCTCCAAAGGACCCACTCACAGAGGATGAACCCGATACCAACAATGAGTGAGAGGAAATACTTGCCCTCGGTACCCGGAAATTGATTAACAACCCACTGGAGGAGCGATACGAGAATCATCGACATCGCCCTCTCGTGAACTGGTATTGGGACGTGCTATCAAAGCGGGATATCCAGGTCTGGTGGTGTGGTTTTTGTACGATGCGTGCCATGCGTCACATTCGAACACAGTGCCGTCACAAGAATGTACCGAAGTTATATTTCATCTACAATTAAGATATCCTCAATCCGATGATGAGCAGATGACTGCTGCAATGATCCCAATTACTTATGCATCTTGGAGCCTGCTACCTTACATAATGTCACCCGCAGATTTTCAGCAATCACAGTCGGAGATCACCGACGATCTCCCGGCGATTGATTGTGATGCGTGTCAGTCTGCTCTCGACCCTGATAGCCAGCAGGCCGTGTCATTTCTCCTTTTGGATAACCTTCGAATCCCTCTTCTTAGTTGTGATGACCATCTCGAACAGTTCACTTCCATTTGTGGACTCACCTCTAACGACACAGCAGCACTTCTCCATCACCAGCCCGCTGGCGGTATCTCCTGTCCTGGCTGTCGCTTTGCGTCGTATTCTATGGCCCAATCCCTACTCCCAGTCCAAGACGGGGCAATTATACCCATCGCATGTCCGGAACATCAGTCAAAAATTATTCAGCGCTTTCAGACGGGGCTTCAGACTTATCAACAGCTAACCACCGGTCTCGATACGACTACCGGCTCCTTACTGTGAACTCTAGCGTGGTCACCGAGACCAGGAAGACGAGTGCGGAATACGGTGTGCATGGTGGGAAATCTACAGACAGTCAAGATGAGAGCCTCGGCGCTTGAGCCCGTGACGTGTGAGTCATTTCTATCGCGTTTGCTTCGGATCCAGATGGGACTTGGTTAGTACTACATACTAACTTCAGACACCCTCCGTGAACTCCTCTTGTACTATCGTTGTCCCGAACTCGTTGGAGAGCCTCGGGAGAGATTTGAACTCTCGACCGACTCCTTACAAAGGAGTTGCTCTGCCAGCCTGAGCTACCAAGGCACCTCGATATCACAAGACTCCCAACAAAAATCTTCTCCTTTCGAGTTTGTAGAGGGTACAATAATAGAAAACACCGATCGGGAGAACAGTCGACTCGAAATATCTGCTCTCAGTGATTGACTCTCCCGACTAACCCAGTGAGAAGGCTTACCAGCAACTATTTAGAAAATCTACATATAACCCATCTCCCTCCAGCAGTCCGAGCCGTTTCTGGTCTCATGGCAACTGTTTTTTTACTTCTCAGTGGTTACATGGCGACCCGCCTCTATCACATTGGATTCATGGACGCTGGGAGAGGACTGGGTGGCTTGTTGCTTGGAATTATCGTTCCTGCTGGGTTCGGACTCCTCTTTTCATATCTCACGCTGACCGGAAACTCCGAGAAGCAGAATGCGTAATCGAGCTTTTTGCCTAAGTCTGCCGCTCCACGAACGCTCACAGAATCTGCTTCGTGCGAACCACTGTCTGAGGACAAAGTGAGAAACGACATCGTATACATCTAATATCTAGCAGACAGAAATTTCGAGCAAAAATGTCGGTTGTCCCAGATGACTGGAATGACCCAGAGTCATTCAATGAAATGCTTTACGAGATTGGATGGTTTGTCCTTGCGATTCTCGTTTTCAGCATCGCCCCCTTCTTGGTCTCCTTTCACTATACAAGATCGCTCACACCCACGCTGGCCATCGTCTCGATTGGCATTGGAATCGCACTTGGTACTAATCTGGTTTATGTCTCGCATACAAGTGATTTCGTTCGAAACGCTTGGGAGAGTGACAAACTTCGATTTTGGTGTGATTCTCACCGTCTGTCTTTTGGGACAGGCATTGCTCCGGCTGGTTCCCTTGTGAACACCGCCGTCGCTATTGCAACATTTATTACTGCAATCCCGATTCGAGTCTTCGTTTATTCTCTTGTGTATAGCCATCCCAGGTAAGGTTTCTCTTTCAACTGATCGGTGTACTGACTGCCTTCGAGGTAGGCACGACTAATGATTCAATTTGTTCTGCATGATATTGCGTTCGAGGGCTTACTGGTCCTCTGGAGTCCACCAGATAGCCACCCGCGGACTCAATTTCCCCAGTTCCAACTCACCGCGTTCATGAAGCTCCTCGAGCCGCTGATGGATTGGTCGCCGTTCCACCTCGACCGTATCTGCGACCCACCGAGCGGTCACCGCGGGAAACTCAGCCTCACTACTCTAAGCGAACATCTGTTTGGGCTACTGCCTCTTCGAGACTGCCTTCCGCGATCAATTTAGCGGTCGCAGCGATCGTATCGCTCAACTGTGTATCTTCCTGTGGGAAATTAACAGACTCCTCGATACAATCAATCACGTTCATCAGCGGATCACTAGGCGACCTATCAGATGCCAGCTGATACCACCGAATTGCACAGAGTAATTCAATCGCGAGGATATACCGTGATTTCTCGATCTGTTGCCGAAGTGCCCGTGTCGCTATCGTCCCCATACTATGGATATCCTCCTGTCCAGCCAAGACAGTAATCGAATGGGCACTTATGGAGCTATCCGCAATCGATTCAGCGAGTAGGCCAGCGGCCGTGTACTGTGCAATCATCATCCCAGACTCTGCACCAGGGCGTGCCGTCAAGAATGCCGCGACATCACTACTCTCCTCCCCATCAAGCAATTGTCGCGTTCGACTCTCGCTAATTGATCCGAGCTTCGTGATGACATTTGCAAGTGTATCATACTGAGAGTGAGCAGATGTTTGGGAGAGGGTTGAACGAGCTCTTAGAATACATAGAGTATGCTCAGAGGGGAGGGCACTATCTCGATGATATGAATGTTCCGGTGGAAGGATTCCTGATTACAGACGGTGTCAATGCTGCTGCGGAAGTCGAGAGGTGCAACACAAAACTGCCGCTGAATTGAATTTCAATGGCCTACTATAGTATTAGAGAACAGGATAATCGATGTTCTTCAGTTTAACATACTTCTGCTCGTACTTGTACTCAGTATTCAAATACATATTATTAGTCAAAATGCTTATTTAGTGGTTCAATTACTGGCTACTTGGCTGCATGAATCGACGTACATTCCTCCAGGTAGTTGGCGGAACAACCGCACTTAGTGTTGGAGTAAAGGACACAGCACCAGTATTGGCAACGGACAAAACGAACCGAAACACAGTCTCACGGAACAATGCTCGTGGAAATACAGGAACAACTCAGACAGTATCGACAAACGGTCCAACAGGTCCCTATGTAACTACACGATGGTCCATTGATCACGGATTTGACGAACTCTCTGGGAGTCCTACCATCCATGATGGCACAGTATATGTTGGAGAACAGACTGATTACGTCTTGGATTCAGGGAAAATTATCGCTTATGACGAAGAAACAGGCGACCGTAGATGGGTTCGTAGGCGAAACCCAAAAACCGGTCATCTAATTGGTAGACCACGGCATGCCCCCGTAGCTAGTGAGGGACGCCTCTTTTTCGTTGGATCTCAAGACCCAGAAGTAGATTATCACCTTGGAGGGGTCTATGCGCTAGATGCGCAGAGCGGAAGGATCGAATGGTTTCGGGACAATATCATCCGTCCTCCGACGCTAGATGTCGTTGATGACCGAGTCTATCTTGGTTCTCACGCGCTTGATGCCTCAACGGGACAAACGATCTGGAAAGGGGAACAAAATGAACAGTTACTCGGGCTCGTCGATGGGATTGTGTTTACTCAATTCCCAGAAACACTCGGTGAAGATCCTGTGACCCATCTCATTGCTCGAAACGCAGCAGATGGAACACAACGGTGGCGGGTTCCTGCGCCAGAGAGTTGGATGGACGCTGCCGTGACTCCAAACACACTCTATCTTACGAGCGATGACGCCGATGGAAATCGGAGTTATGAGAATGGGCTGTTTCCCGGCCGACCACTGTCCGTCTATGCGTATTCAACCACAGATGGAAGCAAGCAGTGGGAAAGGACTGTTCGTGCTCGTGGTGAAGGGAATCGGCCTTACGTAAGTGCTCCTGCTGTTGACGACTCTCATGTCTATGTTAGCACACGTTCATCATTCAGCGCACTCCTTGATTATGCGGATCATCCAATAGATGCAGCAGGAACGGTCTATGCCCTCGACCGTGAGAATGGTGTCGAGCGCTGGCGATTTGAAACACCTGCACATGTAGATGCTGCACCAACGGTCGCAGGGAATACCGTTTACGTCGCTGCTCGGTATTATAATTGTCCAGGGGCACCACCGTCGGGACATCACCCGCCACGAAATGTAATTTATGCCCTTGAGACAGCAACTGGCGCAGAACGCTGGAGTTACGCTGTAGATGCGCGTGCTCCAGGTCTATCACCATCGATTGCAAATGGGAAACTCTACTTCGCAGTTAGTGGAGCCAGTGATATTATAGAGGGATGGCTTGGAGTGGTTGAATCGACAGACTGTCAACCCTCCTGTGAGCACCAGGTCGCGGATGACGGCAAAACACGAACCGTACAAGCATCGAACGGGTGCTAGCCAAATTTGATCACAATCAATATTGTGAGTGCGTAAGCACCGGGAGAACGTCGACGTGACTATCGTGAGTGTGAGACGATTTCACGCTCGGAGAGTACGTTCCACACGATATGTGTTCATTAGATACGTAGCGGTTGAATATTCAAACACTTTCAGATTTGATAAGTAAATTTTAGGTCTGGGTTCTGCCATCCCATATAGTTCTCCCGGCCGTTCGAAAACCATTGTGTTATCTACGATTAAATAGCAAATAGATAATATTATTATTAATTATGGCCTATATCTCTACTGCGGTGCAGAAAAATGAGCGACAAAAAAATAATTGCAGAAGCGGAAAAAATCGGAGTCGGTAACCCGTACGCACTGGCTGAACTCATCAAAGACGAGAAAATAGAGTGGAGTGAAATCGACGATGTCGAACAATTCCTCGAAGAAAACCTTGGAACGCCCTACGAGGAACTATTCGACCCGAAATTCGACTCACCACTATATCCCAACATCACTGTCACCGAAGACGGTACCATCGAACGAAGGGCATCTGAAACCGATGACAAGGAAGACGAGCTCACCCCGGACGTCGAAGTTTCGACAGATCAGGACGACTCGCTGTCGAGGTCCATCTCCACTCTCCCACCGGAGGTTCGAACACTCGTCGTCGGATCAGGAAAGAAAGATGAAGACGACTCAGTTGCCATGGATGGTGGTGTTAAAGTAGAAGGCCCCGCGGATTTCGCAGAGACAAGTGGGAAAGATAACAAACATGATGGGGACGTGGTCGATATGGACGTCGACACTACCGACCTAACGTCCGGAGCGACCGCCCCGACTCTCCTGGAATCAGACGCTCCGGAACCGACTGATCTTGAACGGCGGCTCGATGTTGGCTGGGAACCAGCAGGTATCGACTGGATAGACGCCGGTGAAATATTCAAACAGGGTGCCGAACAATTCGACCCGGTTCAAGGAGCGGTGGGTGACTGTTATTTCATCGCAGCGCTTTCGGCAGTGGCGTGGACGAAACCGTCGCTGCTCCGTCACACGGTGTACGCCGACACTAGCGACCACAGATCGCTCTTCAGGTTCTTCGACGGAAACTCGTCGAAGTATGCAGTGGCGAGTGAACGAATCCCACTCCGTGAAGGATCGAACAACTTCATCTATGCTCGTTCCGCGGAACATCACCAGAAAGACGGCGAGGTTTGGCCAGCAGTCTACGAGAAAGCCTACGCGATATGGAAAACCGGCGCAACCGACGACAAACCCGAGATTCCAGCGATCGCTGGCGGAGATCCTGTCCGAGCCTGTGCGGAACTAGCCGGGTCGGGACGGAAGTACTATGGAACGAAGACGCGCAGCGGCGACCAACTCTGGGACATCGTCCGTGGCAACTCCCGTGGTGGCAAGACATTCAATCCGATGGTTGCGTGGACGTATCCATCTGCCAGCGCCGCGCCGGATAGAATCGACTACGGCTCTGCGAAAATCGTTGCTAACCATGCCTACACTGTCCTCGGATGGATGTATCGGAGTAGCACACGTTACATGGTGCTTCGGAACCCGTGGGGGCAACACGAAGCGACTGTTGGCGTCGTTGGTGGAAAGTATCAATACTTAGAAGACGGTGCTTGGAAGTCCATTGACCTGTCCAACTCGGATGGTGTGTTCGCCATCGAAGCCGACACATTCAAGCGGTACTTCGCTGGGCTCGGAGTCAACGCGTAGTCGTGCCATCAAACATCATTTTTGGTTTTCTACAAACTGAAAATGATAGATAGAACAAACTGTATATTATTTTATATTTGGTGGGATTTTCCCTAAATCACGAGTCACTAGTAAGTCAATGGGGCCGCTACCGAAGACCGCGACGGTGTCACCCGCCCTAATACTTGATCAACGAGACGGCACAGCAATACGCACAGTGGGAATTCGTCCGTTGACTAGAGGATTGTTAAACGCACCTAGTGATACCGACACAACCTCGGTAATCCGGACAGATTGGAGGGCTTATTTGCTGGCGTAGCTACTTAGTAGTATCTTCACACCAAGGTAATTGATGGAGGAGCGTTTAGCCTAAGCTGAGATGTCTACTGATATCGCTCAATGTCCTAAATGTGGATGGACTGGGAATGCAACGAATTGTGTGATTGATGGGGATGATCGGCAATGTCCCGTCTGCCAACACTCGATTCGACATAGTTGAGTTCCCGTCGTTCTCATAACACCCGGTGACGTCTCGCCAGAACGAACCGAGACGGCACAGAAACGCGCACAGGCCGAATAATTCGCCTTCGACGTCGAGGCCCCCGGACTCATCGACGTCACCAACGAGAGCCACGAGACCCCCGCAGCCCACCAGTATATCGTGTCCATCGACGACGTGACTGAGGAACTGATGGCCTGCACCTGCCCGCATCACGTCCACCGCAACGCTGTCTGCAAACACATGGCGGCAGTTGAGAACGCAACCGACGACGGGACACTCAACGCATTCACCTTCGAGGACGGCAACAATGCCGAACCAGACGACTGCGACTGTGACGGTCCCGGTGGCTTCCCATGCTGGCCATGCGTGAGGTCCAGGCGGAAGGAACTGACAAAATAACAATAGTTTCGAGTCTATTTTTCAACTATACGTAAATGAATTAGTAACGATCTGAGGAGGTGCTAAGTAGCGGGAGTTCGATCCCAGAATGGGAACCATGATCCTCAGTTCTTCAGTCATCGCGATGCTGATCATTTAGACCAGCGAAACTCGTATCAACTGATATTGTGCGTTCGTCCACAGTAGATTGACGAACGTCATGGTGTGTAATCGCATAAAAAAGCAGGTCAAGTCCCAGCGTCAGCAAGACTCCTTCGCATGATTGGAGTAGAAGGAGTTCGCTTCCTTTTAGAAGATAATCGTCGCTGCAAACAAACAGGTATCCCGCCCATTAGCCCCACCTATAATAGCCCTCGGCAAAAAACACTACCCTATGTACGACCGCATTCTTCTACCGACCGACATGAGTGCCGGGATCGATCAAGCGATCGAGCATACGCTTGACGCCGCAGAACGATACTCTGCGGAACTGCACATTCTATATGTCGTGGACGCTGAGGCGTACAGTTCGTATCCCGGCGACGAATACGTCCACGAGTTCGAAGGGCTCGAAAGTGCGCTCGAACAGGCCGGGACGCACGCCGTCGAAGACATTGCACAGGAGGCTGCCGATGCTAATATTCCAACAGTCACAGAGATTCGCCACGGCGTCCCGCACGAGGAAATCCTCGAATACGTGGACGAAGCAGATATCGGACTGACCGTCGTCGGATCAAAGAATCGGTCCGGCGAATACAGGCGAATGCTCGGCAGCGTTGCCGAACGGATCGCTCATATGTCCGAACGGCCGGTGACAATCGTGAAGACGTCCGTCGAGGGAGAATGAGACAGGAGATAGGACAGAACCCTCACTCTAGAGAATCGCTTGCAGACGGCAGAAAACGGGGCCAGAAGGGGTGTTGTCTAACCGGTACGAGAGGTACGCGACGAAGCCTGCAAATACGATTTGACCGGGTGATGTCTGCTGAAATTAAACTCTATGAGGCAGGTCGAGACCATCCTTCGGGTACTTCCGGCCCGGCACCAAGCGCTTATCACTGTACCGAACATTGATATTTGCAAGAGGCGCGGTGATACTGGTATGAGTACAACTAACACCTCGACTCGCTCGAAAGCTATCGGTGCAGGTATCGGTATCGGGGTCGGTATTGGTGCCGGATGGGGTATAGTGATGGCCCAAATTATGGGTGGCGAGACCTCGACGGGACTCACAATCGGTGCGGGTGCCGGGTTAGTGATTGCGCTCATTTCTGGGGCCGCGGTGTATCATACCGCGACAACCGACTGAACAAATTAACCAGGAATTGGGCAATACAGGCAGTCTACTTATTGGATTCCTCACGAAACGCTTTCTGTTGCCCATCCCATAACACGGGGTATGTCCACAACTGTCGCAAAAGCCGATGCGGACGAGACTTGTGCGTACTGTGAATCGCGGATCTTCGACCACGACCCAATCTGTGTACGCGACTGTGAAGACCAGTGTAACTCGCCCGTGTACTTCTGTAACTATGCTTGTCTGTCGGCGTACATAGACGAGAACAACCTCACGGCGGGTGATGCATGTGAGTGGAATCCCGACGAAAGCGACTGTTGCTAGTCGGCTGTATTGTTAGATTCGCATATCCTCCACTTAGCGGCTGTTTCAGCGGTCGTGCTGATTGCAAGGCGCGTAATGTTCAGATCGCGATCACAGTTCGAAGTCGAATTCAGATGAGTGCAGGCCATCTCCCGCGTCTTCCATGACCGGCCAGCAAGCTGACAGTGAGGGCGGCCACGAAGCTTACACCGATGTGAATGGGGAAACTGAACACATCATCTACACCGGGAACGTTGACATAGCTCATTCCCGCGATTGCGACGAACGCGACACCGAATGTCGCGTAAGCAACGAGGGCCGATGCAGCGATTCCCGAGAGGCGGTCAGCATATACGCTGATAATCCCGCCTACCAGCAGCCCGATGACGAGACCGACGAAGACGCCGATAATTCCTATCGCAGGTGCTTCCCCGGCTCCGAGCAGTTCGATTGTCGCGGCACCAGTCAACAAAAAGGTGGTGACGGCGGCACCCGCTCCGAGAGCTATTGTACGAGTGTTCATGGGAGTAATATCGCGTTTATAGGACAAATAGTTGGAGCCTGATTCTCAGAAACCAAGACCTCCGCCCACATTTGGAATCTGAGATATGCCTACCCGATCTTTCAGTCAATTCACTGAGAGGGAACTGCTGCTCGGCCAAAATATTCTGGTAGGTATTCCCGGTCGTCAGGCCCTTCCGAAGCCAGACCCACTCATTCCGTAGCTGATTGTGGTGAGCCACCTAAGGATATGCTCATCCCATAGCGTTGGGATTATCACAGGTCAATGCTGCATTCAGGGAGCGAATCGGTCACTGTCTCTGATTCTCTAACGGTTGCTGCTCTCGCTGGCTAGTTTGTGGTCGATTTCCTCGATACTTGCTCGCCAGTAGGCTGCGTCTCGATTCGGTAATGTTGATTGACAGACAACTCGAAAATTTCGACTTCAGATGGCCAATTCGTCCAACGTGTCTCGATGGGATCGAATGGTCGTTGATGTGACGTTCGCCGCTTTCGCGACTTCCGACGAACTTGTTCGAGCGAAAAACTTCGCGTACAGGGGAATGACCGGGATGAGGATACTGGACCTGAGTAGATCGGGAAAGTACGTTCAGACGACACGATTCCGGGTTATCCCTGGAAGTGAGGGCCTTCGTCGCTTGGACTGTCTGATCCCGAGTCGTCGTGCACAACCGAGAGATACGGCGACGACGAACGCGGTTCTGGAAGCAGTCAGAAGCTCGGTGTGAGTGTTTTGCACTCACGCAGTCAGTGCTACTCGTTTCAGCACAGCAAGTAGACCATTCTATTAAACAGCACGTTCATTTAGATTCAGCACAAAATCCACAATAATGCCCGAAACCGTTCTCGTTCCGCTCGATGGGTCTCCACTTTCCGAGCGTGCTCTCAGGTACGTCATCGAGAATTTCGCGGAGGCCGTTATCACCACAATCCACGTTATTAACCCAGCTGACTCTCTTATCGACGTTGAGGTGGGCGGACTCCCAGTCGCCAGCGACTGGTACGACAGGGCCCAAGAACGAGCCGACGGAATTCACGCATCCGCGACGGAGTTTGCCGCAGATCACGATTTCGACCTCGATACTGTCACGGAAATCGGCCGTCCAGCACGAGCGATACTCGCATACGCCGACGAACACGATGTCGATCAGATCGTGATGGGGAGCCACAGTCGGTCAGACATTGAACGGGCTATTCTGGGAAGTGTCGCCGAGACAGTCACGCGTCAAGCACGGGTTCCGGTGACGATCATCCGATGACTCTCTCCAGAATGAACTACGGCACCCACTTGCCGAAGAACGCTACAGACAGTACCGAGACAGTGCCGGTGTATCGAACGTGACCTTTGCCGAGCACTCACAACAGTCTACGTGTACTGTACAGATCGAACGGCGAGGAGGACGTGGTAAGGCCGGTGCGCGGGCACTCGAACGGCACCTCCAGAACACGCCGGGCGTCCACAATGCCGAGGTTTCTTTCCGGACTGGGAGCGCACGCATAACATACGACGGGAATGTCACCGCTGAAGAGACACTCAAAGAGGTAGTCCGTGACCACGACGTTTCAGTCCGCGAGGATACTGAAACTGGACTAGACGACGTAAGTACCCGCTCGGAACTGCGTCGGGAAGCGGTGTTCGTCGGTCTGACGCTTGCCGGGATGGTGACCGGTCTGGCAACGGGATGGCTCGACGGTCCTGGATTCCTCATGTGGGCCGGGTACGGCGTCGCCTACGTCTTCGGCGGGTGGTACGGTCTTGAGGGGGCAATCGAGACGCTCCGCCATCGAGCGGTCGATATCGACCTGTTAATGATCGTCGCCGCACTCGGGGCGCTCTCGATTGGTGCGCCGTTCGAAGGGGCAATGTTGCTGTTCCTGTTCTCGCTGTCGAACGTGCTTCAGCACTACGCCATCGGGCGGTCGCGCCGTGCCATAAAGTCGCTCATCGAGATGCGCCCAGACTCAGCACAGGTGGTGCGCGATGGCGAGGAGGTTACGATGCCCATCGACGAAGTCGCGGTTGGCGACGTGTTCGTCGTCCGACCCGGCGACCGGATTCCACTCGACGGCGTCGTCGAAGCAGGCGAGAGTACGGTCGATCAGGCATCACTCACTGGCGAGTCCATACCCGTGCCAAAGGATCCTGGAGACGAGGTATTCGGCGGGACGATCAACGAAAGCGGGAGTTTAGAGGTCGAAGTGACCCGGCAGGCACACGAGTCGGCCATCACGCGACTCATCCATATGGTCGAAAGCGCCCAAAGCGAGAAGGCACCTACGCAGCGTCTCATCGACCGCCTCGAACAGCCGTATGTTCTCGGGGTGTTCGGCCTGACAATCGCGGCTATCGCGCTTCCACTGCTCTTGCTGGACGCAGAGTTCACGAGTACGTTCTACCAGGCGATGACGCTCATGGTCGCGGCATCACCGTGTGCGGTCATCATCTCGACGCCGGCGGCGGTGCTCTCGGCGATTGCGTCGGGCGGAAGGCAGGGTGTCCTGTTCAAAGGCGGTGAACACGTCGAGGCAGCAGCGAACATCAATGCAGTCGCGTTCGACAAAACCGGGACGCTCACCGAAGGCGATACACAGCTAACCGATGTCATAGTCCGCGACGCAAGTCCCACCTCCAGTGCGGTGAGTACCAACGACCAGCTCCTGGCGGTGGCGGCCGCGGTACAGACCCGCTCGGAACATCACCTCGCCGAGGCGACTGTCACAGCAGCAGAGCAGCAGTCACTCGACATCCCGGACGCTCACGGATTTCGAGCGGTCGCCGGTAAAGGAGTTCGAGCTGTGGTCGAAAACCGGACGATCCATATCGGCAATCCCTCCTACTTTGAGACAGTCCTTACAGACTGGACAATCGATGGGGTAGGGACGGGATTAGAGCGATTGAAAACGCTGGAATCGGAGGGAAAAACGAGCGTGCTCGTGGCACAGGAGATCGAGGGCTCGGTCCACGTGCTCGGTTGGCTTGCGTTCACTGACACCGTCCGCCCGGGGGCTGCAGACATGATCTCGGAACTCAGGGCTCTCGACGTTGACCACATCGTGATGCTGACGGGCGACAACGAACGCGTCGCACAGCGGATCGCAGATGAGGTCGGTATCGACGAGGTCCAGGCAGCGTTACTTCCCGAGGAGAAAGTTGCGAGTGTTGAGGAGTTGGTTGAGCGCTACGACACCGTGGCGATGGTCGGTGATGGAGTGAACGATGCACCAGCGCTCGCCACGGCAACCTTGGGTGTTGCGATGGGGGGTGCCGGAACAGACGTCGCACTCGAAACCGCCGATATTGTCCTGATGGGCGACGATATCAGCAAAATACCGTATGTGCTTGGGCTCGGTCGAAAGACACGCCGGACGCTCACGATCAACCTCGCTATTGCCTTCGGTGCAATTGCGCTCATGGTGGGGACCATCCTCCTGAGTGGACTTCCACTCCCACTCGCAGTGGTCGGGCACGAAGGGTCTACAGTCCTCGTTTCACTGAACGGTCTTCGATTATTGGGGTACAAGTGACGGCACTCGTCCTCGGGATCGACATCGACAGGCGACACCCTTCCACAGTGAACGCGATCTGGTGATGCACTAGGGAGTCAGCAAGGGCACCACTGGGAACGGGTTTATTAGACGTTCGGTCGTACCACTCTGGATGAATACTCGTCATCGCTTCTCGCTAGCGACTGGGTTCGTCGTTCTTTCCGGCGTCGTGAGCGTCGTCGCCGCACCCGAACTCCCATCTCAAATCGTCTCAAACTGGGATGCGAGCGGCAATCCTAACGGAACGATGTCAAAGACGCTCGCTCTCTGGCTTGTCCCTGCACTGACAGCAGGTCTACTCATCGTATTTGCCGCCCTCCCTCGAATCGATCCGCTTGGCGAGAATATCGAGGCGTTCCGCCCATACTACGACTGGTTCGTCGTCATCTTCACAGGGTACATGTTCGTACTCCACGCCGGGATGGTCGCGTTCAATCTCGGCTACGAGTTCGACTTCACGTATCTCATTCTGGTCGCGGCCGCTGGTCTCCTCTACTACAGCGGTGTCCTAGTCACACATGCGAAACGCAACTGGTTCGTCGGCATTCGAACCCCATGGACGCTGAGTAACGAGGAAGTATGGAACCGGACACACGCACTCGGAGGGAAGTTGTTCAAGGCCACAGCGATTCTGACGCTAGTTGGACTGCTGTTCGGCGACTACGCACTCTACTTCCTCGTTATCCCCGCTCTCGTGACTGCCGCGACAACCGTGGTGTACTCGTATTACCTGTACGAGCGAATTGAGCAGGGCGGGATCTCCCCTGAGAGCGGGGTCTGACGTACCCTCGTTTACCTCGTTACGAGGTGCTGCTGGCCTAATCTATTGCCTGTGTAAAATAGAAGTAGCGTTCACTCGACACTGGTTGCGAAGAAAACGTACGGACGTCACCCAAGAAGGTATCGAACCCAGGGATACCGTTCGACGAGCGGTTGCCCACCGTGTTCGTACTGTTCGATGTACGCGTCAAGGCCGAGAATCCGGCCAGCGCCGAAGGCAGCGATGGCGAGGAAGACAAGCATGTACGCGAAGTCGCCGTTGATGTAACCGTGAGCGATGTCCTAGTTCCCGAAGTAGAACAGGAGCATCATGAGCGCGCCGAAAAATGCAGCGAGGCGAGTCAGCCCACCGACGAGTAGCCCAAGACCGATGAGAAGTTCACCCCATGACACAGCGATGTTGACAAACTATCCATTAGTAATTAATCAGCCAATAGTATGAATAAGGCACTGCATTTCGAGTTACATTATGTCCCCAGAAAAGGACGACACGGAGCAGTCCGAAACTCGGTGTGAGAAAGACGCCGTCGAACGAGCAGACAGCACCCGCCCAGTATCGAATGGACCTGGTCTCCAGCCCGACCGTCGCCGCTTTCTTGGCGGTGTTGGGGCGGTCGGGATGCTTGGTAGTTTGTCCGAATTCACCCAGCCAGGAAGCGGTCGTGCTGACCTCGGTATGGTCGGCACGAGTTCCCAGAATACCCCACCGAGTGAATCGAAACCAGACGCAGCGTACTCGAGAACCGACCTTGGTACGCTTGGTGGTGTCGAGAGCACCGCGACGAGCATCAATCGTGGCGGGTACGTCGTTGGTTTCAGTCAGCGAGGCGATTTGGTTCCGCACGCATTCATGTGGTCGAAAGCGGAGGGCATGCAAGATCTCGGGACCCTCTCCGACAGCGTCAGTAGAGCTACTGATATTAACGGCCACTGTACGGTCGTCGGTGCGAGCAGAGTGACCGATATCTGGGAGAGGGACACCGGGACTCAAACGGAAATATACCCGGAGCACGCTATTCGTTGGTCGAGGGGAGAGGGGATGCGAGATATCTACAGTAGCGGCGAGCAGAACACTGTTGCCACCGCTATCAACGACCGGGGAGATATCGTCGGAACTCTCCACTACTGGGGCACGGATGCGACGGAAGGATTCGTCAAATGGGGGGATAGTGAAAGCGCCGCCCCGCTAGAATCGTCAAGGTACTTTTTAGCACCCACAGATATCAACACGCACGGTCAGATTGTTGGGATGACCATGGATGTCGAAGGCCAAGAACGCGGACCGTTCATTTGGTCGGAAGCCGACGGAAAACGCGACATCGATACACCCGGTGGCAACCACAGTGAGGCCACGGCTATCAACGACAACAGTCAGGTTGTAGGGGTGAGCTCGACAGAAAAGCAGAATGGCCTTCGCGCGTTCCTCTGGACGGCAGACGAGGGGATGCGTGATCTCGGGACTCTCGGCGGCAACTATAGTAAGGCTACCGACATCAACAACTGCGGTCAGGTTGTAGGGATGAGCCAGACGGCAGATGGAACCGTTCACGCATTCATTTGGTCCGAGGACGATGGAATGCGTGACCTCGGGACGCTCGGTGGTAATTACAGTACTGCAGCAGGTATCAACGACCGAGGGCAGGTCGCCGGTTCTAGCCGCACAGCTGATGGCTATCCACACGCAGCAATATGGAACCCTGAATAGCCGCTGTCGGACGATTGTGGTTGGGAGCACGTGCCTGGCATTGGCTACTCAATTTGCGACGACCGGGGCTATCTTCCGGACGTGCTTGAGCCGTTGATCGAGGATCGTGATGCGATTAAAGCCGAAATTCGAGAGACTGAGGATGAAGAGCGTCGTGATGAGTTGGAAGGCCAATCGAGTGCGATCAAGTGGATTTTGGTGTCGTGTTTCGGCTATCAGGGCTTTTCGAACGCGAAGTTCGGACGGATCGAATGCCACGAAGCGATCAACGCATTTGCGAGAGAGATTCTGTTAGAGACGAAAGCGGTACTCGAGGAACATGGATGGCGGATTGTGCATGGGATCGTCGATAGTGTGTGGGTGACACCGATCGAAGGCGAGGAACAGACGTCGCTTTCGGAGCTTGTCTCGGAGATTTCCGAAGAGGTGGATATCCGACTTGAACATGAAGCCCACTACGACTGGATATCGTTTGTGCCATTGCGTGATTCGAATGCTGGTGCATTGACAAAGTACTTCGGGAAAGTCGCTGGTGAGGACGAGTACAAGTATCGGGGGCATCGAGTGCCGCCAGCGGAGTTCGCCCTCGTATGTCGATGAGGCGCAGAAGGCGTTGATTCGAGCGGTCGATGCGTATCGTGATCCAAAGGCGGTTTGTGAGGAACTGCGGTCGTGGGTGGATCGCCTTGAGCGTGGGGCGGTCGATCCGAGTGAGTTAGTGATTACGAATCGTGTTTCGAAGCAGCGAGAGGACTACACGCAATCGATGCGGAGTGTGGCGGCACTGGAGCGAGCGGGTGATTTAGGGTTGGGACGTGCGCCTGGTCAGAGTGTATCGTATGTGGTGGTCGATGATGCAAAGCAGTCGCAGGAGCGGGTGCTATTGGCGGGTGAGGAGTTGAACGAGTATGATGTCGGGTTTTATCGGGAGTTGTTAGTTCGGGCAGCAGCGAGTGTGGTATCACCGCTCGGGTGGCGTGAATCGGATATTGAAGAGGAGTTAGGACAGTATACCGAGTCTAGTTTGGCGTCGTTCGGTTGAGAAACACTGAGCAACTGCCTTGTTGAAACCCCTAATTGGTGATGGGTTTCAGTAACGCTGCTGAATACAGAGCGCATATCTTGCACGCTGTACGGCATTCGCTGGGAGCAGAATTTCACACCATCCACATACCTTCTGTCGACCTAACCGTGTCAGTCTGAGCTACGAATCGACACCGTGGGGACCATCAACTATTATTTCTATGACGATGGTACATGTGTCTGTCATGGTAGTACTCTCTGGAAGATACAACAACGCCCCCGATAGCTTGAGTGTCGTCGCTGGCGGCTACGGTAACACCGCCAGCGGTCTTTCTGCGACCGTCGGGGGCGGCGGCTATAACGAAGCCAGCAGTTCGTATGCGACCGTCGGTGGGGGCAGCAGTAACACCGCCAGCGGTATTGGTGCAACCATTCCAGGGGGAGGGGATAACACCGCTAGCGGCGACTATTCCTTCGCAACCGGATACAACGCAAAAACCGATTCTGAAAGCGGTGTCGTACATGATGGTGCGGTCGTGTTCGCTGATGCGACAGACACCGAGTTCCGCTCGACGGGCTCCAACCAGTTCCGGTCGCAGATGCCGATGTACGCCCCCACGTTCAATACCACTAGCGCCCAGGCTGAGAAGCAGGAGATCATGCCAGTCGACCCCAGTACTGTCTTGGATGCCGTCACCGACCTTCAGGTGAACACCTGGGAGTTCAAAAACACTGACGACGGTCGTCACATGGGGCCGATGGCCGCCGAATTCAACGCGGCGTTCGACCTCGGCAGCGACGAGGAAACCATCGCCAGTGTCGACGCTGACGGGGTCGCACTCGCGGCCATTCAGGGCCTGGCTCACCAACTCGACGAGAAGGACGAGCGAACCGACACGCTCGAAGCCGACAAGAAGGACCTCGAGCAGGACGTTGCGAACTTACAGCAAGAGAACGAGCGGTTGCGCGAGCAGTATACAGCGCTCGAGGAACGGATGGCCGCGCTCGAAGACCAATGGATGTGACGCGGAAGCCACCCGGAAAGGCGCTCTCACCGACTGCTGCTAACTCACTCACTTTTTCAGTTCTGTCTCGCCAAACAACACTGTCCGATGGTGCCCAGCGACCGCTGACCGAATGTGCGGCTGGTTCGACCGAATGTGAGGACACACCGACGACTGAGCGCGCCCTGCTCGACCGTGCACAACAGCATGCGGAAGAACAGTGTCCTCGGGCGTATCGGGCTTCGACAGATGCACTGAATTATTTTAATAAGGCGTAAAGAGATAGACTATGATCGAAACTGTCGCGGTCACTGGAGGCAATGGCCGTGTTGGACAGGGCGTACTGGCACATTTGAACGACGAAGGTTACCGGACGGTCAACCTCTCGCGTGGTAAGCGAGACGAGAAGCATTCGGATGAGTATCTCACGACCGATGTATTGGACACCGGTGAGGTCTACGGATCGCTTGCGAAGAGCACTGCCGACGCAATCGTTCACCTTGGGATGCTCCCAACACCGGACGTGACGCCAGGATACCAAACGTACAAAAGTAACGTCATGTCCAGTTATCACGTTCTGGAGGCCGCAGGGGCACTTGGAATCGATACGGTCGTTCTAGCATCGAGTTTCAGTGCTATAGGTGGTGGATTCGAACCAGAAGGCATTACTGTCGATTACCTTCCTCTTGACGAGAATCACCGTCTGACGCCGTCAAACCCCTATGGGATGGGCAAGCAAATGCTTGAGATTACTGCCGATGGGTTTGCACGTCGCGTCGATGATCGACCACGGACGATCACCTCCCTTCGGTTCCCGTGGGTCGTTGATGATACTCTAGCCCGCAAGACGTTTGTCAAGGGTGACCGAACGCTGGCTGGGATGCGAGCGTCGGATCACTTCCACACTCAGCGTAACACGCTATTCACCTACGTTCACATGTCGGACGTGGTCGATCTCGTTCAGCGGGCCGTCGAGGCTACCTTTGATGGCCACGAGTGCATTTGGGTATCGGCACCTGACACTAGTGCCGAAACACCTACTCGTGAACTCATTGCGGAAGTTTTTCCCGAGGTCGATGTTCGATGCGATTTTGCCGAGCACGACCACTCGACGCTGGTCGATACAGCAAAAGCACAGAACCTGTTCGGCTGGACACCTGAGTGGAGTTGGCGACAACTGGGATGATGGCACAGAACCGCGCACAGGCCGAACAATTCGTCTTCGACGTCGATGCCTCCGGAATGGTCGACGTGACCAACGAACTGATAGCCTGCACGTGCCCGCACCACGTCCACCGCAATGCATACTGCAAACACATGGCCGCCGTCGCAACCGCGACTGATGACGTCACTCTCGACGCATTCCCGTCCGAGGACGACGACTATCGTGATACCACCAAGACAGCGTAAAAAATGACGTATAAAGTCCGCGATCACTAATGGAATTTTTGATAAATTGATGAGGAGAGTGCGTTCCATTCGTCTTGCACGTTTGGGCGATGCAATGGGAGTGAACTCACGCTTCCAGCGTTTGCAGTCGCGTATTTTTACCCTCTGACCTATTATTGTCGGAGTCTAGAGCACCAACCGTGGGGAATCCCTTTACGGGATCTGCTTGTACCATTTCCCCACACTCTCTCCCACAACCAGCATTGCTTGTACAGACGTTAAGACGTCTACTACTCGATCGCTACCCCACCTGTTGGTTACAACGCTGCCTAAGACTGGCACAATCCGATAAATCGAATGTAGTTATTCTCATCTCTGACTCACTTCGAATCCATTAAACACGGTATCGCCGAGTATGACCGGGTCAGTGAGACCAAACATTAATGAGAAATTGCGATTCAAAATCTCCCTTGAGGTGTTTCGACGGACGATCAGTTCGACTATTTGCCGATGAACCGGACCGAAACCGACTCAGCCCAGTTGATCCTCCCTCCCGACGTTACACTTATTGGATCCATCCGCAAGGTGCACCCATGGGTCAGTCCATGGATCTCATAATCAGAGATGGGTACGTAGAACGGGCGGATGCCGTCGTAGATATCGGGATCGATGACGGTGACATCACGACGATCGAACCGAGCATCAAGGCGGATGGCACTCGCGAACTCGATGCTGGCGAGGGCCTGGTGTCGCCCGGGTTCGTCGATGCGCACTTCCATACGGACATGGCGTTCGCAGCGGCCGGCGAGCGGCGCCCGAATTACAACGAACAGACGTACTTGAGGAAGGAGCTCGTCGGAAAGTCGCGGGAGTTCTTCGCGAACGAGTCGGTGGCCGACCTCAAAGCCCGGATCCGGCGGGCAGCGGAACAGGCCGTCACCAACGGCGTCCTCCATATGCGAAACCACGTCTACGTCGACAGCACTGTGGGGACGAAAATTGTCGAGGCGACACTCGAGGTGCAAGACGAGTTGGCGGACGTACTGGACATGCAGATCGTGGCTTTCCCACAGCAGGGGTTCCTCCGCGATCCCGGTTCCCAGGACGCTGCCCGTGCGGCGTTGGAGATGGGGGCAGATCTCGTGGGCGGCATTGATCCGGCGTCGATGAACAACAGCATCGACGACACAATCGACACGTGGTTCGATATCGCCACCGACTACGACGTCAACATCGACGCGCACGTCCATGATCGGGGAACGGTCGGAATGTACACGCTCGAGCGGCTAGCCGAGGAGACGGTCGAACGGGGGTACGAGGGTCGAGTGACTGCTGGCCACTGCTTCGCACTCGCCGACGCCGCGGACGAGGGGCAAGCCTATCTCACGGGGCGTCTCGAGCGTGCGCTTGAGACGTTCGCGGCGGCTGACCTCCGGGTGGTCACCTGCTATCAGAGTACGCGACCGACGATGCCCATCCGGCAGTTCCACGACAACGGACTCGTCATGGCCCACGGAACTGACGAGGCCCAGGACGTCTGGGAGTCCCATGGTAACCTAAATCCGTTAGAGGCGATGCTCGTGGCTTCTCTCAAGCTCCGGCTCGCGTCCGGACGGCGTTGGGGAACGAACGATGGCTTGGCGTCCCTCTGGCAGTTGATTACCGACCAGGGTGCCGAGGTTCTGGGGATCCACGACACCTACGGCCTCGAGCCGGGGACGCCCGCCGACCTCGTCGTCCACAACGCACAGTCTCCACAGTGGGCAATCGTCGAGAACCCCGCTCCGCAGTGCGTCATCAAGAACGGACAGATTGTCGCCGAACACGAGCCTCGAACCACGTCGCTCGTGTAACCCTGGCGTCGACTCGCCCGTCGTGCATCACCCGTCTGTGCCTGCACCGGAGTCACACCGGAAGCCAGGCGTTTGGTAGTGTTCCGGACCAGTGAGTACGAACGCGAGTGAAGGCGGCAACTGGCGGGTGAAGTACGGTCTTGGAGTTCCGTGCGCGCGTACCGCCCACTGTTGGCGCTGCGTGATTCAGCTTCGACGTTTACGAATGGCCGCCCGGCTGAGAGCTTGCGGCGGCCTGCTTCTTGAGCGTCTTGGCGATGAAGTACGGTGTGTTGTCCAAGACGATTACGAGCTTTCTGCCGAACTGCTGTCGTAAGGCTCACAGGAAGTGCTTGCTGACCTCGGCGGTGAACGAGTCGGGCGTCAGCGTGACGAAGTGGTCGCCAGTATCAGTGACTGCCCCGCTGTGCTGCATACCCGTGATGAGGTTCTATAATCGCTGTTGGCTCTGTTTAAATCACCAAGGATTGACAGAATTGACGTGCTGAATACAGACCGTGGATTTATCGATACTACCATGGAAGGCTTTCGAAGAATTTGGTTACCCCGACAGCTATCAGAAGGAGTCCGAATCCACGAAACGCCATTCCGCCTGTTTCACTTGACCGTGATTCGTCCGTCACTGGGCCAAAGTGGCGAATGTGGATTAGATCCTCTGCAAAAAAGAATAGAATGACCCCGAGACCGAGAGGAATGAGGTAACCATATGCCATTTCGTACGTCTCTCTGATTTATCCTCATACTCATCAATCTTCCTCACCAGCACGATTCCTGAAACCAATCATCGCTTGAGGGTTTCAACAAGGCCTGACTGTTTGAGACAGCAGTGGTGATTACTGCGCGAAAATATAGCCGACAAAGATGAGGATGCCCCCGACGGCGAGACTGGAGAGGATCCCGATCAGGCGAGAGTAGAGTTGGTTGTGCCGATAGTCGCCAGTAAGATGGCCGACCGACCAGATCAAGAGCGCTAGGCAGGTCGCAGTCGTAATGACAAACCAGAGTCCGGACGGCATGCGAAACAATCCTTGCCATTGGATAGTGTATGCGTAGAATGTTCGCCAGAGGAATAGGCCTGCAACCAGCAAACCGATGAATCCGGCGGTCTGTTCTTTGTGGCGTTGATCTTCAAATACTTCCATGTAGAGTAATCATTTTAGTCATGAATAAATCTATGTGTAATCCGAGTTCTTGTTGCTACAGTCAATAGACGCAGACTGTAGATGCGCAATGAACGAGCTCAAGCCATAGCTCAACAACACATCGACCACTACCATTGCTACTGACGAACGTTCGCCGCCGAGCGAATAACCGCTACTCGTGACCACTGGACAATCAGCCGGCAGAAACACACGGGTCTTCACCCAGCTGAAACACACCGGATTTCATCTGTTTTTCCACTGGACAGACAGTCAGCCCCAGCTCCTGACAGTCCCGCTGATGACACACCAGAGTTCCGCTGTAAACAGCACTCGCTCGACAGTCTCACCGTCACTAATAGTGATTCGCGGAAGTCTTCTCACTTTCCAACGTACCAGCTCTCAGACTCGAATGAATCTGCGTGATGAATACAGGGCGCATATTCATCAATCCAGCCGCGCTAGTTCGGTAGCTCAATCAGATTAGCGAGAAAAACCTGATTCTAGAAAGTAGGATCTATCTGCCATTCATCGGGCAACCTACTTTTCCCTACGGATATTCATCGCAATCGCGTTCACGCTTCTGGCGCGAGAGCCTCGGTGGTAGCTACTATCTCGGACTGGGTGGCCCGTACTGGAAATACTACTGCCGCCGAGTCAACTACCTCCGATGATTCCCATCGGCGAAGTAGCTGCTTGGTCTCCTCAGGTGTTCCCGCAACCCCGAGCGTATCCAGCATCTCATCTGAGATCACCTCCATCGCTGTTTCCTGATTGCCACTGGCCCAGAGCTGAGCGATTTCCTCGGATTCGGCCTCGTACCCCTGACGAGCGATGTGGTTGCGATAGACGACACCCATCGCACCAATGTAGAATGCAAGGTGGTGGCGGACGAGGTTCCGAGCACGCTCGCTATCGTCGAGTGCGCAGCACGGCACCTCGACTGTTACCCGTACGTCTTCAACAGACCGTTCTCCCAGTTCAGTCCCGGTTCGGAGGTTCTCAATGCTATCTGTGAGTCCGTCCAGGGTTGCCATCGGAATGTGACACCCGTCAGCGAATCGTCCTGCGAGTTCCATCGATTTAGGTCCCATCGCGGCGACATCGATAGCCGGTGGCGGAGACGGGGGCTCAAACCGCAACCGGAACCCATCTACCTTAAAAACGGTTCCGTCGTACCTTACAGGATCCCCGGAGAGGACTTGCCGGACAATTTCAACGCTCTCGCAGAGCCGTCGAAACGGTTCTTCATGATGAACGCCATGCCACCCCTCGACGAGTTGCGGCGTGCTTGCGCCAAGACCGAGTCGAAACCGCCCCCCAGAAACCTCTTGGAGCGTCGCCGCGGTCTGTCCCAACAAGGCTGGTGACCGAGAATAGACTGACGAGATACTGGTCCCAAGACCGATTTCTTCAGTATGCGTGGCGATGGTCGCAAGCGTAGTAATCGCATCACGTCCCCACGTCTCAGCCAACCAGACCCTGTCATAGCTAGCCTCCTCAGCTATTTCCGCATACTCAATAAGGTGATCAATGCTAGGTTGTGACGAAATCGGGAGAAAGAGATCTCTCATGGGTTATCGCTCCGGATTCCAAGGACATTCCCAACAGCTGTGACCTTACCTTCTGGACCGATTTCGCAGCTAATACGCGTTTTCCGCCCCCGTTCGTCTTTAACCCACGACTGGAGATGAATCGGCTGATCAAGAGGGGTTGGTTTCAGATAGTCCACGTGAAGTTCGGAGGTAACGAATTGAATGAGGTTGTCAGTCAGCGGACGATCCTCTGCGAGATGAGTGAAAACTATCGCGGTCCACATTGCCTGGCAATCGATTAAGGACGCGACCAGGCCACCATACATACTGTTTGGCGCACCAGAATTGAAGATATCGTCGGGCTCGAAGGTCGCCACGAGCCGATCACCCTCTTCGGAGAGATAGCTCTTGAGTTGTAGTCTATTGTCGTTCGCTGGGCCGCACCCATAACAGGTGCCCTCCGGCCAAGCAGAATCTTGTACCGCTTCTTGTTGTAGTGATGTCGTCATGGTCTATTCTCAGTTTCAGTTCGGAACTCTAACACAGTCCTCCTCTACTCTTCATTCTCTACTAGCTCTCTCGCCGCACTGTCTCCAAAAAGCATAAGTCACGAATAATAATAAATAATACCAAATTTTGGCTGACAGCTCGTTAGCGATAGATACATCCTCTATATCTGGTACACCATTTCTAACAGATTACTGGTGGGTGACGTTCAACCGCTGACTCGTCAGCTCGGAACACTTCGGCACGTTCTCAACCAAGCCGTCCTCGAGTGTCACTAGTAGGAATAGTCCATTATAACGTTGTAATAGAGGGGGATCGCGAACGCGACCCCCTCCATTTCGCAGAAATAGACACACCCCACAGTAACCAACACACTAGTACCACCATGTGTCACCGGCAGTGCGGTGTGAATCTCTTGTGGTGGCGTGGTTCGAGCGGGGGTTCGTCGAACCCCCGTGATTACAACGCTATACTCAGCGTCCTCCGTTTCCTCCCGCGTTTGCTTCGTGTGCTCGCATCCACCCGGCTAACTCGGGATGGGCGAACGTGATTTCGATGTGATGGCCACCGACACCCATGGCGTCATCAATCGACAGCGTTCGAGATGTCTTGTAGGTCACACCGGGTACCCGTTCAGCCATCTCTTCCATCACCCGATAGCCATCGTTCTTGTATGCACAATCGTAGTGTGTCGCAACTTCTCGATAACCGAGTCGAGCAACCATTACGTCGTTCGTCTTCGCGACGTTCTTCGCGTGCTCGAGGACGTCAAGGTATTTGTCTTCGACGTGCTGACTCTCGGCTCGCTTCTCGCGGAAGTTGACGAGCTCAGTGTTCTGTTCTGCGCGTTGGACTGTCTCGAAGAGCTGACGGCCTGCATTCGAGGCTTCCGTGGCGGGATTCGGCGAATCGTCGTCAACACTCTCTTCGGTCTCGTAATCCCGCACGAAGTCCCGCAATATGGACGCCCGCATGCGACTATTCTTCTCTTCAGCGTCGATGAGACTGACGGTAGTGTGAGCACACACTACATTTATACCGAGCGCTCCCCTCATGGTCTGTATGAGCAATGAGAGCGTGGATTCCGAAAGCAAAGTCTCGGGGAATCAAGCGAATATTCCTGCACGAATCCGCCGTGAACTCGATATCGATGATGGTGATAAACTTCGCTGGCAGCTCCAAGATGACGGTACGGTTCGTATTCACGTCGTCCAGCGCCGAAGTGGTACGTTTAGTGACTTCGGCGGATACGACGGCGACGACGAGACTGACGTAACGACTGAACACGACGCATGGGGCGTCGACGTCAACTAAATGCCACGCGCACTCATCGACACAACCGTCCTCTTCGCTGCCGCCTATCGTCGAGACAGCGCACACGACGCTGCCCTCCCGATCGTACAGGGTGTAGACACAGCATCGCTTCCAGAAGCAGTTGTTCTTGATTACGTGCTTGCAGAGACGCTCAACGGGCTGATCACGCACGCTGGCCACGACGCTGCAACGGACTTTCTCGACCGGCTAGAGGAGAACGCGCGCTTTCACATCGAGTTCTTGACCACCGACGCCTTCGCCACCGCGAAAGCGCTCTTTCGGCAATACGAGCGATT
>NZ_JBLZNK010000007.1:0-328535 GCF_051194195.1 Haladaptatus marinus
CTCGTCGTCGACATCGACCGCATCACCGATGAGAACATCGTCGAACTCGCAACGTCAGCCGCGCTCGACACCGTCTCGATTCACCGTGTTACAAACGCCTCACTCCAAATCGCAGGGAATGGCTATCAAGTGCAATTGCCGGGTGCTGCAGATGCAGGATTTCACGTCGGCGATCAAGCACCCTGTACACCAGCGCCAAATTTGCTCGTGATTGCAGCCAAAGGATCGGAACGTGTGGCGGCAGATATCGTGACGATTCGGCGTGAGCAGGTCTGAGAGCGAACGGGTAGTAGCGAGTATATTATGGTAACCACGTCCCTTCGAGTACGACAGACAACAATCCTCGAGAGCACACCAAAGATAAAGTTCACAGGAGTAACTCGGAGAGAGCTCCCGTGCTCCTCCCGAGCAATAGACGTAAACGGGTATACCGATTGAGAAACGACTAGTGAGTATGAGTGACGCTGCGAAAAAGAATCTGGAAAATATGGGCCGAGAACTGCTCAAGCAGTCGCAGCACACGCCGCTCGAAGCCCGGATGAAAGCATTTCTCGCCGAGCATCAGGCACCCGATGATCTAAAGGAAGTGCGAGAGCGAGTGGCAGCAGGAAAACCCGTCTCTGATCTCGTTTCTGAAGGCCGCGACGAACGATTCTAAGTACTGCCGTCCTACGTTTTCAATACATCCGACCTGGTCAAGTACTACTACGACGAACAAGGAGCAGACGTTGTCGAGGCAATAATCGAATCAGCAATGATAGAGTAGAATCTTCGAAGCCATACACCCCAAGGAGAGAATCATCATCAAGATCTTCCAATCTACTTTGACTCCCAAGGTACTCGCGTTTGGTGCTGCGACAGAACTATACGTTTTCCGCGGAAAGTGGAAAGTATGGCGGCAACCAAACGCAATATCCATCCGATCGACACGATGCTCGCGATTTCGGATGTGCTTACCCACCCGCGGCTTGCCCAACTCTACACACGTGTCCGAGAACGTGATACCGCAACGGTCGATGAACTTGCAACGGGCCTCGACAGTTCGTCGACAACGATTTATGAGGATGTGGATCGGCTCACCGATATGGGTTTGCTCGAACGCGTGACTGAAACACAACCCCATCGCTATCGAGCGCCGCATCTCTCGATCACTGTTGCGGCTGATGAGGGCTCGTACGAAATCACACCAACACTGATCGCCGCTCTTGCCCGCAGCACGGACAATCAAAATCTCGAACTCTACCGTGATCGGCATGGCACAGCAGGTCTCGCAATTGCGACTGAGTATGCACGTGCGTACGTCAAAGGCAAGATGACGTCACGAATCATGGCTCGTGAGTTGGATCTCTCTGTACTCGAGGCTGAAACCATCCTCCAAGAACTCCGCGAGATCATTGTCGATGTAGAGCCGGACGCCCAAGACGATCTGGATCTCGATGCAATCGATGCAGAGGTGAATCTCGACGACGAAGATCTCCCAGAGCACTCCGAATAAATGCCTCTCTCAATTATTCCGGACACAGAGGCTCATATCGACGATACAAATCTCTTCATCGCCTTCGGTCGTCCTGAGTCTGGCCGGTTCGCGCTTCTAGAGCGTATTGCCCAAGAACACAACATCGTGTTCACAATCCCACAACGAGTATACGAGGAGTTAGGTGGTGGACCAGATGGATACACAACAGCAGATGAGCCGATCGATCTAGCACTGGATCGTGGTTGGGCCACATTCGCGGATGAGCTTGCATATGCGAATCCGGTCATTTCGCTCTCTTAGCAGTCGTCTCAATGGCTGCAAGGGGTGATACACCATGTCGTACTCGACGCATCTATGAGGAGTATACCGACCTTTGTCAGTTTGCAGGCGTCGATCCGCTCGCTCAGCGGTCCGTACATAATCATCTATCCGATCTTCGAATGCTTGGTATTCTGACTGCCGAGGAGAATCGGAGTGGCTCCCGTGGAAATTACTATAGCTATGCACTAGATGTTCCCTTCTCTAGTGCGCTGTCAGCGCTCTCTGATGTGCTATCTTTAGAAGAAATGCTGACGAAGTTAGAAACGTGTGCACAGCAAAATGACGTCGCGTAGGGATGATCTTCACTTGCAATAGTGGTGTCTGACGATGGGCGATTAGTAGCCTCAATCTGACTGCTTGAGGTCAATAGTATCCATCTGTTCTTCGGATCGCAGTCGCAGGGATAGTAGTGGAATTCCCGCGAGAAATACACAATAGAAATGACGATAGGAATGGCTATGGCTAAACTATAGGATTCTCCATAGGCTAGTGAGAATCACTCCGCTGGAAAGAATTCATCTAGTTAACAGAAATCTGCCTTTTTCGCACAATCACGAAAATCGTTTATCGTGAATAGACCAGATTATCGTTAGTATTATATTATAACCTCTGGATCTCTCGTTGACTTTTGACCGGCTTTTTGCTAGCTGAGTGGTCGCTGATTGCCTATAGGAGTTCCTATTGCTTTAGCCATAGCCTTCTCTATCTCTATTACTATAGCATATTCTATAACCAAACGAGTATGCGTACCTATGGTTGATTCTATTGGTCATCCTAATGTTGAGTCTTAGGCAACATTCTTCCCCTCATGTGGCTATAGGATATCCTATAGTCAATATCGGATTACTATCGTTTTCTCAGTAACAACCTCTATTTTTCATCGCCCGAATGTTGGCCAACTACAGCATTTTCTATAGTTGTACCTACTACTATCGCTAAACCTCATTCAATAGAATTGGCTATGGCAATTCCTATGGTCCTTCCTATAGGCGACGTGCAGACTCTGCTTTGGCATCTAACCACGTTTCAACAACATCCGGCGCCGCTCGTTGAAGCCCCGCTCGAATCGCTAGTCGGAGCACTTCACTTCGATCAACCGCTTCCTCATTGACCTCCCGTCCAAGTTCTTCTTGCAATCGTGACCCGACGGCCTGTTGAATCTCTGGATTTGATTCGAGTGCAGAAATAAGGGCTGCTGTATCGCCATCCCAAAACGAGACTGTCTTCTGTCGATCTCCATTCTCAATCTCAGAGAGCACTGCGAGAATATCTTCACGGAACGATTTTGATTCTGATTGTTTCGCTGATTCTTGGTTCCGATTCCCGACCTGCGTCTTTTGTTTGAGCTCCTCAAGGTCGACGTCTTCGCTCATTGTTCCTCCAGTCGAGTGACGAGTTCAGTTGCATTTTCTCGATACGCTTCTAACGCACGAGTGGCCGTCTTTGATGGTTCTTCGAGTGCAAACGCTGTTTGGCCGTCTATCTGTGCATTCACGATATCTTGCGAATAATTGACCTGCCGAGGAGCAATCGCATCCGGATAGTTCTCGGTGAACGTCTGCTTGAAATGCTTGCCAGCGTTCGTACGCTCATCAAGTTCGTTGAGAATGAGCATTGTCAGCTGAATGTCTGTATCTTGCTCTTCTCGGATTTCGTCTAGATCGTCGCGTAATTGTGCCGCTTGGCCCTCTTCGAACGGTCCTGCTTTCACAGGTGCGAGTACGTTCTTTGCGGCCCACAGTCCATTGTAGGTGATGTTAGATGTGCTTCCTGGTAAATCGAGAAGCACGATATCATACTGGCCGTCAATGAACTCGGTAAGGAACGTGTTGAGGCGAGAGTATCGTTCTTGCGTATCATCGATGTTTCCGAGCATACTATCTAGGCCATCAAGTCCTTCGTGTGCCGGGATCAGATCAGGGCCCTCTCCAGTTTCGAGAACTAGCTGATCAACAGCATCGTCAATTTGTTTGGCGATGATATTCCATTCATCCTGGAATACTGTTGTGATGTTCGGCCAATTCTCTTCGTTCGCTTGTACCTCGTCCCATAGGCCAAAGTGCTTCGCAAGGTCGCCCTGTTTCCCGGCGAGATCGATAAGGAGGACGTCAAACCCGTCCTCTTCGAGAGCAACACCAAAATGAGCAACAGTGGTCGTCTTTCCGACTCCCCCTTTGTCAAGGAACGACGCAATACGCATTGTATTCGGCATACTATATGCCTATTGCATATCCTATAGGCATAAAACTGCGTCAGACATATGGCTAAACATATAGCCAAATCTATTTTCATCTCTATAGCATCTGCTATGGTTTAACCTATAGGAATATCTATTTCGCAAATAGAGGCATCCTAATACCTATTATCCTGTAATAGATCACGGATATGGGATCTGGCTGCAGTGAGCTGCGAAAGTTGAGCTGATTGCAATTTATCGATCCTGATGCACTCGAAGCTCTCTATCAGCACACCTCGCCCGAAGTGAGCTTTGAGTATGCTGGCCACCACATTACCATTCACTCCGATCAAACTGTCACTGTGTCTGAACTGAATTCATAGGACGTTACTTCTACTAGCCGATCGAGAGGTGCCGAATTCTCGAAGTCGATGCTCTTCACGCAGACAGTGCAGTATACTCAACAGCAGGGTGACGGCGTGGAGAGGGCTGATCAACTAGTCGTCGAACCGCATTATTCCTGGAGTGAGGGTTCTTGTTCGACAGTCGAAACCGTCACCAACATATCTTCGAGCAGCGCGTCGACCTGCGGTGGGGCAGTATAAGCAGCTTGCTGAGCGGATTGGTCATACTCAATTACCCCTGCATCAGCGAGTTTTGGGAGGTGGATATGATGCACCGCAATCTCTGCCTCCACATCCCTCTCCGACGATTCCCGGTCATCACTAGGTGTAAGCTCCGTCACTAACGCAGAGATCGGCATGGGTGCCTCTGTGTCGCGAAGACACTGGAGGAGAACCCGACGCCGGTGATCAGCAAGCAGCTTGTATAAGAGGGTAAGCTGCCCCTTTGTGGTGCGACGATCGCCAATCGCGTGTCTATCCTCGTCCATACGTGACCCTCGATTGGCCACACATATAACTATTATTTATAATTATATTGGTTGATTGTGGAATGCGCACGGAGAGACGCGAATTATCGTTCTGTAACAGAGTCATTGTGTGATTCCAGCACTGTGAGTTTTCAAAAGTGTGAAATACGCAATCTGGAGGTTGAAAAAATCAGCTCTCACGCCGCTCCTCTGCCGTCTCTTCACTAAAATGGAAATGGTCGAATGGCTGTATATGTCGCTCGCGCATGATCTCGGAACTCTCAACCGTGACGCCTGCCTCGTGCAATGTGTCCGTAATGCGCGTGATATCTTTCGTACTCGTCCCCACGACTTCCACGTAGAGATTCCGTTTGCCAACCAGCATCTCACGCACATCGACCACACCCTGTATCTCGAGCAGTTGCTGGACGTACTCGGCGCGCTCGGTTGCGGGCGCGGTACAGACGAACAAGACACGAAGCGGGAGATTTGCTGCTTCGTAGTCGATTTCGGGATGGTAGCCCTTGATGATGCCATTGTCTTCGAGGGCTTCGATCCGATTCCGGACGGTACTCGCTGAAACGCCCACTGTTTCAGCAATCTCTTGGGTGGTGGTGTTGCGTGCATCTCTCTGGAGGTGATAGAGGATGCCACGATCCACGTTGTCAAGTCCTCGGCCCATAGGTGAGAATCGACGTAGTGAGGTAAATAATGTATGAGAAAGTGAGTGAATGCCTCTTCGTCGAATCGGTCACAAATAGGTCACTCAGTTCCTCAAACGAGGGTGAATCTGTAAAAGGAGGGTTGTTTAACCGTATGTGGGATGATACCAAATTTAGGAACTATGACATTCGACAAGCAACTCTCGATACTCTCGAATCACCACCGGCGGCAAGTTCTGCTTGCCTTAGTTGACACTGCGCGGCAAACCACACCCACCGACTCCACGGCTACTGTGGAGACAGACGGAGGAGATCACCTCCAGACAATTGCAATGTGGCACATCCATCTCCCGAAGTTAGCAGATCATGGGTTCATTGACTGGGATCGAGAAACTCAGCGTGTGACGAAGGGCCCGAAATTTGATGAGATCGAGCCACTGCTCACCGTTTTGAGTGAGAACCAAGATGTGCTTCGGGCTGGTGGGGTTCCCGACTAATGGAATCTACTCTGTCCAAATCAAGTGGAAGTCGAAGACCGTCGACTACCCAAAACCAGGCAGGCAAAGAATCGCAGCATTTCAGAGGGATCAATAGCCAGTTTTTAGCCAGAGGTTTATGTGACTGGCACGTAGTCCCCTCCGACGAAGAAGCAAAGACATTGTGTGTCTGTTTCCATTTGCGGCGGAAGCAAACCTTTCAGGTCTACACTGGCTGTTTCACATGACACGTGTGGGGCGCATCATAGAGTTTCTACTTCTCTCTCACCATGACGAATCATACACCCCCCAACGACGAGAATCGTGATGAGTCGGACGATGAGGCCTACCAAACGGAGTTTGATCCACTCACGGACAACGTCAGCGAAGAACTCATCAAAGCTGTCGCAACACTCAATGATGCCGATCCTGCTGAATTAGCACTTCTCTCGGAGTTCATTGACCCGGAAGCCCTTGATGCACTGTTTGGGCCGCGGCCCAATGAGACACCGCGTGACACTGACGGCCGTGTTGTGTTCGAGTATGACGCGTATCACGTCAGGATCGACAGCAGTGGCACGATTAGTTTGCACCGTACCGAGACGGAGACAGACAGCGAGCGCTCGCTGAGTGACGACAAGTAGAAATCGATTCTGACGTTATTCGTCTGTCGTGAAGTGAATCTCGGTTGGACGGAGTGTTTTGTTCGCTAGCTCAGCGAGGAGGTTGTCGTCGAGCTCTCGAATCGTGCCTGTCATGTCGAAGGCAATCACTTCTTGTTCGACACCGACGTCAAGATTGTCAAGCTAAAGTTCCGGCTGCTCGTCCAAATGAACCACAAACTCTGCCATATGCTAGCAATCATGGTGTCCCTCAATGAGAGTATCGATATGTGGCGCTACCACGGTAGAAATGAACACTGACGAGCACTTTCAGTGGATGAGAGAAAACAGCGTCTCTTGTCACTCGTTTTCAGGATGGTGCTTTTCGAGGTCGAGATCGGTCTGTTGGGCCAGTCGGCATTCGGGATACTCACAGTCGGTATAGCAGCGGAGCACTGTTTCCTGGGTCGGAAACTGGCAGACGAGGACCCATTTGGCGGGTGTTACGCGGCCAAACAACACAGTGACCTCGAGGTCACGAAGGAGGGTTCTGAGACGCTCAAGGTTGGTGACTTCCGTGGTAGTGGTGTTCCAGTCTAAGCGATAACGCACGCGGTCGGGACACACAGCTCGTTTAGAGATCGCAGTGAGTGCTGGCGTGGTGATGAGTTGGTCAGCGAGTACCTCTCGGTCGGATCCATACGCCCAGAATTGCGGGAGCAAAGCAGTGTCGGGTGTCCCAAGGGAGGCGAATTCGAGAAATGCATCTACCTCACGAAGGCGAGGATAGACGAGATCGATCTCCTCGGCAGGGAGTATGAGTCGATACACCAGGGACATCTGGGAAGTGCTAACGACCACCTGTCTGAAGAATCAACTGGCCGTGTTCCGAAACAAGGTATCCTAACCACGCCTGTCACGACCGTTCGTAATCACGCGACAGACAAGAAAAGAAAGCTCGGTACGAGAAGCAGACGTTAGTATATGATACTAACACTAACCAATCAAACGTAAACCTCAGAAAGCGGCGCGTTACTCTGCAAGCCAATGGTACCGCGTGAAAATCTTCCTCGTATCTATTCCTTATCGCGAGAACTACTTAAACGAGAATCGGTCAGTGGCCATCTTCGACGTGAATCGACCCACCGCACTTACTACAACAGTACTGTTCGGGGTTGCGAACTGTCTTCGAGCGTCGATGCCGGGCACTCCGACCGTCACAGTCCTCACAGACAGGCCACCACTTGGGCGTAGTGAAGCGTTCGCAGTGCTGCGAGGTGTCGAGGCGGTCCGTCCAGCGGGTGAACGTTGCGCCGTGATCCGCGTCGCCGAACTCGTGAGTCGAATGGAGTTTGATCCGACTGTGGTATCGCCGGGGCGTCTTGAAGAATGCGTCCTTGTAACTGGTGCACTAAAACCTACAAAATTCAGAGTGGGCAAAGAACCACCCTTAGACTAAGAAATAGCTTTCCGAGATCAACCGTCACTCGCGTCGATTGGATTGAGATCAACCGTTCTGTTGCTGTTGATCGTTACCTGATAACCACAGTACTGAAAGGTCACAGTTCCATGGCGTTCGGTACCTGCTTGTGTGGGTGCAAACAATCTCTCGAGTGCATCTGGGTCAACCACGTCGTACAGCGGCGGGCAGTCACTCCATTCAGACTGTTCTCGTGCCGCAATCGCTTCCTGAATGCGGACAGTGATGGATGGCCTTGTTGCTCTACTTTGGTTGCCGCCTGGTGTATTGGCATTGCTCTCTCCCATTGTGTCTCACTCTCGTTTTGAAGCCCCACATTCGAACCCCCTCGTGAGAACTTCATCTGTGCTACGGACGGTAGTTATAAACATGCTCTGGCGGTTGATGAAAATATACGAATGATCATTATGTAGGTGTACGTGGTGTGTGTATCAATATCACAGCGGAAATCATTTCGATGATGTGTTGAAAGACGGGGACTGTTTGGATCGTGTGCGAGGAAACGAGATCGAGATCCGGATAGATGTCGTGAACAGCATCGACAATCAAGTCCGTTTTGACACTCGACGGGAATTCTGCGACGACACGGAGTCCATCCTCATCATACACGGCAGATCTAGTGATACCATCGAATGCATCGAAAGTCGAAAATAACGACGAGGTATCACCGAGAACCTCGATTCGGTGGGTATCGCCAACTGTACTCAAGAGTCGAGCATCGAGGGTTGTCGGGAAGTTCACGACTGTTGTGCAAAGCCGATCGGGGGATGTGTGAGTGACTGTCCAGTACTGGAGATGGGTCCCATCGTTTAGTTGGACGATCGAATTCACTGTGATTGTCACCGGTTCATCGAACGCTTCTCGAAATGGCTTTGCAAGATCATCAGAATAAAATTCGAGTCTGAGGCGAGGTTCTCTAGGTGGAAAGTCGTCATTCGCTGCAGAGCGTCCCAACGTATCGTCTGGAGACTCACCTGTCATTAGCAACTGGTAGGAATCGTGTCGTCAAAACCCTCGTGTCTTGTGCAACTGTGTTGGAACATAGAATTGAGATCAGGGAAATCTCGCAATGACCGCTGTACACCGCAAGCGGTCACTGATGGTGACATCCGAGAACGACAATTAGAATCATTTGAAGTTAGTATGTAATACTAATTTTGTCTACTAACTGAAATCCACTTCTGCTTATACTGCCCACAGGAAGTCAATCGGCCAAATTCGAGAGATCGACCTTACCGCCGTCGCACGTTCTACTTCGGTTATAGAACCAATCATGCATCTTAAAATGCGCCGAAATCCCAGAACGCAGACTACTTCTCCCCGATTGTTCGGAGCAGCCGAATTCGAACCTCAAAATCAACGACAGTTAGCACGTTAAATGTGAACTACGAAATGCACAGTAATCACCTCAAGGGTGCTCAGGAAGTCTACTTCCGCTTTTGAGCTAAATCAGTTGCAAGCTGAAGAACAAGCCCCATCGAGAATCGACCAAACATTCATCTCGGTGACAGGTGAAGCGGCCATTGGTACTCTCGTTCAAGCCAGCATCAAGGATTTCGACATAGGAGTCCTACCGTAGCTAACCGAATATGAATATGTATCCCCCATATAATAGTAATATAATTCCAAATATTCGAATAGAGGTGATAAATAACGATGGAGGCGACGTAGTATTTTCATCGGTGAATAGAGTATTCATCCTCTGCAATATTTCTCGTGCCGAAAAAACCAATGGTATACTTAAAAAGATGATTAGAATTCCTTTGATGTCCATGAATATTCATGGATAGAAGGCAGTAAAAATGTTCCCATCTAATATAAACAAGAAAGAATTCAGGAGATTCTTTTTCTTGTTGTGGAAATACACTCCCCACACAAATCCCCTGAGTTAGTATATTATACTAATATTCGACCGTTGGTAGGATATGGTCACAAACCGCAGTCGTCTGCTAACGGTTGAATAAGTGCTGCGCATAGATTGATTCGGGGCTCCCGGGGTGTATTTACTTCCGCTTATAATTTTAGTAGACACTGCCGTTTCCTACCGTAGCCAGTAGTATACTCTTTCCATGGTCTACCAAATTACAGTCAATTACGATATAGAAAGTGGGCTATCGACTGAAGTTTCGACCGTTCTCAATAGGAATCTGTGGGGTCAGTCCGCCGTCTGTGGATGTTCGTCGTGACCGCTTTCGTCGGCAACCGATTCCGAGCGGTGCAGCCAGTAAAGGAACAGGAAAAACACAGTCGCCAGCACGTTCAACACCATCTTGTAGTTCATCTCGATTTTCACCTCCGCGATCTGCACGCTCGAGGCGGGGGGAATGACCCCGGCACCGACGAAGATGAAGTGGATGACGAACCCCGTAAGGACTGCAGAGACAAAGATCATCCCCGAGAGGATAGCCGCGAATTTCGTCCCGTAGTACTCCCGATAGGCCTCCATGATCGGCGGGACGATGAGGTCGGCGTAAATGTAGCTCAACACTGACCCGAACGGCAGACCGTTCGAGAAGAGAACAGCGCCGAATGGAACGTTCCCGACCGAGCAGACGAACGTCGCCACACCGATGACCGCACCGAGGACGGCGATCCAGAAGACGTACACTGGGAGACCGAACGTCGCGCCCGAGAACACCGATGTCCACACCTGTTCGGGGATGAAGCCAGCGATGAGGCCAGCGAAAATGAATCCGGTGGCGATCTCGTCCCAGAGCATCCCCCACTCTTTCCACTGCTTGTCGGCGAGTTTCTTCCATCCCGAGAGCGACGTCGCTTGTTCTCGGATCGTCGTATGGCTTCTTCAGGGTCGAAGCTTTCCTTACAGGACTGCGAGCAGAAGTAGTACGTCTGGCCGTCGTGTTCGGTGGAATAATCAGCTTCCTCGGGGTTCACTTCCATCCCGCAAACCGGGTCCTGGACTGTTGGAGTGCCTTCGTCGAGGACGTTCTGGCGAGCCTGTTCGACGACGTCGTCGGGGACGAGGTAGACGAAGCCGAACGCCATCATGCCGATGAGCATGAACCCACCGATGATGTCCGCGAGTAGGAACTGCCAGCCGAGTAGAATCCAGATAACTGCGCCGATTTCGATGACAAGGTTGGTTGAGGCGAACATGAACGCGCCGATGGTCGCCGCTGCCGACCCACTCTTTTTGAAGAGGTTCTTCGCGGTGGCGATGGCGCTGTACGAACACGACGAGGAGATGAATCCGAACAACGATCCGTACCCGATCTCACGTGCACCGTGGCCGTCGAGGAGGTCTGCAACTTCCTCGTTGGATGTCCATGCTTCGACGCCGCCCGCGATGGCAAACCCGATGACGAATGCCCACCACGTAATCCACGCCATCGCCGCCGTCGTGGACAGGAACTGGCGGGTGCTCTCGACGAAGAACGTCGCTAATGGCTTTGACGTGGTGAAAACGCCGATTCCAACTGTCGCGAGCGCGATGAGTGCGAGGATTGCGTACTCTCTTCGATCCATGTCTATGGTTTATGGGAGAGACGCCTTACGGGGTTTCGGCTAACGGAGTGTAATCGAGAGAGGTCCTATGTTTTGGTTCGTTAAACCCGTTGCCGTCGAGAGTCTAGTTTCTAGATCGACGAAGCGCGTTCATTGATTATATCAAATATATTCTATATATATATAAAAATGTGGAAGAATCGATTTTTGTTTCCAAATCATTGGGAAGAGAGATATCGTTCAGTTTACGATGCACAGTACCGTTACGTGGTATATTTTCCCTCGATACTAGACCGTCTCACACGTCTCTTTTAGAACGTCGCTTACCGAATAGTCCCTTACAACTGAAGCCAGAAACGGGGAAAACGTATCTGCTGTAGTACGGAGTGCAATGTCACTTGCAGAAACGACGTCCAAGATCGACCACCTGAGCGAGGAACAACGAGAGTGTATCGAGATCTGCACCAAAGCAAGCGAAGTCTGTGAGTGGTGTGCCGATGAGTGTGCTGGTAGCGAGGAGATGGCCGAGTGCCTGCGGCTCTGCCGTGACGTGGCCGATGTCGCGTCGCTACACGCTCGCTTCATGGTGCGGGATTCGAACTACAGTAGCAAGCTCGCCGAACTCTGTGCAGGGGCGTGCGAGGAGTGTGCCGAAGAGTGTGAGCGCCACGACGCCGAGCACTGCCAGGTCTGTGCCGACGTCGTCAGAGAGTGTGCGGAGAGCTGCCGCAACATGATGAGCGCCTAACTCAACGCGAAGCGTCGAATCAACACAGACCGGTGTACGCAAAGTATAGTTATAACTTTCGCAAAAATACGAGTACCACGTCTTTTGACGTTCTACTCTCTACTTCGGAGTTTCTCACGGCGCACCTCGAATTCTTCCTCCGAGATTTCCCCGCGAGCGAACGCCGTCCGGAGTTCTTCGAGCGCTGGGTCGACCGTACGTGCGGTATCACCACGGCCGACAAGACCACGGTAGAAGAAATAACCGGTAGCTACCAGAACGAGCAACCAGACGAGCATCATGCCGAATCCCCACAGTGGTGAGATTCCACGTCCAAACATGCCAGTACCCCACCAGCCCATCATTCCCATCATGGGCATCGCGAAGGCCATCAGCAGCAGCGGAAACAGAACGATGACACCGAGAACGATAAGGACGGTTCGGAGTAGTTTGTCTTCCGTAGTTTCAATCGTCATAGCATCTAGATAGTGCTCCAGATTTAATCCAATTATCCATTATGAACCTCGCCGATAAGGGGAAATACCTAAATTTGAACGACGTGTGTCTGGGGGTTCTCTTATTTTCAAAACAAGATGGTGACAAACCATCCCGCAACGGAACCACTCTACAGAATTCTGCCTCAAAGCGACAGACGGTGCCCTCGCTGTTCACGTATAGGCGGATTTGAGTCGGTAGCGATAATCGGCATAAAGCGGTCACTCGTACTTCCACAGGTGGTTCCCGAACGAAGCGACCTCGGGATGACCGCCCGAAAACGTGCTCAAGTGGGCGTAGTCGGCGTTGCACTGGATACGCCCATCACCGAACCCGTCCAGACGATGCGCGACCGTTCGGTCGGAAGCGTCCTCGTCACCGAAAACGATGAGTTAGTCGGCATCATCACCAACCGAGACATCGACCTCGACACGCTCACCGTACGGGACGTGATGACGGTGAACCCACAGTCTGTCAACGCAGACGCAAAAATCCAGCGGGTCTTGCGGACGATGAACGACGCCCACACATGTCGGATTCCAATCGTTGACGACGTCCAGGCCGTCGAGATAATCGCGTTCGATGACCTCATTCTCCATCTGGTGGGAGAATGCACGCACGTCTCGGCACAACTCGACAGTCTCGTCGAGGTAATCCACGCCGAATCGCCATCGAACTAAGTTCGCGACTCGACGTTCTCGTAGAAACGTTCGTGAAAAATATGGGTGGAATGTTATAATTAGATACTAACGTCCGATATTAGTTTGATTGGCTCTGGTGAATCACTAGACGGCGTCGGATTCGTCCGTTACTTCGAAGGAGTTGAAGCGGGAAATCGCCGATGCTCTATGTCGAAAATCTCCCGCTTCACGAGCAAAGTGGTTCGGTTGGCTAAAAATGTTGTTGGTGAGGGCGGCGACTTCGCCGACTACGCTCTCGTCTCGCTGCACTGTCTGCGGGTTTACCTCGATGAATCGTACCGTAACGAACTCGATTTGCTGAGCGAAATGCCGCATATTCTTGGGGAGATCGGCCTCGAAGAGGGCGATCTCCCTGACCACTCGACGTTAGTGAAGGCGTTTGATAGATTCGAGATGAAAGTCTAGCGAGTGCTGCTCCGACTCTCGTCGGAGCTGCACGACCTTCCGGGTCACACCGCCATCGATGCCACGTTTTTCGACCGTGAAAACGCCAGCAAGCACTACTGTAGACGGACGAATTATCGCGTTCAAACACTGAAAGCGACCGCTCTCGTCGACACAGAGACGCAGGCTGTCCTTGACGTTCATTGCACGACTGAGAAACCGCATGACACACAGCTCGGCTGGCAGGTCGCCTGCCGCAACGCAGGCGACCTGCGCAGCCTCGCCGCTGACAAAGGCTACGATTGGATGGAGTTACGCGAGAAACTCCGTGAAGAGGACGTGAGACCGCTGATTAAACATCGCATCTTCCGGCCCATCGACCACGCGCATAACGCGCGGGTCGATGGGCCTCGCTACCGCCAGCGATCAATGTGTGAGACCGTCTTCTCGGCGATTAAGCGCACGCACGGCGTCGCCGTGCGTGCGCGAACTTGGTACCGAGAATTTCGTGAACTCGTCGTGAAATGTGTCGTTCATAACATCAAGCGTGCCGCAACATAGCCAAATCAACCGCTGTATGGCGATTCACCAGAGCCGTTTGATTTATCGCCACGTCTGCCGTGGTCGTGAGGGGGAATACTATGTCCGAGAAACCGCGACAAACAGAACAGACACGAAGACGGTTCATCGCGACCATGGGAGGGACTGTAATTGGGTTAGCGTCCGGTGTGAGCGCACAAGAAACGACATCTCGTAACCATCAGCGAGGCATGTGTTGTTTCCGCTTCGGCGGCCGCGTCTCCGGCTGGCAAGGGCAGGGGCCACGGTCGATTGTTGGACAACAAAACCCGACACTCCAGCTTGAACCGGGACGAACGTATAGAGTCATGTGGCAAAATCTCGACGGGCAGCCGCACACGTTCGCACTGAGAGACTCGAATGGCGAGAATATCCCCGTAATCTTGCCGACTGTACGGACCATGCAGAACGGAACGATGATGGGGGGAGAGAATGGCACCATGATGGGCGGGCAGAACGGAACGATGCTGGAGGGACAAGGCGACCCGATGATGGGCGGCCAGAATGGTACCATGATGGGCGAACATCAAGGAGAAGGGGAACCGCCCGAGGACGCGATTCGAGTTACGCCGCAGGTCGCCGAAAAAGGAGCAGTACAAATGCTCGCATTCGTCGCGACGCGTGACGTTGCTCGGTATATCTGTACCGTGCATCCATCGACGATGGTTGGTGACGTGACTGTGAGACCCGACCAAGGAAATTCCGGTGGACAACATGGTGATAATGGCAATCACGGGGACGAAGGTGAGAGTGACAATACGGGAAGCCACGCACACGGGTGACGGACACTTCCCACGCACGTGGTAAGATACCCCGTTGCTCTCGTCACAGACAGTGGCGTTGGGGGAATGAGTATTCACCGGATTTAATTGACAGAATAGTTTAGATTACTATTAGTCGGCACTGTCTAGTTAAGAGATTCCGTTGTAGAGTAGCGTTTCAGGGACTCTACCGGACGTAGATAACGTATTTCTTCGTCTCATCATGACTGGGTTTTCGGTGAAGCAGTCGAATTCTGTCTTCTCACGGCGCAGTCGATCTCACTCACAAGTATCTATCACTTATGAATAGTGCGTAAAACTCGACAACCGTACCGCTGTCGCTTGGTTTCCCTTATCTAGACAGTGCCTATTAGTCCAATATATAATAGATTTCATGTGACGGCTGAATGATTCGTGACTACTCCGGAATCCGCCCACAGCAGCCGTAATCAGGACAACTAGTTCGTACCGGTAATTCCCGATTCACCTCCCGAATGGTCACAGATATTCGACGACGCGAGCCATCCCAGCCTCCAGGTGATAGAGGTTGTGACAGTGGAACAGCCAGTCACCGGGATTGTCTGCGAGGAAGTCGAACGTCACCGACCCCATGTGACCCGGCACGATGACCGTGTCCTTCATCGCGTCGCCGACCCGGAAGAAGTGTCCGTGCAGGTGCATCGGATGAAGCACCGGACTTCGATTCGTCATCTTCACGCGCACGTGCTCGCCTTCTCGAATCTGCAGCGGATCGGCGTCCGGATACGACTGACCGTCGATGAGCCAGCCGTACGACCCGCCCATCTCGGGCGACAGCGTCAAGTCGAACGTTCGGTCGGGGCTTCCACGGAGTTTCTGTGGGATCTGCTTCCCTCGTAGGTCGCTGTACTGGAGCGTTTGCCCCCAGGAGTTGAGAGGAGTTAGTGACCCCGACGAGTTCCCGTACCGGAGAACCGCGCGGGCCGGCTGTTCGTCGCCGTCGACCGCCTGTCCTCGAATCTCCCACGCGCCGGGGTTCGTCGCCTCGACGATAGCGTCGTACCGTTCCCCGGACCCAAAGACGAACGAATCGACCGTCACCGGTTCGACCGGTTGTCCGTCGGCGTGTGAAACCCGCAGTTCGTGTCCGGCGACGCCGACGCGGAACGCCGTCGCGCTGCTCGCGTTGATGAACCGGAAGCGGGCTCGTTCACCTTGTTTGACGTCGAAAGTGGCTGGATCCGCCGGAAGGTGTCCGTTTACGAGTAAACCAGCGTACGGTGGGCGTAGGTCGCCCATCATCCCGTCGCGTCCGCCACCTCCCATACCACCCATTCCTCCACCGCCCATTCCGCCGCCACCCCCTGACGACTCCCCGAGCGGTTCAGGTGGGCGGGTCAGGTAGTCGTCGAACACGACGGTGTACTCTCGGTCGTACTCGACGTGCGGCGATTTTTCTTCGATGACGAGAGGTGTGTACAGTCCGCGGTCGAGTTGGAGGCCGACGTGGCTGTGGAAGAAGTACGTTCCCGCCGGTTTGGCTCGGAACTTGTACGTGAACGTCTCGTCTGGTCCAACCGGCTGTTGGGTCACCCCCGGCACACCGTCCATCTCGTTGGTGACGGGGAGACCGTGCCAATGTATCGTCGTGTCCGTTGGGAGTCGGTTCCGCAGATTGACGCGAACGACGTCGCCTTCGATGGCGCGGAGTTCGCTGCCGGGAAACGACCCGTCGTACAGCCAGTTCTGCGCCGACGTGTCGGACGGTGACACCGCTCCAGGGGCAGCGGTTAGCGTCGTCTGTACGTCCGGGTCGCCAGACACCGTTGTCCGCGGCGCGACCGTCTGCTCGTCGTCCAGATCCGACATAAAGCTGGAGGTACAGCCAGCGAGACCACCGATTCCTGCAGTACCGAGTCCACGGAGGAGGGCACGTCGAGAGAGGGACGAGTTGAAATCCGCCATTAGTGGCCATACACACTGTGGAGTAATAAGGTACAGTATTGTGGATATTACAAAAGATGAAGAGTCGACGATGGTTCGTTCAGACGACGCCGTAATACGGGAGTGTGGCCGTCTTTGGTGCATTCATCAATGTCTTGGTACTGTCGCTCCCGTCTTCTTCTTATACTATCGAACCTTCTCGAACGGCCGACGCAGTGACTCCGGTACGTAGCTGCGCTATCTGGCGCACGATAGCCGATTCCATGTTTTTTTAGACTCTCACTGGCGTAACCGAGTCGTCAGTACTCGGCGGCGACATCATCGAGGACGCGGTCGAACCGCTCACGGACATCCTCACCGATACTGTCCAACTCCGAATTATCGACGATGCCCAGCAACATTTCGGGGTCGACGGCGCTGACCACCACGTCGCCGTCGTCCTCGTAGACGACGACGTTGCACGGCAGCAGCGTGCCGAGATCGCGTTCGGCGTCCAGTCCCTGCTCGGCCAGCGGTGGGTTGCACGCCCCGAGGATGCGATACTCCGGATACCCCTCGAGGTCGAGTTTCTCCTCTAGTTTCGCCTGCAGGTTGATGTCGCTCAGCACGCCGAACTCTTCGGCTTCCAGTGCCTCGACCGTGGTATCGACGACGTCCTGGAACGGCCCATCGACGCGGCGGGTCATAGTGTAACTCATAGCCACCATCTCGGTTCTACCGCCAACAGTATAGTGTTTAAGGCGCAATAATCACGGCTCTAACGCGTCGGTGCTACTGTCGTTTGAATCACCATATCGTACCGAAGTGGCGTTCCCAGCCAATGAGAACCAGCAACGCTGTATAATTCACCAGAAATCGTAGTAGTAAATGTAAGGGTGAACTACACATGACTCTCGCACGCCGACTCGAAACGAGAATCGCGACGTCGGTTGCTATCGTGGCAACGCTGCTCGCAACGACGACCGGAACGGTGGTCGCTCACACCGACGGTGCGCACGCGGGGGGCGGTCACATGTGGAGTGACGGCTGGATGACCGGTCCGGGATGGATGGGTCTCTGGGGCCTTCTCTGGATGGTCCTCCTCGTTGCGGTTCCCCTCGCTCTCGTGTACTTGTTCGCAAGGCGCCGCGATACCGAGCGCGGGACTAACCCTGCCGTGGCGGCGCTTCGCGAGCGGTACACTCGCGGTGAGATTGACGACGAAGAGTTCGACCGGCTGCGAGCGAAGCTCTCGTAGCTCATCCTGTTGTTTCGACCGAGGGTATTGTTCCAGCGGCCGGTGACGCCGCTAGCACTCGTGGGGAGTCGCTCATAGTCAAACGTTCGTTCGTGTACGAAGGAGCGGTGCCCGAAACGAAGACGCACCCGCCTCTACGCCCCCAGTCATCTCGTTCTATCGACGCTCGGCGTGATTTTCGCACCGTCGCCATCTCCGAGAGAAACGACAGACAGTAGTACGCTACTCTGCTATCAATTCCACAGATGGCCGAGCTAGACGCTACCGACATCGAGATTCTCCAACTGTTGCTCGAAGACGCTCGACGTCCCTATCGCGAAATCGCCGACGCTGTCGGGCTCTCACCACCGTCGGTGTCCAACCGAGTCGAGCGACTCCAAGACCTCGGCATCGTGCGTCGGTTCACCGTCGAGTTGGACCAGACGCAACTCGCGAGGGCCGACGAGACACTCCTCGTTCTCGACGTTCAACCCAGCAACGCCGAAACTATCAGAACGCAATTGGCGTCCGTCGACGGCGTCGAACACGTGTTCCAGACAGTCGAATCCCGTGTCGTGGTCAAGGCGCTCCTCAACGCGTCGGACGTGCACGAGTTGATCACGGACACCCTCGACGAAGCGGCGATCGAAGACTACGAGGTCGAATCGGTGCTACACTCGTCGTGGCAACCGCAACTCCGAAGCGGCAATATCGGCATCCAGTGTACGATATGCGGGAATCACATCGACGGCGACGGCGAGACGGTCGAAGTCGGTTCCGGCGACACGTATCACGTCTGTTGCTCGTCCTGTGCCGAGGAAATCGTCGAACAGTACGAGTCACTGCAGGAGGCAGCCAACGAGTAACAGCTTCATGCTGTTCGCCTTCTCGTCAGCACGTCTGTCTGCGATACGCTTCGTAGAGGACAGGAATTCCGAACGGGAACGCGAGGACGCCGAAGATGGCCAATGCATACTTCGAAGTAAGCCACCGCGATAGAAACGATGGAATCAACGTCGCCGTTAACAAACCGCCGAATATCTATTCGCGGATTTCGGTTTGTAAACCTTCAGCCGGACTACTTACTTCACGAAGAACGAAGGTCCTCCACCGAGGCGAGTTTCGTTCCACGGTTCACGATCCATCTCGAGATTCGGCGCTCATCGGTTGCGTATACAGCATCTCCACGAACCTGCTCCCGGTCTGGAAGACAGTAGCTGCTCCTTTACAATCGAAGCCACAATCGGGGAAAAGCAGCACCCCATAGTACTGGATGCAATGTCGCTTTCAGACACCGTCTCCGAGATCGACCATCTGAGCGAGGAACAGCGCGACTGCATCGAAATCTGTACCGAGGCCGCCGAAGCCTGCGAGTGGTGTGCCGACGCGTGCGCCGACCACGGCGAAGACATGGCCGAGTGCATCCGTCTCTGCCGCGACGTCGCGGACGTCGCGTCGCTGCACGCGCGGTTCATGGCCCGCGACTCGGACTACAGCGACCAGCTCGGCGAGCTCTGTGCGGACGTCTGTGAGGCGTGTGCCGACGAATGCGAGCAACACGACAACGACCACTGCCAGCTCTGTGCAGACGTTCTCAGCGAGTGCGCCGAGAGCTGCCGCAGCATGCACTAATCATGGAGCCAGCCGAACGACGAACTCCCGAACCCAAACACCGTTTTTCTCGCGTCGAGCACGAGTTTTAGCCGAGAACGTATTCCAACGGAGGGTATCGGTCGAGGAGGGACCGACCGTCGATTTCGTACTGTTCGACGATGGCGTCAAGGCCGCGAATACGACCGGCACCGAACGCGGCGACCGAGAGGAACACCAGCAGGTACATGAAATCAGCATTGATGAACCCGTGTTCGAGGTCCCAGTTGCCGAAGTAGAACATGAGCATCAGGAACGCACCGAAGAACGCCGCGAGACGGGTCATGAACCCGACCATCAAGCCGAGGCCGATGGCCGCTTCGCCCCACGGAACGGCGACGTTCACGAACTCGACGAACCACGGCGTCTGCCCCATCCAGAGGAACAGCCCTTCGAGGGGGTTCCCGTTCGTCGCGGCCACGTTCACGAGGTAGCCCCGTGCGTCGAACCCGCTGATAATCTTCTCGACGCCCGTATAGAGGAACGCGAACCCGATGACGAGTCTGAGCGCGAGGACGAACCACGCGCTCAGCGAGTGGGCTCGTCCTTCAACGGTAATGCCGCCAATCGTGGATCGGAACTCGTTGTATCGGGGTTGTGTGTCAACCATTGGCAACCTCTCCAGAGTACAGTAGTCTCGCAAGGGGTGTATCCCTACCGTCGCACAGTGTGAACCACCTTGGGGTCACAGCCAAGGCACTCGGCCTGCTCCGCCTGTAGAGACAACCGGGATGTGTCATTCAATGATGCTCGTGACTTTGGGAAGTTCCCGTCCCAGAAATCTGTGGCTGTATCTGTGAAAATTCGGTTGGGTTGTTCTCGAACGACTGCTTGCACCGATTCGAACAGAAGTAGTACGTTTCTCCGTCGTGGGTACTGCTCGGGCCACTGTCGTCGATTCGCATTCCACATACAGGATCGCGGTACTGACCGGGCGCACCGAGTCCTCGTCGGTAGACGTAGAGGAGGAACCCCGAGAGCGCGAACGCGATGATGTTGAGGTAGAACGTGTAGTTGAGTTCGAAATACGTCTGTTCGGTCGCCGTCTCCCCGCCAGCGAGGTTCGGCACGATACCCAGGGCGGTGAACAACTCCTCCATGAGAAACCCCGTGAACGCCATCGTCACGAAGAACACGCCGAAGATGTACAGCATCACCGTCCAGCCGTAGTATTTTCTGTAAACGTTGAGTACCGGAATCGTGATCAGGTCGGCGTAGACGAATGCAATAACCCCTGCGAAGCTGATGCCGCCTCCCCAGAGTGCGACCGCAAACGGGACATTGCCGATGCTTCCGACGAAGCTGATGACGGCAATCGTCACACCCATGATCGCATTTTCGGCACTTACGAGCAGGCCATCTCCCTGAAGGAAGAGACTGTTCCAGACCCACTGCGGGACGAAAACGATGACGAAGCCAGAGATAAGAAAACCAGCGATAACGTCTTTCCAAATCATCGACCACTCTTTCCGGTACTGATTCCCGAGTTTGTACCAGCCGCCCCACGTCAATAGTTCGTCCCGCCAGTCGCCACTGCTGGCAACCTCCTGCTGGTAAGTTTCCAGACACCCAGCGGAACAGAACTCCAGCGTTTCACCGCCGTCGGTTACGAGCGAATACTCGTCTTTTCCCTCCATTCCACACGTCGGATCCTCGGTGACGCCGTGGTCGTGATCTCGCTGATTCAGTTCCTTCCGAACGTCTTCAAAGAGATTTTCCGGGAGTGTTACGTGGACGATAAGAGCCATCACCGCGATGAGAATGAGTCCGCCGAGAAGTTCGGCGACGAGAAACTCCCAGCCGAGGAGTATCAAGATCATTAAGCCGAGTTCGATGATGAGATTCGTTGAGGCGAACATGAACGCAAGAACGTTGACCACGTGGGCCCCCTTCTTGAACAACCCCTTTGCGATAGCGACGGCACCGAAGCTACAACCACTACTGGCAGCACCGAAGACGGTTGCTTTCGCGAGTTCACTGAGATCGTCGTCTCCAAGCAGGCGTGCCATCCGTTCTTTCGAGACGTAGACCTGCACGAGACTCGTAATCATCAACCCCATAGTGATTGCCCATGCAGCGGTCCAAAGGAAACCGACCCCGATTCGTAGCGATTCGAGGATTCCGCTGACGACAGTGGTTTCCATACATGAAACTTGGCCCGCATCGCTCTTGCCAATTGTCCTTAAAAATGTGAAGAAATAGGCAATCCATACAATCACTTTCTAAGATAGTGTCTGGCACGGAAATCGGATACCGCGAGTCAGCGACCAGAACATTTCCTAAACGGTGATTAAAACTGTTATTGCATTTAGCGCGACGACGTTTATACGGAAGCACCCATTGTGAACTCTTCCCAATGTCTTCCTCCAGTCTTTCGTTTTGGTTCGAAATGAAGCCACGAAGGATCGGGCAACGACGAGTGCTTTCGAATATAAGCTGCAATCCGATTAAACGAGCGCGACGTATCTCTACGTATGAGTACTACGACCACTAGCCATAGAGAGTACGAATCGGAGACTGCCCACGAAACGATGAAACTCGACGCACTAGCATTCGCTAGTGCCGCGGCAATCGTTTCTGCCGTCGTCATGCTCCTTCTGGGAATCTTTGGAGCAGTCGGCGTCTACGAAGGCGCAGTCGAGATGATGGAACAGTGGCACCTGTTCTTCGAACCGACCATTGTCGGAACCGTAGCAGGCATGATCGAAGCAGCGATCATCAGTTTCATCTTCATCTACGCCTTCGCGTGGCTGTATAATGCACTCGCTCGGTAGAACTGTACAGTGCCGCAGTTCAATGTACGTCACCGACCTAGTTCACTGGACGGCATCGAATCCCGAGACTCATTACAGACTCAACTGCGAGTATCGCTATTCTCTCGAATTCAGGCATTCTCGATATCTGCGAACTGAGTGATATCTCAGATAGTTATACATGCGAGTCGTTCCTGACACCGATTTCGAATGCGAAGGAAGACCGAACTGCCTAACATCGTGATTCCCGTCACTATCACTATGGCTACTGAAACTGGGGATATCCGTGTGTGGCTTGTCGAGCGTGGGTACAACAATCGTGATCTCATCATCCTTAAGTACGCAACGCCAGACGGTAAGCGACTCTATCGCCGAGAGCTCGCTGCACAGGCGGTCGACATGGATTCGGTGACCGCTGCGAAAGACGTCCCACCTGCCGATCTCGAAGCCGTTGATGATTCGAGCCTCCAAAACCGATACGAGGCCGAAGTCGAGCGAATGGCGGACAAACACGACCCCAGTGATACAATTTAACAGAGTAGGACTTTTTCTGTTGATCGCAATGACAGTCTCGTAGTCGGGCGACTTCTCCGGGAGCTTCCCCGATCAATCGTAACCCGATTTCGGGAATGTCGTTACTCTACCTATCTGTTCGAAGTTTCTCCCGGCGCATCTCGAACTCTTCTTCGGAAATTTCCCCGCGAGCAAATGCGGTTCGGAGTTCGTCAAGCGCTGGGTCATTAGTACGAGCGCTATCACTGCGCCCGACGAGTCCACGATACAAGGCATAGCTGATGCCCAATAGAACGAGGAGCCACACGAACATCATGCCGAATCCCCATACTGGCGAGACTCCTCGTCCGAACATGCCACCACCCCACCAACCCATCATCCCCATCATCGGCACCGCAAAGGTCATCAACAGCACTGGAATCAGGACGATGACACCCAGAACGATAAGAGCGGTTCGGAGTAGTTCGTCTTCCGTGGTTTTAGTTGCCATAGTATCTAGAAAGCGATGGAGATTTAACCCAATTATCCATTATAAATCACAGGATATGAGTGAAACACCCGCGCAACCACGTCAACTAGGTGGTCAACCCTTTACTTTCAAAATTCAACAGCGACAGACCATCCCGATACGGAGTTTCGTTTCTGCACCACTATTTCAAAATGACCACCGGAACCCGAACTAACGCCGTCAGGATGCAGTTTGGGTGCGAAGGTTCATCAGGCAAGATGGACAGCCAACTATGGAACTCACCGGTTGCGCCCAACTCGCGCGAGAGAACGAGTTGGTTGATCGAAAGCACGACAGAAATCAGCGTGGAATTCCCGCCGAGTAACGCACTGAAGAGTAGGTACATTGGACTCGACGGCCGACCGGAGAGAACGCCGACGGACATGAACAGAACAAGCAGAAACAGTATGCTGGAGAGGAGCACAGCAGCAACGACTAGCCGGTTGCCGGTAACGAGCAACCAACGAGAATCTCGATTTGAAAGGCCTGCACTCCATGGAGGTTGTCTGCGCATCGGTAGATAGTCTCGTATTTCACGGTCGCGAGGGCTATTCCACGATGAGGAGGTACGTCAGGACGACGACAAGCAACGCTTGGGAGGCCTTGTCGAGCAGGCCGTAACTCTGGAGGTGTGGCATGTCACTCATCCACCAGAGAACGAATTGTGCTGCGACGTACGGAATGCCGACTGCGTAGAGAAGTCGTCGGCTGATTCCGAGGAAAAACAGGACGACTGCGCCGATAAATCCGAGTCCAGCGAGGAGCATCTCGAGTTCGCTGTGCTGGAGGAATAGATAGAGGTGAACGGCTGCACTCACTAGAATAAGTCCGACTGCGGCAACATGGGCAGCATCGACATTCGAGATGCGATTTCGTTGTTTTCCAAACCAGTAGACGGGTCCAACGGAAACCGCAGAGAGCGCGAGCAAGCCAGCGATACTGGCCAGCCACGCCATCGAACTTTGGTTATGCTGGTCACCGCTGCTCTCGCCTGCATGATGGTCATCGCTATTTCCATCGGAATGGTGACCACCAGTGGTTTCGGTTCCTTCATCGTGACTGTCCCCATCCGAATGATGACCACTCGTAGTTTCGGCACCCCCATGGTGGTCACTCGTAGTTTTGGTCTCTTCCTGGTGGGCGCTAGTAGTTTCGGCTTCTCCGTGGTCGTCATCGCCATGACCGTGGCCCTCCGTCGTCGTTGTGTCTGCAGCAACGCCAGCGACAGCAGCAGTCAAGAGCGCTACGACGACTGCAAGTCGTAGTAATTTTCGTCGGTGATTGGAATTTTCCCTGGACATTGGTGAACGGTTCTACATACAGAGGGCTCAAAAGCGAATGGCGTATTTTCACTGGATTTAATCGGCAGAACCATTTAAATAGGACGAGACTAATTCCTACCGCGGCAAGAGGAGATTCAGCCAGCAAGGGCAGTTCGAAAGCGTTAGCGCTCCCGACCGTACAGAGAGTACAGAACAGCGACCATGCCGAGTGCGACGACGATTGACTGAACCATTCCGGCGTAGAAGAGAGACAATTTCACGACTTCGTAGAGAACCCCTTCGATGACTGAGCCAATACTGATGAGGGAGAAACCGAGTGCAAGATACAACATTGGACTGCTGTCGTACCGAGCGTAGGCGCGATAACTCTGGAATGCAATGAGTAGGCCGAGTATCGCTACGACGATTTTGGCGACGACGAGTCCGATATGCATTATGACTCATCCTCCCGAATGTTGTTCCACATTCGCATGAACCGATCCGGTGCATCTTCTCGTTCAACGGTGTCAAGATCAACGACAAATTCGCCGTCGTCCAACTGAACGGTTGCTTGCTCAAGCAGTGCCTCATACGTCTTGTAATGATTGCCGTTAGCGTCGATCTCGTTTCGTTCAGCAAGGAGGTGACAGGCGACCATCTCTTCGATGCGCCGATACACTGTCGGCAATGATGTCCCACAAATATCGCTCAATTCGTTCGCAGACAGTGGCCCATCACTCGTCGCGGAAAGTACGGTTTGCACGTGTTCATCTCCCAAGAGAGCGAGGAGTTCGCGCGGACGGCAATCCTCACACACGGTCGATGATGAGTGCGTCTATAAGTAAGCATTGTGGGTTTTTTCGCCCGGTGAAAAAGCTTCCATTGTGTAAACCGAAAGCAAACCCTTCGAAAAATAGCAGCGATTACTCCTCTTCAACGGGATTTTCGATCCAATTGTAACACCGGAAATGTTCCGGCTTCCGATCCGTCGTGAGCATCTCGACGGGAACGAACCCACGACCGGCACGGGCACCGATCTTTGGACTGTCAGCATCCTGCGCGAGCATGACTTTCGCGTCCAACTCGAACGACACCTTGAGTTTTCCACGATGATCGTCGTCCGGTTCAAACGCCATCGATACTGCATCGGGCCGGATACCGAACGTGACGTGGCGGTCGGACGATTCAACGGCGATGTCGTGGCTGGTGAGCCCTCCGGCAAGGTCGGAGAGCCAGTTTCCCATCTCGTCACGCTTCAGCGTTCGTTCGAGGTCGAACGATCCATCCGGAGAAATGGAGCCGTCCTCGAACGTAAACTCCGGATACTGAAGATCCTCTGCGGGTAGTGCGTTTTCACTCGGGTCAATTGAAGTAGAGTCCGTTGATTTGCTGGTCTCCGCCGACCCAGTATCGGACGGCACGGAGGTGTTGGAATTGTCGTTAGTCATTGTTCTGCCTCCGATTCGATTTCATCATCTATAGGATACAGACACTTTGTCCGTCCATGACTAATACCCTCGTACTGAGGGTTGATTTCGGCACACTCCGGTCGCGCAATCGGACACCGGGTGTGGAAAACACAGCCACTCGGAGGATTCACTGGGCTTGGAATATCTCCGTCCAGAATCACCGTTTCGCCATCATCCGGCCCGACCTCCGGAATCGCGGAAAGGAGTGCACTCGTATAGGGGTGCGTTGGTCGTTCGAACAGTTGTTCGGTCGGGGCAACTTCCATGACCTGCCCAAGATACATGACGGCGACACGGTCGGCGATGTGTTCGACGACACTGAGGTCGTGTGCGATGAACAGCATCGTGAGGCCGAGTGTCTCCTGCAGTTCGACCAGTAGATTGGTGATTTTCGCTTGAACACTCACGTCGAGTGCCGATGTGGGTTCGTCGAGCACCAGCACACGTGGTTCGAGTGCGACCGCACGTGCTATAGCAACTCGTTGTGCCTGTCCGCCCGAGAGTTCGTGAGCGTAGCGGTCAGCGTGATGCTCCGACAAGTTGACCAGCGAGAGCAGTTCTTCCATTCGCTCCTCGCGACGAGTGCGCGACCAGCCCTGTGCTTTCATCGGCTCCTCGATAGCGTCCCGAATGGCCATTCGGGGGTCGATACTCGCCTTCGGATTCTGGAAGACCATCCCAATTTCTGAGCGAACGTCGGTCGGTCGAGCGGAAACGTGACCGAGTGGCTCACCGTCAAAGGAAATCGTGCCCTCGGTTGGCTCGTACAGCCCGGTAATTAGGTTCGCAAGCGTCGATTTACCGCTCCCGCTCTCTCCGACGAGACCGAGCGTTTCACCCTCGTGGATAGTCAAGGAGACATCGTCGACGGCGGTGACGAACTCCCGTGTCCCGATGGCTCGGTCGAGCAACGAATCGGAGAGCGCGAAGCGTTTCGTGACGGATTCAATTTCGAAGACCGGCGTCGAACCCGTCGTGGGTTGCTGAAGGCTCATTCGGCATCACCACTGCTCGCCACACCAGCATTGGCAACGAACTCGATTTCATCACATTTCACCACGCGATCGGAACCGACGTCGTGTTCCGCAATTGGGCCATTCGTACAGGCATTTGTTGTGTGGGAACAACGGTCTGCGAACGGACACCCGGTCGTCCCGCCGACCATGTCCGGTACCTGCCCCTCGATGACGTTGAGTGGTTCCTTGCGCTTCGTATTCTGTGGCATACAGTCGAGAAGTGCCTTCGTATAGGGATGCTTCGGATCGGAGAGTACTTCGTCTGTCGTACCAGTTTCCATCACCTCACCGCCGTACATGACGATAACGCGGTCGCACACCTCGGAGACGACGCCGAGGTCGTGGGTTACCATCAGAATGCTCATTCCGTGCGTTTCGTTGAGTGTTTTCAATTCTCGGAGAATCTGTGCCTGAATGGTCACGTCTAACGCAGTCGTTGGTTCGTCGGCGATGAGAAGGTCGGGTTCGCTTGCGAGTGCGATGGCGAGCATTGCACGCTGGCGCATTCCACCGCTAAATTCGTGAGGATACGCATCGGCGCGCTCCGCAGGGTGAGGGATACCAACCTGTTCCATCAACTCGACTGCACGTTCCCCTTTTCGCTTCTGTTCCGACCGACTGCTGAACAGCGGTGCATTGAGAAAGTCGAGGAGGCTCTGCGAGTTCGGTTTCTCATGTATCTTGAGCGATTCGATGATTTGGTCGCGCACCGTGAATACGGGGTTCAACGTCGTCATCGGGTCTTGGAAGACCATCGACATCCCGCCGCCGCGAAGACGTCGAATCTCTCGGGATGACGCCGTCGTCAACTCGGTTCCCTGAAATCGTATTGAGCCATCGACGATACGACCTGGATTTTCGAGCCGCATGAGCGAGAGTGCGGTCACGGATTTCCCGCTTCCGCTTTCCCCGACGATACCAACGATTTCGCCTTGGTCGATGGTGAACGAGACGCCGTTGACCGCGTGAACTGTCCCTTCGTGCGTGCTGAATCGCGTGTGTAAGTCGTCGACTTCCAGTATCGGCTGGCTCATAATCCTTTGTCCTCCATATTGCCCATATCCTTGGGGTCGAGGATATCACGAAGCCCATCTCCGAGGAGATTGAACCCGAGGACGACGAGCATAATCGCCAGTCCGGGGAAGTTCACGACCCACCATGCGTCCTGCAGGTAGTTTCGTCCAGAGGCCAACATCGTCCCCCATTCGGGCGTCGGCGGTTGTGCGCCAAGACCGAGGAACGACAGCCCCGCTGTCCCGAGGATGACGTAGGCCATATCCATCGTTCCGAGCACGACGACCGGAGCGATGACGTTCGGAATGATATGCTTGAGAACGATACGAGGTCGTGAGACGCCCATCAGCTGCGCCGCTCGAACGTACTCCATTTCCTTCACGGAGAGGACGCTTCCGCGAACAACCCTCGCGTACTGCGTCCAGCCGACGACGGCAAGAGCAATCATGATATTCGTGAGACTCGGTCCGAGAATTCCCGCGATGACGAGCGCAAGGAGGATTCCTGGAAACGCGAGCAGGATATCCACGAAGCGCATGAGCGCCTCGTCCACGTATCCGCCCACATATCCCGCAGTCACCCCGATAGCAGTCCCGATGACTAACGTAATTCCCACCACCGTAATGGCGATTCCCAGCGAAATGCGCGCGCCATAGAGGAGTCGGGAGAAAACGTCGCGACCGAGTTGGTCGGTTCCAAGGAGGTGTTCCTCCGACGGAGGCTCCAACCGCTCGAATAAGTCTCCCTTCTCGGGATTATACGTTGTGAGAACTGGGGCGAACACTGCACCGAAAAGCACGGTCACGACGATGACGAGTCCGATGATGTTCAGCTTGTTTGCGGTGAACTGGCGGAACGCTCGTGATTCGACGGCAGATCGATACCGAGGGAACCGCGTCTCGTCAACAACGCCCCCGTCCGTCATCGCATCGGATTCCGAGTCGCTCATGCGCTGGCCCCCTCGAACGAGATTCGTGGGTCGATATAGCGATAGACGATATCCACCGCGAAATTCGTCAGAACGAAGATGGCCGCGATAAGCAACACCAATCCCTGTACAACTGGGTAGTCTCGAGCGAAGATTGCGTTGATGAGCAAGCTTCCGAGACCGGGTCGTTGGAAGACGATTTCCACAACGACGGCCCCGTTGAGCAGGTAGCCGAACTGAAGGCCAACGATGGTTACGACCGGGATGAGTGCGTTCCGAAGCGCGTGTTTGTAGACGACGATGCGTTCTCTTAGCCCCTTCGCGCGGGCCGTCCGAATGTATTCGTCGTCCAGCACCTCGAGCATCGATGACCGGACAAGTCGGGTCACGATAGCGGCCATCCCAGTTCCAAGCGTCACGGCAGGGAGAATCAATCGTTCGAAACTCCCGACGCCGGACACCGGAAGGACGCCGAGTTCGAGAGAGAAGACGATGATGAGTAGATAGCCCAGCCAGAAGTTGGGCATCGATACGCCGAGCAGTGCAGCGAACTGACTGAGGTAGTCGGGCATCTTTCCTTTGTGGACCGCGCTGAAGACGCCGGCAGGGAGCGAAATCGCCAACGACACGGCCATCGCTGCGACGGCGAGTTCAAGCGTGGGCCACACTCGGTTCATAATCATCGCGGACACTGGTGTGTTCTCGTAATACGATTGGCGAAGGTTTCCGTGGAGAATGTCCCAGACCCAGTTCACGTACTGAATCGGAATCGGGTCGTTGAGACCGTGCTGGACGCGAAACTGTTGGACGGCCATACTTGATGGTGTTCGGCCTCCCATCTGCTTGCGAAGTATCGTCGTCGCGGGATCGCCGGGTGTGAAGAACATCAAAGCGTACGTGAGTATCGAAACGCCGACGAGGACGAGCAGAGCGGTTGCGGTCCGGCGAACGATGAATTTCCACATTCTGTTGTCCCTCAGTTCGTATGCGTCAGACTATTCCACCGAACCATCTCGGGGATGGGTCGAAGGTCGAGATTGTTTACGTCACGGAACGACACGACGACGTACTCGCTGTAGTACAGCGGAACGATGACTGCCTTCTCAGCGATCATCCGTTGAACCTCTCGATAGACCTCCTTCTTCTTCTCCTTGCTCCCCGTTTGGAATCCGGTCTCCAGAAGTGAGTCTACCTTCGAACCGAGGTTGTAGAGACCAGTTCCTTCGTCGCCGTACAGTCGCTCGTTCATGTCCCCTTCCGAGTGGAAACTCTCGTAGATGACATAGTCCGCCGCGCCGCTGTTCGTGCCCTTCTCGCTCAGTGCGAGGTGGCCCTGTCCATTGCGCTCGGCGTCGTTGAACGCGGCATCCTCCAATACCTGGATGTTGATGGTGACACCGACCGCTTCCATTTGTTGGGCAACGGCCTGTGCGAGAAGCTTCCCATCGGTCATGTCGGTGCTGACGAGGAGTTTGAGCGCCTCACCGTCATAATTCGAGGACTTTACGAGTGACTTCGCTTTGGACTTGTTCGGTCCATACTCGGGAAGTTGGTCGTGGGCCGACCAGTAGATGCTCGGGGCGATCGAACCGCGTGCCGGTTTGCCAACGCCGCTGAGGATGGATTCGACGATAGCGTTCTGGTTGACCGCGTAGTTCAGCGCTTTCCGAAATTTCACGTCGTCGGTCGGCGATTTATGGAGATTGATACCGAGATAGCCCGCAGATGGCGAGCCTTGTGTCTCGACGTTCGTCTTCGAAGCCTTCTGAATCGAGTTGATCTTGTTGCGAGGCGGCTGATACGCAACGTCCGTTTCATGAGCCGACAGCGACAGTGCACGCGTATTTGCATCCGTAATGACGCGGAACTTGAGACCAGACAGTTTCGGCGGTTCGTTCCAGTAGTCTTTGAACGCCGTCGTTTGGACGAACTGTTCTTTCTTCACGTTCTCGACCTTGAACGGTCCTGTTCCGATAGCCTCGCCTGCCTTGCGATCACGGTCTGGGTGCTGGATTGCAACCATGTTGTGGGCGATGGTTCCCGGAAACGTCGGGAAGGGGTCGGTCGTCGTAAACTCAACCGTCGTCTCATCGAGTGCCTTCACGCCATCTTTTTCGACATGGAGCCACCCAGGTGCCCACGACCACTCATCGAGGAGTTGGTGGAACGAGAAAACGACCGCTTCGGCGGTGAGCGGCTTGCCGTTGTGGAACGTGACGTCCTTGCGGAGCGTGAACTCCCACGTCGTTTCACCGGTCGCTTTCCACTCCGTAGCGAGCCACGGTTCGAGTTTCATATCCTTCGAAACCCAGATGAGTGGTTCGAGGATGTTCGTATAGTACGGCATCACGCCACCGTACACGCCCCACGTTCCCGCAGTGAGGTCTGTCGCAAGGGCAACCGTCGCGCTCTTCGAACCACTTGTGGCACCATCGTCTCCGCCCGTGGTCGAAGTGGACGAACCGTATGGATCCGATTGATTGGGGGAGTCCGATGAACTCGAACAGCCAGCAAGGCCGATTAAACTGCCCGCACCGATCGTTTGTACTGCGCTTCGCCGGGAGATGTTTTTGTTTGTCATTGTTTCGTCCCGTATCGGGTCGGTCAGGCACTCGCGTCGTACCCGATATCCTCGACAGCACCGACAAGGTCGTCCGTCTTCGCGGAACCCTCGACGGACGCTGTGTTTGCTTCTCTGTCCGCGTTCGCCTCCGAAACGCCGTCCACCGCTTCGAGCGCGTCGATGACGTTCTGTTCACAACCTCCGCAGGTCATTCCTTCAACAATGAGCGTTGTTGTCATTCACCAATACCAACGAAGGAATCTTATTAGGCACTTTCGCACAAGATAATTACAAAAAACATCCTATTTCCTTAGAAATTAAGTCTAATAGGATGTAAAAGGAGTTTTAGTGAGATATATTCCGATCTTTCGTCGCAGTAACAAAATAAAGGCCATTATCGATAACGGGATAAGAAGGTTAATTAGTACATCTCGGATTCGAGAAAGTCCGTTCAAATCTATGCAGCGGCGGCAAACGTTCAAAGGAGAGAAGTGGCTGATTCGAACGACGTACTTCGTTGCTTCCTGATTTAGAAAATAAAATAGGAAATATAACAACTAGCAGCGTCTGACGGGGATTTGATTTACTAAAGAGATGTTCGTCACAGAGGAATGAATTTCCAGAAGTTAGTCAGCAGAATGGGGATGCTTGCTTTGTTCCTCCACCGAGTCCGACCGATGGAGCCAATAGAGGAATAGGAAGAACCCCGTTGCCAGCACGTTCAACACCATTTTATAATTCATCTCGATTTTTACCTCCGCAATTTTCGCAGTCGAAGGGTCTGGGATGAAACCAACGCCGAGGAAGAGGAAATGGATGATGAAGCCGGTGATGACCGCGGTAAGGAAGATCATTCCCGAGAGAATGGCAGCGAATTTCGTACCGTAGTACTCTCGATAGGCGTCCATGATGGGCGGAACGATGAGATCCGCGTAAATGTAGCTAAGGACGCTTCCGAACGGTAGTCCGTTCGTCCAGAGAACGGTCCCGAAGGGAACGTTTCCGACAGAACAGACAAACGTGACGACGCCGATAACGGCACCAACTACAGCTGTCCAGAAGATGTACACCGGCACGCCGAACACAGGCCCAGAGAACACCGACGTCCAAACCTGTTTGGGGATGAAACCGGCAATGAGACCCGCGAAGATGAAGCCAATGGCGATTTCGTCCCAGAGCATCCCCCATTCTTTCCACTGCTTGTCCGCCAGAGCCTTCCAGCCAGATAGCGACGTTGCTTGCTCTCGGATAGTCGTATTCGCTTCCTCAGGGTCAAAACTCTCCTTACAGGATTGCGAACAGAAGTAGTAGGTTTCCCCATCGCTTTCAGTCGAGTACTCTGTCTCCTCAGGATTGACCTCCATTCCGCAGACAGGGTCTTGTACCGTCGGTGCACCCTCGTCGCGAACGTTCTTCCGAGCTTGCTCGATGACGTCGTCCGGTACAACGTAGACGAAACCGAGCGCCATCATCCCGATGAGGATGAATCCGCCGATGATGTCCGCCAAGAGGAACTGCCATCCGAGTAGAATCCAGATGACGGCGCCGATTTCGATGACGAGGTTGGTCGAGGCGAACATGAACGCACCGATGGTTGCGGCCGCGGAGCCACCCTTCTTGAAGAGATTCTTCGCCGTCGCGATGGCGCTGTAGGAACACGACGACGAAACGAACCCGAACAGTGATCCGTAGCCGATTTCACGGATTCCGTGTCCCTCCAGAAGATCCGCGACTTCCTCACTGGACGTCCAGGCTTCGACGCCGCCGGCTATTGCAAATCCGATCACCAGCGCCCACCACGTGATCCATGCCATAGCAACCGTTGTCGTTGCGGCGTGCTTCGCACTTTCGACGAAGAACGTTTCCAACGGCTTTGTGGTCGTGAATACACCGATGGCGACCGTCGAGAGAGCGATAATCGCGAGGATTGCGTACTCTTTTCTCTCCATATATACCGATAAGGGAGTTACGACTAATGGCGTTTTGACTAACAGACCACCGGCGAGGAGGCGTCGATAGATTTGTTCGTTAACCTCACTTCCTCAGCTGTTCCGATACCCAAAGTCATGACGAAGGTACGCCACACAATCTGACTACGTTTGAGTCCAATTTCGATACTAGAGTCGATGAGAGCATCGAATAGCGTACCAATCCAAGTGATATTAAAACTCGTCAGGAGATTCGAGAATCGATGGAAATGAAACTAGCGTGTGGAAGGTTTTGGAGAGTTATCGACTATCAAAATTCATCGAACAGAAGGCGATCTGCGGAGATGCCGATCCACGATGCATTCGGATTGATCAGTTGGCCGGACGGACAACTGATAACAAAACACTAAGCCGAAATTTGTATTTATACCCCACGCATCACCCAGTTTTCAACGACCGCAGAAACCAGTAAGAGGGTAGCAATGGTACTCTGTTCTATGGGGGAGCAGTCTGATCATGAGAGTCACAAAACGGAGTTTCAAGACGAAACATCTGGTTCCAGTTCGGGTGGACATACGACAGTAGATGGACTGTCGGTTGCCAGTGACGAATTTCGACTGGTGCCGTCGGAAACTCGATTTGAACCCGGCGTCCCGACTGATTGGTCGTTTCAAGTCGTGACTCATGAGGGAGATACAGTAACTGAATTTGAAGATTCACACGGAGATCTCCTTCACTTGATCGTAGTGCGCCGGGATTTGGCTCACTTTCAGCACTTACATCCCGATATCGACTCAAAAGGTACGTGCCGCGTCGAAGACTTCACACTTCCCGAGCCGGGGGTGTATCGCGCTTTCGTGGACATCGCAATTGCAGGTCGGTCAATGACACTCGGATTTGACCTCTTCGTACCCGGCTCAGCCACGTTTGAATCGAACCCAGAGATAGCGCGACACGCGATGACGGACGAATATACGGTTGAACGACGCACCGACGATATAGATGCAAATGAAGAGACGCAACTATCATTCGAGATCCATCGTGACGACGAGCGTGTTTCGGACTTACAGGACTATCTCGGAGCACGCGGTCATCTCGTGGCACTTCGGGAGGGAGATCTCGCGTATCTCCATATACATCCGAAGAACACAACGCCACAAACAGGTCGCGTCGAGTTCGGTACAACATTCCCGACACCAGGTCGATATCGGCTGTACCTTCAGATCAAACCGGATGGAAATCTGATCACGACCCATTTTGATATCCGAATTGAAGATTGAAAACTCCCTCACGCACTTCGGTACGAATCTGGAGGAACAGGCGGATGACGGTGAACCGTAGTCCTGCACACGTTAGCTGCAGTCACGTTCGGAGTAATTGAATCACCACTAGTGAAGCGTGAAACGGATAGTTAGCGCAGTCTGCCGAAGAGTTTGTAATCGTGATCCGGGGTATATTGACGGAACAGCAAGCTGTTCGTGAGCACCGACACGCTGGAGAACGCCATTGCACCCGCAGCCAGCACCGGCTGAAGTAGGCCGAGCGACGCCAGTGGGATCATCGCCGTGTTGTAGCCCAGCGCCCACACGAGGTTCTGTTTGATCTTTGCGAGCGTGGCATCCGAGATACGGATCGCCTTCACCACGTCGAGCGGATCATTTCGCATGAGCGTTACATCCGCTGCCTCAATGGCGACGTCGGTTCCGCTCCCGATAGCAGTTCCGACATATGCGACGGCGAGCGCCGGCGCGTCGTTAACGCCGTCACCAACCATCATCGCCTTCCGTCCCTCGTCCTGAATTGTCTCGACTGCATCGGATTTGTCTTCGGGAAGGACTCCAGCCCGGACGTTCTGGGAGTCAATACCCACCTGTTTGGCAACAGCACGGGCAGTACGCTCGTTGTCACCGGTAATCATCATCACATCGATGCCACGCCGCTGAAGCGCACTTACCGCATCTCTTGCGCTCTCTTTGACCGTATCGGCATCAGCGACCACCCCAATGAGTTCGCCCTCGTACGCGACGAGCATCGCCGTTTTCCCTTCGTTTTCGAGCCGCTGCATCGTGTCTTCGACCGGATCCGGAGCGACGTCATTATCGGACAGGAGTTTGCGGTTGCCCACAAGAATCTCACTTCCACCGAGCGTTGCCTGGATACCGTGCCCCGGAACGTTCTCGAACGAGTCAGGTTCCATGACCTCGATATCACGTTCTTTGGCTCCCTCGACGATAGCTTGCGCGAGTGGATGTTCACTCCCGCTCTCCGCACTGGCGGCAAAGCGCAGCACGTCGGCCTCGGTGAGACGTTCGTGAGTGGCCAGTTGGCCACCATTGGCAATTGTGTCTCCGCCATCCGTACGAGGCTGACCATCGGCATCGAAGACAACGACGTCCGTGAGTTCCATTTCGCCTTTCGTCAGCGTACCTGTTTTGTCGAAGACGACGGTATCCACGTCTTTCGCCCGTTCCAGAACATCGCCACCTTTGAAGAGGACGCCGTTCTGCGCACCCAGTGTGGTGCCAACCATCGTTGCTGCTGGCGTTGCTAACCCGAGCGCACATGGGCACGCGATGAGTACCGCGCTGGCAAAGACGATGACCGCGAACTCGAACGTGGAGAGAGCAGTCGGCCCACCACCAACTAATCCCCACAGTGGGAGTGCGTCCACGAAGCCAGCGAGTGCTCCGGGGAAAAGATACCAAATCGCCCCCCAAAACAGGGCATTCACGATGACAACGGGAACGAAGTACGCTGAAATTCGGTCGGCGAGATTCTGAATATCGGGTTGACGGGACTGTGCTTCTTTGACTGTCTGAACGATCTGCTGGAGTGCAGTGTCCTCCCCGACCTTCGTCGCTTCGACGACGAGGACACCATTTTCGTTGATGGTCGATCCGACGACCTCGTCCCCCTCCTCTTTCTCTACGGGTACCGATTCTCCGGTAACCATCGATTCGTCAACCGCACTCTGTCCATCCACGACGACACCGTCAGTGGGAATTTTCTCACCGGGACGGATCTTCATCCGGTCGCCTACCGTCACGTCTTCGATGGGTACCTCGCGCTCGGTACCGTCTTCATCAACGACGGTTGCAGTGTCGGCTTCCATCTCCAACAACTTGCGTAGCGCGTCACTCGCTTGCCCCTTCGAGCGCGCTTCGAGATAGTTGCCGAGCGTGATGAACACGAGGATGAGCGCGGCCGTGTCGAAGTAGAGACTTCCGGCGATCAGTCCGAGCAGCACGACGACACTGTAGAGATACGCCGTAGACGAGCCCAACGCGATGAGCACATCCATGTTGGCGCTCTTGTTCTTCACGAGGGCCTTGTAGGAATTCTTGTAGAACTCCCACCCAAGAACGATTTGAACCGGCGTCGCGAGCAAGAACTCGACCCAGCCGAACTCAATTCCAAATACCGTCTCCGGAAGAATCCCTCCGCCAAGAATGAATTTCTCAGCAAGGAAGAAAATGAGCGGTGCAGAGAGTACGGCACCGAACAGAGTGAGCCGTAATTGTTTACTGATTTCGGCCTGCCGAGCGGCATCGCGGCGATCTGTGGCAGATTCACCGGACTCGCCGTCCGCGCGAACGGGTGCGTAGCCGGCATCTTCGATAGCATCGTAGAGGTTCGTGAGCGTCGCTTCAGCAGGGTTGTATCTGACCTGTGCCTCGTCAGTAGCGAAGTTGACGTCCGCTTCAATAACGCCTGATGTCCGCTCGAGCGCGTTCTGTACCGTCTCCGAGCAGTTCGCACACGACATATCCGTGATGCCGATCGTCTTCGTCTCCGTGACAGGAGTATAGCCGACGCTCTCGATGGCTTCGTAGATCTGCTTTGGCGAAACCTCGTCCGAGTCGTACTCGATGGTTCCTTCGTCGGTCGCAAAATTGATGTTTGCTTCCGACACCCCATCAAGGGAATCGACGGAATCGGCGATGGTCTGGGAACAGTTCGCACAGCTCATTCCCTGAATATCGATGTGAACTCGATGCTGGCTCATTACTTTATCATAGGGCTTGGCTATTCAATCGATTTGTCCTTTCATCTATTCGGAAAAGGAGCTCGAAAAGCTTCGATTCAAAAGCGCTGGCGCGTTGACCGTTGCTCAGTCCGCTCCTTGCTGGAGTTGTTCATATTTCTCCTCGAAACGGGCTTCACACGACGGACAACAGAACTGATAGAGATCGCCATCAATGCGAGTCGATGTTCCTTCGCTATCGACCGTGTTTCCACACTCCGCGCAGGTCAACGCGAACTCCATCCCACCAAGGTCAGGAGACCAATCCGCACCTGACAACAGTGTCACTTCGAAGTCGTCGATCGTTCCTTGGTCGAAGATAGTGTCAAGCCACGCAGCGACATCATTGTCGGGTACCCGCACGTATGCAATGAGGTCAGCTTCTGCAGTAGTAAACACGTATTCGACTTCGCCGGTATCGAGGAGTGTCTCCTTGACTGACGGAATGTCTCGACTGTCAGCCGCGACGTCAAGTGTTACCAGAATAGGAATTCCTTTACGAAGTTGTGAGGAGTCGATATCGAGCGTAAATCCACGGATGATTCCCCGCTCCTGTAGTCGAGCGACCCGATCCGAGACGGCAGGTGGTGACAAATCAACAGCGTCCGCCACATCGCTGTAGGGCCGACGAGCGTTCGACATCAGTAGCTCCAGGATTTCGAGGTCGGTTTCGTCCAGATCGCGCATAACAGCACTACGTCACCGAGAGCCAAAAGCCGTGCGTGTTTTTGACTTTCGTTTCCAATGTTTCTAGACGGCTTCTACCGACCAATCTAAAGAGAAGTCCACAAAAGAAAGCACCCATACACTGAGATGTATGACGACGACCATCACTGTCGAAGGAATGTCGTGTGGACACTGCGAACAGACTGTCGAAGACGCCCTCCGTAGTATCGACGGCATCACTGATGCTACTGCAAACCACGAAGCCGAACAAGCGAGTATCAAAGGAGATGCCGATGTCACGGTTCTGGTTCAAGCCGTCGAGAATGCAGGATATACCGCGCACGCCTGAGATACACCGGACAATCTGCACTACTAAACTCATCGGTATGTGATCCATTTTTTCGTTGGTTATCATATTGACATCCTCCCGCGCCTGAAGACGCGGGAATCCCGACCGCAGTTGAGATATTACGATTCGCGGTTTACAACCTGTTCTCGTGGGGCGAAACAGCCCGCACTGCGGTCGAACAAGTGAACCGCTGGCTGTGCCAACCAGCCGGTACTCCTATCTCCTCCGTCGCAGACGAGACTCGGAGTTACTTTTCGTCTAATGTTCTCAGCACCGTTCACGTCAGCGTTCATCGCCATCTCGCATTCGTCGCAGACGTACAACCCACGTTCAACCCGCTGGTCGCCATCTACAGTTGCACAAACCGAACACGACTTCGACGTATCGCGTTCCGACACCAGTGTAACCTCGATACCTTCGGCTTCGGCCTTGTAGTCAAGAAGCGTGGTGAATCGGTCGAACGCCCATCCGTGCAAGTCGAGATTGCCGTGTGTTCCCCAATTTCGTGAATCGCCGTTCTCACCGTCACGGATTCCACCGAGGTCACCCACAACAATCGTTCCGACACGTCTCTCAACACATTCGGAAACGATGTGTTTCGTGAGTGTGTGGAGGAAATGGGATCGTCGGTCAGTGCGTTTGCGGTCAATCCGCATTCGCTTTCGAGAACGGGAATCGTCACATTTCGCTTTCTCTTTCCCGAAGTAGTATTCGTCCTCTTTCAAGACGTTGCCGGGGAACAGAATCGACTCGCCACCAAATGAAAGAGCGACGAAATTGCAGATACCGAGGTCAATCCCGGCTGTTTCGTCGCCCGGTGGTTCCGGGTCGATGGTGGTTCGACAGACGAATTGAAGCCGCCACTCCTCACGCTTGTAGACGGCACGAACCTGTTGGATGTCCCACTCGGTCAGGTCAACATCTGGGCGAGTCTGGTACTCGCACAGGATGAAATCCGAGCGATGCTCTTTGAGGTTGCGACCTTTCGAGAGGCGGACGCGTTGAAACTGTGCATCATGCTTGAAGCCAGCCGCTTTGAACGACACCGTAGAACGTGGGTGTGAATCTCCGTTTTTGCGGAATCCGGGCGGTCGGCAACGACTATCGCCGTTGCGACGCTTACCGAACCAGCCGGTGAACGCTTCAGCGAGTTCTTCGAGAACGCGCTGACTGGATTGAGAATGAAGGTCCGTATAGCGTTCGTGACCTTTGAGTTCGGCTTTGAGTTCCCCGTCATCGGGAATCTCGCCCGTCATGTCCCATCGTTCTTGTGCGTAGTAGCGACCGACGTTCCAGAGTTTGGACGCGGCCCATCCGAGTTGGTCGAGGTCGTCACTTACTTGTTTTTGGTTTGTGATTGTGCCCTCGAATGTTCGGACGGTTCGCATTGGATTTTGCCTTCATAACCAGTTATGAACCCTGAAAACATAATATTACCGATTCGGCGTAGAATATCCGGCCCAGCCATCGATGGCGGGTGTGTAACCAAGCTTACGGCGCGTATCCACGGCCTAAAGACCGTGGTATTGCGCCTGTTCAATCTATAATGACCCAGTTGCGTTGTAGTCAGTTTCCAGATATAGAGACTCGTATTGGAGCGTTTGCCGCGTATTGACGACTGTACGCTAAAGATGCGAAAAGCTGAGAACACTCAATCGGTGCGGTAGACAACTACTCAACAGACTCGGTATTTCCGAAAAGTGCAGTCAAAAATCTTCCACCACAGGTGTTGCCAGTGATTCTTTGGCCGATGCCGCCGAAGAGAACCATCGGGTGGGAAACAGTGAGTGGGAACCAGGACAGGGTATCCGATGGAACGGCTGACCACCAACACCAGGAGTCACGAGCACCGGGAACGATGATGCTCAAACATCCCACGATGGAGATCTGGCCGCAGTATCCTATCGTTATCCTCGGACTCTGGCTCATAGCGAGTCCGTTCACCTTCGGGTACGAGAGTCTCGCGATGACCATCAGCGACACGGTCAGCGGAGTGCTCCTCATTGTATTCAGTGGTGCTGTGATTTTACTCGGGAGCGGCATCGCGAATTACGTAAACGGGTTCGTCGGTGTCTGGTTGCTGCTTGCTCCGTTATTCTTCTGGGCTCCGACGAGCGATGCCTACGTGAACGACACGCTCGTCGGTGTTTTCGTCATCACCTTCGCTGTGCTCGTCGTCATGCGAATGGAGATGTCGGGGCCAGATACCCCGAGAGGTTGGACGTACAACCCATCGACGGCAGCACAACGGGCACCGATCATTATTGCCGGACTTATCGGCTTCTTTTTCTCGACCCACATGGCCACGTTCCAGCTCGGCTACACCGACTTCGTCTTCGACCCGTTTTTCGGCCGTGGAACGGAGAACGTGCTCACGTCCGATGTCTCGAGGATGTTCCCGACCTCTGATGCGGGTCTCGGTGCCGTCGCATACGCGGTCGAGGTTCTTATGGGGTTCATGGGTGATAAGCGCCGGTGGCGAACGATGCCGTGGATGGTGACGCTATTTGGTATCGTGGTCATCCCCCTCGGCTTCGTTAGCATCGTTCTCATTATCCTCCAGCCGTTAGCCGTCGGGACGTGGTGTACGCTCTGTTTGCTTTCCGCGCTCGCGATGCTGTTCATGATTGCACTGACGGTTGATGAGGTCGTCGCAATGGGACAGTTCCTCTACCAACAGACGCGAGGTGATGTCTCACTGTGGCATGTCTTTTGGATGGGTGGTTCCTTCTCAACTTCGGATGCTGGTGTGGATGGAAAGACACGCTCGGATGCAGACTCGTGGTGGTCGATGTTTTGGGGAATGTCCGTGTCTTGGCCTCTTCTCGGTACAACAGGGTTAGGTCTCTGGTTAATGTCGTCGCCTGCCCTCCTCGGAACGGTTGGTGCCGCCGCAGACAGTAGCCATCTCGTTGGCGCACTCGTCGTCACGTTTTCGGTCATTGCGATGGGAGAACCGGTTCGTACCGTCCGATTCCTGAACATTCCTCTCGGGATATGGGTCATCGTAGCCCCGTGGGTTCTCACAGGATCCTCAATAGTCGCGATGTGGAGTAGTGTTGCTGTCGGTATCCTCATCGTTGTTTTCAGCGTTCCTCGCGGAAGTATTCGTGACCAGTACGGCAGCTGGAATCGATATATAAGATAGTGCAGATTTGAGCGAGGATTCATTTATTCGCCATAAAAATGAAAACTGAGACGAATATTTACAGTCGAAAACGGTGCCAGTCTGCGTATGAACGTTCTCATCGCGGGGGGAGACGGGTTTGTCGGCCGAAACGTCTGTGCCGAACTCGTCACCCGAGGTCACACAGTCACGTCGCTCTCTCGGTCGCCGGATGCCGAGGTTCTGCCGGATACTGTCGAACTAGTATCGGGCGATATCACGGACTACGACTCCATCGAAGCGGCATTCGAAGAAAAAGACGCTGCAGTAAACCTCACAGCACTCCCACCGCTTCATCAACCACGACCGGGAACATTCCACGACACCGTCTGCATCGGCGGCGTGATGAATGCGGTACATGCCGCTCAGGAACACGATGTATCACGATATGTCGAGATGAGTTCACTCGGTGCAGATCCGTACAGTCCGATTGCTTATTGGCGAACGCAGGGTCTCGGTGATTTGGTAGCTCAGTATTCAGATCTGGACTGGGTGATTCTCCGTCCCTCGTTCATTTTCGGGAAAGGGAGTGAAACGTTCGCCTTCATCAAACAGTACACAACGCCGTACGTCACGTTTCTCCCGGATGGTGGAGATCAACCGAGTTTTCAGCCGATATGGGTGGAGGATGTCGCGCAAATCGTCGCAGATGCAATCGAGCAAGACCGTCACGTGAGGCAGGTGTACGATCTCGGAGGTCCCGAGGTACTTACGTTTGGGGAGGTCACACGCATGCTCTATCATGCTGCAGGGGAATCAGTCCGCATTATCCCAGTGCCGATGCAGTTAGTAGAGTTAGCTCTGTCTGCTGCCGAACCGCTGCAGACAATTCCGTTTGGTATCGACCAGGCGCGGGCACTGGAAATGACGAACACTACAGATCACAACGATATCAAGGCATTCGGCCTCGATAAAAGTGATCTGATGCGGGTTGAGACGTACCTGTCGACTACGTCAACGAACAGCAACAGGGAGCAGAATCACGGATAGTAGTCAAAGAGAAGTGATGGGTGGCGAGGAGGGAAGTAGATGCAAATCATTCAGTTTCGGAAACTGAGATTGGGCCGCAAATCTCCCATTTGTACGGTCGACGAAATTTGCTTCCCCGAGGGTGGCGATCCGCCCCATTTCATTTCCACTTCTGATTTGAGGGGACAGTAAATTTGTCCTGCTCACCCATGAAGAGTGAATTGGCTATGGTTCAGTTGTCTTACTACTCCATGGTGCACTAAGCGGGTGTGGAGACACTCGGTGTCGGGTTTTATCACGGATAATCATCTGTGAAAGTTGGAAATAAGGGGATAGACGCACAAACATAGTGCAATGTCACTATATGGACAACGGCAGTATAATGGCTACTTTCCAAGTAGACAACATAAGAATTTTACTCTCGCTTTATTCGCTGTCGTTGGATTTTGGAGCTACTGGGCGTTCTCACGTGGTATTGTTTTTGCAACGATGTATATCGTTATGTTAGGTCTTCTAGGGGTTTTGTTCGTACTACTGTTGGAATGGTGACTCAGTTGAGAGTCTAGTCGATGATCGAACCACACTACGAACTATGCACAGATTGATTTGGGGGTCCCGGGGTGGTTGCACTTCCGCTTAGAGATATATGCGGCAGTGATCGAATCAACACCACCTATAGCACAATTGCAAGTTACAAGCCCTCTAACCAGCAAATTCCGCTATTTAGAATCACATAAATCATATGTCGCTACATCAAAGCTGAGCCCGTGAAGATGAGACTACAGTAGGTACAGAGGTCCCAGAATGCACGATTTGGGGGGAATTCACCCCTCTGCAAGCGACTCAAACTGACCCACAGATGCCGTCTCTAATCACTCTTCTAACCGTTGGACAACTTAACGACAATTCGAACCAGAGCTGCCGCTGCTCACCCGGCGTTCATGGCCCTAAAGCAGGTTTCCTAGCCGATGCCAGTCCGTTTCAGTAGCGTGAGCACTGTGTTTGCTGTCACAATCGGTGATCGCTCGTACTCCCTGGGGAACCCGACTTACACGAGCAGATCGACCGCTCGCTAGATCGAGGACAACAGACACGCAAACGCGAAGTAGAAGAACCGCAGCACGAAGTTCTTCGAGGTGCGAGTCGAGTGGATTACGAGGATCACTTTACGATCAGTACAGGGACGTCAACTGTCCGAAGCACGGAGGAAGCAACACTACCGAGAAGTTGACGCTTGAGATTTGACCGTCCAAGAGAACCCATCACGACGAGATCGATCTCGTTTTCTTCGATATACTCACGGACACCGGCGGCGGCCCCTTCGAGCGACGTTGTTCGTTCGACGGCAGTCTTCACAGTCGGATCTGAGACGGATTCCTCGATTTGGTTTGCAACGCTGTCGACGGCTTCCTGCCCTTCCGTGTCGAGCCGTTCGATGAACTCCTTTTCGAGACCCCCCGCGTCAAACATGCCTCCTGCAGACTGAAGATCCACGACGTTCAAAACGTGAACGTCCGAGCCAAAGCGTTGAGCGATCGTTATTCCATGGGGAGTCGCCATTTCGGCGTTTTCGCTCCCGTCCGTCGTGATAAGGATTCGTGAATAGTCGTCCTCCGTTTCACCGTTGTGATTTTCGCCCGAGACGACGAGCACGGGGATATCACCTTGATGGAGGATGTGTTCGGTCACACCACCCAAGAGACGCCGACCGAGTCCGGTCATCCCCTGTCTCCCGATAACGATTAGGTCTGCGTCCTGCTCATCCGCATACTCGCTGATTTGGGTAGCGGGCTTACCCTCGGTCAGTGTCGTGGTAACAGGATAGCCGAGTTCTGAAGCAAGCTCCTCGATATCTGTGAGAGCCTCTTCCCTACTCTCTTGCAACCGTGTTTTCTCGTCGGGTGTTTCTGTGAGTCGAAGTGCTTTCCGTTCGACGACGGAAAGAACGGTAACGGTCGCGTCGAAGGCTCGAGCGAGTTGAAGACCACGTCGTGCTGCTCGCCTCGCTTCGTCACTCCCATCGACAGCAATCACGATACGGTCATACATCTCTGGTGAGATATTGATGGCAACTCTCTTCATCGTTTGCCCGATGATTTGACTGTGATGGTGTAACCCACTTCGCGAGTTCGACGGCTGAGATTCGTCGAGCGCCGAGGGAAATAGCCTACAGCGTGAGCGGCAGTCGGGGCGTATGCATTGAACGTACCGGTCTCAACTTCTGTGAGCCCGGGGAAGTTGAGACCGTATGCATTGAGAGCGACGGTCTCAACTCCCACTGACCGTGTATTGGATGAGGGGGCAGGCAGCAGTCAAGCCGACCGTGTGATGCGCTGAATCCACCACTAAGTCCTCGCGTCGCAATTACACTAGATATGACTACTCCGGAAGATATCGAACGCTACCGTCGCAATCGGCAAGACGAAATCGACAGTGCGACGGTCTATACGGCGATGGCTGACGCGGAATCGCAACCACAGGTCGCAGACGTGTACCGTCGGCTGGCCGAGACGGAGGGAACCCATGCAGACTTCTGGACTGAGAAAATTCGAGAAGCCGGTTCTGACCCAGGAGACGCCAAGCCGTCTCGGAGAGCGAGGGTGCTGGCGTGGCTTGCTCGTCGATTCGGGCCGGGACTAGTAATCTCCTCCATGCAAGCCGGGGAGGCCATCGGTGGGAGTGACTACGCGACCCAACCGGAGGTCACAGGAACCGGGATGGCCGCCGACGAACGCTCGCACGATCGTCTCCTGACGGTGATCGCGGAAACACCCGGGCAGGGGGCACGGGGAGAAGTCCTCGCCCAGCTCGAAGGCCGCCACCGGGCGACCAGCGGCAACGCACTCCGGGCCGCAGTTCTCGGTGCAAACGATGGTCTCGTGTCCAATCTCAGTCTTGTGATGGGCGTCGCCGGTGCGGCACTGGATTCGACAGCGATTCTGATTACGGGTCTCGCCGGGCTCCTCGCTGGATCGGGGTCGATGGCGATGGGCGAGTGGCTCTCCGTCCAAAGCTCTCGGGAACTGTATCAACGCCAGATCGGCATTGAGGCCGAAGAACTCGCCGAGGTTCCCGAAGAAGAAGCAGAAGAACTGGCCCTCATCTACGAGGCGAAAGGGCTCTCGAAAGAACGCGCCAGAGAGGTTGCCGAGCAGTTGATTGCCGACGAGGAAATGGCACTGGACACGCTCGCCCGCGAGGAACTAGGCATCAACCCTGAAGAACTGGGTGGCTCAGCATGGGAAGCGGCCGCGACGTCGTTCGTGCTCTTCGCGCTCGGAGCCATCGTCCCCGTCCTCCCGTACTTCGTGTTGAGCGGACTGGTCGCCGTCGGCGTGAGTCTCGTGCTGAGTGCAGTCGCGCTGTTCGTCATCGGCGCCGGCATCACGCTTCTCACGGGACGGTCTGTTCTCTATTCTGGACTGCGTCAGGTCGGAATTGGACTCGCTGCTGCGGTCCTCACCTACGGCGTCGGGAGCGTAATTGGGGTGACGCTCGTTGGCTGACGGCGGGTTTCGACGCGGGTGGTCGGAGAAGGCACGGCATCCAGGAAGCAGGCGCTTACCCGCTCAAACCAGCTAGCAGGGATATCCCAGTCGAGTGCGTACGTCCGCTATGGAATTCGTTCGTGGCGTCGAGGTCGCCGACAGAGTGTATCGATTCGGGACGCGCCGAATCAACTGGTACATCGTCGAGGAGGACGATGCTCTCACTGTCGTCGACGCTGGCCTCCCCGGACACTGGAACCTCCTCGTCGAAGGTGTCGAGGTACTCGGATACACGATATCCGACGTTGCGGCGATTCTCATCACCCATGGCGACCTCGACCATCTCGGCTTCGCCGAGTGGCTTCGAGTAGCCGCTGACGCGCCGGTGTGGATCCACCCGGCCGATGTGCAGCGGGCAAACACGGTGTCCCGGTCGCTCCCACCGCTCGACTTCGTTAAGGTACTCTGGAAGCCCCCGGTGTTTTCGTATTTCGTCGAAGTCGTCCGTTCAGGGGTCGGATCGGTGCCGCAACTCACGGCGTTCGAAATCTTCGAGGACGGCGACGAACTCGACGTCCCTGGGCATCCAACGGTAATCCATGTCCCCGGGCATACGGCCGGATCCTCCGCGTTCTATCTCCCCGATCGAGATGTGCTCTTCTGCGGTGACGCCCTGATGATGTACAACGTGCGAACTGGCCGGCACACCGAACCAGCGCTGTTGCCACCGATACACTACGACGCCGAGAAGGCGCGGTCGTCGATACGGAAATTGGATTCCTGTGGCGAGGTCGTACTGTTGTCCGGACATGGTGAGCCCTGGGAGGGCCACATGAGGAACATCGGGTAACAGCTGGCTCGGCGGGACAATAACAAAGTCCGTTCGCCGCGAAGTCTAATGGGAACACGAGAGGGGGCTCGGAAGAATTCCCCCGCGTTCCAACACCAGTCCGATGAATCCAATCGAGAGAGGAAAGATCACGCTCGACGTATGGCGGGCCAGAAGAGCGACCCGTGCAGAGATAGAGGCTCGGCAGCGACGACGGCTCACTGAGATGCTCTCCTTTGCCCGGCGACAGTCACGGTTCTACAAGCGACACTACGCCGACGTGCCCGAGGGCAGTACCGACCTCACACAGTACCCGCCGGTGTCGAAGTCGATGCTCATGGAACACTTCGACGACCTCGTCACAGACACGGCGATTACCAAAGCCGAGATCGACGCGTTCGTCGCCGACGAGACGAAGATCGGCGAGCGCTTCCTCGGCACGTATCCGGTTTGGACGACATCTGGGACGACAGGGGAACCGGGGGTATTCGTCCAGGATGAGACCGCATGGACCATTTCAGACGTGCTGGGTGATCGGTGGATCGTGCCCGCAATGGCCGGAATTTCGTCACTGTCCCGACTTTTCACACAGAATCTCCGCATCGGACTCGTCGCGGTTTCGGGCGGTCACTTCGCCGGTGCGGCCGGTCTCGAGATGATGCGTCGAGAATCCGTCTATGGAGAGCGTCGCCTTCGACTCTTTTCCCCGAAGAGCCCGATCGACGACCTGATCTCCGATCTGAACCAGTACCAACCCGCCATCCTCGAAGGCTACTCGACCGTCTTCGTCGAGCTGGCGCGAGCCCAGCAAGACGGACGTCTCGACATCAGCCCGGCACTCGTTCTCCCCACGGCAGAACCCATCTCTGAGACCCAAAAGCGAATGCTCCGGGACACCTTCGATTGTGTGGTCCGAGAACTCTATGGGGCGACGGAATTCGTCCCGATTGCCGTCGAGTGCGAACACGGAAATCTCCACGCCAACACCGACTGGGTCGTACTCGAACCGGTCGACGAGGACTATCAGCCGGTCGAATCAGGGACGCCGTCGGACACCGTCCTCATCACGAGCCTCTCGAATCGAGTGCAACCGCTCGTTCGGTACGATCTCGGGGATAGCATCACGATGTACGAAGAACGGTGTCCATGCGGGAGCGCATTCCCCATCATGGAGGTCGGCGGACGGCAAGGAGACGTCCTCCAGTTCGAAACCGACGAGGGAGAGGAGGTGCCGATTTTCCCACTCGGACTCTCAAGCGTCGTCGAAGAAGTTCCGGGTGTCCATCGAACCCAGATTATCCGCACAGCTCCCACAACACTTCAGGTCCGCTTTGATGTCACTCCTGATGCGACCAAGGAGGAGGTCTGGAAGCATATCGAGCGGGAGCTCCAGTCGTTCCTTCGTACTCACGGGATTAGCCGCATAACTGTCGAAGCGGCATCCGAGCCTCCACAACGAGAGGAACGAAGTGGGAAGTTCCGGCACGTGTGGTCGGAATTAGAGCAGTAACTCACTCCGTTCAGTCGCCATCTTGGGCATTCGATGTTGCTGAGTGAGTCAACGAGGAGATCATGCTCAACCACGAAGAGATTCGAGGACCGTATGCATTGAGAATCCCAGTCTCAACTTTTGCTCAAAGCGAACAGATGAGGGGTGCCTCCTACGCCATCTCTCTATACTTTGCAGCCTTCTTGCAAGTTGAAAGTCCAATAGATGTGGGCTACTACATTGAACACCGACAGAAGAGACTCATTGCCGGTATTCGATGATCGTAATACCGAGTAACACGAAGTGACGATTTCATGGACACAGATCCAGTATATCGCGAAGTGCAACGATTTCGCCAGTGGTGGATCTGGACACTCCTCACGAGTATTGCGCTGCTCATGCTTGTTCTGGGGCCAGTCTCAGTAATCGGACTCGCTCTCGTTGGAGCTATCGCGGCGTTTGTCTACAGCATTCGTCTCACAACCGAAGTCAGAAACGACGGAATCTACGTCAAAATGTGGCCCCTTCATCAGACATTCCGTCGGATCTCCTGGTCGGAGATCGAGCGATACGAGGCGAAAACATACAATCCGATTCGCGAGTTTGGCGGGTGGGGCATCCGGTGGGCGCCGGGGAAGATAGCCTACAACGTGAGTGGCAATCGTGGCGTGTGGATCCAGTGCAAGAACGGTCGAACCATCCTCATAGGGTCACAGAGAGCTGAAGACCTCATCAGAGCGATCGATGAGAGATACGCCAGCTACTAATCCAGTGAACGTCGCGGCATCTCTTCGAACGGGTTGGTAATGACGACCATACTTCCGCGCTCATACACTATTTGTCGGTGAGTCCGATGACGGCGAGTGGTCTGAGCAGTCGTGACCGCTCTCTAGTCTGGGGTTTTCAGGCGCGGGTGCGCTACTCGCTCGAGTCGACTTCGCCGACCTCATTCAGGGCCTCGACCGCCTCACGAGTCGCTTCGAGCGAGGTGTATCGCGGTTCGTATCCAAGTTTCTCACGCGCCTTCTCGATACTCACGTTGGGGCTGTAGCGGATGTGTTCCTCGGTCATCTCGGCGTCCTCTTCGTCGTATTCGGGTCGATCGGCCCACTTGTCGAACGGCAGGTACGTGAGATTGGCGTCTCGTCCGAACCACCCGGCGACGGCCTCGGCGTAGCCGCGAAGGGTGAGCGCTCGCGGCGAGACGACGTGGAAGCTTTCGCCAACGGCCGCTGACCAGTTCTCTAGCGCACGCTGGAAGCCCTGTGCTACGTCGTCGGCATGGACGTGATGGACGGTTTCGAGCCCGAAGTTGGGGAGCGCAACTTCTTCACCCCGCGCGAGTCGCGAGAACACGTCGGTGTCGAAGTTGCCCGCCGGATTGACAGGCTCCCAGCCGGGACCCACGATGTGTCCGGGGTGGAGGACGGTCGCCGGGAAGTCGTTCCGGCGCGTCTCATCAAGCAAGTACGCCTCAATCTCGGCTTTTTTTCGTCCGTACTCGCCGAGCGGCCGACGCGTGCGCGGGGTGTCCTCGGTCGTGGGGACGACGGCGCTGGGACCGTGGACCCAGATCGTCCCACAGTGCAGTAGGTGTTGGACCTCCCCGCGTAGCGACGCGACGAGCGCTTCGGCACTCTCCGGCTCAAAGCAGATCAGGTCGACAACGGCATCCGGGTCGGTAGCCGCAATCTCCTCACCGAACTCGCCGCGTTCCTCAGCGGTTTCGCGGTCGAGCTCGACTGACTCGACGTTGGTCCACGCGCTATCGTCTCGGTAGGGATCGCGCTCTCCCCGGCTGACTGCGACGACCTCATGGCCTGCCCGCACCAGTCGCGGCACCAAGTAGGTGCCAATGTGTCCGGTAGCTCCGATGACGGTGACTCGCATGGGTAGCGCTATGACTAGTCCTCACGAAAAGGGTATGGATACCGGACTGATTCGACTCTTGTCCGGGCAACCCGCGTGTCGCATCCAAGGTGCTCGATGGCACAGTCGGTGCGCTCGTCGTCACTGACTGGTACGAGTTCGCCGTGAATACCATCAGCTGGATCCTCGACGCCGTGACCGAGCATGAACAGCGGCTGATCCAGATACACCATATTGGCCGGTTTGGGGGGTCTGCTGGCACATCTCCTTGGACGATAACCCCACAGTGATTCCATTCAAATTGGACGATGCTCATCGAAGAACACGGCAAAACCACCCTGGCCCAATTGTTGTTCTCACCGATGCACACCGCCAACCAAGATTACACTGTCGTAATTAACGCCCGAAAGTGAACCGTAATCACGCCAGATCTGTTCTCCCATCGTTTTCCGCCTCGCAAGCGCGGTGAGAAAAGTGAGAGTAATTACACCCCACAGTAATCGACCGTTCGTTCCGCATCAAAGGGGGGGGCGCAAATTGCGCCCCCCCCCTTGTCATCTGTGGAGGAGTACTCCGGAACCGCTTCGGGGCAAGATTACGCCCCGCGTTCTGGGGATAATTACGACAGTGTAATCTTCGCGCTACTCGTCACCTCCCTGTTCGAGTACAGCCCGTGACTGTTCGGCAGCAAACTCACCAAACTCGTCTGCATCAGCGACCAAGCGGGCAGCCTGTCCACCCCGCTCGCCGGGTTCGAAGCGAACGAGGTTGTCATCGTCGTCCCACCCGCCTGACTCACTCACGCTACCGTCTCGCCGAGTGTGACGCGCCAGCATTTTCATCGACCGCTGCACCGTGTTCGTATTCGGATCGTGAATCCCGGCGCGGTTTTCCAACCGACGATGGCACGCCGACGAATCAAGTTCCAGCTTTCCGCCTTTCGTCTTCTGCGCTGATTCGATGAACTCGCGCCAGAGGAACGTCATTCGATGCTTGTTCCCCGACAGAGGGGAATCGGCGTCCTCCCGCTCAGCAGCCAGTCGTGCGGCCGTCTTCCGTTGAATTTCGAGATCGTGGGTCACATCCGAGTTGATCAGGTCGCTCACATCTACTCGGTCGTGTTCAATGTCTACGAGTCGTTGTTCATGATTCTCGAACACGCGCGTCGTCACGTTGTTTACCCGCGTTTCGTGCGTATCTGAGAACATCCATAATTGCCGGATGTGGGCAATCGCGGCGTCGGCCACAGCCTCGGAGCGGTTGGCACGATCCCGTGCGTCGGCCAGTTCTTTCTCGGTGTTCTCACGTTCGTGTTCCAGCGTCTCTATGCGCTGCTGGAGTGATTCGATCTGCTCGGTCTGCCGCTGGATCAGTGCCCACATCGTTTCCCGGCTTGGGGGCTCCTGCTCTGCCGTGACCGCGTTCGATGTGTCCGGCTCTGGCACATCCATCCCCATCGCAGCGGCAAAGTCGTCGTCTGATACCGCGTTCTCGTCAACTTCGTCGGGTGACAGTCCGATCGACATCAGTGCTCACCCCCGAAATTAGGAGTCTTCATCGGTACTCATCCAGTGGGGAAAGTCCAAGATCCTCGGGCAACAGGTCTTCCAGTCGGTCAGCAAGGGCTGAAAGCCCCTGGATGTCGGGATCGTAAATCTCGTAGCGAATCAACCACATCCGGGCGGTTGTTTCTGAGACGTCGAAGTGGGCGGCTGTGCCCGCGATTGTTCCGGTATCCTCGTAGGCAGCGCGAAGCTGATTTGGATCGCGATATGGGTGTCGGTCGAGTTCCTCGATAGTCGTCAGCTGGGACCGTGGTTTATGAGTGCTGAAAGAGATCGAGGATGGTTGTTCGGATGACGAACTCGAGGTACACTCATCTATCGTGTCTATCCACTGATCTAATCGGCACTGCGTGTCCGGTAGCGGGGAACCTTTACAAGACGTGGTTTCGAAGCTTTGGGTACTCTGGGACATAATCTAAGCGTGATGCTTGGGTGTGTTCTGTGCCAGAGGTGGCCGGTGCGCCTGCGAACGAGTGATTAGAGCCCACGTACGTTCGCTGATTTGCGCACTGGTGATATCGACCCGAGAGCCATGCGATTCGCTTTCGTCGCCCGGATAGCATCAAGTGACGAGATGTCTAGGCCAGCGGGTCAGGAAACGACCTCCGGCGTGGCTATCGCTTCTCACCGAGGTGTATTATTTGCACCGCCCTTTACGGTGTAAACACTTATGAAACACTGAAAATTATGCTAACATCTCTGAGCGGTGTTTTTTGATCGAGTAGTGCGCTTCAATAGTGGTTCACGGGTGTGTACTCATTCAAAACAGATCTCAGATGTCGGTCGTGCTTTTGTTCGAAATGATTCATATAACTCAATACCCCAGTCGACAAGTCGATCGTCCGAACTCTGGATCATGGCAATATGGTTACCGTCCCCAGCTTCGTTGTACGCCGCAATAGCAACTTTTCGATCGTCATATATTCCAATCCCTACTGTCTGAGATTCTTCTAAGACCAGTGGCCAGTAGTGATCGTACCGGTCGGATTCTACTGCATAGTGAGTTCTTGAATTATTTGCGGCTTTCTCGTACGTTGGCCAATCGAGGATAGCTTCCGATTCAATACCCAGTTTTAGCAATCCATGGTAGGCGTGGAAGAGGACAGGATTATACACAGAACACAAACATCGAAACCGACTGATGTGAGGATCATAGAGATCAAGACAAGTCGAGAGAGCTGATGCAGGACTGCGAGGATACGAGACGGACAAATCGGCTTCAGCAAGTGGTTCTACTGGAACCGTAGCAGCATCCAGCGGTAGACGCTGTAGCCATGGTATCTTCTCGATGAGCTGCTCAACAACAGTAGCTAGTTTACTGTATTCCTACAACACATCTGACCCAACGGCTGTAATTCGATATTGTCCGGCGTCGTCCTCGAGCCATTCATACTGCACAAATTCGGTGAGAGTACGTCTGATGGTTGCTTTCGACGGCAAGTTGTTCGCTGTCGTCTGAACGTCCCTTAGTCGATAGGGACTCTTTGTAAGTTGTTGCAAGAGTATGAGTGGATGGGCAGATCGCGTTAAAGAGGAAAGCTGTTCGGTCGAGATTGAGTATAGACATTTCTCCATTCCTTCCAGAAGGAGTTTTCCTCCAGCGGTTAGTTCGGCCCCTGACTCAGAACAACGGACAAACCCATGACTCTGTAGGCCGGCGAGATATGGAGAAACCGCCTGCCGAGAGAGATCAATATGGTTCGCGATGTCCGTCTGAGTAGTCGGAGTTGCTAAATCCCGAAGGGCACGAAGCACTGCAAGACGCGCAGAATCTACGATCTCGTTGATAACGCTGCGAATGGTTAGTGCTTCGTCTATGAGTGGATGCTGTACATCGCGAGTAGTAGCAGTCACGGTTTGGTATCGATAATGCCTATTCGGCCGTTCAGTCTAATATATTATTTGCTTTGGAATATCGTTCGTAATCTAGTTGGAAATTTGTATTTATAATAAACGAAAAGTAATATATTAGAATAGTCCCTATTAGAGCAATTCAGTGTTTCCTCCATACCCATAGCCAGGTCTGTGGTACAATGGGTTTATCTAACTGCTGGAGTGTTGTGCGACTATGGATTCAGAACCGCGGCAACCACCGGCCCCGTCGGGCCTCCCGGTGCTCGGTCACACTCTCGCATTTGCGCAAGATCCGTTTGAGTTTACGTATGATGCAATCGACGAATGCGGAGATATCTATCGATTGGTGCTCCCAACCGAGGAGATCTATGTTCTAGCTCATCCCGATTATTTCAGACAAGTACTGGTGGACGACGTCGAGGCATTCGGCAAAACAGAGGATTTCCAGATGGCATTCGGCCAAGGAGTGCTCGCTACTGAGGGCGACCAATGGCGCCGACAGCGGAATATCCTCCAACCACTGTTTCACCGAAAGGAGGTTGCCGGCTATGGGGACTACATGGTTGAGGCAACACAACGTCGTCTCAAGACGTGGTCGACAGGCGAAACTCGGGATATCGAGTCAGAGATGCAAAATCTCACCCTCGAAATTCTCTTTGCGACACTCTTCGGCCGCGAGCTAGCACCAGGAGAGGGTAGTGAACTTCGAGCCGCATCGGATGGTCTCAATAGCTGGTTCGCGCCAACGTCCTGGTTGCTACCGAATTGGATCCCGACGCCATCACGCCGCCACTTTTCCGAGTCAAAGGAGCGTCTTCGATCGGAAATTCGCGGACTGCTTACTGAACACGGCGAGGGGTCACAGCCAGACAGCCTCCACCAAGAAACACTCTTGTCAAAACTTGCAGAGGCACGTGAAGCGAGCGGTCAAGATCATCTGAGTACCGAGGAAGTCGAAGGACAACTGCTCACAATGCTCTTTGCAGGCTATGAAACGACTGCGGCCGCTCTTGGGTTCGCCTGGTACGCATTGGCCCAAAATCCAGAGATTCAACAGGCATTTCACGAGGAACTCGATGCGGTACTAGGCGGCGACCCACCGACCCATGCGGACATCACCGACTTGGAACTCACACAGCGGATTGTGACCGAGACACTTCGTATGTACCCGCCGGTACACACAATCCCTCGCCAAACAACGCGGGATGTGAACGTCGATGGATATCAGATTCCAGCTGATACGCAAGTTCATCTCCCACTCCAAGCGATACACCGTGATGAGCGATTCTACGACGATCCTTCATCCTTCTGTCCAGATCGGTGGACGGAGGAGTTCAAGGACAAGCTGCCTGACTACGCATTTATTCCATTTGGTGGGGGACGTCGGACGTGTATCGGGCGAGAATTTGCTACGCTAGAAGCAACGCTCGTGCTAGCGACGATTGGTCAACACTGGACGCTTGAATGGATGGGTGAGGAGGAGGTTTCGATCGAACCAGAAATGACGATGAAGACGAAAAGTGGACTCCCGATGCAACTTCGGCCACGGTAAGTATACTCGTCGGCTCTTCTATCGGTAGATTCGGTCGGTGTGTGAGAAAGACCTATTAGCTATCACTAGTCCACTCACGTATGAAGACAGAAGACAATGAGTTGGCAGAGGGGACAGTACTCCCAGAGGAACGAGTAGCGAGATTCGAGCAACTATTGGATAGAAATTCCGAGTTGGAACTCACAGAACTGACAGCCACGGTCTGTGGAGTGCATAAAGCATCATTCCGTGTATACCTGACCGTTCTCGATTATCCACACAGTACGATCGCTGAAATTGCTGATATTCTCGATCGTGATCAGAGTACGGTAGGGAAGCAACTGCAACCGCTATACGAACAGGAGTTGGTCACTCGGTATCCACGCACTGTCAGTAGTGGTGGGGTCAAGTATTTGCATGTCGCTCAACCACTCGCAGAAACCACGGAGTGGCTACAGCAGGAGCTGGACATCTGGATTGATACCGTTTTGAGCCAGTTAGAAAAGATTCAAACTATCTGATCAGCTTCTCTCTAAAGAGATCACCGTTCAATGAACACGTTTCCAGGAGCGCTTAGAGTTCCATCCGTTCAATGCGTTCTTTGAGTTCCTGTGGTTCCAGTTCATCCATGCGTTCCAATCCAAGTTCGAATACGAGTGGGTAGAAATGGCGAGTCTTCTTGACTGTCTCCCCAAACTCCATTTCGAGTTCTAAATCAAGACGCTTGTATCCAGTCGATACCTTCCGATCAAGATCATCAGATAGATAGACACTCCGGGCGTTCCAATCCTTCTTTACGTTCTTTGCTTTCCCATCGTTCTTTTTGTTCCCAGAAGGATCTGCCTTCCCATTGGATTGAGCAGGCTGTGCGTTCCCACCGTTCTTTGCATTCTTTTTGTTCTTTGCTTTCCCTTCGTTCTTCTCTGTCTGCTCTCCATCGAAACGAGCGGCGATCCGATTAGTTGCGTCGTCACGGTGGTCACTCATGGTTCTCCTCCAGGTCTGCCGCAATTCGATCATAGATTTCAATCATGTCGCATTCCTCGGCATCTGGTGCGAAAATGGAACCGCCAGCATTCATTGCTCGTTTGATTGCGGCTCGATGCCGAACTTCGTACACCGGACAGCGATCGTCAAAGGTGTCCTCGAACCACCGAATCATTTCCCGTTGTTCGTTGTCAAGCGGATAGTTGACGTTAGAGATGATGACCCCACGCTCGGAAACGGTGACTTCGTATCGTTTCTCTAGCGTCTCAATCTGTGTGAGGAGGTGGTCAAGCGCGAGAATCGACGTATCTTCAGCTTCGACTGGTACGATGATGTCACCACAGGCAAGGAGGACATTGTCGTTAATCGGGCCGAGACTCGGCGGAGCATCAACAAGAACGAAATCATAGCCCTCAAGATTGTCGAAAAGCATCTGAAGTCGTTCCCGGGGTCGCCATCCTGATGCAATTAGATCCTGCTCTAGGCGGAACATATCGATGTTCCCAGGAAGGACGTCGAACTCAGCATGCTCGACAGTGAGGTCATTAACATTGTGTTCAGTCGGTTCTTTCATCGCATCGAACAACGAGGGAGGATCAGCTTTGTATGCGTCTCGTAAGTTGAGTTTGTTCGTGAGATACCCCTGCGGGTCAAGGTCTGCCGCAAGCACTCGGTTACCCCGGTATGCTAACGCGCCCGCGAGATTGATCGTGTTAGTCGACTTCGCCACACCACCTTTCTGGTTTGTAACCCCAATGGTTTGTATTTCGCTCATGGAACGCAAGTCGTTCCATGAACGCATAGAAAATAAATCTACGTCAGACAAATCGCTGTAGAGTATCGCTGGCAGATGCACCGCGTTGGGATCAATTTCCAGATACTCAATCGTGAGTGCTAGAACCACGTACAGACACACCTTGGTCGCGGATGTAACGGGAACAAGAGTGTGTCGCTTATTCAGATCGGTAGGAGACACACCACCATCGCGGATGTAACTACTAAGTAGCGCTCGGGAGTTTGGCGAATTCTCATACGTTTTCTGTACTATACCCAAACACATTTATAGCATATAGACGTAGAGTCCATTAAGTTAATTTCGACAACTTGGAAGAGTGGTTATCTTTTTCGACCACTCTTCGTTCTTCTTATTTGTCTAATTCCGTGAGTAGAGACTCCTCCCTTCCTATTGCTGAATCCGTTACATCCGCGACGGTGGTGTGTGTGCTTCAGCTTGTTTTATCGACTTGAGTATTTCTTTGCCAATGGATCTGAGCCTTCTATCGCCTATTTTTCCCATCTTTACACTCGCGACATGGGTGTCCGACGCTGAAGTTTCAAGTTGTCTCCCGCTGTTTCATCCGCGACACCACCCAATTTATTGGAATAATACAAACAACGATTTCGACAGCTTTGAGTGGTGATTTTCACCGACTTACATCCGCGACTCCCCTGCCCTTTATTACGAATGGGGGTTATGTAGTAGCCAATGGCATGACAGCCGATGAGTCAGATGATCGTGACCCACTCTTCCGGTATGACGATCCTGTTTTCGCTCGGGAAGAGCTTTTGAAAATCAAGCACATACCCGGATCAGACCGCATCGTTGGCCGAGATGAGCATATGAAACAGGTTGCAGAAGCGCTCAACCCTGCTATTTTCGGCCGTGAACCGACTCATCTTCTCATCTTCGGGGAAACTGGAACAGGAAAGAGTTTGATTTCACGAAGTGTGACCGAGCGGGTTATTGACGAAGCTCGGCGAGACGATATCACAGTGAAGGCTGCATACGTCGATTGTGGCGAGCAGAACACTGAGGCAGGCGTCGTCAAAACCATTGGACGTGAGGTCAATGATCCAGTACAGAGCAATATTACGATTCCTGAACGAGGGCTTGCAACCGGTGATTATTATCGTCGGCTCTGGAATGTTCTCGATACATGCTGTGACGTCGCAGTTCTCATTCTCGATGAAATCGACCTCCTCGAGGACGACGAAGTCCTTCGAAAGCTCTCGCGAGCAGGTGAGAATCAGCAAATCTCCGAATCAAACATCGGCATCATCGGAATTTCTAACAAGATCAATTTCGCTGACGAACTCGGTGAACGTGTCAAATCCAGTTTTGCACGCGACGAACTTGTTTTTCCTGCCTACGATGCGACCCAACTCGTCGATATTCTCGAAAATCGCCGTGACGCCTTCCGTGAGGATGTCCTCGAAGGCGATGTTATTCCCCTAACTGCGGCTCTTGCAGCTCAAGAACACGGAGATGCCCGCAAGGCAATCGATATTCTTCGAAATGCTGGCCGTCTCGCTACTCAATCAGATACTGTGCCCGTAACCGATGAACACGTTCGCCAAGCAAAGAAAAAGACGGAAGCTGACCGATTTGCCGAATTGATCGCTGGTGCTCCGACACAAGCAAAGACGATTCTGCTGGCGCTTACCAATCTTACCGAGTCACAGCAAGCCGATGAGTTCTCCACGAAGGAAATTTATCGCCGGTACCAGCAAATCGCGCGTGGTACTGGTCTCGATATGCTCTCTGAACGACGTACCCAAGAAATTTTGAAAGAGCATGATTTCCTGAATGTGATTCAATCAGAACGTCGAGGGCGTGGACGTGGCCAAGGGGTTCACGCAAAGCACCGTCTCCTTGAAGAACCCGACATCGTCAAATCCGTTCTCGAACAAGATTCTCGCATCAGTGACTTCCTTTCGTCAGTTGACGAATAGTCTTCTGGCCCTACCTTCTGTTTGACCATCTTCCCTTCTTTCTTCACATTCCACTCGTTCAATGCGTTCTCTGAACGCTTTCTCTTCTGCGACTTCCATTTGCCAATATCACTCAGATGCCTTTGTAGCCCTTGAGCGTGTGCTAAGGCCCTTGGCTACTAAAGGATCAAATTGACTTCCAATCGTTCCTGTTGTTCAATTAGTTCCAAGAAGACATTGCGTTCAATGCATTCAATTCGTTCGATGCAGTCAAGGTGTTCCAAGAAGACAATGCATTCCAAGAAGATATCTCCTCTTTCTCTACAGTGCTCTACTCTGAACAACTGGTGAGGCATGAAGTCGGTGCCCTCTGTCGCTCCTACTGGTGACCTCCTATTTACAGTGCAGTTTTAAATTTCTATTTGGGAGATAATGTCGTCGGATGTGAACAGTGAGACATCAGTCCGCTCATCAGCCGTAGCTTGGAGTCCATCTGAAAAGCCAGATCGACAGAAACAGCAGTAGTGGATCGTTGGCTCACTGCCGTCCTCCGGCGTCCACTGTATCTGTGCTGCACTCCGCTCAAGATTAGCTAAATCACCCTCATCCATCTCTCGAGACGTGTATTTGCACTCGCCAGCGACGAGTGTTCCATCGCTCGCGAGGCCAACAACATCTACTTCGAACTGACGGTGCCACCAGTACCCAATTCCCTGGTAGGTCTTTGGAACCAGTGCTGGGAGCGTGTCTTGGCAGACGATCTCAAACATCGATCCCATATAATCAGAGAACGATGGTTCAATTAGCTGCTCATAGGCATCGTTACCGAGCTGAACAAGTTTCTCTTCTTGTCCGTAAACATAGCGAAACCAGAATCGGAACAAGGGTTCGTTCAACCGATACCGACTTTTACGCGTTGCAGTGGGGTTCGCCGTCACAGGAATATCCCGTTCGACCAATCGAAGACGACGGAGTTTCGAGAGATAGGACCCAAGAGTGTTCGAATCGACACCCGCAAAGTTTGCAATCTCGTTTGCTTCTCTCTTCCCTGTGGCGATAGCTCGGAGTATCGTGTAGTACGTCTGGGGCTCTCGGAGTCCGAATTCCGTCCGAAGCAAGAACTCTGGCTCGTTGTGAAGAACGCCATGCTCGGAGAGGATATGGGACTGGATGTTCTCTGCAAGCGACGCCGACTGTGTGAGTGCTCGTAGGTAGTAGGGCGTCCCACCGAAAACGCCCCAATATCGAATCATCGTATCAGGATCATCAGTCGGATAGAGCTGCCGCGCATCGGCCAGCGAAAGCGGTGGTAGATCAATTGCGGCCGTCCGACGACCATACAGTGGGCTACCACCACTGAGAACTTTCTCTTCCATAATGCTGATTGAGGATCCAACAAGGACAAGCGTCACCCCCGTCTCTTCGAGTTGCAGATCCCACACTCGCTGAATCTTCGATGGGAGCGCATCATCCGACTGGATGAGATACGGAAATTCGTCAAGGACGACGATTGCATCCTCCCGGCCAAGAGCACGAAGCAGTGCCTCCCAATCACGTTGGATATCAGCCACAATCGGAAACATTTCGCTCGCTGTCTCGACGAAATTAGTAAGCTGGGCCTCCGGTGTTTCCTCGGTTGCCTGCCAGTAGACGGCATTATCGAGATCGTTGATTGCCTCACGAACAAGTGCGCTCTTGCCGAGTCGACGACGTCCATAAATCACGCTCAAGTCGGCAGTATCACGTTGAAATTGCGATCGTAACGTGTTGAGCTCTTTTTCACGGTTGACGAAACGCGGTGGGGCCATACGGATACTTTGAGCCAGTAGATGATAATCGTGGCGGTTATCTAAATCGTGATTTTACTAATCATGATTTTATTAATTGTCTGATTCAGTCGTGACTCCTAGTTCCAAATCGACAATGATCTCGCCTGGTCTCGAATTTATGCGGACTCGGTGGGGGGAGATCCACCGAAAAAGCAGAGAGTGAACCTGCTATACGAGAAGTCGATGGACAATGCTAAGCTTAAGATTGAGTTTAAGTTTAAGTTTAGGACAATAGTCTTGCCAATGACTCAGCGTTGGAAATCTGTAGCAATGCAAATATCCAGTAGAGTTACGAACTAGCGATATCGGAGCAAGAAATTGGGAAGCGGCCACGCCATTAACATTAATCTTAAGATTAAAAACGTCCGTCAGTGCTATCTGGTCTAAGCTAGCGACGTAGGCTCATCTAGACACAAAATTCGACTACGAAACGACGAGAGTATACTAGACCAGATTTTTCGCTGTTGCAACGCTGACCAGATCTTCGACAACAGAGTCAATGCGATTGTCCTCGGCTAGGATGTCGAGTGTTGCTTCCAAATCCGTTTTCAACTCGAATCGATAGTGTGACCCACCCTGAATCCCGGTATTCCGGGTTGTTGCAAGAAGGAATCCTTGCATCCCGAGGCTTTGGAGATGGTCACGTACACGACGTTCGACAAGCTGATTCCCATCAAGACGGTCGACAATCGATTTGTACTTCTGGTATACCTGCCGAGTTCGGGCAGGTGTTTCTTCCTCGATTGCAAGCGAAACCACCGATAAGAGCGCGAACTGATCCTGTGTCGTCAAACTGCGCATCCCCTCCTCGATTCGTTTGCGTTCGAGAATGTCTCGAGCCTCACGTACGTGTGATTCACAGATCAGCTCATCGTCGTGATTGAGGGCTAATTCTCCCGATTTATACAGAAGGCGAATTGCTTGGCGGGCACTCCCCTCGTCCTGAGCAGCAAACGCCGAACAGAGTGGAATGACATCTCCGTCAAGCACACCTTCAACGAATGCTCGATTTGCACGACGCTCAAGAATCGACGTTAGCTGGGTTGCATCGTATGGGGCGAATTCAATCTCCGAGTCGTATAGCGAATCTTTGACCTTTGGCGAAAGGTTATCACGGAACTGGAGATTGTTGCTAATGCCGATGACGCTGACCCATTGATCGTCGATATGCCCGTTTTTTCGTGCTCTTGGAAGCTCGTAAAGGAGTTCGTCGTTACTGCCGATTGTATCAATCTCATCGATGACGATAATGACAGTATCCTCGAGCTCACTGATTTCATCATACAGAAGATCAAACATCGATTGTTGGTCGATACCACTCGGTTTCTTTGTACCACCACGGATTTCCTTAATCAGATGAGCACAGAGCTGGTAACTCGTTGTTTGATTGTTTGCGCTTGTTTTGGTGACGCTTAGGTTGAGATCATCTTGGTCGTCAGCGTACTCCTGAAGCAGATTGATCTCGTGATCGATAGCGACGGTCTTTCCTTGGCCAGTCTTTCCATACAGGAACAAGTTGTGAGCGTTAACTCCTCTCGTTGCAGGAGCGAGAGCGTTCCTAATTTCCTCGAGTTCACCTTCCCGCTCGGGGAGTTTCTCGGGTTGCCAATCCTCTTTGAGAACACTTTCATCTGCGAAAATCTCGACAGATGCACCGTACGGGTTGCCGTCAAGAGTTTCGTAAGGGTTTCCGGAATCAGTTCCATCACCCGACATGCTAATCAAACCAATATCACGAGGGGACATAAACCCCCGTGTCCGGAGCGTCTGGTGTGTCCGCATACTCGATTCTGTATATACCCCCGCCCCCCACCACGTCCGGATAAATTCTCTCGTGAGAGAACCACCCCTTCAACTGGAGTCGGCAAGAGTACTAGATTAGGAAAAGAACTAAGGCAATAGTCGTTCAACCAAATCCGTACTAGCGAAAGCTCAAAGTAAAATTGAATGAGATCTAGTGAGAAACCGGTGTAAGCCGGAACGTCTGACGCTATCGCGGCTAAATTATGCGGACATGGTGGGGGGTGGGGGGACAAGCGACCTGCCGTTTGGTGGAAGATATTATGCGGACACGGTGGGGGGTGTCCCCTAATCTTCGAGTCCGTCCTTTGATCGAACGTCGGAAGTAGGCTGTTCGAATTTGAGTCTACTGCCACAGAGCACATTTACAGGTTCAGACCTGTTCACGTCGAATCGTCACGATATCCGCTGCCACTCGTTTGGAACCCTCTGCTGCAATCACGAGCAGATTCGGCGCTGGTGTGCAGGGAACCCGATCACCGACGTGAAATCCTGCATCTGCAGCACCCGGCAGTTGGACTTGATAGCCATTGCCTGCGATTTGGAGTGAAGCGTTTGCAACTCGGTGGATCGAGACCGTGTCGAGCGCGGCTGTTGTCGCAAGTTCGACGACATTTTCGTCTGTGATGCGGTCGATGTCGATGACGAGAAGGAGATCGTCGAATGCAAACACGCGGATGTCCGCAAGACGAGTGGGTTCGTCGTCGGTCTCTTCGACGAGTCCAGCAGTTCGGGCAGGCTTTGTGACCTGGAGAGCGAGGCCATCGCCGGATCGTTTGATTGTGTTTGGCATTGTTGAGTAGTATAATATACTAACCCAAGAACATTCGCCTCATCTCTTGAGTTTTGACTCTGTTTCACCCCATACTGGATAGAAACTGACTTCAGTTCGCATATTCCAGACGCAAATGCAGCCCGTGTACCCCGACAGACGGCATGGGATCTTGCACTCTTTCCAAACCCATGCGTCCATGCCGTCTTCATCCCAGTGTGTCACGGAACTCTACTCAGCGAAAGAGGACGCCCCGTCCAAGGGTTTACGTGGCGAGTGCGCGAATCAATGAGTACCAATGGTTGGACAGGGAGGATCATCACTCTCACCCCTTGCGCAAGACGCCCTGGACGCGCTTGTAACAGCATTGCCGAATGAGCGAGAGCTCACCTACGAGCAAGCGTATGCAATTCTTGATGAGAAAGAAGATCTTGGGCGACCGGGCGCTGAGGATATCATCGAACGACTCTACAATAAGGGCCATCTCTACGAAGTCGAGGGAAAAATCCGACTTACGGATTACGGCTCTGAATAGCTAGAACGATTTCGTTCGTGGACGCGGGTGAGGGTAATACGTCGCGTAACTTGAATCGCTTCTCTTGATCAACTACCCGGGCATGAGTTACCACCACTATCGCGTTGTGTTCCGAGCGGTTCGTAGATGAGGACGGTATTGTTACTCCGGACGGTGACGAGATAGCCCTTGACCGTGAATCGCACCTCAACGTCGCTCTGTTTCGATGCACTTGCTTCGATGATGTCTTCGAGCGCATCTGGATTTACGTATTCGTACAGCGAGAGCGTGGTCTGGCCGGCTGCTGGCTCGATCACGTCAATGAGTGCCCTAACGAGACCAGTAACAAGCCCGAACTCGATGATTCGAGATCGATCGTCTCAGAGGCGATCAATGCATATTGTGGTGGTGGACTCGGTTCAGAGTGCTTGGTGGTGGAGCCGAACCAGGGGGTCGTTTTGGTGGTCAATGATTCGGTGTTCACACTTTCTATTCGCCCTCTAGCTAGTTGAGTAACGGCCGCTTACCGCAGAATTTACTGGATCAAACATAAGTGACGCTAGAAATTGAGATTGTTATATATTATTTAGGGATATTATATAATAAAATCAATATACGTCTGACGAAATTTTTTCACCCTCTATGCCATTGATGAGGATACGCTCTCACGGAAGCCAGCACGACGACACCATCTGATGCCATCTCCTGACAGTATCGCCGTGGTTGGCCGTGAGAGCTGACGTTCCCTCCCTAGCCTTTTCCGATTGATGAGCGTGTGCCGCATTGTGTCGAGAGTCGTAGTTTCGGAAATCCGAATCGGAAACGATTAGAAGAAGTCGAATCCAGTCGCTTTTTTCGCCAATTTGAGATGGTGATTGACGGTGCTCGATCCGTGCACAACGCCGTCAACGGACGGCATCGAACCATCTATAATTCCCCTTCGAACGGCCCTCGAAGTGGCGTGAAATTCACCACGAATTTATCGACCAATATATTCGACACCATCACGCCCTCATCGATATTTTGCGAAACGGAATGTGAGATTCACCCCGACCAAATTTCAGGAATACCTCGAATTTCCAGTGGGCTCCTATCGATGTAGTCGACCGGTTGAACGTAGTGATCTGACAGAGCGTGTTCTTTCTCGATTGTGGCGACCAGCACGAGCAGTACTCACATCCGTTTCCGTCGACATTTCCTCTATTGGAACATTCGGAAGCGACCCGGGCTTACATAAGGATCCCTCGGTAGTCGTGTTTACCTGTAATGAGCCAAACCAGCAACATTGAGGCAGGATGGGACGAGTATCGACGAGCACTTCGACCGACCGACCAAGCGGTCTTTGATCGACTCTTCGAGTATGCCCAGCTGCATACCGATCCCAGCACGGTTCACAAGCCCCTGTTCGTTGAGACGCCGATTCTCATCTCGATTCTCATCGAACAGCAGCGACAACTCGACGATTTGGAAGATCGGCTCGATCACGTAGAGGACGACTTGAACAGTCAGGGATGAGGCGATGGTGTACAAAATCGACTACGTCGACGGCGACGTACTCAGATGGTCGGTAACTGAGACAGAGGTGGAGTGTGAAGTCGATGAGTCGTATACGCCGACGATCTACGTGTCGGTGCATGGTGACGGTGATTTTTCGACGGCATGTGCGGCACTCCGTGATCATCCCGCTGTTGTTCGGGTTGCTGTCGTTGATGAACGCGTGAGTTTTCGGCATGACCCCGAGCAAGTGCTCCAGGTGGATGTGGTTGACCTCAAGGCGGTGAATTCGGTGGCACGAATGGTGAGCAAGTGGGGCTCTTCCGGTGAGTATCGCTGTTACAACATCGATTTTTCGCGGGAGTTCCGCCACTGTCTCGAAGAGGAGATTGACCCGCTTCCGAAACACGAACTCTCGGAGATGCAGATTGCGGTGCCAGAGTCAGAACTCGCGAGTGAGAGAGTCACCGAACTCACAATCGACGATGAAACGGTGACTGGGAGTGGGGAAGACGTGTTAACCACACTGTCGGCTCGGGTTGAGTCGGTTGACCCTGACGTTCTCTTCTTGAATACGAGCGACCTCATTCCCGTTCTCTTCCAGCAGGCCGATCGGCTCGACGTAGAGCTCCAGCTTGGCCGACGGTCGGGGTGGCAGCAGTTGGCGGGTGAATCAACCTACGAAAGATACGGGCAGGTTGGGCACTCACCTGCACGCTACAATCTCCCCGGTCGAGTGATTATCGACGGCTCGAACACGTTCATGTGGAATCAGACGAACCTCGATGGCTGTCTGTATCTCGTTGAACAGTCGGGCAAACCACTGCAGGAGTTAGCGTGGTCGTCGATCGGGAATATTTTGACTGGCATTCAGATACAGGAAGCCCGTGAGCGGGATGTCCTTGTGCCCTGGCGTTCGTGGCGTCACGAGAAATTCAAAACGATGCGCCAGCTGCACGACGCCGACCGGGGTGGGTTCACCTTCGCGCCAGATGTCGGCCTGCACGAGGACGTTCACGAACTCGACTTCTCCTCGTTGTATCCCAATATCATCGTCACGCGGAACGTGAGTCCCGAGAAGATTCGATGTGAGTGCCATGCCGGTCGGGAAGACGTGCCGGGCATTGGGTATTCGATTTGTGACGAGCGAGGCTATCTTCCGGACGTGCTTGAGCCGTTGATCGAGGATCGAGATGCGATCAAAGCCGAGATTCGAGCGACTGAGGATGAGGATCGTCGCGAGGAGTTGGAAGGCCAATCCAGTGCGATCAAGTGGATTTTGGTGTCGTGTTTCGGCTATCAAGGCTTTTCGAATGCCAAATTCGGACGGATTGAGTGCCATGAGGCGATCAACGCGTATGCTCGGGAGATCCTGTTGGAGACGAAAGCAGTACTCGAGGAGCATGGCTGGCGGATTGTGCATGGCGTCGTCGATAGTGTGTGGGTGACACCGATCGAAGGCGAGGAACAAACGTCGCTATCTGAGCTTGCATCGGAGATTTCTGAAGAGGTGGCAATTCGGCTCGAACACGAAGCCCACTACGACTGGATATCGTTTGTGCCGTTACGTGATTCAGATGCTGGTGCCTTGACGAAGTACTTCGGGAAGGTCGCTGGTGAAGACGAGTACAAGTATCGAGGTATCGAGTGTCGCCAGCGAAGTACGCCGTCGTATATCGACGAGGCGCAAAAGGAGTTGATTCGAGCGGTGGATGAGTATCGTGATCCAGAGGCGGTGTGTGAGGAACTGCGGTCGTGGGTCGATCGCCTTGAGCGTGGAGCGGTCGATCCGAGCGAGTTGGTGATCACGAATCGTGTTTCGAAAAAGAAGGAGGACTACACGCAGTCGACACGGAGTGTGGCGGCACTGGAGCGGGCGGCTGATTTGGGGTTGACGCGTGCGCCTGGCCAGAGCGTGTCGTATGTAGTGGTTGACGATGCGAAGCAGTCGCGAGAGCGGGTGAAGTTGGCGAGTGAGGAGTTAGACGAGTACGATGTCGAGTTCTATCGGAAGGTGTTGGTTCGTGCTGCAGCGAGTGTGTTGTCACCGCTTGGGTGGCGTGAATCGGATATCGAGCGGGAGTTAGGGCAGTATACAGAGTCCAGTTTAGCGTCGTTCCGATAAGACTCGCCAAATCGCCAGCCGACCCTCAGAAAAACTGGGTCTGAGCTAAGAGAGCTGCATCGCATTCCGTGGACACACCGATGCTCATCATCATGCTGCCAACACTCACAGCCATAATTGGTTCTCTGTTGAATTGAACGCGAGATACGATCGAGACAGACGACTAGATGTTCCGCTATTAGTTGCGCTCGATTTCTGCGAGCATTGCAAGACGTTCTTCGGTTGGTGGGTGCGTTGTAAAGAGCCAGCGACGGAGCCGATAGAGGCGTTTTCGGAGCCACCAGTATGACGGTTCGATGTCACCCTCGGGCCCAAGCATTACCTTTTCCAATTCTCTCGGTTCGAGCGGGAGAATCGACAGTGACGAAACGCCTGAAACTTCTCGGAGATCACGATTGGGCGTTTCCTGTATTTCCTGATCGAGTTGTTTGAGCGCACTGGCCAAGGCAGTGGGAGATCCAGTCACTTCGACAGCTGATTGATCTGCCGCTAGTTCTCTCGTTCTGGAGAAACGAGCCATGATTGTTCTTCCAACCACCCAAACGATATTTGATAGAAGTGCAAGAGGAACGGTTATAATTGCGCCCCATCCCATGTCCTTTAGCTGTCCAAATCCCGTATTCAGTCCATCAGTAAGGATCCGCGATCGCAATCCGTCAGCGAGGACAATAGGGAGCGAAACGACCGTTATGACCATTGCATCCCGGTTTTTCACATGAGCAAGTTCATGCGCAATCACTGCTTCCAGCTCTTCCTGTTTATTTAGTGTGTTAATTGCTCCAAGTGAAAGAACCAAATGGATATTTTTCGGTCGGAAACCGACCGCCAGTGCCTTCGGAGCAGTACGCTCCGAGATTGCAATCGTTGGCACGGGAACGTCGAGTTGGGCAGCGACCCGTGTTGCTATCTTGTATAATTCCGGTGCCGTTTCTTGATCTACTGGCTGGGCATCTGCAAGCCGTTCGATCGTCTCGAGATGAGTGTACTCAAAATAGCCAATTGTCAACAGCGTCACAGCGGTAATACCGAACGCTATCTGCATGGCAAACGTCATGTCTAACACGATGAGGATGCCGTAGAAGACAGCCCAGACTCCCATGAGGAATCCAACTGTGACGAGGAGAAGTCCCACGATGGCGGCGATCATTTCTGCTTGAAGTCTGGTCAGTCTAGAAAGCACGGTAACTAAATCCAAGTAGTTACTCTAAAATATTCGCATTTTTTACGTTCATCAACACGTTTTGAGTCTTCTTATCGCAATCGCTACTGTTTATTATATTCTCAATCGGACGGCTCGTTTCTGTTCTCATTGAGCGGTGCCGAGTACAACGTTGTAATAGAGGGGGATCGCGAGAGCGACCCCCTCTCTTTCGCAGAAATAGACGCAGAAAAAGACGCACTCCACCGTACCCAACCTCTTACTACCACCATGTGTCACCGGCAGTACGGTGTGAATCTCGGGTGGTGGTGTGGTTCGAGCGGGGGTTCTGCGAACCCCCGTGATTACAACGCTATAATTAGCGCCCTCCGTTCCCTCCCGCGTTCGCTTCGTGTGCTCGCATCCACCCGGCTAAGTCGGGATGAGCAAACGTGATCTCGATGTGATGCCCACCGACACCCATCGCGTCGTCGATCGACAACGTCCGTGTTTCTTTGTAGGTCACACCGGGCACACGTTCGGCCATCTCCTCCATGACGCGATACCCGTCGTTCTTGTACGCACAGCCATAATGAGTCGCAACCTCCCGATAGCCTAACTGTGCAACCATTGCATCATTCGTCTTGGCGACGTTCTTCGCGTGTTCGAGGACGTCGAGATACTTGTCCTCGACTTGTTGACTCTCGGCTCGCTTCTCACGGAAATTGACGAGCTCGGTGTTCTGTTCCGAGCGCTGCACCGTCTCGAAGAGTTGGCAGCCTACATTCGAGGCTTCCGCGGCGAGATTCGGTGAGTCATCGTCAACGCTTTCTTCAGTCTCGTAATCCCACACGAGATTGATGAGTTGTGACACTGACGCCCGAACTCGTGCATTTTTTCCTCTGTGTCGGTGAGACTGACGGTAGTGTGAGCACACACTACATTTATATCGAGCGTTCCCCTCATGGTCTGTATGAGCAGCGAGAGCGTGGATTCCGAAAGCAAAGTCTCGGGGAATCAAGCGAATATTCCCGCACGAATCCGTCATGAACTCGATATCGATGATGGCGATAAACTTCGTTGGCAGCTCCAAGATGACGGTACGGTTCGTATTCACGTCGTCCAGCGTCGAAGTGGTACGTTTAGTGACTTCGGCGGATACGACGGCGACGACGAGACTGACGTAACGACGGAACACGATGCGTGGGGCGTCGACGTCAACTAAATGCCACGCGCACTCATTGACACAACCGTCCTCTTCGCTGCCGCCTATCGTCGAGACAGTGCACACGACGCTGCACTCCCGATTGTACAGGCTGTAGACACAGCATCACTTCCGGAGGCAGTTGTCCTTGATTACGTGCTTGCAGAGACGCTAAACGGGCTGATCACGCACGCTGGGCACGACGCTGCAACGGACTTTCTCGACCGGCTAGAGGAGAACGCGCGCTTTCACATCGAGTTCTTGACCACCGACGCCTTCGCCACCGCGAAAGCGCTCTTTCGGCAATACGAGCGATTCTCGTTCGTTGACGCCTGCATCGTCGCCTACATGCAGACTGAAGGACTCGGCTACCTCTATGCATTCGATGACGATTTCGATGCAGCGCAAGATGTCTACCGACTCGATACTGCAACAGATCCGTGTCAACCAGAATAAACGACGCACGTCTTCTTCCGCACGAGTCGGTCGGAGGGCACAGAGCGGTGCACAACCATACGCGATTGCGTTCGCAGCTGAGTCGATGGAGCCATGACCTGTACTCTACGTATTCTGGCTCTGTTGAAACCATTAACCAGTGACAATTTGACGAAGTCGTGCTGAATAGAGAGCGCAAATGAAGCACGCCAACGATCTCAAACAGGAGGTGATTAGGTCGGTCAGTGCTGAGAGAATCTCTCGGAACGGCTGAAGCGATCGTTTGACAGTCCCGACCACTCTTGTATAAGAAACTTATGTTTTATAGACACCATCTATTTACAAGGAGTCGTCGTACGAGCGCGAGTTGGGGTATGACAGTACTGCCGGCACCGCGCGAGAGAAAACAGGTACCAACCATGAGCGACAAAACACACGACACGACGGCTGACTCAGAATCGGAAACGGAACGTCTACGAAATCGGGTCAGCCACCGATTCTCGTCGATCCTTCCGGTGTTCGAGTGGCTTCCGCAGTACGACACGTCGTGGCTTCGTCTAGATGTCGTTGCGGGAATCACCGTTGCGGCGTCGGTCATTCCTGAAGGGTTGGCGTACGCGTCGCTGGCGAACTTGCCACCGGAGACGGGCTTGTATGCCGGGTTGATGGCCGTCATCGCCTACCTCTTTCTTGGCACCTCTCGGCAAGTCATCGTAGGTCCCACCTCGGCACTGGCGATCCTGCTCGCGAGTGGCGTCGGATATGCAGCTTCCGGAACCACCGCCTCATATGTGTCTCTCGTCATCGTGACGACGCTCCTCGTGGGCATCATCGCAGTGGTTGCGTGGGCGTTGCGGTTGGGCTTTCTCGTCCACTTCATCTCGGGGTCGGTGCTCACAGGGTTTTCCGCCGGAGCGGCGTTGTATATCATGTCCACCCAACTCACCAAACTATTCGGGATCGAGAGTAGCACGGCGGGCGGTTTCTTCGGGCAAACCTTCTTCGGGCGGGTATGGTACATCTTGACCCATCTCGATATGACGAACCCCGAGACGCTAGCTGTCGGCGTTGCGGGCATCGTGTTGCTCGTCCTCGGTGACCGGTTCGCACCCCGTTTTCCAACCGCGCTCGTCGTCGTCGTCCTCGCGATCGTGCTCATGTCAGTGACGAATCTGGAGGCCCGCGGCGTCGACATCGTCGGATCGATCCCAAGCGGTCTGCCCGCGCTGACGGTTCCGACGATACCCGATATCTCGACGCTGGGTACTCTCATCCCCATCGCCGTTGCGTTATTCCTCTTATCATACGTCGAAGGCATCGGCGCAGTCGAGACGTTCGCCCGACGCCACGACTATGACATCGATGCGAATCAGGAACTGCTGGCCGATGGCGGCGCCAACCTCGCTGCTGGCCTCGGTGGTGGATTCGCCGTCGGCGGCAGTTTTTCCCGGTCAGCGCTCAACGACGCCGTCGGTGGCAAGACACAACTCACGAACGCCGTCGTCGCGCTCGTCCTCGTCGTTGTCCTCCTCTTTCTCACTGGCGTGTTCACGAACCTCCCGGAAACAATCCTCGCATCGATCGTCATTGTTGCCGTCAAGGGTCTCATCGACATACCAGCTATCCAGCAACTGTACCAGGTGAGCAAGAGCGAGTTCGCCATCGCGATGGCAGCCTTATTTGGGGTTCTCACAGTCGGAATGCTCTGGGGCATCTACGTCGGTGTCGTCCTTTCGTTGTTGGTCGCAATCTCTCGGGTCAGTCGTCCAGAGACACACGAACTCGGTCGGATCCCCGGGACGGATCAATTCGTCGCCCTCGACCTGTATCCGACAGTGAGGACCATCAGGGGTGTGTTTGTCTACCGCGTCGAAGCCGAACTATTTTACGCGAACGCAGAGACGGTTCGAACCGACCTCCTTGACCGTCTCGCGAAACGCGACTCCGACATCGAACTGGTCGTATTCGATCTCACCTCGTCGCCGACGGTTGATTTCGGGGCCGCACAAATGCTGGAGGAACTTCAACAGAATCTCGAATCGCGTGGCATCAACCTCCGTTTTGCGGGGGCGGAGTCCGACGTTGTACAGATATTCGAGACGACGGGACTCGCGGCGAACGCTGGCGGTGTGAAAACCGAAGAATCGGTCGCTGACGTCATCGACCGGTGGAGAGCGGAGCCAGCGGCCTGATTGGGATCGCGGATGCCACGTCCTGACGGGCGTGGTGTCTCACTCTTCAGTTTCAGGCGGGGATCGCGGCAGGAACGTCGATGCGATAAGCAGGAGTAGCACAAACAGTACGAGGAGGAGCAGCGCCGCCTGCTGAGCGTCAAACATCGCAGCCTCAAAGATACTCTTGAGTAATTGTTGTTGTGTCGGAGTGAGTTGGTTCAGGAACTGCTGCTGCGCGGCTTCGGTCGCCGTCTCTGCTGCATCTTCGAGCGCGATTACCAGATCATTTCGTTGCTCCACTGAAACGGTCACGTGTTCTGCTCGGAGTACTCTATCGACGACACCACCATAGAACTGTCCAAGAAAAAACGAGCCAACGACTGCTGTCCCCAAGGAAAATCCTATCGAACTGCTCACGTTCAGGACTCCGGATGCCTCGGCGGAGTCCGCGGTAGGGACAGCAGACATTGTCATATTGGTGATTTGTGCCAATATGAGTCCGACACCAGCTCCATAAAGCGCCATTGGGATAGCCATCTTGCTGATCGTCTGACCGGGGCCTGTCTGCTCGTACAACAGCACGAGTCCAAAGCCCATACACACGATGCCACCCTGGATAAGCGTCTTTGGCGAGATGAACTTACGCCAACTGGGCGTAAACGTTGCAAAAAGGATTGACGCAAGAGAGTACGGTAACAACGCTAACCCAGTTTCAAAGGCGGTGTATCCAAGTACGGCCTGGAGATAGACCGGGAAAATAAAAAAGAAGCCAGCCGAGATTATCGAGCGAATATTGTATGTGATAACACCGGATAAAAAAGAGCGGTTCGTCAGTACATTCAGCGGAACGAGCGGCGACTTCCCAGCACGTTCCATCCGACGTTCGTACTGAACGAACGCGGCGAACGCGAGCAATCCGACCCCAAGGAACCAGATCGCCGGCGACGTGCCGAGCGGGTTGAACTGTACGTCGCCGACGAAAAACGGTCGCCTCACGAGTAGCCACCCGTACTTCCCGCTGAGAAGGAATCCCGTAACGAGCGACGTCGCACCGACGATGGACAGAACTGTCCCACCTTTATCCAGCGAACTGCGTGTTTCTGACAGTGGGGTCGGACTCACATACCGAACGAAGAAGAGAATAACCCCCACACCAATGAGTTGGAGCGCAAATCCCCACCGCCAACTCGCGTATGTGGTTAGTGCTCCACCGATAATCGGTCCAAGAGTCGATCCAACCCCGCTCACGCCAGCCAACAGTCCGAATGCCTTCGCCCGATCATCGTCTTCGTAACTGACTCTCAATACAGTGTATGTCAGGGGAAATATCACAGCGGCCGCGGAACCCTGGATGAATGACCAGCCGATATAGAGGACCGTAGTATTCCAGCTCATCGCCGCCACCAGCGTCCCACTGGCAAATATGATCAGTGCAACTGCCATTACACGCCGACTACTATGCCGAGACGGCAGCGTACCGGCTGGGAGAATCAGCGCAGCGATCACTAGTGAGTAGAGTGAAACTGCCCCTTGAATCACGGTGACTGTGGTATCAAACTCTTCCACCATCGTGGGAATCGCCACGTTCATCAGGGATGCATTGAGAACCACAAGGAACGTCGTCAGACTCACGGCGATTGCTGGGGCCCAGTATTGTATCCTCATCTTCACGTTCGTAGAGAGATGAGAACTTCCGTTGGAAGTAGACTCATCTGGACACATACAGTGGTCTACAACTTTGACCCTCAAAATAGCATAGCCGCGGTTAGATCATTCAGTGTCGATCGAACCAATATCGAAGTACGGCTGAATCGGTCATTCAACAGTGCTCACTTCCACCATATTAAAATCTTATGAAATTTTGCCATCATCTCTTTATTTGGGGTTGTCGTAGGAGAGTGGGAGTTGGGTGGAGCAGTGCTGTTGGGCATCGCGCGAGAGAAAGAGAAACCAGCCATGAGTAACGAGACACACGACACGACGGCTGACTCGGAATCCAAAACGATACAAGCAACACGCCGAAGTGCGCTTCAAGGAGCAGGGCTCGCCGGCTTACTCGCACTGGGCGTCGGTAGTGCCAGTGCTCGCCAAAACACACCGACCCAGACTACCAACCAAGCCGAGCAACAGACGACGGACAATACCAATGCAGTCCCGGTGACATGGGCGAACTATCCACGCGCCAACTGTCATGCTTCATTCCAGGCAACCGTCGACAAGGGCGGGTTCGGACAGCTCTATAATGTCAGAAATATAGCCCCTATCGGGGAGCAGTTGGACGTCGAGACAAATCGTGACACGCTCTACTCATATGGGGTCTTTGATCTGACCGAGCCAGTTACCATCACACTCCCAGACAGCGGTGACCGATACATGTCAATGAATGTGCAGAATGAGAGTCAATATGGGAAGATGTGCGTCACCGAACCTGGCCCGTACACGATCACACAAGAGCTCACAGAGACTCGGTATGCTGGCGTCGGAATTCGCACATTTGTTGACCCTAACGACCCGGACGATGTAAAGCAAGTCCAAAAACTCCAGGACGAGATCGGCGTAGAACAAGCATCGGCAGGGTCGTTCGAGATTCCCAACTGGGATCCGCAATCATTCAAACAGATCGACGACGCACTCACGACAGTCTTTACCACGCTCGAGAACTTCTCAGGCGCGTATGGTGACGTCGGCCAGGTCGATCTGGTGAAATTTTTCGTCGCCAGTCCGTCGGGGTGGACCGGCGTCCCGCAGCCGTCGGAGGCGCTCTTCCTCCAACGGATTCCCACCCAGAATGACGGCACAACGCCATACGAACTCACCGTCGACGAAGATGTTCCCGTCGACGCGTTCTGGTCGGTTAGCGTCTACAACCGCGACCTGTACTTCGAGAAGAATAAGCACGACGCGTACACGATTAACAATCTGACCGCAGAGCGAGCCGATGACGGCAGTGTCACGATCCATTTCGGTGGTGATCCCGACCAGCCGAACTTCATCTACACGCCAGAAGGATGGCACTATATCGTCCGGCTCTATCAACCGCGCAAGCCAATCATCAACGGGAGCTATCAGTTCCCCGAAGCCCAGCCAGTTACGTGAGGCAAGCGCACGGATATTTTCCGTGATTGCTCCTGGCAATCGGTTTGCTGCACATTACACCGTTGTAATGGAGGGGAATCGCGAGAGCGACCCCCTCCGTTTCGCAGAAATAGACGCACTCCACCGTCGCCAACACACTACTACCACTATGTTTCACCGGCAATGCGATGTGAATCTCGTGTGGTAGCGTGGTTCGAGTGGGGGTTCTGCGAACCCCCGTGATTACAACGCTCTAATCAGAGTCCTCCGTTTCCTCCCGCGTTGGCTTCGTGTGTTCGCATCCACCCGGCGAGGTCGGGATGCGCGAACGTGATTTCGATGTGGTGACCACCGACACCCATCGCATCGTCCACACACAGCGTTCGTGACGTTTTGTAGGTCACGCCGGGTACACGTTCGGCTATCTCCTCCATTACCCGATAGCCGAGTCGGGCAACCATTACGTCGTTCGGCTTGGTGACGTTCTTCGCATGCTCGAGGAGATCGAAGTTGCCCTTGGCTTGCTGGTTCTCGTCAGTTCTCCTTTCGAAGCTGATCCGCGAGCTCATCCATTCGGTCGACGAATACCTCCGTTCGAGCACGAACGCACTCAAATCGAGATCCAGTGGTTCGTAGCCGTTCACGCCACACTTTGCCTGCGAGTTCGTCGGGCTTGCGATTCGGGACGGACGCGAGCATCCCGTCGTCATAACGTGCGAGTCGTTGCAGTGGGAGCAGGTCTGCCGTCGAATTGGCAACGCTGCCACCACGACCGAGGACATCGTCCTCACCGGGGAGTCGGAAGTAGGTCTTACCGTCGTCTTTGGTGATGCGCTCAAGCGAGTTTCCCTCAACTGTAATTCTGTCCTCTTCGACGTTGTCGGCGAGTAGGCGGGCACCTTTCTCGAACTCGCGTGCTTGCAGTTCGTCGATGCGTTCATCACGGGACTGGGTTTTGCGGGTGATTGCCTCTCGGTGGGCTTGTGCAACGCTTGCAGATGTTTCTAGTTCTTCGATTTGGGGTGGCCTTTTGCTTAGTGGTCACCCTTGTGACTGCGCTTTCCACTGCCGAGTGATGCGCTGTTCGATGGCAGCAAGTACCGTCGAGAGTACATCTAACGGATGCACTGATTCGAGCGAAATATCCGCAACGTCATTTCCATCTGGTGGTTGGTGAAAATGGAGACGGTCATTATGCGAATTGGGGTGACGGTCCCACCGACATTCCCAGCTTTTGCTATCGTGTGTTTCGATGTAGTGGATCGAAAAATCACCTGTCGTAAACCACCGAATATCCAACCGGGCAGCGTCGACCATCGATGGATAGCGCCCTGTATCGAGTAGTGCACGAAGTGATCGTGGTTCGTAGCTATCGGGCGTGAACTCTGTCGCTGCGACGGTCGGTTCGTCGGTCAGAATCCGTTCTAAGAGCCGGAGTGTCTGTCGATCCGGTGGCCCTGTTGTCTCACCACCGTTCTCTGTTGGTGGTGGACTCATGCTGGGACGAGATGGCCGTCATTCTGTGCTAGCTGTCGAGCGAGTTCGTAGAGACGAATATCTCGCTCGGCAGCATGCCACTCGCTCACCGCCTCCATCCGTTCGTGAATCGCATCGTGGTCGTCCTGTGCAAAGACCTCGACCGAGGATGGGTCCGTTGTTTCGAATCTGTCTTCGAACTCCTCACGGTGTGCTTCGAGTCGCTGGACTCGCTCGATGATGTCGTCGACCGTGAGATCGGTCGCGATGCGACTGGCTTCTTGCCATTCGAGATAGCCTTCGTTGCGCTCATATCGAGCGGGGCGACTTTCGCGGTCAGTACGCGCGATTCCCATCTCGACGAGTCGTTCGAGGTGCTTCTTGGCGGCGTTTGGTGAACACGCTGCGGTCTCTGCGATTTCAGCATAGGGTGTCGGCGTCGTAATTGCCAGGATCGTATCGTAGACCCGCCCGAATGTGTCGGTGTTTTCCCGCCACCGCTGTCGGATGTTGTCGGTGGTATCTGGGTCAGGGGTGGGATCGAACTCGGTCATTGGTAGTGCTACGTGCTGTTTCGCAATATATGCTTCGAACTCGCAAATATTTGTGATAGACAAAGGTCGACGATTTCTCGGAGCCACAAAGTTAGTATCGAATACTAACGTTGGCGAGTTTTATTTCGGAGTACAGAAGTGAGTTTCTCCCGTGTTCGCTCGCGAGCAGAAGCAACTGACACCGTCGTCAGAACCATTTCACGCATCACCGCCCTCCCTCCAACCGCAAACCAACCGCAAAACAAGGTATACTCCACAGTAATCGATAGTTGCTTGCATCGATTCGTGTCGTGGTGTTTTGATTCGTGTTAGATTGGTGTCCCTCTCGGGATGGGTGTACTGACGGGGTTGCCTACGTGGTCACTGACGACGCTGTCACTCTTGTGTCCGTACTCTGTATAGAGGAGAACGATCGATGTTGCTTGAGCATCCAACCGTGTTTGTCGTGCTGGAAGAATGTGAGTCGCCCCTGCGATAGCTGTTCGATCCGTCGGCAAGCGCGGTACACCTGTTTCCAGGCGAGATGCTCGTCGGTGGCTGTGGAGAGAAGCGACTTGAGGTTATCACTCGTCTTGAGGAGGTTTCCCTGCGGTGTCTTGGTTGACCACTCTTCCCAATGTTCGAACAACGCCACAGCACGCCGATCACTGGCCGAGACGTGGTCATCGAGTGCATCTTCTCCAATCACCGAGAGCCGTTCGAGTGGCGTCCAGTCGTCTGCTGGTGTACTCTGTTCGTCAGTGCAACTGCTGGTGGCGTCGATATTGTCTTGGAGATCAGCGATGTCGTCATTGGCACTCTCGATTCCCACTCCAAGGGCATCCATCCGCTTTTCCTGTGTGTTTTGTTCGGCTTCGAGTTCATCCACTCGCTGCTCGAGGTCGTCGATTCGTTCGTCTTTCTCGGCGACTTCCGCTTTGAGTTCGGTGATTGAGTTAGCGAGTGTCTGAACGTGCTTGGCGAGCTCGCTGGTCGAGACATTTTCGAGAGTGGACGCTCCGGACGTGGCGGGGTTACTCATTGGCAGACACCTCCACTGTGGCCGCAGTGTCCTCTGCTGGCGTGGAGAGACGCGGCAGGTGGGCGATGGTAGTGAGCGTGCCGATACAACGGGTAGTCGTGTCGCTGGCGGTGTGGGTGTACTCAAGAACAGTCATGGCAGAATCGGGCTGACTGGAACAGTGGTAGGTGGCTTGCTGAATGTCGTCCTGTGCAGTCGTGGTGATCGGTGAAGCCGTCAGAACGAGATGCGGTGCACAGCGTGTCGGTGCGTTCGTCTCTTTGACCGTGAGGATCGTCCGTGGCAACTCTGTGGTCGTGATACGAACGCGGTCACTCGGTTCGAGGTGTGTAACGAGTGCGTCGGCATCGCGAGGATTCAACGGCTTTGGTGCATACCCACTCACGCCTGCTCACCTCCGGTCGGATTGACGATGCACTCGACCGTGGCATACGTGCGCAACCAAGCATACGAGCCGGAGGGGGTGCGTCCGTACTGATCGAGCTCTGTGTCGGTGTGCTCATACTCATCGTAGTAGCTGTACTGCAGCCGATACAGATCGTTCGACGGCGTCGCAACGTACAGGACGTGCTCGCCGGGCTCGGGGCCACGACAGGAAAGCGTGGGTTCGTGGTGCTCACACTGATAGATGACGCCCGTGAGCGTGCGCTTTTCCGTGTTGATTTGAATCGGGTCGGTGCACGCCAGCGCGAGGACCGATCGCTGGTCGGTCATTGCTCGGCCTCCCGTTTTTCACGAAGGCGCTGACAGAGCTGGCAGGGTGCATATTCATCGTCTTGTGCCTCTGTGCGAGTGCAATAGGCGAGTGGGTTGTCGGTATGCAGTGTACAGAGCGAGTGGTTGTCCGCGTCGAGTTCGTGATAGGCGAAGGCGTCACCTACGAATTGATCGACGATCGCGACCGTCTCATCAGCAGGATAGGGGTCGGCGGCGATGCGCTGGTCGCGTTCGGCGTCGGTGAGGTTGCTTGTGAATCGACTGTCACAGTAATGGGAGTCGGTAATCTGCACCGCGTAGGTGCCACAGTCCGGACAGCGTTCGAATGTGTCTTCGATTTCGTCGGGGGTGATCGAGGTGGACGTGCGGGTCATCGCCAGTCACCGCCGATGGCTGTTGATCTCTGGGAAGGGCTTGCTGTGGGCTGCATCTACGCGCACACCTCAGTTGTGGAGGTGGGGTGGGTGGCGTCGATGTCGTAGCACCGTTTGAGGATACGCTGGTAGTGTGCGCGGGTTTCGGCGTGGGTTTCGCCCGGTGGTGTCGAGGGGAGGTTCGGATTGCCCGTTTTGGTGGTGGCGACCGAGCGGTAGGTGTCGGTGTCCTCGGGAATCTGGAAGCCCTCTTCTCCGTAGTCGATCGGGCAGCGACGTTCGAAGAATTGCTGGCAGTCCGGCGTGGCGTAGATGCAGTACAAGTAGGGGTCTTGGCTGGTGGTTTTGGTTCGGGTTTGAAAGCCCACTCGGAGTTCGACAAGGTACGCGCGAGTGAGTGGCTCGTCGGTGACGGGTGTAGGTTGGTCGGGGTCCTGAGTGGCGGTTTCGGGTGTGGGTTCGAGGCGCTTGACGGGGTGGAAGGTTTTTGTGCCGAATTGGGCCTCGAGGGAGAGCAGTCCGCCGTTGGGTTTCTCGTCGAAGGACGCCATCAGCAGTGTCCTCCCGAAAAGGGTGGTTGGTAGTCGATGCGTTTTTCTACGGAAGGGGTATTGCTAGTCATGCTTCGTCCCAAGCGAAGCGCGGTCGGTGTCCTACCACCGGCCTTTCTACAAGGTAATCCGCGCTTCTCACCTACAGGTACGCTACAGAGACCCTTATAGGTTTGCAAATATGCAAAGGTTTGCAAATGTGGATAGTTTTTATGCCTGTATGTGATGTGTGTATATACAATCATGGAACAAACGGATAGACGAATGGCGCGAACTCGCGCACTACTAACAGAAACGGAACGAGAATACATTGCAGGAGAAGGGAACCCAACCGATTCCCAACGATATCAGGCAATTTCCAGAGTAAGGGAGCGAATTCGTGATGAACTTCCGAAAGATATCGAACTACTTGCTGAGCATCATCCAGAACTACTTAAAGAGCTTCGTGAAGAGACATGCAGTACTCAGAATGGCTGATGCTTCTCCTCACTCGACGGTGCGTTCGTTGGAATGCTTGTGGTCGCGGTCGCGAACTACCTCAGAATCACGAGCGGGATCGAGAGTTCATTTCTACCGTCTGTCGGGTTGTTATTCTGCAGTGACGGGTGCGTTCTAGAGCGTGTTTCAGTTCATGACGACACCGCTGGCGTTTGTGGCTATTTGGAACGTGTAGGTGTTGTTGATGTTTCTGCCGTTGTTAGTGGGACGAATACGCTATTGCATTTGTAGGAATAGTATCGTGGTTAGGTATGAATTCGACCAGTTAGAGTCGTTTCCCTATGTCCCTGGCTCCAAAAATGCGATCCTCAATTCAGAGCCGATTCATCCCACCGGAGAGCCAATGCGGATGCAGAGGGACCTCTCTGATGACTACTATCTCTATGTCGCGCTAGATCAGGGGAGTAAGAAACGGTATCTGACGAGATTCGCCGAGCTATGTGGTCTGACTGCTGAATTCGACGGCGGATGGTGAAGATATACCCCACCCAAGTTCATTTGTTTCTCGCCAGCGTCATTCCAGTTTCCTTTGGATCTCTCCGCTACCAGTTTATATCGGGATTTACATCACAATCATCCTCAGTATTGGCCAGGGAATGGTTGGCCATCGAATCACGCAGATGTTCGGTACCGATAAAAACGCTCCACACAGAATACCGAGTATCGATGGAGGACGTGCCCCAACCAGCGAGCGAGCCCTACCAACCGGGCGACGACGTACAGGTCTACCTGTCCAAGACTGATCCCGATAGCGAACACCACGGGAAAGAAGGCACCATCACGGACGTCCTGCAGGACACTCTCGGAGACGAGACTGGGCGCGAACTAGACTCCTATAGCTACCGCATCGAAACCGATGGTGAGGAAATCGATGTCTGGTTCCGGCATCGCGACTTGGTACCGGTATCACAGTAACCAATTACCGATACTCCACTGCAATGGGCGATAACGAACGCAAACTTACGTGGCCACAGATCAAAGATGCACTCGAAGTTAACGAGGATCGCCTTTGCAGTGCGTGGCTCACGGGAAGTTTTGTGACCCCGACGAAGGACGTCACGCAAGAGAGCGATGTCGATGTTGTCCTCGCATTTGAGACCGACGAGGCCATAGACGAATTCGACTAAATACCGAACGGTGTCGGATTGCCGCCAGGGTATGGAGACGCCATCGGTTGACCGCCTCGCTTCGCCGAAGTGAGGCTGTCCAAGAGCGATAGCTCTAGCCACTGGAGCCCCATCTCTTCGATATCGACGACACTATCTAGTCATCTGACCTGCTGTGGACAAAGGATCTCCATCAAATTTACCGATGATCTGGTGATAGCGCCCGGAACACGAATTACGACAAAACTACCCTGGATCTTACCGATAGAACGGACATCTGGCGATATTATAACAGATACCGGGAGGGTTACCCGGCACGTTCCAGTTGTTCACGCCGCCGTTCGAATTCATCGTCCGAGAGCTCGCCACGCGCGTAGCGCTCTCTGAGGACCGCCAGCGGCCGTTCGTCGGTTCCGTCTCCGTCACGCCTTGCGAGCGCCAAGACGAGGTAGAGCGGGATTGCGATGAGCAATCCCATCCAGAGGAGCCCCCAGAGGCCCATGGCTCCACCGAACAGTCCCCAGCCGCCGCCCATCATGCCGCCGCCGTAGCTTCCGCCCATGGCGGCAGCCGTACCGGTCGTCGCGACGAGCAGGGGGACGGCGAGTAGCGTGAGTCGACGGGTTGTGCGTCCGAAGTGAGTGGTGAATTGGGTCATGATCGTGAGTTGTGGGGTGAGTTTCCGTGTTCGTTCAACGCGTTCGGTACGGTCAGGGTTCGTCAGCAGTGGCCCTGTCCGTACATCCCGCCGCTGTAGTCATCGTCAGCCATGTCCTGGGCCATCTCGTCGACGGTCACACCCATGTGTGACTCCATCCACTCGACGCTACCAGGGCCCATGTGGTCGGTCATCTGTGCTTCCATCCAGGCAGCCCAGTCAGCTGCGTTCCCATCGTAGGGGGGCGCGTCGTCAGCGGTCGTTTCATTGCCGTGTGCGGTGACCACGGGCGCGGCGAACGCGAGTCCGACGATCGCGAGTGCCACGAGCAGCCAGCGGCCGATGTTGAAGTTCGTCATTGGTCTTCCCCTCGGTTACTCGTAGGATCGCTCGGGAGTTACCCCCATGGGTGTGAATCCGCGTAGGAGAACGTCCGAGAACGTTTATAGGGGGTTCTAATCGTTTCTCGCAAATGGAATCGTTCATCTCCGCCGAATCCGGTGGTTTCGGGGTTAGTCTCGCCACCGCCTGCGGAACGGCCTCCTCGTCGAGTGTGAGCGTCAGTCGGTTATGGAGCGTGTTCCTCGATTTTGAGGTTGCCAGCCGGACGATAACGTACTGGGTGTGGGCCTGGCGATGAACGTGAGGATGGACACCCCCGAGTGGATAGAAAACGAAGTCGGTGACGTCCATGGACGCGACGCTTGTTTCGTTGTCGTCATTACTCGTCTCCATATTTGTCGTGCTAGTAGTCGGTGACCGTAGTAACGAGTTCGTCGTTGGATCTGACGACCCGGGCTATCAGACAGTCCGCGAGTCCGACAAGTGCGATGGGACTCGTTCGCAATATACGGCGGCGGGAGAGCTTTGTGGAGGGCATAGCCCTCATTTTTAGGTCATCGGGTATCGGCCTCGTGGTGAGAACGCGGTCACATGGACGTAGCTCGTCTCGAGTTCGGCACCCACGACTACGGGTCCAAACGGTTCTAGCTCTGTGGTAACGATTGCTAGTGCACCTGATTCTGCTGCAAGTCGTCGCTCGGATAAATGCGATACGTCCGCCCCTGGCGTTCGCGGTACAGTAGGCCGCGCTTCTCGAGGGCACTGACCGTCTGGCTCACTTTGCTCTTCGAGAAGTCCGAGCGATCCCGCAGTTCGATCTGTGTGATACCGGGCGAAGAGAGGACTGGTTCGAGGATCCGGCGTTCGTCGTCCGGCAAGAGATCGAGGACGCGGGCTCGAGGCTGCTCCTCCGGGTTAATCGTGCCATTCGACTGAACGTCGTCCTCCGGTGAGCTATCGATCTCTCTGTCTGCCGCACGCGATAACTCGTTCAGAGATTGGTTATTTGCCCCCGCTACCGGGAGATCGTCACGGACAGTGAGATAGAGTCCACCGACGACAGCGGAGATGAGCAGTGTCCCGAGGACGTACCAGAGCGGATTCGTCCCATGGACGGCACCCATAGACGTCCCCATCATCGAGCCCATCTGGTCGAAGGCTTGCTGCTGTTGGAACGCTTGCCAACTGAGCGCACTGCCGACGAGGAGGATGGCAGCAATGAAAATCCCGACGACCATGTCGCCCCGACGTCGATTCATCCACTCCACCTCAGTCTAGCGTGTCGGTTGGTCATGCGATTTCGTTGGTGAGACAACACTGTACCAGTTTTGATCATCCGGCGCAAGACTTCGGTGGAGCCTGACGCGCGAACGGATATTGGAGTGCTGCGGTCAGCGATGGTCATGCCCTTGCGTTGACCTCGTCCACTGGACGGCGTCGAATCCCGAGGAACACTACGGACTCGAATACGATACCCCCGACAATCGTCCGCGTGAAGGGGCAACATTCCATCAGCGTGAAGAGGTCGCCGGGATGGACGCCGACCTCCACGGCCGATTTCCGTACATCGATCATCCGAACGTGGCGGTCTGGAGTGGGACAGCGTACTATCCCCTCCTTTGCGGACTCATCACCGTTCGTATTTCCGAGGGTGGTACCATTCGACTTGAAGAGACTGAAGCTGGAACTCGGATGTCACATGCCGTCTGGATGGATTTCCCAAACTCACAGCGGGAACGTGCCCTGAAGTGGCTGTGTACTACCGTTCCTGACGGCAAATCGAACCTCTATGACCACACAAATAAGGAACTCATCTTCTTCAAAGAACGACTGGAATCCACCGAGGCCGCGCCGACATCATGAACATACCCCGTGAACCATATCCCCACTCGGGCGCCACTATTCTTTTAATATCTAAAATTATACGGTCACCTTTTAAACCTGACCTCTGCAACATCCCGAACCGGTTCTGACCCATCTGACGTCGTGTAGTGTGGGTCACCACCTGGATGATCAAATTCCTCGTTACCATCGTCCTTATGGAGTACCGCAGTAAGCGTTTGGGTGCCCGTCTCAGACGGGGACACCGCTATCTTGAGTCCACCGTAGTGACCCTGTTCAAGATACTCAGAGTGACCGATGATATTCATCATCTGATGATCACCTTCGCCGCGCATATGGTCTTCATGTCGACCTTCATGGATTACGATCCACCCGCCCTCCGGAAGATCGGCCCGCGGAACTACGATGGTGGTCGGTTTATCTTCTTGGACGCGACTGGTCTGTTTATTGAACGTGATACGGGGGAGTTCTGGAACGTGTCTCGCCGCTGCAAGCCCGCTCCCGAGTGCAGTAGTTATTCCTCCTCCAAGGAGACCTATAACTGTTCGTCGTGGTAATTCGTACATTGAGGCGTAACCCTCTGGTACTTCCGTCACAATACCCCACAATAAAGATATTGCATATATGATTGATTATTTATATACCAATACATTAATTATATTTATTTAATAATGAATGGGATGTGTTGAGAAGGTCGGTCAGTCACCCTGCTTACCAGGGAGATTTCCAGCTGAGGATGACGATTAGCGACTATCTCGAACGACTCTACGATCGAGTTGTGACAAAACTAACAGCAGAGTTGGGACGTGATTTATCCGAAAAAGAACTACCAAGCTGCGGTTCTATACTCCTTTGCGAGCTTCTCGTACGTCTCGGTATGCTCTTTCCGCTCAAGTGCCGCCATCTCACGCATTACTTCACAACGTTCGTGCACTGTCTCCGCTGCTTGCCGCTGCTTTCGGAGACGGGCACGCTCGGCCGCGAAGTCAGCTGCTGTGTCCGAGTTCATTCGATATCCACTGGTACCCGCTCGAACCCCATCGTCGAAAAGTCACTGTCGAAGGCAAACAGATGCTCTATCTCGTGCTCTCGAGCAAGCACGGCACTCGTCTGGTCAACAAAGGAAATCTGCTGGTCGCCATATCGTTCGAACTCCTCACACGCCGCGTCAAACGTCTGCTTTCCCACAGGCAGGATGTTGAACGTCTGTGACTGACGAACTGTCGAAAGCGCCTCAACAGCCGCTGTATGGCCAACCTGGTACAACATCAGCGTCGCAAACTCCGAAAGCACATACCGACTGGTAAACACTGGCCCATACTCACCAGATTCTATTCCATCGAACACAGCATTCGCGTGTTCGTGATTTACATCGTCTTCATCAAAAGCAGCGTACAATCCACCGGTATCGACGAACAGCAGCAGTGGACGACTCATTTCGATCGATTCCCATAGAGGATATCATCTACGTGCTCGGACGCATCGGTAGACTCTCCAGAGCTGTAGGTCGTCCGCGTAAAGATCGGGTCACTTGGATCAACTTCATTCACCGAATCCTCATCGACAAGCCACCACACGACTCGCCCGGCAGTCTGACGGCTCTTCACTCGGCCCTGATCCTCAAGCTGTCCAAGCTTCCGTCGAGCGGTCTCTCGTGAACACTCAAGGGCATCAGCCACATCACCAGAGGTCACTACTGGGCCCTCTACTTCTTCGAAGATAGCGAGGACGTCGGCGAGCGTTACCGTCTCGACGTACCGCCCAGAATCACTGCGATCTTTGGACATACCCCACAGTACACACTACCGAAGTATAGTCCTGTTGGTGTACGCCATGTGGTGAATACCAACCTTTATGGCCATGTGGCGTATACAATATGGTAGGAAGAACGGTGCCCTCGGGCGTGTGTAGAAACGCGCCGGGTGTTCCAGCACCCGGCACCGGTCTTCCAAATCCCGAGAAGACCATGTCAACGAAAACGTCTAGTGAACTTGAAGCTGACGCGACAGCACAGAAACGCGCACAGTGGGAACAGTTTTCCTTCGACGTCGGTGCCCCCGGACTCATCGAAGTCACCAACGAAAGCCACGAGAACCCCGCAGAACACCAGTACTCTGTCTCCATCGACGACGCAACTGAAGAATTGGTGGCTTGCACGTGTCCGCACCACGTCCACCGCAACGCCTACTGCAAACACATGGCCGCCGTCGAAACCGCGACCGACGACGGGACGCTCGAGGCGTCCCCTCCGAGGACGACAAAGACGATGCTGAACCGGACGACTGTGACTGCGACGGTCTCGGTGATTTCCCGTGTTGGCCGTGCGTGCGAACGGGACGGAAGGAACTGCCGAACTAACCACCGCTTCAGCTCTTTGTATCCATGGCACGCTCAGTGACGTTCTCGGATATCACCGACCAGCGAACGCTAACCGGTTGTGTGTATGCAGCGTCGTGTGTTTGATGGAATAAGAACAGTGTCAAATCGCAGGCGTGGTGTGCTAGCACATATCTATCTTTATGTTTTTGGGTGACGAACATACGACTTGGTGAAGAACCATGGCGAGCGCCGCTGCTAAGAGCAATGTCGAACGTGTGCAGCGCGTCTATGACGCGTTCAACGAGGGTGACATCGACACACCGATGGCCACAATGGCCGAGGATATCGAATGGATCGAACCAGAGGGCGACATCTACGGTGGAACGTATCACGGTCCAGAGGAAGTTCTAGAGAACGTGTTTACCCCATGTCTTGAGGACTTCGAGGACTTCCAGGTCGACACCGACGAGTTCATCGACGGCGGTGACACGATCGTTGTCCTTGGCACCTTCCGTGGGATGCACAGAACGTCAGGCAAGCCCCTTACTGTTCCCTTTGCGCACGTTTGTGAACTGGAGGACGGTCGGATGACCCGGTTCATTGATTACTTAGATACGGTCCTCTGGAATGAGACGTACGAGACGTAATCGGGGTACAAGGTGGCTTAAACCTCGTATCCACCAGAGAACAACCCGGCGAATCACTTTTTCCCGTTCTACGTTTCCATGCGTACAGATGATCTCCGTCATGTCGATTTCGGTGTTACCATCGTTCTGTAGGCTAGGTTTGGGCAGCGGTACCGCAGAATACTATTGTAGAAGGATGCTCTGGGATCCTTCGATTTTGAAAATAATGACTCGACGGATGTGTAGCGAACAGATTAGGAAATTTCACCATTTGTCAAATGATAGCAAACCACAATCGAGATAAATTCGGACAGCCAATTGTACACTATGGCTACTACGGATACAGAAGATGGTCCTCTTCGGATCGGCCTCATCGTTCTTGCTATCATCCTTCTGTCCCCGATGTTGATGATGGTGTTCGCCATGCCTATGATGGGGATGATGGGCTGGTGGGGCGGTGGCATGTTCGGAGGTAGATTCTCGCCTCTGTGGGGGATTGGAATGCTGCTCGTCTGGCTGGTCATTATTGTGGGTATTGGCTACTTCTTCTACCGCGGTCTCGTTGGTCGCGGTACCACAGGTCACACAGGCGATCCAGCACTCGAAGAGCTCCGGACGGCGTACGCTCGTGGTGAACTCTCGGAGGAAGAGTACGTGGAGCGCCATGAACGGCTCCAAATGAGAGAGTAAGGCTACGATGACGCCCACGTCGAACCGTCGGAGCTTTTTAGCTGCTATCGGTGCAACGACAGGGATCACCGGTCTTTCTGGGTGTCTATCCGGCGGTCTGCCTGGGAGTGGTAGAAATGTAGACCGGACTCTCTATATCGGAGCCTATCACTGGGGGTTCGTTTTATTGGACGCCGATGGAGACGAGATTCATGACCACGTCGTCCTTGACCGCGGAACCGCGATTCGTCTTGTTGCGTTCAATACCAACGCAGAGCAGGCACTCGACAAACTTCCCTCGACTGTTCAGAATAGGATTCCAGAACACCACGAACTAGAAGAACGCAACGAACAGCGGATCCCGCCTCCCAAGCGCGGTGATCTACACACGTTGCTGGAGGAGGCAAACGAGCGCTACCCAAACCACAGCGTCGCTGTGATGCCGTCCGGTGGAAATCACATGGGTGGTGGTATGGGGGGTGGGATGATGATGCATCCGCTCGCTCTCCCACGCGATGCGACGAAACCGACAGCAGCCATCATGAGGGCTTCTCGGCGAGGGGATTACACGCTTTCTTGTCTGACCTACTGTGGCTACGGGCATCCCTATATGGATCTCGACGGCGCTCTCGTCGTTAGATAGAATCTAGAATTGAGCTAGCTGATCGGGATCACCAAACTTGCTTCTGGTTTAGATGAGTTGGTCGCATTCGTTATCGATCCTCGTACTCGGGTGCCATCAACAACTCGTCCTTCCACTTCCGGACGTGGTGATAAAAATGACCACTCGCTTCACACTCAAGCAGGGGTCGGACGAGATCCTCGACGCGGTTCAATGTAAGTGACGTACACCTGTGCGAGGAAGAGAGGCGTGAACAATACGTTCAGCACGAGCGTGTAGATTCCGGACACAGCACCCCTATCGGTGGCTTGCGGAACAAGGTTAAGGCCGACGAACAAATAGTGGATGAGTATTCCACTGATGACGGCGACGATGAAGATGGAGACCGAGAGAGCGATGGCCATCCGGAGGCCGTAGTATTTCCGATAGATATTGACGATTTGCGGAACGATTAAGTCAGCGAAAATAAACGCGAGAACCCCACCGAACGGGATCCCTGCACTCCACAGCACGAGCGCGAATGGGACGTTTGCGACCGAACAAATGAACGTCACGATACCCACGATGACACCGATCAGGCTACCGAGTGCCACCCAAGCAAATGTTCCTTGTGGGGCGAGTGTGAACAACTGGGTCCACGTCGATTGTGGAACGTATGCAGCGATGAACCCAGCAATGATGAACCCAATGATGATATCGCTCCAGACCATCTCCCACTCGTGAATCGCCCGGCGGAACGCATACTTCCATCCCGTCTTCGATGGCGCCTCGTCGTGTTCTACGTGAGCATCGTGGTCGGGATGATGTGCGTGCCCGTGGTGGTGCTCTTGGTGTGATTCGCTGGAACCTGGGGGCGATCCGGTCGAGAGTACTCGTTTGGGAATCCGCAGTAACAACGACAGGATCGTATCCATTTGCATTCCTCCACCTGTTTCATCAGGATGCTCACGAGCACGTTCGAACCACGAAGTAGGAATAAGGTACTTCGTTATCACTGCAAGTAAGAGAATCAGGAAAATACCGCCGAGGAAGTCGGCGGCGACAAACTGCCACCCGAGCAGAATCCACATGACGAGTCCGATTTCGATAACGAGGTTGGTAGATGCGAACTGGAACGCAGCAAGCGACGCTTCTGGTGATGCTCCTTTTTTGAAGATCGTTCTGGTGGCTGCGATTGCAGCGAACGAGCAACTGGACGAGAGAAACCCGAAAAAGGCACCTAACTCGATCTCGCGCAATCCGCGGCCTCCGAGGAGATCGACCATTCGTTCTTGCGAGACGTAGGCCTGAATCACCCCGGAAATCGTGAATCCAAGCACGAGTGCCCACCAAATATCCCATGCCCACTCGGCAACGAACTGTCCGACTTCGCGAAACGACCCGGTCGCGAGCACGATCGCGCTAATTTGACTCCCAATTATATTGGCCCCCACAATGTCCATAGTTACCCCTAGTTCTAGTACGACAGACGTATTCATGCCACCATCGGTCAATGTTCGGTATGTGATCTGCGAAAAATCCTCGACTGACCGCTAAACCGAACAAGATTTGTGGTGCATCAATCCAAATTGGCGACTCACGAAAACGCATTCCGGAGGATTCCAGTGACCAGCTAATAGACTGAGTCTCTTTTATCCATGGCACGCCAGTTGGTGGTCTCGGATATCACCGACCAGCAAACGCTCACCGAAAGCGCGAACACAGCGACCGACGATACACCTGAGAGAAATACACAACAGCACGCGGCCGATATCGCCGCCGAGTACGTCCCGGGACGCTTGGGACTTTCTCCGAGGGTGAAGAATAACGAACCGAAGGAGTGCAACTATGAGGATTTCAGCGGTATCTCATAACCGGTGAGCCGACTTCATTAACAATATTCTACATAGTAATGATGGACGTCATTATGGTATTTTGGTGACAAAATCTATGTATGTAGAGCAAGTGTCTATACATTGCTATGGAAATACTACATCGGTTACGCGGTGCCTTTAGTTCAGAAAAACCTTCTCGGCAGACGGAACAGCAGGTACGGCCGACCGGTGATATTTTTGAATGCGAAGAATGCGGTACCGCCTTTATTTCAAAACCATCTCATTGTTCAAAGTGTAACCAGAGCGACTTCCGGAATCTCGGCAGTTGTTAATCCGATATCTCTCACCGTTCTGTTTCTACTGATACAGTTTCTAACTGTTGTGACCGACGATACCCCCGAGACACCGACGGCCCTCCTCGACCGAGCAAAACAGCACGCTACGAACGTCACCGCCGAGCACTTCCCGGATCTGCCGGTCGAAACGATTGAGTGGGAGGTATCACATCGAGCCCAACGACAGGCGGGCGTCACGAAGGACGACCCGACAACAGAGGCAATCACGATTGTGCTGACCTGGAAAGCCTATGAACAACACGGATGGGAGCAGTTCAGTGCAACCGTCCGCCACGAACTCATTCACGCGTGGCAGTACCACGAGTTCGGCGACGCGGATCACGGAGCCACGTTCACCCAGTGGATAGACCGTCTCAACACCTCGCAACACTGCGAGCGCTTCACTACGCCAAAGTGGTGGCTCATCTGCGAGGACTGCGGCGGACGAATTGCCCGGTATTGACGCTCGAAGACCTGCTAACTGTCGCTATACTTTTGCCCGACGAAAGTGTATATTCGATATGCAATTGGGGGGTGCTAGCATGCCAAAAGAGTACGAAATTACGGAGACACTCGACGTAACGGGATTGAACTGCCCGATTCCCGTCATTAAGACCAAACAGGCCATCGACGCACTCGATATCGGTGCGGTGCTCGAAGTGCAAGCGACGGACCCTGGAAGCGTCCCGGATATCAACGGGTGGGCGAACGCGACCGAGGGTGTCGATCTCGTCGACCAATTCGAAGAAGAGGAGTCCGGCGAGATCGTCTACAAACACCACGTCAGGAAGGTGTCCTGACATGGCCATGATGAACAAAATCGGAATCATCGTTTACAGCGACGACCCGAAGAGTCTAGCCATGGCGATGAACCTCGGACATGTCGCGCTGGCGATGGACACAGAAGTCATCGTCTACTTCACATTCGATGGATTGACACATCTAATGGAGGGTGAAAAAGACCTTTCGGGCTTCCAGCATCTCCTCGATGCTGGCGTTCCCAACCCGTACGATTTACTCGCTGACTTCGTCGAGAGCGGTGGTGACGACGTGACGACCGTCGCCTGTACGACGACCCTTGATATGCTCGATTGGGATAAAGAGGCGATGGACGATACCGTCACGACCCGGTTCGCTGGTGCTGCCGACTTCCTTACCGTCACTGCAGACGCAAATCACGTATTCAGTTTTGGGTGAGCACCGGCATCTTCGAAATCGTGACTCTTTCTCACCGAAAAATCCCGACCGTCAGGCTCCCCTGACCGCGTCAGGTGTTGCAGCACAGTTATTGGGGCCAAGTTCCAACTCGAAGGCTCGCTCGTCGTCTACGTCCTGTTGGCCAAGGTTGATGGCGATGATAGTTTCGAAGTTCGCCGGACGTGGCGGCATATCCGAGAGGATAAAATCCACGAATTCGTCGCGTTCCATTGAAAGAACAGCCATCGACTCACGGAGCGTCCCCAGCTGTGCTGTATATGTCCCGTCTTCTGCAGCCGTTCCAGTCGGTCCGACGTGACCAGGCGCTATCGTCGTCTGGTCGGGAAGTATAAGGATGCGATCGTGGAGGGTTTGGTGAAGTACTCGGGCAGCACTGGGTGCGCCCTCTGTGCCCTCCTCCAAATCCGGACGAGCGATGCTCTCAGTGAACAGGCCATCTCCCGTCAAAAGGACGCTCCCATCTATCAGATACGATGTCATTCCTGTCGTATGGCCTGGTGTGTGCAGTACCTCGATCTCAGCATCGCCGACAGATAGTTTGTCTCCGTCTTCGACGGTCGTGTACTCACTGCCATATTTGAAACCGCGTGCGACGGCAGGTGCCGGAAGCACAGCTTCGATGCCTTCCCTGCTTAGTCGGCGCACACCGCTGATGTGATCGGCGTGAATATGTGTATCGATGGCGTATTTGAGTTCGACACCGAGTTCAGCGGTATCGGCGCGATAGCGCTCAGTGAACGCCTCCAGTGGATCAACGACACATGCCTCACCATTGTGATAGACGAGGTATCCAAGACAGCCGCTCGAAGGGCGTTGGTATTGGAGCACGGTACCCGATCCCTCGTATCGAGTGATCTCGTACGCGTCGTAGATGTTCGCCCACCCATTCATCCCGTGGGCGAGATTAACTGCGTTGCGTCCTTCCTGTTCGATTAAGCCCGCGACGTATTCGCTGGCACCGCCTTTTGCACAAACGACCACCAATCGATCTGCGTGTGGTTCCCGCGTCAATAGTTTCGCGTCGACACCTTCGATGAATTCGTAGTACGGGATATTCTCATTGTCGACATTTTCTCCCTCGATGTGCCACGTATCGTATTCCGATTCAGATCGAACGTCCAGGATACTTACCGTGTCACCGCGGTCGATGGTTTCTCTCAAGCGTTCGGGGTCAAGCGATTCAACCGACGTGTTTGGTTCTGGAAAGTCTCCCCCACTCATATCGTAGTATACGTCGTAGGAATCGATAAAGATGGAACTATACCCGTTAGTTCATTTTGTTGATACTTGTAACCGGCCTTAAACGGTGGGTGGTTGAGACACGATGTTAGTTTGCAATGGTGGAACAGCACAGAACCGCGCACAGGCCGAACAATTCTCTTTCGATGTCGATGCCCCCGGACTCGTCGAAGTCACCAACGAGAGCCACGAGAACCCTGCAGCCCACCAATACACAGTCTCCATCGACGACGTGACCAAGGAACTGATGGCCTGCACGTGCCCGCATCACGTCCACCGGAACGCCTACTGCAAACACATGGCTGCCGTCGAAACCGCAACTGACGACGGAACGCTCAGGCATTTTCATCGGAGGACGACAACGATCTCGAACCGGTGGAGTGCGACTGTGAGGGCCTCGGTGACTTCCCGTGCTGGCCGTGCGTTCGTGCGGGTCGTAAAGAACTGCCGAACGAACCACCGCTTCAGCTCTTTGTATCCATGGCACGTCGATTGGCGGTCTCGGATATCACCGACCAGCGAACGCTCAACGAACGAAATCCCCGATATATCCTCACAGTAGATGGTGGAATCCGCGATTACTCCTTCTCTGGAGTGATGGTTAAATAGTCTTCTAGTTGATAATTGCTTAACCGAGTCGGATCGACGGTATGGCTATCAGGGTCGTAGTCCACCAGGCCAGCATCGTCGAGGCGAGGTAGATGATTGTGCTGAAGTCCGATCATCACCCGCTCCATGATGTCCTCATCGGTGGCGTCAATCCCGTCTTCTCGCTCCACAACCTCCCTGGCTAGTTCCTTGAGTTCGACGGTGGTATTGATCCCTGTAAGGATATCGAGAACTAGACGGCGTCGCTCCACCGCAAGCAAGTTGTGAAGATCGCTTGCAGTCAATTCGTCTGTACTCGAATTTTCATCCATCATGTTGTTTGAGTTGTGGGACATTGGGATCTCTCCGATTTGGTCAGCATCAGTTAGTCTGTGATAGATGAATGAACTTGATTTCCGTAAGGGGACGCTAGAAGTGATTAGGTTCTTCTCACCGGAATGGTGGACGGCTTCTGAATTAGTACGGCAATTTTTGTTGACGATTTTGTTCGGGATGCACATCCGTCCATATTGGGTACTATCTCGACAGAATGACTCCATCGACGGAACCTTGATATCCGGGGTGTCCAGTATACAGGATAATGAAATCGGAACCGCTAACCAACAGTCTTCGAGAAACACTCGCAATCTTCGACGAGTCTAAGGAACCTTGGACGACGCCTGAAGTGGCTGAGTCCCTTGGCCTCGGTCGACGGAGCACCTACGCCCGACTGGAGCGGCTTGTCGAGCATAACAAGATCAAAACGAAGAAGGTTGGCGCGAATGCCCGTGTATGGTGGCGATCGCCGACAAACGCGGATAAAGCGGTTCCTGACTGGTCGGCTGCTGCGGAGTCCCTTATCGACGATGTCCTCGGAGACGTCGAAGTCGGCATCTTCGTCCTCGACGAGAACTTTGACATCGCCTGGATCAACGGCGCGACGGAACGATACTTTGGGCTTGATCGCGAGCAGGTCGTTGGCAGAGACAAGCACCAACTCATCGACGAGCACATCGCAAGGATCGTCAAGGATTCTGGGGAGTTTACGGAGACGGTTCTGGCGACGTACGACGACAACACATATACTGAACACTTTGAATGCCACGTGGTATCGGGAGACAAACACGAGGGTCGCTGGCTCGAACACCGAAGTAAACCCATCAAGTCTGGAGAGTACGCGGGCGGCCGTGTCGAACTCTACTACGACGTTACCGACCTCAAGCAAAAGGAGCAGCAGCTCGAACACCAGCGAACCAAGTTGCGATCTGAACTTAACGAGGTGTTCGACCGCATTAATGACGCTGTTTGCGGACTAGATGGGGACTGGCGGTTCACGTACCTCAACGACCGCGCCGAAGAGCTCGTCGGGAAGACGGAAAAAGAACTTCTGGGCTCACATGTCTGGGACGCCTTCTCCGGCGACCTCCATCGCTCATTTATCGATTACTACGAACAGGCAATGGAAACCCAGACCCCTGTCACCTTCGAGGAGTATTCCGATGCAGCTGAGGCGTGGCTGGAGGTCACGGCTTATTCTTCCAAGAGCGGCCTCTCGGTCTACTTCCGAGACATCACTGAACGCAAAGAACGTGAACGGGCACTCGAAGAATCTGAGCAGCGCTACCGCACGCTCGTAGAGAACTTCCCAAACGGAGCAGTCGCTTTCCTAAACCACGATTTACAGCATACGATTGTCGGAGGACAGGGCTTTAACAACCTGGATTTCAACGCTAACGACCTTCAAAACAAACGCATGCAAGAAGTGTATTCTGAGGACGTCTCAGAGATCATCGAACCACACTACCGTGCTGCACTCGATGGTACAGCAAACTCGTTCGAGCTGGAGGTCCAGGGACGAACGTTGGAATTTCGAACGATCCCATTGACTACCGACGATGACGACGTGTTCGCTGCCATGGCGGTGTCACAGGACGTAACTGAACGTAAACAATACGAAGAGCGACTCCAGGCGCTCTACACTTCGTCACGCGGATTCCTCACAGCGGACACGACACCAGAAATCAGCCAAATTCTCATTGAGACGGCGAGCGATGTCCTCGACCTCCCTGGAGTCGTGTTCTATGACTACGATGCCGAACGTGACCGCCTCGTCCCCGAGAAAACGTCTCGCGAGGCTGACTTCATGCGTGAGGAGTTTCCAGAAGTCCCGTCCGACGATAGTAGCATCACAGGCAGCGTGTTCAGTAGTGGCGACCCCCAGTACTACGAGAACGTGCTTGAGTCACCAAACCTTCAGATGTCCCCAGATGCGACCGAAATGCGTGCCGGGCTATTCGTCCCACTGGGTACTGAAGGGATTCTTACCGCCGGGTCACGTGATGTCGATGGATTTGATTCGAGTATCCGTCAATTGCTGGAATTGTTGGCGACGAACGCCGAAATTGCGTACAAACGCGTAGATAGCAAGCAGGAACTGATTCACCGGAACGAGCAACTCACGGCGCTGAATAGTCTCAACAAGGTAATTCAGGAGATCATGGACGCCGTTATTAACCAATCCACGCGCGAGGAGATCGAGGCGACCGTCTGTGAGCACCTTGCCGACTCCGATTCGTACCTATTTGCCTGGATTGGCGATGCCGATGCCGCTACTCAAACAGTGAACATGCGGGCTAAAGCTGGCGTTGAGGGTGATCTCGATGGGATCACGATCTCTGTCGATCCCGACGATGATCGGAGCAAGGGCCCCATCGGCAGAGCGTTCCGAACAGGCGAGATACAGACATCACAGGACCTCGATTCTGACTCCCGGTACGATCCCTGGCGGGATCAAATCGAATCGTACGGTTTCCGATCGTCCGCCGCAATTCCGATTATTCACGAGGATACCGTTTATGGCGTACTCAGTGTCTACGCGGAGCGGCCATTTGCATTCGACGGCCACGAAGGCGAGTTAATCGCTCAACTCAGTGAGATTATAGGCCATACAATCGCCGCTACTGAGCGAAAACGGGCGCTGATGAGCGATGAACTTGTCGAACTAGAGTTTCGGATTCAAAACGTCGCTGCAACCCTTGGCATCCCGGCCAAGATGGAGGGGACCATCACGCTCGATAACGCGGTTCCGATCGGCGATGACGAGTTCCTCGTGTATGGCACCGCAACATCGGATGCTATCGATACCGTGACCAGCCTCGTCGAAACGCTCCCTCACTGGAATGCGGTTACCTTTCACTCAGAGGGGACTCCCACTAGCTTCGAACTCAAGCTAACTGAGCCACCCATACTCTCGATCGTCGCATCCATTGGTGGTAACATCAAGGAGGTCACCATCGATGACGGCAATTACCAGATGACAATCCACCTTGCACCGAGTGTCGACGTTCACCGGGTCATCGACGCCGTTGAAAAAGAATATCCACAGGCCGAGATGATCCGCCGCCGGCAGATTACGCGATCGCACGACGATTCTCAGCGCCTCTTTCGGCACCTTGTATCGGATCTCACCGATAGACAACACGCCACCTTGGATGCTGCCTACCACGCAGGGTTTTTTGAGTGGCCCCGTGAGACGTCTGGTGAGGATGTTGCCGAATCAATGGGTGTGGCCCCACCGACTTTCCATCAGCATCTCCGGAAGGCTGAGCGGAAAGTGTTTGACCTGGTGTTTTCAACTACGACGTACAGTACTGAGTAAAAGCAAGGAAGTGACCACGCTAACACCAGATGTGGACAAATTCACCACCTCATGGCACACGCAGAATCGGTATAATGCATAATTTGGCGTAGAAAGAACGGTTCCCTTTGGTGTGTTGAAACACGCCAAATGCGCCAACACCCGGCACCGGTCTTCCCAATGCTACCAGAAGACCATGAGTACAAAGCAATCCGCAGCCCGTGACGCTGACGAGACGGCACAGAAACGCGCACAGGCCGACCAATTCGCCTTCGACGTCGATGCCCCCAGACTCCTCACTGTCACCAACGAGAGCCACGACAAGCCTACTGAACATCATCCACCACAATGCCTTTTGCGAACACATGACCGCCGTCGAAAACACAACCGACGACGGAACGCTCAAAGCCTTCCCCTCCGAGGACTACAACGATTCCGAACCCGAAGGCTGCGACTGTGACGGCCTCGGAGGCTTCCCGTACTGGCCATGCGTGCGAACGGGACGGAAGGAACTGCCGAACTAACCACTGCTTCAGCTCTTTTTATCCATGGCACGGCAATTGACATTCACAGATATCACCGACCAGCGAACGCTCATGGAGACTATTAGGGTGGATTCTGAGCGGTATTGAGCTCGGCAAAACTCTCGGTTTCGTACCCCCGACGCCACAGTTTCAACACGGCTTGTGACACAAGCCGTGGTTCCTCAACTTCTATGCATGACTGAATTGCCGTTTGCGAGTCTGCTTCCGGCGGTTCGTGGAAATGCTTTTCCGGGGAATGGGTATTCGGGTGTCGATCAAATCGCCAGTTCACATCGACTTCATCTACGTAGTGAAATCGGTATGCTCCGGATGCGTACCACGTGATATCGAATCGACACCACGTAGCGTCTCCAATTCCATCAGTGAACATGACACGGAGTTCTTTCGGAGAGAGAATATTATCGAACACCGCGTCCTCGACGACGGGTTCTTCCTGAAGAACAATATCTCGTATCGTCTGCATCTCAGCCGCATCAGGCGGTCCGATAGCACCACTTAGCTCGTCAGAAGAAATTCCGGCAGATGAATCGCCTACCATTTCTCAGACGAGTGTTCCAGAATCGGTTCCATGGGCGAACGCTCCACGAGACTCACTACTTCCAGTGGCCTCAGTACGATCTCCACTATCGGGGGTAAAATCATAGAGTGCAAGCGCCGCCTGTGCAACGTGAAGATTCTTTTCGAGTGCTCGCCACTCCGAAACGGCTGTCCACTCGTCGGTCTCTGCGGACTCTATCTGGAGTGCAAGATCATCCGGAGTAGTCGCGTCAAAGTCGTCTTGATACGCCTGTACTTGCTCTCGGAGATCTTGAATACCATTTGCGAGCTCTTCCCGTGAGAGTTGGGTATGTAACTCGCTAATACGTTGCATCGCGACGGTTTGTCGCGAGCGTTTGTATTGTTCTCCGCGTCCTGTCCTTTCCGTCTGAGCGATACCTGCTTCGACGAGGATTTGAAGATGTTTTCGAGCTGTTGGCTCGCTAACGCGGGCGCGTTCGGCGAGTTCTTTAGCGTACTGTGGGCTAGTCGTCGAGAGAAGTACCTCACGGACGCGTTCGAATGGTGTCGTCTCCGCTTTCCATTCCTCAACGACTGCTTCGTTAACGTCTCCTTCCCACAGTGGATCTGAATCGGGCATTACACTCCTCTAGGAGTCACAGACAAATATAGATTTTCCCAAAAATCCATATTTTCCCTAATGGTGCCCTGGACGCCACTATGGATTTCCTCGAGCGAATCTCAGCTGAAACTGATTGGCTACCAAAGACTGAGCTCGCTCTCGAATAAAGTCAGGAAACCTATTTCGGGCTTCGTGACGTACATATTTCGCCATGACTTCGATCCTTATCGCGTACGGAACCGGTGAGGGCCAAACAAAGAAAGTGGCCGAGTACATTGACTCGGTCCTCGAGGGGCAGGGATTCGACGTGACGACTACCCACGTGTCCGAGGCTTCCGATATCGCCGTGAGTGAATTCGATGGGGTGTTAATCGGTGCCTCGGTTAACAACCGTACGCATCAACCAGAGGTATTGACTTTCGTTGAGCGCTACAACCAAGCGCTGGCTGACCGGCCATCCGGGTTCTTCCAGTTGTCGCTGGCGTCCGCTTTCTCGTCGGAGTGGGCCCGAGACGGGGCAGCGGACTACGTCGAGAAGCTTGAAGGGACGACCGGCTGGCATCCGGATCGAGTAGGCCTGTTCGCAGGCGCCCTCAAGTACACGCAGTACGACTTCAAGATGCGCTGGCTCTTCAAATTGGCCGCGCTCGCATTTGGCCTCGATACAGATACGTCGCGTGATTACGAGTACACAGACTGGGACGATGTCGAACACTTCGCGACGTCGTTTGGAGAACTCGTCGAGAGCAAACGACCTCCGTCCCGCCATGACGGAACGATCCAGAGCACTGTTCGAGGCACCGTCGGGCGTCGCGGTGTTGCCCTTTCCCTGGCGATTGGTCTTGCCGGAGTCATCTACTTCGTATCCCGATGGGACAAGGGGACTGATCAGCGTCAATAAATCAGTATGAAAGACACGCTCGACAGGACTGAGGAAGTCCTCTGGTCGCGGCATGCAAACCCGAAGAGTGGGTGGACTCGGGTCCCGACCGGGGCTGTCCTCGTCTACGCCGTCTACCAGCGCGACTGGCGACTCCTCCTCGCGGGATTGCTTTGGGCCGCGATCAACCCGTTTCTCTTCTCGCCGCCGGAAACGGACGATGCGTGGATGACTCGAGGCGTCCTCGCCGAACGCTGGTGGGTACGCGAGGAAGGAAGAGGAACCATGGGAGTCACCTACCCTAATATTTGCAATTCGGTCAGCGCGATGGCTTTCCTTTATGCGTTCGTCGCCGCGTGGAAACGACGGCCAACTAGTGCCGCAGTGGCAACGGTGGTGGCAAGTGGGCTGAAACTCTGGTGGATCCGCGTTCTCGTACGACGGTTCGATTCAGCCCAAAAACCATAATTTACCGTCCAATTCGCAGGATTCGTCAGAAGAGTCGTTCGGCCTGATGGTCGCCACCTGTCTGCACTATCTCCATCGGAATGTCCTTTGCAAACATAGGGCAGCTGCCGAAAGTACAATCGACGATAGGATACTCACCGCATTCCTCGAGACGACGAAGATGATGCCACACCAACGGAGTGCGATTGTGATGGTCTCGGTGGTTTCCCGTGTTGGCCGTGCGTGCGAGCGGGAAGGAAGAAACGGCCGAACTAACCCCTTTCATTCGTTCGGACTGTCGCGATTCTATCTAAAAGTGAACCAGTGAATGTGGTACGTGTCTCTGTTTACGCTTCTTGACCTCGCTCATCTGCTGATGTTTCTTCCGCGTTAGTTTTCCGAGTTGCTCGTCCGAGCATAACCATCGAAAATCCGGTGAAGAGCAGGTTCACACCAAGGAGGAGACCAACCGCCCACACTGCTGTGGCCGGAAACCCAACCCAGAGCAGGCCAGCGACGGTTAGCGATAGGATACCGCTCGCAAGGAGCCACATCCATCGTCTATTCCCCCGACCCGCTACAGCCCACCCGATTTCAACGACCCCATCGACGATGAAGAACGCAATCGCAAGAATCGTTAGCGACGTGAGACCGACAACTGGATTCGCCAAGAACATGATTCCCACGATGCCGTAAAGAATCCCGAGGAGAATTTGCCAGACAACTCCCCAGAAACTACCAGCCGAGAATGCATGCCCAACGTGAACGATTCCACCGACAACCAAGAGCGCACCAAGGAGTACCGATACCGATATTCCCGCGAAAAATGGGAATAGGATCGCAAGAAAGCCGAGTACTACGATGATGGCTCCTGCTATCACCCCGCCGTGGAATTGCTCTGAACTCGTGTCGACGCTTGTAGCTTGACTCATTGTTTTCCCAGACACAGTTCTCCAAGAGGGAGTAAAAAAGCGGAAAATCGTTCAAACATAGTTATAGTAGCATGTCATCATATCCCAGAATACAGGCACGTGTAACGGTCGTTGAATACCTCAGTTCATGCTATGAATTCGATTAGGATGGCGTTTTTCGCTTTGAAGGATATAGAGGGCCGGCTAATGGCCTGCACGTGTCCGCACCACATCGACCGCAACGCCTACTGCACACACATGGCCGTTCTCAGATAGTTGGTTACTCTTGCGACACAAGATATAATTCGAATACGTTCTTTTTGAATCCATGTTCTTTTAAATACATTATCTTCCACTACGAGCATGAACCTGGATTGATTATCTAAACTATGAATATCATGAGTCTGGGAGTTCGTCAACCTGATCGTGTGTCTCAGATACCGTCTCTGTCGCTTCAACTGCCGATTCACTCCGTAGCCTATCCTGGATATTTGCGATTACTTTATCGATATTGCCAACCGCGATCGTTAAAACAGGAATTGGTGCGGTTCGTACTACTCTCTCGGCCACGCTGCCGAGCAAATACCGTTCGTATCCCGTCCGGCCATGGGTTCCCATCACAATGAGATCGATTTCATTTTCGACAGCATATGTAAGGATCTCCGCACTGGGATCGCCCCATCGGATCTCTCGAATGACATCGAGACCGGCGTCAAGGATCCGTTCCTCAATGGCTTTCGTTGTGGCCTGACCATCCTCCTCGAGTGTTTTGCGGACATGGTCGCGTTCCTCATCCGGAATCGCCAGATACGCTCGTTCATCGACTACATAGAGTGAATGAACAGTCGCATTATTTTGCTTAGCCAGCTCGAGTCCCTGATCAACGACTGATTCCATTTTCTGGCTACCGTCGGTTGGAATCAGAATTGACTCATACATGACCATTAAATATCAAGGAGCCATACAAAGATTTCTTATGATTTCTAGGATGACGATGATTGACTGAACGGATAAGATGGTAGGAAACGGTTTGAATTGACGTCTCAAGGCGATCGGCAAATTCAGACGAAGTCCCTGGCTCGTCATTGATCGCCACAAGGAGTTTGCGAGCCGTCTCAGACGACAGCGTATCAAAGACTGCACCTGTGTCTCATTCATCAATGCCAAGAATGTGGATATCGCCAGCTTGCTCAGTATCGATCTCAGACGTCGAACGGGGTAACAGAAACATGACTGGATCAGTTGCCTATCTCCGGATTCGTTGAGACTACTCTTTTCCTTCTGTAACTCGTTCTCACAGCATATGAGCAAAGCCTGTACGTACTGTGGAAGTGACGTCCATGCGCATGAGCCTGTCTTTGTCGACGAAGAACAAGGAGGAGAACGAACCACTATTGGACAGTTCTGTAATTATGCGTGTTTGGCCCGGTACATCGAGGAGAATGAACTCGAGACAGGAGCATGCTGTCAAATTGATCTATCTTGACTGACTGATTCTGGAATTGCTTACTTTACACCCACTATTTCACGATTCACCGTCTCAACGAAGATTGTAGAGCACGATAGTACGTTTGATGGAGTAAGAACGGTGTCAAATCATAGGAGTGGTGTGCTAGCACATATCTATCTTTATGCTTTTGGGTGACGTACATACGACTTGGTGAAGAACCATGGCGAGCGCCGCTGCTAAGAGCAATGTCGAAATCGTGCAGCGTGTCTATGACGCGTTCAACGAGGGTGACATCGACACACCGATGGCCACAATGGCCGAGGATATCGAGTGGATCGAGCCTGAGGGCGACATCTACGGTGGGACGTACCATAGCCCTGAGGAGATCCTAAAGAACGTGTTCACCCCCTGCCTTGAGGACTTCGAGGATTTTGAGGTCGACACCGATGAATTCATTGATGGTGGTGACACGATCGTGGTCCTCGGTACCTTCCGTGGGAAGCACAGAACGTCAGACAAGCCCCTTGCTGTTCCCTTTGCACACGTTTGTGACCTGGAAGACGGTCGTATGACTCGGTTCATTGATTACTTAGATACGGTCCTCTGGAATGAGACGTACGAGGCGTAATCGGTGCACAAGGTGGCTCAAACTCCATATTTTAGCTGTGATCCTCTGTTGGCGCTCTGTTTCCACTTTGTTGTACTCCGGAACTTCACTTACTGGGTTTCGTCAGTTTGAATCGAATAGAGTCGCTTCCGAGCATCCGCAAAATAAAGTTTTTCTTCAATAAGATCGCATGAGTGCAGCTCGTTTAACGCATACCGAACGGTTCGAGGCGGAAGTCGGGTTTCCGTGACGAGTTGGTCTTGGGTGAGGTCAGATTCGTATTCTAATACCTTGTAGACCAGCTTGGCGCTTGGCGGTAAATCGTGCAGGAGAGTTAGTTTCTCTTGAGCCATTGTCATGGTGGATTGTCCTCCACGAAGGAAATGTTTCTGGGCTCTATTTTCTCTCGAATATCGCCCCTAGCCCTTGAAACTGACGAGACGGCACAGAAACGCGCACAGGCCGACCAATTCGCCTTCGACGTCCATGCTCCCGGACTCGTCGACGTCACCAACGAGAGCCACGAGAACCCTGCAGCCCACCAGTATACCGTCTCCATCGACGACGTGACTGAAGAACTGATGGCCTGTCCGGGTCCGCATCACGTCCACCGAAACGCCTACTGCACACACATGGCCGCCGTCGAAAATGTAACCGACGACGGGACGCGCGACACCTTCCCATCCGAAGACAAAGACGAGACCAAACCCGAAGACTGCGACTGCGACGGCCTCGGTGACTTCCCGTGCTGGCCGTGCGTGCGAACCGGACGGAAGGAACTACCGAACTAATTCTCCTCGCTCTTCTTATTCCGTAGACATATGAGAGGGGTCTGTTCGATGGACGATTCCATCGAAATCTGAGTCAAAGCTGAGGAGAGTATCGATATCATATCGTTCACAGAGCGTCACAAGACTTGCGTCAGTCACACTCAGATCGTGGTCTTGATATTGGATCCATGTATCGACTGTCGCCTTAAAGTCGTCGTGCCCCATCTGGATAATCTCAAATATCTCTGGGAATGATTCACGTCCAAGAATACGGTCGGAGACGGTTTTTGCAGCCGTAAATGAACCAGTCCGCATTCGAGTTAATGTGACCGTTTCGTCATAGACATAGTCACTGGTGTACGGTTGTCCGTATTCACCAGAAAGTACTGTATTCATCGCAGAAACCGCAGTATAATGGCGTTCAGCGTCTTCATCGTGATGGGCGTAAAAAACACCAGTGTCGATAAGAACGCTCATCCGTACAACTCTTCGTCGATGTCCGATTCCGATGTTTTCACGCCAGAAGAGACCATTCCTTGGTGGAACGCTTCTCGTTCACTTGAATCGAGTGCTGGCATTTCATCGCGAAATGAATCGATGAGATCAGCTTTCGAGTCAACCGCTTGTGCAACGATCCGGGCGAGAATTTCCTGTTGCGTTACTTGCTTTCCTGCTTTTAGACGAATTTCTGCTTGGAGTTCCTCCAAATCAGACTTCGTTCCTTCGTCCATTTTCACTGACGTTGCCATGCTAGTAGATTCTTCTACTCAGCAATAAATGCTACTTTGTTCAGTAGTAGCATAGCGCTGCCAGCTGCAAGCACATGGCCGCGTCGAGAACGCAACTGACGACGGCACGCTCAATGCATTCCCATCGGACGACGAGCGTATCAGTGGCCCGCACACTGGCTACGACAAGTACGACAACGTCGATCACTGTACAGTTCGTGCTACATATTTGGCGTGCTAACTGTCGTTGATTTCGATGATCGAATTCGACTACTCTGAACAATCGGGGGAAAACAGTCTACTTTCTGGGATTTCAACGCGTTTCAAGATGCGTAATTGGTTCTATAATGGAAGTAGAACGTGCGACGGCGGCGAGGTCGAATTTTCGAATTTAGCCGATTTTGGTGATTGACTTCCTGTGGGCAGTATAAGCGGCAGTGAATACACCCCGGGGCCCCGAATCAATCTGTGTGTAGATCGTAGTCCTCCTGATCCATTCGGAGACGATCAAGGACAAGCTCAGTCGCGAGTGTTTTCCCGAGACCGGCATCGCCGTAGAGGAAGATGTTCTTGGGTTGTGCACCATTGATCACAGGACGGAGAGCGGATTGATACTGTGCCAACTCCTCGTCACGGCAGATGAGTTGGTCTGGAGTATACGAATCGCGGAGCACATTCTCGTCTTGGAAGATCGTTTCATCCGGCGAAAACTTCTCCAGACCCATCTTGCAATAGGTCTAGATAGCATATGATATAAACCACGGTTCACGAGTTTCATGAGTGTCGGGTGTTTAAACCACCCCCTCCCCCCATTCTTCACGAGAGTTGGTTCGAAAGCGTGTATCCAAAAAGAATGTCTGACGATCTTCTAACCAACTTACATCGAGAAATAAAAGGACTAGTTGTATTACGGATTCTGTTATAGACACATCAACTTATAGATGTCGGTACTAGAGAAAGGGATTTCATCCCCCCCACCCCCTGTCTGTGCAGAAACACTCGTGAAAAGTGGGGGGAGGGGGTCACCACATCTTCGATAAAACACTCGTGAAATCTGGGGGGGTCTCACGTTCTGCACGCGCTTTCGCATCGTGAAGTAGCGGTGGCGCTCGAATTTGATTTCGGGGAAGTCGATGACCAACGTGTCCTCAACACCGTTCTCGGAGAGCGCGGTGAGAGCCACGTTGTCCTCGTTCACGTCCAAACCGACGACCGTTCGTGAGTCCTGCTTGTCACGGACGGTCTGTTCAGTGTTGGTAACGTTGACGTGCAACTCGGGGGTGTCGTTGTGGAACAGAGCTTCCGCAGTTCCAATCTTCCACTCGTCGCTTCCGAGTGCGGTCTTGAGAATATCGAGGTGAGCGTCACTCCCTTTGAGAACGCCCTTGACGTGCTTGTACGGCTTCGCGCTGATGCGGAACGCCACGTCACCGTCGTCGGTGAGCGACAGGTTGTACCCTTCCTCGTAGTTCGCACGGAGTGGGTACGCACCGTCCTTGGTGTGACTGGGTTGGCCGAAGTCGTCGTACTCGTAGTAGTTCTCCATCGCGCCGAGTGCTTTGGCGACGATGCGCTGGGTCGTGTTCTTCACGAGGTTGGCGTCGTCGGCTACACGGTCGGGAATCGCGTCCCAGTCCACGCCTTGTTTGGCGAGTCGGATGGTTTCGTTGTACACCGAGCGGGCTTCGAGAGTGGCGTCGTACAGCAGGCTCTCGTTGTCACTCTGGATGTCGAGTTGAAAGTCCAGCGTCTTGACGAGAGCCTGTGCGTCGGTCATTTTTCGGATTCGTTGAGCCATTCGTTGACGAGTCCGCGCACTACGTCGGACTTTGTTTCATCAACCTCGATGCATTTCTTCGAGAACTCCTTGTACACGTCGTCCTCGAAGTCCACGGACAGTCGTTTCGTCATCTCACATTCTTACTCAAATACTGAAATACTTAATTCTTGTTCACGTACTGTCTGTATGGGCGAGAAGCGGTCGAACAACACGGTATACAACGTCAACTACCACTTTGTGTGGTGTCCGAAGTACCGTCACGCGATTCTCGAACCAATTGAGGAGTCGCTGGAAGCGAGTTTCCGCGACGTGTGCGACGAGTACGGGTACGAGATACTGTCGCTCCACATCTCGCCCGACCACGTACATTTGTTCCTCTCTACTCACCCGAAGCACGCACCGAGCGAGATCGTACGGACGGTCAAAAGTATCACGGCACGAGAGATGTGGGAACAGCACGAGCCGCTCTTAGAAGAGTACCTGTGGGGCGGTGGGTTCTGGGAGGAATCATACTATGTGGGGACGGCAGGCGACGTTTCAACCGACACGATTGAACAGTATATCGAGCGAACGAGCCACGTTTAGCGGAGCGTACGGCCTTCACCCTCGGGGTCAAGCCCCGAGGCACTCGGCCTGCTCCGCCTGTAGAGCCCAATCGTCGTCGCGAGCTCTTCTTCATTTTGCAGGTTGTGGCGGTCAGTGAGCATGAGATCTCTTTGAACTGATGTAGGACAGACTCGTTACTGTATTCTGTGAATATTGATCTCCGATAGGTATCGGAAATGGAGACGGGAGGATGTCACACAATCGGTTCGACGACAACATGTTCGTGCTGCAGATACGGCTTCTTGGTACGCCCGCCCGTCTCGAAGCTGATCACACCATGGCGGGCCAGTGTTTCGAGGTCACGACTTACTTGCCCCTTATCGCGGTCAAGTTGGCGTGCGAGATCACGAACTGACGCAATCTCGTTCTCGGAGAGGTATGTGATGAGATCGCGTCGTTTTGGAGTGAGGATTTCAGCCGCGCTTTCATGGCTCAGGACATGGACGCCTTCCATTCCACCGCGAGCAAGCGCTCGTGCCATCTGTTTTCGGCGATCACGGCGTGATTGCTCCGAAGTCGGTGTCGAGGGGGAGATCCGATCGTGTGGATTCAGACATGGTGATATTCTTACTGTTGTGTAGTGGTCACAACTACTAATCACTCGTTCTCGAGTATCACGAATCGAACAGAGAAAGCACTCTCTGATTTGGATTCAGTCTACTCAAAATGCTGCTCTCAACAAGAATACGGTCTCAAAGCGATGATTCTCATCTACAAAGGCAGTTGAAATGATCTCGTGGATGATCTCGCAGGAACGTATGTATCGTTATCGCAAGTTCGAGCATCGCATCCGCCTGCTCGGCGGTAACTGCCCGCCCTGAATAGTACGACGCCGCTCGGTTCTCGTTGTACAGTGCTTGGAAGTCTTCTTTCAAATCGTCGCTGATCACTCCCAGTTCAAACGCGCGTTGGTATGCGTATTCATGATCCATGAAATCGTGGACAGCGTCGTCGCTCATCGCGATAGCGTAGAATTCGAATGAGCGTTCGATCGCCCCAAACGCGAGTTCTACGACTGCTGTATGGTAGCCGTTTTGATCTTGAAGCGTCTGGGCGGCAGCAATTAGGCGACATGCCTTCTTGAGTTGTGCTTCATCTTCGGTTAGTTCGGCAAGCCCTTTTTCCGGCGTTCCACCTCGCTCAAAGGACCGGTGTGCCGTATCGAGTGCATCTGTGACTACCTTTGGATCGTCACTCATCGACTAGGTCCTCCATAATCAATTGGAATTTCTCGAACTCTTCGGTCTTGGAAAGTGTGATCCCAGAGACGACTGTTTCAGCGATATCTTCCGTGTGTGCAGGCACAGATGCGGGGGATTCAACAACGATATGAAAGTCGTATCGTTCACCATTGATCTGCTCCGACGCGAGTTCTTTCCCGATTTGCGCTGCTCGTCGTTGGTTGCGGCCTCGGTGTTCGCGAACGAGCACCCAGAGATCAATGTCGCTTTGTCGATCCGCTTCACCCCGTGCGACACTTCCGTAGACGAGAATTCCGAGGACATCATTGAGGTCCTCATTGAGTGTCTCGACAGCAGCTCGTACCGGTGCGTGGAATTCTGCCTGTGGGATACGGAGCAACGGATTATCTGGAATCATCACCCGTTCTCGATTGATACTGACGAGTTTCTTGTTTCCTTCCTGTCGAATGTGGACGAGGTCATTTGCTGCGAGCACGTCGACTGCTTTTCCGACGGTCCGATGTGTGACGTCCACCATGGACGCAAGTGTTCGGATCGTGTACTCCTTGAAAGGACGATCGATTAAAAATTGAAGCAATTTATCTGTTGCTTTGTGGCGATAGAGATTCGGGTTGCTTGCTGGCACTGGAACCTGTATCGTCGCTGCAGATGTTTCTTCACCTCCCGTTGACGCCGCGTGTTGGCTACTTTCGCTCTCCATAGATACCCTATGTAACCACTACTATAAAAACTTTATACGTATACTCCCGGCTGATCATACAAGAACCAGTATGCGAAATGCGGAATCAAAGTGTATCAAAGGGTAGCAAAACGAAAACGGTTGGGCCAGGGTTAGTATGTAATATTAACCTGCGACGCAACCCCTTTCAGACCTGTTCTTTTCGAATCGTCACGATATCTGCCGCCATACGCTCCGATCCTTTGGCTGCAATCACGAGCAGATTTGGCGCTGGCGTACAGGGCGCTCGATCACCGACATGAAATCCAGCATCTGCAGCACCCGGCAGTTGGACTTGATACCCGTTCCCTGCGATTTGGAGTGAGGCGTTTGTAACACGGTGAATCGAGACGGTGTCGAGCGCGGCTGACGTTGCGAGTTCGACGATGTTCTCATCGGTGATGCGGTCGATGTCGACGACGAGCAGGAGGTCGTTGAATGCGAATACACGGATGTCTGCAAGACGGGTGGGCTCATCATCGGTTTCTTCGACGAATCCAGCGGCTCTGGCAGGCTTTGTGACCTGAAGAGCAAGGCCATCGCCGGATCGTTTGATTGTGTTGGGCATTATTGGTTAGTATGTTATGCTAACCCAAGAGTATTCGCCCTGCTGGATGCACTCTCGGCTCGGAGTTGACCGTGAGATGTGGGGGTATCCATCCTTCCTAGCGGTATCCCGTGTACTTACCTGTACAGCTCTCAAATCCAGAGATAGCAATGAGTTCGAATGGGACGTCGCCACTCACTCCACTCGCGCAGGATGCGCTCGACGCGCTTGCGAGGAGACTTCCGGATGCGGGAGAGCTCACGTACGAGCAAGCGTATGCAATTCTCAACGACGAAGAAGATCTTGAGCGCCCTGCTGCCGAGGATATTATCGAACGGCTCTACATGAAAGGCCATCTCTATGAGGTCGACGGGAAGCTCCGACTCACCGATTATTGAGTACTGATTCATGCCTGTCCTGTTTCATCTTCGGCCCTCAGGGAACGGCCGAGACGCTTTCGCTATCGGAGGTAGTGAATCTCCGATCAGCAGGATTTACTTTTCAATATATTCGATGATATCCCAAATATTGAATACCCGAATATAGTCTTCATAGTACGTATCCGACAGAACGGTTTGAATCGTTTGTTCGGCGTTTTTGTCATCCATCACGATGCCGATGTCGTCGTGATCTGTGGAGGCTAGAATCATGATCGCTGTACCAGCCAGACCAGCGTCTGTCTTCCGGAGTTTATCCGGTGGTATTTGCTCAATCTTTGAGAGCCGCTGCTGAATTCGATCCATAATCACTGCTGCAGATGGTCCATCATAGACGCTTACTCCCTCCTGAACTGGTTGAGCAGCAGTAACCCACGACTCTGTTTGTGACTTGTGGAGCCAATCTGGGCTGATCCAGACCTCCTGTTCTTCGATCTCCTGTCGGACACGCTCACTCAGATACAATTCAATACTGTTTGCTTTCACGTATTCGGTGAAGAGTTGGTGTCGGTGGTGTCCCGGTCCACCGAGTGTCCGGAGAAAACTGGTGTCGAGGAGCAGTGCTGTCGGAACAGGGGGAAAAGATGTACTAGTCACGGCTGATCGTGTATGGGGCGTCAGCAATCACACGCTGGTGGATTTCTTCGGAGAGATCAGGGAGTTCCGGATCGTATCGACTCACGACCCCAATAACGGCTTCAATGGCTTGGGAAATTGCGATTCCAGCCGCCGATGAGACCTGTAGTGAATTGGCGACTCCGCGGCGGGTATGATTTCCATTGAGGTATTCGAGTGTTTCATCGATAGCACGGAGCAGGCGCTCGTTCCCATAACGCTCACTGAAGTACTTGATATCATCGTCGACTTTCGCAGCACCGTAAACGGCGATGACCGTCGGTGAGACGATGAGTGCAGTGTCGCCTGTTTCCCACGTCCCGGCGATTGGATCGACGTGCCAAAGTGCTGCCCCATCTTCGAGTTGATCGAGTTCTTCTGCAATGCCGAGTTCAGCTAGTTCGTTTGCGTATTTGTATGCCGTACTTTTCACGATATTCTGGCGTGCCATCGCTTCTTTGATCGTCGTTGGTGAATTGACGAGAAGGTCTGTGTAGAAGTACGCGAGATTGGGGTCCGACAGCAGCTTTTGTGCGATAAAGAAGGTTGCTGCCCCCTGATCTCCGTTGGGACTGCCGTTCTTGATGGTTCCTGACATTGTAGTCCATAGTACGCGAACTATAGACTAACCTGTTTCGGTGACCCTGTGAACATCTCTTACGGAGATATACACTCCGAGCTCGCGGAGAAAACACACTGTTGTTTTCTCAAAGCCTCACCCGAAGTGCGGAAAGTGGCACAGACGAGTGCTATCCTCTGTGTCACTGTTCGTCATCTCTCCGGGAAGCTCGATATCGGTTTTCAGGACGAGACGTAACTCTTAGTAGCTCAATCCGTCCTTGGATCGTTGCCACTTGATCTTCCCGAGCCGTCCATTCGAGAGTTCGTGCATCGCATCCATCGTCTGCTTCGACCTATACTCCGAAACTGACTATTCTGTGATTTTCAGTGGTCTTTGAGTTTCCGCGGATTCCCACTCGTCACACCTGCTTGTTCGCTCTTCGTACCTCCCCCTTTCTTTGGACGATTTTCGAGGTACGAAAGGCGATATCACGGCCTTAAAATTGCATATGGCAACGGAGGACTGATATCAGCGTGTAAAATCGTGTTTGCAACTGGTTTTGATTTCGATAAATGGTATATGCACCGCGTGCAGGTCTCTCCCGACTAAATACGGCATTTGTTGCCAATTGGATGTTTTATGTTTCCAATGCTATATGAAAATGGTCACCAATCGTGCATGAAAATAAGCGGTGGAAAACGGCTCACATTGCTCAATTTCCCAGCGAGAGCGTCTCAACCGTATTTGCAAATCAGTCGCTTCGGACAGTACGAACCAGCCATCTCAGAGTAGGTACTCAATGTGATAGGACGGGGAGATAATCTTCTTACAATAGGCTATCTCCTCTCAAGGTTTCGGGAGAATGGATAAAGAATTGTGCATGACATCGTGGGCTATGTGTGGGTGACACCAATCGAAGACGAAGAACAGACGTCGCTTTCAGAGCTTGTCTCGGAGATTTCCGAGGAAGTGGCAATTCGGCTTGAACATGAAGCCCACTACAACTGGATATCGTTTGTGCCGTTACGTGATTCAGATGCTGGTGCGTTGACGAAGTACTTCGGGAAGGTCACTGGTGATGACGAGTCCAAGTATCGAGGTATCGAGTGTCGGCAGCGGAGTACGCCGTCGTCTATCGATGATGCGCAGAAAGCGTTGATTCGAGCGGTGGATGCGTCTCGTGATCCAGAAGCGGTTTGTGAGGAACTGCGGTCGTGGGTTGATCGGCTTGAGCGTGGGGCAGTCGATCCGAGTGAGTTGGTGATCACGAATCGTGTTTCGAAGAAGAAGGAGGACTACACGCAATCGACCCGGAGTGTGGCAGCCTTAGAGCGGGCGGCTGAGTTGGGGTTGGGACGTGCGCCTGGTCAGAGTGTGTCGTATGTGGTGGTGGATGATTCGAAGAAATCGTGGGAGCGGGTACAGTTGGCGGGTGAGGAACTTGGTGAGTATGATGTCGGGTTTTATCGAGAGTTGTTGGTTCGTGCAGCAGCGAGTGTGTTGTCACCGCTTGGCTGGCGTGAGTCGGATATTGAGGAGGAATTGGGCCAGTATATCGAGTCTAGTTTGGCGTCGTTTGGGTGAGAAACACTGAGCAACGACCTTGTTGATATCCCCAATCGGTGATGGGTTTCAGTAACGCTACTGAATTGAAAGCGCTTCTCGGTTGAGATGGGAGCGTGACAGTCCTATCCGAACCAACCAATTGACGATGGAATTGTTAAGGTTACACTATCATCAGATAGATAGTAAATAACAAATAATCTATAACTGGCCAGACATCGGAGTTGCGAGCAAGAGACATGTTCCAAATATACGGTTTGAGGAGAGAGACGTTCGACACGTCGATCTCAAACTCGCTCAGGGCCTGCGCACACTCGTGGACTATCCACTTCGGCGCTCGATCTGAGCAGAGGAGTAAGTCATGCTCGTAATTACGATTGTCGTGATCGTGACGCTGCTCGCACTGAGCCTGGTGCTCTATTCGAGCCGCGTTCAGGAATCGAGGCGCTACCAGGCCATGGTCGTCCCGCTCGCCAACATCATGGACATCGGGTTCGTCGCGATGACGCCGATCATCGTGCACATTACCGGCGTCTTTTCGCCCCTGACAATGCTCGGCCTCTGTGTGCTCGGCTTGGTGATGGGCGGAGTCATGCGCTACAACATCCGAAATTTCGAACCGGTGATGGGCGAGAAGGGCCTCTTGCGCGGCATCTCGAACGTCGCCAAGTGGGCGTTGATCGTCGCCTCGCTCGTGAACGTCGCCTACTACCTGCAGCTGATGGCTTCGGCCATCATCTTTCCCTTCAACGTCGGGGACGGCCAGACGCTCGTGACGATAATCGCCGTGGGGTCGCTTGTAGCCCTCGGCGCCGTCGGCTACTTTTACGGGCTAGACCGGCTCAACGAGCGGGGTAATCGGATAACAGCCTTCAACCTCGCGGCCGTCACGGCGATCATCGTCGGGTTCCTCGCGTACAACGTCGTCATAGCCGTACAGGGGGATTGGTCGCTCCGCCCCTACAACCCGCCACGGACCACGCAGAGTCTCCGCCAGATTCTCGGCTTCTTCGCGCTCGTCCAGGGTTTCGAGGCGTCCCGGTACCTCACCGAGGAGTACAGCGCCGCACGCCGTATCCGCACGATGCGGAGCGCACAGATCATCTCCACGGTCGCCTTCGTGCTCTTCCCGGCGTCGGCACTCCTCCTCTTCTCGCAGGTTTTTCCCCAGCCGACGCCGGAAGCGGTCCTCGAGATCGCCCAGGTGGCGAGCCCCGTGCTCCCCTGGCTCGCGCTGCTCCTGGCCATCGGGAGCCAGTCGTCCGCCTCGATCAATGCGATCGCCTCACGCTCCGACGTCCTGGTGGAAGTCTCGAACAAGCGGATTCCGCGTCGGTACACCTTCCCGCTGCTCGCCGTGGGCGCAATCGCGATCGTGCTGGTCACCGACGTGCTCACGGCTGTCGCGATGGCTTCGCGGGTGTTCGCCGTGTTCTTCGCGATACAGTGTCTGATGGCATTGATCCTGGCCGCCCGCGACAAGCAGTGGGCACAGGCCGTGGGCATCACCCTGGTCGGCCTGGCAATGGCGGCCATCGCGATCTTCGGCATCTCTTCCTGAGTCAGGGCTGTTCCCGCAGACCTCATGGCCCGGGATCTGAACAGACGCTCTGTCTTGGCTACATCGTATGAGAGATTCATCCTCTATATCTGGCACACCATTTCTAACTGATGACTGGTAGGTAATGTTCAACTGCTGTCTCGCCAGCCCGGAACACTTTGGAACGTTCTCAACCATGCCGCCCTCGACTGTCACTCGTGGGAATAGTCGATTATGAGGCTCTGTTGAAATCCCATCGTTCCAACATTTGTCTCGCTGGAATAGCCGTTAGGTAGGTGTGCGAGTGTATCAGCAGCGCTCTCGCTAGTTCGGTTCAGGGAGGTCGAACGAGACCCCCGTGAGGTCTTCGGAGACGTCCCAGAGACGGCGGGCGAGTGTCTCATCGTACGAACGGTCGCTCGATGGCTGGACCACTGGGTCGCCGTACATGTTCATGAAGCCGTCGGGGCCGACGTACTCGCCGCCGTCGATACTCGGGTCGAGGGCGGCGTAGAGCATCGACTCTGCGCCACGTTCGGCGCTCCGTACGATCACTGCGTTCAGGAGTCTCATCAGCAGGAGGTCGGGCCGGAACCCGCCCTGTGCGGCGCTGTGGTCCAGGAGGTTCGTCTTGGACCCACCCGGGTGGCAGCCGAGGCTCTTCACGCTCGCCTTCGCCATGCGGAGTCGACGGTCAAGTTCGTAAGCGAAGAGGAGGTTCGCGAGTTTCGACTGTGCGTACGCCCCCCACGCGCTGTACGACTCCTCGCCCTGGAGATCCTCGAAGTCGATATCGCCGTTCCTGTGCCCGGCACTACTCTGCACGACGACACGGGACTCGCCCGTGGTCTGCTGTAAGACGGGGAGGAGGTGGGCGGTGAGCGCGAAGTGGCCGAGGTGGTTGACGCCGAACTGGTACTCGAATCCCTGTTCGGTCTCCGTGCGTGGGATAGCCATCACACCCGCGTTGTTACAGAGGACGTCGAGCGCTTCGTACGTCGACGTGAACCACTCGGCGAACGCCGCGACCGACTCGAGGTCGGCGAGGTCAAGCTCGTGGACCGTCAGCGACGCTCCCGGGACTTCGGCTTCGATTCGCCGCTTCGCTTCCTCGCCGCGCTCGATGTTCCGACACGCCATCACGACGTGTGCACCCTTCTTAGCGAGACCCTTCGTCACCTCGAAGCCGATTCCGCTGTTCGCCCCTGTCACCACGGCTGTCCCGACAGCAGGCAGCTCACCAGTTACGTCGTCGACTGAATCGGTAGAAGTGCTTCGTTCAGACATTGGCGATAGGTACGCAGAGAGACGGAACGAGGTGCGAGCTGATATCAGCGACCATTTCGACGGATAGCTTACGCCCGTCCATGCTGGTGATGACTGAGATTCATGTGGATACTACAATAGCGTTTGCCAGCAACTCGTTAGTTGATAGACACAGCCCTCTATATCTAACGTTCAGAGTGTCTTGTCGATGTTGTGAGTGAGACAGCTAACAGCAAGTTCACGGAACTGCTTCCACCAACGGCGTGAGCGGACGAATGCGCCATATTTTCGTTTGAGGCGAGAGTTCACCGCCTCGTTCTGACTCCGTTGGCCGTAGAGGTCGGCGTCCAGCCGAGCGTTCCACGCTTTGTGAAGGGACGAGAACTCGCGGTGCTTGATGAGCGGACGAACACCAGTTTTACGCGCTAATGCGCGAATCTTCTGGTCATCGTATCCCTTGTCGCCGAGGAGAACCGCTACTTCCCTGGTATTCCGCTTGATGAGCGACGGCGCGATCTTCGAGTCGTGTTTTCGTGTCGTCGTTACGTGTACGTCGAGAATCGCGTTCGACCTCGTGTCCACGAGAAGCGTGACCTTCAACTGCTGAATCGTCAACTTCGCTCGCTTTGTATAGTGTTTCGAGGCGTGACTCCGGTCGAACCCCGAGGCATCAATCCCGACGACACCGTTGGTTGGAAGGAGTGCGACCGAGAGGTTGAGCAGGACGCGCCAAACCGCCATATCGAGGCGATTGAACGCCTTACACAACGTCGAAGGAGAAGGGAGTTCCTGAAGGTCGATGGCGCTTCGGATACGAGGCATCTCTATAAGTTCGTCAAGAAGCGTCCGGTACGTCGTATTCTTCCGGATCTTGAGACAGAGCAAGACGATGTGCTGATGAAGTGTATACCGCCGTTTCGAGAACTTCGAGGAGTAACGAGCGACAGCTCGCTGAGCTAAGTGCATCGCTTGCTCAACGAACCGGAGTAACCGCGACTTCGGGAGGGCTTCCATCTGGTTAGACTACCGGGACAACTTGTAACTCTCTGATGATTTCAGCAGAGCCGATTATGACGTTATAATAGAGGGGGATCGCGAGAGCGACCCCCTCCATTTCGCAGAAATAGACGCAGAAATAGACACACTCCACCGTAACCAACCGACTAGTACCACCATGTGTCACCGACAAAGCGGTGTGAATCTCGTGTGGTGGCATCGCCGAAATGGGGGTTCGTCGAACCCCCGTGATTACAACGCTATAATCAGCGCTCTCCGTTCGCCGCGTTGGCTTCGTGGGCGCGCATCCACCCGGCCAAGTCGGGATGCGCGAACGTGATTTCGATATGATGGCCACCGACGCCCATCGCGTCGTCTACGGAGAGCGTTCGCGATTCCTTGTAGCTCACGCCGGGTACCCGTTCAGCCATCTCTTCCATCACCCGATAGCCGTCGTTTTTGTATGCACAGCCGTAGTGAGTCGCGACTTCGCGATATCCGAGTCGTGCAACCATCACATCGTTCGTCTTGGCGACGTTCTTCGCGTGTTCGAGGACGTCGAGATACTTGTCCTCGACTTGCTGACTCTCAGCGTGTTTTTCCCGGAAGTTGAGCAGTTCGGTGTTCTGTTCCGAGCGCTGGACCGTCTCGAAGAGCTGGCGACCTGCATTGGTTGCTTCCGCGGCGAGGTTCGACGAATCGTCGTCAACGCTCTCTTCAGTCTCGTAATCTCACACGAGGTTGATTATACGCGACACCGACGCCCGAACTCGTGCATTCTTCACCTCTGTTTTGGTGAGATCGTCGATGTCCGATTCCATGGTCTCGGTCATGTCTTCGAGACTACTGAGTTTCTGTCGGTCCTGGGCACGCTCTTTCGTCGCCTCCTCGCGATAGTCTTCGAGTTCATCGACCCACTTGCCGAGGTATGTGTCTGTGAACGATAGCCGTTCGATAACCGTTCACTTCGCTCTTGTGTTTGGTCACATCTCTGATGCTCACAAACACATCGTTCTCAGCATTTCACTTCTATTCTCTAATATTGATAGATTTGTGATTTCTGTGGATTTCTGTCTTCCCCGACAAGATACTTTGTTACACTCGTCTCTCTGCACCCTGTACCTACCCTTTACTTTGGACGAATTTCGAGGTACGAATGGCGATATAACGGCGTTAGATTTGCATATAATAGCGGAAGAGTGATCTCTGGCCGTTATTTGTTATATGCAAATGGTTTCGGACTCTCTGAGTGATATATGCACCGAGTTAAGCTCTCTTACTGCCGAATATCGCATTTACTGCTAATCCACTGAGTCTTATTAACCATGCTATATGAAAATGGTTGAATGTGCTATGTGAAAATAGAGGGCGAAAATCGGCTTAGACGCCTGAATTCGTTGCACAGATTAACTCTTCCGTATTTGCAAATTCACCGGTGCACGCAGTATGAAACACAGGTGAGACGGTGGATAATACATTTGATAGGATGATACAGGCCGACTCCCCATCGCAGCCTATTGCAATCAATGTCTGACAGCTCAAAAGATGTTCGAATCCACAACAGAAACGATCTACATCAGTCACAGAATATCGAGCGGGTACGGGCTTTCAGTCTCTCTTCGGAGTTTTGCTTGCGGTTCAACTCTCGAAGAAACCAGACGGCCGTCGTCCCAATTCGAACGCCATCGGCGGTGTGCAAATCAAGGTCAACCGTGACTGTACGGAGTGAATCGCCTCGGGGTCAAGCCCCGAGGCTTCCCGTTTCTACGACGCGCTTTGCAGACACAACGGTGCCCGTAGGGAGTACGTCATCGAAACAGGAAGCCCCGTCCTCAGCGCGCGAAGCGCGTAGGACGGGGTAGTTCACTGACTTGAGATGATTTCCGATAGGTCGAAGAGGAGCACGTCATCTCGTGTGTCAGCGACGCGTTTGAGATCGTCGGTGTACCCGGATCGGCTAAATAGAACGTACAACGTTTCCCCGTCCGCTGGCATCCCCGACCACCGGACTTCCGACGCTGTTCGTTCGAGGTCGGAGAGCACACCTTCGCTCACAGGGTGGGATGTGAACTTACACTCACCAGCGACGAGTCCTTCATCCGTCAGCCCAAGGACATCCAGTTCATGTTGCTTGAACCACCACTGCCCGACGTCACGGAATCGACGGTTGACGAGTTTCGAGAGTGCTCGCTGACAGAGCCGTTCGAACAACGGACTCACGTAATCCGCCAGTTCAGGCACGACGAGTTCATCGTACGCGTCGTCGCTGAGCATGCGAAGTTGATCCTGGTTGCCGTATACGAATCGAAACCAGAACCGGAACAGCGGCGCAGCGATGCGATACCGGCCTCGTTTCGAGGATGTTGGGGATTCCGTCACGGGAATATGCCGTTCGACGAGCCGAAGCCGGCGAAGCTTTTGCAGGTACGTACTCAGCGACTGTGACTCCACGCCTGCCATGCCCGCGATCTCGTTCGGTGTGCGGCGGCCGTGAGCAAGGGCGCGGAGAATACTGAAGTACGTGTTCGGCTGCCGAAGCTCGGTCCGGAGCAAGAATTCAGGCTCCGAGTACAAGAGGCCGCGCTCCGAGAGGATCGATTGCTGAACGTTAGTCCCCAGCGCCTGTTCTGGGTCGATAGTCTGGAGGTAGTATGGGGTGCCGCCGTAGATCGACCACGCGGTGATGGCGGTCTCAGAGTCGTAGTTCGGGAAGAACTGCTGTGCGTTGGATGCCGAAAGGGGTTTGAGATCAATTGTTGCCGTCCGGCGACCGTACAGAGGTGCACTTCCGGAGAGCACCTTGTCCTCCATGACGCTGATCGAGGAGCCGACAAGGAGAAGCGTCAACCCGGTTTCTTGTAACTCCATGTCCCAGACGCGTTGGATCCGCGAGGGAAGCGACTCGTCCTCCTCGATGAGGAACGGGAATTCGTCGATGACAACGACCGCGTCTTCCTCGCCGAGCGTTTCGAGGAGAGCCTCCCAATCACGGCGAACATTTCGCAGCGAGGGGAATTGTGCAGTGACGATATCGACGAACTGTTCGAGCTGGTTCTGTGCAGTGGATTCGACTGCCTGGTAGTAGACGGCGTCGTCCCGATCAGCAATGGACTGACGGACGAGTTCGCTCTTCCCGAGGCGACGACGTCCGTAGATCACGACGAGATCTGCGGTCTCGGACTCGTAGCAGTCTGTGAGTTGATCGAGTTCGACGTCTCGATCAATGAATTGAACCATACAGCTACTAGCATCTCTCCCTAATTGGGATTTTCGATTTTGGAAGCTACGATTTCGGAAATCTACATTTCTTTACATCGAGGGGTGATAGTGAATGCCCTTACTTTCCACTTTGTGGAATCTCTTTCCCGTTCGGGTGGAGAGGATGTCCAGGACCCACTCCGAGTTCGTGGAGGAAAACAACGGAGTGTTTTTCTCAGAAGTTATGCCGAAAGAGTTGACGGTGGCACAAACAAGTGATATCACAATCAGTCGTGTTCTCGTCGTTCGCGTTTCTCGCACATTCGTCTCGGCGCAGGGTCGAACCCGACGCACCGAGACGGTGATTCTTCAATAACACGGGGGAAAATCCACGGTAAACTAGCAATCAAACAAAATTAACTCGCTTACAATTGGAGAAAATTTTAAATAGCTATGTACTCTAGAAGTCCGTAGGAGAGCTTTTGTGGTGACGGACGACGCGTGGTCGTCCGGAACGGCGTGGTTTGTCGGTGTTTCGTGTCCCTTCGTGGTTCGTGTCTCTTCGTGTTGCTGTCCCCCGTGAGACCCGTCTACGATTTCATCGGTCGGACGGATTCGGTGGAATCGTGTGGACGAGAAGAAGACCGACAATTGTGATATCACTCCATTCGAGGGGTGATTGGTGGCACCGAGAGCGCTGGTTTCTACAGAATCGAGTTTCGTCACTGGACGACGATCCGCCGAGTGATATCACTTCTATCGGGTTGTTGTCTAGTGGACTAGGCGTGGGAGCGGGCGCTACACTCGTAGTAGACTTTACATTTGACGACCTCAGCAAAAGCGATGGTGGGTGTGACGTCGTTGATCTCGACAGTAACGCGGTCACGATTCTCCGTGTCGGGCACGATAATCACGTACCCACGGTCGACGCGGGCGATGCCATCGCCTTGCTCGCCGATGCTTTCGATTTCGACCGTTCGATGGTCGCCCACTTCGATTGGAGCTGCCGAAGGGCTCGACTGTCAATCGTGATTCTGCTCTTGGTGTGTCGTCGGTGATGGTGTCGAGAGTGCTGTCTCTCGCTTTGTGCTCTCCGCTGGTGATGGCTGTTTCAGTATTGCCACGTGGTATTCGTCATTTGGTTGGATGCCGCCATCTACAATCTCTCGGATCGGCACAGTAAGCGGGTACGACCCATCCTTTGCTTCAATATCGCTACTAAAGACGGCAATACGGGCATGAGACGTGATTCAGCAATCAGAATGAGAGAGCTATCGCTATCGACCGCAGGCGGTCACGGCTGGAGCACTCGTTAGTCGAAACGGGCGGCGGCGAGCAACGCGTCGTCGAGTGACTCGATGACCGTGACTTTCACGTCCGCGGAGAGCTCGTCAAATTGTTCCCGAGCATCATGCAGATTCGAGTGCAATGCGTTGAATGCCGTTTTCTCCTCATTGGGTGTCGGACTGTCGTAGGCACCCGACTGGAGGGCAGCCGAATGCACGCGACCGACATGCTTGGCACGAGCGAGGTCTCCCATCCAGTACACGAGATCATCAATCCACATCTGTCGCACTTCCTCATCGGTTGCGCCGTCGAGGTCAGCGGCCACTTCCTCTGTGTCTGCGTCGGCGATCGTTTCCTGTCTCGCTTTCCACGCGTCGATATCGGTGATCATATCGGCACGCTCACGGACGGTCTGTGAGGTATCCATTTCTGCCTGGAGTCGCTCCTCGAGCCGCTTTTTGCTCCGGTAGTACGATTCTGCAGTCGGTGACGGGTTCTCGTACAGGTGGCCAGTGACGAGCTCCGTGTACGTCTCGCGGATATGCACTTTCCCGCGTTCCTGTTCGTCGGTTGTGATTCGATTCGTGAGATGCAGACAATACTTATCGATGAGCTCCTCGATCATCGGTCGTGGGAGAATACCGTTCTCGGACGCGTTCGAGCGAGCGAGCGCCGTGAGAATGCGGGCGGCCGGTCGATGACTGGCTTTCAGCGTCGTGTCGCCAACTCGACTCTCGTGGATTTCGAGCTCGTCGTTCCAATAGCCACCATCCTCGGGATTCTCGACGACGTCGCGGAGGGTTTCCCAGTCGAGTTCGGGGCCGGGTTCAGCCAGGTCGTCGGGTGTGACGGTGAGATAGTACGAGTCCGGTTCGTACTCTCCGACGGATTCAGTCGTGTCAGTCGTCAAATCGAGTTCCTCAACTGTGATCACGTCGTTCGCGAGGGCCTGGAGATAGTCGACGGAAACCTGATTTTGTTCGATGTGCTGCGGATCGAGGTCATCGAACTGTTCAGTGAACGCCTCGTCGACGAGTGACCGAAGGAGTGCCCCCTGCGAACAGTCGTTGAGTGCGGCGAGTGCATCGAGTTGGGCGTTGCCCTGGCTGTCTGTCCAGAAGGTTTTCTGGACGTTTTTCGGTTGAGAGTTCTGAAACTGTGATTGAGTGACCGAGTCGGTTGTTGCCGACATCTATCGATCATCTCCCGATATCGAATCGTCTGTTTCTGGCTGTTTTAGTACCGTATTCTCGCCGAATTCAGTGGAAATAGTGGGGCCTTCATCGGCGTGCATCTTCAATGGAACTGCAGTGTTCTCCGACGATGTCGAAAGACGCGGTAGGTGAGCGATGGTAGTGAGCGAACCAATACAACGAGCAGTCGTGTCAGTGGCGGTGTGGATGTACTCGAGAACAGTCATTGGCGAATCGGCGTGGCTACAACAGTGGAAGGCGGCTTGCTGAATGTCGTCCTGTGCCGTCGTCGTAATCGGTGGCGCTGTTAGGACGAGCTGTGGAGCGTGACTCGTGATGGGGTGTGTCTCTCTGACGGTGCAAATCGTCCGTGGCAACTCAGTCGTGGTAATACGAACGCGATCACCAGGAGAGAGCTGTTGGACGAGTGCTGCTGAATTGCGTGGGTTCAGTGGCTTGGGGATGATCGAGTGGTGGTCGGTACTCACGCCTGCTCACCTCCCGCCGGGTTGGTGATGCACTCAACACGGGCACCCGTCCGAAGCCAGGTGTAGCGACCGTTTGGCGAGAGGTCGTAGTGTTCGAGTGTGGCTTCGGTGTGCTCGATTTTCTCGTAGTAGGCGAACAGCAGCCGGTACAGATCATGTGTTGGGGTGGCGATGTACAGGACGTGCTCACCGGGCTCGGGACCACGACAGGAGAGTGTGGGCTCCGAATGCTCACACTGATAGACGACGCCCGTCAGCGTGCGCTGTTGGGTGTGGATCTGAATTGGATCCGTGCACTCCAGACCGAGGACCGTCCGCTGGTCGGTCATCGGTTGTCCTCCCGTTTTTCACGAAGGCGCTGACAGAGCTGGCAGGGTGCATACTGATCGTCTTGTGCCGCTTCACGAGTGCAATAGGCGAGTGGGGTGTCAGTATGCAGCGTACAGAGTGAGTGATTATCCGCGTCGAGTTCGTGATAGGCAAAGGCGTCGCCTACAAATTGATCGACGATGGCAACCGTCTCGTCCCCAGGATAGGAATCGGCGGCGATGCGCTGGTCGCGTTCGGCATCGGTGAGGTTGCTTGTGAATCGGGTATTACAGTAATGGGAGTCGGTGATCTGCACCGCGTAGGTTCCACAGTCCGGACAACGCTCGAATGTGTTCTCGATCTCCTCGGCGGTGATCGAGGTGAACGTGCGGGTCATCGCCCATCACCTTCGGTGGCTGTCGCTCGCTGAGAAGGGCGTTCTGTGGGGGACATCTACGTGCGCACCTCGGTTGTGGTGGTGTGGGTGGTGGCGTCGATCCCGTAGCACTGCTCGAGGATGTCCTGGTAGTGTGCGCGGGTTTCTGCGTGGGTTTCGCCCGGTGGTGTCGAAGGGAGGTTTGGATTGCCCGTTTTGGTAGTGGCGACTGAGCGGTAGGTGTCGGTGTCCTCGGGAATCTGGAAGCCCTCCTCGTCGTACTCAATCGGGCAGCACCGTTCGAAGAATTGCTGGCAGTCCGGCGTGGCGTAGATGGAGTACAAGTAGGGCGCTTGGTCAGTGGTCTTGGTTCGGGTTTGAAAGCCCACGCGGAGTTCGACGAGGTACGCGCGGGTGATTTGCTCGTCGGTAGTGGGCGTGGGTTGGTCGGGGTCTTTGGTGGCGGTTTCGGGGGTGGGTTCGAGGCGCTTGAGGGGGTGGAAGGTTTTCTCGCCGAATTGAGCCTCGAGTGAGAGGAGCCCGCCGTTGGGTTTCTCGTCGAAGGACGCCATTAGTCCAGTCCTCCGAAAACGAGTGGTTGGTAGTCGATGCGTTTTTCTACGGCAGGGGTATTGCTAGTCATGCTTCGTCAGGTGGCGAAGCGCGGTCGGCGTCACCAGCGCCGTCCGGTTTCTGTACCGGAATTCCACGCTTCTTACTTTATAGAGTATCCTCTAGCCTCTTAATGGTTACTTCATAGAGTATATACTTCTCAGAGTAAGGTATTTGTTGGAGTGAATCCAGCTACAATACGGAGGAATATATGAGAGCAGACGAAACACCACCAACCATGAGTGACGAAGGGCGTGCTCTCCTCACTGACCGGGAAAGAGAAATTATCGGAGGTAACGCTGACGTTTCTGATAACTATCAGTATAAAGTCGAATCAACTGTTAGAAATCGCATTAAAAAACGACTAGGTGATGATGTTGATTTCCTTGAGGCGAACTTCCCAAAGGTCTACGAACTTGTCGTTGAGGAAGTTTGCGATAGAACAAATATTGGGGATGAGTAACATCTGTATTAATGGGCCTATTTCAATCTTAATTGGTTGTGAGGTTTGATTGACCCGATAATTGGTTATTTCACTTTCACTCTCCCCTTTCCATATTGTTTTCAGTGATGGAGATATAGTCTATATCAAGCAGAGTTACACAGCAATCGGTCGGTATAACTATATCAGTGTGGAAGGTAGAAATGACAACTGAGATGGGTGCCCTACTTGGAAAACTCGGTCTTGGAATCGTCGGGAGTCTCCTAGCTACCGGTATCATCTCAATTGTCGGATTTCTTTTCAGATCGCGTGTTATCAACTTTGTTCGTCGAACTGGTCACTACCTCACAGACACGACGGTCTTCGTTGAGTTGTCACGGAGAGACCGCTATGATTCTGAACCAACTAGCGACATCGATATGCATCTTTTTGAAGAGATAAGTGAATTCTCCAATGCAGTTGAGTTCGATGCGCTTAACGGAAATCGACTCCGAGTCCGGGGTGAATCAATTCCAACGCCTCTAGAGATTCGGATTGAGCATATGCCTAACTTCGACTCACACACAGCTGACCGGCACGAGGTAGTCGTAGAGACATTTACTGATATGGCGTTTGGATATAGGAAAAACAAACCACTGACCGAGTTCGAATCACTCTCTAGAGAAATATCAAGGATTGTCCAACGTGAGTGTTTCGGCAATGCCGATCCGAAGCAAACGTTCCTAACTGGCAAGGTAAAAGGGAAACTCCCCGCCGATCAGGACGAGATAAACGACGACGAAATGAAGATGAGAGCGAAGATAAATGACGGTTGGACGACGCTCAGGTTCGAAAATCCAGACTTCTTAAAACAAGGTTTAGAGAAATACTTCAGGCCTCTTTAGGAGTAGGTATGCTGAATTAGCATCTCATCGATGAATGAGAGATACCTTTCTCGCCGGTAGTTCCCCGGTGCAACAACCTGTACTAACCCATCCTTCGTGATGCGTGCTTTGAGCTTCTGACCGTCGAACTCGATGAGTGGTCCAATCTGCGTCTTATCCGACTCCAAGAACGGCTCGCCCATGTCGATGTCAGTCTCTATCTCTTCGCCATATAGGGTGCCGGAACGCACCTGCTCAGGACGATCTTGGAATCCACCCATCCACTGACCGGTATACTGCTTTACGATTTTAGTCAGATTGAAATTAGCCCGGACGATTTGAACGCCAGTTGATTGGCTTAATTTGTCGAAGGGGAATGTCCCGTTCGTACTCTCCGCAACGATGAATCTCCCACTTGGAACCAACCAAAAATTCGACCATGTCCAGTCGGACTTTCGTTCTTCTTTGATCCTAATCGCGCCGTTCTCGATCTCAACGATATCTTGCTCTAGGTACTTCTCCGTAGCTACCTTTCCCTGAATGGTCGTGATTTCACCCGAGAGATCTTTCCGTCGTTGTTCAACGTTGATATAGCAATTGAGAGTATCGTTTCCGACTTCCTCGGTTATGTGGTCATCGTAGATGTCATCGAGATCCCCCTTCACGAGTCCCACGACACCGGAAGTAAACGCCATTATCTACCTACAGTCATTTGGTAAGTATTAGTCCTTTTGAAATATCGGAGCATAGTGGTCTAGGTAAAGTAGGGAACAGCACAGAGATTCAATAGGCAAGTAACGGTATAATTGCTGAGTACAGTCCGATTACGTTCTTAAAACCGTAATTCAAGAGACACTACCTCCCACTCCAACTCCTGTGAAGCTGCACACGATATTCTCACTATAAAAATGGGGTTTGACCAAATAGCTACTCTTCCAACTCATCCGCATCAAGCTTGCTAGCAAGCTTTTGTCGACCTATCCTCGTGATTTCGACGCGAGAACGGGTTCCGTTGTTCGACCTACCGAACTCGCTACACATACACCCCGATGACCTCGAAGTGGGTCACCGATACGGTTGTCTCGCCCGTCCCGATCACTTTCCGAACGGCGGTGCCTCTGGTGGCGCATATTATAGGAAGATCGATGACGGCTAGGGGCTGAATTCGGTTGCTGACTCATACTATTAAAGTGGGATTTGGCACTTTGAGTTCTGAATCCCTCCCCAGGCGTTCATTCGAGTAATTCAGTCGCTTGATCCAATAGTGGTATCGAGGTTAGTATACTATACTAACTTTGGCGCACTCTGCTTCCTCTCTACCCCACGCTCCCCCAGGGACGAGTAAACTAGTTGAATGGGTCGTCAGTACCGCACTCGGTACAGAACCTCAGTTTCGGTGGCTCCCCTATTTCAGAGGTGTCCATTGGGATATGTGCCTGTGCGAGCTGGTCAAGATCACGCTTTTCAGTGACGTTGTTCTTGAGTCGGTAGCAGTCCTGTTGTGCGTGGAAGAGTGGATCTGGTCTATAGGGGCAAAACCAGAAGCGTTTCATGGGAACTGAGTGAGTTTCGTTGCTCATTGGGATTGGTCTCCGTTATATATCTCTTAATTTTGCATAACTAAATAATCATTCGTTATCAATGGCAATATTAATATCTACCAATACATAAATGGTTCATGACTACTCAGTTCCTGAATTATATGAGATTGTCAGAGATGGGGTTAGGTAATGACAACTGATGGCAGCGGATATATCCCCTTCAACGAAATAATTGCCCAACTCCAGCGAATGGATGACTACCAATTTGAACATTTCATTGGTGATCTTTGGGGAGTTATAGGCTGGGAAACAGAAGTGTCCCAGGCATCTCAAGACTATGGAATTGATGTTACAGCGTGGCGAGACTTTCCGGTCCGGTCGAAAATCCTAATCCAAGTAAAGCGATACGGTCCAAATAATCGAGTGGGCGGTCCAGAAGTACAACAATACCACTCAATGCGTGACATGGAAAAGAATGTGGACATGGCGATGATCGTCACCTCCAGTGAGTTCACCAGCCAGGCAATTGATACAGCAGAGCGGCTGAATGTCAAACTTGTAGGTGGACAGCGGCTTGCCGAAATTATCCATGTATGGGATGCATATGACTTGCTCTTGCAGTATGCGCCAAATCCACAAGAAGTCCCTATCCCAGCAGATAGTGGAAAGATGAACTCATACCAACATCTTGCAGAGTCTCGAGGAATCACAGCGCGACTCAAACGGATGATAGGCTCACGACTTCCTAACGGCCGTTGGCAATGGGTGTTGGGAACATCCGCAGTAGAAGCGGCAAGCGTGGTTCTCGCTCTTGCAATGGGTGATCAACCGATTAGTGGGTTGTTTGTACTCTTTGCTATCGTTTTCTGGCCACTAACCTGGTTTACGATGTATTTGGATCGACGAAGTACCCGGCATATGTGGACACCAGAAGCATCACGAGCAGTGAGATGGGCACGGTTGCCCGCTGTGTGTGGGTTTGCTGGGTTGTGGTATGTTTACCTACGCTGGAAGTACCTTGGATTGCGCAACCCAGCCGATGAGAGGAGACCTCAACAAAATGCTGACCATCAACAAGAGTTCGAGGAGAGTGATGGCATTGAGAACGAACCGACGCGTGGGTTCCAATAGTTTTGTATTCTCCAATAAAGGGTCCCCCCTCTTCGTTTCATCCGTCTATTTTATTCTGTATACGCTGTTTCCGGCCTTTATATCCGCCTTTTGTCCCATCTGATAGCCCTCGTTGGATTGCCATCTCACAAATTTCAAGAGCATCTTGGTAGTTACCTTGCTTTTCAAGGATGATAGCTAACCGTTTGAATGACGGAATTCCTGGCGGTCCATCGCCGTATTCTCGCTCCCATGCGTCTAGAAATGCGTCGATTGTATCGATATCTTCCTCACAATATGCAATGCACTTCTCAATCGCGTCGTTTCGCTCATCTCGCTGCTTGTAGTAGAGCTCTATTAGAGAGTTGTAAACAAAATGACGATCAGTTGGATTGTCTCCGTCAGCGTCTAACGCTTTTAGCAGAACCTTTTCGGCAAATTCGTAGTCTTTCTCATGTACTGCAGTCGAACCAACACTCTTTAAGTGGGATTGTTGGGTCTGCGAGGTGGAATGGACGGAATGATCCAGTTGGTTGGACTCTCCTCCCATTCCAAAAATTGTGCTGTATTCATACAGTTTTTGCTGGTCTTCTGCAGGCAGGTTTGTATACCATTCACCCAAGCCCAGAACGTTCAGTAAACCTGGAACTTCTTCTCCTCGGGATCGGAATAAGTTGGTGATTTTATCTAGCATATTCTCATAAAGTATCGAATCACTGCAACATAAATACCTGGTTCAAAATCTGTCAGAGTAAATCTTCACTTCCAGACGATTCACCACCACCCATATCTGCACCTTCCGAGCGAGTAGGTTGTTGACTACGGCGTTCATAAGCAGTACGCCAGTCCGATGTCGCCGGAATACTGTCGGCCCCGTGGTTGGTGTGTCGCTCACGTACCTGAATGAGCACCGGCGTATTCATTGCATCTCCCGAGACTACAGCTTGGCCTGGTGTCAATCCGGGTAACTCACGAAGAACCTCTTCGCCAGCAGCCTCCACACTGTTTTTGATCGCGTCTTGGTCAGTGGGGTTTTGTATCTGCATTGTCACCTGCGTACCACATTGCGAGAGTACGTCTTGGTCAATCTTCGAGGGACGTTGGCTGATTATTCCCAGTCCAAACCCGAACTTTCGTCCCTCTGATGTAATCGTTCGCATGATCTCTAACGATGGCGCACCTCCAGTTGCTGGCGCAAACCGGTGACCCTCTTCGAAGAGTGCAAACAAGGGATAGTCAATAATTTCACCCTCATAGCCGTCCTCTTCACTACGGTTTCTAACCGATGCAAGGCGCGCCTGATATAATCGACGTAGGAGCACGGTTGCGATCATCTGTTGGTCACGGCGGCTGAGTGTATCCATTTGGAGAACCGTACAGCGTCCCGGTGCAACTAGATCATCTAATTTGACGTTTGCATCTGTCGTGAACAGTTCGTTACGCTGAATCGATCGGCGAAGTCGCCACTCCAGCGCTCCGATACTAGAATCATCTGATTTGTATATGTCGCGCATTTTCTTTAACAGATCATCAACTCCCCAAGTGCGCGATTCCTGGTCTTGCATGGCACGCCACCCACTATCGAGTCGCTCCTGCATTCGGTCACTCGGATTGTCGAGAATCGCCATTACGTCACCGACATTCAGCTCGGAAATTCGAATCCGAAGATTCTCTGAATTGAAAAACTCTACTTCCGGCTGGTAGCCGTCATCGCCACCGAAATTCCCGTCCCCCCGCATCTCTGCGAGTGTGTCGTATTCTCCGTGGGGGTCAAAGACAAGTAGTGATGCCCGGGAGTCTGGCATCATCATCTCCTCCATGAGGACACCGGCAGTGTACGATTTCCCCGATCCGGTGGACGCGAGAACCGCAAGATGTGTTGCTGCGAACTCGTCAATGGGGAGGTGGATATCGACCGCATTGGTTTCGCGATTGAGTAGCCACCCGATATGTGCGAGACCATCTCTTGCCTCGACGCCGACTCGACTCGGGTCTATTTTTCCACTCGAATCGATCACCTCTTTTCCGATTCCGAGGTTCGGAAGAATGGTTTCAAGCAGACTGTGCGGTGCAGTCTGAAGCCGTGTTCCCGGTCTTGGGAGTTGACGCGGATTCGAAAACGTTTGCATCTGGGTGTCATAAAATCCGATAACGGTTGCCTCAAGTCTATACAGATCAATGTCATCTGTTGGGACTCCTAACGTCTCAGCAACCATCTCAGGAGCAACCTTGGGGTCTGCCATGAACGTATCAGGGAGCCCACGTTCTTGCTCACGGTTGGTCACTCGAGCAATAACGTCTCGATCAATTCCTTCGACTGAAACGGAGTAAGTGATGAACTCGCCTGTCTTGACAGCCTGTTCATCTGGGGTAACCACGAAAAACTCGTTTGGACCATCTCCAGGACCTGCAACCGTACCAATGAATTCTTCGCTACGGTCTTCTTCCGAGGAAATGGGCTCGTTAGAACTCATCGCATCACTCCTCGGTCAATAGAAGATTGCCAGCGCACATTCTTCTCTACGACACTCAATACCCGTTGGTGTACTTCATCGGGGAATAGCTCTTGAAGTCGCTCTATAATCGCGAGTGTAACCTCTGCACCGAGCGGGCCAGCAACATCGAGGAGGCGCTCGATGTATGCGATTTGCAGGCTACCGTCTTCTCCTGAATGGAACGCTCGTGTTACACCATCTGGACATTGTTTAACTACGTCATCAACTGAAAGCGTCCATCTGGGCATTTTGTGGCTAGGTGTTTCGATTGTCTCATCATCGGTCACCTCTGCGATTCCAAGTAGTGCAACACCCGCAAGGGTTGTTCGCTCCTCAACATAGCCTGGTGTGAACTGCGGTTGGTTCTCTTGGGCCAATCGTGGACCTGAACGACCCTGATCGGGATCGACTAGTTGCGTGTCGTAGATGACGCCTATGATGAGATAGTCGTTGCCACCGATGGTTTTTCGAATGAAGACAGGCTGTCCAAACCCACACTCGTCACGCTCTGGGGGTCTATCGCGATCTGACTCGTTAAAAATTTCGACCGTATAGTCCATGTGACTGTTTGAGTTGACAATGCTACCGACCGCTAGACAATCATCGACATGATTTGATGAACTGTCTCTGTGCTCGTTTGAGGAAAGTGAACTCATGTGTGCTGTTGGCTAAACGTGAAGATGACGGCCTCACTACCGCGTTTGTCCAGTCGGTGCTTCGTCCATGTCTTTGATTCAGTGAACTGTCCTTCAAGCGAGGACCTCCCACGGTTTTTATTGACTAGGGGTGTTGTGTCCCAGAAGTCCTCAGTTCGGACGATCATCGCCGCCGGAGCTCCTTACTGAGTGCCTTGGCATCCCACTCAATCGGGACATTGTTCTCTTCGCCCCACTTCTGGAGCAGGCGTAGGAACTGTTGCCGGTCTTGTTGATCCAGAACCGCGTCAGTGTCTGCCTGCTGGAGAACTTCCGGATATCCTCGACCGATTCCCGCTTCAGCGCGAATCATTGCGAGTGTGTATTCATAGAGGTCATCGTAGTTGCCCGGAGCACTCGCTTCAAGGAGCCATCCAGGAAATTCCAACCGATCCAGACCTGTCCCGGGAGGGACTTTCATATAGGTGAAATGAATCTCCTCACCGAACTCGTACTCTCGTCCTTTGTATGAGGTTTTCAATCCATCCACACTGCCGTCCCGACGACATAGGAACGGAATCGTTGTATCTCCCCATGGACTCATCATCCCCGTGAGCACTCGTGCATCTGGAATGATACGATTACTTCCGAACTCCTCATTCAGGAGGAGTCGAGTCATTTTTACGATCTCGATAGCGTTCGTCCCAGCCACGTACCCTACTACAGGAATCTCGTGATGCTGGCTAGCTGCAAGAATCTGGCTAACCGCTTCGAGGTACCTGTTTCGGACAGCTGGCCGCCTTGGATTGGCGAATGAGACAACCAAAGGCCCGTCGTAAAGTACGATTGGTGGCCGGTCGACGTCACCTAATTCGTACGCGGTTGCGAGTTCTTCGATTTGATTGATGAGTACCTTTGCCTCGTGTTCATATCTATGAAGTCCTACCAGTGAATTATCGACGAAACGGTACTCATCGTCGTCGTTCTGACCGCCAGCACGGGTTACGTCCATTGGTCCGAGTAACCGCCCTTCCCGAGCTCGTTCAAGTTCACCCTCGGGGGCGTGATGGTTGAGGCACCATGCTGCCTGGACGTACGCGAGCGGGACATTGAACTGTGTCGTCGGGGGAATCTCTGATCCATCGGCTGCCAGCATCGGCACATCCATCAAGAGATCCCGAGCCCACCTGTTAACCGCTTCGTGGCTCTTCCATTCATCAGAAGGATGATGATGGTTAATAATTGAGTCGCATTGATCAAACGACTCGATCGGCATCGCTCCCGGATAGGAAAAACTCGATAGCTCGTCTCGGAGATCGGCTGCAGACCCCCTTTCTGGAAGGTCACGAAATGCAGCTCGATAACGCTCGACGAGATCATCATCGTCCTCCAGATACGTTCTTATCGTTTCAATATTCGCGTCGAGTGCTGCCGCGACGCTAGCCTTATCCAGCGGCATCAGTCACTCACCACTTCGGAGGTCTGCTCCGGCTTCTCGATGGTGATGCTGTAGTCCGTCATCGACTCGAACGTCGAGTCATGACTGATCACAGTCAATTGCTCGAAGACGTCCAGCGCGTTCAGTTGATCCACAAGATTCGACTTCTTGTGTTGATCGAGATTGGCAGTCGGTTCGTCGAGGAAGGCAATTCCTAGACTCGACATTTGTTCGAGGATTGCTAACCGAACTGCGAGTGCGGCTGCCATTTTCTCACCGCCAGATAGCGTGGAGAACGACTTTCGGACATCAGCATCGACCACAACAATGTCGTAATCGGACGTCCATTCCAGTTGCTCAGCTTTCCGGCCTCGGATAGAGCGGAAGATTGTGTTGGCTCTTGTTCCGATTCTGTTGGTGATGACCTCGCGCATCTTCGGTCCGGCCTTGCGAACGTTCTCGCGAACCCAAGTCGCGAAGTCGTAATCCGCAGCGAGGTTGCGTAGCGCCTCAACTTTTTGACTCCGCTCCTCTAGCTTTTCTTCTAAGCGATCGACAGTGCTGGTCACTTCCTCAAGTTTTTTCACCCGCTCACTTTTGCGTACAGAGAGTTCGGTGAGTCTTTGCTTGAGAGAGTCGATGCGCTCATCCAGTTGCTGATATTTCTCGGAGTCGAATGAATTTTTGTCCTCCAGCAAGTCCTCTTTCAACTTCTTTTTGTTTTCTTCAAGTCGATCAATTCTATCTTCAACACCCTCCACGGTCTTCTGTCGCTGTTCAAGTTGGTCTGCGGCTTGCTTGTTCTGCTCGTATTTCTTGTAGTCCTCCTCGCACTCGCTGAGGGTTTCTTTGACATCGTTTAGTTCCTCTTCGACGCCTTCGAACTCGCCTATTTCTCCTTCGAGTCGGTCTATATCTGTTCCTGTTTCTTCGATTGTACTCTCCACTTTCTCCAGTTCTTTTGGTGCATCCGCGAACTCGTCAACTCGTGCGTTCGCCTTATAATAGGAGTCCTTGGCATCCTCAAGCGACGCATGCTTCTCCCGAATAGAAGGTAGCAAACTCACTTGCTCTTCGAGTTCCTCAATTTTCTCGACCTTTTCCTTCCGATTTTGCTGGAGATCGGCTAATTTGGCCTCTAGTTCAGCGGCCTGTTCATAATGAATGTCGAGCTTCGAAAATCGTTCCTCGACGTTTTCCGCTTCTTCCAGTTCTGTCTGTAGGTCACTTATTTCGTTTATTAACCGATCGCACTCAGACTCGATTTTTTCGAGGCGGGATTCTTGCTCGTTAATTCTCTCTTGACGATCCTGGGAATCGAGAGGTCCTCCACACGTCGGACAAGGTGCCTTCGCCTCGGCATCTCGGAGTATCTCAAGATGGTTTTCAATGTCCTTTCGCTCCGCCGCATTGGACCTTTGCTCGACTTTCCTATCGCTGATTTGATCGCGAAGTTCTTTTGCGTTGGGGGCGGTCTCGGCTTCCGCTTCGATTTCGGCGATGAGTTCTTGCTTTGCTCGGAGTTGCTGCAGTGCCTCATGCGCTTGATTGTCGAGATCGTCAATTTTGTCACTGAATCGGTCGATCGCGTCCTGGCTATTCTCAAGATCTGAGATCTGTTCGCCTAGGTTTTCGTACCGTTCCTTCTGATCCTCATACGCCTCGAGATCCCTTTTGGCCTGATTGTATTTCTGTGCTTGCTGCTGAAGAGTTTCTTTCTTTTCTTGTAAGTGCTCTAATTCTGCTTGTTTTTTCCTATGTTGGTCTTCTAAAGTATCCAGCTCTTTTTTTCGACCACTGAGTTCCTTTTCAAGTTCCTTTGCCTCCTCGTATTGGTCGTGTCCCTCCTTTGCTTCCTCACATTTTTCTGCAGCTTGGCGTGCAGTTTTCAATTCCGCTTTTGCGGTCTCTAATGCGTCCTTTTTCACCCCGACATCCTGATCGACCTGTGCAATCTCATCCTCCAGCTCTTCAATGCGATCTTTGATGCAATCTAACTCTTCAAACTGCTGCTTAACCTCACCAAGTTCGGATTTCTTTTTGGAGATCTCTTGTATCAGTGACTCAACTTTCCCCTCTAGTTCCGATTTCTCGTTCCGTCGTGACGGGAGATTCTGCACTTCTCCGGTCAGTTGCTGGATGCCTCCCTGGATTCGGTTTTGCTCCTCTTCGATTGTTTCAGGAACTCTCTTTAGCGCACCTGTGAACGATTCTTCGTATGCGTCAACACCAAGAAGTTCGTCGAATGTCTGTTTTCGATTCCGGGGTGTTTGCGCAAAGTCGGAGAGGAACCGTGTCTGCGGTACTCCAACACACGACTTCCAGAGACTCTGTAAGTCTTTTCTGTCCTCGACATCGAAGCGCACGCAGAGCCAGTCAATTAACGCGCTTTTGGAGTCGATATCCTGACTGACCCATTCCTCGTTCGTCTCATCAAATCGAGCGACATCATAGTTGGCCCGCCCGGCAGAGCGTGTTATTCTATACTGCTGAACCTCGCCTCCTTGCTCAAGCTCGATCGTAACGTCAACCGTCCCTGATGATGCTCCCTCGCGAACGAACTCGTTGTTATTGAATGGGAGCGAGTCGAATAGCGTGAAGCCAATTGCCTCCTGTATTGTTGATTTCCCCGAACCGTTCTCACCGAGAATCGCTGTCACACCGCCCTGAAGATCAATTGACGTTCGTTCTTCGTAGGACTTGATGTTCTCCAGAGTGACTTCTTTGATTTTCATTCGTCGTCAACCTCATTGATATCGCTCATTTCAGAGGTAATCTCGCCAGTCTTCTCCGTCGAACCACCGTCCCCTGCCATTGGTTCGCCTATCGTAGAGATTTCCTCATCGACATCCGATTGGTCTATTTCCTCGAAGGGGTCTTCGTCCACTTCTATCGTCACGTTCTCAGTGGCGTCTGGGAAGAGAGCGCGCCGTCGCTCCGTCACGAGATCTGCGATGTCCTTGGCGGCTTCTCCGTTTTTTGCCATGCGGTGTGTATCTCCGAGAAGCGTTGCCACCTTTTCCGAATGTTCGCTGAACTGTGACTCAGTCGCGATGGTTTCGAATACCTGCTGTTCGAGGGCGTCCGTCCGAAGCCGCCCATCGACGAACACTTCGTCGTCATCAATCTCCGATAACAACTTCTCGATTTCAGCTGTTGTAATTCGACTAGTATTGGTCTGGACATAGAGAGCATTATATGCGTTTTCCGTCCAGTTGGCGAGTTCCTCAATGTGGAAGTCACCCTTGCCGAATTGGAGTGTTCCCTCGAACTGAAGGTCGAGGATGGGACGCCGGGGCTCGTCTTGCTTCAAAAACTCTTTATGGTTAATCTCCTCTTTGAGAGCTCCTTCTTGTTTGGTGATATAAATGTGGAAGGCCTCTCTTAGCTCTCCATATGAGTCATATGATGTGACATCGAAGGCAGGTGGACTGAAGTACGGGCGACGGCGTGAGTGATGATGTTCCGTGTCGTGCTGAAGTTGTCCCGGCCCTCCATATTCGTCATTTGCTGGTGTGAGCGTGACGTTGTAGTACCCGTGCTTCCAGTCGTCTCGTGCCTCTCGAGTGGAGTGTGCTTCTGGCGCTCCGGGATTGTAGATCCAGCCACTCGCTTCGTATTGCTTGTGAATGTGACCAAGCGCGAGATAATCGACTACTTCCCGCACGTCGCGTAGCTCTGCGTGCGTGATACTCCCTCCAAGAGAAGGGACCTCATCTTCGATACCGAAATGACCGAGGAGAACCGTGTAGTCTGGGTTTCCGTACTTTTCATTGGTCGCCTGGATTCCACGAGCAACCTGTTTGAGTGCGGTATCCGTACGAGCACCTCGCCATTGAAGTCCGAATACACGGACTGTCCCGGAATCCGATTCGATGTCGTAGAAACCCGCACGACCGGCCTCAGGGTCTTCGCGATAGGGCGTAAAGTTGGCAGTTTCGGAGTCTGAATTGAGGTCCGCTTCCAGTAGGATGATGTGCCCCCGACGGTGGAGGTAGTTCAGCCACGTTACTTTCCGGGGAGTGAGATTCTCGTCGTGATTCCCACGCGAAACGAGGACTGGAATGTCATCTGGCACCATCTCCAACCCTCTTTCGGCTTCCTCGAGGATTTTCGGTCGTAGATCACGAGAGTCAAACAGATCTCCCGGAAGTAGAATTGTATCCGGATTGTTTTTTAAGATGAGTTGAAGCGTCGCTCTGAATGAGTTCGCCATATCATCCTCTCGTTGTTTTAGACCGTACTGTCGATGGCCAAGGTGAATATCAGATAAGTGTCCAAAGATCATGTGAATATCTCACCAACCACCAATGATGTATTCGCTACGATTTCAGTGAAATAGTTGGTACCGTTCGCGATCGTAGCACCATCACTGAACCAAATTTTGGACCGGGTTGCAGATGCAGGAGGAGATGTATATTCTGTTCCTACAGCGAAAGCGGTCGTTTCTCCAGTCCCCTCGAGGATTTTGCAGCGCTTCATCACAGACGGATATATTTTTCACACATATGTAATAAGCTTTCTGGAAAATACAGCAAAATGAGGAGGACAGTGATAATGTCGTAAATTAGCAGAATTAGTGACGGAGACTGCATCATCTCATGGAGCAACTATCAAATTGGTCGACGAGGAGAGAACCAAAATGGCAGCAGCAACCACTGTCGTGACAGTGGCAACGTCATCAACGCTCAATCTACTCACCATGAGTATTCTGCTTCCTGATTAAGCATCGACCGACCTGTGCTTTTCCTTGGTCCTCTCATAAATGCAATTGCGGCCAAATCCGACTAATAAACTGACCAACAGGATACTATTTCGGGACTCACGATTGTTGCTGCGAGAGATCTGCCAGACTGCCTACTTTCCTCTGAGATCCGCTAGACAACAACTTATGGACCCGATTTCATGCGCTCAACCATACCGGTCTAATACAGTTCCTAAAGCAGGCGATGAGAGGCGGTTGCTTACCCACACAGTAGACGGCTTGATCACGCTGTTGCTTCGAAGAGTCTCTATCGCCGCAGGTGTGCTCCCTACCTCGCGTGCCATCGATTACATCACTAATATTGATCGTTTCGATGTGCGAGTAACTCTGATTTTTCATTGAAGTCAAAGAGTGGCGAAGCATAGCCTATCGCGTAAAACTTTATTCAAAATCAAACTTCTCTAGATCTAGTGAAAAAATCAATATAAGATGCAATTAATTATTCTGCTGATGAGTGAACTTCCTGTCGCTTTTGAAGACGGTACTGAGTCATATAATGATCATCTACCATATCCCGTTGTACAGTACCCCGGGCACTATGGTGCATTCATTGGATTCAAATCGGAGACGGATTCTCCTCTTTATTTTTGTACCTGTGCTGCAGAAGCTATCGAGAACTACCTCACCTACCACGCTAGAACCTCATCGCGACCAAATGCTGATCCGAATAAGAATCACATCGTGAGTTCCAATGTATTCCCGATAGAACTCACCGAGTATTTTCGTGAACAGGATATTCACGACCCGGACGAGATCATTTCACAACTTCATTTTGAAGACCAACTATGTCACCAGTGCAACGCAGTCGTGCCGAAATACGCCTATTGCAATGATATGTATGGTACCGTATTTATGCAGAACTATGGATGGTACGTCAATCAAAAACACTACGAACACGGCGTGTTTTCAACCGTCACTACAACACCCCTTACAGACGTGTCGCTCGATTTCTGCTCTGACGAAATACGTGATTTGCTTGATGATGATGTTAAAACCCAAATAGAGCGATTTAATGAGATTTCCATCGCGGGTGTGCAACTACATCCTACGGCGACGGACACAGAAGCAAAAGAATTCGCGCATCTTGAAGATGCACTCAAAAGACAGCAAAAAGCGGTAAGTGATGCGCTTGAGAACGAAGTCCGGAGAGCAGTCGGTCACTATGAAAAAGGGTCACGATGGACGAGCGAAACGATTCTCTATCAGCTTGTGAATACCTGTTATAATGAATACACAATCCGTCGGCATTATCGTCCAGACTTTTTAGGTGGCCTCGAACTCGATATCTACCTTGAGGAAGCAGATATCGGGATTGAATATCAGGGAGTCCAACACTACGAAGTGGTGGAGCATTGGGGTGGTGAAGAGGGTTTACAGAAACGTCAGCACCGCGATCAAGTGAAACAGAATCTCTGTGAAGAACATGGTGTGACGTTGGTGTACGTGCGGCACGATGAATCATTATCCGAAGACGTTGTAACGGAGAAACTTGACCCACTAGTATCCGAGTAAATACAGATACTTGATTCGTTGGTACAGGTTGTTGTGCCATTCAGTAGTCTTAACCACTGAGTTCAAGAAAATCATTTTCTGATTTCTACTTTCGATATTCTTTTCCGCCGTGCTGTTAATTTGTCCGAACCACTACTGCCTCATCCTCGGCTCGTCATTCTGCTACCGGTAACGTGGTAAGCCGACCGCTGGTATCCAGACCGAAAATAGACTAAAATCACTCAACACTCGCTAATAGACTTCATACCGGTCAACTACATGGGGTCTCTCCTTCTGAAACGCCTTCTCCACAGGGCTCCTGGTAGTTCCTCAGCTCTCTCTCAAACCTGTCAATTCAAAATGCGCAAATCAACGCGGCTTCTGCAGTAGAGATAGCAGAATAGGTTTCTATTGTCCTGTCGATAAGGTAAAGAGTACTCTCCACGACGATACGGAGCCCGTCCACATCTAGCGATTAGAGTGTCTGATCAAGATTATAAACGAGACAGCAGAGTGCGAGTTCCCGGCATTGCTTCCACTTATTTCACTCCGGGAAGTGGATATTCGCAATCCCGAGTCAGCCCGAGCTTCATGAAATCCTGATCGAAAGCGAAGATATGCTCAATCTCATATTTACGAGCAAGCACTGCATTCGTATGGTCAACAAACGAAATTCGCTGGTCGTCATATCGTTCAAACTCATCAAACGCCGCCGCAAACACACCCTCTCCAACGGGAAGAATATTGAAACTCTCCGAACGCCGAATCTCCTGAAGCACATCGACTGCCGTCTTGTGGTTGACCTTCCAACTGGTGAGCATGGCTAACTCCGAGAGCACGTACCGACTTGTGAACAACGGCTGATACGGAATCGCTTCATGACGAAGCGCATCGAACACGGGTGGACTATCTCGTGTCGTCCGACACGCGTGTTTCGGACGTCGCTTATATGTCGGTCCCCTCAAGAAGTTCGTCGGGACAACAATCGCGGCAAAGCAATCTTTCGCCGTCATCGGGATCATATAGGGGCATTAGGTTTGCGCCGGTTCCTTTGACGCCAACACTCGGGAACTCAGGAACTTCGTCCCAGGGCGTCCCACATTTGTCACAACAGCGCTCTTCTGGCGGGTTGTCCATGTGCTCGAACAGCGTTATACCGATTGGTCCCATGATTTCGCCGTTCATGCGTTCGAGGAAGTCGATTTCAGCTGGGTTGCCTTCTATGTCAATAATATCTCCCTCTTCGGCACTGTCGTCTATCCAATCCGTGCTAATCATCGTAACAACTTCGCCGCTGTACTCTATAGTATCTCCATCATCCGCCAATAACTCGTCCACATCCTCCCACACGTAATGAGTCATCGTTTTCGCGTCAAACGTCTCAATGAGGTTTGTTCTCTGTTCTGGACCGGGATGATCAAACACTTCAACCATGGTTCTATTATCGGATAGTTTAGGTTAAAGGTTGCGTGGGCCTCGGTGAAAGTGAAAATCAAGAGTGGCACCGAGACCGGCTTCCGGCAAAGAAGTGATCGTGGTATCCAGCCGCTGAAGAGGAATGAGTAATAGTTAATCTACCTCTTATCGGTGTTGATAGCAGAACATGGCCTTGTGAATCCCTACGGAGGCATCAGACAGTTCTTTGCCAAGTATGATGAGTTGAGTATGCAAGCATAAATGTGGGTTTGGGATCTGCTTTTCATGGCTAGGTTGGATGGAATACTATTCTGATCTCACAGTTCTTCGGTAGCGAGGATTTTCTCAATCGGAACATCCTCGATACTCCCTAGCCGATGGATAAGCTCCCGGTTGTAAACTGCTCCGTCACGGCCGTGGTGCACGCGGAAGTGGCAGTTCGGACAGAGCGCGATCACGGTTTCTGGTGAATCTGGCCCACCTCCAGCGACTTCGTGGACGTGGTGGGCGTGGAGATACGGATCACCTCTCCGATTAGTGAACGGAACTGGATCTCCACAGCCTTCACAGACACCATCGGCCCGACGCTTTACGTACTGTCGAATTGCGTCTGACCGATCATACTCGGTGGTCGTCCGCTGTCCATTCGGCGAAACGGAGTCAGTTGCATCGCGCTCGGCCTGTTCACGGAGTGATGCAAGATCAGTAGATTCCTTACTTGATCCCCGTCGCGATGGCGGCGTATTGACTTCCCCCGTCTCAGAACCGGAATCGAGCCACTGATCCGGATCTAGCTTTCGAGCTTCTGCTTGTCCGAAGCCAGTTAGCAGGTACATATCGTCGTGCTTCTCGATGGCACCGACTGCACGAAACCATTCTATATGCCGTCCAACGATTGAGGTAGGCAAGCTATAGTCAGGGTACATCCGATGGAGATGTTTCTGGATCTCCTCTATCGTTCGCGCTCCACTGTCAATAGCAAGGAGGATCGTCTCGAAGCCTTTGACGTGCTCGGTGAGCGCGGTGAAAATCAATTGCGGGTCACCAGTATCGGCAAACGCCTTCCCACGGGCGGTACTCGTATAGGTGCCATCATGGCGTTCAAGCAAGTCAATTGCACGAACGAACTGGACGTACTTCTCAATCGTTGAGTCGCTCCTCGCGGCCGTGTTCGACTGCAACCACGCCCAGAGATCCTCTTGGTCTGGTTTTTCGGCATGGACGTACGTGAGCATTACTTGGAGGTTGGAGAGTCGTCCGTCAACGCCGCCGAAGAATCGATCAGTGGTCATCCGCCGTTCGTCAGCCATAGTTGACTTCTTCCCAATGAAACAATAAATGAGTACTACTTCGAGATATCCAATAGTACCATGACTCGAACAATCGGCCTCGTTAGTTGCATGATGCCTTCAAGTCTGATGTCGGCAGGTTCAATCGAACTACCACTCGGAAGGTACCGTGAGACGATTCTTCATTTTGCGGCCAACTCGTTCCCGTCTCTCGTATACGCACAGCACCCTTGCTTCTGCCGGTAGTTCTGGTTTCTGACTTGAACATTCACTTTCAATCACTTTTATTGAATTGCATGTTGTAGCTACATTTGAGGGTGGGAAACGGCATGAGGCACACAAAACCAATAGCGGTGCTCCTCGCACGTATCATGATAGGGGGAGTAGACATGCTCCTGTGGCGGCAATCTCGCATCGAGTGGTGAGTTCGTCAGTGAGCCAATCGCAAGGATGGAAGGAAACAGTTAGCAAATTGGGGGGGAAGTCATGAGCACAAAAAAATATAGAACAATAGGTAGAAAGAAATCCCAACGATTATTGTCCACACTATCAAGAATTTTTCGATCACGAATTACGTGGCTTGTTCTTATCATTGGGGTTCTCGTCAACATATCCGCATTTGCTTTGGTTAGGCTAGGAGTGCCACTAAAGGAATTGCGAATATACATACAGATATTAGAATCTATTGTCAATATCTCTATAGGAATTTCTGCTATAATAATTCAAACGACCGCGACAGTAGCTGGTAACTTAATCAACGGCCTTATTTCAATTATTTCTATTCTTATTAATAGTTTTACAACCATTGTTACAATTGTTGTCAATGCTTTGCTCACTTTGTTCACTCTATCACTTTATGGGAATGGGGGACAAGCAAGACAAGGTGCTCCTTCCTCACATCAGACTATCGACCAACAAATAACAATTATTCAACAGAACCCTGTCCCGGCCGTGTACTTCTTCTTACTAGTTATGGGATTATCCGCATTTTATTTCATCTATCAGAACCATAGGAAAAGAAACGCAAATAAAGTACGAGCAGCATTGATTGGTGAACTATATGCAATACAGCGGTATTTAGCTTCAGGAGTGTACGACAATGAAAATGATTCGGATGGAACTATTCATGATGAATTTCTAAGCGATTATTTGTTAAGCCATGATAACATTAATTATCTATCTAATCAAGAAATTTTCCGGATAAATGTTTTCAACGTAGAGTGTAGGTTACCTGGTTTTTATAAAATAAATGATTCAAATATTGAAGATTTAATCCAGCTATTGAGATATTCACAAAGAGGGCTACTTTACCGGATTAACGAGATTTACGATGGTCTGAAAATTTCCCTTAAAAAAGGGTGAAGAAAATTCTTCGCTCTTGTTTTATAAAAAGAGACAAGGTAACGGCAGTTTGACAATTCCCGCAGATGCCATTTAATGCCAAACAATAATGAATCACGATATAGAAGAAGGACCCTTGTTGGGTTGAACCTCATAATCACGCACCCCGAGACGACACTTGACGGTTACAAACGAAACCTCCGAGGGGCAATGATAGTTAGAGATACGTTCAACCCTGCGAGCGATCCCTACCAACCGGGCGACAAAGTACAGGTCTACATCTCAAAGACTGATCCCGACAGCGAACACCACGGGAAAGAAGGCATCATCACGGACGTCCTGCAGGACACTCTCGGAGACGAGACTGGGCGCGAACTGGACTCCTACAGCTACCGCATCGAAACCGATGGCAAGGAAATCGATGTCTGGTTCCGGCATCGCGACTTGGTACCGGTATCACAGTAACCAATTATCGGTACTCCACTGCAATGGGCAATAACGAACGCAAGCCAATGTGGCCACAGATCCGAGATGCACTCGAAGTCAACGAATATCGCCTTCTCATAGTAATTTGCGGAAGTCTTCGCACTTTCCAACGTACCAGCTCTCGGACTTGAATGAATCTGCGTGATGAATACAGGGCGCGTATCGGTCACCGACTGACCCCCCTCAAGCGGCCGCACACCTTGTTCTAACTGTGTGGATGTTTCGGACAATGATGCTATGTGACTGTGAGGCATAGAGGATAGTTGGGGGAATCATCCGATGGCAGACGCAACACCACCAGATGCAGGTGGGGAAGTAGAAACAGTCACGTCAGCAGATGGGACTGCAATTGCCTTTGAACGGACGGGAAGCGGGCCACCGCTCGTGCTCGTGCACGGGGCTTGCGACGTTCACGAGTTCTGGGATTTGACTGACGTGCGATCCGTCTTTGCGGAACACTTCACGGTTTACGCGATTGATCGTCGTGGGCGCGGCGAGAGTGGCGACGCCACCGAATACGAACTGGAACGGGAGGCCGAGGACGTGGCTGCGGTCGTCGATGCAATCGACGACCCAGTGACCCTCCTTGGCCATTCTAGTGGCGCTCTCTATTCGCTAGAGGCGGCCCTGCGAACTGACAACCTGCGCAAACTCATCGTGAACGAACCACCAATTCAAGTCGGTAATCACGAATTCGATGTCGAAGAGGTGGTGGCTGAAATGAAACGGTTGCTAGACGACGGTGAAAATGAGCAGACGCTCATGCTATTCTTACAAGCAGAAGCCCACCTCACGCCGGATGAAATCGATGTGGCTCGTTCGGCACCAATCTGGCAGGATATGGTGGCCGCGGCCCATACGCTGCCCCGCGAGTGGCAAGCAATCGCCGAGTACGAGTTCGATGGGGCCCGGTTTGAAAACGTGACCACGCCGACCTTGGTGTTGGGTGGTGGCGCGAGTCCCTCGTTCTACAAAGCTGCGACGAAAGCGGTCACCGATGCGCTCCCAAACTCTCGGCTCGTTCGGTTTGACGGCCAATCACATGAGCCGATGAACACTGCGTCAGACCGCTTCATCGACGAGGTTCTCACATTCGCCCGTAACTCGAACTAACGATTCGGAGCCTAGTCTTCACCTCATCTTCGTCGTCGGTTCGACGAGCGAATCTACGTACAGACGATCAGAATCGATGGCACGAAATACACCGATTCGTCGTGATGGATCGAACCTCTACATCTTGCACGGCGGTTCTGACAGTCGGCAGTGAGTACGTATACTGAATGTATGGATTCTTCTGCTAACCCCTATCAGTGCATAGCTCTCGGGAAGTTTTGTGAACCCGAACAAGGAGGTCACCCAAGAGAGCGACGTTGATGTTGTCCTCGCATTCGAGAGCTTCGATGCTATGGACGAATTCGAATATGATGGGCGCTATCCGGAGACAATCGAGGTCGGCGGCATTACCAGAGAGTTAGATCTCATCATCGGTGGTCCGGAGAGCGATTACGATGATGGTGAGAGCGAATTGCTCTATACACGTCCCAACGAAGTATCCGAATGACCGCTATTCCGTCCGAATCCAGATCGCCCGACGTGCTTCAGGCTTCTTCCAAATCTCTCCCTCGTCGGCAAGCCCGTTCAAAACCTCATACGCCGTCCGCTGTGGCCACCCTAGCTCCTCCGCAACCTCGCTCGTCATGTAGGGTTCCAGCGGTTCCATGACTCCGAGTACATCCACCGGCTTCCGTTCCTGAATGAACTCGCCTCTCTCTCCTCTCGCCGTCACTCGGTCGTTTTTCTGAATTTGGTGCTGGTTCCAAGGTTAGTATTGTATACTAACTTCGAGCGACCCCAACCCCTGACCGCTCCTATGACTTCCTCAATTCGTCTGGCGTACCATTGGCCCACCAAGCAGAAATAACCCAGCAATCACCAGACAAAGCGTACCAGAAAATAGAAGCAGAGAGCCAATGTGTCTATTACACCCGTCGTACCAATACACCGCCATTTTTTGCAAATCAACTTCTGTGATTCTGACTCGACTAAATTCAATGCCCTAAAAATTAGGGCCAAAACCATCACATCCCATAATAGTACTACTGGTGAAAAGTCAGAGGCATCAGTCCGATTCCGAGGAGGACAAGCAAGAAACCGATGAGACGCCTCACGAGGTTTGGCATACATATGATACTCTTGTCCATAGTAAAGCATTAGCGGAGACTCAAAAAATAATTCTACTATTCCTTTGGAATCCACCAGATAACGACCCGCGAACTCACGAATCACTCGAAAAATATCATTATCAGTCGTTTCCTCTGCACTCTGGCCTCAAGTATTGCACTGACACCAGTTTCCATTTCTGTGGTGTTACTCTTCCTACCCTTCGCCAGCATCATCAAGCTGTGTGGCAAGTTATTCTGTTGCTGACACAATTCGATCTAGAGTAGTTACGAGGAAATTCTTTGCGTGTTGCCGTCTTTACAGTCGATTAACCTTGCGCCAGTACCAGCTGTCGTCTAACCACACACGCAAGTTTACAATCCACGTGATATATCGCGAGGACGCGGAGTTGATAGCGAGCAACGCACAAGAGCAGACCCACGGTGATGTTCATTTAGTTGTGATTATTGACCAAGGCAAGCAAGCGCTCTCTTATCGAAAAACATCGAGTGGCTGAGCATGAACGTTGTTTGGCTTCCTATTGACGAGCGAACAGTTCGGCGGCTTCGCAGCTGAGTCACTATTCGAACAGCATTTACCACTCTCCCATGGTGAAAAAGTAGTATATACCCTATTGAGAGAGTGAGTATCATGGTTGAAGATAACAATACTCTTCCCAACGATGTGACGAGGGCGAAAAGAACACGCCGTGGATTCTTGGCGACGGCCAGCGCAAGCAGTGTCGTCGCCTTCGCGGGGTGTCTCGGTGGACTCGGCGGTGGCAAGACCGGGAGTAGCGGAACGAAAACGCTCCGAGTTCTCAACTCGGCGTATGAACCCACGCAGAAAGCGTTCAAAAAGCTGTTCTCGGAGTTCGAGGACGAACACGACAACGTGAAGATTGAGTACAACCGCGTCGGGTTCGCCGAAGCCCCACAAAAGGCGTCACAGGCGCATGCGTCCGGGAACCCCTATGACATCATGAACCTTGCGTCGCCAGGGAACAACGTGACGGCTGCCAAGAAAGGGCTGTTCCAGCCCATCAACGACGTTATCTCGGATCGCGGCGGGTCGGACTACTGGCTTGAGAAGGCCATCTTCAAACTGGACGGTGACAACTACTTCGCCCCCCACTACGGGTCGGTTCTCAACCTGCTCTACCGGGAAGACCTCTTCAAGGAGGCCGGTGCACCGATGCCGCCGTTCGACTCTTGGAACCAGTATAAGAAGGCTGCGAAAATGCTGACAAAGTCCGACCAGAATCAGTACGGACACCCTGTTTTCCTCGGAAGCAACCACTTCCACGGTGTGTGGCCAATGATGCTAGTACTGGGCAACGGCGGCCACCTCGTCAACTCGAACGGGAAAATCGTCTACAACTCGAAAGAGACCGCCGAGGCACTCGCGTTTATCAAGGAGATGGATCAGTTCAGTCCGAAGAGCGCTCACAACTCCAGCATCCCCGACATGCGACCGCCACTGTACAAGGGCCAGTTCGCAATGACGTGGTACTCGACGAACCTAATGCCGAGCGACATCGAGGAGTACAACCCCGACCTCAAGGGGAAGGTTCACGTGACCCACGTCCCCGCCAAAGACAGTAGCCACACGCCAGTCGCCCGAATGACGGGGACCGGGTACGGCCTGAGCAGTAAGACCAAACACCCCAAACTGGCGAAGGAGTTGATAAAGTTCGTCACTCGAAAGGAGAACGTTACGCGTCTTCTGTTGTCCCAACCCGCTGGCAAGGTTCCGATGGTCAAGGGCATCCTCGAACAGGACCAGCTCTGGGAGAGCGAGACGCTCAAAGAGTACGAAGACCACTACCGGAACCTTGTCGGCATCGCACAGGACTACGGTCGCATCATCGCCGTCAACGAGAACCCCGGCACGGTCAACTCCATCACTGGGCAGGCACTAAGCGAGACGCATGTCGTCAAGTCGGCCCAAGACGTGGTGTTGAACGGCATGGACCCGATGGCATCGGCCAACAAGTGGGCGAAGAAGATGCGCGAGGACCTCAAATAGTCTCATGGCAGAAATCAGTGACCACCAGACGTCGGCAGCGACCGGAGTGGGCGAACGGCTTCGAAGTCGGTTCGACGACTTGAGCGAGAATCAGGTCGGCCTCCTGCTCGTTGCACCGCTCGCGATCCTGTTGGCCACGTTGTACCTGTACCCGATCCTCCGGGCATTCCTGTTCAGTTTACAGGAAATCAGCCTGTTCGCCACTGGCGGCGAGTGGATTGGACCGACCCACTACGTCGAGCTGCTCCAGTCCGGGCGATTCTGGAACGCGTTCCAGAACGGCGTGGTCTACACGATCGGTTCAGTCGCGGTCACACTCGTCATCGGCGTCGGAACCGCACTTGTCCTCAATCGGTCGTTCGTCGGTGAACGAGTGATTACCGGACTCATCCTCTCGCCGTACATGATTCCCATCGTCGGAATCGTCATCGTCTTCCGCTGGTTCTTCAACGGACTGTCGGGCGTGGCGAACTACGCGTTCGTCAGACTCGGCATCATCAGCGAGCCGATCGCGTGGTTCAGCGACCCCGCGTACGCGATGCCGATACTCATCCTCATCAGCGGGTGGGCGCTGTACCCGTTCGTCACGATGCTCGTGCTGGCGAAGCTCCAGACGATTCCCGCAGAGTACTACGAGGCCGCGCAACTGATGGGCGCGTCCCGAACTAGACAATTCTTCTCGATAACCCTGCCACAGCTTCGAAGCGTTCTGTTCGTCGCCATCCTCCTGCGGATGCTCTGGACGTTCAATCTCTTCGACATCATCTGGCTGGGCACCCAGGGCGGCCCCGGCAACGCGACCGAGACCCTCCCGGTGATGGCCTACCGCATCGCACTCGACGGCCTGAAACTCGGCGAAGGAACCGCGGTGGCGTTCCTCACGTTCGTCGTGCTGGCGGTCGGCACGTCCATCTACTTCAAGACGTTTGGGGAGGCGAGCGCGTAGATGTTGGACCTCTCGCTCCGCCAGCGCCACTACCTCGAACGCGCGACGACGTACGGCCTCGTCGCGACGATGACGGTAGTTTTGATGATTCCGATGATCTGGGGTGTCCTCTCGACGGTGCGGCCCTCGCGGGAACTGTTCTCGTGGCCGCCGAAGATAATCCCGTCGAGTCTCACGCTCGAAAACTACCAACTGCTGTTCGAAACGACGAACTTTGCCCAGTACTTCGTCAACAGCCTGATTACGGCTGTCCTCGCCATGGTGTTCACACTCGCGATCGCAACCCCGGCCGCCTACGCAGTCACGCGATACGAGTTCCATGGCCGGAAGTACGTCACCAACCTCAGCACGATCATCTACATGTTCCCGCTCGTGCTGTTAGGACTGCCGCTGTTCGTCATCTTCTCGCGGTTCAGCCTCACCAACTCTCGCGTCGGGCTGGCGCTGACGCACACGGCGTTCGCGCTGCCGTTCGCGTTGATGCTGTTACGGGTGTTCTTCAACGATATTTCGCCTGAAATCGTGGAGTCGGCGCGGCTCGTTGGCGCGAGTCGGCTTACCATCATTCGGAAGATAATACTGCCGCTATCGCTGCCGGGCATCGTGGCGACCGTCATCTTCGTGATGGCGCTGTCATGGAAGGAGTACTTCTTCGCGCTCCTGATGATGAACGATAACGGCCTCTACACGCTCCCTATCGGCATCGCCAACCTCGTCAACATCGCGACGACCAACTGGGGGTTGATTCTGGCCGGCGTGATGATAATGAGCCTCCCGCCGATGATTCTCATTTTCTTCCTCTACGACTACCTCCTGGAAGGGTTCAGCGTCAGCACGCTGTAGTCGCCGCGACGCCACGCATAGCTTCTTCTCTTCGCGGTCTTTTCGAATCGCGTCTATGCGACCAGCGACGCGCTCGACGATCCGTCGAGCGCCACAGCGATGATAGCTTCGCTTACGCTTCCGTCCTTCACTCACGCTTCTCTCAGATCTCGGCGATAGCGTCACTACACTCGCTTCGAACGACGTGACTAATGGCTGGCATCGTCAGCCGGTGACGACCCTCGACCAGCGACCACAGTGGCCTTCTCGTCGCTAGAGTGACGCGATCGAGAAGGAAAACAGGATGCAGTCGAACGCGAATGGTCAAATCGGCACTCCGATGAGCGAATCAGGAAGAACAGGGACAGAACCGAACTGCTGAGGAGAACCGGCCGAGCGGTCAGTACACGCAGTCGCCGGAGTCGGCTTCGAAGAGATGGATGCGCTCGGCGCGGAAGGCCACCCGGCGCGTCTCGCCTGCTTCGACGCGTTCTTCGCCTTCCACGATGGCTTTGAGCGTCTCGTCGCCGACTTCGAGGTGGACGATTTTGTCCTTGCCTGTCGGTTCCACGAACTTCACGTCGGCGTTGAAGGCCGCCGCGCCGTCGCCAACGAGATCCACGTGTTCGGGTCGGACGCCGAACCGCATCGCTTCGCCGGACGACAACGACCGGTCGCCCTCGCTCACGTCGAGTAGGACCGAGTTGAACCCGAGATCGGCGCAGAGGTCGTCGCCGCTACGAGCGACCTCACAGTCGAAGAAGTTCATCGACGGCGTGCCGATGAAGTGGGCAACGAACTCGTTGTTCGGGTCAGCGTACACTTCTTCAGGGGCGGCGAACTGCTGTATCTCGCCGTCTTTCATCACGATGATGCGGTCGCTCATCGTCATCGCCTGCTCTTGGTCGTGGGTGACATAGACGGTTGTTACGCCGATGCGACGGTGGAGTTCCTGTAACTCTTCACGGATTTCGACGCGGAGTTTCGCGTCAAGGCTGGCAAGCGGTTCGTCCAGCAGGAATACGTCGGGATCCAAGACCGTTGTCCGGCCAATGGCGACCCGCTGTTGCTGGCCGCCCGAGAGTTCGCTCGGATTGCGGTCGAGGAGTTCCTCGATGTCGAGCATTTCGGCGGCTTCGACCACACGGTCGGTGCGCTCGTCTTTGGGGACACCGCCAACGCTGAGGCCGAACTCCATGTTCTTCCGGACGGACATGTGGGGGTAGAGCGCGAGGTTCTGGAACACCATCCCGACGTTGCGGCGCTCCGGCGGCGCGTCGGTCACGTCCTCCTCGCCGAACAGGACCGTGCCGCTGGACGCCTCTTCAAGGCCCGCGATGATGCGGAGCGTCGTCGTCTTGCCACACCCACTCGGGCCGACGATGCTGATGAACTCGCCGTCCTGAATCTGGGCGTCCACGCTCTCGACTGCTCGAAGACTGCCGAATCGCTTGCCGACGGCGTCGAGGCTAATCGAAGTCATGGTTAGTCAGACTGCATTTCTTCCACGAGGTCGTTCGCGTTCGAGATGTCGGCGATGGACTCGCCGTTCTCGATGCGGTCCACCGTTGTCGCCTCGCTTTCGAGGGCGGCCTCGCCCTGTTTGAGCGCGCGTTCGGCCTCCTCTGGCGGGAGGAAGAGGACGCCGTCCTCGTTCAACAGAACCACGTCGCCGGGTTCGACGACCGTTCTACCTACCTGCACCGGGACGTTGATATCACCGCCGCGTCCATGGAGGCGGGTCGTTCGGGCGGAGCGACCGCGGGCGAACACCGGAAAGTCAAGTTTGTTGATATCCCACGAGTCCGTGATGGCCCCATCAATGACGGCGGCCGCGGCACCGCTCGCCATCGCGCCTCGCGTCGTCATCTCGCCCCACGGCGCGTTCTCGGTGTGACCCTGCATGTCCACCACGATGATGTCGCCGGGTTCCGCGAGTTCGGTCGCTTTGTGGACCATCGTGGAGTCCTCCGGTGGGATGCGGACCGTCAGTGCGGGACCTGCGACGGTCAGCGGCCCCTCGGGGCCAGTGCCCATATACTCCACGTCTGCGGACGGAAAACCGAAGTGGCGGTGGTGACCCACGTCGTTCGGTGAGATGCCCGCTAGTTGTTCGACGAGTCGCTCCTCGGGACGGTCAAGATCATTGATGACCATGGCATGTGAACGCAATTCACTGTATAAGACGGTTTACGACCACTCTTCGGTGGTGAATTACGTATTTTAGGTGTGATTTGGTACCATGGAGTATGACGAAGACGACGGTCGCGGTCTGTCAGATGGACTCGAAAGACGATAAATCAGCCAACGTCGAGACGGCTCTCTCACTCCTCGACGAGGCGGCCGAGGAAGGAGCGAACTTTGCCGCGCTCCCGGAAATGTTCACCTTCATGGGTGACAAAGACGAGTATCGAGGAGCGGCCGAGGTGGTACCCGGATCGGTCACTGAGAAACTCTCGGCGAAGGCGGACGAACACGACATGTGGGTTCACGGCGGGAGCATGTTCGAGGTCGCCGACGAAGAAGGGAAAGTTCACAATACGACCGTGGTATTCGGTCCGAACGGAGACCAGCGCGCGCAGTACCGAAAGATCCACCTCTTCGACGTGGAAATCGGCGACGAGGTCGTGACCCAAGAGTCTGCTCGGGTGGTTCCTGGCGAGGAACTCGTGACGTTCGACGCCGGATTCGCTACCGTCGGCCTCGGCATCTGTTACGACCTCCGGTTCCCGGAACTGTTCAGTAGCCTCGCCGAGCGAGGAGCCGACGTCATCGTCCTTCCCGCGGCGTTTACCAAGCACACCGGCAAGGATCACTGGGAGGCGTTACTACGCGCTCGAGCGATAGAAACCCAGTCGTACGTACTTGCACCGGGCCAAATCGGTGACAAGCCTAACTCGGTTCCGAGCTACGGGAGGTCGCTGGTCGCGGATCCGTGGGGGAACGTGGTCGCTAAGGCCAGCGACACGGTCGGCGTCACAACCGCCGATCTCGATTTTGAGTATCTTCGACGAGTACAAAAAGAACTGCCTTCCCTCATGCATAAGCGTTCAGAATTATACGAAGTGTAGAATGTTTGGCAAACGGTATATACAACCGAGATAATGTCACACATAGACATGGGAATATCACTCGCGGACGACTTCGAAATATACCTACACGAAATCGGTCTGTCGGAGTATGAGTCTCGTGCCTACCTCGGAGTGCTTCAAAGCGGGACAACGACAGCCAAAGAGATCTCGGAAGCCGCCGATATACCCCAATCACGAGTGTACGACGTCCTCGAATCGCTCGAATCGAAGGGGTTCGTCACGGTACAGCCGGGACGACCAAAGAAGTTCGGCCCGATCGAACCGGAACTCGCCATCACGCAGTACGTCCAGTACAAGCGGAGCAACTTGGAAGCGGAAATCGAACGGAGTCGGAATATTGGCAACGAGTTCCTCGACGCGCTTGACGGGCAGCAGTTCCAGTACCGTCAAAACGACGAAATCGACGTGTTCTGGTCGTACAAAGGGAAAAACTACATTCTAAAGCAGTTCGGTCAGTACTGCCAAAGCGCCACCGACGAGATTCAGATGATAACCAAGGGCGACAGCCTCGGACGAGTAGTTTGTAAGCACAAAGAGATACTCCGCGATCGGGCCAAACATGGCGTCGATATCCGTATTATCGTCCCAAAAGACGAGGTCAGGGACGTGGTGCTTGACGCCGCGGACGACTGGGCTACTGTTCAGAACGGGAACGCCATCGAGGGGCGCATCTACCTCTTCGACTCCCAGCGAATCCTGGTGACGTGGCTGAGCGACCAGGAAGATCGATTCGTGGCGATGGCGACCCAGAGTTCACAGCTTCAATCGACCTTCGGACAGTTATTCGAACTCGCGTGGCAGACCACCTGAGCGGCGGAGCGACGGTGCTTGTCGTCACGCAGGCCTCAAAGCGGTCGCTTCCATTTGGCGTGTCCACTTGGACGGTGGTCTGCGTCCACATCGTCGTGGGCTGGGTCGGCTGCTGCGTCGTCGCCTCGGTTGTTGTCGGTACTGTAGTCGCTGTCTACGTCGCCTGTGTTATCTGCCTGTCTTCTTCCACGATCGACCCTTCCTCGGAAAACCACTAGATAACCACTCGCGGACTCAATTTCCCCCGTTCTAACGCACCCGGCTCATGCAACTCCTCGAGCCGCTGATGTACTGGCCGTCGCTCCATCTCAACTGTATCTGCGACCCACCGAGCGGTCACCGCCGGAAACTCGGACGCACGAATCACTCGAAGAATATCCTCATCAGTGATCCGAATTACTGTCCCCTCTCGACTATTTTGCCGCTGTCTTTTTGTAGTATTCTACCGTCTGGATGCTTGTATGGCTGATTTGATTGTCAAATCCGCAGTGAAAGAACAGCTCGAAGGACAGAACGTGGCCAGCGACTTCTACGATGCACTCGATGAAGAAGTCGCTTCAGTCCTCGATAACGCTGCTCAACGAGCCGAAGAAAACGATCGCAAAACCGTCCAAGCGCGCGATTTGTAGCTGCTCATCGCTTCAGATAACATCAACCTGTTTTTGCTAGTCACTACACAGAACTCATTTCTCTAACGACGAACCGCTACTCAAACCGAATCCAGATCACCCGATGAACTTCGGGCTTCTTCTTTCGAATCTCGTCGTTCTCATGCAGCCGAGTGAGATCGTTATAGGCCGACCGCCGTGACCAATCGAATTTGTCCGCGATTTCGCTCACCATAGAGGATTCGAGTGATTTCATGACCTCGAGTACATCCGTTGGAGACCGTTCCTGTACGAACTCGTTTTCCTCTTCTCGTCTTCATCAGGTATACTTTCCTGGCCTTCGCTCGGTCTCTCTTCTTAGCACGATGCCGATGTTAGTATTCTATACTAACCTTCGGCAATCTTGCAAACCCTGACCGCTTCCCTGACCACCCACACCGACAATCGTCCCACTACTCTACCACCCACCAATAACTGAGACTGAGAACTCCCGTTCGCAGTTCTCAGCCGGGGGGATTGCAGCTCACAGCTGCCAAGTGCAAACTTATAATCGTCTTTACCAAGTAGAGATACATACGAACATGGCGCTGGAAAAGATACTCACGGTCGAACAATTGGCCGAGACAACGGGCCAATCGGAAGAACAACTCCGAAAAGACCGCGAAGCCGCAGCGAAGATGGCTGGCGACGCTGCAGACGAATAGCGCTACACCTTTTCATGACCGGTACTGGTTCGACGAACACGATAGACCAATTACTCAGTCATACTGATGGTCCATCGAAGCCAATTGCGGACCGTGATCTGACTCGCGTTCGCTCATCTGCATATATTGTCCATGGTAATTTCGCCAGACTGGATGAGATCTGTGATGACATCAGTCCCGAGAGCGATTACGATGATGGTGAGAGCGAATTGCTCTATGCGCGTCCCAACGACGAATTCGAATAATGTCACTCAATCAAAATGGAAGATGAATAGTAGTTCTCATCATCTACAAACAAATAGATACAGAGCATGGCACATCAGAAATAAGTATCATCTACCCTCACAGATGTAGAAATATTTATTCTCTATTCGCTCCTTTATATGCTATGGAACTCAGTAATTCCTCTGTCTCTGAGCGTAAGAGCACGCTCCCCGACGTTGTGAAAATCAACCTCATTATCTGGGGGGCACTCATCACAGCTCTCGGTATCATTCTGTGGGAGACGACGTTCCTTACTCAGGCAGTGCCAGTGGCATTCCTTGCTGCAATTGCCAGCAATCTCTTCCTGTTGTGGGGAGCACGAGGGATGCGCGATGAAGCACAAGATTGAGAACCTATACCGCCCAGAATCGCTGCGGTCTTTGGACATACGCCACAGTACACACTACCGAAGTATAGTCCTGTTAGTGTATGCTATGTGGCGAATACAATATGGTGGGAAGAATGATGCCCTCGGGCGTGTGTAGAAACGTGCCAGGTGTTACAGCACCCGGTACTGGTCTTCCAGATGCACCAGAAGACCATGAATACAAAACAATCCGCAGCCCGTGGCGCTGACGTGACGGCACAGAACCGCGCACAAGCCGAACAATTTTCCTTCGACGTTGATGCCCCCGGACTCGTTGAAGTCACCAACGAGAGTCACGAGAACCCGGAAGAGAACCAATACACAGTCTCTATCGACGACGTGACCGAGAAACTGATGGCCTGCACGTGCCCGCATCACGTCCACCGTAACGCCTTCTGCAAACACATGGCTGCTGTCGAAGGAGCAACAGACGACGGGACGCTCCATGCGTTCCCCTCGAGGGACGACGATACCGAACCCGAAGACTGCGACTGTGAGAACCTCGGTGACTTCCCGTGCTGGCCGTGCATTCGTGTAGGACGGAAGGAACTGCCGAACTAACCACCGCTTTAGCTCTTTTTCTGCATAACACGCCAAGTGACGGTCTCGGATAGCACCGACCAGCGAACGCTCACGGAAAGTGCGAACGCTGTGACCGACGATACACCGGAGACAGCGACGGCCCTCCTCGACCGAGCACAGCAACACGCAACGAACGTCGCCGCCGAGCACTTCCCTTGACCTGCTGCTGTTGACCGTCTTGTGCTGTCTCACAGCCCATCGCGTCTGCGCCTGTTCTCTCGACGACCGTCATTGGAATTCGGCTATTGACGAAAGTTGCAAGGTTAAGACCTCCACTACCGTACGGCAATCTGCTGCACCTTTCACGCGGGGAGCAGCAGAACATAGAGCAGGGATATTTCCCTGCTTTGAGGGTGATGGGTGGACCTTCATGGCCACCAACATCCTTCACTGATGATATGGCTACTCGACTATCTCCTGTTCGCGATGAGTAGATCCTGGTGATGTGGTTCTTGAACAACTTCGATTATATATAAATTTAAATGATTCCAATTGTCGTTCTCGGATGTCACCATCAATGACCGCTTGCAGTGTACAGCGGTCACTACGAGGTTTTCCTGATCTCAATTCTATGTTGCAACACAGTTGCACAAGACACGAGGGTTTTGACGACACGATACCTACCAGTTGCTAATGACAGGTGAGTCTCCAGATGATACTTCGGGACGTTCTACAGCAGATGACGACTTTCCACCCAGAGATCCACGCCTCAGACTCGAATTTCATTCCGATAATCTCGCAAAGCCGTTTCAAGAGACGTTCGATGAACCGGTAACAATCACAGTGAATTCGGTCGTCCAACTTGCCGATGGGACTCACCTCCAGTACTGGACGGTCACTCACACCTCCCCCGATCGACTTTGCAAAACAGTCGTGAATTTCCCGACCACTCTCGATGCTCGACTATTGAGCACGGTTGGCGATACCCATCGCATCGAGGTTCATGGTGATACCTCGTCGTTATTCTCAGCCTTCGATGAATTTGATGGCGACACCAAAGCCGCCGTGTATGATGAGAATGGAGTCCATGTCGTTGCAGAATTTCCGTCGAGTGTCAAAACAGACATGGTTGTCGATGCTGTTCACGACATTTATCCGGATCTCGATCTTGTTTCCTCTCACACGATTCAAACAGTCCACGTCTTTCGACACGTCATCGAAGACCAATTGACTGACCGACAACTGACTGCATTGCGGATCGCATACTTCAGTGGGTACTACGAGCAACCACGCATGAGTACGGGTGAGGAACTAGCAGAGAGGATGGGTATTTCAAAGCAAGCCTTTCATGAACATCTCCGAAAGGCATATGCAACAATATTCGAACACCTCTTGGAGAATAGTGAATTTAGCACGAGGGTTGACCAGTAAAGTACCATTTTAATCTGCCAGCAAATCCATTTTGCTGGCAGTGAAATTGATGGACTCCTCTTCGGACAACCCAGACAAGCGATGTTCGCTTGACGAGCTATTCAAACTCTTGGCAGATAGACACCGCCGTCATATCCTTACGTACCTCGTTACACATGCCGATCAACCTGTGCCGCTCGAGGCACTCGTGGAACATCTCGAGAGACACACAGACACTGACCGAGAGCGCCTCGTGATTCGGCTCCATCATCTCCATCTGCCCAAACTTGCTGATTATGGCGTAATCGAGTACAATTCCTCACTACAGCTCGTTTCGTACACGGAACACCCTCGCCTCGAAGCACTGCTGCAGGCAGGACAGAGCCTCGGTGACGATGGCACTGAATCGGATGTGAACGAATCTAACTCGTAGCACTCTACGAATCGACGGCAGCAACAGAAACCGTCCGGTCAGAATGAATCGTAACACGATATCCAATATACTCAAAGCTCACTTCTGGTGAGCCATGTTGATAGAGCGCTTCGAGGGCATCTGGGTCAATCACCTCGTAAAGAGGGGTCGCAGGCTTCGTGCCATTGGCTTCAGTTACTGCTGTCACCACGGCACCAGTGATCGACTCCGTGTCCGAAGGTGTCGTACGTATCGATGGCTCTGGCTGCGATGATGACGTGTTCTCCATACGCTCTGCTCAAGCAAGGTGTGCTAATAGTTTTTAGGGGCTACTCGGTAGCATATCGCACGCTTTTTGAACAATCTAACCGAGCCGAACACCCTCGTCTTCCCGATAACCGCCTACGCCAACCACCAACCCATAGCCCTCACCATTCACAATCCCTCATACGCAGTGGACAGTCGACCTGCGTTCGTACGGAGGACAGTCGGCCGGCAGAAACACATGGGTGCCCACCCAGCTGCAACACACTGGATTTCATCTGCTTTTTCACCGGCTAGACAGTCAGCCCCAGGTCCTGACAGCCCTGCTAGTGAGACTCCAGGGTTCCGCTGTTAACAGCGCTTGCTCGACAGTCCCACCGTTACTAAACCTACCACTCTCCTGCTGGTACGCAGAGGACAGTCCACCGGGCTCTCGCCTGCTTATCTCTACTGTGCTGTAGCCCTGGACAGTCCAATATGCTGCCCTGTGCCGTCCCAGGGACGGTGCCCTAACGTCCTGTGGACAGTTTGGCAGTGCGTTACTGCCGCCACTCGTGCGTTCTATGGAAGACGGTCGCTCACCTATTGGCGCCCATGTGGTACCCAAGAGAACTGTGCACCGTGTTCTATCGTTGACCCACCATCGGTAACTAGTGGTGAAACTCTCTACAGCTGCGCTTAGATACACAGCTAATATTTTAGAAATCTATATTATCGCTGCCGTTGTAGTATTGACTATGAGCTCAGTTGTTCAGTCACTCAAAAAGCCCTACACTCGGAACGTTCTCGAAGTCATTGGTGCGTCGCTCCTCGCACTGATCTTGATTGGGCCACTCATCTATGCAGCCCTTGGCAAGCTCATCAGCTTTGGGCTTGACCTCTTTGGCGTTGCACAACCACTGCCGCTCCTCTGGGTAAATGTGATCTTCATCAGTTCGATCTTCATCACCATCTGGGGTGTGTTCAAAGTCGTTGAGTTCTACTACCAACGCTAACTCTCGTTTTCTCGCTGCTGTCCTTCTTTGGTGCCCATGTGGCACCCCACCTTTGCCATCACATGAGGATTCCGTGAGTACGTGCTACTGGCACCCCAGTCAGTGCACCAAGACTGGTTGACTGCGTGTCGCTCATCGGCACCCCATTCCAGTTCGGATACTGGCACCCCACATAGTCGCTTTGCGGGTTTCTCAGTATGTCCTGGCAGGGCAGACTGTCCACTTTTCTCGTCTATCACTGGCTCAAGGGTAATCACGGCCCCACTCGCTTGTGCTGGCCATCATTCCAGGTCTGCTGTTGCGGTCGCTGTCGCTGTGCTGTTGTAGCCTCTCTGCTGTGCGGCACACTGTCCAGTGCTACTCATGGCGGCTTGCCGCCAGTGCTGTGTTGTTGTTCCTGCTACACTGCGTTGCCCTCAGCGGGCCCGCTAAGTACAGTGGTGGGCGTCCCCTTTTCGTCAGTCTGTTGTTCCCTTTAGGATCGGCACGGCCTGACTGTCCCACTGTCTCGCTCTCTGTATTCCTCGTGTGACCTCGGTGGATTGTCCCTTCCTTCGATGTTCTTCCTTCCCGGTTGTTCTGCATGGTGGACTGTCCTCTTCTTCGTGTCCTGGGTGTCGTCGAGAATTCGCTCTGGTAGACTGTCCGGGTGCTATTGCTCCCGGCTATCTGCACTCTCGCATCACCTCAGATGCTTCTGCTGGTCGCCTGTTGGGGTGCCCTCTTTCCGCCAGTACTGTGCATCATCTGTTTTGTGATAGATTGGGGGTCCCGCTGGCTCTCACTGTCCTGGATTTGTCTGTTTTCGTCGTAGGTCAATTTATTCTGTAGTCGGGGGCATCAGCCCCCGCGTTGTGTCGCGCACACTCTTTTCCAACTTTTGATAGAATTGAGGGGGTGCCCCCTTGCCGTTATTTTTTGGTGTTGTTTACCGCTTCATGCACAGCTATCGGGAGTTATTGATACAGCTGTATAGTGCCCTAATATTGAAGGTGTACTACCTCAATAGTGCTGGGTGTAGGCATACTATGGACTCTGACACCTCCACACCAACCCCTGAAGAAATGCGAGACAAGCTGGGCGACCAGCGCCGGAAAATGCTCGCCACACTCAACCGGGCCGACGAGGCCACATTGGATACATCAACACTTCGACAACGGGCTGACGTTCCAACCGGGAGTATTGACCATCACTTGAAGCTACTCACCCGCTGGAATCTCATTGAGCAACAACCGGATCGCACTTACACTGGGCAAGGTGGCTCACGTGCTCGCGTGTGGCAGCTCACCGACGACGGCGTGGCATTCATCGAAGAGCATGACGACGTGCTCTCACCACCAGAAACCGCACAGACTGCCACACGGGTAACGGCGCTTGAAAATCGTATCGAAGACCTCGAAGCAGAAACCCGCCAGCGACGTCAAGTTATCATCGACATCCTCGAAGTCATCTCCGGAGCACAAGACGACGAAACGCAAAAGCAAGTACAACAGATCCTCGCCGAAGCCGACACAAAGCTATCGTAACACGCCAAATCCGCTGTCCGACTCGGGATTTTCCTCCTCGTCACTGTTCGTATCGCGTTCGTCGCTCACGTTCTCAGCAGTCGGTGCTATGCCTTCCTCTCGTTCGGCTCCCAGGTCGTCTCTACTGTCTGTTTCATGCTCGTCTCTCTCACCGTCTGTGCCTGATTCATTGGTACTCCCGACGTTCGATTCCAGCTGATAGCTGGATGCATCGTTCACCAGATCAGTCAGTAGCGTCTGTGTCTCGCCTTCATACAGCCGGATATCCATCGGTGTTTGCGTCTCCGGCGGCACCACGATCACATCCCATTCCACCGCGTCGAGGTCGCCATCCATTTCGTACTCGGGGATCACTGGCGGCTTGATGTTCCGCTCGCCACCGCTGGGGTAGGCACTCGCGTCAGTGAAGATGTCTGCTGCCGACTCGAACCGGGCATGGATGGTGCCCTCACTGTCGCGTAGCACGTACTCGCCAGTCTGCTCGTCATGTATCCAGACGTTTTCTCGACTTCCAGGCCGGGTCATCGTCTCGCCATCGATCGTAAGCATCTGGGTGCCGGTGTAGAACCGCCGTTCGTCAGCCACCGGGTGATTGCTCCGACAACAGAACGGCTCGTCTGCCACCGTCTCATAAACGTTCTCAGCCACCTCCTCCCGGGCAAAGAACAGACACCGATGTCCGGCGTTGTGAGCTTGGGCGAGGTTTTTCACTGTCTGTGAGGGCTGGGTGCTGCCGGTCGTGTGTTCACTCTCAATATAGGCGTCCTTCGCTCCCGCAAGCCGATTCAGGAGAGCGTGATTGTCCCGATAGGTGGTCACTTTGGCGGTGATCGCTTCGGGATCATCAGCGTCGTCGATGGCGAGCATCTCATCAACCCGTGCAAGACCGTCCGGCATTGCGTTGCCCGTCTGATCTGGAATTTCGAAGATAAAACCGAGCTGTGTCATCGGGACATAGGCGTCAGCCATCGGTGCCCAGTGTTCTGCCCCGCCGTCATTCTCGCTATCGCCGACGTTCATGAAGCTCCGAGAACGTACCTTCACTTGGCTTTGGCCGCTCTCTTCGCGGTATTCGAGGTAGGCCTCAGGGATGTCTTTGAGCACATGCCGCCACGCACGTTCAGCGGTCTCAACGCCGCCCCGTGCAGGTAGGTAGTCGGTGAGGCGATCGAGACACGCCTCAATCGGCATGAACTCACCTGGTTGCCCCTGCCGAATGCTCTCGTCGTAGATGGCTTTCAGTGCCGCATCACGCGATCGCTCATCATTCGCCGTATCGAGTGTCTTGGCACTCGCTTTCTCCGGCGTGACGGCTTCGTTCATCCCACCAAACTTGAGCTGGCGCATCATCTCGTCGTCAGTGAGTGGCGGGGCCGCAAACCGCTCCAGACTTTCAGTGATAATTGCCTCTGCTTCGTCTTCGTCCCGGATGTTCGGATACGGCGCAAACGTCTTGAGCTTGAGCGCACCAGAGAACCGGGTGCCGCCGTCTAACGGAATACGTGACCAGATTCGATGGTTCTCGAGTTCGGTGAAATCCTCGATATCACAGTCACTCAACCGCCGCGTGAGAGGGCGGGCGTCCTCGTCGTCCAGCACGCGGAAGAACACACCCGTGTTGCAGTTGTTCTTGACTGGTTTGAGCACACCCGACTCTTTGAGTTGCGTCGGATACTGACACGCCAACGTCACCGAGAGGCGCATCGAACGGGCACGTGCCAGCATGTCGTCGACGTCAAGATTCTTGTGAAGGACGCGATCGGCTTCGTCGAGGATTGCGAAGAACGGCGTTTTCTCCGCACCTTCGATCGAGCGGTTTTGAATCGCATTCCATAGCGGGCGAAGCGTGCCGAGTGTCACGAGTTGCTTGATATCGTCGTCGGAAACCGCCGTACGAACGATGACGATTTTCTCGTCATCGAGGATCTCCCGAAAGTCGATCGTACTCGCACGACAGCCCGCGATGCGACGGGTGACAGGACTCTCGACCCACGGTTTCAGCCGGGTGATCACGGGTCGCACAGCGTCATCATCCATTTCGGCGATTTCGGAGACGAACTCACCGACCCACGGATCGTCAATCTCGTCGGCGAAGTCCTCGCGTCGTTGGGCGTTCAAGAGGACGAAATACATATCGAGCACACAGTACTGCTCGTCTGGGTCCTCGATCTCGTGATTCGCCTGCATCATCGCCCGAGCCATCGACTCAACGATCGCATTCATCCGTGGGCCCCAGTAGTCGTCACCCGACAGAACAGCCTTGAGAACTTGAATACGATCGGTGACGTGCTGTTCAAGCTCCATCTCGCTCTCACAGTCCGGGACTTCGAGGAAGTTGATCCCGATACTCCGATCGTGGTCGTCGTCACCTGGCTCAATCCAGATCACGTCGTCATGCCGGTATTCGGGGAGTTTCTGGAGGAGTTCTTTGCTGTCCTCGGCCTTGGGGTCAAAGTAGATGAACCCGTAGCCTGCCCACGCGAGCTGCACCATCCAGTTCAGCATTTCGGTGGTCTTCCCGGCACCAGTGGTGCCGACAACCCAGAGATGCTGGAAGAGCTGGTTGAACTCCACAGGAGCTGGATCGAAGCCCTGCTGGGCGCTATCGTTGTATCCAAGCCACAGTGGCATGTCTGGATGGTCTCGGGCACGTTCGAGCAGTTCGCGGATCTCTGGGCCTGCCACCGGTCCCTGCTCTTCGGTCTCGGTGATTGTTTCGGTCATTCCATCCGCCGCGTACTCTGCACCCGTTTGCGTGAACCCATACGGTTCGTTCGTGATCGTCGTCGGAACGGTAGCGCTCTCTTCGGCTTTACCCCCCGGTGATTCATCCACCGAATCGTCTTTCCCACCACCGAAGAGTCGATTAAGCATCTTTCTCCCCCGTGATGTATCCGCTGTGCTCGTGGGACCCAACCGGCACCTCTTCGCCGCGTTTAGTCTGGCGGCGGTCGAGTTGCGCGATCGAGATATCTGCTGGTGGCAGGTGCACAATTGGAGCGATCTCTAGCGACGTGAGCAGCATTTTCTCGCCCGACCACTCCCGGCGGGCCATCGTTTCCGCCAATGTGTCCGGCGAACTACTCGGCTCGACGATGAACGCCTGCTCGGTCTTCGAGTTGTAGTAGCTCGCAAAGGAGGCACCGACCGCTTCGGCGTGGTGCTTGACCGCTTCCTTGTCGTCACCCACCGAAAGGTGGCGAATCATCACATCGAACGCCTTCTCCTTTGCACGCCGATCAAGGACATTCCCGATCTCCGTTGCATCGGCTGTCTCTTTCTCACGTTTTGTTTCGGCGAGGTCGTGAATCGTGTAGACGCCGTTCAAATGATAGTAGAGTTCGGTGAGATTCGTCGTCAGAAGCCGTCCTGTCTGCCAGTTTCGTGTTGTCGGGCGAAACATGACTTGGATGACGCTCCGGATCGGCTCTCGGCCAGTTGCACCACCGGCTTTCACCGCATCATCCACGATATCGCCGAGGACGGTCTCGTATGGGTCGTCTTCGCGGAACCCTTCGAGGTCACGGCGACGTATTGGCCACCATCGGTGCTTCCGGAGCGTCCACTCACCGCCTGCCACGTAATCCCCCTCATCGATGTGTATGAGGTTGGCCTCTTCCCGCCGGACGTCCGAATCAGGATACTTGTGCCGGAGTCGAGTGAGGAACCAGTGGAAATCATCACTGCACGGCAGGTAGCGGAAGCTGATCTGCTCACCGTCGTAGACAATCTCTGCTGCACGGGGCACGCTTCGTTTGCCACTCAGGTCTGAGTGAGACGGATGGACGGATTCGAACCACTCGATCGCGGTGTCTATCCCGCCATCGTCTTTGAACGGCCGAACGCGAATGAGTTCATCACTAGCTTGGTCGTTGGACGTTGCACCGAGTTGTGTGGCACGGTACTCGGCTGACCGACTCAGGCGACTCATCGACCTACCCCCGGAATGAGTTTCGAGGCTCCGATCAACACACCAACGATCGTGAGATACGACGCAACGATGTCACCGAGCAGCGCGTTGAGTTCCGGTGCCGAGTAGCCCAGGAACCCCGGCACGAGGCTGTTCGTGAAGAAGACCGCGAACAGCCGCTCGGCGAGGAACGTTGAGAACTGCTGGATAGGTGGAACACTCGCGAGTGTGTGAAACGCGGCCACTACCATCTCGACAGCCTGGAATAGGAGGCTCATTCCTGCTCACCTCCGTCAGCCGCCACTACCGAACGGTGTGTCTCTGTCTCGTTCTCCGACTCATCACTGGATTGCTGCCCATCATCGAAGCGGTCGCCAAGCTGGCGTTCTAAGTACTCATGCCAGTTGCCGTGGTCACTCGGTTCATAATCGACGATCGAGAACTCGACCGGGTTCACATCCATACTCATTTCAACCCGTTGCGGGTAGCACTCCCGTGTTCCATCCTCGTCCACGGCGAGCAGCATTTCCGAATAGCCACGGTCTTTGTCGCCGGGGAGGGCACTATTGACAAAGGTCGCTTCCTCGGCGTTGAGCCCGATTTCACTCCCGAACTCGGGCGTCATATTGTCCAAGTGGTGGAAGCACATCATCGAGGAATTGTTGAAGATGACTTCTGCCTGTGATTTGAGCGCACTCGTCCCCTCGTCGTCTTTCGCGTAGAACTCGCTGATCGACTGTGTAGAGAACAACAGCGAGAGATTGTAGTGTCGCGAGTGACGTACGACCTGCTCCAAGAACGTCAAGTTGTCCGCGTGCTTGGTGAGGTATTGCGCTTCATCGATAAGAATCATCGTCGGGTCGTCGCTCTCTTTGGCCATCTCATAGACCGACGTGAGGAGCAACCCGAGCATCAGCCCCGTCTCACCTTTCCCCTCCTTGAGTTGCAGGTCAAGGTAGAAACTCCCGCCATCAGCGTTCAAATCGAAGCCAGTTTCCTTCGTGAAGTGGCGATAGCGCGTCCGGAACGCTTCAATGTCCTCAGAGAGCACCCGTTCGGCCGCTTCGCGGGTTCGCAGCGGGACGTCCGTCTCACTCAAATCAGCGTCGAGGAGGTCGCCCATCTGGTGAATCTCGGGGTTATCGCCGACTCCAGCAATATGCGCAATCTCCTGAATCACGTCCCGAAGCGTCGGTGATTCGTTGCCGTGCGTGCCCGGGTCCTTCGTGATTCCCTTCTCGTTGTAGGCACGGCGTCCGGCTTTCTCCCAGACGTTCTTTTTCTCTGCTTCGAGTTCTCGGCCTTCGAGGTCGTAGAACGTCTCGACGAAACTTATGAAGCGCTCCATCGCCTCGCTGAACGGCGTCGTCCGACCAACAACGGATAGCTTCTCCTCGGGCGTTTCTTTGATCTCCAACGGATTGAGACCCGTCTCACCCCCCACGACAATCTGCTCAGCATCGAAGAGCTTCGACGGGCCCGCAAGCCCTTCGAGTGGATCGATGAGCACGACGTTCATCTCGGGGTTGCGTTCCTTGAGTTGTGTCAGAATTTTCTTCGATGTAGTGGACTTGCCGCTCCCGATCTTACCGAACACCATCATATTGTAGCCCATTCCCCGAAGATATGGATCGACAATCGTGGGTTCGTCCCGATCGTGATGGATGCCAACCTCGATTCCCGATGGCTCGTAAATGTTGTTCGAAGTGTAGGGCATCTGCTTTGCCAGTGCACGCCCCAGCATCGGCGTGGCCTTGTTCATCGAATCATAGACGAGTGGCGCGGCCGAGTGGGCCATCTCCTCCTGCTGGAAGTGGGCAGGCACAACCTCGCACCGGGCGGGTTGCTCTTTGAAGCGCTGTTTCATCGTCTTCGCCGCATCGAGCAGCTGCTCTTCAGAGCTGGCACGAAGGCTCACGTAGGTACTCGTCATGAACAGCCCCGATCCTGATTCGGTCAGAGAATCCTCGATATCCGAGGCAGCCTGCCACTTGCGATAAGCTGACTCGGCTCCCCAATGGCCTTCTTGCTCTTTCTTCTCGTAGTCGCTCTTGTGTTTGATCTTGTTCTTCTGGGATTGTTGCCGGGCATCGGATTTGGAGACGCCGAGTGCGTGCGTTGAGAGTGTGATATGCACGCCGGGAGTGTTCAATACGTCTCGAAACATGCCGATATCAGGGTTCTCTGGCCAATTCTCGACCCACATTCCAAGAACGTAGGTCTCCTCGTCCAGGACGAGATAGCGCTGATCATCATACCGAACCGACTCAGGAGCGAGAAAAGACCGATAGTTCTCGGCGAGTGGATCGCTGTCCTTCGCTTGTACATCGACCTCATAGTCTACATCGACATCGGCGTTTCCGCCCACAACCGGCGAGTCATGGATCAATGCCCGAATCGTCTCATTCGGAATCGTGGCCGCATTGTCCGCTCGGTAGTAGGAGCGAAGCAACCGCGTGAACTCGACTAGCGAGATCGGCGTCCCGGTGATGCCATCAACACTTCCGAGTGCTTGAACGACGCTTTCGACGCGCTTGTTCAGGCGAGCAGTCAGGTCAATGCGAAGCTGCTCGAGGTCGTCGCCGTAGTTGTTCATTCGACGGGCCTTGATCTGATCGCCGATGAACGGGAGGTTTGTTGCGCTTCCAAAGAGTCCAGCCGCGTCGTCCCATGATTCGGAGAGTTCGACCGGCATGACCTTCACGAGGACGTAATGCTCGCGAACAAGCACACTCTCGTGGTCATCGTCGATGATCTCCACTCGTTCATCGAGCAGACGACGCTGCAGGCGGTCCATTCCCGTGAGATCCTTTTCGTCGGGACGACTGGCAGCCATTTCGTGGTAGTCTTCGCGATAACTCTGCTTATCCAGTGAACGAAGCGTACTGTATTGCTCAATTTCGAAATCGACGGTTGTTGAGAGGGCTTCGTCTAGCTGCTTGATGCGGTCCTCCCACTGCGATGCCGTCTTCGTACTCATGTTCGCTGGGTCAACACGGATCGCGGCAACGACCGATCGGTCTGTCAATTCCACGGCGTTGTGTCCCGGAAGTGGCCGATTCACGGGCACCCACTCTTGGGTGGATTGGCCGCTGGTACTCGTCACGAATCGACGGACGAGAGGAACTGTTTGGAAGAGTTTCTGTGCGGTCGGATGCTCGTTTGCGGGTTGGGCGTTCTGACTCATTGATTTGAATGTCGGGGGTGTTGGTTTGCGGGTGATACTGTGGGTTAGCGGCGGTTCTGACGGGAATGGAGCTTCACCGACTGCCGAGTGAGCCATTTCGTCCGTTGAGCGACGAACTCACCTGCTGTGAGGTACGCCGGTTCAACAGCGAGCACAACTCCTGCACCCGCTAACGCGACGAGCGTCAGGAGGATGCCCGCGATTTGGAGTCGCTTCGGGAGGAATGGTGTCAATACCAAGATCCCGAGTGCCGGGTAGATGGCACGAACGAGTTCGTTCATGTCCCACCGACCGAAGACGTCCCGTCCGCTAGCCATTTGATCGAGAACTTCTGCTCCGGGTGAATTTGACATGTGTGATCTGGGTGTAGGGGATCACCGCAGCACAGTGCCGCTCAAGAACGACACTGCTTGACTGCGAGTGGGAGGACAGAACCCGTCCTCCGTGGTTGAAAGTCGATACTGGCTGTCAGTCATCGGTATAGCCCTTCTTTCCGGACAACCGCCATCCGCCTTCGTTCCGACGCTTACGCATGCTTTCGTTCGGACGTGAGGGCGCCATCTCCGGCTTCGATTCCTGCCGTGTGATGGGTGATTTCTTAGGTTCAGGCGAAGGCGAGGAACCGTCTGTACCGCCATCCGACCGAATGGCTCGAAGATTTTGGCGTCGACTGTGAAGCCAATTGGTGGCAGATTCTTTGCGCTCTTTGGCACGCTCATAGGACTTCTCCATACCATCCTTCGTAGGACGACTGTTCCCGGCCGCTTTGCTCATCTTTCCCGCATAGCGTCGCGTTGCGATCGACGTCCAACCGAGGATCGCGATCGACAGGACAGCGCCACCGAGAAAGCCCATTCCGACGAGCATGTCGCCGAGGACTCCAAATCCGAAATCGAAGTCGATAATCAACCCAAGGCGGAGAAGGAATGCCGCCGGAAAGACGAGGATGAGCAGCGTGAGGTAGTGCCACGCTAATCGAGCGAAGAACCCACGTATCCACTCAGCTGGTGCCGTGAGCGCCATGATCACCAGAATGGGCATGCACACCTGATAGAGGATGAGTAGTGCGTGGCGCGTACCGAACATAATCGCCAAGGCAAATATCTCGGAGAGACTCGCCCCTTGGGTCAAGATGATGGTGAGTATTCCCCCAGAGGCGAGCTTGGCCAATCCATTCAGCGTCGTGGCCATCTCTGCCCCACTCGGGGCGAGTGTAGTTGCAAAGGCATTGTTCAGCCGGGCGATTGCTGTTCCGATCTGCCACCAGAGGCCGATAAACATCCCGCCAGCCGTCGTCTTAATCAGTAAATTACCTCCATCAAGATCCCGTCCCATACCGGGTGCGGTGACCTTGATCGCGGAAAACCAGTGATTCAACACCAGCAGGACCATCGAGGTCGAGCCGACGAATGGAACGTAGAGCTGCCAGAAGATATCGTTCCAATTGGGATTCTGGTTCTCGACGGGGTACCCGAGGATACCGAGATAGCCATCATTTGTCGGGAATGGCGTCCCGACGATAAAGCCGGTAAAGGCGTTGATGAATTCCTCGATTGCCGTCGTGATTTGCTCAACAAGCCACGTCCCAGCGAGGAAATTAATCGCGATCTTCGCGGTCTCTTTCGGCCCCGGGATATCAGGCATGAACCCACCGAAGCCACCATTTCCGGACGAGCCACTGCCCGGCGCATGCGAGCCATTGGCTGGCGTCGTTGTCGTCGAATTATTGGTCGCAGATCCGTTGGGCGAGGTGGCTTGATACATCGAGTGTGACGAGTGGGAAGTGGCGGCGATCGCCGGCGAAATCAGCAGTGGCACCAGAAGGGCCGCGGTAAGACTGACAACCAACACTCGTCGGGTGTTGGCGTGCATGCATTCCTCCTTAGACACCGGGCAGACAGCTGGTATCGACCGGGAAAGCCATCCAGCCCATCATGATGCCGAGCAACGAGAGGCCGACAAGGGCGCTAATGAAGCCCTTGTGCCCGTCCATCTGCATGCTTTTGAACGTGCCTTGCTTGCCACTCGACATCGAGAGTGCTTGTCCACCTCCACCGATGAGTTGGCTCAGCGCGTAGGCACCGACGAGGAACGTCCCGCCAGCGGTGAGAAAGAACGGGAGTGCCTGTCCGATGAACTTGGATTGATCACAGACCTTCACGCTCCCACTCGATTGGGCGGCGGCACGACCGATAACGAGGCCCGACGTAAGCGCGACACTGTATGCCTTGGGGATCGCTTTTGCAACCGTCTCGTCCGTGACGCCGATTGCTCGACCAGCACGCACGGCCACTGTGTCTACCAACTCTATACCAGCATCTACTGCTTCTGCAATTGTCTGTGAAACGGAATTATTTGATCCTGTTTCCGACCCGTTCCTGTCGCTCTGCTCGTGGTTTCTTGAGGGAACCATATTCCATCCTACTCAACTAGAAATAGAAATAAATAGTTTACGGACAGTAGTGTCTTTTCATACTTGACTGTCCGTAAACTACAATAGGTCAATGACAGACAACACTTACGTATGATACGCTACGAATTGCAGCCGATGGTTCGACTAAAGGATGTTGACAAGCAAATCCTCGACCTGTTTCACGAAGGCGATCGAACGCAATCCTATCTGGTCGACGAAACAGGCTACACACGGCAATACATCCACCAGCGATTAGAAGTGCTGGAAGCAGCGGGCTACATCGAAAACATCCATGCCAAATCCGCACTGTACCACCTCCTTACTGACCCACGCGAAAACACAGAGGACGGCGAAGACACAAACTCATGAACGCACTCAAAACGACACTCATCGATGCGATCAAGCACAGTCGAAAAGTGCGCTTCTGGGGAGCAATTCTCCTGGCGCTCCTCGTTTGCTATGCCTTTGGTATCAAGGGGATTGGATCATTCATCATCGTCCTTGGTACCGCCGCCATCGCAAACTGGAGGGCGTAACAATGGGCACCCTCGGGAGAGGAGCATCTGCAATTCTATTCGCGTTTGGAGCCCCGTTCATCGCGTTCGGACTCTCTTTCATCGGATTCTGGTACTATCTCTCGATGTACCTTCCCGAAGGCTGGGCAAAACCAGCGGCGTTTCTTATTTCGCTTATCTGTGTCTGGGGTGTCCTCCGCGATATCAGAAAAATCTGATCTCGAGGATCAAACCGGCTTCCCATCTACAGTGATATTCTCCATTACGTCACCCGACCCGCGAAAGAGCACGTTCTCTGTCGCCTGCCAACCAGGTGTTTGAACCTGCAGATTCCGAACTGTGACATTGTTTGCTGCATCGTCAACCACGAGCGCTTTCGTCGGTGTATCGTGAATTGCTATCGAGACGTTCTCGATCAACGCTTTCTGCACCCCATGAAGGACAGTGAGGCTCCATCCGGTCGGCTTCTTCTGGATGATTTGGGTATTCTTGACCGTACAGGAACCATCATCGATCCGGATGGGACGCTGCTCGTAGTAGAACTTGTTTCCGAACGACTGATCGATGATGACCTTGCACCCGATGATCTTCGAGTTTGTCCCGCCAATGCGGATGTTCGAGGCCTGTGAGTTGCCCGCAATACAGTTTATCACTTCGACAGTGCCGTCTCCTGTACCCGGATGTCCACCGATTACGTAGATCCCGTTGTCAGGCCACCCGCCACAGATAACCCGTTCTAAGCGGAGCTTCCCCTGCGTGCGTGGATGCATCGTAATCCCCGATGTCGCCCACGAACGACCAGCATACGGCCCCCCGTCGTAGGTATCTCGCGTATTGATTGTCTTTTGGTAGGTAAGACCACCATGCCGGATGTCGATATTCCGGGCCCGAATGAACGCATTCTCAGTCGCGGGGTTCAGTCGGAATGGTCCCTGACAGCCGAGCGAGTGCATACCGACTTGCCGAATGTTCTGGATCACCGATTTCCCGGCCGTATGATGGTTCAGAATCTGCATCCCTTCGTTCTTCCCACGCCAATCAGCAGTGAACCCACCGAACACGAAGCGTCCCTTGTGCGGTGTATCAGGCACTCCGATTTTGAAATGCTGAGCAGGGCCGTGATACTCCCCCTCGGTAACATCGAATCCCTCGATCGCGTCTACACGTCCGTGCGTGAGGACGGCATTTTGTCCGATAATTCCGAGGTTACGGAGTCCAACGTGGCGATGGTTCGTATTGAGCTTGTACCGACCGGGTGGGAAGTAGACGAGTGTATCGTCGTCGATCACACGGTCGAGAACATCATCGACCTCTTGCTTTCCAGTGTTGTCTGCGCCTTTCTTTGTGATGTTGACTCGGTGCTTGAACTGGTCAGTATACTTTGTCGGATCGAGTCCTGACGGCATACCGCCAGTTGAATTCGTGCTATTGGTGCTGTTCGATCCAGTATCTACCGCACCAATTCCACTGCCATACACACACCCGGACAGTGATGCAAGGCCGAGACTGGCGGTTGTTGCGAGAAACGCCCGTCGACTGTGCGATTCGTGGCCATCTGTGTCAGCGGTTGGTGGTGGTGTCATAGGGGAATCACTCGCGTTTCAGTGCAGGCGTTGTTTCTAGAATACGTTATTACCCACCATTAGATAAGTTTTACGTACGTTACTAAGTGAATTGAAGCGGGTTTTTAGAATTTCAGATGCCTTTGTTAGCATCGTATACTAACAAAGAGGTTGAAGAAAGAGTGGGAGAGGGGAAGAACTCAAAGCGCAGTCAGACCGAACAACTAGTTAGCGAGTAGTACCGGGAACGAGATCCCAGACTTTCTCTGTCGCGACGTACTCACCGTCCTGCTCTCCGATGTATCCCTCTGCAAGGGCCTCGGCTATCGAATCATCAATATCGCCGTCAAAGCGACCGTGCTGAGTTGCAATCACACCAATGTGGTCGCGATCGATTGTCGCACGGTTCTGCCCGCCAGTGTTATGCTCGATGATCCGGGCTACGATTGCGGCATTCTCGCTCATAACAATACATAGTGTCTGAACGTCGTTAAATCGGTGGGCGATATTGGTTAGTAGTACATACTAACTTGCGGCCGATTGCTTGTAGGCACACACTCCCGATCGATACAATCACCACTTCGATTCGAGAGCATCGGTTTATGACTCGTGCTTTGCATCCCTTGCTCCGCGAACAGTTTCCTCAACCGTCTCGATGCCAGCCTCATGGAGCACATCGCCAACAATGACTGTATCAGCGACATTCGCCATTTCATAGGCCGAGTCGTAGTCGTGAATCCCGCCCCCATAGAAGAGCTGCGCTGATGAGAGTGCATTCCGTGTGGCAGCGACAACTGCTGGATTACCGAGGGTGCCAGAATACTCGAGGTAGACAATGTCCTGGCCGAGGATCTGTTCGGCGAGTTCAGCATAGGCGACGACGTCATCGACATCGAGGTCGCAGTCTGCCTGCGTGTACGTCGCAACTGACGACGCTGGATTCAGGACAATATAGGCTTCTGGATGGACTGCTTTCCACTCAAGATCAGATGAACGAACCCATTCGTGGTGTGCTCCTGTGATCCACAGTGGGTCATTGGCATTCAGGACAATCGGTAGCAAATAGCCCGAAAGTGCCTCGTTATGGAACAGCGTTGGGCGGTAGGTTGGTTCGACGAATATGGGGATCTCGGTAGAAGAAAGCGCATCAAGAATCGGCTGAACACGGGCTTCTGTGACGTTCGTGGTGCCACCGATAATGATTGCATCCGTACCGATGTCCGCAATGTCTACGTAGGAATCCCCATCATGGAGTGGTTTGTCTGGGTCAACCTTCGTAACGTGCTCCCACTGTGCCCACGCAGCCGCCATAGCTTACGGTAGCTCCGTCACATGCAAACCATTTGCCTTCGATCCTTCCCGGTCACCATACGTTGATGCGCCTGTGGACCGTACATATTCTATGTGTGGGCGAACTGCGCTCTTCATCCAGCAACAAGACCTCGAGGACCGCTTCGACGCACGGGTCGTCACTGATGGTGGGTACACACCACGATACAATATCGCTCCCGGCGAACCCTTAGAGGTCATTACGAATGAGACACCTAACGAGATCGACCAGTACCACTGGGGATTGATACCGTTCTGGGCGGACGAACCCGAAGAGGGAATCATCAACGCTCGCTCCGAAACGGCTGACGAGAAACGCGTCTTCCAGAATGCGTGGAAATCACGGCCGTGCTTGGTCCTTTCATCCGGATTTTACGAATGGCAGCAACAGAACGGTGGCCCGAAACAGCCGTATCGTGTGTATCGTGAGGACTCTCCAGCGTTCGCGATGGCTGGTCTCTGGGAAGTGTGGGAAGGAGATGGGCAGGCGATTCCCTGTGTGACGATTCTGACGACCGAACCTAACGACGTGATGAAGCCGATCCATAATCGGATGCCGGTTGTACTCGGTAGTGAGGATGAAGATCGGTGGCTTTCGGCCGGACCAGACGAACGCGAAGCGTTGTGTCAACCGTATTCTCGTGATGATTTGGCTGCCTACGAGATCTCGACACGAGTTAACAACCCCAGTCATGACGATCCGTCGGTCATTGAGCCAGAGGAACGCGAACAATCGGGACTTGGTGAATTCACGTCAGAATAACCAATAGAGTTCTGTGGTCGATGCATACCCTCTGCACGAACCGGAGCAGGAGATGGAACGAATTCACGTCGGGTTCAATTCAAATCGGCAGCCGATAGACGTCTGCTGAAGAGAGCATGTGACGTGAGGGCTGGCATAGCGAGAAATAGACCGTCTAACCAGCGACAACAGTGCTGAAAATTAGCAGTCAGCGAGTTCGTCGTGGCAATTCTCAATCACCGCTAACAGAGGGAGAATCGTGTCGAAGTCCGGTCCTCGAACAATCTCGTTGGTATCTCGATTCCAAGTGATGAACCCTGCAGCATCCAGCCGCGGAAGGTGGTTGTGATAGAACGCAGCCTGCAAGTCTTTCGTTTTCTCGTCACCAACAGGCATATTTTGGGGCACGATTCCCTCGGCCCGTTGCGGATTCTCTGTTCGCAACGCAACCAATAAGTGCCGCCGATGCTCATTCGCTAATACTTCGAACATTGTCTCTCGCTTCTGTTCGTTCATTGCACATCAGCCGTAGAGACAGGGGGAAAAAGGAAAATCGTCTGTGTGCACAAGATGTTTATTACCCCTCGGGAATTAGAGGACGAGTCATTCAAAGAGATTTACAAGCACTTTCTCGAGACCGCGCCAGAGGCGTTCAGAAAACGCTTGCTGGGTAATGTCGAGTTCATCAGCCAACGCTTGCATTTGCACTTCTCGTGGAATCGTGAAATAGCCGCGCTTGAGTGCGAGAACGATTGCTTCACGCTGTTCGTTCGTCAATCCGAACATCCGTCCTCGCAATCCCTCCTCGGTCAAGGTGTACACACGCTCGATGTGAAGCGGGATCTCGTGGTCGGTGCAAAAGTTGTAGAACTGGCCGACATGATCGTGATCAATGAATCGGAGAATGAAATGCCACGCGTCGTCCCCTGTCGCTTCAAGAATCGTCCCTTCCGTTTTGACGATGCCGGCGAGGAGGTCTTCGTATTCACCCGTCCACTCGACTTTGTAGAGCGACTGGTCACCAAGGGTGTCGAGCCGGACGAGATTTTTGACGTATTCACTTTCGGCGACGCTCACTTCTAATCCCTCTCTATCTGGATTGACGATCCAGAAAAAAGGCATGACGTTGTTTTCACTGGGGACGATTTCTTCGAGTTCGATACGGGTATTGCCAGCCCCGGATAATGCCTGGCCTAACGCTAAGTTCTCCTTCTCAATAGTGAATTCAACAATGACACTCATACCCAAGACTCGCCTTCGAAGAAGGTAGCTGTTGAGGCGGTATCTAGAATCGGACGGTCGTACTGGGAGTTGTTGCTTGTTGGTGGCAGCGGTCTTTGGACATTTTCAAAATACGCACCTGCCGGATTCACTGCTACTTATGATTTTAATGGAGACACAGCCACTGTCTGTAACAAGGAGTCGCCATCCCAGGATATCCATCAGGAGTACGGACGAGAGAAAAGACAGACACTGCGTCGGACTTAGAGCCACTCATCCGGGAATTCGTCGGCATTCAGGACGATTGGAAGCAAATAGCCAACGAGTGCCTCGGTCTGAGAAGACGACGACGGGCGATAGGTCGGCTCGATGAATATCGGGATCGCCGTAGAGGAGAGTACATCGAGAATTGACTGGACCTTTGACTCTGTAATGTTCGTGGTGCCACCGAGAATGATTGCATCTGTTCCTGTGTCAGCAATGCCAGCGTAAGTATCCTCATCGTGGAGTGCTTTATCCGGGTCAACCTTCGTAATGTGGTCCCACTGTGCCCACGCAGCCGCCATACCTCATCGTAGTACGGAGATACGCAAACCGCTTTCCGTCTGTTCGTATCCCACGTGTCACGCTGGATCTGTCCGGATCCGTTCGACTGATACGTCTACGACGAGCTCCGTGAAATCCTCATCAGCACCGACCAGAAGAGTTGCATCTTCGGCAACCGCAAGCGCCACGGCATATGCGTCGCCGAGCGCGATACCCCCTGCTCCTTTCACTTCAGCTGCCAGTGGCCACGACTCGGAGGGTGCACACAGTGTGACACCGCCGTCCACCAAGTCACGCACGGCCTGTCGGCCGGTCGCCGGTGTCTCTTCTGTTGGCGTTCCCGATGGGGAACCAGTTTCAAAGCGGGCTATTTTATACATCAGTTCTGTCGCCGTGATTTCACTGACCGCTACGGCCTCTTCACCCATGTAGACATCCGTCAGGAGGTCGCGAACAGTCTCTCCACCGGGTTCACCATAATAGTATGCAAGGAGGGGTTCCGTATCAAGAACGTAGCGATAGCTCATTCGTCGGTGGTCTCGTCTCGGTCGTCGGTAGCGACGTAGCGCTTGTAGTCACGCTGGTCGGCGGTGTCCTCTGCCTGGCGCTCAGCTGCCTGCTCCTCTCGATGGTGCGTAATGACCTCGCCACGCTCGTAGTCTTCGCCCAGTGACCCGAAGCGTTCATTGGGTGTTGGCACTGGTTCGACGACGAGTTCGCCGTCTTCTTCGCGGAAGCGCACACGGCCTGGGATTTCGATGCCGTACTTCTCACGGAGCGACTTGGGGATCGTCGCCTGGCCTTTGCGGCTGATACGGACGACGTGGTCGCCATTTTCACTCTTACTACTCATAGTTCTTTACTGAGTAGATAGTATGACTTCCAGAATATTAAAACATACGGTGAGAGGGGATTGAGCCCCCCAAAGAACCACCCGCTGCTCCATTTTGTACTAAGCGGGTGTACACAGCTTTTCTGAACATGGGCGCCGTGCGTGCGCGAACCTGGTACACGAGAATTTCGTGAACTCGTCGTGAAATGTGTGGTTCATAACATCAAGCGTACCGCAACATGACCAAATCAACCGCCGTACGGCGATTCACCAGTGCCCTTTCTTCTTAAGACGTCCAGCTCTGAATTTTCGACCGGACCTCTGTTGCCGGAACATGCGTTGAATAAGTTTGATCGTGAAATACTTCGTAAACCTGTGGTTCAACCGGTTTTGGAGCCTCTCCAACCACTCTACCATTCTGTTCCACCGGGGTTGCCCCGGTCGTCAACCCGACAACAGCACCATCCGTTGTTGTAAGTGGACTCCCGCTAGATCCACTCATAGCCGGCACTGTCGTCAACATACTCCTGCGATCGGTCTTCACGTATCTACCAAGGCTAATCACCCAATTCCCAATCGCATAGGGATGACCGACTTGAAGCAAAGGCTGATTTTTCTCAAGCGACCCCTCGTCACCCATCGTAACGCTCGGAATCGGCACAGAGTCCATCTCAGTCGGTCGAAGAACAGCAACGTCTGGCTGAAGCGACTCATCGATTATCTCCACAGTAAACGACTCCCCACCAAGTGTCCAGCACTCCAACGTCCGAGACCCCTCAACAACGTGCCCATTTGTGATGATATACTCCCCATCAACACACCAACCAGTCCCCCCTTGACTACCTCTGCTGGAGGTTTTCCCGATGATCTTCACGACGGACTCTCTCAGTTCTTTCCCGGTCTTTTGAACAGCAGCTCGTGTATCATCGGAAAACTCTCCAGTAGCCTCCGGAGTGGACTGCTGGGATTGCCCAGAGTCAACCGTCCCTAATTGCTCAGTACACCCGGAAAAACCAGCTATACCCGCCCCGACCGTGGCAAGAACAGATCTTCTACTCTGTGACAGTTTCCGGATACGGTTAGCAGAATTCATCGGATACATAACTATTTCCTTCGGCCCACTTAAGTTGATGTCGTGGTCCAGACAGTACTCAGTCGTACAAGCGGCCAATTCCCGTTCAGCAAATAAGAGGCGAAGCTCCCAGCGCTCGTTTCGAGCGATTGCACGCAACACCGACCCTTCGTGTTCGACAGGGATGTGAACGAGATGTTCAATGTGGTCCTCCCATTCGAGTTGATACAAACAGTCTGTTTCGAACTCGCCAATCAGCTGGAAAGCAGCAACGCTGTCATCCTTGCTAAACGCCGCTTCGAGCGGCGCACGATCAGGTACATCGGCCCAAATGAACGATGGAGACCACGTATTGGTGGGCTGCGGGGTTCTCGTGGTTCTCGGTGGTGACTTGGATGAGTTCGGCTCTACTACCTCATGTTGCACTAAGCAGAACTAAGAGAGTTTGGCAAGCGTCTCGAATTTGTGTATTTCCGTTTATGATTTTAGGCGGTAATGATACACTCCATATTGAATGAAGAGTGTATATCCCCCCAATTTCGGGCTTGCTCTGGTTCGTGAAGCATGACCTCTGTTGAATCGGTAATATAGACGGGGGCGTCTGGGTCAATTGTCGGTAAGCGTGAGGACGACGGTCTGGTCACCACTTTCCGGATACCAGACACGGTATCACTGAGTGAGAAATAGCGGTCGAAAACCTGCGTATAAACTCAACGCTTGCGGGGGTTTCATAGTCCTCAAGTCTAGTATCAGGAAAATCGACGGTTACCATCTCAGGTGAGGCGAATTCGAATTTGACCGTTTCAGCGTCGGAGATCTCGTCCGTGTGGATATTCCTGACGATCCCGATTTGGGTGTAATCCACAATCAACAGGGGAATATTGTTAAAATCATTAGTGGCAATGCGAATGGTGTGACTAGTGACGAACGTAAAGAACGGCTATATCAGGTACAGTTCAACTAGGGGGAGGAAATGGATGATTTCATAAATTAAACATATGTATATTGGCACATTCGCCGCCATTTGTGTGGGCTACACTCACAAATCACAGCCAGAACTGTCCATCCTTGACCAGTGTTGTTGTCCTGTACTTCGAGTAAATGTCAGCATTTCTGTCGCACTCCGGTCGACATAGCAGCTGATTAGCTAGAAAAGGCTATGTACATCAAAAACCATTATATAACTCAGTTGGTGAACAGTATTCGTCACTGTCTGTCGTAAGAAAGTAATACATGTACCAAAATCGAGAGATACTGAGTTCAGCCGTACTCGGGGTGAACGGAGACGTACAGGCCAACGAGAGGTTCCCCCGGCTGGCAGAAGGGATTCACCTTCGATGGGGATTCGAACCAGAGCGTGGATTCCCCCAATACGGATTCTATCTCTTCCGACGTCCAACAATTGAACCAGAGCGCCAAGCGGAGGGGTGGCAACTCGTCCCTGATGCGCCTGCTCCGCTCTGTTTGCCTATCCAGCATCCGGACTACCCATGTCGAAAAGGAGAGGAAGACATCGACGATGCACGTGAAATCGCTGATAAGAGGGTTCTATACGGGCCTCCAGAGCGACTGATCGACTCAAGGGTGCTCTCGGCAACTAGTACGGTGACTGCCACCGAGGGCTCGGCCATTATCATAGGTGATAGCACCGACTGGGGAGCAGAGCTCACCGGAGCAGTCTTCCGTTTAAATGATTCTAGTTTGGATTCATCCACCTATACGATCGTTCAGGTTCTCTCAAGTAACAGACTCGTCCTGAGCCGACCCTACGGAGGTGCCTCTGTCTCAACCGCGTCATACGAAATTAGCGAGGATACCTTCGGACACCTGTACGACTATCTCGCACACCTCGTGGACGGCGGAGAGAGGGCCGGTGGAATGGCGGCTCGCGTCCTCCCAACACCAGTATACGCTGACGGGAGAATCAGTGTTAAACAGGGAGAGACGACGGCATCTGGTCGAAATACGAAGTGGGTGTCCGAATTCGAGGGGCTCGTCGTCCAGTTCGCTGTCGACTCGGACGATTCCGGAACCGTCACGGTCGGGAGTAACATCCTCGAAGGTCGGGGGACCAAATGGGACGAGACGCTCGTGGGTTCGCCAGTTCGAATCCGTGACCAACAGGCGATTTACATCGTCGAAAGCGTCCGGAGCAATACGGAACTCATATTGAACCGACCGTACGTCGGAGAGCGAATCTCTTCTCGTAAAGCGAGGTATACTATATTCGACCGGGAGACGTATGAAATCACGGAAGTTGTGGATCACGAATCGCTCCGATTGTCTTCTTCATTCGGAGGAATGCCAGATGCCAGTGGGGAGTTGATCGACGTTGATAGACAACGGTACATAATTGTCAGTTCCGCACAGTCACCCGAGGATGACGGTGTCGGCCAATCTCCTCACTCGTCCTTCCAGTATGCGCTCGATACGATATTGATGGGTGGGCTCGACCCAGCGATTGCACAAATACTCGGACTCTATTGGGTCGACCAGACGATCGTCAATGGTCAGCGATACGATTATCGTGTGGTCGCTGACCACGATGAGATAGTCGACCGGAAAAAAATCTCAGAAGAGGACTGGTACACTGCGGTTCCGACACGGAGAATGGAGCAGATCCTTACAGCGGCTCAAGGGGATCGCGCAGACGCGTTTGATGTGTACGACCAACACGATCAGCCATGGCCGCTGTCCATTCCGAACGACGCAACTGTCTTTTCCCTTCCCGGGATGATGACTCCGACGTTCGATGGAGAGGTAAGAGACGCCAGGAACAACGCTGGCCTCATTTGGGAGGAATACGGCGACGAGGATGACGAGGGGAATCCTCCGCCAGCACTGTTCCACCTCTGGCGTTACGACTATCCGGTAGGGGAGGGTGGAGGTCGTGAGCCGCCGACAGGATCGCCCCCCGATGAGTCCGAGTATAAACTCGTCACGAGAGCGAACGAGAGTGACGATCTCCTCGAGGACGCAGAACCGATTCTACGGGCAGAACTCAGCGAGGGCATCACGCCGGACCGACCGCCGGAGTGGCCGCCGTTCGGACTGGATACTATCGACAGCGGACTGGCTGACGGCTGGTACAGCTATCGGGTTAGCAGTCTCGACCTGTTCGGCCGTCACAGCGAGTTGGGAGGGCCGGCCGTCTGGTGCGCTCCCGGAACGGACAAGGAGAATCCCTGCGACCAGCGAGAACACGAGTTTGCGATCGAACTGCGGAACCGTGTCCCACCGCCGGCACCGTTCGGAGTCGAGGCGACCATCCTCGATCCAACTGATCCACTCGTTCGACGGGACTACTACGAAACGTGGCGCCGTCAAGAGAGAGGTAACCCGCTCCCGTCGTTCGACGACTGGCAAACCAAGTCCGAACATGCTGATCGCATCGGCTTGCGAGTGCGATGGCGCTGGCCGACGCAACTAGCGCCCGACACCGGTGGCTTCTATCTCCACTACCATCCGGGACGACCGAACACACTCCCCGGAAGAACGACTGATGTGGATGACGGATCTCGCGGGGGGTACAGCCGCGTCAAGACAACGATCGAAACGGGTGCACCCGAGAGCGCGTTTATCGGGACATCACTCCACGTCGGGATGGACGCATTCACCATCGTCGACAGCGGTGATCCAAACGAACTCTGGGTCGAGGTTCGACACATCGATCCGAAAGGTGACGAGGTCATGCCACGCGGGGACGCTCCCTGTGTGATATCTGTTCCTCCCGTCTACAGCCAAGGGACGGTGGTGGTCAAGCACGACTCCAATGAGGTGATTGGAAGTAAGACGGAGTGGAACTGGCGCGACCCGTCTCTGCTCGAGGGGCGTTCGTTCCGGACGGCGAACGACGCCCGAAGCTACACCATCACACAGTTTGAAAAACCGAACAAGCTGACGCTCGCAGAAAAATATCAGTTGCCGAGCGGGATCCGCGAACAGTATGATGCGTCAAGTGAAACGACCAGGCTACGAGATTCCGTCTCGGCGAGCTACGCGATCGAGCACCCCCGATTCGCCGATTTCAGTCAGCTCGATCACTGGCAGACCCTGGCCTTCCAGACGGTTCAGTACGAGCCGTCAGTGGGGCAAGCACGGTACTACATGGAGGAGACCGACGACGGCATCACGATTCGGACGTACGAAGTCGTCGTCCCAGCACCGGGGCTCAACGACGGCTCGCTGGAGCCGAGCCTGGACGAGCCGATGGTGTATGGCACCATCGGCGTGAGTGCCTTCGACGAGAACAACAACAACGGTCCGATCGGCCCCCCAGTGACCGTGTATCGCGTCTGGCGCGAGGCACCGGACCGGCCGACGCTCCCGACGTTCGACTCGGATCGCGTCTACGCGACCCGTGCTGACTACCACAGCAAGTCACGCTACACGTTCCGGTGGGTTCGGCCGTCTGGGAGCCTCACGACGCACGTCTTCCGCGCCATGGACAAGACGCTGTTCCGCATCGACTGGGAGCGACGCGAGACGTCCCAGGTACTCGACCCGAGCGATTTAGACCTGTTCCCGCCGGGGTTCAACGATCCTGACGATCCGACGCAGCGACAGCGTCGCGAGGAGATTGCCAAGGAACTGAATCGGCTGAACGACTTCTCGCGTGCGAACGGGAGGGACGACGCCCTCGCGTACTACCGGACGGAGCTTTCGAACGATTCGCTCCGGATCCTCGCCGGATTGCCGGGTAATGAGGCGGCGTTCACGCAGATGACGACTCAGCCGATCGCTGCAGACAATCCGGCGTACGAGAACCGGCCGGGACCCGACGACGATCCGGACGACTATCCCGACGATCCGGACCTGCAGGCGTACACCGACGAACTCGATGGCCGATCGACGAACCGGTACTTCTACCGGGTTGGGTTCGTGGACGACGCGCAGAACGTGAGCGCGTTGAGCCTGTCGAGTCCGCCTGTGTACATGCCGGATGTAGTACCACCGCAGGCTCCTGTGATCGAGCAAATCGTCGCTGGTCATCCGAATGAGAGTGAATCTGATGGAAGGATGATAACGATTCGTTGGAACTCTGTTGACCAGTCGGTCACGCATTTCGATATCTTTCGAACTGAACAGGAATCATACTCTCGTGACATTAGGCTAATGAAAAAAGTCGAAGCGAATGTCCCACCGTTGGTCCAATCAAACGGTGTTTGGACAGACGAAGAACTCCAGCCCTTTACGACGTATTTTTATCGGGTTGTTGCGGTTGACCCGGTTGGAAATGTTTCACAGCCATCGAATGTAGTAGCTGGAAGAGCTTACGATCAAGATCCAAGAGCATGATAGATTGTAGCAACATATGTGAATTTACCACGGTACGGGGGATCGTTCATGAGTGAGGGAGACCTGGCGCTACCAATTGGGCATGTACCCACGGGATCTCCAAATCCTGTCGTGTTAGAGGTGTGTATTGGCCGACCATATAGACAGCCAGTTTCCTTACCTGATGCGAATCAGTTCGTATCGGGAATTGAACTCTGGGTTCCTGACGAGGGAAATCATGGGAATCTCTATGCAATGTTCGATGGATTGCTGTATTTTGACCAGATCCCCGGCCCGGAACCTCAGGCTCCTCTATACAAATTGGAGCTTCACCTTACTCCCGCGAATCAGAACGAATTCGGCAGAATTCGGGGACTATTCGAGCCCATCGCGAAGGTTGTAATATACAAAAACGTCGATCGTGTTCGAACACGAGAGATAATTGAGAATCTCCTTCGCGGCGCATATAATAATGCCTTGAACACCGCTCCTAACCAATGGCACCCAACGATGCGGGAACATTGGCAGGGGCAGAGGTTGAAGGATTGGTTCGACTCCGTCGGTGAACCCGGAACTCCTGAATTCGAAGCTGCTCTTGGAGAGCTTTTGGATTCTATATTTACAGTGGACTTACCAACCCCATTACCACAATCTTCCGTCTCGGTGCAGGCAGGGGACTTGATTGGATTTGCATCAACTGCTCAACCGTTTGATCCACTTCCCTCTGACTGTACGTTCCCACTTGGTCCTGTGACGCCGCGTCGAGTTACAATCGTGACTAAAGAATATGCCGGAAACGAACTCAACCCCTCGTACTATCTGTGGCGTTATCTCTGGGATGCACATCTAGCGAATCCAAATCGTCGTCGTGTGGAATTTATCTCACGCGCATCGATGCGACCTGATCACACCTTTGATCACCCATTATTGAACGAACTCTCCATCGACCTAGATGTGGAAGTACCAGCAAGGATTAGGCTCGCTCCCCCGGCAAATACGATGCCGTTCCCCATCTCCGAGTCGCTTCGAGAATGGCACGGTGCCAAACCAGCGAACACTGAATCAACACTCCAGTGGCGACTGACGAACGACGACAGCGTCGAATTTGAGACGCGAATTCGGCCGGGAGTGAATCAGATTATTGGGGGTACAACAGTTGCGACGTGTGGAGTTAATGCTCAACCGAACGCGAGGTCAAACGCGTGTCCTGAGCCATCACAGGCCGACATCAATAGGATAGGGCAGATCTGGAATAATCATGGGGAGGATATTGATGCCATTTGTTCTCGTTTACAGTTCCCGGTCGAAATTGTCACTGCAATAATACGAGGTGAGTCTAATGGGAGAGCTCGAATAGTGAGACTTGAGCCCATTCGGCAACAGGAGATCCAACAACTCCAAAATTCACCACTTGGTAATACCCCACAAGGAAACATAGTAATCCAAAATGCAATTAATTTGTTGGGCGTTGGTCGTTCGGGACTAATTGTACCAAATAACCCATTCCAGAATAACAATCCGATTCTTCAGGGGTTCCAACTCACTTGGGCACAGTTGGGACAGGTGATTGATAATTCACCGACCTATCGAGCATCCCCAGGGTTGACACAAACACTGATTCAGATGGGACAAAGTCGCATAAACTGGTTGCGCGGATTTTATAATAATGTCCCGGACGAATTTGGGGTTGACCCGTTACCAGTCAACAGAAGAGGGTGGTTTGAATGGCTTTTAAGTTCCCGGAATTCCATTCTTGCGGGCACTGCTCACCTCAAGTACGCCTATTGCAATTTTGGTACGAGATTTGACCCTCCACGGGTCTCAGCCGCGCACAATGCTGGTAGCATAGTGGATGCGAGTACCCTGAGACATTCTATTAACGATGTTCGACACAACCCTTGGCAAATGCGCTGTAACGCAAATATAGACGGATCTACCCACATCAGTAATTTTACAACATATTTCAACGCTGTACGAAACTATCAAGAGACCAGTGGAAATGGTGAGGTAGTATTTACATCAGGACTATGAACGCAATTACCCAGCAGAGGAAACGAGATGACTGACCCACAACTATTTACTCCACTCTCTGATGTTCTCCCGGAAGAAGAAGTTCCAGAAGGAGTATTACAACTTATATCGCCCGTGACAGACCAGATCGCCTACATTGATGGATACGTTCTTCGAGATGTCGATTCGCTATTGGTGAATGCGCATCTCAAAGCTCTAGAGGAACTGGTCGTTGAGGTACCTGGCATGGGGGGGCTTGGACTCGTAATTGGAGGTGGGGATATCGAAATCCATATCCAAAAAGCGGACCAAGATATAGAAGCAATACTTGTTATCGATGCTGCTCGTCTACGCTTTCCAAGAAGCTGGTTAAAGCCAGTCATCCAAGACGACTCTGGGGCATTCGTCGTCAGCGACGATCCAAACCACTTCGTTGAGATCGAATTGACAACCGGTTTGCGTGTTTCTGATGATTTAGATATTGAACCGATTTGGCCGGGCGGTGAACAGGGAGAAATTGCACTTCCACCAGCAATGATCGCAGATAGCGGTGTAATCATCGAAGTACGCGATATTCTTTTTCGATTGTCAGCTAATGTATCCCTGCCACCGGGGGGAGAGGCACTCGGAAATGACTGGCGCGGCATATATATCAAAGAAGGATCAATTCGCTTTGGGAACGAACTCGCTAATCTAACAGATAGTACCTTCACCATCTCTGATGCATTTATTGGGACGGGGGGCTTCACAGGCGAGGTTGAGGTTTCGACATCGACGATGGGGCATTTGGGAGAGATAGAATTCGAGTTGACAAAAATTGACCTCGCATTCATACAGAGCATCCCGACTCGCGGCTCTCTCGAAGGCACCATTCGTCTCCCCTTTTTTGATCAACCACTAAATGTAGAGTTGGGAATAACCAGCGATGGGTCATTCACTGTCGCCGTTGGTGGGTTAAAGGAACTGACTAATGATGTATTCACCCTCCGGGTCGACACCATCGGCTTCAAGGTTGATGGACGCCGTTTCGCCGCACGAATTAGTGGGGAACTAACCCCAAAGTTCGGCGATATCGACTGGCCCAGCTTCGCCGTCCGAGAACTCACCATCGATTCCGACGGCAACGTCCACCTCGACGGCGGCTGGATCGACCTCCGCGACCAGTACAGCCTCGACTTCTTCGGCTTCCAGTTCGAGATCACGAAGTTCGGACTCGGCAAGACCGACGACGGACGGAAGTGGATAGGTCTCAACGGCGGAATTAAACTCGTCGAGGGCCTGCCGATGGGTGCCTCGGTCGAGGGCCTCCGGATCACGTGGGACGACGAGGGAGACGTCGACCTCTCGTTCGACGGCGTCGGTATCGAATTCGAGATTCCGAACACCCTCCGATTCAAGGGTTCAGTCGCCTACACCAAGGAGAACGGCGACAACCGATTCACGGGTGACCTGAAGCTCGAGTTCCTCGCGCTTGACGTCACTATTGACGCGAAGGCTGTCTTCGGGCAAATCAAGGAGGATGGACGAGACACCACATACCTTGGGATCTACCTCAGTGCGGACATCCCATCCGGCATCCCGCTGTTCGCGACGGGACTCGCCATCTACGGCTTCGCCGGACTCTACGGCCACAATCTAGAACCCGACAAGGGAGAAGAAGAAGCGTGGTACAGTCTCGACCAATCTAACAGCTGGTACCACCGTCCAGACTTGGGTGTGACCGACGTGACAAGCAAATGGGCACCAAAGCGGGGATCGTTCGCAGTCGGGGCAGGAATGACGTTCGGAACCATCCCTGACAACGGCCGAATGATATCCGCTCGCGTTCTCCTCGGGGTCGTTCTCCCGGGCCCGATTATTCTCCTCGAGGGCGGTATGGACATGCTGTCGGGGCTACCCGAACTTCCGGAGGAGGGCGTCGAACCGACTGAGAGTGAACCGATCGAAGAACCGCTCTTCCGTGCTCTCATCGTCCTCGACAACAGAGCAGGGACGTTCCTCGCCGGCGTCGAGGGGGGCTACAAGTTCGCAGGCGGTGGAGAGCTAATCGATATCTTCGGCGGTGCAGAGCTGTTCTTCGATTTCAACGATCCAACAGCGTGGTACTTCCACCTGGGGAAAAAAGAGCCCCGTGAACAACGTATCCGTGCGACGGTTCTGTCGCTGTTCGAGGCGAACTCTTACTTCATGCTGGATGCCAAGCAGCTCGCCTTCGGCTCGTGGCGGGGATACGACAAGCACTACCGATTCGGTCCCCTCAAAGTCGACTTCGAGGCATGGATGGAGTGGAACGTGTTGCTCAGTCTGCAACCGCTCCACGTCCACGGCGATCTGTGTCTTCATGGGAGCGTCGGCTTGAAAGCGTTCGGAGTCGGACTTAAACTCTCACTGGACGCGTCGCTCGAGGCTGACGTCTTCAAACCCTTCCACGTCCTCGGCCAAGTCAGGGTGAAACTGAAGCTTCCCTGGCCCCTCCCCAAGCTAAAAGCGACGGTCACTCTTGAATGGGGTCCGAGAAAGAACCCACCGCTGCTCCCACACCCGCTCAAGGAGGTCGCTATCGGCCATCAGAAAGTGACGACGACCTGGCCACTTCCCAGAGACGAGGCCGACAACCCCGATTCCGGTGGGACGTACCCATCATTACTGGTTCCGGACTATCGTCACGAGGGACTCGACGGGTTCCTGACGGAGGAACGGCCGGATTCCCTCGACCCGACTGCACCGCCACCGGACAGAGCGGACCTCCCCGCTGTTCCGCTCGATGCCCGACCGCAATTACTGTTCAATCGGCCGGTCCACGCACGCGAGACGGCCGGAATAGAAACTGGCGCCGCCGAGATAACGCCCGAGTACGAACTCATCGGCGACCCTGGAAAGAACGAGGGACCCGCCGAGGTCAGATATGACCTGACCGCTGTTGGCCTGAGCAAGTGGGTGGAGTCCGAGGGTTCCGGAGAGTGGGTCCCCGTAGAGGACCTATATGGCTCGTGGGGGCCGGTTCCGAAGCTACCTCAACAGGAGGGGCCCGAAGCGGTGACGAACGCCGACCCGGCGATGGCAAATACCAAGCTCCAGCTCTGGTCGAAGAACCCGTTTGATTTCACTCGTCAATCAGGTGGGATGCTCGACGACGCTCTTGATCGAATGTTTCCGGACTACCCCTGTCTTCCGTTACCGACTTGTTACAACCCGGGAGGTGTCAAAAAAGCTGATTTCGAGATCAGTCGGATAGTCCTTCCAGAGTCCGATGAACCGGCGCGACGTATCGAACATAAATCGGCAGCGTGGCCGGTGTTCAGGTTAACTGATAGTACGGATCGACCCGAGGAACCATTCACCGTGGTCACGCAGGATGAGCGAACGTTCCTACGATTTAGGGATACCACATCGAAGGGCGACGGCTCCATTCGCCTGTCGATAACCCTTCCAGCCCCGCACAAATCGGTGAAGGTCGTTGTCCGGCCAGATGTGGGGATCGGTCCAGAAGAAAGTCTCAAGACGCTCACAGCGAGTGCGACCGATCGGAACGGAGACGAGTATACAAAAGCGTGGCCCGACGGGGAGACATCACTCCCTGAAGAGATCGTCGTAGTGTTGACGAGCGAGACGTCCGACATAGCTCAGGTAGAAATCGAGGCAACGGGACCGGGAACCCTCATCCCGAACCCACTCGTTAAAGACGTCTTCCGGCAGCTTGCCATCGGCGAGATATGCGGTGCGAGCGTCCCGCTGAGCGAAACGGTACGAACGCGTTACCGACAACCTGAGACTGGAGAAACCGGCGAGCACGAGGAGGAGCGGCTTCGCACGTTCGACGATGAACGAAAAGTCATCGATAATCGACAGGCACTGGTCGAACGGTGGTACGACGAGGACGATATCTTCGAGCCGTACACGACCTACAGATTGGAAATCGATACGAGAGTAACCGCTCGGGGGAGGAAAGCGGACGGATTCACTTGGAAACCCGATCCGATCGACCTCTCCGAGTACGCGTTCTTCCGCACGGATGGTCCACCTGGGGTCGGTGTCCTATCGACACCGATCGGGACGCACCTACCGGACGAGGTTCGGACGCGAACGACGACCTCTGGGGGTGCCACAGACGACGTATACCAGAGTGAACTGGACGACCTCACACTCTACGTCGACCGGACGACGCCGGAGACGATCCCTTCCTCCGGGGAGCGCCCCTCGCTTCCGCGGCCCGTGTACCGTGCGTACCCGGTCGTCTGCGAGACCAACGTGACCTACGTCGACCTGATGTACCGGGCGAGCCGCCGGGACCTCTCGCTATACCTGTACGACAGCAACAACCGGCCCGTCCGTGATTCCGAGGGCCGACTGCTGGTTATCGACGACCTGTGGCGGGACACCGGGGAACTGTTCCTGGATCGGTCCGACCGCCGATGGGTGACAACGGTACAGAACAGTCGCTGTCTCGATGTCGACGAGATACGGATCCCCAATGACGACGTGCTGGCCGTGGTTGACGACCGACACGTCCTCGATCCTGACACCGTATACGAAGCCCGACTGGTTCCACTCTTGCTGCAAGAGACTTTCTCCGAGGGACGCGGCGGCTGGTCGGAATTCGCCGAGGGCGGGAGCGAGATACCAGCCAAGACGAACTGGCAGGTGGACCACCACAACGTGATATCTGGTAGGCACGCCACTGTTTCAGCAGATGGTCTGCAGTTCACACTTGAGACGAACGACGAATCCAATGCTGGCCCTCCGGACCTTTCCGAGGTAGTAGCGAACGTTGACACGATTCGATTCACAGGGGACACGGCGCGTCCCTCGAAGACCTATCTCATCACGGCCATCGACGAGAGCAGCGGAAGCGTGACGGTTGACGAACAACCGAATCTGGAGACCGATGAAAAAGGCAACGTGATCTCGGACTGGCGGATCGCAGCACGCGGGATCGCTCGTCCTACGAGTAGTATCACATCCCAGTCACCAGGCACGTCATTCGTGTTCACTGGTGATCCGACCATCCCCGCCGATCATCGTATCCCCCCCTCACAGTGGACGGATTATCGTGTCAACCTCAAACTCGGGAGCTTCCCGGCTCCAGGAGAGACCAATTCAGACGAGGAAACCATCGGCGTCGTCTTCAGGCACAGAGAGGGAGATCACTACCGCGTCACGCTGAGTGCAACAGGCGAGCGACGGCTCGTCCGCGTCGCCGGCGGACAGGAGACCGTCCTGGCGAGCGATACGTTCACGTTCGAACGAGGCCATGAGTACGATATCATCGTTGAGGCGCTGGACCGTTCGTTTGGTGTGTACGTGGACGACGAGTTGGTCTACCAGGTCGAAGAAGACGATTCGGCCGACTGGATCGATGCAGGTACCGTTGGAATCTACCAGCGATCTAGTCTTGGAGTCCGTCTGAACAGTGTTCGGGTCGACGACTACCGAAAGGGGGCACCGAGCGTGTACACGTTCTCGTTCACAACGTCTCACTTCGCTAACTTCATCCACCACATCCACAGCTATCAGGACGAGACGTGGCCGGCAGCTGTTTTCCCAAGGGGTGGTGGGTCTATCGACGACCTACTAGCCGCCGCGCAGCCAGTCAGCGTGCAGCCGACGGCTGAAGAGCGCCTCGCGTACGACGCACTCCTCGACCAATTCGACGGCGTTGTCAACCAGAATCCCCCAGAGGTACAGGTTACACGGATCGATACCGAGGGGGAGGAGGGCAGTCCTGATTCGACGGTGGGGTTCCTGTTGCAGAGTCCCGAACCAATCAACTGGACACAGACGGAGTTGGCTGTCTCTCGTGTCACTCGGGGTGTCGAGTCATACGACTCGCATCTGCCGGAGGACGTAAAGCTCATCGAGGCGTCCGGAGGTGACGACGAGCACGTGACGCTCCTTCTACGTGAGCGGGTAGATCTCTCCGGATACGTCATTGAACACAGAGACACTCGTGAATCGGATTCGGACTGGGAGACGTACTACGAATTCGGAGAGGAGCGGCCACTACCGGCTGGGACACGTGTCCGGATACACGAATCGTCACCGGCCCCGACGGAGTCCGGATTGGTACAGCGCGAGTTGGGAGGACGTCATCGGGTCGATCCTATCTCGATCCGAACTCTGATTGAAAAACACGGCGGGGACGTCAGTACGGGCGTTTTCCAGGCGCTATGGTCTTTAGGATCTCCGACAGAGTCCAGTATGAGGGCACTCGTGGAGGACCTCATTGGGCTTCCAATGGACAACATCGCGATACGAATACGCGCGCCGAACGGGTCAGTTGCCCATCAGCGACGATTCCTGTCGGACGAATCGTTTGAGCCGGTTGCTGATCTGAGTGTGATTCGGAATCGGGATGGAACCGGGATACTGCTCCTGCCGGGCACGGCGGTTGAACCGACCTCTTACAGATTCGGGTTCGTGTTCCAATCTCCGACACTGGGACGAATGTCGACTGTGAATACAGACGACGTCTCTGAACGTACGATGATCGACATCCCGTGGAAGACACAAAGGTTCGAAGATGAGTGAGATGCTAGATGGATATTCAATATCCGACCAGGTTATGTTGTTTGGTAACTATACACATACCTGAGTGGAAATGGACGAATCAGACATCCTCTTAACTGAAAACGGAATCGAACTAATCGGTGATTTTCGACTGAAGCACGACCGCGACGGGACGGAGACGGGACGGTTCGATTCGGAGGGAGGCAACCTTCGACTCGGTGGCAACGGACATGACGGCGATCTCGTCCTATCCAATGCAGCCAACAACGAGACGATACATCTCGACGGAGACGCACAGAACATCAGAATTAAGCGGCCGACCGGTGAGAAGTTCGTCGAGCTCGGCCGACATGGAAATCTCGATCTTGGCGGAGGCGGACTTGATGGCGACATCGTACTGCGAGACGAGAGTGGTGAAGAGCGGATTCACCTCGATGCAGCCCACGGAAGTAACACTGATCCCGCGCACGTCCGCGCGTTTGTCGACGGACGAAATGGGAACATTACGCTGGGAGGCGACGGCCAACGAGGTCAACTGTTCCTCAACGACGGGGGGGCGCTTACGATGAGAAATCAGACCGGGCCGACGGTATACCTCAATGGGAATGCAGCTGATCTCTGGCTCGGTGGTGGTGGTGTGGATGGAGATGTCGTCGTTCGTGATCAGAACGGGGAGGAGCGCGTTCACCTCAATGGCGGAATACATGGGAATGCAGATCCAGCACATGTCCGCGCGTTTATCGACGGACAAAACGGGCTCATCACTCTTGGTGGGGACGGGAGATCAGGGATAATTTCACTGAGAGACCGTAATGGCCAAATTATGACGATAATGCCGAATGAAATCTTCGTACCGGGCGTTGGATTGCTTATTCGTAAGATCCAAAGCCTTGAACGACGAATAGAAGCTCTGGAAAGGCGTTAAGAATATCGATAAGGCTCTTACCGAACCTGATGAAACAGGTTGAGGGCGAAGCAGTCAACGAGGCCGTGGGGTGGTGCTCCGACGAGGTTCAATGTCCGTACGAACACGTAGGTTCGAAGGGCTGCTCTAATCCCGGCTTTGAGGGCCCACGGAACTTCGCTAACCACGGGACGCTGCGCGCTCGAGGCCACGCCCACGCACCAGCGCAAGTATTCCTTGCACTGCGTCAGCCTTGTCGTCACTATCACCGACTACGAACGCGGAGACAATCCAGAAAGAACCGTGGTCACAGTATGAGAATTATTCTATATGCTCTGTAGGATCGTTAGATGGCGAGGCGACGACTGCGGTATCTCCGTAGAAAGCAAAGAGACGGAGTGTTGTGGTATCTGAATTTCGTCTCCTCACCCGGGAATGCGTCGCAAAGCTAAACTAGTTGTCGCTAATCTCGCGACGCGGGCAAAAGACGCCGTCACACCAGCAAACCTGTGCCAGCAGGTTCGCGGCCCGACGCTCCGAGACGAACGTCTTGATTGGCATCATCGTGTGTCGGGTGGTGCGTTCGCACCACCCTTGCCCGCTGTGACTTCCAGCTACCCCTCAGAACTTACCAACAATCATCTACCCAAGAGCGTAGAGAGTAAGAATGTTCTGTTTGATGAACTTGCTGTTCAAGCGTTTAACGCGTACTACGATCTACACACAGATTGATTCGGGGCCCCGGGGTGTATTCACTGCCGCTTATACTGCCCACAGGAAGTAAACTACCCAAAAACACCAATTTTGAGAAATCGACCTCGCTACCGTCGCACGTTCTACTTCGGTTATCAAATCAATCGCGCATCTTGAAACGAGTGGCACTGTCTAGTTTAGCTCCTCGACAGGCGTTCGGTTGTTGAGCGATTGATGTGGTCGCTGATGGTTATAGTAATGTACAAATTGTTCAAGACACAGTTGGACGTTCGGCCGACTTCCCACCCACGACGTATGAAAGCGGTCAATGCGTTGCTTGAGCGTGTGAAACCATTTTTCGATGAGGTTTCGCTCGGTATAATCAAGGTAGCCGCTCAATCCAATTCGGAAGAGGGCAGTCCGATACCCGTAGCCATCAACGAGAAACACCGCGCCCGAAAGATCGTGTTTCTCGGCCAATCCAGACAGAAACGCAGCCGCCGAATCAGTGCCATGCCAATCAAACACTTTGACATCAAGCAGTAACTTTGTTTCTGTGTCTATTGCAGTGTACACCCAAGACCATTCGCCGTTAATTTTGACAGCGGTTTCGTCCACCGCGACCCGCGTCGGCTGCACCGACGGCGGGTCGGAAACGCTGTCAGCGAGCCGATGTACCTACTGAAAAATCGCTTGATGTGAGCATTTTACGCCGAATATTCGAAGAATTGCTTTTGTTTCTCTGAGTGAACATCCGGTCGCGTGGAGACGGACGGCGAACGCCCTGACGGGCGTCGCCGTCCGCTCGTTCTCCCAACATTCAAGATTTGCCGTCTCTAACGTTTCACTGAGCAGTTCTTGGTTGAGCAAAGCACTAAATCAACGAACTGCTCGCTTCTTAAGCTGGCTTAACTAGACAGTGCCAAAAATTCTACAATAGATGGGTTTCTGACAAATATAGTCGGTTGGATTCTATGTCTGACTGCAAATCAAAAAGATAAATCTTCCAATGTGTATGCCCCTCACTTTCCAATCTATTGACGGTAGTGACCCATGTGATGTTGGCAAATATGGTTTCTGAAGAGTGTTAATTGTTAATGTATACTATCCGGCACCGATTCTGTCTTACAATACTACAAATGTAATAGGTTCGAAAAAGGAGTCTATTGGTTAGAATTGTAACTATTGAAATGGCCCCAATGAACTCTATATAACTAATAGTAGATTAATTCACAAATTTTTGTCATCATCTGTTGAGGTGAGTCGAAAATCTCTACGTCACGCTAGACATAGGAGAATATAGTTGAAATTCTAACCAATCATGGACAGATAACGGAGCAGTATGATCGCATACCACAGTTTGGTAGCATCGGATAAATCGTTCATCTTCGGTTCGTAGTACATAGACCTCCAATATCCTATAAGGAAAGGTTTCCAGACCGTAGTTGAGATATCAGGGTTTTCAGCCTGCGTCCTGAATTCTTCAGATAAAACAAGTTGCGGATCGACAGGTGGGTCATTGTCTGTACTTTCCAGTGGCAATTCCTATTTTTAACCATCACAGGTCAAAGTCGAAAGTTCTTTTTTCTGGTGTTCTTCACATCGTTACACTCTGCATTGCCGACGAGCCCGAATCATCATGAATGGTGAAAATCCCACTGTGTGGAGGTTGAATTAAACGTTATCTCCAATCTCCAGTTGCAGGCGAGGCTGAACGTCGTGACTAGTCTATCGAAGTAAATTACTGAACTCTGAAAAAACCATCACCTACGGGAGGACATACTATCTGCCTCCTCGAATTTTTTGGTTCGGTGAAGCAGCCAATTCCATATTTTTGTGCCAAATAAGTCACCTGGGGAGTCCAAACTCAACCCAGAGTGGATAGTGATCTGAGATATGCCATGATAGCGAGGATTTACTCAAATTCCGTTTTTGAAGTGCATGTGAAGTAAAATCGAAATAGCCCCCATCACGGTATTCCAACGAGATCGCGTCCTGACCATTCTCTTCGGTAAACCATGCGATTTGATCGTAGAACTTCTCCTGAGTCGGATTCCCTTTGCTAAAGATCGTACGCGGTAATTGTTGAAGACTGTCCGGTACGTGTAACCCTGTTGAAACAAATGCCTCATACTGCTCATTGCCTTTCCGGTCGATGTTGAAATCACCGAGGGTGATCAGACTAAACTTCTCATCCCACGTATGAACATCACGTGCCCACTCATCAAGCCACTTCGCAATCGCTCGGAGTTCCGGGATTCGTTCGCTCGGCACATCCCCGTACAACACGTGGAGCGTCACCAAAATGAATGTTTGATTTCCACACCGGAAACTCACGGCATATGGGGTGCGGGCGAACTGTCGCTGGAGTGCATCAGGGCGGATTAGTGTTTCTGTTGGAACAGCATCCTCATCCTCGTTCCCTCTAATCATCTCCTCTTCTGGGACAACAAGTTCTCCAGCAAGGCCACTAATCTTCACCGTGCGCTGATCGAAGAGGAATCCAAGTCGTTCGTTATTGCCAGCCTTGCCGCGGGTGACATCGGTGAGTATGAGACTCCAATTGGGACCAAGCACTTTCATTGTGTGCCGGAGAGCCTTGAGGTTTCCTCGTACCTCTTGTAGGGCGACAACATCGAAGCGACGGATGATTTCGGCGATTAGTCGGATTGAATGCAAATCGCGTTTTGGGCTGTCGTCTTCTTCAGACTCCCACTTCTCGGTGAGGTCACCGAACGCGCGTAAATTCCAGGTTGCAACTAATACACTTTGATCTATAACCCGCGCTGGAATTGTCCTATCTAATTCGTCCTGAAGTGCTTTGATTTCTTGTTGGATCTCCTGTGGAGGCACATCGATCACTGTTGCCATCTTTTCCAACCCATATTGCTATACTACGCAATACGATATAACAATAGTTGGTAAATAATTGTCCACAGTATTTCCACGATTTAATCCGTGTTCATTGTAGCGTTTGCTGTGGAATTTTTCGGAGCGACCTCTGCTTCACGCGATACGGATCCTCGAGAGTGTCCTTTTACTGGTGACCAGGTAATGTCCATCAGCGAACGACCAAGACGATTTTAAATATGAGTAATTCTAACACTGTTCAGATTAATATGGGTATGGGAGTAATTTATTCCTGGCGCCATCCCTTTTCTTCTCTATAGTATTTGTTCTCTTTATCAAGGAGTTCTGCAATAGTCTCCATGGCACGGTCTCGAATAATAAAATTTTGACTGATGTGTGCATCTGGATGTTCTGTTGGGTCTGGTTCAAAATGGGGAGTCAGTGCAAGCTCACCGCTCGGAACCTCATAGCCCCGAAGATGTATTTGCCACCAGTGTAATTTAGGGTATGGTGTCTGCTCAACATATTCCGCTCGTCGTAGGTTCAAAACTTCACCTTTATAATTGTACGAGAACTCCCATCCTGGTTCAAAGTAATGGCGGCCTAGAAGGTGTTCAATTTCGGTTGGTGCTTGTTGAACGATTATTGCTGGCCGTGGCTTGGTGTCTATTTTCGTAAAGAAGGTTTTCCGTCCCCACCACCACGAAAAGCGCAATAGTTTCACCAAACCCTCCTGAAGATTATTTAACCGCTCGTCTTCAAGAGCAACTGATTTATCATTGACGACGACATCATATTTATTTCTAAATAACATAATTTTTAGTTATTGGGTTGGCGGTTCGTCCATAATCTGGTTAATCGATGTTACTTCGATTTCAGGCTCGCCCGTTTCCTCTGGGTAAAGTTCAATTTCACCGGCGATGTATGCATAACTTCGGCGAGGTGATTCCACGGTTCGTCCGTCTGAGCCACTTGGAACATACCGTTTCTCAAGTAGTGAGAGAATACGTTGGCCTACTTCAGAGGCAAATGCATTTCGAATGAAGAGTTTGAACGGCTGACTCTCGGATCCGATTGTTACGATGGCGTGTTCTCCCCCATGGGTTCGACGATATGACCGCAACTCAGTGAATACGATTGCTTCCTGTCCGACCATGTTTGTGAGTTCGTGATAATCAAGACGGCTATCTAAGAGATTTTCTACTTCTTCCTGTTTCGCTTTTCGATACGTTTCAACGACTTCGGCACGCAATTCCCACCATGTGCACAACGTACTATAGTCACGCATCACTTGTCCATTGGCTTCCAGTTGATTCCAGACTCCAATATTATCTGCCTGAGCTTGTCGTTCTGCTTCTTTATATCGCCGATGATACTCTTCAAAATTCGCATACCCATATTTTGTGAAATAGGGGCTGTAGCCCTTGCGAATCATTCGTTCTTGGAAGTCTTCTCCATCCTTGTGAACATAGACGAGTGGACGACCGAAGTTACCACGATATCGCTCGAGGCAAGTTTCGAGCGTCTCAGACCCTGGGAATTCGATGGTAATTGTTGAACCCGCTTCGATAAATGATTGGACCTCATTTTTAGCTTCGTCTCCCAATGGAGTATGCGGTTTATTCAGCCCATCCTGTGATTCTTCGGTGTCGAGGGCCAGAATACGAAGATTTTCTTCTTCTCCATTCAGGTGGATTTTAATTGTATCTCCGTCAATTACTTCCACAACATCTACTTCGAGTGTCGTGCCTGCCAATCCAGACATACTAGTATTGATAAATCTCTATGATGATATTTGTTTTGGCTTTTGAGTCGGTTCTATTGTTTCGCACGCTGATTAAAGTGATCTAATCGTGACTATTGGCGATGGTTTGCTCGAAGACGGTGTAACTGTCAATGCTGCTGCCCGATCTGTCACCGAACACGACGGGAGGGGTGCCATCGACCTCGATACCACAGAAAATGGTGAGATGTACGGTCGGTCCATCGTCGCGGATATCACGGACGAACACTTCCGCAAGATGGTGACGAAGACGGAGCGGAAGACCGATGTGACCACGGCGGAGATCAGCTTGATTGACGTTTCGATCCAGGTCGACTAAGGTGAACCAGGACGTCCGAATCTGGTTCGTATCGACGAATGCATAATAACATCACTGCTCGGAGATGGTGGTGAATCCGGTTCAGCAGTTTACTTCACTGAAAACGGAGCACTCTGTGGTCTATACTCTGACGGTACACCGGGAGAAGATAATAACGGGAATCCGATCCCCTCAAAAGAAAGGGTGGGAGTGTTCGCCCAGATAGGAAACATCGAAACGTCGTTTGGTGTCAAACCGGTCATCAATTGCGATGATGAGCGTATCCATTTCGAAAATACCCTGCCCGGAGAAACGAGTGATGACCTCAGTCAGTTCAAAGACGACCTGATCAATTACATCAACGAGTGGAAGCCGTGACCTATGAGAATTCCATTTACTCCTTTGATTTATTGACTAATGATTAGATGGTGGATTTTACCACGCGGTTCTTGAACCGCTGTTTATTGAATTTTCACGTCTAATCAATCAGTGTAAAATGGAGAATAGTTGGTTCTTAAAAATGTATGAAATTTTAACACATTAGTGTGATAGTTTTACTAATTGAAAAGACTATACCGACCGAAGGTGATTTGTCGATACCAGTTGTCCAAGTATCCTATCATGCCTGAAACGGACAAAGAGGACCGGTTAGATCTGGGGATTCGTGAGGGGAAGGAAGTTGAAGAGGATCAAATGAAATCATTTGAAGTTCTTGATCAAAAAGCACTTCAGATGCTAGGATTAATTGGATTTAGTTCGGGAGTTCTTCCGTTTGTGATTATCATGTCTCCGTTTCTAGGAGTTAATATAAATGCTGAGTCTTCAATTGTATCTAATTTACAAAACTCGCCAAATATTCTTTGGGGAATTTTGTACTTAATAATTGCCACTGCTTTTACTTTACTATCTTACAATGTTTCTTCGATTGCAAGAGGGAGTAACAAAAGGAATCTTAAAAAAATTGTGGCAAAAGAAGAGTACAGTCTTAGAAATTGCAAAAGCGACATTATAGATAATATTGTTAAAAATATTGAATTCAACACCAATTCAATTTTTAGAAAATCGATTCTATTTATGTGTGGGTTGCTTTCTCTTGTCTATGGGTTTTCACTTGTGGTAATGGGTATCCTAAACCAAACTTCAGAAGAAATAAGTCAATCTCAATCTCTTTTTATTCGTTTTCATCCTCTCATATTGGGAGCATTCTTTTTAACTGTACTAATGTATGCATTTCTTCCACTGGTTACCGCTTCGTTCAAACATACGGCAACACCAGTGAAAGAGATGCGTGGAGGTGTCCCGGAATTCGATGCTTCAAAAGAAATCAATAATCGCCCTGTAACTCTGGTTGCGATTATTATACCTCCAGGTGTCATCGCGATCATTACTATATTATATATATCCTATAATACAAAAAACCCAGTTAATTTTATATTTAGTATACGTCAAAACATTATTCAAGGTAAAATCGGAATTGTATTACTAACAATAATATTTTTATCTATTTTAACAACAGCGGTGTTGTACTGGGCACAAAATGGGCAAATAAATGAAACTATACAAAAATATGTGTGATCTTACTCACCTCGTCCATTCCGACTGGATTCGACGGTCTGTTATTAAGTTCTCAAGTTGGGATCAAAAATCGAATGTAGTGTCTGTACTCGCTACTGCTACTGGAAGTACCGCTCGAAAATTCGGAGAAAGACTTTTTATGTCGGCCGATGAGAGGACATTCTCAGGAGGAGGCGATGACTGCTATCATCCAGTCTGTGTTCCGTGACTCCACGCGTCGTTCGACGCTACACCACATTGGTGGACGGTACCGACTGAGGGGAGTTGAGAGATAGTGGGGGGGTACGGCGTCGTATCAGACGTGAGTAAGACGTTAGCGAAGGCGCTGAGTGACGGGATGGTCGATCCGGGACCGCCGGAAGTGATACTCATCGGGAAGGACCAAGTCGGCCTCGCGTCACCAGCAGACGCGAGCGACCTCTCTCTCCGTCTCACCTTCTACTTGTACCAGGTCGAGGAGAACGAGTACATGAAAAACGGGGAGCATCGCCAGATCGATCCAACCCTGTACGAACGGCCGCCACTCGCGCTTGATTTGTACTTTCTTCTTACTGCCCATCCAGCGACCGGAAACGACGGGGACGACGATACGGAGACACACGTCATACTGGGTCGAGCGATGCAGATTCTACAGAATACGACCGTCGTTACGAGCAGTGATAACGACGAGGAAGCGTACGTTTCTCTCTACCCGCAATCGGTCGACCAAATAGCCAATCTGTTCCCGGAGAAAGGCTTCTGGCCTTCAGTCCCGTATCTCGTCACACCCGTCATTATCGAACCGACAGAGCAGAAGACAGTCATACCAGTCGTCGAGAGACACATCGGACGACCGGAAATGCCAACGGAGGACGGCGAAGAATGAATGTTCGAGGTCGGACACGAATCGATAGCGGAGTACCGAACACACGGCGGACACGTCGAGAAAACAGACGACAGAAGTTCACTCATGGTTAAAACCTCGAAGTCTGGAATAGACGACTACGAAGCACAAAAGATTCCAGTTCGCCTGCCACCGTTGACGGTGACGCTTGCGGTACACCTTATCGACGGCGCGACAGGTGCCCCGCCGAAAACCTCGACTCGGATTGGAATCGAGAACGACGAGACGTCTCCGAGACCAAAGTCAGCGACCGAATTTCTATTTCTCGACGTCGAACTTCCAGAACCGCCAAATCCGACCGTCGTAACGGTAGAAAGCGACGACGAGTTCCGTGACGTAACTCGTGAGGTGTTCGTGACTGAGCGGGAAGATTTGACGGAGTTCGTAGCGGTCGAGATATATCGTCCGTCGAACCCAACGATGACGGTACGGTTATTTCGAACTGATGCGACTGTCCTGCGAGGGTTCGTCAAGGACACCGCGAACAACCGGATTGCCGATGTGAATGTAGAGGTCACGTCGAGTACTCCTCGAATCAGAGCAGAGAGTAACTCGAATGGTCGCTTCGACCTGTACTTTCCGGAGTGGCCACCGACTGGTGACGTCACGCTCGAAATGCGACACGACGAGTTCACGAACCCACTGCAGGTTGCGGTCTCGGTCGCGGAGGACAGCGAAACCGTTCGGACGTTCAAAGTAGACCTCACGGCGGAAACAATCGAAGTTTTCGGCGGGATTGTGTGAACGACTCGTCTCGTTCGAGTCGGGCTTGAGTGCTTGTGAGTGTGAAAAATAAGCTGCGAGTGGTGATGCAAAGTTATAAATAAATAAGAGGTGTATGGGGAACGAGCAATTCGACTTGCGCGCGCAAAGAGAAGTCGGCTCGGGGGATGAGGGGGTTATATGCCAGAATATCGTACACCAGGGGTATACGTAGAAGAGGTTGACCGAGGGCCGAAACCGATTGAAGGGGTTAGTACCAGCATTGCAGGGTTCCTCGGTGAAACCGAACGCGGGCCGACCGATCCCGAATTCGTCACCAGTTTTGCCGACTTCGAACGAAAATACGGGGGATTCGCGCTGTACAAGGATGGAGAGCCGTTAGCAAGCACGAACTTGGCGTACGCCGTCGATGGGTTCTTCAGAAATGGTGGTCGGCAGGCCTATATCGGCCGTATAACACCCGAAGACACACCAACCGCCCGCGCAGACCTGCGGGCAAACGAACCGGGGACACTCACTCCACGAGTCGATTTCGGCACCGTTTCACTCAACAAGAAATCGACAAAAACACTGACACTCACCAACCTAACCAACAATAAAATCACGATCGAAAACCCGGCATCCCCCATCGGGGATTTTTCGCTTGGTTCTCCAACTTCGAATCAACTCGAGGCCGGTGAATCGACCACCATCGAAGTCGCGTTTACTCCCGATTCCAAGCAAATCCAAGAGGAAAATCTTGACATCGACTATCAAGACCCAGAAACGAATCTCACGGAGAGTATCCAGATTCACCTCAATGGCGTCGGTGGAGACGACCTCGCTGCAGACAAGACTCATCTCGAATTCGGAAGCCAAGTCGTGACTTCGGACGTCGTCAAGACGGTTTCCCTCACGAACACTGCCACAGACACGGTTACTATCGAAAACGATGAAATACACGCGACGGATGGAACCAACCCTGTAAATGTCTTCAAAGGGGTGGTCAAGACCAAATCGGTTGGTCAGAACGGGACGACCACCCTCACGGTACGGTTCACTCCGGACACGATCGAAAAACACACGGCAGACCTCAAGATACCGTACAAAATCAACAACACTCCGGGAGAACTCACTATCAGAATGGACGGTGAGGGAATTTCGCCGCTCGAACTCTCTCATGAAACGATCGATTTTGGCACCCTAGACGATTCCACTAGTTCGGCGGGACCGGTCACACTTACGCTCACAAACAGCTCAGAGGCGGAAGTCGAACTTGGCACATTAAACGATCTGACTTCCGAGGGCTTCGACGCAGGTGCGCCAAGCACGACTACACTCAGCCCCGATGGAGAATCAGAAGCGACGATTGAGATAACGTTCGAATCTTCGGACGAAAATAAACACGAGGGGGTGCTCGACATCCCATACACCTTCGATGGATCTGGCGATCAACACGTGTTCGTAGACCTCGTCGGACTGGGGGCCGGCGACTTAGCCGCTGATAGACTCGAGATCGACTTTGGTTCGGTGCTGTTCTCGGAACACTCGGAACCGGAGACGATTACGCTCACCAGTCAGACGAACGACACGGTCGAAATCAGTCCACTCTCTTCAGCGAGCGACGCCTTCACTATAGAGGATCCCGACCCAACTGAACTCACCGGCGAGGGGAATACGGCTACTCTCAGTGTGACGTTCAACCCACAGGAAACAAATCCTCCAGAGACGAATCCTGCAGAAGAGACACTCACGATAGAGTACACTGTCGGTGGCAGTCAGAAGTCGTTCGAAATCGACCTTTCCGGACGAGGAGCAGATCCGTTCGACGTTTCGACGAGCGTTACGTTCGGTTCGATGGAAGCCGTCGGCCCCGGAATCTGGGGGAGCAATATCGCGGCGTACGTCGAACCGGGGACGCTACACAAGCCAGAAAGCCCGCTGTTCAAACTCACGCTCAGATATTGGAGCTACGAAACGGATGCACAATTCGTTCAAACGCACGGTATCGACCACGACGCCGCACCGGATCCCGACGTCGAAGAAGTGTACGACAACCTCTCGCTCGAAGAAACCTCGAGCAACTACTTCACGAAGCAGATCAACAGTGGGTCGAAACTCGTCGAAGTTGCCCGCGAGGGGTCGGCATTACCCTCGAATTGGAACGTTGAACCGACGTGGTTGACCGAATCGTTCACCAGTCCAACACCAGACGCTGCAGTGAAAGATTACGTAGGGCAAGCGACTCCCGGTGAACGGACTGGGTTGGCGGCATTCGAAGAAGTAGACGATATTTCGATCCTGTGTGTGCCGGACGAAGCGAGAGACTCTGCGGCGCTGAAAGGTTTGACCGACAAAATCGTGAGTCACTGTGAGAAGTTGAAAGATCGGTTCGCAATCCTGCAAGCACCGGAAGATGCTGGTGACCTCGAAACGATCGAGCCGCGAAGCGACTCTGCACGAATCGATACGAAATATGCGGCCTACTACTTCCCATGGCTCAAAATCAGGAATCCCGAAACCAGCCTCGAGAAACTCGTCCCACCCGGCGGACACGTCGCGGGGATTTACGCGCGGAGTGATGCAGAACGAGGCGTGCACAAAGCCCCCGCGAACGAACTCGTCGGCGGAACGCACGAACTACAACTCACTCTGACCGACGAAGAACAGGGACTCCTCAATCCGAAAGGCGTCAACTGTCTCCGAAACTTCCCGGGCCGTGGAATCCGTGTTTGGGGTGCTCGGGTTTCAACCACGGACCCGTCGTGGAAGTACGTAAACGTCCGTCGGCTTTTCCTCTACTTAGAGGAATCGATAGACGAGGGAACCCAGTGGGTCGTCTTCGAACCGAACGACCAGAACCTCTGGGCCAGAGTCCGCCAGACCATCACAAACTTCTTGACGACAGTCTGGCGGAACGGCGCGCTCATGGGAACGACCGCAGAGGAAGCGTTCTACGTGAAATGCGACCAGTCGACGATGACGCAAGCCGACATCGACAGCGGACGACTTATCGCCGAAATTGGCGTCGCCCCGGTGAAGCCAGCGGAGTTCGTCATCTTCAGAATATCACAGTGGACCGGCGGTGCGGAAGGAGCCTAACGAAGGAGAACACACATGACAGACAGATATGGGCCGTTCAGGAGTATGCAGTTCCTGCTCGAAATCGATGGAATCGTCCAAGCAGGGTTCAGTCAGGCGACGATTCCCGAGAATTCGACGGAACCAATAGAGTACCGCGAAGGAAACGACCCACCGACCCAGCGAAAACTGTGGAACCTCAACTCGTACGGAAACCTCACGCTACAGTGGGGAACCACTCCGGACTCGACGGAACTGTTCGAGTGGCGACGATTGGTCGAACAGGGGAAAATGAAGGATGCTCGGCGGAGTATCGCCGTCGTCGTCACCGACGAAGAAGGAGACCCCGGCCCGCGTTGGGAATTCAAAGATGCGTGGCCCCAACAATACGATGCGCCTGACCTCGATGCGAGCGGTAGCGAAGTCGCCATCGAATCAATGGAAATCGCCCACGAGGGCATGGAGCGAACCGCATGACGATATCAGCACTCCAAACGGAATTCGAGTTCACCCTTCCGCAGGGGTACCCAGACGACGAGGGGACGCTCCACCAAACAGGGACTATGCGTCTCGCCACGGCGGCCGACGAGATTCAGCCACTCAAAGACCCTCGGGTGAAGGCGAACCCCTCCTATCTCACCGTGATCCTCCTCTCGAGAGTCGTCACGCAGCTCGGAACGATCGACGAGGTCACGCCGCCGGTAATCGAGGACCTCTTCGTTTCGGACCTCTCCTACCTACAAGACCTCTACGAACGCGTGAATACCCGTGGTGCCAACGCGATAGACACGGTCTGTCCGGAATGTAGCGAGCAGTTCGAAGTTCCCGTCGAACCAGCACTCGAACGAGAAACGGGGCCAGAGTTGGGGGTGGAGATGGGAAACCTGGAGGGGTGATCGAAGGCTACCCGCTCAACCAACTTTACGAGGAACTTGCTTTCGTCACCTATCACTTCAACTGGGGACACGACGAGGTGCTGAACATGCCTCACTGGGAGCGACAGCGCTGGTGTGAGGAGATTAGCAGTATCAACGACCGGATGAACGAAACCGTGGGGTCGATGCATGTCGGCTGAACCACGAACGGATCCCTACGCGAACTGTAACTTCCTCGTGGAAGTTGATTCGCTCGTCGTCGCGGGATTCTCGGAAGTTTCCGGATTAGATGTCGAAATGCAACCCGAAGAATACCAAGAGGGAGGTGTGAACGAGTTCACACACAAATTACCCGGCCGCTACGACTACCCGAACGCGGTCCTTCGGAGAGGACTGACCGATTCACGAACCCTCTGGGACTGGGCGAACGATACCGCTGACGACGTGGGAAACGGCACCCTCACCCGGAAGAACGTCCGCGTCATCCTGCTCGATTCGGTCGGCAGCGAAACATGGGGCTGGGAGTTCCAAGAAGCGTACCCTGTGAAGTGGACTGGTCCCGAGTTCGGTGCCGACCAAGGATCCGTCGCAATCGAATCCGTCGAACTCGTCCACCGCGGTATCTCGAATATCCCCGGGAGACCACCTGAATGAAGCCATACGAAGACACGTTCGAACATCTCCGACACGAACTCAAACGACTCGATTTACTGCTCACACTCTACCAGCGAGAGTGGTCGACTACCGCTGAGGGAGACGGCGGCCAACTACGCAGCCTCTACATTTCCGACGAGACCGTCCGGGAACTACTCGCCTCACCGACCGGCGACAGACGGTCGGAGACCCAACGCGCTGAGGAAATACGCCCGCTTCGTCGCCAAATCGAAACCACCGCAGGGGAAATCCGCACACGGGAACGACAGTTGACCGACCAAAAAAGACGGGCGAGCGACCGGGAGTGGGCAAACGATGGCGGGGAACGTCTCCGTTTCCGCCATCTCGCCGATGCGTTCGACCTCGACCGACTCCACCGAGACACACTACTTCTCGCCCTTGCTCCAGAACTCGACCCGAAGTACGAGAAAATTTACGCATACCTACAGGACGACATCACGAAGACGCGTCCGACCGTCGATTTCGTTCAGCGAGTCCTCACCTACCCCGAACGCGACGGACGACCACACACGATCCTCACGAGACGTTCTCCACTCATCCGAAACCGACTGGTGAGACTGTCCGTCGACACAGAAACGCCACGCCCGTCACGGCATGTGATGGTCGATGGCCGCATCACTACCCACCTCCTCGGCGACGACGAAGTTGCAGACGAACTAGCTGCCCTCGTCAAGATGGAAACGCCACCTGAACGGCGACCCGATGACTCCGAGCAAGAACTCCACCGAAACCACGCCGAAGCGATTTGGGAAACCCACGAAAACAGTGGACAGTCGTCGCCGTTGATGACGTGCTTTAGCGGGCCAACTGGAGCAGGCAAGAAAGCGACGGCGCTCGAACTCTGTGCGGAGACAGACGCCACGCTACTGGGAGTCGATGTCGAAGCCCTCGTCCAACAGGACGTTCCGGAGACGATACGGCTCTTGGAGCGGGAAGCACGGCTAACCGGTAGCCTGCTGTACTTCGATGGATGGAGCGAACTCACGGGAACACCGAATACTGAGGTAGACCCTGAGTCGTTCCTCAGACAGATCGATTCGATTGATGGAGACGTGTTTCTCGCAGGACGAGAACCGCTACCGGCACATTTCTATCTCCACTTGGAAAGCCACGAACTGCACAGCATCAATTTCCCAGTTCCCTCCTACGAGGAGCGGAAGGAACTCTGGGCGTGCGTTGATGGACTTCCCGACGACGTGGACGTCGCGGATATCGCGGGGAAGTTTCGATTCACTAGCGGTCAGATAGCAGACGCTGTCTCGACGGCCCGTCATCTCTCCGAAGACGAAATTCTCTCCACGAACGCGATTTACGAAGGATGTCGAGCGCAGTCTTCAAACACACTCAATTCGCTCGCACGACAGATAGAACCGAACTATACGTGGGAGGACATCGTGCTTCCAGCGGACAAAATGGACCACCTCCGGGAAGTCGCGGCACACATCACACAGCAGGGAAAGGTGTACATGGACTGGGGATTCGAAGACAAGTTCTCACTCGGAAATGGACTCAACGTTCTGTTCTCGGGGGCGTCCGGGACGGGCAAAACAATGGCCGCCGAAATAATCGCCGGGGACGCCGCCCTCGACTTGTACAAAATCGACCTGTCGAGCGTCGTCAGTAAGTACATCGGCGAGACGGAGAAGAACCTCGGGAAAGTTTTCGACGAAGCCGAAGACACCAGTGCGATCCTCCTCTTCGACGAAGCAGACGCTCTCTTCGGCAAGCGAACCGAGGTCAAAGACTCCCACGACCGCTACGCCAATATCGAAGTCAACTACCTCCTCCAACGAATCGAAGAACACGACGGAACCATCATCCTCACGACGAACTTCAAGCAGAATATCGACGACGCATTCAGTCGTCGCCTTCACTGTTGTGTCGATTTCCCTCGTCCAGACGAGGAAGCACGGAGTGCGATTTGGCGACGTATCTTCCCGGATGCGACTCCCGTGGAAGAACTCGACGTGGAATTCTTGGTTTCCCTCGAATTGACCGGTGGGAATATCAAGAACATCGCGTTGACGGCGGCGTTCATGGCAGCCGAAGACGACGAGGCCGTCGGAATGCAACAGGTCATCCGGGCCGTCCGGAGAGAGTACCAGAAAGCAGGGAAGTTGATTCGGCCGGAGGAGTTCGGCCGCTATCGACACTTGCTGACCTGACGAACGATGATTTCCGAGCGAACACGCAGAGAGCGGGCCGACCGAAACGAGCAGACCGATGTGAACGTCCAGCATCGATCCCCAGCCACGTCGTCCCGGGAACACTCAGTTCGGGCACTCCAGCAAACGCTCGGCAATCAGGCCGTTCAGGAACTCCACAGAAGTGGCACACTGAACGGGTATGTCACCGCCGAATCGCCAGTCGATAGCCCCGGCCGGGAAGCCGAACAGGCCGAAGACACAGAACGGGACGGAGCGGACGCAACACCTTCGGCACCAAGTGGTCCAACAGGAACGATGGCGGAGACTGGACCAGCAGAGGCGCAAGCGACAGGTAAGGAGCCCGTAACGGAACCCGAACCGGAGACCGAACCACCTGCCGAGGAGGAGGTCGGTGCAGAGTCAGCGGCGGGTGAGGAACCGGCGGCACCCGAAGGTGCTGGTGACACTGCGCCCACGTCTCCGGCGGACGACCCGGGGTTCCAAGCGGTAGTCGAGCAGTTAGAAGCCGTCGCTACAAGAGAGCGAGCCCATCCCCCGGCGACAGCGGCCTCTGCAGAGGCACAGGCGGCCGCTGAAAGTCCCGAGACCGAGATCACGAGCAAGGCCGCTGCGAATCAAGTCGGGGAGATGGCGACGCAAGAGCCACCACCGTTCGACAGAGCGTCGTTCAAACAGGCTTTGCTCGATAAAGTCGCTGGCGTGGCTCCGAAGACCCTCGAAGAGGCCGACGAATTCAAAGAGAGTAACGCACTCACGGCGGTCAAGGGGGACTTAGCCGCAACGGTCGAACAGGAGACCGCACAGACCCAGCAACCGATCGAGGAGAAGACAGAAGAGACGCCAGATACCTCCAAAGTAGAACCGAAACCAACCACACCGCTCGACCCGCCTGCTGCAGGGGCACCACCACCCGCTGTCGGTGCTGCACGGGCCGCCCCGAAACCAAAATCGCCCGCGCAGGTGTCGGGTCCGTTCCGGGAGCGACAGCAAGCGCTAGACCAGCAGTTGAGTTCGCAAGGAGTCACAGAAGAACAACTCGCAAATGCTAACGAACAGGCGTTCACAGCGGCGCTCCAGACGAAACGTGAAGCACAAGTGCATACCTCGCAGGCACCAGTCGAGTACCGTGCTCACGAGCAAGGTGTCCTGTCGAACGCCCAGTCGGAGGCAGAAGCAGTTGCAGACACCCGAACAGAAGGTATGCACGGTGGCCGCTCGGAGTTGGTAACACAGGTCGGTGACCTCCAAGAGCAAGCGAAAGGCGAAGACGAACAGCAGCGCGCAGAAATCGCGGCGAACGTCAATCAGATCTACGAGACGACGAAACGGAGCGTCACCGACCGCCTCGCTCGACTCGACCAGGAGGCGATGCAAGCGTTCGACCAAGGGGCCGAACAAGCGCGGAACTCCTTCGAGAGTTACGTCGATGAACGGATGACCGCGTACAAGGACGAACGATACGGCGGTGTCGGCGGGTGGACGCTTTGGATCGCGGACAAGGTTACGTCGTTGCCGCCGGAAGTAAACGAGTTCTACGTAGAGGGACGTGACCGGTTCATCGACGAGATGGAGACCGTCATCGACCGTGTCGCAACGATCGTCGAAACAGGACTCGTCGAAGCGAAGACGATAATCGCTGACGGTCGAGAAGAGATCAGTGAATACGTGGCGAGTCTTCCCGACTCGCTCGAAGCAGTCGGGCAAGAGGCCGCCAGTGACATCCAGACACAGTTCGACGAACTCGAGCAGACTGTCGAGAGTAAGAAAGACCAACTGATAGACTCGCTCGCTCAAAAGTACACGGAGAAACTCCAGCAGGTAGACGCCCGTATCGAGGAACTCAAGGAGGCGAACAAGGGTCTCGTGGACAAAGCGACTGCCGCGCTGAGTGGTGTCGTGCAGACGATTATGCAACTCAAGGACTTGCTGTTGGGCGTCTTGGGGAAAGCGGCAACAGCAGTACAGACGATAATTCAGGACCCTATCGGATTCTTCGGCAATCTCGTAGAGGGGGTGAAATTAGGACTGAATAATTTCATCGCGAAAATCTTGACACATCTCCAGGCCGGACTGGTCACTTGGTTGACTGGAACGCTCAGCCAAGCAGGGATTCAACTTCCGGAAGAGTTCGACCTCGCGGGAATCTTCAGTCTCGTGATGCAGATTCTCGGATTGACCTACGAGAACATTCGCGCCCAAGCAGTGTCCGTTCTCGGAGAAGAGACGGTCAGCGCGCTGGAGAAGACGTTCGAAATTTTCCGAGTTCTGATTACAGAGGGAATCTCGGGGCTGTGGCGGTACATCCAAGAGAAAGTCGGCGACCTCAAAGCGATGGTGCTGGACAAGATCCAAGAAATAATCGCCTCACAAGTGATCGAGGCGGGCATCAAGTGGATTATCGGCATACTGAGTCCCGTCGGCGCGTTCATCAAGGCGTGTAAGGCCATCTACGACGTGGTCACGTTCTTCTTCCAGCGTGCGCGCGAGGTCGCCTCGCTGGTCGACGCCATTCTCGATTCAATCCTCGCAATCGCACAGGGGAACGTCGCTGGCGCGGCGAAACTTGTCGAGGATGCGCTAGCTCGGAGTATCCCGACCGTCATCGGATTCTTGGCGAATCTTCTGGGGCTCGGTGACTTACCAGAGAAGATCCGTAGCGTGGTTTCGGCCATCCAAGAGCCGATCAATCGGGGCATTCAATGGGTTCTCGAACAGGCGAAGGCGGCAGTCCAGCGATTGGGTGGGGCGTTAGGTATCGGTGGCGAGAAAGAAGTAGTTGAAGCAGATGACCCCGAGAAGGCAACGAAGATTCAAGCCGGGTTAGCGGCTATTGACAAAGAAGAGCGTAGCCTCGGAGGTGGCGGAATTGAACGACAGGAGGCGGAACAAATAGCGTCCAAGGTAGAGCAGACCCATCCTGTCTTCCGTTCTATTACGGTCATCGACGGAGGGGATACGTGGGATTATGAATTCACGGCAAGCCCAAGTCAGATTAAAGAAGGTGAACAGAAAGAAGACATGCCGTACGAAACGGGCGAATTGGTACTAGTACCGTTTCAGGGAGGCGAAGCCGCAGTGGTAATTGGGAAAGTGGAAGTTCAAGGCCAGATGCTACTCCAATTCCGTATCGAGAGCGGCAAACAACGCAGATCCCGCTATGCTTTGCCGCTAACGCGAGTCAAAAAAGAGGTCGAGAACCTCGACGCTCGTGCTAAGGGAGATGGACCTTATGCAAATATACCCGATCCACCCGGCGTAGGGCCGTTCAAGCACTTTACTAGCGAGCAAAAAGCCAAGATTATCGCACAGAACAGAAAACGCAACAAGGGCGCACTTCGGTCCGACGCAGGTGGCGGTGAATTAGTCATTGCTTCGAAACGAGCGCGAGGTGTACCCGTTGATCCGGATGAAGTCAACATCGACCACATCTTCCCCCGATCCAAAGGAGGGTTCAACAGTTATGCCAATGCGCAAGTGGTAAGCTTCACTGAGAATTTGCGAAAGCTAGATAAGATTCTGGAGGAAGAAGAGTAGAGTATGTCATACCGAACAAGAATTACTCAGTCCCAACTTCGTGAAGGTGCGTTGTTGGGGACGATCGCCCACGCAGTATGGATTGTTAATCATCCTGAGTTTGCATTCGAACAGTCGTGGGATGGGGACGTATACAATGTCAACGACTCGAGTGGCAGTGTAGGGTCTATTGCTTTTTCCGAGCGAGAGGCGGTGGGCGTTTTCTTTACTAGTGAGTTCGACAACTCTTCGATTGACGTAACCTCGCTTTTCGAGGGCATGCCTGTTGACCGGGAGGTGTTGAAGGATGAAGCACTCGAATACATGTATCTGGAAGTTGAGGGAAAGTCTCAACAGAGGGTTACTGCTGCATTCTGGACTGAGGATGGCCAAGTTGTCGCATCTGAACCGTGGACTGACGTTGATCGAAAAGGAGGTCATTTGATTAGGGTTCAGTTATTGCCAGTCGAAGATGCCTTCGTGGCTTGGGAAGAGAATTATGGATTTTCTCAGGAGCAGGTTGCGTTGGTAAAGCGGATTTATTCGGAGAGGACCCAGAAGGATAGTGTTGTAAAATTGGACGAAGAAGTCGTTGCTCAGCTTACGCGGCACGGTGATAGCGGATTGGCGTATGCTGTAGAGTTGTTCAACAGTATCGGGATTCGGCTATGACACAGCAAACCGCATATTCGAATGAAGCTGGAGTGAGACAAATGGAGTACGTCTTGCATCTCTCTGACACTGTTCCTCGTATAGCGACAGAATCTAGCCGGAGCAATCATTAAATAGTTAGGTGTAGTACATTTCCTACTCACTCACAGGGGGTCGACTCGGAACGAGGGAGAGGATTTCGTCCCTCGATTTTCGACCGACGAATGGGGGACACATGGTGCCAGACGAGACCGAAGAGACCCGACTACCGCAATTTGTACGATCGATAGGAGTAGTCTATGATCGATACCCAATAGCAACAGAACTCCGCGAACACAGTTCAATCGGTATCCTCGCATCGTTCGCAGGTGTGCTACTTAATCCCAGCAGACGACGCGAGAACGTCGCACCCACCTTTTCGTATTTATCTCTCCAGCCACTCGTCGTCAAAGAGATCCGGCAAAGAGAGCGCACAACCGGGAGAAACGAACACCGGTACGCTGGCGTTGAGTCGGATTCGCCACGAGAGGTGACTGTTCGGCATCTCTTGCAGAATGCGCGAATAAATACCGAAGAACAGCGTGCGCAGTCCTCCATCTCGGATAATCAGGAAGCGTCGGCATATAATACAACCACGGACCGGCAAAGAGAGCGAATGCCAGCTAATCTAAACGACGGCCCGAGCATACCAACCGAATCAGTGCGGTCTGTCACAGTCATCGAACGAGGTGCGCCTCGTACCGATACCTCGACTCGGCCCCACAAATCGGTTCGGAACGTCACTCGCCTCGACCTGCCTCGACAGGTGCTACTGGAACTAGCCGACCAGCCGTCTCACTCTCGCGGTGCAGAACCGATGCTCGTCAGACTGCAACCTGAGAGAACGGCATCTCGCACCGCGAAACACGCTGAGACAACACAACTCGATGCGACCGCGTCCCCGACAATGATTCCTTCGATTTCGAACACTACCGAAAACCAGGTAGCCCCAATGCAAGCAATCTCGCAATCGAGACTGGGAGACAACACGGAATTACAGTCACCGCATCCGGCGAGCCCGGACTCGCTCAAGGGTCGCCAGCCTGTCGACGCCACGCCCACATCTCCCTCCAGTCATAACCAATCCACTAGCGCAAGCCGTCCAAAACTCACTCTCGCTACTGCTCCGTCTAGCCCGAATAGCGACGACGCGCGAACGGCGACGACTATCGACCAGCGGGAGAGTGTTGAGAGAGCGCGAAGAAGGACGGAAGAACTCGACGGTCCACCGTTGTCCGCTCGTACGGAACCTACGACCTCACGATCACGACCACCCCGAGGTGACACCACGATGACCGCCGTCCTCGAAGACACCACAGCCATGAACCGTTTCGTCGACCGTCTGTACAGCGAACTCGAGAAGAAGACGCGAATCGAACGCGAACGACGGGGGTTCTGAATGGCCGCAAGCCCGACGGACCCCGGTCTTCAAGACGCACGAATTCAGATCCTCAGTGGCACACAGGCCGGGACAGCGATTCCCGTTATGTTCAATCCAACCGAGTACTCCATCGAGAAAGGCGTCAGCTACGCCCAGCAAAGTCCACCGGGGCGCGGAGCGCCTCTCACCCAGTTCGTCTCCGGGGAATCGGAGACTCTGTCGATGGAGCTGTTCTTCGATACGCACGACGACGAGGCGACCGACGTGAGATACTACACGGAGTTGATAGACAGCCTTCTGACAATTGATACGGAACTCCACGCACCACCGGTTTGTAAGTTCGTCTGGGGTAGCCTCGTGGACTTCGAGTCCGTCCTCGAAAGCGCCAGCAAGCAGTTCACGATGTTCGACCGGAACGGACTGCCAGTGCGGGCGCGAGTGACCGTCACCTTCAGGAAGTACGACCCACCGGTTCGAGAGCGCTCGGAGAATCCGCTGGCATCTGCCGACCGGACGAAACTGTGGGAAGTCAAATCGGGGGACACGCTCTGGTCGATTGCGGGGACGGAGTACGCAGACCCAACAGAGTGGCGACCGATTGCGGACGCCAACGGAATCGAGAACCCCCGAGTCCTGCGACCCGGGACCAAACTCGTCGTCCCACCATTGGAGGGAGAGTGAATGACGCTTCAGCAACTCCAAGAGCGGTACGGCGATTTCTACTCGCCGCGGTTCAGGGCGGAAATCGGTGGGCAGACCTTCACCGAAGCCCACGGTGTCCTCTCTGACGTGTCGGTCGATACCACGATGGAAGGTGCTGACCGCTTTTCGTTCACGCTCAACTACCCCTTCGATTACTCGACTGGTTCGTTTTCGGGGTTCGAGTGGGACGACTTCGAAGTCGGCACGTCGGTGCGTCTGTGGCTTGGCTACGGAAAGCAACTCGAACCGTCACCGAACGTGGAGCGACCGGAAGCGGACCCGGCGTTCGTCGGGAAGATAAGTTCGGTTCAACCGAGTTTCCCCTCGGGTGGGACGCCGACGATTGCGGTGAGCGGGTACGACTTACTTCACGAGATGACGAAGGGGACGAACTCGGGATCGTGGGAGAAGACCAAAGTGAGCGACGTGGTAACGGCAGTCGCCTCGAAATACTTCGGGAACAACGTGGAGGTTGATTCGACCGATTTGAAGCCGAACAAGATAATTCAGGACACGAAGAGCGATTACCAGTTCCTCGCCGAAGAACTTGGGGCGAAGTACGGGTTCGAAACGTTCGTCCGGCGCGAGACGTTCTACTTCAAGACCCGCGAACCGAACAAGCGTCCGAGTACGCCGGTCGTTAGCCTCCGATACGGTGAGTCGCTGAGTTCGTTCTCGCCCGAACTCAACGATGCCGAGCAGGTGAAGACGGTCGAAGCGAGGTACTGGGACGCGGCGAAGAAGAAGGACGTGGTCACTACCGTGGAGCAGTCCGAAGGAACGGGGAAGCGCGTTCTCCGAGTGAAGACGCAATCCGTAGACGAGGCGAGAACGGTTGCGGAAGCCGAAATGGCTCGGATTTCCCAGTCGTTCGTTCGAGGGACTGCGGAGACGTTCGGAATCCCAGACATTCGTGCCGGTGTGTCGGTTCGAATCGAGGGGGTGGACGAGAAATTCTCGGGCGACTACTTCGTCGAACAAGCCACCCATCAGATAGGTAGCTCAGGGTACACGACCGCGTTTCAACTGACGGAGCGACCAAAATGAATGGAGCAATCCAATGAGTATCCCTGAATTTACGGGCGATAACGGCGGACTGGGCGGCGTTGCAGTCGGCATCGTCACCAACAACAAAGACCCGAAGAATCTGGGCCGGGTTCGGTTGCAGTTTCCGTGGCGAGACGCCGATGATGAGAGCTATTGGGCTAGAATTGCCACGCCAATGGCCGGGAAAGACCGAGGGACGTACTTCCTCCCGGAACCGGAGGACGAAGTTCTCGTCGCGTTCGAGAACCGTGACATCCACCATCCCTACGTCATCGGCGCGCTCTGGAACGGTGAGGACGAACCGCCCGAGAAGAACGCAGACGGGAAGAACGACGTGCGGAAGATTCGTTCGCGGAGCGGTCACGAAGTGGTCTTCGATGACTCTGAGTCCGAGGGAAAGGTCGAGATAACCACGAACGGGGGTCACACCGTCGTACTCGACGATTCCGGTGGGGGCGCAATCAGCATCGAAGACGCGGGCCAGAACAAAATCGAGTTCGACTCGGAACAAGGTGCTATCACCTTGTCGAGTAGCACGAAACTCACCATCGACACCCCGATGCTCGAACTCAAAGCGGACGGAAACGCGAACATCGAGGCCTCTGGAGTCCTGACTCTCAAAGGTTCTATCGTAAACATCAATTGAACGATCATGCCACCAGCAGCACGTATCCTCGACCAGACTGCACACGCGACACCACTCACGGGAGCGGGAAGTTCAAACGTCTTCATCGGTGGGAAACCGGCGTGGCGGGCGACAGACCTCCACACGTGTCCGCTTTCGACGCCAACACCGACGCCGATTCCGCACGTTGGAGGGGCCGTCCAGATGGGCAGTTCGACGGTCATGATAAACAACGTTCCAGCCACGCGAATGGGCGACAGCATCGTCGAGAATGGACCACCGAACTCGATAGCCAGCGGTGAGCCAACGGTACTCATCGGTTGACGACACTGGAGAACAATGAGCAAAGATTTCCTCGGAACGGGGTGGAAATTCCCGGTCGAAACCGACCGGCATGACGAACTGGAGCTTTCGACCGCCGAAGCAGACGTTCGACAGGCCATCTACCTCGTCCTCAGCACTGCAAAAGGCGAGCGAATCATGCGACCGGACTTCGGGTGTGGTATCCACGAGTACGCCTTCGCCACCATCGATACGACGACGCGCAACCTCATTGCAAGTACCGTTCGGGACGCACTCGTCAAATGGGAACCGAGAATCGAGGTGAAGGACGTGGACGTTTCCACCGAAGAGCTAGCGTCGGGGAAACTCCTGATACGGGTGAGCTACCGGATTCGGACTACGAATACGGAGTTCAATCTGGTCTATCCGTTCTACTTGCAGGAGCGCTGATACTGTGTCCGAACGACCCATCGTGGATTCGAGAGACGGAAACGACCTCCTCGAACAAGCGCGAGACATCGCGCCCTACTATACGGAACAGTGGGACCCAGACGCCGACGATGTTGGTGCGACGTTGCTCACGCTGTTCTCCGGGATGGGTGAGGATGTTCTCGAACGCCTGAATCGAGTCCCCGAGAAGCACCGCATCGGGTTCTTCGATTCGCTCGGGTTCGGTCGGAATCCACCGCAACCATCGAGACTGCCGGTGTCGTTTCAGGTCACAGCGGACGTGGAGGAGAACGTGGCCATTTCGGAGGGAACACAGACGGTAGCACCCGCGAAGGGGGAAAGACCGGAACAACTCTTCGAAATTCTCGCCGGAGATGGGTTCGAAGGGACGCCAGCATCTATCGAAGCAGTCGTCACGACCGACCCGGTCAACGACGACATCTTTGCGCACTTAGACGCACTGGAGTCGGGCGTGGAGACCGAACTCTTCACGGGGACGGACCGACAGGAACACGCCCTCTACGTCGGCCACGTTGACCTCCTGACCTTGAAATCCGAATCGAAGATTTGGGTGACAATCGAAACGGATACTCAGTCGGTACAGTCAGAAGTGTTCACGGATCGATTGAAGTGGGACTTCTACGGAGAGACTGAGGAAGACGGCGTGAAATCAGAGGGGTGGAAACGAATTACCAGCATCTCCACGTCGAAAGTGTCGGGAACGACGGTAACAGTTGATCTCACGCTTCCGAAAGAGACGACCGAAACCACAGAACGGGAGGTGGCAGGGACGAAGAGCAAGTGGATTCGCTGTCGAATCCCGTTCGACGCGGAGCTGCTCGCGGAATCGAAGTCGTACGCTCCACAGGACTTGTTTGGCGTCGAAGTCAAGTCGGTCCGTCTGTCTCTCGTCCCGCCGAAAGGCGGTACCGGCACCGTCGAGCGGATACTGCCGGACGACCTGCTATCTGGCGATGTTCCATTGGAAGTGACCTCGGACGACCAAGAAACAGGCAAGGAGGAACCTGCGGAACTGTATCCGTTTGGAGAGTCGTGGCCGCTACGCAGTACGCTCTACGTTGGGTCGGAAGAAGTGTTCACGAAAGGGTCCGTGATGGCGGAGATGACGTTTATTCCGTCGGGCAGGAAAGTCGGTGAGACGGCTACCGAACCGGACGTTTCCATCCCAGAACAGGTTTCGAACGGAATGGTGGTGACTGCAGATTCGGTGGCTATTCCAGCAGACGAGTTTCCAAACGGGGCATTTGTCGGTCTCGATAGTGACGATCCGAACGAACTGCTCGGAGAGTCACAGTATCTCGACTCCGGCGTCTACGAAGGCGTCGAGATTACGCTGAAAGAGGAGTTGGTGGCGAGAGACGGAGAGACGACGACAGATGCACACCTGTTTCACGCGACCCCAGACAGAACCCTCGGAGCGCGTTTCGAAGACGAGAGTTGGGACGTGACGTTCACAACTATGCCCAAAGAGTGGCCCGAACCACAAATCTCGTGGGAGTATTGGAACGGCGAGGGATGGGCGCTCTTGGATGATCTCGAGGACGACACGAGAGATCTGCGACGCTCTGGGTCTGTGTCGTTCACCATCCCTGATGATTTCGAACCAACGACTGCGGCGGGACACGAGGGTTTCTGGATTCGAGCGAAACTCGTCTCGGGAGAATATCTCCGATTAACATACAGCGAAGCGGACGCGATAGCGGGCAAAACGGCGACCAGCATCGTCGGTACACCGCCGCGATTCGGTGGCACGTGGCTCTCCTACGACAGTCGCGAGGAGGATCTGCTCACGAAAGACGCCGAGACGTTGGTGACGCAGAACAATCTGAACTACGAGGACGTGACTGCCACGCTTGACGGTGAACCGTCGCCAAGCGTGAAGCCATTCTTTGGACTGCCGGAAAGCGAGCAAACACTCTACGTGGGTTTCGACAGAGAACTCCGCGACGGGCCTCTCAACCTCTTTTTCTCGCTCACAGACGAAGAATATCCCTCCGGATTCCACCCCCGTGTTCGCTGGGAATACCGCAATCGCTTGGGGGACGAGTGGATACTGCTTGATACGACCGACGGAACCGAGAGCCTCACCGAACAGGGCATCGTCAGTTTCCGGTTCGAAGAGCCAACCACCCCGAGTACGGAGTTCGGTGAAGAACTTCACTGGATACGCGCTAGAGTCGATGGTCAAGCGTTCCTCCCGGAGGTGGACACTGGCAAGCTACCCGACCCGACAGCCCTCCCGGTGGAAGTACTCCGGATAGATTCGGTAGACCAACGTGTCGTGTTGCTGAACGCGGGGACACAAGTGATAAATCTAGCTGGCTACCGAATCAAATTCGCGTGCGCTCGGCCCGACGACCGAGTCAGGACGTTCCGAAAGGACACAACGGTTGCCCCCGGCAGACCCCTCACTATCGCAACCAGCTCGGATCCCGCCGACGAAGGAGTCGTTCACTTCGACTTCGACCACCCCGCGTTGGACGAGTGTGCAACGAATGCCGTCACCATCGAGACTCCAGATGGCGAACTCGTCACCACAAAGGTCGAAGGAGTGCCGGATCCGTGCGAACAGCGACTGGCAACCGTCCCGCCTGCGGGAACGCCGGACCGAACCCCGCCAAAGCTGTCTGGGCTTCACATCAATACCGGGTGGGTCTACAACGTCGAACGGATCGAGGGAGAGATTCTTGGGTCGAGTGATGGAACTCAGTCCCAGACGTTCATCGTTGCTACGCCGCCCGTGACGGAGGAGGCTGTTTGGGTGAACGAACTCCCCGTACTTTCGGAAGGCGAGCGACAAACGCTCCTCGAAACTCATCCTGACGCAGTTGAGGAGGTGACGAGTGCAGACGACCAGACAATTGCGTTCTGGGTTCGCTGGGGCCCAGTAGACGACTTCCTCGAATCGGGCAACGACGACCGACACTATCAGATGAACGCGACGAGCGGCCGACTCACTTTCGGAAACGGCGTCCACGGGCGGATACCGCCGCAGGGCGTGGACAACCTTCGAATCGACTATCGAACGGGTGGTGGCGTCTGGGGGAACGTCGAGACTGCCGCGGTGACGGACCTGCTCAGTTTGATTCCGTTCGTCGATTCGGTCACGAACCCCGAACCCGGCGACGGCGGTGCCGATTCGGAGTTGCTCGCGGGCGTCCTCACGCGAGCGCCGAAGGAACTCAGAGACCGTGGCAAGGCAGTGGCGAAAGAAGATTTCGAACGGGTAGCCATGGCCGCGTCTCGCCAACTCGCCAGAGCAAAATGTATCCCAGCAATGGACGAGATGGGCGAGTATAGCCCGGGATGGGTGACGGTCCTAATCGTTCCGAACGACCAGCGCGAGAAGCCAGTTCCATCGGTCGAACTCAAGCACCGCGTCACCGGGGGTGTCAGCGACCGAGCGCCTGCAACCCTCGTCGCTGCCGACCGAGTTCGTTCGGGTAACGATGCTGTCTCAGTCCCCGAACTCGTCGTCAGGGGGCCGAGTTACGTCGAGGTGTCGGTGACGACGACCATCGAAGCGGGGTCCGTGGGAAGTATCTCGACTTTGGAGGCCGACATTCGAGACCAACTATCTGGCTTCCTCCACCCGCTCACGGGCAGCGAAACAGGCGTTGGCTGGGAGTTCGGGGAGCTTCCGTGTCTCTCTGACTTCTATGCCCTCCTCGAAGGAATCGACGGTGTAGACCATGTCGCCGACCTGTCGGTGACGTTCCGCGGAGACGACGAAACACGGACCGTTACGGAAGGCGAGCAACCGCCGAACGTCGCGGTGGACGTTCTGGTCTACAGTGGAGCTCACGTTGTCACTGTCGATGGAATGAGTGCGGACACGGACACCGAGGGGAAGTAGATGGGACTCAAGATACCTGAACTGGACGACCGGGACTTCGCATCGATACTCGAAGAGGCGCGACAAGGCATTCCAGTCCACTCCGAAACGTGGACTGACCACAACGTCCACGACCCCGGCATCACGATTCTGGAAGCACTCTCGTGGCTCACCGAGTCCTACAATTACCAACTCGACCAAGTAACCGACGCCCACCGCAGGAAGTACCTGAAACTACTCGGCGTCACCCCTGAGCCACCACGGCCAGCAGCTGCCAGCCTCCGACTACGACACCCCGAAGGGACGAAAGGAACGACTGTTCCGGAAGGTCAACCGTTGGTAGCTGACGACGCGTCTGGCGAGCAGAAACACTTCCAGACGGTTGCTCCGGTCACACTGACCACGGCCGAACTAGTGCGGGTGATTTCGGAGACGGAAAGCGGTCGAATCGACAACACGATGGCGAACGACACTCCCGACGTTCACTTCCTCGGGTTCGGAGCAACTGCCCGCGTCGGGAGCGCGATGTACCTCGGGTTCGATACCGACCCATTCGACGGTGTCGGAACCCTCGACATTGCGATGAACTTCCACGACGAAGGTCTTCCAGATCCCGCATCTCACGGCACCGAATCCTCGACGTTCGGCCCAACGGTCGTAGTCTCGTGGCAGTACTGCCGTGAGTACACTGGTTGGTATCTGGACCCCAACTGGCACGACTTCGACGTGCCGTACGACGGGACGAATCGACTCTATCAGGACGGTACCGTTCACCTTGCCCGCCCGTCGGACTGGAACCGAGAGAAAGCCAGTCCAGAACACGGCGTCCTCGGCCAAGACGAGGGGTTTGTTTGGATACGGTGTCTCATCGAGAAACCAAGCGAAGAAGACCCCTCGTACGACGGTGCGCCCCACCACGAAGTACCGCCGCAGTTCGAGTCTATCGACGTGAACACTGTACAGGCCATCCACAAATCGACTGTCACTGAGGAAGTACTCACTCGACCCGACGGTGGCACGGAGACGACGGCCGGTCCGAGTCAAACGTTTGGCTTCGAACACGGTCCGGTACTCGAAGACCGGTCTACACCGGACATTGTGGTGCGCCGAGATCCACAGGGAATACTCGATGAGCAGTGGACGAGAGTGGAAGACTTCGATGGTTCTGCCTCGGACGACTACCACTACGTCCTTGATGTGACGGCGGGAACGATTCGGTTCGGCGACGAAATCCGAGGTGCAATCCCCGATGTTGGTCGGGAAGTCGTTGCAAAGTCGTACGTTCACGGTGGCGGGACGGAGGGTAACGTTCCCGAGTCTACGTCGTGGCAGTTCCGACCTGAAATTGTGGTTCGAGACGGGGTCTACAAGTTCTACTCGGGGGCGGACACCTCGCTCAAGCGACGAGGGGCAATCGTCGTCGGCGACCCACCCGAGGGAGGCGATGCTTCAGAGTTCGATTACGGAGACTGGTTCGCAGACGTACCGGGTGAAGTCACGACCGATGACCGACGGGGAGACTTGGAGGTTGAAATCACGGTCGGTGCTGACGGTGGTTCCGAGACGGACGTGAAGGGAGTTTTCTCGCCGATGGCGGTTCGAATCGATCCCGGAACGGTGGTCCGGTTCGTCTGGCAGTCGGGGATAGACGATATCGTCGTCCACGACCAACCCACTGGTAGCGAGTGGGTCGGCTACCCGTCTCCGCCGTTCGAGACGATTACCGATGAGGACGCATTCGACTATGAGCAGACATATACGTTCGAATCGTCGGTCGACCTCTCGGACGTGCTGGTTCACCCGAACGGGCCAGCGAGTGGTGGTCGTGACGCAGAATCACTCGATGCAGCGTTCGCTCGGTTGCGAGCGGACCTGCGAGAGGCATACCGAGCCGTGACGGCGGTCGATTACGGGACTGTCGCAACGAATACACCGGGTCTTAGGTTTGGGCGTGCGAAGGCTGTCCTTTATTCTGGGACGACTGCGGAAGGCTGTAATCGACGGCCGAACGTCCGCGTTATCGTCGTTCCGTTCAGTACTCGGGACAAGCCAGTTCCAACGAACGGGTTTCTGGAAGCGGTCGATTGTCACTTGCAGGAACATCGACTCCTCACCGAGCGAGTGACTGTCGAACCTCCAGCGTACGTCGGTATTAGCGTCACCGCCGAGATACGAATCGCAGGAGGCTACTCCGGCCCCGAGCGGACGGTTGCGGTAGAGAACCGACTTGCGGAGTTCCTGCATCCGTTGGAAGGGTTCGACGGAAATGGGTGGCCATTTGGCCGACCAGTGTACCAGTCCGAACTCTACGAAGTGATAGCGGAGGTAGAGGGAGTCGATTGCGTACTCGACGTAGCCATTACCGCGTCCGGAGCGACTGCACGGTATCATGGTGGAAACGTCGAAATTGGGCAGTCATCGCTCGTCTTTTCGGAAGACCACAGCGTGGTTGTCGAATCTGACCGCGGACATTGTGGGGTGGAGACCTGATATGGAGTTTACGTTTGACGATACTCGGAGCGGTGAAGAATGGTCGAGGTGGCATGGAATGAACTTCAAAGTCACTGCTAATACAGTGCGGTTAGCACGAGAGCGGACACCGACCTACGTGTCGCCTCGACAATTGGTTACAGACCCTCCCGACGAGTTCACGCCTATCGACATCGCTATCGACGAGTGTGGCGACCTCTACGTCCTCACTCGAGAAGGCGACATCTATCGGTACGACCATCGAAAGGACTCGCTCCAACGGTTGCCCTGCTTGTGGACCCCAGCGGTGAACGACGGTAACCCGTGCACGGAGTCTGCGAGAGCGCCAGTCGCGTTCTGTGTCACGAACGATACGCTGTACGTTGCGGACCAAATCGTTGGCGGGGTGCAGGCTTTCTCGCGTAGTCGATATCAGACGAGGTGGATAGCGACCGACCCCTTCGAGAACCCAGTTGCACTCGTGGGAGACGGGCGGTCGGGCTACGTGTTAGACAGCGGTTCGGAGTCGGAGACGGAAGTGAGGCCGGGATTCATCGTCACGGTGACACCGGGCGGCGTTACGGCAGAGAAAGCGGTGACGGGACTCGCTGACCCCCTAGACTTCGCTCTGGACGAGGAGGGAGATCTCTACGTCCTCGATCAAGTAGAAGCAACTGATGATGAACGCAAACCGGTCGTCAAGCGATTCGTTGCGGCCGAATCGGGTGGGACGTTCGAAGAGCACATTGACGGGGTAGTCTCGATTCCGGACAACATCGACCCGCAGTGCATCGAAGTCGCGGCCGATGGCCAGATTCTGCTCGGGGTTCGAACTCCCGAAACTGGCGAAACGACGCCGTACCGGTACCATCCCGAGACGAGCCTGTTCGAACGGATTTCGAGCTTCAACGAAGCGTGTTCGACCTTGCTGTTGCGACGGATCGAAACGACAGCACTCGGGCGAGGTCTCTATGCGATTACCGGCCACCGGGATGAGACACCGAATGGTTACGGAGGCGAACTGTATTTCCTGAGCGAGAGCAGGCGGAACAGGCAAAACGCAGAAACGGGCAGGTACGACGCGTGGGCGTGGCGACGACTCGACTCGGGCGTGCAAGAGACGGAGTGGCACCGGGCGACGATGGGATTCGACTCTGGCGGACCACGGTCGCAGGTACGCTTGCGCTATCACGCGACAGACGTGGCGGAGGTCGGCGAGTTCGAAACAGATCTCCGGATGAAGGCTGGCTACGCCGAAAGACTTCGTGCGGCGAACGTCACGGGCTTGTGGGAGTTGGTCGAACTCACTCCCGAACAGATAATTCGCCTCCTTGCGGTTCAGTCGTCCCAAACCACGGAATGGCTCGCGCTGGGCCAGCAGTTCGCCGAAGAACGCGTCGAGAGCGAACTGGAGGACATCACCGGTATCGACCCAACCTTCGAGACGCGCCTCCGAGATGCAGGTATCACGAGCGTTGTGGAGTTGCTAGGCGTCGATTCGGAAACAGTTGCAGAAATCGCAGAAACCGGCACCGACGCGGCAGACGGGTGGCTAGCGCAGGCAGGCGACATCGTGGACGAGGCTGTTGGCGAAGAGTGGACTACTATTGTCGACCCTGTCGAGAGAGTCCGACTTTCCGACGCTGGCATCTCACGACTGTCGGCCTTGCTCTCAGTGTCGCCTACCGAACTCGCCGAATTGCTCTCGGTTTCGACCGAGAAGACAACCGTCTGGTTGACCCGAGCGAAGCAACGTCTAGATGTTGAGTGGGAGAGACACGGGCGTTCGGTGGAGCTTTTGAATCCTCGAGACGCGCTGTTGGACGACGCGAACGGGCAGTATCTGTGGGTTCGAATCGAACTCCTCGGGAGCGAAACGACCTCGCCGAGCGTCGATTCGTTCAGGGCGTACTTCCCGCGTCAGTCCTACCTTCGCTACCTTCCGAGAGCGTACAGAGAAGACGTAGAGAGTGCGGCGTTCTTGGAACGGTTTCTGTCGATTTTCGAGAGCGCATTCGTCGGCATCGAGGAGGGAATAGAGAGCGTCACGAAGTACTTAGACGTTGGTGGCCTCCCCGGCGAGTATCTTCCATGGTTGGGCCGATGGCTCGCTATCGACGTGGACGAGACGTGGTCGGAAGCGGTGAATCGAACGCGTCTCGAACGAGCACCGGATTTGTTCAAGAAACGTGGAACTCGGTCTGGACTGCTGGAGTCGTTCAGGATTCATCTGGCCGACGTAGCGGTCCCGCCGACGAACTGGCAGGCGGCGATGGAGCGAGAACGGGAATGGCTTCGGGAGCAGGTGAACCGAGGTTGGTTGACCCCAGAGGAGGCAGCAGCGGAACGCGAGCGGACGACCCAGTCGGTGTCGTTACTGGAATACAGCAGTCTCAGTTGCATCGACGTGGAAGACGCGAAACAACCGTTTCTCGCTCACGTCGACTGCCCGCAGTGTTTCGTGGTGTACCTGCCGCCGTCGGTCACTGATGACCAGTTGCAGGCGTTCGAACGAGTCGCCGCGTCTATGACTCCGGCCCACGCGGTCGGACGAGTCGTGAGGCTTCGGCCGTGGATACGGCTCAGCGGAGCGTCTCACCCCGGAAACACGTATCTGGGAGTCAACAGTGTACTCTCGGAACGCGACTTCGTCGCAGATACCTCTACGCTGGGAGCCGATTCCGTGCTCCAAGAACGAGAAACGTACGCTCACTTGGAACTGCGATCGAAGCTTGACACCGACACGGTGCTCTCGTAGTTCGAGTTCGACCACCACCTTACCTTACAAATACAAATGACTTCGAAAATAAACGCGGACGGCGATCTGCGCTCCTTCGAGCGGAATCGCTACTTCCACGCGAAATTGATGACCGCACGCGACATGCAAGCCGAGCAGGATTACTTCGTCGACCGTGCGAAGGCGACGAATCGGTACGTTACCGGCTACGGAATCACCTGTGGTCTCGACGTACTGGACTTGCAACAGGTCGAAGACGAACTCAAGGTCGAACTGACTCCCGGGTTCGCCGTAGATAGTTTCGGGAATCCCATCGTGGTTCAAGATGGTGGTTCCGTGACAGTCACCGATCCAGTAACGAACGAACCTCCCACAACCCTTCCGACGGGCAACATTTTTCTGTACCTCAGATACGACGAGTGTTCTATCGAAACCGTCCCATTACCGGGGTCGGAGAATGCTTGTAAGAACGAATGTACATATAACAGGGTTCTCGAAGTGTTCGATATCGTCTTTGAGGAAGTCGAAAGTGACCAAGACGTCCCAGTAGGATTCAAACCCGTTCCCGATATCGAGTTCCCGAACCCGGAAGACGTGACTGACGACGGTGGTGTCATCGAACCGGACGACCCCGGGCTCGTGAAGATGGCACGAAGCTACTACGCCGACTACCTCGAAGAATGTGCGTCGGCAACTGACCCGTGGGTGTTTTTGGGAACTTTCACGGGATCGAATGTCGACGGAAAGTGGACTCGAATCGACCCGAGCCTACCCGATGGGTCCTACGTCTACTCGAACGACTTCCTCCACGCTGGTCTCGCGCGACATACGGCAGGCTTCCGGAACCCTCACCGGACGACTCTCGCCGCGACCCCAATTGGTGGCAACGTCCCCGACGGAGCAAGCGCGTTTTTGACCGCCGGAGAGACGTTCGCTCAGGGTCAGATACTGTTCTTTGACGGGCACGATCTCGTCGAGAGCGAAACTGGAAACAACTTCGGGGATACGACGACTGATGAGCGTACGTTCGCAGTTCGGGATGTTACGGAGACGAACGACCAAGGGAGTTTGGCCGCGGAGTTCGTACTCGATGACGAAGGACACGTACGTCTCGATACGCAGAATTTCGACGGAGACTACGTCGTCACCTACGGTGAGACGATCGTTCGTGCCGACGATTCTGGCGTTGGAACTCCGGCTACGGGAGCAGATGCAGTCGAAACGTCGAAATTTACGGTGACGACCGACGCGCCACTGACGGGAACGGCCGAGGAGACAGGTGCAAAAGTCCGGATTCAGCACGACGACCCTGCAGGTGCCGTCAACCTCACTTCTTCAGATGCGACGGTCTCTATCGACACTACCGTCCAAGGCGAAGCGACTCCCTCGGAGATAAACCTGACCGTGTCACACGAAGCGATTGCCGATAATATCGATGCGATACGTACGGTGAACGAGGTCGGAGGGAACGACCAACGGAACGTACAACTGCATTCGGAGGAAACACTGACGATAACTCCGAGGCACGCTCTGAACCGCGTCGATATCGAGCTTTCTGAGAGTATTCGAGACCAACTCTCACGGGTAAAGCAATACGTGTTAGAGTCGTCGTTGTGGTGTGTCTGTCGGTTCCAGAAAATCAACAGGCAGTTCGGTCTCGCAAGTGCTGGCGATATCGCGAAGATGTTACAGAGGGCCTTAGAGGCTGACGTCTATCGAAATGACGAGGCGTACCGCTCTCATCTCACTGATAACAGTTCGCTGTTTGACTCTTTCCAAACGGAACTCGAACAACTAGGCGGCGTGACCGGAAAACGACAATTAGTTGCGTCGGTAACGGCGCTTACCGAGACCCTCGCAGCTATGGATTCGACCCCGATCGATATCGCGGCCGCACTGAGTCGAGTTTGCAAGAACGTTGAGTGTATCGAATGGCGGCGAGACGAACTGGACTATGTCGATTTTCATGGGTTTATCCCCGACGAACTGATCGATATAGACGAACGTAGACGGTTCGAACACGGTGGACTAACGTTTACCCACGAGAGCGGAAACATGCTCAGATTCGTCTCGCAGGGATCCCCCCAAGGTCTGGTTAAACTTGGACTCCACGAGGATGGACTCAGAATCGACGTACCACCAACGTCCGTACTTGAAGTTGAGGTTTCGCACGCCGTCGGTACGGTCTCTCTGTCCGCACTGGACAGTGAGGAAAACGAACTTGACGTAGACGAAACTCCCGAGAATATCGACACAGAATCACCATACACGCTCCGTGTTCAAACCAATAAAATCGACCACGTGGTTCTCAGTGGTGAGTTTGACGAGGCGTTCGTCCACGAGGTCTGTTTCGGCTACGTCTCCGCAGTCGGTGACGACCGACCGATGCGGACGTTCATCAACACGAACGCTGTCGATGCTGACGGAAACGACCTACTCGAAGTCGAGGCCGCACCCGACCAACCGATTACGGGTCGCTCGCATTTCGATCCCGAAACGGAACTGAACGTGAGGGTGAAAGCCATCGGGACGAATCCCTTCTTCCAGACCGATACTGTCTCCGTCGATGAGAACCACGACTACGCTGCGTCGTTCGATTTCTCGGACGTTACGCCTGGTACGAAGTTCGTCGTCACGGTTCGACACCGTGGCTCTACGAAATCGGTATTGGACAACGCCAGAGTAGTCTGATTCTCCACAGACGGAACTGGCCGAGTGCCTCGGGGTCAACCCCCGAGGCAGTTCACCGTGTTGAGTGCAGTTCCTTTGTTCCCATCGACGACGTAACCCACGAACTGATGGACTGCACGTGCATGCATCACGTCCATGGGAACGAATTCCGCAAACTCATCGCTGCTGTCGAAGATGCGACCCAGGACGCCACACTCAACGCTTTCCCCTCAACGGATATGGACAAGATCTCGCACCAAGTGGACAGACCGCTATCGCCGGCACCGTGGCATCGAGAACTCCTATTGGTCAATCAAACAGTTCCTGGCGTGGACAACCTCAAAAGAATAATCGGTACGGTTGTTCTACTTCGTGCTCGCCGTGCTGCTGTACAATTTGTGGCTGCTGGTCGATTTCTTAATACAGGTGAGTCTGGATAACACAGAGGAACATCGTCAAAAACCAAGGATGAATGCGAAGCGCTTCCTGAACGTGGCGATAGAAGAGGTGGGTGGTATCGGCGATACGGCCTCCATACCGGCGTGTTCGCCCGGCGAATAGCCACAGCACTCGCCAATTAGTCGATTTTTCGGGGCGGTTTGACACCTCTCGCTCATTCACTGAATTTAGTGCGACGGGGAGCAATTCCGTCCAATAGAATCACTCTCTGAGTGTACTGAAGAAAGTTGAGTTTGACCCAGTCGGTGCACATCCCCAACGGGTGGCTGTGATTGGTCAGCGACCCGTTGAGCGCCCCCGCAGAGCTGATTTCGTGCTCAAGACGGGCTCTCGTTAGCATGACGCCGACTTTCTGCTCCATGACCTCAAATGAGTAGTGGTTCCGGCATTTCTCGGAAACGTTTCCGGGTCTAACGCTTCGAAACGTCTCTATCCACTGCTGACTTGGCGAAAATTCGGGAGTGGGAAATTCACCCATTGCCGCCAAAAATCGTAAGCGGTAGTGAAAGGGAGCGGGTCGCCGCCCTTGGGGAATCACGAAATCTGTTTATGCTATCGGGAGGCGCCTCGCCCGTCGAGTCCGCCAGAGCATTCAAATTCGCTTACCCTCGCGCGAGACTCGGTGGGTCGGATTGCTAGCTCTGGAGGCCGTGCGTGACTTGTGCGGCATACACCCACTGGTTCGCTGCGCTCGAACCGCGGGCAGTATGCCAGAATTTTTCGGCCGACCTGAAGGCGTGGGGGCGCATCCTTTCCGTCGCGGACGGCAACCTGTCTGCGCCTCTCCGCGCGCCTGAGGACTGACGACTATAGCAGGTGTATTTTCTTGCTACCAGAGCATCACGGCTGTATCGGCGCTTCCCCAATTGAGGTAGAGCCGCACGCGCAGGACGTATCGTCGACCGGCGTACAGCCGGTGGGTGATCTGTGCGTTTTGGTCGGTGCCGCTGTCGTCGTCACCCTTGACGTACTTGAGGTCGCCGTCCTGGTCTTCGAACAGGATCATGACGGTGTCGGAGTAGCCGAATGTTTGGATGGTGTAGTCGCGGGTAGCGTCGGGTTCCACAGCGAAGTTGCGCTGTTCGGCCGGACCCAGGGAAAGTCGCTGGGATTTGAAGGGCTCGAGAACTGTGAGATCGCCGCCAGCCTGGGCCGGGTAGAACGTCTTGGCCCGGTTCTTGTCGACCCTGGAGAGCCCGCCCTCGGGCGTGATGCCCTGCTCGTCGTAGGGGTCGGGCCCATCGATGAGGGCAGCGTGGAACTCATAGTGCATGATGGAATTGGGGTCCCAGTCGGACCCCTCGATGTTTTCGGTCATGTACTTGTCGAGGACGTTGTGGTGGATCTTGGCTATGGGCCAGAAGTTCGGGGGGCCGGTGAAGTAGTCGGTGACTTCTTGTTCGTTCCACTCGATGCCGGCAAGAGGGTTTTGGTGCTCGTGGGGGAAGCCGAGGGTGTGGCCGATTTCGTGGACCGGGGTGTCGACGCCGTCGCCGCGCGGGTCTTGGGTCAGATCCCAACCGAAGTTCATCGTCCGTTCGTACTGGCCGGGGTACTCGAGAATGTCGCGACCGACGTAAGACCAGGCGCCGTCCCCCTGCCTGAAGCCGATGCGAACCTCGGCCTCTTCTATCGAGCCTATCTCCTCGAATTCGATGCCGATATTGACCTCCCGCCAGATGTCGAAGGCCGCTTCAACCTTTTCTATCTGGGACTCGACATCGTCGGTCGAATGCTCACCATCGCGGAAGTAGTAGTAGCGGAGCTTGGTGCCGTTGACCCACTTCTTTTCAATCTCACGTATGAGGTGTTCTCGGTGGGGTGAGATGTCATCCGGAAGCTGGCGGATCGGTACGTCCGGGAGGGAGCAATTCGGAGCGGGTTCGGCGTTCTTTTTGTCCTTCATTGGCCTTCTCCTCTGTATATTCTTGTTTCGTCAGGATTAATCCTGAATTCTAATTGTCGCCCGCCGATCTCTCTCATGATCAATATCGATAGACGCTTTACAAGTATTTGAACTTTATTGATAATTGTCATTATATCCAGAACATGTAAATAATACTGATTGAGATAGAATTTTATGAAGATAATGATCAGTGTCCGGTAGTGATGTCCCGATTAGCCGAAATCTCCAATTGAGAAACTTGACCATTTATTAAACGCGCTAGGGGTGTTGTAGATTCAATATAAACTCATTGCTAACCACTATTGAAGTGTTTTCATAACTGAATAGGTCAAGGAAGAATTCCTCCATTCCTTGAGGAGCTTCGAATTATAACACAAATCAGACTTGAGTACACAAACGATCCGTACGACGAACACCGCTGTGAGCGAATCCTGGATCTTGTGAGTAGTTGGTACGGCCAGTCAGTCAACCTTCCGTCTATCGAGGTGCGAGAGCGGTTTGCTGCCGAGGTTGGTCATGTCACACGAAACTAAGCGCTGATGCAGCCATCTTCAACGAAGCGGGGAGATTTTGCTCCAACTCAGTGCCGATGACGAAACGTGGTGTTTGCCAGGAGGTTATGTCGAACCCAATGAATCACCCGAAGAAACCGCTATTCGAGAGACACGTGAAGAGAATGGACTCAGCGTTGAACCGCTTGCTCTCGCTGGGATCTATATTCGTAATGAATATCTACTTCGCCTGAGCCTGCGCCTCGACTTCTGCCGCCTGCGCTTCGGCCCTCGCGTCGTCGACGTCACTCCGGAGCGACTCGATATGCTGCTCAACAGCCGACGGAATCGGCCGAGCATCAGTCTGTGCAAGCAGGTCCTCGACTGCCTCACGTCCGCGGTCGGTAAGAGAGAACACACGCGCGGGGATTCGGTCGCCCTGCTGCTCGTGAGCGACAACCTCGATCAGGCCCCACTCTTCGAGGATGTCGAGGTGATAATTCACGGAGTTGACGGTGTCAGTAAGCTCACGCTTCGGTGTCTCGGCCGGATAATTATCGTTAATTGCTAACAGGAGTTCGGCGCGGTTGCCGCGAAGTTCGTCGATCAAAACATCCGACGACTTGGGTTCGTCCATACTCTCACTATCACGACGACCGTCAAAATTATACCGGCAATTGCACATCAAATTCCTCCTCCCGACAATAATAGAGGGAGAATTACCCATGGGACGGAAGCGAAGTTACAATGAGATCAGTGAGACGCTGGGTCCTCCTGGCGACCTGGTCCCGATCTTGCAGTGGCGGTTGAGAAGAGAATGCAAGCCACCAGAATTTCCCATCAGAGAGTAGAAATAATAATCTGCGGGAAAGAATATCAAGCCAGTAACCAGCAAAAGGGCGCCCCAGAATGCCACACGAGAAAATTCAGCCAGAGTAGTGAGAATAGGGGCACCCCAATAGACGTAGAGTCGGAGGAAAGACAAGGCGGTCACGCTACACAAGAACGGGGAAGTGCGGACAGAGGGACAGTCCAGCCGAGGACACACGAGGAGAGGAACACGGGTAAGACCGTGAGACAGTCAGGCCGTGCCGGATCCAGAGGAACACGACTGAGCAACGAAAGGGGACAGTCCAACAGTGCGACGAGCAGAACCACGAAAAAGAGCGTACTGGCAGCAGGAATAATGAGACAGCACTGGCGGCAAGCCGCCGTGAGTAGCACCAAGCAGTGTACCGCACAGCAAGAAACCGTACAGCGAGGAGACTGCAACAGCACAACGACAGCAGAAGTGGAATGTCGACCAACACAAGCGAGTATGGCCGTGATATCCTTGAGCCAGTGATAGACGAGAAGAGTGGACAGTCTGCCTGCCAGAACATAATGAGAAAGCCGCGAAGCGACTATGTGGGGTGCCAGTATCCGCACTGGAGAGGGGTGCCGATGAGCGACACGCAGTCAACCAGTCTTGGTACACTGACTGGGGTGCCAGTAGCACGTACCCATGGAATCCTCGTGTGATGGCAAAGGTGGGGTGCCACATGGGCGCCATACTGGGGAGCCAATATGAGAGCGACCGTCTTCCATAGAACGCACAAGTGAGTAGCAGTAAAGCACTGCCAGACTGTCCACAGGAAGTCAGGGGAATCATCCCTGAAATGGCATAGGGCAGCACGTTGGACTGTCCACGACTAAGCAGCACAGTAGAGATGAGCCGGCTAGAGTCCGGTGGACTGTCCTCCGATTACCAGCAGGAGTGAGTCTGATCTAAAGACGGTGGGACTGTCGAGCGAGCGTTGTTTACAGCGGAACTCTGGTGTCACCAAGGGACTGTCAGGGCAGGGTTGACTGTCTATCCGATGAAAAGCAAAGGAAATCCGGTGTGTTTCAGCTGGGTAGGCACCCCGTCTGGTTTCTGCCGGCTGGCTGTCCTCCGTACGAACGCGGGTCGACTGTCCACTGCGTAAGAGGGGTTGTGAATGGTGAGGGCTATGGGTTGGTGGTAGACGTGGGCGGATGCGGTTATCGGGAGAATAGGATATGTGGGTCGTACACTTTCTTTATCTCATCTTATTCGTTCTCACGCAAGTACTCGTCGAGCAAGCCGATAGAGGACTGCGAGGACGATCGCCTCCGCGAGGAGGCCAATACCCGCGATCACATAGAAAAGCAGCCCACTCCCAATCCAACCGAAGTAGATGTTTCGGAGCGCAGATGCAAAGAGGACTGCAAGATACGTCAAGACTGTCCCGCCGCTGAAGACCCACGATAGGACGAGGAGACCGACAAAAATGACGGCGATATCTCTCACGAACGATTTACTGATTGGCCCTCGTGTTGTGGTGCGGACGGACATAATCAAGACTAGTACGTTCGCAAAGACGATAATAATTTCTACGACGCAACAGATCTAATTTAGAACGGACTCGCACCCAGTAAGTAGGAGAAACAGACGTTAGTATATAATACTAACACTAGCCATTCAAACTTAAACCTCAGAGATCGGCGCTCTACTCTGCAAACCAATGGTACTCCGCGAAAATCTTCCTCGTATCTACTCCTTATCGCGAGAACTACTTAAACGATAATCGGTCAGTGGCTGTTGACCTCTTCAACGCGAATTGCACCGCCGCACTGACTACAGCTGTACTGTTCCGGATTACGTACCGTCTTCGACCGACGATACCGAGCAATCCGACCGCCACAGTCCTCGCAGACAAGCCACCACGTGGGCGTGGTGAAGCGTTCGCAGTGCTGCGAGGTGTCAAGGCGGTCCGTCCAGCAGGTGAACGTTCGCCCATGATCCGCGTCGCCGAACTCGTGGTACTGCCAGGCGTGGATGAGTTCGTGCCGGACGGTTTCGCTGAATTGCTCCCAGCCGTGTTGTTCGTAGGCCGTCCAGGTCAGCACGATCGTAATTGCCTCTGTTGTCGGGTCGTATTTCGTGACGCCTGCCTGTCGTTGGGCTTGGTGCGAGACTTCCCAGTCGATCGTTTCGACCGGCAGATCCGGGAAGTGCTCGGTGGCGACGTCGGCCGCATGGCATTGCGTACAATTGAGCAAATCCTGCTCGGTATCTCGTGGGGACTCTGGTAATTGATACTGAGTGTTGAGAGAACCCGACGTAATCGAATTTCTGTAGTACTATTCTATGGGGGATTTTCTCGAAGATCGCGAACGTACATTTCTGGTGGATCAACATTCGAGGACGGCATTCCAACTTTACTAGGGTCAAGATCAAGAAGCCCACTAGATTCGAAATTTTTTGCAGCATAAAAGGCTCGTGCACCGTCGTTTTTCGGGTGGAACAGGACTTTCACGCGATCGATTGATTCGGGAAGAGCCTTCAATCCCCGTTCAAGTAATCGTGTTCCGATTCCTTCACCATAGTAGTCAGGGTGAAGATAAATATGCCGTAGATCGGCTTCGTTTGCGTCTAGATAGGATGAAGCTGTCGTATCCCATGTGAGGTAGAGATACCCGATGATCCCTGCAGCATCGTCGTCAGCTACGAGAACAACACCTTCGCTATCAGCGAGCCGCTCTTTCAATTCTTCGGAGTGATAGAATTCGTTGCTTGTCACGTGGGTCCGAACGGTGTCAGTGCCAAGATAGTCAGAGTACGTTGCAATCCATGATTCCTGTACAGTTGTTCGAATACCAGGAAAATCGTCTTCACGTGCGTTTCGAATCATCAACTACGATGAGTCACGAGAAGCGGTTAGCATTTGTGTCGTGATAGTGCAACAATTATCAATAGAAAATGATACTGGTTGATCTGTTTTCGCTATTGATTTGCTATATCGACAGATTCCAGCCCTGACAGAGCACAGTAATATTTTTACCATCTAACTCTTCTGGTTGCACATGCGCGAATTTCGATTCACGGTTGAGTTTGATAGTGGAGCAGATCCTGTCGCAGATGTATTTCTCAATCATCCAAGTTTACAGGCAAAATCAATCTCACTTTCCGTCTCTACACACGGGATGTGGCGTGTTGACCGCATTACAGGGGCTGATGACGGGATTACAGCACTCACATCAGCACTTGTCGACGATCAGTATTGCCCCGAATGCGTTGGTGAACACGAAAAGTGTGACGCACAATGGGAGTACGAAATAATCAGTCGAGATACTGGTGGTGTATTTCTATATTCGTTTTTAGATACAGTTTCGTACTGTCATTCAATTCCATTTCTTGCGGCGACAGGCATGGGCAACGGATCGTTCTTCGATACATATCGTCACCAGGGCATCTACAATTGGCGCATCTTACTTCGAGAGCACCAACGCGTTAGTGAGTTATTTGAGCAAGTCCAAGAGAACGTTCCATCAGGGGTGTCGATCACGCTCCAGCAATTGAAAGAGCCCACACAGTGGGGCAATGGGGCCAAGACGCTCGCGGATCTCCCCCGGAACCAACAACAGGCGATTGAGACTGCTCATCAATTGGGATATTATGCAACCCCGCGCTCTGTAACGCTTGAAGACATCGCGACTAAACTCGAAATTCCTCGATCAACTCTTCGCTATCGTCTTCGCAGTGCTGAGGAATGGGTTATGGATAGTTTTGTAGCCCAGCATCGCCTTTCGGAGTAGAAAACAACACCAGAATCATCTAGCGCTCGAGGATGGCACCTGTCAGTCGGTGCATCCGCGCTTTCCGTGAGCGTTCGCTGGTCGGTGATATCCGAGAACGTCAATTGGCGTGACATAAATGAAAAGAGTGAACGGGATTAGTTCGGCAGTTCTTTGCAACCCGTACGAACGCACGGCCAGCATGGGAAGTCACCGAGGCCCTCACAGTCGCAGTCTTCGGGTTCGGTATCGTCGTCCCTCGAGGGGAACGCATGGAGCGTCCCGTCGTCGGTTGTGTTTTCGACGGTGGCCATGTGTTTGCAGAAGGCATTGCGGTGGACGTGGTGCGGGCACGTGCAAGCCATCAGTTCCTCGGTCACGTCGTCGATGGAGACTGTGATTTATGCAATGTTTTCGTACCTGTGGTGTCCACTACAGCAGTCTTATTACGTTTGATTACATACTGTTACGTATGCCCGTCGACTTCGAGAGCTACCACCCAACAGAGTTACCGAATGAAAACACGAACGGACGGTACATCCTCGAGTTCCTTGCCGACAATCCAGACTTAGGATACCGTGCTGGTGAATTAGCCAAGGAACTCGATATCCCCCGTGGGAGTGTTGGAACCACACTGAGTCGACTTGAAACCAGGGGACTCGTCCGGCATAAGGGAGAGTACTGGGCAATCAACCCTGAAGCGTACGATGCTCACACCGCGAGCCTCATCGGATTAGAGACGGTTGCGATGCAGTTCGAGGGCGACTACTACGACGAGAATCCGAATTGGGACGAAGATCTTCCAGATCTTGACGAAGAGGAGCAAGAGAGCACGTCGACGGAGAACAAGTAATGTATGATCGCGGTGCCGTAGTCGTTGCTTCGGATCCATTTGGGAATACCCCACGGCGGCCCTATTTGATTATCAGCAGTCAGGACCATCCGTTTGTCAGGCAACAGTACATCGCGCTCGGTATCACCACCAAAGAGTATCCTGAAGGGCTCTCGCTGGCGAACACATTTGAGACGGGTACACTGAATCGAGAATCGTTTGTCTCCCCGTGGGCCGTCGTTTCGCTCATGGACATCGATATTGACCGTGCAGTTGCCCGACTTACCGAGGAGTTTGTGGACACCGCGGTCGAAACGATGACACAGTACGTTTTCGCGTAATATTCACGGTTCTTTGTTGAGTGTCACTCGTCGCCGGAGTGGGCATCATTTGTTAGTATGGGCTACTAACCAATGATTGCTCTAAACCTCGAAGCAAAACTAGAATTCGGTCAGTGGCCGTCACTCTCCTCGACGCGGGACGACCCACCGCACTCGCTACAGCTGTACTGCTCTGGGTTTCGAACCGTTTTTGAGCGTCGATACCGCGAAATCCGACCGCCGCAATCTTCGCACACCAGCCACCACTTGGGTGCAGTGAAGCGTTCGCAGTGTTGCGAGGTGTCAAGTCAGTCTGCAGAAAAAGCGATACGTCTTACTTAGCTCTCCAATGTCGCGTCTAATGTAATTTCCGGGCCGGCCAATGCCTTCGAAACCGGACAATTTTCCTTGGCGCGTTGGGTGAGGTCGTCAAAGGTGTTCTGTTCAATGTCGGGAATAGCAGCCTCCAGTGTCAGGTCGATACGCGGAATTTCGAACCCCCCACCATCGGCTTGTTCAAGATGGACATCCGCCGATGTGGAGAGGCGATCGGGTGTGTATCCCTCTTCTTCGAGGAACGCCGTTAGTTGCATCGAGAAACAGCCAGAATGGGCTGCTCCGATGAGTTCTTCGGGATTCGTCCCGGGTTCGTCTTCGAACCGGGTCGGAAACTTGAAAGTGCCTTCAATTTGTCCGCTTTCGGTCTCGAAGTCACCGCTCCCGTCCTTTCCGCCTTGCCAAATCGTTTCAGCGTGTCTTGTGGTCATCGTCGTGTTAGGGTATGGGTGGCACCCGTATGGAAATACCGGCCACGACCAGCTGCTAGTCTCGCAGCACTTTTCGCTCTGTCATTCCATCAGCGTCTGTTGACAAGCCATTACTGAGAGGAGGATGGTTAGTTCAGCAGTGCGTTGTGATCCGTTTTCATGCACACATGGCCAGCACGGGAAGCCGTCAAGGCCGTCACAGTCACACTCATCCGGCTCGGTATCGCCCTCCCATGTGTCATAAACAAATATCTCACAAGATCGACTATCGATGTTACGTCATGAAAATTTTCACATCGCACTTGGCTCGTCAGCGGCCGAAAGTATGGACTGCAGGCCGGTTCAAGCTGGTAATTGCAACGCTACACTATACATCTTTCCGGCCGATTCCTCACCGATGACAGTTGCGATGCATTCGACCTCCGTAGTCAAGCACTCACCCAGTTCGTTTGGTAGTCGTGAACTCATAGAGAGCGTCGCACTAGTGTGAGCCTCGATATGACTCGCTGTCCACGGAACCGGTTCCAGTAAAATTTGTTCTCGGTCGAATTCCCATCCGTATCCGATAAACAGTCGTCGAAGTATTGCTTCTGGGTAGAATGTCAGTGCCGGTCGACCTGTTGCCAACTCGGTTGCAGCGTTTTCCAGAGCAAAGAGTTCACGTACAGCAGCGTCATCAGGAGGTGGGGTGTAGTCGTCGATTATAAGATGACAACCGGGAGCTGCGACCCGTGTCAACTCTGTTGTAACGGATTCAAGTGATGCAGGCTCAAGCACGTTGAAGAGCCCATGAGCGGTAATGATTTCAACCGAGTCGGTTACGATCGGGAGGCTACAAAGGTCTGCTTCCAAAACGGCGGTACGTTCAGCTTCGTCGCGATTGATCCGCTCGTAGACAGCATTCGCGTGCTTAGAATTATTTGTGACAGTGTAGACACGACTGGCACCGGCTGCGAGCAGACCGGCCGTCATGTTACCGAACCCCGCCCCAGCTTCGAGGCAGACCGCCCCCGTAACCGGGCGGTCAGCGAGGGCAGTCGTAATGGTCTGAGGGACATTCATCGTTGGGAAAGTGATCAATTTAATTACATTAATGATGGAGCTGCTCGGGAACGGGACTCTGATCGTGGCGCACTTGCTCGATGAGTGACCGCTGGGCAGCTTCCTCCATACCGTCGTAGCGCTCAGCCGCGTCAAGTACCATAGCGATCAGCTTTGGATCGCCCGGATTGATAATACTCGTCAATCCCTGTGCGGCTGCGAAGTCGAATCGTTTTTTGATTTCAGCAGGCGTATCAACCGGCTCGTACCAGTTAGCGTACGGACGGTCATCCTCAGGGAGTTCGTCAGTCGAGGGCCACGGCCCCTTTGCGAAGGCTTTGATACCGAGCGTTCCGATGTCCGCATCGTTTGCACAGTCGAGCACCGCTTCGTAGTCATACTTGTCATCGTCCTTGCCTGCGACCACTGGGTTAATCGGAAACATCACCGTTTCGAGATCATCAATGCGATCGATGGCATTCAAGACCAGTTGCGGCTCCCCGTGACTCGTCAATCCAATGTGGTCAATGAGTCCCTCGTCCTTGGCTTCCTGAAACGCTTCGAGTGCGCCTCCCTCAGCTGTTATTGTTTCCAATTCATCTTCGTATTCGAGACCGTGAATTTGATAGAGGTCGATGTGCTCGACGCCAAGTCGGTTAAGCGACTGTTCGAGTTTGCGTTTCGCTCCTTCATATCCTCGTTCCTGTGTCTTACAGCCGAGGAATATCTCCTCTCGATGCTGACGGAGTTTTGGTCCCAATTTGAGTTCTGCATCCCCGTAGGTCGGCGCAACATCGAAGTGGTTGACGCCGTGGTCGAGCATGAGTTCGATCATCTGGTTCGCGCCGTCCTGTTCGAGCCAGTTGAGCGCGATGGCACCGAACGTCATGAGAGAGCTGTCATGGCCCGTCTTGCCAAGAGAACGCGTCTGCATAGTAAACGGTGACTGCCAGCCCATAAAAGCGTATGTCTCAAAGTTTGCTCACTAGGTCTGAACAAGCTTTTAGTCAAATATTTCGATCGGAAAATCTAGAGAACGCTTAGCAGCGATGTCCACATGTGCTTGCGCTCGGGTGAGCAGGATCGCCGGTGTCTCGGGTATATTGTCGATCGCTACATTGGCACACTCTGTAAGCATTCGCTGGTCGGTGCTGGCCGAGAACGTCAATTGGTGAAACATGGATAAAAAGAGCTGAAGCGGTGGTTAGTTCGGCAGTTCCTTCCGTCCTGTCTCACGCACGGCCAGCACGGGAAGTCACCGAGGCCATCACAGTCACAGTTTTCGGGTTCGGTATTGTCTTCGTCGTCCGAAGGGAACGCCGTCAGGGTGCCGTCGTCTGTTGCGTTCTCGACGGCGGCCATGTGTTTGCAGAACGCATCATGGTGGACGTGGTGCGGGCACGTACAGGTCATCAGTTACGTCCTCGACGCGAAATGAACCGAGTAGCTCACGTTGGCCAGTCAGGGAGCGATGGTTGGCCATCATGCCAATGGATCGATCCTAATGCAGTCGGAAGTTGCTGGAGTCGGTTGTCAAGAACAGTGAGAGTGTGCATCAAGAAACGTAGCCTCATGCCGATCAACCGCTGTCTCTTCGAAATTGAGTTGAATATAGCATGGGCCCAAATCAGGATGATCTGCATCCTGATGGAATCCAACCATGAGGTTACGTGTTGGTTCTATCCAGTTGATTCGATAATACTCATGGTCAACCCCGGCTGGATACCAAAAGCGAAGTTCCAGCCGTGCGTTCTCAACTTCATAGGATTCACCAAGGAACACTGCTGTATCAATATCTGCGATTACGTACCGAGGACGACGATCAGATGGCCGGTATCGGATGTCTTCGCAGCCAGCTTGTTTTGAAAGGCGGTTATGAGTTTCCCTGAGGAGTGTACGTTGGGTATACCGATCACGATTAGCGAGGAAGATCATTGATGATACAGGGAAAGAAATTAGCTTGTTGCTCGATCAACTGCGTCAGTCATCTGCTCACGAGCTATTTCAACATCCGAATAGAGCTCCAGTGCGTGCTTGATAAGTTGGCGGTCTTGTTCGTTTTCGCGCCAGAATCCGATCACATCACGCCGTTCGCGGAGCTCGGCACTCGATAGGTTGCCATCCGCGAGTGACTGTTCGAGTTCCTCCCACGTCTCAACAGCATACGTTGCCTGCCACGCCTCGATTTCCTCGGTGATCGCTATTAGTTCGCTACGGAGTTCCTCGCGAGCGTTCTCTTCGATAAGGGTGCGGATATCGTCGAAGAGTAGCCGAGTATAGTCCGGCTGATAAAGCGTGGTGTCACCAACCTTGACGCGCTGCAAGCGATCCTGGTCAACAAGGTTCTGTAGCTCTTGGTTCGTCGTGCTCCAAGCTGCATCGGCTTGCTCGCTTATCCAATTGATCGAACGAGGCTCACGAAGCGTTTTAACCACTGAGCGGATGCGTTCGCGTGCACTCATCGTCTCGGTCCATGACGTGACACCGTCCTGTGGTGGGGTAGCCATCCTCTTCACCTCGCTACAGTGTTTGGAGCGCAGTCTCATATATGTTTGTATGCTCTTGAATAATCGAGAATGACTGAGTGTCGTTGTACAAGCGTAGTAATTAGAGTGGCTATAGAGGGTAGCGGTGATAGTCGAGAGAATCAAGAATTACTGAAAGCCACTGTTCAAGTGGGCTATCAAACCTCACCGAGAGCGTTCGCTGGTTGGTGATAGTCGAGAACGCCACTTGGCGAGACATGGATAAAAAGAGCTGAAGCGGTGGTCAGTTCGGCCGCTTGCAAACAGTCTAAGCCGATAGTCGACCAGTGCTAGAGGGGTGTGGCCGCGACATTAGATGGTCTACAACATACTCTGCGTCCCGGCCGACACCAGTGAATAGCGACGACGTCAGCGCGTAGAGGAAGAATAGACCGACGAAGTAGAGCCCAGGAGCATCAGATACGACACCGCGTTCGTGGATGGGTTCCTTGGGATTCACTTGGCCATCAAAGATGGGGAGATCGATCCACGAGAAATCGGGCTGAAACCCCGTACACCAGATGACGTTTGTAACGTCGAGAATCTGGCCATCACCGACCACAGGGTAGCCGTCGCGGACATCTGTCATCCGGGGCACCCGCTCGACGCTCGCAGCGGCCAAATCCTGTGGCTTGGTGCGAACCAACGGACCGCCCTGGGAGAGTAGCTTTGGTCGCATACGGCGGCCGACGGGCGTGTCAGTGGTAAGCACTCGATGGTAGAGTACACGCATCACGAGCGGAACCCCAATATATCGGCCGAATTTTGAGTTAACGTGGAACGGAACGTGGCCGACGTCCCGACCTGATAACCACGTCTCGTGTTCGTCGGCGAGGTCAAGGCTGATCTCGGCACCGGAGTTCCCCGCGCCGACGACGAGCACATTGCCGTCCTGCAGTTGGTCGGGGTTTCGATAGCCACTCGAGTGCAGCTGGACGACGTCGTCGGCTAGCTCGTCCGCGAAGTCAGGGATTGTCGGAACCTGGTAGCTCGCCATTGCCACCACAACGTTGTCGGCTGAATACTGCCTGTCGCCTGCAGTGATTAGGTAGCTCGAGCCATTGCGCTTGAGGCCATCGACGCGAACGCCGAGTTCGACGGGCAGGTCGAAGTGTTCGGCGTAGCTCTCGAGGTAGTCAGCCACCGCGTCCTTGCCAGGAAATTCGGATGGCGATCCCGGGAAGGCCTTTCCCGGCAGGCTGGTGAAACGGGCTGGCGTGAACACCCGGAGTGAGTCCCAGCGTGTTCGCCACGGATCTCCAACACGGTCGCCCGCGTCGAGAATGACGAAGTCCTGGTCGCATGACTGCAGGTAGTACCCGGTTGCGAGTCCGGCCTGACCGCCGCCGATAACGACGGTCTCGTAACGTTCGGTCATGTCCTGGTTCCTCGGTGAGTGTTGGCGGCGAACGGTCGTCATGATGCCGTGTGCAGGATTTCAGGGGGTGAAATCCCAAGTTGGGTCGACACGCGGTCATGTCAGCGAATGATGGCTGACATCGGCGGTCGTCACTGGTATTATTCTGGTGACATAGACGACTCGAAGGCGCTTGGGTCGACCGGCGTCGCCTCCTTGCGAACCTGCTCGAAGACCGAGATTGCCCACTCGCGGGCCTCTGACGCATCGGTATCGATAACCGCCACCAGTGCTCCAGTCTCAACGTCGTGACAGCAAATGCCTGCCCGGTCGTCCACGATACCGAGGCCGCATCGGTCGCCGTCAGGGAGTTGGTCGTGGACGAGGACAGTCGCGTTCTCGCAGGCGACGACCTCCAACATCCGGTCGGGGTTCCAAGTAAATGTCCCTTCCAGAGCTTCTGGTGTGAACACATACTCAAATTGCATTCCCTTGAGAATCTCCCGGCAGGCTGTCTCGAGGTTGCTCGACTTGTAGACGATACTGTCGAACCCGCGCATTGACGAGGTCGACGCAATGAGCTGCCCGAGTCGCTCAACGGGCTCGTACGGGTATCCCGGGCCGGGGAACGAGACCACCGCATCGGCAAATAGGTCGACGCTGAACCCCGGCATCTCGTGTGGAAGCCACGGCCAGACATCACGGAGCTTCTGTTCGATCTCCATCGCGTCTCGGAGGGCCAAGAACCGGTCGCCGACATATTCCCCAAGGGGAGTAAGCGCGTACGTCGGGCCATCTCGGACGAGCCACTGGCGGTTCTCGAAGTCGGCGAGCACCCGACCGACCGTCGGAGAGGAGGCTCCAGTGATCTCGCACAGGTCCCGACGGTCGGTCGATCCATCCATCAATGCTTCGAGGACTCCGACACGGTGAGGCGACCGGGCCAGGAACTCGATGCTGTCGATACCGGAGGTCATACATAGTATAGGTGCTCGGACAGCTTAGCCCTTTTACGTGAACTACCCCACCCTACGCGCTTCGCGCGTTGCGGACGGGCTTCCTGTTTCAATGATGTGCTGTTCGTCGTTAGAGAAATTCGCCCGAAAACAAGTTAGTACACTTTTTGCGAAGATCGTGAAATCTACACTCCCCATCAGCGTTCGCTGGTCGGTGCTATCCGAGACCGTCACTTGGCGTGTCATGGATAAAAAGGGCTGAAGCGGTTGATACAAGTCATCCAGTTTGCTAGTCTTGATTTGATGGCGCCCCAACAACTGTCTCTTCACTGTTCCTGTACCCCGACATACAAAACGTGGGCAAAGCCAGAAGGCGAAATACCCCCTTCTGCAGCGATCATTGACGGACTCGCTGAAGTCGAAGACGTCGACCCATTAGAACTCGATCCGCTGCTTGAGGAGATTGACCTTGATGCCCTTGACCAATTATTCGATCACTCAGATGGATCCCAATCAGCACTCCTTAGTTACTCACTTGATCACTGGAACGTGTTCGTCCGGCAGGATGGACACATTCTCATCTGTGACTCTGACCGGCAAACAGATCCTTCGCCGATATTCGACTGAATTAGCACGGAGAGACTCACGCTGATTCATTTAGGGCGTAGGTAGAGTGGCGTCGAGAGTGGCACCTACCGTACTAGGGACAAAAAGACTGAAAATTGGATTAGTTCGGTAGTTCTTGGTCAAACAAATAGTACGAGCGTCAACGCCATTGGAATGAGCAGGGGTGGCGTCTCGAAGTATTCGTGCGATGACGCTGACGATGGTGGCTGTCAGACCGAAACCGCGCATACGGTACGGAAAAGAGGACGTGGTGTCATATGAGAGATGTGAACAATAGTTGGGGCGACTGTCTTGACAATGACTAAAGACAGTGGCGGCCTGCGTTCCTACCTCCTCCTCGCTGTCTTCCTTGGATTAGATGAAAATCTAGCATAACGAGTGGCAACAAGAGGGGACCTGTTGGTTTGAAGTCCCTTACCTCATAGTCCAGTAGCTCCCACATATAGCAGCGCTTTTGTAGGGGAACAAACGGCCATCATCGAGCGTCTCAATGTCCCAACATACAGACTCAACTAAATCTGCTTGTTGAATAGAGAGCGCATTTTTCCTCTTAGGTTTATTCGTGAGTGGTCCGGTTGAAAGCCAAGTAAATCTGGAAATCTAGCAGACAGCTAACCAGACACGCTAGAATTCCTGAGAATGTTTAACAACCCTCGGAACGCCTCTTTCACTATGACAGGAGATAATGACTCAGAGTCAGATGATGTTTCCTTCTCGACAAAAGCGATACACGGAGATACATCAGAAACACAAAATAGTGAGAGATTCGGGGATCTCGTCCCACCACTGCATCACACATCGACGTTCGTCCGTGACGAGATCGAACAGCCGAGAGACGAGTACGTTTATTCTCGCAATAAAAATCCAACATGTAACGAGCTAGCCCAACGAATCGCGACTCTCGAGAATGCCAACTATGGACTGACAGTATCATCCGGGATGGCAGCGATCGCAACTGTTGGATGGGCGCTGCTCCGACCGGGAGATCACGTCGTAACCCTGGATTCGCTCTATGGCGGCACGCGGAATTTGTTTGCAGATATCTTTGCTGAATTCGAAATTGACATTGACTATGTAGACCCGACTGACACGGAATCTATCCTCGACGCAGTTCGAGAGGAGACTGCCTTACTCTGGTTAGAAACTCCCACAAATCCGCTGATGAAACTGTGTGATCTTAGTTCCATCGCGAAGTCGACCGCAACCTCCGAGACCGTGATCGCGGTCGATAATACGTTTATGAGCCCGTACTTTCAACGACCAATGTCATTCGGTGTTGATGTCGTGGTTCATAGTACCACGAAGTATCTGAACGGGCACAGTGACGTCACTGGAGGTGCAATCGTGACCGATGATCCAGACCTCCATAATCGATTTCACCACGTCCAAAAATATGGAACCGGCGCAAACCAGTCTCCCTCTGATTCCTATGACATTCTCCGTGGTCTGAAGACACTTCCCCAGCGAATGAAAGAACACGAACGGAACGCACAGGAATTAGCCGAATTCCTCACCGATCATAAAACCGTCTCGGATGTACACTATCCCGGTCTGCAATCCCATCCACAACACGAATTGGCAAAGTCACAGATGTCGGGGTATGGTGGGATGCTCTCGTTTGAACTCAATGGAGATCGGGATGATGTGAAATACGTCCTTGAGGGACTCGACCACTTTGCACTCACCGCTAGCCTCGGTGGTGTCGAATCACTCATTGCACATGCGGGTACGATGACCCATGCTGAAGTAAGTAAACGAGTTCGAACCGAAATGGGGATTTCAGATACTTTAATCCGAATTTCTACAGGAATCGAAGATTCACAAGACCTCCTCACCGACCTCAAAACACAGCTCGACTCCCTCTGAACCGAGAGTGTAGTATTCGAATGAGTGCGGAACATAATCCACCCAGCACCGATGGACTCCGATTTCGGTTATTCGAAGCGGTCAACCGATTGTGACTGATCCTACAGCGGCATCATGATTTGCGAGTGCAGTGAAACAGTCATCTTGGGCAACGAACTCATGGATCCAGGCAAGCGAGGCGTCCATCTTTTTATCAGTTTGGTGTGATTTCGATCGTTTCGACCGGCAGGTCAGGGAAGTGTTCGGCGGCGACGTTCGTTGCGTGCTGCCGTGCTCGGTCGAGGAGGGCCGTCGGTGTCTCCGGTGTATCGTCGGTCACAGCGTTCGCGCTTTCGGTGAGCGTTCGCTGGTCGATGATAGCCGAGACCGTCAATTGGCGTGTCATGGATAAAAAGGGCTGAAGCGGTGGTTCGTTCGGCAGTTCCTTCCGTCCCGTTTGCATGCATGGCCAGCACGGGAAGCCTCCGAGGCCGTCACAGTCGCAGTCTTCCGGTTCGGCATCGTCGTCGTCCTCGGAGGGGAATGGCGCAAGCGTCCCGTCATCGGTTGTGTTTTCGACGGTGGCCATGTGTTTGCAGAAGGCATTGCGGTGGACGTGGTGCGGGCCCGTACAGGCCATTGCGTCGTCGGTCACATCGTCGATGGAGACGATGTACTGGTGGTCTGCGGGCTTGTCGTGGCTCTCGTTGGTGACGTCGACGAGTCCGGGAGCTTCGACGTCGAAGTCGAATTGTTCCCATTGTGCGCGTTTCTGTGCCGTCTCGGCAGTGTTACGGGCTGCGGTTTGTTTTGTACTCATGGATTTCGGGGTTGTCCGTAGGAAAGAGTAAAAACAGCAATAACCGAGGAATAGCACACTACGCATCGAGAAACCAGCCCGAGAGCTAATCTGTCTCTAGACCAGAGTGTGTCTATGGTCACGCTTGAGGTAGCCTTGCCTGACCGTATCAAGAGTGATATTGATCGCCTTGTCGAACAAGGTGATTTTCTGAATCGAGAACAAGCAATTAAAAAACTTCTGTCACTCGGTGTGTCGGCTCAGGATACGGAGAGTGAATCCGAAGAGGAACTAACTGAAGATCTATTTACGCAGGCTGTCGATGATCAGCAGGATCCGGCTGATCAATACGATGATTCGCTCTAATCCTTATCTCAAAAAGATCAGCCAAGACTGCCTTCCATTTCGAGTTCGATGAGACGGTTGAGTTCGACCGCGTACTCGATGGGAAGCTCCTCCGTGATGGGTTCGATGAACCCGCTCACGATCATCTGTTTCGCGTCGTCGTCGTCCAATCCGCGACTCTGGAGGTAGAACACGTCCTCGTCGCCGATCTTCCCGACCGTCGCCTCGTGGGCAACGTCAACGCGATCCTCGTTGATCTCCATATACGGCATGGTGTCCGACGTGGACTCGTTGTCGAACATCAGCGCGTCACACTCGACCGACGTGGACGAGTCAACCGCACCGTCGCTGATGTGGACGAGGCCGCGGTAGTTCGTGCGACCGCCGTCCTTGCTGATAGATTTCGACTCGATGGTCGAGTTGGTGTTCGGGGCGTTGTGGTAGACCTTCGCGCCGGTGTCGATATTCTGACCCTCGCCCGCGAATGCGATGGAAATCTGATTCGCGGAGGCACCGCGACCTTTGAGAATCGAACACGGATAGAGCATCGTTACCTTCGATCCCATGCTGCCAGAGACCCATTCCATGCGGCCACCGGCTTCGACGATGGCACGCTTGGTGTTGAGGTTGTAGGTGTTTTTCGACCAGTTCTGGACGGTCGAGTACTGGACGTGAGCGTCCTCATCGACGAACACTTCGACGCCACCGGAGTGGAGATTGTGGCTACCGTACTTGGGTGCGGAACACCCTTCGATGTAGTGAACTTCGCTTCCTTCCTCCGCGATGATGAGCGTGTGCTCGAACTGCCCCATCCCTTCAGAGTTCATGCGGAAGTACGCCTGTACCGGCATCTGGACTGTCACGTCTTCGGGAACGTAGACGAACGACCCGCCAGACCAAACGGCACCGTGGAGTGCCGCGAACTTGTTGTCGCTCGGCGGCACGCACTTCGTCATGAAGTACTCCTTGACGAGATCTTCGTGCTCTTGAACCGCCTCGTCCATGTTACAGAAGACAACGCCCTTTTCCTCCCACTGCTCCTGCATGTTCTGGTAGACGACTTCAGACTCGTACTGGGCACCGACGCCCGAGAGTGCCTTGCGCTCGGCTTCCGGAATGCCAAGTTTCTCGAAGGTGTCCTTAATATCGTCCGGGAGGTCGTCCCAGCTGTCCGCCCCTTCACGCTTGTCGACGTCTGGGCGAATATAGGGAATGATCTCTTCGACATCGAGTTCCGTGAGGTCGGGCTGGCCGGGCCAGTCCGTCGGCAGGGGCATGTTCTTGTAATGTTCCAGTGCACGGAGGCGTCGTTGGAGCATCCATTCGGGTTCGTCCTTGTCCTCGCTGATGAGGTGGACGACCTCTTCGGTCAGTCCCTTGTCGGATTTGACCGCGGCCCGCTGTTCTTTCTTGAACTCGAACCGTTCCTCTGTGTCTGTATCACGTAGGTGATGCTGGTCTGAACTCATATTTAAAAGTGAGTGCTCTAGCCTGATGAGGCTGGTGGGTAAGCTAACGATAGACAGGAGTGTATGTTGGGATCCTCGTTGATCCGTTCCTCGTCTGTCTTCATTTGACTAATTAGCCAATATTTTATTCTGGCTCGCGATCTACTACGTTCTTATGAGTGATGATTGACCTTCGGTTGAAGACCGAGCAGAAAGTGGCGAACTCGGTGAGTTCGATCAGGCCCTCGAAGAACAGGACTATCCACTAACAGGAGATGAGTTAGTTTCCGCATTTGGCGACTATGAGGTCGAATCAGTCGACGGCACACAATCCATCGAAGAAGTGCTTGGTTCAGCCGACGAGAAAACGTATAACTCTTCAGATGAAGTCCGAGACAACATATTAAATCGGCAAGAATAGAAGACGGGTCTCACAGTATTGTTTGTTTTGATATAGAAACGGTCGAAGCAGGAGCGCAGCGAGTCGAGGAACGATGTCCAGTGTCCGACAATGTAAAAAAAAAACGAGATGGCAGTTCAGCTGTCGGTCGATCCTCGGTAGAACAGTCATTTTTGAATTCGTTTCGATGCGAACGAGTTGATCCAGGGCTGGATACTCATCTCTTGAGAGAGACTGCGATGAATCTGCTTGCTCTATTCTTCATTTTCATCCGATTGGTAGTACTCCCACGCTTCGTCAGGGATCTTCAACATGGTTCCACAGTAGGGGCACGTAGCCGTCTGTGTATCCGGTGCATCGAATGGTTCGCCACATCGTATGCACCTCCACTCAACACACTCTTCCTTTGTCATGCTACGAAAGCCTAGTTACTCACGAGGTGTATGATTGGCGTGTGGTAGGTTACCCGCTATCGAGACCATTTGATCTGGATTTCCTCATGTTTCACTATCAGGGAAACAATCGGCTGAGGAACCACCACTGTCGGCGATCGCAATTTGGAGAGCCTCGTCTGCTGTTCCGATATCGTATACCCGAATCGCAGTCCCAATGGACACCCGACAATCTATAGAGATAATTGAGGAGTCAGAATAGATTTTATTTCAACAAGAGGTGTCCTCATTCTTAGATGGAATTTGTCGACCGCAGGAACAATCGTTATACTGTAATGTAGTGTTCCCTCGGTTCCCGCTAACCAACTAGCCGTCCTGTTCGACGAATGCCGTGAGGTTGTCGAGTGTCGATTTCATTCCTGCCTCGTGGTTCTCCGGCTGGATGCCTGCTGGCACGTTCTCGGCGCGGACGGTCACGATCGTTCCACTGTCCGCGGGCTCGAACGTCCAGACCATACGCATGGTTCCCTCGAACGCCGGGTCGTCGCTCTCGAAGAGGACTTCCTGCTCAATTCGATGGTTTGGTTCAAGTCGAGGTAAACGTACTTCCATCTCGTCGAATGCTTCCGATGTCTTACCCTGTCCGGCCTGCTGGTCCTTGTAGGTGAGCCGCATTCGGTACGTGCTTCCTTCGCGGAAGTCGAAGTGGAGCATTTCGCCGGTCATGTTGCCCGGAGGAAGCCAACGTTCCATGGCACCGGGCTCTGCGAAAGCTTGGTAGATGGCTTCTGGAGAGGCCTGCATTCGTTTCCTCGCGGAATCTACTCTCTCAACCATGTATTCAGTAACGCGCCGAGGATGGTGGATGTTGCGCCGCGTGCGCTTGCGCTCGGTCGAACCAGCCGCACACTCGGTTAGCGTTCGCTAGGCACCATCGGCCAGCGTTGTTTGGCGTGGCATAAATGAAAAAGTGAGACGAGGTTAGCAGCAGTCAGTGAGTGCGTCCTTCCGGGTGGCCTCCGCGCCACAGTTCTCACACTTCCAGTAGGTGTGATCGACGTTGCCGTACTTGTCGTAGCCAGTGTACGGGCCACTGATACGCTCGTCTTCGTCCTCTGAGGGGAAGGCCTCAAGCGTCCCGTCGTTAGTTGCATTTTCGACGGCAGCCGTGTGCTTGTAGGAGGATTGGGAGTAAACAGGATGCGGGCACGTACAAGCAAACGACTCGTTGGTCATGTAAACTAGAAAATCGCCGATTGTGATGAGCAACTGTGAATACGCTCTGTGAGTGAGCTAGTACAGTTCACAAGATACCAACATCCTCTGGGACAACTGTGAGCCCGAGGGTTCGGAAATCACTATCGAAGGCAAATACATGAGTAGCATCTCGTTCATCTGCCAACACACCAGTCATGTGATCCACAAAGGATATTTGCTGATCATCATATCGACTAAATTCCGCACACGTGTTTGCGAACGCCGCTGGTCCAGGATAGAGAATTATCAAATTTGGTGATTCACGAATGCGTTGAATCCCCTCAACAGCTGCATCGTGGCCCAGTTTCCGAAGCATCAGTGTTGCAAGTTCGCCGACCGCAAAGCTACTAATATAGAGCGGGCGGTATGGAGCCTCACCTGTTCGAATCTTCTGCATGACGACGCGAGCAGCATCATGTCGCTCGTCGTTTGGATTGAAGACGGCAAAGAGCGCGCCGGTATCAACAAAGAGAGAACGAGCAGCGTCAGCGGTAGATGTACTTGGCGGCATTATTCGTCGTCAGAATTCGCTTCGATTGAACCATAGAGATATTCGTCGACGTTTGCAGCATCTGTCGGTTCCTCACTTGCAAAGGATGGTGGCTCTGCAAAGAGTGGATCATCGGGATCGAATTCGGTCGCTGCTTGAGTATCATCCGCCCGCCACCACAGGACGGTTCGTCCTGATTTGCGTCGATGGATACGCCCTTGTTCATGTAGCTGGCCGAGTTTTTGTCGAGCGGCCTCCGTTGAACAGTCGAGAACGTCGGCAACGTCACGCGAAGTGATCGTCGGACCCTCGATTTGATCGAAGACACGGAATACGCGTTCAAGCGTAATTGTTTCGGCATAGTGGCCAGAATCTGTACGTGATTGGTCGCTCATATTCGGTTGATAGTGCTCCGATTGCCTTAACCGTATTGGAATACGCAAATGGTAGTTGAAGCAGGTTAGTTCGGTAGTTCCTTCCGTCCCGTGTGCACGCACGGCCAGCATGGGAACCCACCGAGGCCATCGCAGTCACAGTTTTCTGGTTCGGCATCGTCTTCGACCTCGGAGGGGAAGGCGTCAAGTGTTCTGTCATCGGTTACATTTTCGACGGCGGCCATGTGTGTGCAGTAGGCGTTTCGGTGGACGTGATGCGGACCCGGACAGGCCATCAGTTCTTCAGTCACGTCGTCGATGGAGACGGTATACTGGTGGGCTGCAGGGCTCTCGTGGCTCTCGTTGGTGACGTCGACGAGTCCGGGGGCATCGGTGTCGAAGGCGAATTGGTCGGCCTGTGCGCGTTTCTGTGCCGTCTTGTCAGCTTCACGGGCTATAATATAGTCAAGAAAAATCCAGTAAATTCGGCACCAGTAGATAAGAAATACGACCTTGAGAAAACTATTTTACGTAGTGGCACTCAGTATTACGTATGACCGATATCAACGAGCAAGTCAAAGAGGAATGGAAAGCCACCACAACAGGCAGAGAGCGAGTCAAAGAGATACTCACCGAAACCACAGAGTACACAAAAGCTAGTGTCATCGCGAAGCAGGCCCTGGTGAGTGAGCCAACCACTAGAAAATACCTGACTGAACTCGTCGACGAAGGTATTGGTAGCACTCGCCAGGATGGGCGTACAACGCTATACAAGCGGAATGAAGGCCACCGCATCAACAACCGTATTGAAGAACTCCGCAGGACCCACTCGCATCGAGATCTCATTGCAGGCATCCAAGAGATGAACGAGACGTTGCAGGAGTTTCGAGAAACTTACGACGTCGAGAATCCAGAGGATCTCGCAATCAAGCTTGAGCCCGGTGATAACGGGTGGAAAGATATCGGGAAGTGGAGAGCAACGAGACAGAATCTCGCTCTCGCAAAAGCTGCGCTCCAAGTAGATGAAGCCCATCGGCTCGCGGAAGCCTGATCCATGACGGACGATTGGACGTATGTCGATACAGGCGCTCCGGACCAGGATCTCATGAAGAGAGCACGAACAGTTGCCGAAGAGTACGAACCACTCATTACCGATTCAGGGTTTGATAACGCTCTGAATCCAGAGACGCTTCATCTCTACGTTGCAGACGGCATTACCGCAGATAGCGGCCGGTTTGATATCACGTGGACGGACAAACACTACTACCGCTATCATTACACCGAAGGAGACGTCTTCAACTATCGCTACGACTACCATCCTCGACGAGACCTCCCCACAAACCACTTTCACGAACCACCAGATGCAACCCATGGTGATGCTGTTCCCTCCTGTATCGACGTCACAGCAGTGCGACTCGTCACTCTCGCTGTCCTCCAACTCTGGCGGGATGCGGTGGATGCTGGCGATCTCACACGCCTCCAGCAACCAGATCCCCCATAATGTACGGTCTCGGTGGGAGCTACTTACTCCGAATTCGGGCAGTGACTATCGCCTTTCTCGGCGCGCAGTGACCCACCGCACTCACTACAGCAGTACTGCTCGGGGTTGCGCACTGTTTTCGAGCGGCGATAGCGCGGAATCCGACCGCCGCAGTCCTCGCACACCAGCCACCACTTGGGTGCAGTGAAGCGTTCGCAGTGTTGCGAAGTATCGAGAGCGTCCGTCCAGCGGGTGAATGTTGCCTCGTGATCGGCGTCGCCAAACTCGTGGTACTGCCGGGCGTGAAGGAGTTCATGTCGGACAGTTTCGCTAAATTGCTCCCAGCCGTGGTGTTCGTAGGGCGTCCAGGTCAGCGTGATCATAACCTCGTCCGTTGTCGGGTCGTACTTTGTGACCTCTGTAAGTGCCTGGACGCTCTTCGAAATCTCCCTAGCAAACTACTTTGACTGCTAGATCTCGAAAGTATCCTGCTGAGATCGCCATTGAAGCGTTATCTACTCGGCTCAATCGGCGTGTTCGAGAACCTTCGCGACGGTCACAATTGCGTCAAATTCGGTTGGCGTCCCCTGAATGGTAATTTCTCCTTCATTGCGATCGTATTCAATCGAGTCAATTTCAGTTGTTTTTGGGATATGCACCTGGCGAAGAGAGAGTTCGATCCGATCGTACTGCTCGTCAGGAATTGTTTCATCAGTCGCGTCGTTTTCGTGATTTGCAACATACTCCACAACCTCATCAACCGTTACTGTTCCACTCTGTTGATCGAGATAGTATAGTGCGTATCGTCGCCGCTTCGTACTGAATAAGTCGAAGATAGTGTCTAATGTCGCCATGTTTCCCATCAACGTCTAGCCAATCGTCGACGATAGTGATTGTGGATTCGACCACCACTCCGGGGAAAATTCTTGCTCCAAATTGTGTTAAGAATATTTTATTAAAACTCGGAGAGTTGTCAATCGGGACCCCGAATATCCCAACTCGTGTGAATTCTCGCGCTTTAGCGAAGGGAGAATGTCAAAGCGAACTCAGCCTAGGACGTCTGGATTGAGCAGAATATTAACAGCTGCCGTGATTCCGAAACTCGTTATGATCGCAGTTTGAACACTGGGTTGGCTTTGAAATGAACGTTGTACCACAGTCTTCACATTCAAAAATATCACCGGTTGTTCGGACTTGCTTTTCCGTTTGCTGAGCGGCCTCTTCCGGAGTGAAGGCGTCACGTAATCGATGAAGTAGTTCTATAGTCTGGTATGAGATACCAGCAACTCAGCCATATATGTTTTCATTCTAAAAGCTTTAAACAGATTATTAATCTATCCCGCAATAAATATCGATATATAACTCTGTGATTGGAGTTTGTTTGACAAATTGGCGCCACTGAGAATTATCGAGACATGGATTAAAACGGAAGCGCAGGTTTGTTCGGCAGTTCCTTCCGGCTCGCTTTCACGATGGACAGCCTGGGAAGCCATCGAGGCCATCGCAGTCACAGTCCTCCGGTGGCCCGCTCTCGTCGTCGATAGGTGTCTCAGTATCTTCACTCTCGTTGCCATTCACCGAGACAAAAATGAGTCGATAGCGGTGCTAAATAATTTTTATAACTAATACAAATCCATGACACAGCCTATCTAAATACACTTATATACTTTAACGTTGTTTTAGAAGATAGGAAGTTTTTCTTCCGATACCATGACTGCATCCACCATCTCTCCAGACACTCGCAACACCTTCGAAAGCACCATCGGTGGCTACACGGTTGGAACCCGTGCTCACAGCCTCTCAGCTTGGTTCGTCCTCGCGCTTCGGCTCATGATGGGTTGGGCGTTCGCATACTCGGGATTCACGAAAATCGTCGCCGCCGAACCGTTCTCGGCCGGTGGCTACCTAACCAACGTCGCGGCGACCAACGGCAACCCGATCGCAGGCCTATTCGCCTGGATGGGCTCGACCCCGTGGTTCGTCGAATTCGCGAACGTCGCTGTCCCGTGGGGCGAACTGTTCATCGGTCTTGGACTGCTCGTCGGCGCGTTCGTCCGTCTTGCGGCGTTCTTCGGCGCGCTCATGATGCTCATGTTCTACTTCGGGAACTGGGACATCGCTCACGGCGTCATCAACGGTGACTTCGCGTACATGCTCGTATTCCTCGCCGTTGCAGCGTTCGGTGCCGGCCGGATCCTCGGCCTCGACACGTACATCGAACAGTACAAGATCGGCGGTCAGGCGCTCGTCGAGCGCTACCCCATCCTCGAGTACGTCCTCGGGTAGATTCTGACAGTCAACCCCATACCGCCTTCATGTGAGAATCGGTCTATCACTCGTTCTTGATCCTTCGTTTCCTCCCATCAAATTCGGCCGTCTCGCTCGTTCTAGTGAGTGAATCGGCACGGTACTTGTCATAACATTCTCATCTGCACTACGTACGCGCCCAGACGGAAAAGCCGGCGGTGTCCCTGGCGCGATACAGTTGTCACTCTTAGCGATTACAGTGTGGATACACTTCATGAGTGGACACTGATCAGCGATTTACGGAAGCGTTTGTTGACAGGCTATAGAGAAGAGGGGCTGAGAGAGGAGTTACTCTGGAATCTCTTGCCGATCCGTTTTTACGCATTCTTAACACGGGAAGCCACCGAGATCCTCACAGTCGCAGTCGTCTGGTTCGGCATCGTCTTCGTAGTCCTCGGACGGGAAAGCGTCGAGTGTTCCGTTCTCGGTCGCGGTTTCGACGGCGGTCATGTGCTTGCAGAAGGCATTGCGGTGGACGTGGTGCGGACATGTACAGGCCATTAGCTTGCCGGTCTTACTACAGTCTGTTACGGGCCAGACGACTTATCGGTGTTGAGCTATTGCGTTGGAATAATATGACTAGCAATGTGCGTCGAAATAGGACGGCTATTCTATCCGATCCCCACTATCGGGAGATACTGGCTGTGCTTGAAGATGCCAAAAGGCCGCTCCACGTGACCGAGCTGGCCGAACAGCTAGTCAAACGAGACGAGACGATGATCAGCGCTGACGAGTACGAACGTCAGCTCAAACAGGAACGGCTCTCGTTGCATCATAACTCTCTCCCAAGACTTGCAGAATACGGGGTAATTGACTACGATTTAGAGGAGAACATCGTTTCGCCTCGTACCGATGTAGTACCTGAGATCGACTGGCTCGACGAGGACGTTTTTGACCAGTTGCTGGCGAGGTTCTCGACTGATTCGCAATCTACCGAGAACTCGATCGGGATCCTCGAAGGCCATCAGGCAACAATCGAGTACGGCAGACAACTTGCCGACGAGGCGGAGGAAGAACTGTTCTGCATGTACGTCAGCACTGATTTGCTCGAAGAGGAGTGTCTTAGCCACGCGGAAGACGCTATCAACCGAGGTGTAGAGCTGTATTTGGGGTCACAGAATCCCGAGGTCTGCGATCTCTGTCGCAAACGTCTGCCCGAAGTCACGCTTTGGGAACCCCAACGTGCATGGTTGAGAGCGCCATCGGGGTACCCGAGGGTCGGTCGCCTGGTTTTCGTCGACCGCCGAAAGGTCATGCTCGCCATTTTGGATGAGCCGAACTCTGATGGCAGTTACCCAGAGGAGAGAGCAATGGTTGGAGACGGCGAAGACAACCCACTGGTCGTCCTCGTTCGAGAATTGCTTGGATCACGACTCGACCACCTCGACTACCAGAGTGCAGATTTCCAAAGTGAAATCCATTCGTAACAATGACAAATGATTCATCAGACGATAACGAGACTGCCACCCAAGCCACCGAACTCACTTATGAAATCGGGGAGGGAGAATCACCGAGTGAAGCCGTCGTTCGGGCAACTGCTGCCCTTACGAACACGCCAGTGATCGACCTTGATCCACTCTACTCTGTGATGGATCCTGTTCACCTTGACGGCCTTTTCAGTGAATCGAGTAGACGAACCGACCACAAGGAGAATTCGGTGACGTTCAGCTTTAACGGGTGCTGCATTTCCGTCGCTGGAGATACTGTTGTCGTTCGAAGAAGCGAGTAGATTACTGATTGAATTGCTCCCAGCCGTGTTGCTCGAAAGCGTCCCAGCTGAGCGTGATCGTAATCACGTCCGTGTCGAGTCGTACTTAGTGACGCCTGCCTGCCGTTTCGCGCGGTGGGACACGTCCCACTCAATCGCTTCAACCGGTAGGTCCGGGAAATGCTCAACCGCGACGTCCGCTGCATGTACTTGCGCTCGGTCGAGCAGGTTGCGCTCAGTCGTCCTCACGTTCGGTCGTATCCGCACACTCAGTTAGCGTTCGCTGGGCACCATCGGACAGCGTTGTTTGGCGTGACATAAATGAAAAGGTGAGATGGGATTAGTTCGGGAGTTCTTTGCGACCCGCACGAACACACGGCCAGCACGGGAAGCCATTCAGGCCGTCACAGTCGCACTCTGCCGATTCTGTGTCGTCTTCGTTGTCCTCGTCGTCCTTCGACGGGAAAGCCTCAAGCGTCCCGTCGTTTGTTGCGTTTTCGACAGCGGCTATGTGTTTGCAGGAGGCGTTGCGGTGGACGTGGTGCGGGCACGTGCAGGCCATCAGTTCCTCGGTCACGTCGTCGATGGAGATGGGGGAGTGGTGTTCACCGTGTTTCGTCTGTCTCAAGTGTACCTACAACATCATTGAGATTGAAAAGGCGAAGGTCAGTACGATCGTCAGCAGCTCCTTCCACGGATGATTTGAATCCTGACCGGCTGAATAATGCGTATTCATACGATGGACTGCCGCCCGTCTTCGGTGTCCAGTCGATATACTCGACTGTCTCTTCGAGATTGTTGAGGATATCATACCCGAGTGGAGCATTTGTGAACTTGGCTTCAGCGACGAGAAGTTCCGACTCGTCAGTCGGGGCGACGACATCGATTTCGCGTCCTTTGTACCACCACTGACTTGGCACCCGTGTGAACGTATATCCAGAATATAATGCAGGGAGCGCATCGTGACAAAGCTCTTCAAACGTTTCACTCACGAAGTCCGGCAACTCTGGTTCGATAAGATCCTTGTATGCATTTTCGCCATAGAGTTCATATTGACCACCACGGCCGTACAGATACCGGAAGTAAAAACGAAAGACGGGATCTCGGATCTTGTATCGCGTTCGTTTGCTTCGCGTTGGGTCAGCGAGTGCTGGATGATGTTTTTCGATGATCTGAAGCGTTTCCAAACGGTCGAAATAATAGGACGTATTGGTACTCTCAATTCCGGCCCCCTGTGCGATTTCGTTTCGGCTTCGATTTCCGCTCGCCATCGATTCTAGTACCGAGAAATACGTGTTTACCTCATTGAGTTCCATTTGGAGCACTGTTTCTGGCTCGTTATGGAGTGGCCCATCCGGGTCACACAATAATTGTGTGATATTCTCTCCGAGCGATCGTGATGCGTCGAGTGGATCTAGATAGCGCGGTGTGCCACCGAAGACACCATACACGAATACACGATCCTCCGGATTGTATCCCGGAACGAATTCTTGGACCGACCGGAAGGGGAGTTGTGTGAGTTCCATTCGACCGTTCGGTGTCTGGGAGACACGGCCATAGAGTGGCGCACCGCCATCGAGCAAATAAGTATGAATCATACCGATCGCTGACCCTGTCAGGACGAGCGTTGCTTGACTGTCGTCCACGCCGGTATCCCACAGGTGTTGCACGATAGAGGGGAGGCTCTCGTCTGATTCAATGAGATACGGAAACTCGTCGATAATGATGATCGCGTCTCTCGCAACGAGGTGTGTAAGAAGTGGTTCCCACTCTTCTTTGACGGATGTAATGCCGGGAAATGTTGAGTCAGCTGCTTCAACGAAGCGAGAAAGTTGGGTGGTAGGAGTCCCTTGGACAGCCTGATAGTAGACGACATCGTTTCGATCGATAACGGATTGTCGAACGAGTTCGCTCTTCCCGATTTGCCGACGGCCGTAGATGATCGCGAGTTCCGCTTGTTCGCTATCATACAGCGTTTTGAGTCGGTCAAGTTCCTTGACGCGATTGACGAACTGTTCCATACATACTGTAGATACACGGGGTATGTATGTGCTTCGAAGTTAGTGGTGAAACTATTATAGTCTAAACTCTAATAGTCTCATTCCTAATCTTCGCTTTCCGTCAGCGTTCGCTGGTTGGTTAGATCTGAGAACGCTAATTGGCGTGTCATGGATAAAAAAGGGTTGAAGCGGTGGTTAGTTCGGCAGTTCCTTCCGTCCCGTTCGTACATACGGCCAGCACGGGAAGTCACCGAGACCATCACAGTCGCAGTCTTCGGGTTCGGTCTCGTCTTCGTCGGAGGGGAAGGCGTCGAGGGTCCCGTCGTCGGTCGCGTTTTCGACGGCAGCCATGTGTTTGTAGTGGGCGTTCCGGTGTGTGAAGGGACCAAATAATCAGTAATAGAACACAATTCGTATAGCTTGTCGGACATTATAGACTATGATGTCAGACTCGGATTCGGACTCGGACCGAGAGACTGTTCGTGATGCTGTTGAAAGCTCTCGGAGCGGTGCTCCCGCAGTTGGAGCAGTGGTCCGAGACCGTTTTTCTTCAGATGAAATTTTCCAACGGATTATTGCAGCTGCTGACGAGGAAATAACGTCAACCTCTCGCGAATTATTCTTCGGGGCTCTCGCAGGAGGGTTTGCGATTACAATCACCTTTCTTCTCTATTCGTCAATGACTGCTACGATGGGCGGTAATCCACTTTTTAGTGCACTACTGTATCCACTTGGATTCATCTACATTATACTCGGTGGGTATCAACTATATACCGAGAACACGCTCCCACCAGTCGCTTTGACAATCGAACGACTGGCAAGCATTCCAGCTCTATTACGTCACTGGCTTATCGTACTATCCGGTAACTTCACAGGAGGTGCCATCGGAGCAATCGCACTTACATGGGGTGGTGTCTTTTCACCAGAGGCAGCAGCTGCGGCTCTCCACCACGCCGAAAATGGGATCGAGACGCCACCATCATCGTTGTTTTTTAAAGCGGTTTTTGCTGGATTGATAGTCGCTGGAGTTGTTTGGGTGGTATATGCCTCTCGTGATACAATTTCACGGCTAGTAGTCGTGTATTTAGCGTTCCTTGCAATCCCATTAGGCGGCCTTTTTCACGTCGTCGTTTCTTTCACTGAAATGACCTACTTAGTGCTGGCAGGAGACATTGGAATCTCTGTCGGACTCACACAGTTCGTTATTCCAGTTCTACTCGGCAATACAGTAGGTGGGGTTGTATTAGTAACCGTGGTCAACTACTTCCAAACGAGCGAACGCCGACTCGAAGCAGCTCGATTCGAAGGCATCGATCGTCAGCTTTCGATTCGAGAGTGGTTACTCGGGGATCTCGTCGGACGCTCATACGTTTCAATGATTGATACTAGTGAAATGGCTTCATCTGATAACGATGCTTACCGGATCTTGGTTCCAATTGAGAATCCTCGTACCGAATTAGAAGTGGTAAACCTAGCAAGTACTTTCGCCAGTCGACGGGAGTCTGCGGTGATCCATGTGGTTCATATCGTTCAAACACCCCTCCGTGCCTCGATGAGCTACGATCATGATCAGCAAGACCGTATTATTGCTGAATCTGATGCACTGATGGACGGTGTTCGTGACACTGTTGACTCTTATAATATTTCCTGCGAGACGTCTACAGTCGTTTCTCATCGTTCATTTCAGGAGGTATTTGATGTTGCTGAGCGTGAGCACACAAATCTTGTCGTGATGGGATGGGATACGGACCGACTCTGGGGGGAGGCACGCGCAGAAAAGCCGATCGACGAATTAACGAAATATCTTCCATGTGATTTTCTCGTATTAAAGGGCCAGGAGCTGGATGCTTCGAGGATTTTGTTACCTACTGCAGGTGGTCCTGATTCGGAATTAAGTGCAGAAGTAGCACGGGAATTCGTGTCTGCTCTCGGATCAACAGTGACCCTGTTACACGTTGTAGATGGGCCCAACGAACGTGACTCAGGTGAACAGTTTCTCTCTAACTGGGCAACAGAAAACGACTTAGACACTGCTTCGCTCGTCATAAACGATACTGGGGATGTCGGCGAGGCGATCAAGCGCGAATCGAAAGACCATACGCTAGTAATCATCGGAGCAACAGAGGAAGGACTACTTTCACGGCTTGTAAAAAATACATTACATTATGACGTTCTCAATGAAGTCGATTGTTCCGTATTGTTGGCGGAGCGACCAAGTAATCGAACTATCATCGAACGACTATTCAGTAGAAAATGAACGCTGCTTCTGATAGCTCACTTTTAATTTATGGATGGGTATAGATTTCAGGGAAATGCTCGGTGACGACGTTCACTGCATGCTGTTGTGCTCGGTCGAGCAGGGCTGTCGGTGTCTTGGGTGTATCATTGGTCGCAGCATCCACGCTTTCCGTGAGCGTTCGCTGGTCGGTGATATCCGAGAACGTCAATTGGCGTGCCATGGATAAAAAGGACTGAAGCGGTGGTTCGTTCGGTAGTTCCTTCCGTCCCGTTCGCACGCATGGCCAGCACGGGAAGTCACCGAGGCCGTCACAGTCGCAATCTTCTGGTTCGGTATCGTCTTCTTTGTCCTCGGAGGGGAAGGCGTCGAGTGTTCCGTCGTCCGTCGCGGTTTCGACGGCGGTCATGTGTTTACAGAAGGCGTTGCGGTGGACGTGGTGCGGACACGTACAGGCCATCAGGTCTTCAGTCACGTCGTCGATGGAGACTGTGTACTGGTGGTCTGTGGGGTTCTCGTGGCTCTCGTTGGTCACTTCGACGAGTCCGGGGGCATCGACGTCGAAGGAGATTGGAACCTTGTGACCTGAACCTCAGTGTCGCTGTCTATCGCCGCTATTCGCAGTAGTTTCGTGGTCATGATGATTTCCTTCGGCGTGGCTGTCTGGCAAGCGGTCTGCGTGGGCGTGGGGATCTCCTTCAACGAACTCGTGGCCGTCTCGGTCACCGTTTTCGAACGCCGCGACGCGGGCCGTGAGATCACCGTAGTCAAGAATCCCTCGTTCGACCAACGACCGTTCGAGCGCGGTTAGCCATTGGCGGAAATAGACCGCCTCCTGTCCGCCGTTCTCCCGGTCGGCATTCACTTCCTCGACGAGACGGGTCTGGAACTCCTGCCACGTGAGGGTCTCATCGGCTTGGTTGTCGGTAAGGGCAACCGCGAGGGCAAATGCACGAGCCTGCCACGGGGCGTCGAACGTCGGTGCGTCATCTCCGGGTTCGGGCGTGAAATCAGTCATACGAGCCGCTCCACCCCTAACATGGCGTTGCGCGTCACGAGGTCCCGGAGTTCGGTCTCGCTCAGCCGGTTGGTTCCGGGGGGGCGTTGGGGTAACACCATATACCGAATCTCAGAGTTACTATCCCACACTTCCAACTCGACATCGTCGGGAATCTCGGTGTCGAACTCCTCGCGGAGCAGTGTCCGGGGTTCGTCGACGGCCCGCGAGCGGTAAGCTGGCGTTTTGTACCAGGTCGGCGGGAGTCCGAGGACTGCCCACGGATAGCACGAACAGAGCGTACACACCACGAGATTGTGCGTCTCGGGTGTGTTCTCGACGACTCGCAGTTCCATCACCTCGTTGCTGACCTCCACGTCAAGTTGGGCCACTGCCTCGATTCCGTTCTCGAGGAGACGGTCTTTGAACTCAGGGTCGATCCAAGCCCGCGCGACTACTTTCGCGCCGATCAACGGGCCGACCTCCTCCTCATAAGTGGAAATCACGTCGTCTACGGCATCGGCGCTCAACAATCCCTTCTCGGTCAGCAGTGATTGGAGTGCCCTGGCTCGGGCCTCGGGGTCGTGGTCACGAAGGTCGTTCGTCTCGGTGATGGAATTGGATGTGTCGGTCATGGTTCCATAAGGTAGCTTTCCCAGAGTTCGATGTGGACGGCGTCGGCATCGGTGTGGTCGGCACCCCAGAGGTCGGCGGCGTCGAATTTGACGTTGTAGAGTGGTTCCGCGCGGTCCTCGCCATGGGCACTCGCATCCGGCAGGACGTGAGTTCCCCGGTGGGCCTGAATCGTTCCCCGGATGCCACGAATGTATCTCGGACACCGGGTGTGGCCCTTAGGATGGTTATTGTGAACCTCGACCTCGTCACCGGGTTCAAAAACGGGATCTTCCGGTTCGCGTTCCGATTGGTAGACCTCAGCGACTCCTTCGGTGAGCTCGCCCAGCGACGGACCGGGTTCGTCGGAGATCTCGGCCTCCCCACGCTCGAACGCTGCTGCTCGGTCTGCGAGTTCGTCACGGTCGACGACGTCAGCGTCGATGAGGAGCGACTCAATGCCTGTGAGCCAGCGCTCGTAGTACGGCTTCTCCAGATAAAATTCGGGGTTGTGCTGTTCGAGCGCGTAGCGGAATTCGTCCAGATTGAACGCACCACTGGCGATACCGGCGACGAACAGCGCGTAGACGCGTCCTTCCCAGTCTTGGTGAAACGGCGACGCATCGTCGGGTTCGTCTGGTGGGAAGTCGTCGAATCCATCCATCCCACCGAGGTCGTGGATGCCGTCCATAACCTCTCCTCGATGTCGGCGGGGAAAACCCTTATCCAATCAGTAACAAGAACCATTCACGCCGATACCTCATTACGACTATCACTCCTCCGTTTCGTCACTTACTAACTCATCCACCAACGGCTCAATCGGAATCTCAACGCGTTCGCCCAGCTCGTGCTCGAAAACCTGATCGGGGCACCATTCTCCCCCCGACCTCCGCGGCCTCAAGACGCTCCTCGCGCGGATGGCGTTATACCAATTCGCCGATTTGAACCGCTCGCAGTGCCGCGAGGTGTCGAGAGCATCGATCCAGCGGGTGAACGTTGCGTCGTGATCCGCGTCGCCGAACTCGTGATACTGCCACGCGTGGATGAGTTCATGGCGCACCGTCGAACTGAATTGCACCCTCCCGTGGTGTTCGTAAGCCGTCCAGGTCAGCGCAATCGTGATTGCCTCTGTTGTCGGGTCGTATTTCGTAACGCCTGCCTGTCGTTGTGCTCGGTGTGAGACCTCCCACTCAATCGCTCTGATCGGCAGCTCGGGGAAGTGTTCGGCGGCGACGTTCGTTGCGTGCTGCTGTGCTCGGTCGAGCAGATCCGTCGGTGTCTCGGAGGTATCGTCGGTCGCAGGTTTCGCGCTTTCGGTGAGCGTTCGCTGGGTGGCGACATCGGAAAGCGTCGTTTGGCGTGCCATAAATGAAAGAAGTGAGTGAGTTAGCAGCAGTCGGTGAGTGCGCCCTTCCGGGTGGCTTCCGCGCCACAGCCACCACACTGCTAGTACGTGTGATCGACGGTGCCGTACGTGTCGTAGCCCGTATAGGGACCATTGATACGCTCGTCTTTGTTGTCTTCCGATGGGAACGCTGTCAGGGTGCCGTCGTCCGTCGCGGTTTCGACAGCGGTCCTGTGCTTGCTTAGGGCCCCGCTCGGCCTGAAATCCCATTGTAGGATTCCCGCGCCTAAAGTCGCGGGAGGAGATCAACTCGGATAGCAACGCAAACAGTTCTGTGCTAACCCATCAGGCAGGGAGCCAGCGTAAACTAATTACGTTTGTATGCAGTCCGTATACACATGAGCACGTCGATCAGAGTATCTGATGAGACAAAACGAATGTTAAAGAGTCTAAAAAGAGACGAGGAAACATTTGATGAGCTCCTTGAACGCCTTGCACAGAGTGAGAAACCCATCGATATCGGTGCCTGGGACAAGGAAGACGCCGAACGAGCGCGGGAGGCTGTGAAACGATCCCGGGAGAGCTTCGACCGGTGACATTCCTTGATAGTTCCGTCATTATCGATATGCTGGAGGGTGTCCCCGATGTAGCTGAGGCCGTGGAAGAACGCGGTCAACCATATCTCACCTCTTCACTTTGTGTGTTCGAGGTTTTAGATGGAACAGTTGGTAACGGTAAGACCGATGTTGTCGAAGTGCGTCAGCAGTTCGGTGGCGTCCGAGCGTTGGACTTGAACGAGCAAATCGCATTGGAGGCAGCACGAATGCAAGATACGTTGATGAACGATGGCCAACGAATGGCTGCACGCGACCTGCTCATTGCCGCGACTGCAAAATCCACTGGGGACGAACTCATAGTCGCCGACCGTGATTTCGAGACCAATTATCTCACCGAGATAATGGACATCACGAATCTCAACCCCAAGAAGTGATCGCTTTTGCGGTAGTACTGCCGAGCGATATCGATCATACTCCACGAACGTTCGCTGGTCGCTGATCTCCGAGACCGTCACTTGGCGAGACATGGATAAAAAGGGCTGAAGCGGTGGTTAGTTCGGCAGTTCCGTCCGTCCCGTTCGCACGCACGGCCAGCACGGGAAGTCACCGAGGCCAACGCAATCACAGCCTATATTTTGAGTGGAGAACTTGCTACTACGCAGGGTAGTTCCCGCAGTCCTATGATTTGAAATTGCCGAGTCGCAAATTTTTTCGAACGTACTGTAGCATTGAAACCATGGACTCATCAGAGACTGCTGCAGTCAATGAACTTGAAGAACAGGAGCTATATGAGCTGGTTCGCAGAGCAGTTGAGATGCACTTTTAGGGATGGTTGGGACGCTCCTCTTAGTTGGAGTTGCTGTGGTTCTGGTATGGACTGGAGTAACAATTGCCTTGTATGGAACCTCAATTGTTGGACTCGTAGCAGGGATTGCTGCCATTGTTTTCGGCCTCTATCTGGGATTAGCAACGTTAGAGATTATACCACCGATACGGGAATGGCTCTAAGCGGAATACTCGAAGCTCCTCCTTCTTCTACGGCTGTTAGTACGAACACGGGATACAGATTCACCCCGAGAAGGGAAGCAGACATCAGGAACATCAATCGCTGTGCCATGGATAAAAAGGGCTGAAACGGTGGTTAGTTCGGCAGTTCTGTCCGTCCGGTTCTTACGCACGGCCAGCACGGGAAACCGTTGAGGCCGTCACTGTCGTACTCGGCTGGTTCAGAATAGTCATCCCTGGAGGGGAACAACCCCACGTGTTCATTAGTTATGGGCAGACGCTACTCAGCGACGCCTACAATGTCACCGGCAAACAAACAAACGTCCTCTCTCGAGTCATGGGAAGGCTCATAACTGACCGCTTTCTCATTGTTGCGGTCGACATCAACGCCAAAGAAGCGTGGGACCAGGCCAGCAGCCGTCCAGAAATTTTTGGTATCTTGTAACTAATAGTGCAAGTGTGGTTCGGTCGAATGCCCAGAATTCCCGCACTGACCAATTATGTCCCCAGCCGTAACGGAATCACCCTCGGAAACAGTTGTGCTGCCCGCTTTGAGGTGCGCGAGGAATGAGTATTCACCAACTTCGTGTTCGATAGTAACGTGATTGCCCGCGATGTCCCACGTGCGCCACTCGATCTGGGCACTTCGTGGGCGGGGGAAGTCACGGCGCCGGTCACTCACTGCGACTACAGTACCATCCGCAGGCGCACGTATTGGTTTCCCGAAAGCGTAGTAATCGTCTAACTTCTCGCCATTGCCAGTATGAGTTTCACCATCTTTGTCGGTGACGACGAAGTCGTACGCATAGCGCTGGGAAAGAATCTCCCATGAGTGTGAGGTGTCTTTGGTGATGCCGCCGTTAACGACGGTCCATTCACCGTCGAAGGGAAGAGTGAGGGTGGTCTCGGGCATGTGAATCTCTGGACTCGGTTTGCCGTCTCGGTATCGAGCATAGGCAATGAGTTGTCCACCGAGCTGAAGGATCTGAGCGAGAACACCCCACGGTGTGACCGACGAAAAAAGCACGGAAAGCACATAGACAGCCCGCTCGCGGTTGGTAATCTCGACTCCGTCATCATTCTCTTCAGTAGGGATGGTCTGGAGGGCGATCGGAAGGATACCAGCAAGGAGGAAACAGAGGAATCCGAGCCACCACGGGCCTCCGAGATAGTGGATGAGCCCACCGAGCGCAAACCAGACACCCATGAGAATCCAAATATTGACCTTTGCCAGACGAATGAGCAAGCGTCGTGGGAGGGATCTTGAAGCTGGAGCAGAACCGTCGCTATTCTCCATCGCATGTTTTTCCATGGTGCCGGATGGATAATGCAGGATATATTCTTTTTGTGAAACTCAGTTCACAATCCCACACACTCATTGACTCACGCAAAGAATCTAAACCCCATGACGATCGACGACTTAGCTGCTCCTCGGGCAGCTTTCTCCGTTCTTTCTCATGAAGTCCGTCTAGACATTCTATTGGCCTTGTTCGAAAAATGGGAAGGTGAATGGACAGAACCACGGGGCTACGCTGAGTTGATGCGCACTGTTGGCACCGAGGACAGTGGCCAGTTCAACTATCACCTCAACGAACTACGCGACAGTTACATCCGACGCGTTGATGATGGCTACGTTCCGACAGCGGCTGCGACGGCACTCTACCGGGCAGTGTTGGCGAACCGGCCTATGGAGAATGCCGACCAAACGCTCAACGTTGATACCTCATGCCCGACCTGCGATGGCAAACTGGATGTCCAGTATCAAAGAGGGTTCCTCTCGGTGCATTGTCCGAGCTGCGAATCGCCGGCAAGCAGACACACCTATCCATTCCCAGCGAACGGACTCACAGATCGGAGTGACACAGAAGTTTTGTTGACGTTCCATCAACGCCTGCGTTCACACCTCCCTCTTGCCAACGGCTGTTGCTCGATGGATAGGCTTCGTCGTCAGGATCGCCACCGAGCTCCTCATACACGCGACGAGGGACGAGCAACGAGACACCAGCTTGTCGGACAGCCCGGCGAAGCCGTTGGTACTTCTTGTTGTCCGGACCACCACACCGGACGAAGACACCCGTGTCTGCGATGTACGCTGTCATTCGTCGTCGGAGTGGGCACGAATGACTGGTTCAAGGGCCTGCAAAATTATCTCGGCTTCGAGTGGCGAGAGATCCTGTTCACGGGCCATGATTCGGTGATTGACGGTCCCATCCACGAACTCACGAGCATACTCTAGGGCAGTTGCGAGGCCATCGATACCGTGCCGGTCAATGTAGACGTTGATATCCTCGTTTTCTGTGCGGCGTGCGGCGGCGTCTACAAGTTCGTCCGTGATGGTTCGCGTCTCGCCGTCTGCCGTGAGTGTGATCGAGAGCGGTTCGGCTTCAAATTCGTAGGGGCGGTTGTCTTCTTGTTTCGTCAGTAGTCCTGCAGCTTCGAGTGTTCGGACGTAGTCGTAGGCGGTCCCCTGTGGAACGTCAAGTTCGGTGACGAAGTCCGCGACAGTAGCGCCATCAGAACGGAGTGCGTAGGTATAGATCCGCGCCAGTGTTGTGTTCTCCAGTAGTTCAACCACTGTTTGGAGTTGCGCAATTGGTATCGAATCGGTGGAAGCGGCAGACTGTGCCATCGTAGTTATGAATTATGCATAATTCGTAATAGATCTTCCGCTCGGGGTGCGTTATAGTGGAAATGGTGTTACAGATAGTTAGTATGAACTACTAACTAGTGCAGGCTCTTACGCGAAGTAGGAGCGACAGAGCTGACTCACACAGAAAGCAGCGGTTCGTGAAAAGCTTCTTCGTATCTACTGCTTATCGCGAGAACTACTTAAATGAGAATTGGTTAGTGACCCTCACTCTCCTCGACATGGATTAACCCACCGCACTTGCTACAGCTGTACTGTTCGGGGTTGCGGACGGTCTTCGAGCGTCGATACCGGGCAATCCGACCGCCGCAGTCCTCGCGCACGAGCCATCATATTTGGTTCGGTAGATGGGATTCACGCACGGAATCTGTATACTGATCCAGTAACCACTGGTAGCCCAGATAGTGTAGCTTCCACGATTGGTTAGAGTTGACACAGCAAGCTAAAATAGCGGTCAATCACCCGGTGGGCTACTCTGCCTTCACTTCTTTCAGTCGAGCGAGGAGGTCTTCGATTGAGTCCTCACTAGTGTACTCTACGTGACCTTCGAAGTTCGTCCGTCGATCGTCAGACTCAGCGACAACAGAGCTGATTTTCTTCTCGCGACGTTCGTACTCCTCTGCATCGAATGTACCCATTGACATAGAATTACCTCCGTGATAATTATGGGTTCTAACTGAATAAATGGCTATCGGACAAAAATCGGCAGCTATCCGATCCAATAACGTTAAATTCTAACGACTCGAGAATCCACGAGATTAGTTCGCCAGTCATGTCGTTGATAGAGACCCGTACTGGTGGGCTGCGGGGTTCTCGTGGCTCTCGTTGGTGACTTGTACGAGTCCGGGGGCATCGACGTCAAAGGAGAACTGTTCGACCTGTACGCGTTTCTGTGCCGTCTCGGCAGCTTCAAGCGCTGCGGATTGTTTTGTACTCATGGTCTTTCCGTAGATTGGAAGACCGGTGCCGGGTGCTGGTACATCCAACGCGTTACCACACTTTCCTGACTCAGGTTGGATCCCTTTCTACGTCGTCATACCCAATGAAAAACAATGAATCAATGGGGATGGAGAGTTTTTGACATCCTTGGGTATTGACAGGACCTGCGAGATTTAGGCCCGCCAAAAAATCGGAACACTTTAATTGTTTAGGTTAGCCTAATTCGATATGGATACGAATCGACGCAACGTACTTCGGACACTCGGCGCGACAGTGGGCGCGACCGCCCTCGCTGGCTGTGGCAGCCAAGGAAAGACCAACACGGCAGACAAATCTAAGAAGAAAGGCACCGGAACTGGAGCGAAAAATACTGACGGGTCTTCGTCCTCACTCGATGAGAATGTGGCTGTCGCAGCCCAGTGGAACGTCTACCGTGCAAGACTCGACGACGCAGCGGCACTTGCCACAGCAGGGGAGTTCGAGGCTGCCGCGCAGGTAGCGACCAATACCTTCACACAGTTCGAAGAAGCGAGCGGTCCATATGGGGCCCACGAAAAACTCGAATCGACAAGCCATGAATACTATGAGGGCTTCGAGGAGGAACTCGGCCTCGTGAAGGAAAACGCGATCAAAGAAGACCTCGCTGAAGTTCAAGAGGCTCGTCGTCAGGGCACTGGACACCTCTATGGGGCCCAGAAAAAACTTGTTGGTGACGCTATCACGCACGCACTTGATCTCCAGCGGCTTGGCGTTCGCGCGATGAATGCCCGCATGCTTGCGGTCGCAGGGAAGTTCGATGCAGCCGCCCAAGTCGCCGCGAAGACCTATAAAGCGTTCGAGAAAGCTAATGCGCATAAAGATCTTGAATCTGCCTCGAAAGAGCAGTACAAAGCGTTCGAGAAGGGACTGGAGAGCATCGAGAAGGGCGCAAAAGCTGGTGACGCTAGGGCAGTGAAATCCGCGGTCAATGACACCCTTGACGCAGCCATTAAGGGCTCCTATGCTATGACCACAAAAAAGGAGGCTGGTGCTGGCGAGATTGCGACGATGCAGGCCCGTGGCTTCGACACAGCCACTCTCGCGGGACTCGGTGGCCCTTCAACGGACTTTGCCCACGCTGCGGCACTCAATATCTACCGCCACCGTGCGTTCGACGCGCAATGGCTCGCCGCCCGCGGTGAAGCTGACATGGCAGCCACGATGGCCGCCGACATATACGCCCACTTCGAGAGTGCAAAGGCTCACGAAGCCCTCGAACACACCAACCATGAGGCATACGAATCATTCGAGGGCGGCCTCAAATCACTCAAGACGACCATCAAGAACGGTAATACCAAGGGTATCGATTCGGCTGTCATGCAGGTCAATGACGCACTTGTTACCGGTATTGAGAGGCTTGCACCCGGAACACAGGCAGCCGTCCTCGAATCAGCCTTTTTCCGCGCTCGCGTTCAGGACGCGCTGGCCCTCTACAAATCTGGCCAGAATAACACTGCCGCACGCATTGTGAAGGATCTCTTCGCGCGTTTCGAACAGAACGAAGCCGGATTCCACGAAACTTTCGAGCACGCAGACCACAAGGCCTACGAGACGTTCGAAGGACATCTAGAAAACCTCCAGTCCGCCTTTTCTTCGACGAACAATTCCGCTGTCTCTAATCATGGGAGTGCTACCCTAGAGTCCCTACTCGGCTTCGAGACGACGGTCGGCTCCGAGGCCACCGTTAGCGCCGCCGAATCTGGCTTCATGGCTGCTCGTGCGTTTGACGCGGCAGCACTCGCCACTTTGGGGAAGAACAGCCGTGCGGCCACCACCGTCCAAGAGACATTCGGCTTCTTCGAGGCGGGTGCTGGGGGGTTCCACGAAACATTGGAGCACGCCAACCACGATCTTTACGAGTCCTTCGAGCGTAAACTAGAGGCAGTCGGGACGGCTGCTAACTCGAATGGAGACGTCTATGCGGCTGTCAAGGCATTCAATGCGAAAGCTGTCGCAGCGGTCTATGCGGCCGTCCAGAACGCGGGCGGTGACTTCTCGAAAGCCGCTGGTGCACTCGCGAGCGATGCATTTGCCGATTTCGAGAACGCGACCGTTCACGAACTCCTCGAAGAGGCTAACCATGACGCCTACGAGTCCTTCGAGCACAAACTAGAGGCACTCATAGAGGCTGCAAAGTCCGGCTCCGACGTCAACGGTGTACTCAATGCCTATGTAAAAGCGAGTATCCGCGCACAGTTCGCTGTCGTCGGCGCAGTGAAGAAAGCTCCCGTCGGCAAGAGTAGCGGTGGCGAGAGTAGCGGCGAATCCTCACTCTCTGGTGGTCCGAACGTGGTCAAGGGCGTGTCAGAAGATGCCGATCACGTTGTGAAAATACAGGCTGTCTCGTTTGACTCGAAGTCACTCACTGTGAAGAAAGGCGATAAAGTCGCGTTCAAGCACGTTGGTGGTGAAGCCCACACGGTTACGGCATATGAGGAGAAGATACCGGATGGCGCAAGCTACTGGTCCTCTGCGGGCTCGAACAGCCAAAAAGAAGCTGAGAAAGCCTGGGAAAACGGGAAGGGCGCAGTCCAATCTGGCCAAGCCTACGTCCACACCTTTGAGACCACCGGCACTTACAAGTATTACTGCATTCCGCACGAGTCCGCTGGTATGACGGGATCCATCACAGTCGAGAAATAGCGCTGCCGGTATCGTCGATTAGACACCCTATCGTGTGCGTCTCCTAATCTGAGTAAGCCGCTCGCACACGAAACTCATTCAATAACCATTTCCACACCCGAAATTCATTTTCACCGACTCTACGAGTATATTCTTGCTCGAAATATCCTATATTTATATAGCATGTGGAAATTTTATATCATTTATGATTTCTGCAATACGTATAGACTTTGCTCATGTGATGTGAGAACGACCTACAGAGGGAAAAGAGTAGTCTCAAGGAATATAAAGCCAAATTATGAGATTATCACAAATCGGAATTGCAGAAATAGTGTCGAATTGAAAAGAGGTTAGTTCGGCAGTTCCGTCCGTCCCGTTTGCACGCACGGCCAGCACGGGAACCCGTTGAGGCCGTCACATTCGCAGTCTTCGGGGTTGGTCTCGTCGTCGTCCTCGGACGGGAACGCTTCGAGCGTCCCTTCGGTTGCGTTTTCGACGGCGGCCATATGCTTGCAGAAGGCGTTGCGGTGGACGTGGTGCGGACACGTGCAGGCCATCAGTTCGTTGGTCACATCGTCCACCGTCACAACGTATTGGTGGTTAGCAGGGTTGTCGTGGCTCTCGTTGGTAACGTCGACCATTTCGGGGGCTTTGACGCGGAAGCCAAGTTGTTTCCACTGTAGCGGTCATTTTAATATCTAGCCGACCATTTCAGCACCACTATGCCGATTTTCGATCGAACTGAATCAATAGATTACCAAGTGATCGACCGATGGGGTGAGGGTGTAGGATGGCTTGCTCATCCAGACGAAGACTCGCGCCGAGCAAGCCATGCGATTGTCGGTGACAACGGTGGTGTGTGGCTTATCGATCCACTCGACACACCAGGCCTTGATGGCTTGCTTAGCGAGGTAGGACGAAAGGTCGTCGGTGTTGCTGTTCTATCAAAACTGCACGTACGAGATGCAGGGATTCTTGCGGATCGATACGATGTCCCCGTGTTTGTCCCACAGGAGATGGATGGTATCACAGAGCAGGTTGAGGCACCGATTGAGCGATGTTCAGAAACGCTCGGTGATTCTGGATTTCGTATTCATCGGCTTGAATATGACACAATCATGTACCGCGACTCGGATCGAACGCTCTACGTCCCTGATCTACTGGGGACGGTATCCTTCTACACTGTTGGTGACGAGCGGATCGGGTTGTATTTGCTCGGTCGGCTCTCGCCACCTGAAGATCTGAGCGACTTCGTTCCCGACCGTATTCTCGTTGGACACGGAGCTGGGATTCTTACCAATGCACCAGCAGCGCTCGAAGACGCACTGAGAGGAGCACGGAGACGATTTCCCAGAGCACTACTAACGAATGGTCTGAAACAGATACGCGCGACGTATACTGCGATGAAGGAGTAGTAGAGTTAAGCCAGATTCGATAGAAAATCAGTCGTTGAATTCATACTGAATATTTGTGATAATAGTAGAAGGAACTTATTGGTTTTTCTCCGTTTATCACTGGTTAAATGAATGTAGAGTGTATATTGTGACCATTGCTTCGATATAGAGAAGCACCAACTGACAAGCCTTTTTAGATCAGCCAATAGACCATTTCATAATGACAAGCAACCTTACAAAGAGGGAGCGAAATGGGTTACTGATTGGCATTTTTCTGTCGTCATTCATTGCTACATGGGTAACGATGAGTTCAGCTCTTGACGCAATTCTCGCGGGGTTTCTAGGCGTTGGGTGTGTTTATCTTCTGTTCATCCGAGGAACAGGATTTCGCGACGGATGAAGTATCGCAGTGTCGCAGATACGCATGACTTGCTAAGGTGTCATCTAGTGAAAAATTATATTATTACGGTACTCTATTTTCTATCCAATGATGAATTTTGAGTACCAATCGCCACGAACTCCACTTGGTTTTCTCGTCGGCTTGTGGTCGGTATGGTCGCTGTATGCAATTTGGACGAGCGGGATTAACTGGCAGAGTGGTGGCGCTATCGCGACTGTTGGTGGATTTACCGCAGTCAGTCTCGGCTGTCTTGTGTGGGCGATTGGGGCAACGACTGGTGATTCGTTGGAACAACCGACTCTGTATCGGCGGCTCATGCAGCTCTTTGGGGCTCTTGGGATTGTGTTTCTCGGTGCAATCGCTCTTTCAGTGATGTTCTGAGTCAGCTGGCGAACCCGAGTAGTTACTTATTACTCTAGAAATGGATTTACCGGCAGGAAGCGATACACCATCTATGGTTACTACAGAACTCTCTTCAAGGACGCCGTTCGAGCGATATCTTCACTCCGGACGATGGTGGCTGGTGATACTCGCAATCCCAGTTCTATTCGCTCTCTGGCTCGTGGTGACGATCTTCACAATGGGTATCGCCAGATTTGTTCCACTCAATGTCTCTGGGTATTTGACGATGTATCTTGCTGGGGGGATCATCCTCATGAGTTCCGCAGTTGCACTTCTGTCACTGGTGGCTGTGTATTCTGACCGGCAGTATGTCCGGAATCATTCAGCGTGGAAGCCAACTATTCTCTATCACCTGATGGTCATTCCGCTGCTCAATGTCCCAATTGCATGCCTCTATCTGTACTTTCGGCATCGGCATATCGGAATTCCGTGATAGATCCACTCTGACAGAGAACGAGAGTGAGCGCGACGAGCAGGGACAATTTGCGGAGCAAACAAGTGATGACGATATTCTTCGAGTAATTCGTGAGTCCGAGTTTCCGGCAGTGACCGCTCGCTGGGTCGCAGATACGGTTGCAATGGAACGGTGGCCAGTCCATCAGCGGTTCGAGGAGTTGCATGAACTGGGCAAGTTAGAACGGGGGGGAAATTGAGTCCGCGGATGGTTACGATGACTAAAGACTCTGTATTGGCCGGTTCTGGTGCCCTCTGGTGGAAATATATCCGGTCTGGCAACCACTCATATCGCTGAATGAATGGATGCGATTTTCCGACGATTGGCTGCTACTGAGGCCACCAACCGTGTCATTCGTCCGACGATATCGGTTCGCCGTCTTCCATTCGCCATTCGAGTTCGACTTCGAACTCAGCCTCGTCGTCGGTAACCTCATACTCGACTTCCAGTTCGAAGTGCTCTGGAACCGCGACCGTGAAACCGTTGTCTCCTTCGATGTCGATTGTCCCGTTCTCCACACCATCGGCGACTTCGCGGAGGATCCCCGCACCGTCTGTCCGACTCATCACTTGCTCACCTTCACGTTCCGTCTCATCATCTGCCGATTCCGCTTCGGTCTTGGATTCTTCGTCGTCGTTTCCCATACCAAACCTGCAACGGCTGTCAATAAAACATCTCGGGCTTCATATCCGCACAGTTTGATCGGTGGTAGTCACCACTTTCATCGAAACACCACCGAGAGGATCCTTACTGACTCAAGTGGTAAGTCTATCTCCTGTATCTACTGATTAGAGTGACTAGTCGAGATTGTGGGTGGGGCAGATGATGATGAGTTCTCGAAACTGTTTCCGCCAGTATCGAGCCGGTCGAACGCCTTATACAATCACCATATTATTGATCTGATTTCGTCTTTCAAGATACTCATCCCTTTCCATTGAATACATCATAATCGATTTCGACCGTGTAACTGGCACGAGACAGTAGTTCTAACTGGATTATAAAAATCGTTTCGTCGTGAAAGAAGAACCTCATCACCAAGTCAATCAGCAGTCTCGTTCATTCATATTCAGTCCAAATGTCGCCCATTCGATCATAGACCCAAGGGACAACGACACGTGAGAATACGGATGGCAACTCTGGTGGATGCTCTCGGTTCACCCCATCGTCATGAGCCGCGTTTGGTGGTGAGTGAAAATGGTCCATAGAATATTCTTCACTCTCGTGGCGATCCCAACGACACATCCACTCCTCACCGAAATGTTCTTCGACATATGTAATATGGAAATCACCGTTGACATACGATTGAACCTCGATATATGCTTCTCTCACATACTCCTCTGGGTAATGTTCGTCACGAAGCGAGATAACGATCGAATCCGGCCGATTCGATGGAAAGATGGAAATCGTCTCGATCCACTCCTCTGATCCCAGAATCGATGCGATTTCCCGTAACAGTGCGCGATTCGCGGTCCGCTTTCTCTTCCCGTTGGCCACACTCAGACGACCCTTTCATCGGTTGCACTGTCGCGGTTGACACGACGAAGGTCATGGATCTCCTGTCTGACTGCCTCCCAATTGGTGATGTCCAACCAGACTTGCTCAGGATCTCCATACTCTGCATATTGTAAGGGATCAATGTCGTCGGGGTTCTCGACATCATATATCTGCTTGTAGTCTTCATTCTCGGCGAGCAAATCACCAAGTCGGGATTTGTACTCCTGTTCGCTCAACTCTGCTAAGCGATTCAGCCGTCGCCATTTGAAGTAGGCTTCATTCCGTCTGTACGTCACCGGGTTCTCTGTCACACGGGTCAAGAGACCGATCTCGGCGAGTCGTTTGAGGTGGCGTCGGGCCGCATTCGCAGAGCAGTCTGCGCGGTCAGCAACCTCGGAGACAGGGGTTGGATCGGTGAGTTCGAGGGCGATTCTGTATACCCGCTCGTCAGCGGGGGCATTTTCAAGCCGATCGGCGAAATCGGTCGCAAAATCGGTCTTGGGTGGTCCTCGTTCGTTTGTATCGCCCATACGCAGAAATACGAGCTGGTACGCAATATATCTATTGACTACGCATATTATCAGCAATTTCTCCTTCAGAAGGGGTAGTCTGTAGGATGGTAATTTGATGAACTATCCGTTAGTGAGATCTCTGTGAAGAAGACAGGCAGATAACACAGGCGACGCAGACAGCGACTACAGCACCGACGACAAGCGAGGCGACGACGCAGCAGCCGACCCAGCCCACGGCGATGTGGACGCAGACCACCGTCCGAGTGGACACGCCGAATGGAAGCGACCGCTTCGATGCCCGCGTGACGACGAGCGCCGTCGCTCCGCCGCTCAGGTGGTCTGCCACGCGAGTTCGAATAACTGTCCGAAGGTCGATTGATGTGGTGTCGGCGGTCGCGAAGAATTCCGATCCTCTCGCGTGGGGAGGCCAACTGAGTTTGTAAAACAACGTGGACGACTATTTGTAGAGCGGCATGGGTTTCTTAGGAACGATGCAGAATAACCACGTCAACTTATTTTCCGAAATACCTGGGTCTCACTACTCCATGTTGCACTAAGCAGAACTAAGAGACACTTTTGAAGAACTCCGTTGACAGTAGCTGAACGGAGTACAGCCGTTGGTTACTGTCATGATCTCGTCCACCCGAATTATTACGATTTCGCAGAATCGAAATAACGAAACGTAATTTAATCTCTATTATCCAAGCCCATACAATGGGTCTTCTCTCACAGGACCAGTGGCTTGGGTCGGCGCGCACAAGCGTCCTAAAATACTATCTCTACAAATCAACCAAGGCTGTCGAGTTCTATCGGCCGATCATGTATCTCTTTTTTCTCGCACAAGGCCTCGACTTCACGCAAATCGCGATTCTTGAAGCGATTTACAATCTGACGACACTGTTTGGCGAGATTCCCACAGGATACATCGGCGATCGAGTTGGCCGTCGGATGAGCCTGCTCATTGGAACCACATTGATCGCAGTAACACTCCTTGGAATCGGCCTTGCCGGGTCATTTCTCACACTGGCAATTCTGTACGCCTGCTGGTCAACCGGATACAATTTCCGGTCGGGGAGTGAAGATGCGTGGCTGTACGATACACTTACCGACGATCTCTCCGAGGGTGAATTTGCCCATGTTCGCGGGCGAGGTGAATCTGTCGCGCTTGCAGTTGGTGCCGGTGCTGCCATCATTGGTGGCTATCTCGGGAGTATCGACCTCTCATATCCGTGGTTCGTGGCGGCCGCCGTAACCGGACTCGGTGCGATTGTACTTCTCACGATGGATGAACCAGAGACGTACAAGCAGACTGACCCTGACGAGTTGAGCATCCGCCGAACGGTTGGAATCGTCAAGGATGCGCTCTCCCGACGAAATCTCCGAGCATTCATCCTCTACTATTACGTCCTGTATGCCGCCGTCACGTACCTGATCTTCGTGTTCCTCCAGCCGATCTTCCAGACGGTCGTCGTGGACCTTGGTGTGTCCCAATCACAAGTCGAATCATTGTTAGGATGGTTCTATGCGGGCTACAGCCTCTTCGGGGCGGTGCTCAGTTATTACACGGGTGCGATCAAGGAGCATGTGGGTGTACAGACGTGGTTCCTTGTCCTCCCATTCATCGTGGGAGCGGCACTGGTCGGGATGTATTTCGTCCCGCTCCTCGCCCTTCCGACGTTCTTGGTTGCTCGCGGCCTCTCCGATGTCACGCGGTCGTTCGCTGGCCAGTACGTCAACGATCGCATTGGTACTCTTGGTCGGGCGACCGTGCTCAGTGCAATGGCGATGGTCAGTGGGTTGGCCGTTGTACCGTTCCAACTCGGAAGTGGCGTTATTTCCGACGCCGTGTCGCCGTTGTTCGCGTTGGCCATTGCCGGAGTTGTGCTCGTGATTGGATCCGCAGTGATCCTCCTGTGGGAGGTGCCGGTAGCAGATGATACTTCGAGTTCGTCGAGCCAGAGTACTCAGGACCTGTCTTAGTACAACCCCGAAATAAATCCAAAACCCATGATGATGAGTACGGCTGCCGAAAACAGCGGGAGATACGGCGTGTACCGCTCGACTCTATCCTCGTAATGCGTATATCCTGCCACTAACAACATCGTCAAGCCGACAATGCCGAGAATCACGGTAATTGCATACGCACTCATCAGCTCAAGACAGTAGCTCGACCCCGCACACAGTGCGATAATCTCGAATTCCTCCTCATGAGCGAATCCGAGAATGAAGGCAAACCACGCGATGCCGAGGAGTCCTCGGTTAGCTGCCTCGTCGAGTTCGCCATGCGAGTGGTCGTGTGAATGGCCCCCACCTGTGAACACCCCTTTGAGTCGAGCAAGTACTCCAGAATTGTTCTCCGGATGCTCGCTGTGTTCGTGTGACTCCTGTCCATGGTTGGAGTGATGGGCATGTTCATCGTGGGAGTGGCGGTTTTCAGGGGTGAGCAGCATCATTCCGTGAGAATGCCTATCTTCGTGCGAATGCCCATTTCCATGAGAGCGTCCATGTCCGTGGGTATGATCTCCTTCGTGCGAGTGCTCATCGTCGTGAGAATGGCCATCATGTGAATGATTGTCGCTGTGGGAGTGCCCATGTGAATGGCCAAAATATTCTCGAATCCCTAGAAGGATGAGCAGTACGCCAGCAACGAGGCTTACTGGGCCACCGATCTGAATACCACCGAAAATCGTAATCGGCTGGTTGACCTGTGTAAGGTTGAAATATGATTTTGCGTAGAAGAACACGGCCACCATTGCTAGGCTACTGATGAGGTGGCCGACACCGAGGATGAGACTCGATGCAAACCCGTAGAACCATTTGTTCGTCTGATCGAGCGCATAGGCGGCCGCAACTGGCCACCCATGTCCAGGTTCGATCCCATGGACGGCCCCGAGTATAACGGCACCAATCAGCAGACTGAGTGCCTCGCTGTGTAGCATTTAGTTGGATAGAGGGAATCCTGATGGTTAGGGGTTGTTATGGTCCAATCGGGGATTTCGTAATAACGGCGTATAAGTGGAAGCCAGTGCAAGAACGAGTATGCGAACGAGTCTCAATATTCCACAAGAGGTGCTGGAGAGCTTCGACGAGACGTGGAAAGCGGAAGGCATGGAATCGCGTTCGCGTGCCGCTCGTGAAGCGATCCACGAATATATTGAGCGCCATACACAGCTAGAAGCCATCGAAGGTGATGCTGTTGCTGTGATTGCGTTCGATTACGAACATACGCTTGTCATTGGCGAACTTCATACGGTTCAACACGAATTCGAGGATATCATCGGGACAATGCAACATATGCATCAGGGTGATTGGTGTCTTGAAACGGTGTTCTGCACTGGATCAGCCGAACGGATTCGTGAATTGGTGTATCGACTCCGTGATTTTGATGCGGTCGGCCGGGTGAATATCATGTTCCTCCAATCTGCGGACTAGCCCCTATGGTTACAGTCGCGATCAACAACGACTAAGCTAGTCTCACCTTAGTTTCCTCCCTGGCGGTGGAGAGCGGCGACAGTAGCATTCTCGATGCCAGAGTCGGGGACACTGGGGTTTCCACTATCGCTTATCCATCAAATATTCAATCGAAGTTGCTCACAATAATACGGCTCAGACACCCACATTTTGCACTAAGCAGATGTGCACACACCTGATCTCGAGTGAAGGACAGCACCGCTGGTTATTATCGAGTAACTTCGAATGATCGTGCTGGGAACATGCCAGTACCCATGGATAGCAAGAGACGGCGAGTGGGTGCTCATCTGCCCAATATGGTCGGGAAATCACACTCTATGCCAAAATCATAATACGATTCACACTTCAGTATCAGCTATGGCGGGGGACGAGCCACCTCCCGACGAGTGGGAGAACCATTCCAGTCAGTCCGCCGAGGAGAGCGCTGCCGAGCGCGATCTCGACATCGATGTCTCGGAGTCCATCCTCGAATTACAACCCGTCTTCGAGGCGATCGGCCATCCACGACGCCGCTACCTCGTCTACACTCTCGCCGAACAGGCTGAATGGTCGCTTGATGACCTTGCGACTAAGCTCGCTGCGTGGGAGACTGATACTGCAGAGGCGAACATTGCGACGATCACGCGCCAGGAGATGTACACGTCGCTCTATCACTCCCATGTTCCGAAACTCGTGGATTTGGACGTGATCGAGTTCGATGACGAGACCGAGACGATCACGCCAGGTCCACATGCAGTGCAAGTGTTGACCGCGTTGGAGGGTGCCGGTGGCAGTCTCGACAATCGGCAAGAAACACATGCTCGCAGCGAGTTCGACAGGGAGGACTCTCGGGAACCCATGGCTGCCCAAAGAGGTATCACTGCCTCGAGTACGACAGGACGATAGGACACTTTTACACGGAGGACGACAGATGACCTCAAGTAATAACCACACCGATGATGGTACCAGACTTGCACAGGATGGAAACGAAACCGACGATCTCGACATGACCTTTGTAACACAGGCTCACTACGACCGAGAGAGCCGCCGTGATCTCACCACCGAAATCATGTTCGCGATCGCGGACGCCGCAAACGTTGCGCCGACAGAGATCAAGGACCCCCCATTATACGAGTGTGTGGATATCGCCGCCATCGAAGACGGTTTCTTCGGGCCAAAGGTTAACGGTCATTCACGCGATAGCGAGGGGAGTGTTTCTTTCCGGTATAATCAGTATCACGTTGAGGTTACCAGTGATGGGTGGATTACTGTCTCCGAGCCTGCTGTTCGTGGAAACCAGCCAGATTCGGAGTGACGAGGGTTTCCAGTTCATTTCGTAGATTCTGGATTCTACCGTTCAGTATGTCGAGTTTGGATGGCCATTGATTTCTGACGGGGCGGTTCTCGGGAAAATTGGAAAATGGCCGATCTAGACTGTTCGAAGATGGGTGTTACATGGTAGCATTTGCCTCCCTAAAGACTATTAGCACGACATCCATCGCCAGAGTATATGCTCAACTCATCACCGTCGCAGCCAGAGCCATCGATACGAACGACACCGTCAGTTACCGCTGCCGTGGTAACAGCAGTGACCGAAGCGAACGGCACAAAGCCCACAACTCCCCTTTACGAAGCTATCGATCCTGATGCACTCGAAGATCTCTATCAGCACGGCTCGCCCAAAGTAAGCTTTGAGTACGCTGGCTACCACATTACCATTCACTCTGATCAAACAGTCACTGTCTCTGAGTAGAATCCATAGGATGTCGCTGCCAACAACCCACCGAGAGGTACCGATTATGGAGGTCGTTGCTCCTCGCTCAAACAGTACAGTAAACTCACCAGCAAGGCGACAAGTGAAGAGGTCCGATAAACGAGTAACCGAACCGCATTATTCCGGTAGTGAGGATTCCTGTTCGCCAGTCGAAACCGTCACCAACAGTTCCTCGAGCAGCGCATCGACCTGTGGTGGGGCGGTATAGGCGGCTTGCTGAGCGGAGTGATCATACTCAATTACCCCTGCATCAGCGAGTTTTGGGAGGTGAATATGATGTACCGCAATCTCTGTGTTTATGCTTTCATTCGGCGAGACGTGCTCGTCACGCTGTGTCAGCTCCGTCACTAATACAGAGATAGGTATGGGAGCCTCTGTGTCGCGAAGACACTGGAGGAGAACCCGACGCCGGTGATTAGCAAGCAGCTTGTATAAGAGGGTAAGCTGCCCCTTTGTGGTGCGACGATCGCCAATCGCGTGTCTATCCTCGTGCATATGTGACCTTCGATTGGCCACACATATAACTATTATTTATAATTATATTGTTAGATTGTGGAATGCACACGGAGAGGCGCGAATTATCGTTCTGTAACAGAGCTACTGTGTGAATCACGCCTTAATTGTCTCTAAAACTGTGAAATGAGCAATCGAAAGGGATGGAAATTAGCTCTCACGCTGCTCATCGGCAACCGCTTCACTGAAATGAAAATGGTCGAACGGCTGGGTATGCCGTGAGCGCATGATCTCGGAACTCTCGACCGTGGCCCCTGCCTCATGGAGTGTGTCCGTGATGCGCGTGATATCCTCTGTACTCGTCCCAACCACTTCGACGTAGAGATTCCGTCGCCCAACCAGCATCTCACGCACATCCACCACACCTTATATCTCGAGCAGTTGCTGGACATATGTAGCGCGCTCCGTTGCGGGCACGGTACAGACGAACAGGACACGAAGCGGGAGATTTGCTGCCTCGTAGTCGATTTCTGGATGATAGCCCTTGATGATCCCATCGTCTTCGAGGGCTTCGATTCGGTTCCGCACGGTACTCGCTGAAACGCCCACGGTTTCGGCGATCTCTTGGGTGGTGGTGTTGCGTGCATCTCTCTGGAGGTGATAGAGGATGCCACGATCCACGTTGTCAAGTGTTCGGTTCATATGTGAGAATCGACCTAGTGGGGTAAATAGTGTATGAGTAAGTGAGTGAACTCCCCCTCACCGAATCGGTTACAAATAGTTCACTCAGTTCCTCAAACGTGAGGGAATCCGTAAAATAAGGGCTGTTTAACCGTATGTGAAGAGATACCAAATCTAGGATCTATGACACTCGACAAGCAACTCTCAATACTCTCGAATCACCACAGACGGCGGGTTCTCCTCGCGTTAGTCGACACTGGCCCACAAACCACACCCACTGGTTCCACGGCCATGGTGGAGACAGACGGTGGAGACCAACCCCAGACAATTGCAATGTGGCACATTCATCTCCCGAAGTTAGCAGATCATGGGTTCGTTGACTGGGATCGAGAAACACAGCGCGTGAGGAAGGGGCCACAATTCGATGAAATCGAGCCACTGCTCACCGTTTTGAGTGAGAATCACGATATTCTTCCGGTTAGTGGAATTCCCGACTGATGGAGTATCTCATCTCGATGTAATCTGGTGCCGGAAATGGACAAATGCCGGAAATCAGGCAACAAACTAGCAGTAATCATCGTTTTTAGTGGTAGACTCGTAGCCAGAGGTTTATGTGGCTGGCACATAGTCCTCAATAACGAAGAAGCAAGAACGCACTGTGTGTCCGTTTCCAATTGTGGTGGAAGCGAACCTCTCAGGTCTCATCTGGCTGTTTCACATGACGGGTGTGGGGCGCATCACACTGTCTTAACTTCTCTTTCGCACCATGACGAATCATACACCTCCCAACGACGAAACCCGTGATGAATCGGACGATAACGCCTACGAGACGGAGTTTGATCCACTCACGGACAACGTCAGCGAAGAACTCATCAAAGCTGTCGCAACACTCAATGACGCCGATCCCGCCGAGCTGGCACTTCTCACGGAGTTCATCGATCCAGAAGCCCTTGATGCACTGTTCGGGCCACGGCCCGATGAGACACCGCGTGACACTGATGGTCGCGTAATGTTCGAGTACGACGCGTATCACGTCAGGATCGACAGCAGTGGCAAGATTAGTTTGCACCGTACCGAGGCAGAGTCAGACAGTGAACGCTCGCTGAGTGACGACGACGAGTAGAAATCGATCTTCGTGCTATTCGTCCGTAGTGAAGTGAATCTCGGTTGGTCGTAATGTTTTGTCCGTCAACTCAGCGAGGAGATCGTCGTCGATGTCTCGAATCGTGCCTGTAATGTCGAAGGCAATCACTTCTTGTTCGACACCAATATCGAGATGATCGACCTCGAGTTCCGGCTGCTCCTCCAACTGAACCACAATCTCTGCCATATGCTAGCAAACATGGTTGACTTGTATGAGAGTATCGAAAGGGGTTGGCTTCCCTCTCTGAGTTTGATCACCGGAGTTACAGGCATGTGAGAGTCCGACGTTGCCCTTCTTTCAGACGTTAGGGATGGTGGTTCTCCAAGTCGAGATCCGTCTGTTGATCAAGTCTGGAGTGTGAGACGCTGGATTCGGTAGAGAAGTGAACCACTGAGTCTTGGGACGGAAATTGGAGGAAACAGTGCCACTCGGTGGGTGTAATCCGTCCGAACAGCACCGTTACCGCTTGATCGGAGAATGTCGTTGTAAGCCCTTTGAGCGGAGTGACTGCATCGGCGTTCATATCCCATTCTACTTGGTAGCGAACAGGGTCGGAGCACCGAGTGTGTTGGGAAATGTCTGTTATTGGTCGTTGGCGAGGCGACTCGTGAGCAACTCTCCTCAAAAACTGCCACAGATGTGGCAGCTCGGTACGGAGTGACGATTGGTTGGGACCCATCAGAACTCCGTACCAAGTAGAGGTTTGAGCTAGACCGGTATAACCCTACTGTGATTATGTGGGTTACTGATTATAAAATTGCAGGCGAGAATACCACGCCCTTGAGGGTGTGGATGAATCGCCTGCAATTTTATAAGATCGTCCCGTAGTGCCACAGAAATCATTAAAACCGGCGCTCTCAATGATCAATTCACTTCGCAAGTCACACCTGTCTCAGTTACCGACCATCTGAGCACGTCGCCGTCGAGGTAGTCGATTTTGTACACCATCGCCTCATCCTCGATCGTTCAAATCGTCCTCTAAGTGATCAAGTCGATTCTCCAGATCCTCAATCTGCTTTTGCTGTTCGATCACCATCGAAATCAGCGCTGGAATCTCGATGAACTGGTGGTTCTGAACCCCACTCGCGTCGGCATGAGCGCGGGCATACTCGAAGAGCCGATCGAACACAGTCTGGTCAGCATGTCGGAGTGCCCGCCGATACTCCTGCCCCGCGACTCCATTGCTCGGAGCAAATCACGATACGTTGCGTTAGTACGCCCCATTTACGCTCACCTCCGGAGAAACGTCTGCATCAACGATCGCCGGATACCGATTGGCGAGAATACGCTTCCAATACGCGAGTGTCGTTTGCACCAGCCCATTCTCCAACGGGTAAACCAACGTCTCGTACTCCTCACCTGCGAACCGTGGTCCAAACTGGGTCTGTTCACATCGAATCGTCTGATCAGCAATCTCGTGAACCGGTGTTGTCAGGGTATCGTCCGTCTGCAACGTCAGCAGCACTGGAATCTCAAACCGCTCAGCAAGCGCGTCGATCCGCTCAGCCACGCTCGAGAGCATACGCTCATCGTCGCCACGCGGCAGATCCTCCGATCGGTAAAACCAGTCAACTGCGGGAAAGACGGCAATTGTGGTTTCGTCCGTAAGTTCACCAGCAAGATCCCCCACGAGACTCTGGTGTTGCCACGGAGTAAATGCTCGAGCAATGTGAATCCGGTCAAGGACTCGCATTGAGGGAGTAATTCGCGTCAGCGGGTGTGTTGTTCCGTGCCCGTGAGCATCGATCCAAATGGCTGACCCCTGATCGAGAAGTAGTTGATCGAGCACGAGTGACTGGAGCGAACCAGTCATGCGCTCATCGGTTTCGAGCAGTGTAATGCCGGGCTCAAGTGTGGGAAGTTCTGGTGATGTTTGGTGCATCATCACAGATGATATTTCACCGGGGTATCAGATAGGTAAGCCAGGGTCGTTTCCGAATATTCCAATACAGGGACGATCGACGTCAACCAGTGCGAGTGGCCGCCGTACTGGACGCCACAGCAAAACGAGAACACACCCTCTGCAATTGGTAGAATAGATGGGTTCACTTTGGTAGTAGAAGTCCGCTGAAAACTCGAGACATCTCTAACTGTTTGGCTAGTCTATGTCTCACAACTCATCCGCAAAATCTCGATGACGTCGAGATGGTGTCGAATGTATTGGTCGATGAGCCGGTGGGGAATTTCACACCACTTCTAGGGCCGTTCGAAGGGGGATTGTCGAGCGCCAAAGTTCTCATGAGCTGACGCAGTTGTAGTCGAATCAGCTACAGCAATCACGATCCAAGATGCCAGTCAGTAGCAGTGGAATCCGACACGTCCTATCCGTTTCCGATTCGGATTTCCGAAAGCTCGGCTCTCGATAAATACAGCATCGAACGGGACTTGGTTAGAATAATATACCAACTACAGCTACACTGCCTGATCCTTGCAAAGGAAGACCAAGAATAATACCTAATCTACCAACTAGAGTAGTGAACTAGCAAATCTTTTTGATCTAGTAGACTAATAGAGTAGTGAGTATCATGGGTGACTATCCACGAGACTTCGCATCGGAGTGGGAAACCGAACTCGAGAGTCGAACGACTGTCGAGAAGGTTTACGATGTGCTCCTCCAGTTGAACGATCCACTTCGGGTCTCTGAGATCGCAGACCGAGCAGGAGTTGCACCAGATACCGCACGGAAATATCTGGAGTTTCTCGGAGAGATGGGCGTCGCAAAAAAGATCGGCGATGATCCAGTGACGTATGGTCGGAACGACTCATACCTCGAATGGCGGAATATCGATCGCCTGCAGCGAGAGTACACTATCGAAGAACTCAACGATCGCCTATCGGAACTCAGTGATACCATCTCGTCCTTCCAGGAGACCTATGAGGCCGAAACGCCTGGTGAGGTTGTCCCGCAAGAGCACGGCTACGAAAAGCTTGATGAGACGATGGACGATCTTCGACAGTGGAACACAGCGTGTGAAGAAGTCGATACGCTTGTCGAGGCACTCGGACACGGCACACCAAATGCACAATCGGAGACGGTGAAGATCACAGATATGGTTCGGTTCTTCCAGCGACTTCAGTCCGGCCAGTCAAGTTCCACTGCAGGCACACGCTCAGAAAATCACTCCTAATCAGATGGATGGGAAGTCACCGAACAAGGAAATTCTGCGAAGAGTTGCGCGAAAGCTTGGAAGGATAAGTCTCGTTTCGCAAGTCAACCCGTTTCCCTCGAACAAACCTGCCACCGTCGAGGTCATCTTTGATGAGACTGCGTATCCTGAGCAGATCTCACGTGTGTATGTCGATATCGAGTTACAGCTCGATGGCAGTTTTTACATTCATTATGTGGAAGAGTGGGAAAGAGAACGGAAAGAATGTCGATGAACAACTCGATGAGATGCAAGTCAGGATCGTAGCAATGAAACCTGGTGACTAGAAAATCGAATTTAATAAAATTGTGAGCGCATTGAAAGCAGACGATAGGACGACGTCTGCCTCTGGCGTGGATGACAGGTGAACTAACCTGAACCGGCTTGTTTACAAGACTATACGACGACAGTATCATGTGGTATGTTATCATACTTAACCGTTGCTATCAGACAGTATCCTTTCTGACAGAGAGCTGTAACAAAACTAGCTACCGTTCATAAGTTATGGATTGAATTTTTAGCTGTTATACAATGAGAATGGAGAACCTCTAGAGTAGCTATGCAGAACTCTTATGTACCTACGTCTCATTTTATAGAATAGATTATGACAGGATATTATGATCTCATTCTCGGCTTGATCCCACTCGCATTGATTGGTGTTACCGGCGCAGTCAGTGCTGCTGGGCTTTCACTGGCAGCTGCAGTTCCTGTCGGTGCAACTGTTTCCGTCCTCCTCATCGGGCATGCACTATTCGTTAATGGACCCGTCGATAATTCTCCTGAATCGACATCAGCCGCCCCCGCTCTCCAAACTAACTCGGCAGACTAAGTTCTCACCTCTACAGTCTGGTTTTCGAGAGAAGTATTCGAGTACACTATTCATGCCCCATAGCACATTTTCATTCAATCAGGAGTACTATTCTACCGACTAGCGAGAGGGATAGGGGGAGCTAGTTCTTCCCAGGAGATGCATCGAGTGCATCATCAAGACCACTGTCCAATGACTCGCGGATAGATTGATCAGTTCCCGAGTCAGTAAGTGCAGCTTCGAATTGATGTTGGTATCGATGATCGACCGCAGCAGCGGCCTGTTCAGCATCGAGGATCCTACAATATCTTCCGACAGTACTCTTGCTCACATCGAGCGTCTCAGCAATCGTCTCGAGTGAGGTCTCCTCTTCACGAAGACCTCGAAGTTGATCTAGATCAAACGGAGCATCAAAATCTGTCTCACGGAGGAGTTGAAGATGAATCCGTGCACGTGTGACGGTTTTATCTCGGCTTGCATTCCCCAGTTCGCGTGCAATTGCCGTATCGGAATACTCGTCGTAGAACAGTTGCACAAGCGTGGCTAGTTCGTCAATCTCGAGTGACGTTCTGAACCCATATTTCTGCTTCATCTCCCGAATAATGGGTTGCAGTGCTTCAGTAGGACCAGAATTGTCACCAAGCGTTCCGGGCGTCTCTTCTTGGTTCTCGGTTACTGTAGAATCGTCAGCGACGTCGAGAAATATCTCACGGAGTTGTTCAGTTTTCTCCCGTGTAGTATCTGTTTCGGTCATTCTAGACTAGAAAACTAGTCAGCATGGCCAGATCAACCTATCGAACATAATCGCCAATGATAGATTCATAGCGGAAGTTAGTCCGTTTTGATAGGGAAGACGAGCAGACAATGTGGAAGAGTAAGTTAGGTTGGATACGGAAGCACCGCTTCAATAGACGTATACGTCTCGTCGAAAAGGACGGGTAGGGGGAGAGCCAACTCTCACGACCAGGCACAACGACACTGTCGGCTGATGGCGCCAGACGATGGCATCGTGCTGGCCACTGTGAGAGCGTATCTTCACCAATGGCACGAAGAATCAAATAAGCACGTCAGACATAGATTGAGTTCATTATATAATTCGGTTAAATAACCAGACAGCGTTCATCACTCGATTCATAGTGCCGCTTTCTTTCAATCCAGTGAATTCTGTGGTAAGCGGCCGTTACTCAAGTTTCTGGAGAACCAATAGAAAATATGAACAGTGACACAGAAAGAACCCAAGAGATCGGTTGGTTCGGGTCCACGACAGAGCACTCCGGCCCGAGCTCACCACCGCAATATGCACTGGTCGCCTCTGAGACGATCGACCTCGACGCATCGACGTCAGAGCTTGTTACTGGTGTCGTTGACGTTCTCATTGACGTGATCGAGCCGGCAGGTGGCCAGACTACGCTCTCGCTGTACGAATACGTGGACCCAGATGCGCTCGAAGACATCATCGAAGCAAGTGCATCGAAAAAGAGCAACGTTGAGGTGCGATTCACGGTTGAAAATTATCTCGTCACTGTCCGGAGTAACAATACCGTCCTCATCTACGAACCGCTCGGAGCACGCAGTAGTACTAGCGAGAAAATCCGACACAAGTAGTCGGCCAGAGAGATGTAACGAGGTGAACAGCAGTAGATTAGTATATTATACTAACCTCGACCATACCGCTTCATCCTCGTGAAAAGAGATACGCGAACTGAGGAAACTACCGCTTGCGATCGATGTTGTCCCCCTAGCTAATTATCCATGGAATGCGAATTACCGACTATGAGTACAAAAAACCAACTTCAGTAATTCGAAAACAAAGCACAGTTGTTGCGCCACATCGCTGAAGAGACGGGGAGAGACCTAGATTCGCTGTGGGAAGAGTACGACGAGAAGGTTGAATAACGCTTTGTGTGTGGCCTCACTACCGAGGCTGACCTCGCTATACAGATCCATAATCAGTGAGTCGAAGCTTGCCCTCAACTTCGTAGAGATGGCCCTTATTGTAGAGTCGTTCGATGATATCCTCAGCGCCCGGTCGCCCAAGATCTTCTTTCTCATCAAGAATTGCATACGCTTGCTCGTAGGTGAGCTCTCGCTCATTCGGCAATGCTGTTACAAGCGCGTCCAGGGCGTCTTGCGCAAGGGGTGAGAGTGATGATCCTCCCTGTCCAACCATTGGTACTCATTGATTCGCGCACTCGCCACGTAAACCCTTGGACGGGGCGTCCTCTTTCGCTGAGTAGAGTTCCGTGACACACTGGGATGAAGACGGCATGGACGCATGGGTTTGGAAAGAGTGCAAGATCCCATGCCGTCTGTCGGGGTACACGGGCTGCATTTGCGTCTGGAATATGCGAACTGAAGTCAGTTTCTATCCAGTATGGGGTGAAACAGAGTCAAAACTCAAGAGATGAGGCGAATGCTCTTAGGTTAGCATACAATACTAACAATAATGCCAAACACAATCAAACGATCCGGCGATGGCCTCGCTCTCCAGGTCACAAAGCCAGCCAGAACCGCTGGACTCGTTGAAGAAACTGACGAGGAGACCACCAGCCTAGCAGACATCCGCGTGTTTGCATTCGACGACCTTCTTCTCGTCGTCGACATTGACCGCATCACAGACGAGAATATGGTCGAACTCGCAACGTCAGCCGCCCTCGATACCGTCTCGATCCACCGAGTCACAGACGTCTCACTCCAAATCGCAGGAAATGGCTATCAGGTGCAACTCCCAGGTGCTGCAGACGCTGGATTTCACGTTGATGATCGAGCGCCCTGCACAACAGCACCCAATATGCTCGTGATTGCAGCCGAAGGATCCGAACGAGTGGCAGCCGATATAGTGACGATTCGGCGTGAGCAAGTATAATAGTCAAAATCAACAGGAAGTAGTCTTCTAACAATCGCTCGGAGCCTTTCCGCTGACCGAGGGAGATGCGTTTGCACTAAATTCTAATCACCAATAGTTTCGATCGTAACAATCACTCTGACTCGTGGTTTTCGAGATAGAGTCGGGCATATCGACGCCAATTGTCCGCGAGATGGTCATCTGCCTCATAGACGGTCGATACATCGATATCAAAATCCTTCCTTTCTGCACCCTCTTCTCGGTAGTATTGGTCGATGTGAATCGATCCTTCATCGTGCTCAGAATCATCGATTTTTGCGATTTCGATGCGCTCGCCGTTCGCACGTTCATAGAAGAGAACCGCCGCAAATGACTCAACAGTATTCAAATTCGGATCCGCCCGGACACCAATCTGAAAGACTCGTGTGCGGTACTGGCCAACCTCATAACTGTAGGCAAATTCGGATTGAGTCATGGAGAAACATCGCCTCGGAATCTGCTTGCACGGAGACGTCGCAGTACCATACTGGCTCATTTATCGCCGACCGGATTAGTCATTTCGATTAAATCGAGGGTTATAGCGCAACTGAGAGGGAGAATCCATATACACGTGAGCACCACCAACAGTGATTAGTAGTTGTGGCCACTACACAACAGTAAGAATATCACCATGTCTGAATCCACACGATCGGATACCCCCTCGTCACCGGCTTCCGAGCAATCACGCCGTGACCGCCGAAAACAGATGGCACGAGCGCTTGCTCGCGGTGGAATGGAAGGCGTCCATGTCCTGAGCCACGAAAGCGCGGCTGAAATCCTTACACCAAAACGACGTGACCTCATCACCTATCTCGCCGAGAACGAAGTTGCGTCAGTTCGTGATCTTGCACGACAACTCGATCGCGATAAGGGACAAGTGAGTCGTGACCTCGAAACGCTAGCCCGCCATGGTGTGATCAGCTTCGAGACGGACGGGCGTGCCAAGAAGCCGTATCTGCAGCACGAACATGTTGTTGTTGAGCCGATTGTGTGACATCACCCCGTCTCCATTTCCGATACCTATCGGAGATCGATATTCACAGAATACAGTAACGAGTCGGCCCTACATCAGTTCAAAGAGATCTCATGCCCACTGACCGCCACAGCCTGCAAAATGAAGAAGAGCTCGCGACGACGATTGGGCTCTACGTCCTTGGTGAAATCTCACTCGGGAAGGCCGCAGAGCGCACTGGTGTTACTCGCTGGGAGATGGAGGAAATCCTCCAAGAGGCAGGCGTTGAGCTTCGTCTCGGTCCACTAACCAAAGACGATCTCGACGACGAGATTGACGTTGCCCTCGATATTGAATGAGCAAGCCGTTCTCTCGCCCTTTTTCCTTGACTCAACAGTATTGAGCACCACTTGGGCTTGCTCTACTTAGCGAGGCCACACCACCTATGCACGTGAACGAAAACAAAGTTCCATGAGCAGAACACACCACTCTTGCATGTGAACATCGCCGCATGACCAGTTCAGACAGAGTACTGGAACCAGAGAGACACCACTCTTGCAAGTGAAGCTAGTCGCGGAAAGGGGGAGGTAATGAGAAATGCATCTAAACCACGGATACAACTGAACGAGAGAACTAACTCGTTCAAATAACTAACAAAAGAAGCAGTCGCACACCACTGCTGCAAGTGAATTCGTGAAAGACTGTCGGTACTGACCGAAGAGGACAAATTCTCGGAGACTACAACACTTCCCGGAAATTCAGCGGATAAACGCTGTATATCGCCTGTTTTCACTTGAACAGGTGGTGTGTCAGACGTTATGTCAACGCTTTAGTTATAATTGTGCACTGTTGTTCTTTTACTAGACTCTCTCTCTTTCTAGTTTCACTTGTAACAGTGGTGTGTGTCTGTTCTAGTGTTCACTTGAATCAGTTGCAGCCATGGTTTTAGTCAGATACAACAAGATCGAAGACACATTCGGCGAGGTAAGTAGCTCGACGCTGTCGTCACGACTCGAGGAACTAGTTGATGAAGGATACCTCTCCAGAGAACAGTATGCAGAAATTCCCCCTCGCGTGGAGTACGAACTGACGGAAATAGGCGAGCAACTCTGTCACCGACTCGAACCCCTTCTCGAATGGGTTGAAGAACAAGAGGGTCAGCAGTAGTATTCAGGATTGCCGACGAAACCATTTCGCGAGGCCCGCGCTCGTGGTCATCTCGACAATGCCGAAGACAACCGCTGGAAGTGTCGCCGACGTCGGGAAACCAGCACCAACGAGCAACGCGGCGGCAACAGCAAAATCACGCATCCCGACAGACAGCGTCGCCGCAATACGCTCCCCCCGAGTGAAATTCCGACTGACGAGCCACCCGGCTGTGTAGCCAACACCGTTGAGGATGAGTGCCCCGACCACTACGAGAAAGAACACTTCGTCGCTATCACGAACGAGCGATGCGTTGGCCGCGGTCACGATACCGATGATGAGAATCACCATCAGGCCCGCAATCGACGGATAGAGCTCGTCATACACTCCAATTCGGTCCGGCCACCGAGAGCGAGCTGCGACGGCGAGACTCATCGGAAGCACAACAGCGAGTAACAGTTGTGTGACGATCACGACTGGATTGACTGTAACAGATCCACCTAAGAACAGTGTAACAACACCAGGGACGAGCACCAGCGTCCCAAAACCAACCACGATGAGGACAATCGTCGCAAGTACCGTATCACCCCCGCTCAGTTCGGTCATCGTCGGGGTAACGAGTTCGGGTGTTACCGCACCCAAAATAACAAAGCCGGCCGTGAGCGCAGACGACAATCCAAGACCGTGAGCGATACCGAACGCGAGCAGCGGCATCCCGGTCTGAACGATGAGAATCGTGAGTAGCGTTCGTCCGCGGAGGTCTCTGAATCGCTCGGGCGCAAGCGTCAGCGAGACCGACCCGATCATGACCGCGAGAATCAGCGTTGATAGTGGTGTGAGAACAGCTATTGATGGAAGAGCTAATCCAATGCCAACCGAGAGAAGCACCCAAACCAATAGATAGTCGTCGACGAGGACAGCAATACGCGAGAGGGAGCTATGAACCATCAATGCAGTGAGTTTGTTCACGCGTGATTTGTGAGTTGGTATTCTGTGCTCCTTCGAATCGAGTTACCCATCGTGACCGAGTCATCCTGACAGCGTACGGTACTCCTCGAAGTCACCAACGGGTATGCGATATTCTATTGCTGTGTTTCCTTGGTCACCACGAGCGGAGGAGCGCAATCGGAGTGACCATAGCGAAATCTGCGTTCGAGACAATCGTCACGAGTAGTGGGTTTCGAGGTAGTCGATGATATCGTCACTTTCGTACATCGTAACACCACGCTGGTGATCAACCAGAAACGGGATCTGGTCTGTTCCACCTAGGGTTTGGAGTTCGGTGTGCGTCTACTCATTACGAGTCTCACCCGCTGCAGTACGCGGATTGTGGATGACATACGAGACGCCAAGGTCAGTGAGAGTTTCACGAACTTTCTGTGAGTACCCGCAGTCTTCCGCTTGAAAGAGTTCGAGCATTGATGATCAGGTGAACGTTAGGCGTCAACCGAGATTCGATCGTCGATTGCATTGACGATCAGGTTCATGTCCATCTCAGCACCATGAACGCTTTTGTCCCAAATTGTCTCTCCATCGACCGTCACGATGAATACTCCACCATGACTCGGGACGAGCGACACACTATCCAACTTCTGTCCGAATTCGTCCAAGAGTCTGGTTTGAGTCGCAATCGCTCGGTCAAGTAAGCCACATGGGACACAGTATTCGATTTCGATTGCGGTCATCGCTCTCACTCTGAGAGTGGCATCGCCGTAAAGCTAGGACAAGGGCATGCTGACTGGGTTAGCGCGAGCTAATCGTCTATTGCTCAATCTGCGGTCGCAGGCGACTCCCTAGATGTCAGCGTTAGGTCTCGATCCAATGTCCAGCCGAGTATGCCACCGTAAATCAAGTGAAGAACGAGCGTGGCAACCGCAATCTGTGGAGTGGTTGCAAGTCCAAACACTCCCCAGCCGAGGAATGGAAGGAAGGTGACTTGCATTACCGCCCAGAGCACGACGCCGAGTCCAAGTCCCTTCCATATCGTTACTGGATGAGCAATCCGTGCGAGCACGGCACCGAAGAGACCACCGTACCCGAGGTGGAGCCCGACCACTAATACCAGCAGCACCGGTTTCGGAAGACCACTCCCGAAGAGGGTACCAACCACTGCTTTTGGGATTGGTTCTGGCATTGGAGACACACCAGTCACCGTTGCCACGAGCATGAAGAGTGACATTGCAATCGTCGCACCAATTCCATAACCGAATCCGCGTATCAATCTCTGTTGGGTCACGTTCAGAGAGACCGAGAGTGACCAAATAAGCCTAAGACAAGCCCCAGCTAACGGACTGAGCCGAAACGGACGTGGTTAGGATACACTAACCGAGGAGTCGATCAGTTGGCTGCCAGAGCGAGTACGAACCGGTCCCCAACACGAGAATCACTATGGAGCCAGCAAGGACAATGAGATTCTTCCAATCCGGGCCAATATACAGGATCGCGACGAGCATCACCGAGATCAATAACAAGGCAGCGATTTGACCGCCAATCCCGAACAGAAGCATCACGACCGCTGTGACTTCGAGTAACCCTGCTACAATAACCATCACTGCTGGCATCGGAATTCCATAGGCATCGAAGAACGCGACCGAATTGCTGTAGGTGATGAACTTACTCAGTGCTGGTTTCGCTACCAGAGCGACGAGAATGAGACGGAGCCCGGTGAGAACCCAGGCGGGAGTCAACTGATTGAGCGACCAAATGCTATCAGCACGTCGTTCGACCATAGCGGGTAGTGGAAAAGATTCGAAATAAGCGTAAGCGAAGGGTACACAAATCAAGTACGGTTTGCTAACCCCCTTAGCAAACAATAGTAACTACGGAATTATTGTTTTGGAACACTACACTAATACGGCTTCACTTGTTACCGATAGGACGAATGAGTAACGCAAATCAGGACGGATGTGTTGCATCGTGGTGCGCCGACGACGACTGGTGCACCGTCACGTGCACAGCCCATCTCATCGGGAAGAAATGGCATCCCGTCATTGTCCATCGACTGCTCGAACATGGACCACTCGGATTCAACGCTCTCAAGTCGGAGATTGATGAGATTTCCAGTACGGTACTCTCAAGCAGCCTTGAAGATTTAGAGGACAATGGACTGGTGAATCGCGCCATCGTGAGCGAGAAACCGTTCCGTGTCGAGTACTCGCTCACCGAGCAGGGAGCGTCGCTCGAACCGATAATCGATGCGATGGACGAGTGGGGGGAACGCTATCTTGACAGTTAGCAAATGTGATATGGGATAACAGTAATCACCGATCACAGAATTTGTCTGGCATAAATCACTGCTTCACGAATACATACTCATAATCTGTTGTCGCTGGCGGTGGCGATGTACAAACTCATCAGCGTCTATCCCTTACTCATCCCTATGCGTGAATTCGTCTTCGCTCTCGAGTACGAGCCGGGAAGCAACCCGGTCGCCGATATCCTCGCGGAGTTTCCGGAGACACAACTCCGTTCCCTCTCATGCCACGTCACCACCGATACACTGTGGCGGGTAGACCATATTGGCGGTGCTGAAGAAGTGCTTGATGCTGTCGCCGATGCGGTCGCCACGGCTGACTATTTTGCTGATTGTCTCGTTCGGCGCGATTGCCAGGGCGAGTGGGAAACCCGTGTCCTCGATCGGACTGCTGATACGCTCATCCTGTATTCGTACTGGAATCGCACTGTCGCGTGTACGTCAATTCCACACCTTGCACTCGAACACTTCGGTGACGGGCTAATCTTCGAGACAACCTGGCGCGGTCGTCGCTATCAATGGCGCTTGATTCTCCCCGGTGATGCAAAGCTCACACCCTTCTATGACACCCTCGAAGCCGAAATCGCCGAAACAGCCGGTGTCGATATCGTTCGCGTAAAGGATACAGATGCGTCAGATCTCAACATGGCAGAGAGTGAGAGCGATCAGTTCCTCTCACCAGAGCAGGAGAGTGCGTTACGAGCCGCCGTCGAACATGGCTACTACGAAACCCCACGAGCAATCGAAACGTACGAACTGGCTGAACTACTGGGCATTCCGGGTTCAACACTTTCGTATCGTCTCCGCCGAGCAGAAGCCCACCTCGCAGGGTCGTACGTGAAGAATATGCCGTTTGCCCAACTTCCCGAATCCGATCAGTAACGCTGGTTCTCGCTCATTCGTTTGGTGTGTACCAAACGAATCCGTAAGCCACTACGAGAACTACTGAGAGGTAATGAGTAGAGAGTCGGATCAACGGACTCCATCGGATACTGCCGAAGTGGAGACTACGGTTGTCGCAGTCCCCGAGATGGATTGTCCGTCCTGTGCAGCAAAAATCACCAAGAGTGTCGAGTCACTCGACGGTGTCGAGTCGATCGATCCAGAGGTGGTGACTGGAACAGTGACGGTTAGTTATTACTCTGATCAGGTTGACCAGAGTGCCATCATCGACCGAATCGAGGCCGCGGGATATTCCGTTCAGTCCATTCCGAACCCCGAATCAACGTCGTTCAGTGTCCCGGAGATGGATTGTCCCTCCTGTGCGAGTAAGATCACCACCAGCGTCGAGCAGCTTTCCGGCATCGAGGCAATCGACCCAGAAGTGACGACCGGAACAGTCCATGTCGAGTACGATTCCTCGCAGACTGATACCGAACAAATCAGTGAGCGAATCGAGGCCGCGGGCTACGAAATCGAGACAGAACACGCAGAACGCACAGACACGTTCGACGTGCCCGACATGGACTGTCCGTCCTGTGCCGGCAAAATCGAGAATGCACTCGACACGCAGAATGGGATTCTCTCGTACGATACCCAACCGACAACTGGGACGGTTACTGTAACGTACGACCCAGATACTGCCACCCAGAGCGACCTCACCGATGCGATCGAAGGAGCAGGCTACGCGGTCGAAGGCAGTCGAACCGAGGGATCGACGAGTCAAGAGACACGCCCACGCGAAGACCCCAGCACCGTCTGGCGTAGCACACGTGCCCTCAAAGTCTACACAGGCGCGGCGTTTCTCACCCTTGGACTCGCCGTCGAATATCTCCTTCCCTCGCTGAACGTCGTGCTTGCAAATGGGTTCGGCCAAGCAATCACACTCACGGAGGTGTTCTACATCCTTGGCATCATTGCGGGCGGCGAGCGGATCATCCGAAACGGGTACTACTCCGCCCGAAACCTGAGTCTCGATATTGATTTGCTGATGAGCCTCGGCATTCTTGGCGCGGTCGCTGCGAGTCTTATCTTTGGTGAAGCACTCTACTTCGAGGGCGGCACCCTCGCAGTGCTGTTCAGCTTCGCCCAACTGATGGAGCGATACTCGATGGGGCGGGCACGAAGGTCGCTCGACGAACTCATGGAGTTGGCTCCCGAGACGGCGACCGTTCGTCGCAATGGCGATGAACAAACACTCCATATCGATGACGTCCAAGTCGGTGATGTTGTTATTGTTCGCCCTGGAGACAAGATTCCGATGGACGGCGAGGTCATCGAGGGCGAGAGTGCGGTTAACCAGGCTCCAATTACGGGCGAAAGTGTCCCCGTCGATAAGACCGAAGGTGAGGACGTGTACGCTGGGACGATCAACGAGGAGGGCTATCTGGAAGTTCGCGTCACGTCGACAGCTGCCGAGAACACCATCGCACGAATCATCGAGATGGTTGAGGATGCCCAGCGCGAGAAAACGGACCATGAGCAGTTCGTCGACCGCTTTGCCAGCTACTACACACCAGTCGTCGTTAGTCTCGCGGTGGCACTTGTATTCGTCCAACCACTCGTGTTCGATGCCACGTGGCGAACTGGCTTTGTTCACGGTCTCACACTCCTCGTCCTCGCGTGTCCATGTGCAATGGTCATCAGCACACCCGTGAGTGTCGTCTCGGGGATCACGAGTGCCGCGAAAAACGGCGTTCTCATTAAAAGTGGGCCAGACTTGGAAGCGATGGGGGATGTCGATACCGTTGCGTTCGATAAAACGGGAACACTCACGAAAGGCGAGTTGACCGTCACGGACGTTGTCCCACTCGAAGGAACGTCTCGCAAAGAGGTATTGCGGACCGCACAAAGTCTGGAAGCGCGGAGTGAACACCCGATTGCAGCGGCAATTAGTGATGCGGGTACTACCGAAGGTATCTCCGAACGCTCGATCACGAATTTCGAGAGTCTCACCGGCAAGGGCGTGACCGGAACCATCGACGATGAGCAGTACTACATCGGCAAGCCCGAGTTGTTCGAGGACCTCGGTTTCGATCTGGGTCACGTCCATGTCGCAACGGATGGCGGAGTCGCTATGACGACGGCGGAGTGTGACCACGGTCAGTATCTCGATTTGATGGCCAGAACAGTACCAAGCCTCCAAAACGACGGAAAGACGGTCGTATTCGTCGGAACGGACGATCGATTGCTCGGTCTCATCGCCGTGGCTGATGAGGTTCGACCAGGTGCACGCGAGACAGTCGAACAGCTGCACGAACACGGCATCGAGCGTGTTGTCATGCTGACCGGCGATAACGAGGGAACAGCACGAGCGATTGCCGAGCAGATTGGCGTTGATGACTACCGAGCCGAACTCCTGCCGGACGAGAAAGTGCAGGCCGTTGAGGAGCTTCTTGAACAGTCCAGTGGTGTCGCCATGGTCGGAGATGGCGTCAACGATGCACCGGCACTCGCGACGGCGACTGTCGGAATTGCCATGGGTGCAGCGGGGACTGACACCGCTCTTGAGACGGCGGACATTGCGTTGTTGAGCGACGACCTCACGAAGTTGCCGTATCTCGCCGGGTTGTCCCAAACGGCAACGTCGGTGATTCGCCAGAACATCTGGACAAGTCTCGGCATCAAAACCCTACTGGCGCTCGGGGTGCCGTTTGGCCTCGTGAACGTGATCGTGGCTGTCGTTGTCGGCGACATGGGGATGAGCATCGGTGTGACGGCGAATGCGATGCGGCTCTCGCGACTCAAACCCAGCCGGTTCTTCTGAGGGAATTCAAGTCAAATTATACATCTTACCCGAACGACGCCAAACTAGACTCGATATACTTCCCTAACTCCTCCTCAATATCCGCTTCACGCCATCCAAGCGGCGACAGCACACTCGCTGCCGCACGAACCAACAACTGCCGATAAAATTCAGTATCATATTCGTCCAACTCCTCACTCGCCAATAGCACTCGCTCCCGCGAGCACTTCCCGTCATCCACCACCACATACGACACACTCTGACCGGGCGCACGCGATAGCCCCAAATCAGCCGCTCGCTCCAACGCCGCCACACTCCGCGTCGATTGCGTGTAGTCCTCCCGCTTTTTCGAGACACAGTTCGTGATCACTAACTCATTCGGATCAACCGCCCCACGTTTAAGCCGATCGACCCACGACCGCAATTCCTCACAAACGGCTTCTGGGTCGCGATACGCATCCACTGCTCGGATCAACGCTTTCTGCGCATCATCGATATATGTCGGCGTACTCTGTTGGCGACACTTGATTCCTCGATACTTGTACTCATCTTCGCCAGCGACCTTCCCGAAGTACTTCGTTAATGCACCGGCATCCGAGTCTCGCAACGGCACAAATGTTATCCAGTCGTAGTGGGCTTCGTGTTCAAGGCGAATCTCCACCTGGTCGGAAATCTCCTTCGTAAGCGCAGACAGCGACGTTTGCTCCTCTCCGTCAATCGGCGTCACCCACACACTGTCCACGATACCATGCACAATCCGCCAGCCGTTCTCCTCGAGCACTGCTTTCGTCTCTAACAGAATCTCCCGAGCATACGCGTTGATCGCCTCGTGGCACTCGATCCGTCCGAACTTCGCATTCGAAAAGCCCTGATAACCGAAACACGACACCAAAATCCACTTGATCGCACTCGATTGCCCTTCCAACTCCTCGCGACGCTCTTCATCCTCAGTCTCCCGAATCTCGGCTTTGATCGCGTCGCGGTCTTCGATCAACGGCTCAAGCACATCTGGCAGATAGCCTCGCTCGTCACAAATCGAGTAGCCGATGCCCGGTACGTCCTCCCGACCAGTGTGACACTCACACCGAATCTTCTCCGGACTGTAAAGGGGATGAGAGACGTGAATTGGCTCTGACGACAGTGTCAGTGGCTTCTACTTGTGAGATAGTGAGAGAAACTTACCATCTCGTGTTTCCCATCGTCTGCTTATAACACCAACTGCAACGCTAGACAAGCGTTGTTCGATGTAATCCTCGACAACTGGTCGTTCGAGATGAGAATTAGGGATCTGTAGTAGCGCCCTCGTTTGAGATGACTGTTGTGGGCGTGAGTGAGCACGTCAATAGGCCTGCAACTGCGATGAGACCAGCACCAAGATAAAATGACATTGACCAGCCAAGAAGCGAGACGAGTACACTGGCTACAGTCCCACCAAACACACCACCTGGAACCTTTGCGGTGTAGATCAGTGCGTAGTTCTCAGACGAACGAGCTTCACCATAGTAACTACCGACAAGATTGGGGAAAATAGAGAACACTGGACTTCGGAAAAAGGCTGCTCCTCCTGTTAAGAGCAAAAACAATAAAGGGTGATGTTGATTTGCAGCGGCAATCGCACCAGCGAGTGACACACTGCATAAGAGAAGCGAGACACCCGCAGTTCGTTCTCCACTGAATGTGTCCGACAGACTACTAATGATGAGGATTCCAGCACCATCAGCAAGTGCGACAACTGAAGCGACTGATGTTGCAACTGCTGCAGAGAGGCCTAATTCGATCGTCAGCTGGACTGACTGTCCGATAAGCATCAGTCCGACGCCATTGACAATGACCAAGACACCGTAAAACAACCAAAATTGCCATGTCCTCGCTGCCGTTCGCCATCCAACAGACGGCGACTCTTCGATTAGACCATTCTGATCTGCATTCTTCTTTGAGACAGAGCTATCCCCTCTTTCCGTGGAGGTCGTGAGGTCATCAGGATCCCGAATTACAAGCCCTGCAAGAATCCCAAGGATACCCACAGTTCCTCCAAGCACAAGAAGCGTCGCTGTAAATCTAGTGTCAATATACTCACGAAATAGTGGAATGAGAAGGACGCTTATCCCGCCATATGCCATTGTGACGATTCCTGTTGCTAGACCTCGTCGCTTGTCAAACCACTTAACAGATGTATTAACTGCGACAGTATATGCGATACCTGCGCCCACCCCACCAACGATATAGGAGAGATAAATCGAGAAAATGGATGAAACAACTGCCGTCCCTGCATAGCCAACAAACATCAAAATCCCAGAGGCAATCAATAGTTTTTGCGGACCAAAGCGGTCTCGAATATGTCCTGCAGGTAGCTGAACGAGAGTTTGTGCGATGATATACAGAGTGAACACAGTACCTAGTGCAGTGTCAGACGCTGCTATTCGTGCACCTACTGCACCACTCAAAGACGACCAAATGAATTGATAGGTGCCTGCAGCACCCATTACTGTTGCTGCAAGTCCAATAAGTAACCAACGTGATCGGGATGTCGAGTTATCCATTGTGCAGAAGAGCTAGTACGATCATAAAATAAACATTGGTTACGTATCCAAAAGTACCCGTGAGCGCATTCACTGATATATAAGCGACATTTTATCCTATTGGCACGCTCATTACTATAACCCATATTCTGGGGCGTCCATATCAACAGAGGACACTGCGGCCACAGTGGAGGTGCATGCCGATGAGTGAGACCACCACGTCCGGAGCGTCCAGTGTTCTTGATGCCGACCTCTCGGTCAGCGACCTTGCCGATCACATCCAGACGCTCACCGACCGCATCGACGACCTCGAGCAAGAAGTCGCCGAGAAAGACGAGCGAATCGAAGAACTCGAATCTCGACTCGACACGACAGAATACCGTCTCGATGCCACCTCGAATATCGACGACAAACTCGACGAGCGCCTCGAAGATGTGGAGGCGACTCTTGAGAACACAAGTGTGGATGTTGACGCCCCAGAAACCACCTTACACGATACGTTGTTGGCGGACAGCCCGCTTGAACAGGCCTGTGGCATGACCGACCAGGAATCCCGTGAGCATCTGAGTGAAAACCAGCACCGTGCGAGAAACATTGCACTCGTCGCGACGAAGATCGGGAAGAAAACCCCGAACGGGTACGTCATCAGCAACAAGAAGTATCGCGAAGAGTTGGCGGCGATGCTCGGGAAATATCCCAACGACAATACGGTCAAACGCACACGGGAGTTTCTCGACTGGTTCGGCAAAGAGAACGTCCGGCTCATCGATCACCGTGGGACGAAGAAGGTTGTCTTCGACACGGCGTATGCAAAGCAACTCGGTCGGACGTCCTACAGCCCGGAGGAGTGTCACGTAATTGAGCACAAGAACTCGTGGAAGGACATGCTCGGATTACACCCGTCGGGTAAGGCGGATTCAAACGTCTCTGCCACGGCGTAATCTGATGCCAGATATCACTGCAAGACAACCAGAAAGATAAACGGGACACAAAGTTCCGCACCACGAACGGACGTACGCAACACCCGACTACTGTACAGTATATTCTTCTAACCGTTCTTCTAACCGTTCCTCTACGATTCGGTGATTTGGATTTCTCTCGTGATTACGCGACGGGTGTAATGGAAAAACGTGTTGTCGTCAGTCTGTAGTTGCGGACTTGCTGGCGTTGGTCGTCTTTGGGAAAGTGTTTAATTACCAGTGATGTTCTTTACTAAGTGCGTTGTTTGGTAACAATACACTGCACGACAAGCTCGTACACCACCCCCGTCTGACCACCGCTTTGTTCGTTGTAACCCTGTTACTTATGCAGGCAGGGAATGCCGCTGCCGGTATCTGTTCCACCTGTGGTGGCCCATAACCATTCTCTCTCGCACCACGCTAACTGGATGTGAGTACCTTATACAACGGCCGACTACTGTCGAGTCCTTCTCTTCGGTTCTATAGGAGCTGGTGGTACGTGAGTGGGCTCTGACGATGGTGTCAGTCACTGCCCTTACCGAATACCCACCCACTTCAGACGTGTCGCGAGGGGTTGTTCACGCCAAGCGAGTTCGTCTTCGACGTACCGTTTGAGTTCTTGGTTCTCCTTGCGCTGGTCGAGCACCTGGCGCTTCTCACGGTGCACACGGTCGAGTTCCTGTTTCACTTCATCGTACTCTGTCTGGAGTTCGGCGTACTCTTCTTGGAGTTCCGTGTGATTGTCGTGGAGTGCTTCGTACTCAGACTGGAGTTGGTTGTGCTCCTCTCGAAGTTCTTCGTGGTTCTCACGGACGTCAAGTGCATCACGGATGTACTCCGCGCGGGATAACCCGGCGTCATTCGCGAGTTCATCTAACTCCTCGCGGCGTTCATCGTCAACTCGAACGGAGACATTCGGCATACAGAGTCACTCCAACTGGAGCACAATGTAATTCAGTCAGACGCCCGTGCGACGTGTTTCGGGTGGAATTTTCGTTAGTATATAATACTAACTTACGTCACTCCCAGCTCGCGGCTGGATAGTGAGCGGACTTGGTGACTCCTCCCCGCCCTAAAGGGCAGGGCTTCCTGTTTCGATGACGGCGGTGTATCCCCGCAGTAAACGACGGGGTTTTAGCGCCTGTATTCAAGATAATTCATACAGCGTGACTTACTCCTCCTACCCAGTCACATCAACGCTGTTTAGCGGTTTTTACGATAATCACCATTCGAATCCTACTGTGTTCATGTTCCGGTAGAACTCTGTAGGTTCATAAATATCAACAGCACAGAATTTATATATACTCAATATTGTCTTATTGATATGAATCGGCGAGAGTTCATTAGTGCGGCAGTAGCAGTGAGTGGAACGCTCTTGAGTGGTTGCGTTGGGGAAACTGAAGCGACAAAGTTGGAGCAAGCACCTGAATCCGCGATTAAGATCTCGACTATAAAAGAGAGTAATTCTGAAAACGTTTCTAAGATATCTGGCCATCTTGAATCGGGTGAATTTGAAGGGATGAATTTTTGGGGCAAAACCGGATACACTCTTGAATGGGATATAGAAGTCAAAGGTGGCCCCATTGATGTCTGGGTGATGGAACAAAACCAGCTCAAGGCTTTCCGTGACCGTGGGGAAATAATGTACTCAAGGGGAGTAAGTGAATTTGGTGTGAAGTCTGGAAAAGCGTTCGGTACGATGCAACCAGGTAAGCAGATGATTGTCTTTGAAAACTCAGGAGTTTTTAACACCACACCCGAGGGAGCAGTTGACTTTGACGCGACTGTACGAATGCTGTTTCAGTGAATACCTCTCTGAACAATTGATATTTAGGAGCGTCTCTCCTATGTCATTTTCATTTGCAATCCATGTGACATCCTCCCGCGCCTGAAGACGCGGGCCTCCCACGCCCACCAATGGGCGGTTCGGTGGGATGTTTAGGGTTCGCACCCCGACGAGGTGCTGGCACTGCCACGGTACCGGTACTCCTATCCCGTCCGAAGACCGGACGAGACTCGGAGGTACTTGGGTGTTTTGTGTCGGTCTGCGTGTCCGAGGGCTTACGTATTTGATGCGGCAACCACCGAGTCAACTGCCAGTTGTCGGACTGTCAGAATCCGATGGGATACCATCGAATTGACACCGAGAAATACGCGGGGAGAGCACCTAAGACTATGCCGTACAGTGAAAGTAACCAAAGACGGCGATTCATCCACACCCTCAAGGGCGTGGTATTCTCGCCTGCAATTTTATAAACACGGAGAGGGTATCGAGGTGAGTTTGTGAGTTCACTCGCTATCTGGTGTGTTCACTTCCGCTATAGATTTAATCGGAAGTAGAATTCTATGGACGCTCAGCCGAATGCCTGCTACTTTCATTCACAGGCAATTTTACCCAATACTGCGTGGATAATAAACATTGTACAATAATTGACATCAAAGGCGTCGCTGACTGTGGACATCCTCTGCTTACCAATAAAAAATGCTCAAACCACTTTCCTTGTATCTCGACAATACCACTGTCTCACCCGTTTCAGTGTTAAATAGGAATACGAACGGGGGTGGATTCGAACCACCGGGGCCACTTCGTGGCCGCCATCGACGACACGAGTCGGAGCGTCGATGGTGCTTCTACCAACAAGCAACCCGTTCTCGCACCGGATTCCCCCACCGGGAATCGGTGATGGCCGTGGTGGGAATGACGACACGGCCATCTGTAGACCATCAGACGTGAGATTCCCCGTTGACTTTCTTCATTCCGAGCGCCACGGGTAGGGTCTCTGGGAAATGGGAAGCCCCTGTGGCGCTCGCAGTTTATCCAATGGTCGCACTGTATATTGTTATGCGCTCCCTGACGGAATAGAACAAGAGAATGTCGGATACTGCAGTCCGATTAGGAGCAGTACACGGCCTCGCATATCTAAGCGGATTTGGTACCTTTCACCGTCAATTTGCCACTCTTTGAGTAGGAAATCTCTTTTTCGCCTTGTATGGCCGAATTTTCCTTTTTCATCGATCAGGGACACAGTCTATTTGCGGGTCATGGTGCAATTCTCTATAACAGCAATAGGTGGTTCTAGGCTAGCGCTAGCGCTCTAAAAATGGTTTTTAGAGAATGGCAATCGCAGTCTTTATATTTAAAAATATACTTCTTTAAGTCACGTTCAAATCTTTGTGAGTACACACGTCATTTCGTCACTGCAATAGCGTTTCAATCGCTACGGGTGGGGGACTAGGCAACTTACTTCTAACGCGACATCCGCTCGGAAGACCGGAAATCACGACCTCTCGAAGAACAAAGAACGTGCAACCTTCGTGTGGGCAGCCTTCCACGAGCGTGCACGACGAGGTCACAGCAAGATGCGACTCCCGTCATGGCTCGTCAAACAGATCCTCGACGACCACGACCTCGACACCAACCCAAACACGGTGCGCCGTGTCATGGAGTTCGTCGCACGAGGAACGAGCCGAAGTGAGACGCCTGACCCAGAAGACAGCAGCAATCTTGTCACGCTGAAGCACCGTGACGAGAAAAACACCCTTGTGGCTGATGAAGACGAATGGGAGTCGTTCTTTGCAGCACAGATGGATCACGTCAGCACGGGAGACGAGGACGCAGACACCAACAACCAGAGAAGCGACGATAGCACTGACAACCAGGAAGACCCGGACGCAGTGGCGGAAAATGTTGACGAAGAGTTTGACGTTCTTTCGTCGGCAGCACCGATCACGTCCGACGAAGACGAGAGCGTCACGGAGGAGATTACGGTGTCGTAATCACTACCGAGCCACCGACCGTAATCGACGATCCCCAAGAGATGAGGAGGGGGTGCAACTTGCACCCCCTCTGAGGGCGGAATGAACGGTTGACTACTGGAGGGTGTAATTGCTTCTTCTTCTTTTCGCGGCCCGTAGATAAGGAAAGAAGTAGTTTAGCGGATTACACTGGGCGGCTGAAGGAGATTACGACAGTGTAATCAGCTCGCGATCACCGGTCGAGAATCGGATCTTTCAGCGCGACGACTTCGGCCATGATCGCGTCAATATTGTCTTCGCCAACTCCATTCGTTCGAAGCGCGGTTTCGAGGTGTGTACCGACGGCCTCGAAGTCCGCTTCATCGATATCAAGGTGGATATGTGCCTCACGCATATCAGCACCCGAATATTCAACTGGCCCACCAGCAACTGCACTGATGAACTGAATTTGGTGCGCACGCAACTCGTCCATATCCATCCCTTCAAAATACGGGATAAGCTGGTCGTCCGATAGCACCCGGTCGTAGAAGTCCGTGACGACCGCTTCGACTGCATCACGACCGCCAATTTCCCCATAGACTGATTGAGACATTGCGACAAATCAAATTTGGTGGAGAATCAGGATACGAGCTGTCGCTAATATACTTGGGTTTATTTAACCCCATGTCGCACGGGGACAATGAGCAAAGATAGCACCATGCCGGGGAGAGCCATTCTGATCAACTAAAATTAGATTGACAAATTAGCGCGATCAGTCTGTGAGAATCTGATCTAATAGTTTCGTTTGGGCAACAGAGAGATGTTCGACAAACGTGGCCACTGAAATTCCCATTTTATTAGCCACTTCTTTGGAGTTCGATTTCTTTGGCGAGTCAAAATAGCCCATCTCGTGTGCTGTTTCGAGTGCTTCGTATTGGCGGTCGGTAAATTCAGTGCGGTCGACGAACAGAAGTGACTGCCCGTTATCGGCAGCACTCGATCGCGTAAGCTGATGAATCGTAACGTTCTCACAGCTTCCTCGGAGGTCAGCAACGACCGATCGAAGCGTCTCAAGATCCGGTGTGATAAATGACAAGATGAGCTGACCAGAGTTCGCACGGAGGTCACGAACGGGACACCCATGGTTTGGCACGCGCATACACGGACACGTATCGTTGCCATGCGTGTATCGATATACCGACTTCGTATCGTCACGGAAGACTTCATCTACCATGTTTAGTTCTGCTTCAGTATTTTCGGAGTGGTCAACCGTTAGCTCACCGACGACTTCTGTCCTCTCTGGGGTGGAATGTCGATTGGCAGTCAAGGACTCGATTTCGCAGTTCTCACTGATTGAAGAGACAGGGCAACTATCTGCACTACTTAGCCCAATCTGCACGTGAATCCCAGAAGCCATGCTTGGATAACAGCACTGGCGAAGTATAAGTGGGATTCTTTCGCTTAGAGAAACGAACGACGTGATGGATGTCCGACTTGGGGTCGAGAAGTCGCGACCCACTACGGCTGTGCGTACAAGAACGATGATAAATGTCAGTGTGTTCGTGAGAAACCGACCGTCAGTGGCCAGAATCCCTCGTCTCCTCCTCCCCGTCTCCAGTACCCTCTTGGCGAAGAAATTTCAGCGTGTGAAATCACACAATGATATCAATCAGAGTTCATTTCCGCTGTTCACTACATAGACCATACTGACATTTTCGTTGTTCCTTCTTCCAAACCCAATGAAGCCTTGTGCGCAGCATACAAGTGACGGACAGCACCAGCGGTGAACGTAAGTGCCCCGAGAATCATCGGCGTATCCCCGAGCGTCCGCGCCCACAAGAGCGCCTGGATGTGTGGCTGTTCGTAGAACTCGAGACTCCGTGCGGCGGCATAGCCATCCGTGTAGACCGCCCGGAGTTGGGCGAATCCGACCGGGAGCAACGATGCAATGACCATGATTGTAAGCCCGACGTTCATGAACCAGAATGAGACCCGAAACCACGTTGGATCCCACGCCGCCTCGGGCGTCACAACACGCAGAATGTAGGTACCGAGTCCAAGCGCAAGTAAACCGAACGCACCGAACGTTGCTCCGTGAGCGTGGGCGACAGAGAGATAGGTACCATGTTCATAGTAATTGATCACTGGTAAGTTGACGAAGAAGCCGAGCACGCCGCCGCCGACGAAGTTCCAGATGCTACTGCCGAGGATGAACAGTAGCGGAATTGTATACGGAAACTCCTCGCCCTGAGATTTTAGCGAGCGGTATTCGCCGATGCTTCGATACAGAACGAACACGAGCGGGACGAACTCAAGTGTTGAGAACACCGTTCCAAGCGGGACCCAGAAATCAGGGAGACCAACCCACCAGTAGTGGTGCGAGACCCCGACGATACCCGCCGCCATAATCGCAAATACCTCAAAGAAGATTGCTTTTTCTGCCTCCTCTTTTTCGAGAAGTTCCATCGACACGAGAGCAACGGAGATGACGGCGATTACGAAGAACTCGAAGACACCTTCGACCCACATGTGGACGACCCACCAGCGCCAGAATTCCGTCACCGCCATGTTCGTCTCTGGAGTATAGAGCATGCTCGCACCGAACAACAATCCGATCGAGCCACCGGCATACACCAAGAAATGTCCGAGCCCACCGAGCGGTTCGTCCATCTGTCGAACACTCCGGAGTACTAATCCGGTCCAGCCGACGAGCCCACCAAGTAAGAGTAGTTTCCAGAGTCGGCCCACCTCGAGATACTCAAGCCCTTCAGAGCCAAGCCACCACCAAAGCTTGCTCTCTTCAGGCGAGCCAAATTTGCCTTGTATTCCAAGCCAGACTCCTGTAAACGCGCCAGCGGTCGCGATTACGAGCACTCCAAGAAGCACCGACGCGCCCATCGCTTGCCAGGGTGGATCACGATCGTTGAACAGCCCTGGAAGGAAGAGTCCCCCGGCGAGCCACAGGGTCGTTATCCAGAGAATTGCGAGGTTGAGATGCCACGTTCGTACTGTCGTGAATGGCAGTAGCGAAATGAGGTCGATCCCAAGCATCTCTTCAATCCGGAAAAAGCCCGTCCGTTCAACATAATAGTGCGCGAGAAGCGCCCCGGTAAGTACCTGCACGGCGAACAGTACCCCAGCAACCGGGACATACCACGCTGCAGCGTACTGTGTGGGTGTGATCGACACCGAGTCGGGTGATGGAATGTCGATGACGTCGGTCGTTGGTTCGGCGAAATCAAGCGAATGATACGCCCACACCCCGAGACCACCACCGAAGATGAGCAAGAGGACGCTGATCGTGCTCCAGACCAACACCTGACCGGTCGGACGGTTCCCGACTGCAGGTTCATACGGCCAATCATTCGTGTATGAGTGGGTCGAGTCTGGTCGGTTCGTGTGGGCAAACCATGCTGTCCAAACGGCGAAGTCGGCGATACACTCGGCCTGTTCAGGTGTCGCAATGAATTCTTCCGGAATCCCTCGGTCAGGGTCACCTTCGTGGTATCGCTCAATGTACTGTTCACGAATTCGACGGTGGGCATACGCTTCAGCGGCCGAATACTGGATGACTGATCCATCTGGAGTGTCGGTGTCGAGTTCTCGTTTAACGCGTTCTTCGATGGCGATCTCTTCGGCATCATCGAGTGCCTCGTTAAAGTCTTCTTCCTGCTCTCGTGCATAGTACTCCTGCATAAACTCAGCCTTGAGGTGCAGAGCATCAGCTGTAAGATCGACTCCGAAATACGATCCGTTGCCAAGGATTGACCCCTGGTTCATCAGCCCATTAGCCTGGAACAGCTTCTTGCCCAGCCGAACCTGTTCGTCGGTGGTGACGATGTTTCCGTTTGGATCCTGAATCTCAGTGGGAATTGGCGGCGCATGCCGATACGACTTCCACGCTCCGAGACCCATTCCGACAAGATTGGCGATGAACAGTGCAACGAGTACGATCGAACCAGTCCGCTTCGAGCCAAGTGTCTCGAAGTCTACATCCTCTTCACGGATGCCTCGTACGATCTCCGGGAGAGCATCGACGAGTCCCTTGTCTGGTGGTTCGTCCGTATCGCGATGCGTAGGAAGCAGATGAGAGGCCAATTTGACCAGGATACGTTCGAAGGCGGGATCGATTCGTTCACCATTAGATAGTAGTGCCATCGCAGCAACTGCTACTGCGGTGACCGGTGGGGCGTGTCCCCGATCGCTGTTCACGTCGGTTGGCCGTGATTCTTCTACCAATCGGGGCAGGTCCTCAACGAGCAACTGTTCGACCTGCTGAGCCGTGTCGACAGCGTCTCGCTCAAGAAAGTCGCCGACAGAATGGATGTGATCCGCATCACCGTCAGTCAAGAACCGGGATAGCACCTCCATCAGGGTACCGTCGACCGGGTGATCGACATCTGCCTTCGAATTTCTCGAGAGTTCGTCAGCGATACGTTCGAGCGATTGTGTTGTTTCCTCGGTGGTCTTCGCGGCGAATTGGCTTCGAACCACCTCGAGTAAATGATCGTCGAGCCGGGTTTTTTCCAAGTCATATCGACGCAAGAAGTTCTCAAGCGCACGATCTTCCGAGAATTTGAGGTCGTCACCCGATTCGTACTGTTCTAACAATCGATTAACGGAGTACTCAAGCGTATGAGACGTGGGTTCGTTAGTGAATTGATCAATCAGCGTTGAGAGTTCGGCGACCGCTTCTTCCCTTGTGCCTAATTTGTCCTTCAAATAGGTAGTTGTCTGTTCTCGTAACGACGATACTTGTTCGTGATCAGGGATCGGTATTCCACGTGAAAGGCGTTTTTTGATGGACATGGTTCAGAGTATTATTTAATTTACCATTTCTCACAGACACTACTATGAAGCACCACGTAAACGTGTGGGTTGAATACAATCACCACAATACTCAATTCAACAAATTTCCATCCGTGTCGATGAACTCGAAGACTATCGCACCGAGGCGGCGAAAGAGCGTGTCCAGGACCGACAGCAGCTTAGTAGTCTCGAAGACACGACCGAGACTGTACAGTCAGACATCAACAAGCTCACCAACGCAGAGGAGAAGAACGCCCGTGTGCGAGCGTCGGTTTCGCGGTTGATCAATCTCGTGCGAGACTACGAGACCGAAGAGAGTGTTGACGACGAGTCAGCGTCTGGATATCGTCCGCCGTCATCTGTTAGGACGGGTGTGCCAGATAGGGAGGATTGATTCACCGGACAGACATCGACTTGATGAGCCAGAACGGTCTTTACTAGACTCAACGATTTAGGAGCTTATGGCGAACGAGACAAACACCGACGAAGCAACAGGAAAACTTGTCGTGGGAACATTCTTGACACTCGATGGAGTGATGCAGGCACCAGGAGGTCCGGACGAGGACCGTGACGGTGGCTTCGACCATGGTGGGTGGTCAGTCAACTACTGGGATGAAAAGATGGGCGAGGTCATGGACGGTCAGTTCACAGAGACTGACGCGCTGCTGCTCGGCAGGAAGACATACGAGATCTTCGCCGCGCATTGGCCTAACGTCGATGCGGAGGATGACCCCATGGCAGAGGAACTGAACAGCATGCCCAAGTACGTCGCCTCCAGAACCGTCGATGCGGTAGAATGGAACAACTCGACGCTCCTCTCGGGCGATGTCGCGGAGGCAGTCGAGGACCTCAAGAAGGAGCGCGCGGACGTGATTTTAGTGCAGGGGAGCCAAGATCTGATCCAGACGTTGCTTGCACACGATCTCGTTGACGAGTTCTGGCTCTGGATCTTCCCCTTAGTCTTGGGAGACGGAAAGCGGTTGTTCGAGGACGGAACGATTCCAGCAGCCCTTGAGCTGACGACTGCCGAGACATCAAGTACGGGAGTTCAGATGCTCCGATTTGACCGAGCAGGAGAGGTCGATTACGGCTCGTTCGCGCTGGATGATGGGGCAGAGTGATTGTACTAGCATTCGAATCACGCAACGGGACAAACGCAATCCAGTCGTAGAGGGCTTCGTCTTCGAGTCGGATCTCTATCTGCTCGCGAACCTCCGATGTAAACCCGCCGTTGTACCGAATGACCGACGAAAGATCATCATCAGCTATTCAGACACGACAACTCTGCTGTACCAGAGAAACGACTTATATCCGGTTAGTTACTTCGTCCCTGACGTGAGAATAACTGAGTAACGCTCTCAATAGGATTGGTCTCTGAGAGTACAGACCGAGTATAGTAGTGGCCCGCCGTAAGGATGGAGAAGACAGACAAAACGATTGGGACAATTAGTTGAGACGCCACTTGTGACACAAGTGGAAGCTGAAGCAATTTAGCACCCAACAGACTCGTGCTGAAAAGCGTCCCGCCGAGATAATACCGTCTCCATCGACGATTCAACGCACTGTCCGTGGACGATTCGGATGAGTCCTGTGGAGCGGTATCAAACAGATATGGGTCAAATTGGTCAGCACGGGCCGTTCGTCTGATTGTTCCGCGATCTTTGTTGTATTCGATGATACCCTCCTTATCGAGTGTCGGAAGGTGAGTTTGATACAGTGGAATATAGGCACGTTGGCGTTCTTTCGACGTTAGCTCCACGACCGTCATCTCGTTCTCCCAGGCTGCGACCTGCTCGGCAAGATCGCGCAACGAAACGGAGCCAGTTCGCCCGTGGAGGTACTGCAAGGTCAAACGACGGCGCTGTACCTGCAAGATGTGAAAAATCGTATCCTTCGACAGTGGTTGGGACGGCGCCGTGTCTTGGGGGGACGAGGTAGCGTCACCAGCGGAGTCAGCCGGCTTGGAGGATGCGCTCATGATTGCGATGAGTTCAAGCACGATGGTAATATGAATGTATTGGCCGTCCACAGTTCAGTGTTGAGCCGCAAATCAGAGCTTGAAATCGCCAATAGCGGCAGATATCGGGGGGAAATGAACTAAAACAAATTGAGTTTGAGTTTATTTCATATAATTTAATCTATTAATTTTGAATATACTAAGATGGTTTAATTATATATGTCGAAATTAGTAGCACGATCGTATAACCGAAAATGGTCGGAGCTATCTAGCGATTAATATCGAACATTACTAGTTATTTGGTCAATAGAATCTCAGTTCGGAGATCACCACACTCTGTTTCGGATCCAGTGCGCGGACATATTATTGTTTGGGACGACGGAGCGATGTAAACCAAAACAGATGAGCGCAATATACTTCGCTCACGATGAACCTATTCAGGACAGCGACAGAGAGGTGGATATAGATCCATCAATCGAGAGACGAGAACGTTGATGATGAGTCGCTCAATCTCGTCACGGGTACATCCAATGCAGGTCGCCAACTCTTCGAGACGATCCAGCGGTCGGAACAGAACACCGAACTCGTCAACTTCCGTGAGAAGCGCGCTGAGAGTCAGCAAGTCGAGGACAAATACCTTGACGTCCTCGAGCACGCAAAGAACGTCGCAAAGACGAACGATGTGATGGTCGCACGGTTAGGCTATCGAGAGGTGGCGACGCACTATGGCTGTGCGTACAAGAACGACGGCTATCGGGTGATGGAAGAGATGGCCGAGCGCGTACCTGGTGTGACCTACAAGGAATCTCGAACGCTGTGTGTGGACGACGCCATGGGCGTCGGTGGCCACCACATCGAGATCACGTTCGCGCATCCCGACCTCGCCGGGTGGATGCGAGCACACGAAGCTAACGCGGGAGGAATCTAACCACGGACGGAGCGAATTATAGCGTTGTAATCACGGGGGTTCGTCGAACCCCCACTTCGGCGACGCCACCACACGAGATTCACACCGCACTGCCGGTGACACATGGTGGTAGTAATCGGTTGGTTACGGTGGAGTGCGTCTATTTCTGCGAAACGGAGGGGTCGCGTTCGCGATCCCCCTCTATTACAACGGTGTAATCGACGGCCCCCACTAGCGACAGTCGAGGACGGAGTGAGTGAGAACGTACCGAAGTGCTCCAAACTGACGAGCCAGAGGTTGAACGGCACCCACTAGTGACCTGTGAGAAATGGACGACATATAGAGAGGATGCATGCAGCGGAGCGTTATCTACAAGTGAAATTGACCTGGTTCACATAGCGGCGATCCCATTCGGGGTCGCGACTGCCTTCGAGGAGGTGCGCAACGTAGATACAGACCGTCTGATCAGTTTCCGGCCCTTTTGTCGCCATATTGAATAGTCGTGACGGTCAAGAGGATTCCATGGCCGACCTCATCTACGTCATCAACTCATCACTCGACGGCTACATCGCCGACGAGAACGGCAACTTCGACTGGACAGAGCCATCTGAGGACGCGCATGCCTTCTTCAACGACTTCCAACAATCGGTCGACACCTCCCTTATCGGCCGTCGCATGTATGAGTCGATGAGGGTGTGGGACACCTTTCTCCTCGACGACCTCTCCGAGGTAGAACGCGAGTTCGCCGAGGCGTGGGGGGATACCGACAAGGTCGTCTACTCAACTACCCTGGACACCGTGCTGGAACCGCGGACCCGTCTGGAGCAAACGTTCGACCCCGAAGTCGTACAGGCAATGAAAGACGAGGCTGACCGCGACCTGTCCATCGGTGGCGCCGGTCTCGCTTCCGAGGCCATCCGCGCAGGTCTGGTCGACCGGTATGTACTGCGCTTGGTTCCGACGATCGTCGGTGGGGGAACCCGAGCCCTCCCCGACGCAACGCGGATCGACCTCGCTCTCAACACGACACGTCGTTTCGAGGACGGCTCCGTCCTAGTCGACTACAGCCTCCGATGACCAAATCACCCCTAACCAGGCAGCGGAATAGATCGACCGAGAAGTCACCGTCAGGAGAGTGCGGTTTGATTCTGAAGACCATGTTCGCGTCTTCTACTTACGGGATCCTACAGGAGAGATCCATCTTCCCGTCTTCTGCATCGTTAGCACTCGGCCGAGATGGAGCCAACGTAAGTATATTAGTCATCGCTCGCAAACACTAACTCATGAAGCGGACGAGCGACACGGACATCGACGGCATTGATGTCACTCGGCTCCAGTCCTATCTTTCGCAGACTGAAGTCACGTTCGCCCTCCTATTTGGATCCCATGCACGCGGGACGGCCACACCGACATCCGATGTCGATATTGCACTCCACTTTCCAGACCAGCTTGATGCCCGTGAGCGGTTTCAACGACGGAATCGTATCGATGCTGACCTCCAAGCATATGCCGAGGGCTTTGTGGACGTAAGCGACATCGAACAGCTCCCATTGAACGTCGTTCATTCAGCCGTTCGTGATGGAATACTCCTCGTCGGCGATGAAACAGCCGTAGACGATTATCGAACGGAAATCGAACAAGAGTACGATGCAACCGCCGATGAGCGAAAGCGGGAACGTCAGGAATTCATCAACCGTCTTGCGAGCGGTGACGTATAGATGGTCGATGAGGAGATTTTCGTCGATAAGCTCCAATACATCAACCAATACACCGACGATTTGCGGCAGATGCGTGGACAGTCACGAGACCAGTATCTGACCGATATGATAAGACAGCGGGCAGTCGAGCGAACGCTGATGAACCTCATCCAAGCGTGTATCGATCTTGCCCAGCACATCCGTGCCACAGAGGATCTCGCAGAGAGTGAAACCGCAAAGCAAGAGATACAGGCCCTTGGTGAGGCAGGGGTCATCACGAGTGAGACACAGGTAAAGATGGAAGAAGCAGTTGGGTTTCGAAATATCCTCGCCCATCGTTACGGTGACGTTGATCAGGAGGTCGTATTTGACGTCCTTCAAGACGACCTCCAGTGGTTTGAGCGGTTTCAACAGGAGTTGGCACAGTGGTTCCAGCAACAGCACAGTACGTGACTACTCCCACGACTGAAGTCGTGGGCTTTCTCCTCGAAATCCTGTAACCAACATCCAGATCAGTCGTTCCATAGTTCGTTGAGAGCGATGATCACATACAATACTCCGATCAACCGGGTACCGACGTAGACCCACGGTTTCCATCGACAGTCGCTGGCATCGGTGTACGCAAGCTGGCTTCCATAGTCAACATAAGCATGTGGGAACACCAGCGCAAGAAGTCCAATAACACCGAGAAATTGCTTAAATGAAGAATACGAGCGATCGCTTCGCCACATGGAAACTAAGATGAGGAGTCCTTCAATCCGCGCACCGGGAACAACCCACGACCGTAATTCACAGTCATCGGGATTGTCAAGTGCGAGCTGCTCAGCACGATCGATTAGTGTGTTTGGTGAAAGCAGTTCGGTGAGACCGATGGCTGAAAGGAGCAGACGGAGCATCATGCCAGGTATAGATAGACTTCCAACATAATGAATCTCATCTTCTAGATTCGTCCGGATGTTCTGTGACTGTTTGAGAATCTCAAAGAAGCGAAGTAGTCCACTCCGGTAGGCGAATTTCCGTCTCACAATGTCCGTGTGAGAACACAAGAATCACTGGTGAAAAAGTCCCGAGTGCCGGCCACAGCGTTATCCCTTTCGTTCACCTAAATATGATATGGCGGACAACAAAAAGAGCCGAAACAAGCAAGCTCATGACGAAGAGAACCGCCAGCGAGCGTGGGAAGTTGAACAAGCCCGTGAACGGATGGACGAAACAGAACCACGTGACGACCAGAACGAAGCAGATGATTCTCGATACGTGAGAGAAGAAAATTCGGACTCGCACCCGACGTGTCACCGTCGTGGGTGCGACGAGCTAGCGAAGTTTGTCGTCCTTGAACGCTACCAAGAAGAAACGGGTCACGGGGCTGTTGAGGCAGAAGCTCGTCTTTGTCAAAGGCATGCGGCTGAAGAAAGTCCCACTAATCTGGATGGTGTCTATGCAGACTATGTGTTCCGTGTTGCTCCGTTAACAGGGACAACTGATGCAGACATAGCGTGATTTCTTTCGACACAGACAGTTCTTCACGGCACGAGCAAGCAGCAGGTACGTTTGCATATCCTTCATATCGTGTTAACCGAATGACTGTAAACTGGACTCGGTATACTGTCCCAACTCCTGCTCGATATCCAATTCACGCCACCCCAACGGCGACAACACACTCGCTGCCGCACGAACCAACAACTCCCGATAAAACCCGATATCATACTCGTCTAACTCCTCACTTGCCAACTGCACCCGCTCTCGCGACTGCTTCGCATCGTCAACCACTACATACGACACGCTCTGGCCAGGCGCACGCGTCAACCCCAAATCAGCCGCCCGCTCCAGTGCCGCCACACTCCGTGTCGACTGCGAGTAGTCCTCCCGTTTCTTCGAAACCCGATTCGTGATCACCAACTCGTTCGGATCAACTGCACCACGCTCAAGGCGATCAACCCACGTCCGCAGTTCCTCACAAACCATTTCCGGATCACGATACGCATTCACCGCTCGAACCAACGCTTTTTGCGCATCGTTGATATACGCGGGAGAACTTCGCTGGCGACATTCGATGCCCCGATATTTGTATTCATCCTCACCCGCAACCTTCCCGAAGTACTTCGTCAATGCCCCAGCATCCGAATCACGCAACAGCACGAACGCAATCCAGTCGTAGTGCGCTTCATGCTCAAGCCGGTGTACAGCCCTTCAAAATATTGGCAACATCTCCACGATCATGCACTCGTTAAAGTGATCCCAAAACCCCTACTCCGTGATCGTCTCAACTACGTCCTCAACGGTATAAAGATGGAGATCATCCCGTTCATCACGAGCCTCCTCCAGCGACGACGCAAATCCACTCCGGCTGAAGAGCGCATACTCATATTCTGGCTCTTCACCACCATTCGGTACCCAATCAATATGAGGTGCTTCCTGCTGGAGCTGGGCAAAGACATCGTACCCGAGTGGCTGTTGAGTGAATTTCACCTCACCCACGACCAACGTGTCACTGTTCGTTGGCGCAACGATGTCGATTTCACGCCCATCGGTATCCCACCACGTGTCTGGCTCTTCCGTAAACGTATACTCATCACCGTATTCGAAGAGAATCGCCCGTTGACATAGCTGCTCGAATGTGCCACTGACAAAGTCTGAAAGGTACGGTTCGACGAGTTCATCGTACGCATCTGGCCCAAAGACTTCGTACCGCGATGATCGTCCATGGACGAACCGGAACCAGAACGCAAAGAGCTGATCCAAGATTCGGTAGCGACTGTTTCGACTTCGCGACGGGTCAACTGTGACCGGATACTCTTGCTCAATTATTTGGAGTTCTCGCAGACGAGAGAGGTAATAGCCAGCACTGTTAGCGTTGATGCTTGCAGCCTGAACAATCTCGTTTCGCTGGCGGTTCCCTTCAGCCATCGCCTTCAGCACGGCAAAGTATCGATCCACCTCGTCCAATTCCCTGTGCAGAACATTTTCAGGTTCTTCATGGAGACCACCATCTCGAAGGAGCAACGTTTCTGTGATATTCTCCTTGAGTGATTGACTGTCATCAACAGCGCGAAGATAGTCTGGTGTCCCCCCAAAAACACCGTACGCCATGACCTGTTCTGCTGGATCATAGTCGGGGAAGAAGGTCATCGCCGCTTCGAATGGGAGCGGTCCAATGTCGAGTTTGCCATTCGGTCGCTTCGAGATGCGGCCGTAGAGCGGTGAACTGCCATCGAGAGCGATTTTGTGAATCATGCCGATAGCAGAACCGGTTAGGACGAAGGTTGTCGCTGTCTCTTCGACTTCGTGATCCCAGATACGCTGAATAATTGATGGAAGAGCCTCATTTTCGTCGACAAGATAGGGAAATTCATCGAGAATGACGATTGCATCTTGTTCAGCAAGGTAGTTGAGAACATTTTCCCAATCCTTTCGAATCCGATTAATTCCAGGAAAGGCTGTCGTCGCATCGGCAATGAACGAATCAAGCTGTTGCTCGGGGGTGCCATGTGCAGCTTGATGATAGACGGCATCCTCGCGGTCTTCGATAGATTTGACGACAAGAGCCGTTTTCCCCATCCGTCGACGACCGTATATTACACTCAAATTTGGAGAGTTGCTATTGTAGAGCTTCGTGAGTCGGTCGAGCTCTTTTGTTCTGTTAACGAATGGTGGCATTGTTCGCCTGTAGATTCGATGGCAACATAAAGGGCACGATTGTGTAGATAAGACTACGTTAGTTCAAGCTACGTTAGTTCAAGCTACGTTATCGAATCCGAACTGTTGGGCTCATGTAAACAGTCATATATCTCTTACAGTAGCTTGCGATAGAAAACCGATCTATCTCATCCTATCACATTGAGCACCTACTTTATCACCGGTGTTTGGGCCTAGCTGTATTAGCCGGTTTGCAAATACGGAAGAGTTATTCTGTGCAACGAATTCAGGCGTCTGAGCCAATTTCCGCCCTCTATTACAACGTTATAATCGACTCCCACTAACGAGAGCCGAGAACGGCTTGGTTGAGACCGTGCGAAGCATGCAAAACTATCGAGCCAGCAGATAGATGTCTCCTACAAGTGAGATTGAAGACAATAAAAAATACCGCAGTTCCATGTCGATTATGCTTCAACCGTCTGCTGCCAGAGAAGCGTGTTCGTGTGGTTGACGAACCGGGATATCTTCCCGTCTTCCAGGTCGCAGATGTGTGCAAAGGGTACGTCGAGACGCTTGTCCGACTCCTTGCTCGTCCCATGGAAAGTGCCAAGAACGACAATTGTGTCTCCGCCATCAATAAACCGGTCAGTATCGATCCGGAACGCTTCGATGTCTTCCATCACGGGTCCAAAGGCGTTCTCCAGCACAGCCTCGGGAGTACGATATACTCCGCCGTAGGGAGTGCCCTCAGGCTCAATCCATTCGATGTCATCTGCCATCGTGGCCATGACTGCTTCGACGTCGCCTTGGTTGAATGCCGCGTAATTTTCCCGCACGATCTGAGCATTGCTCTTCACTGAAGTTTTAGCCATGATCTATCACCAACAACCATTATGATTGTAGAGAATAAATAGATAGATAGACACATGCTAACACACCACCACCACTACAGTTTAATGGCGACAGTGCTCCAACCGCTGCAGAGAGTGTCATGTGTTTTCTAAAAAGCTTCCGATAGGTTTAATATATTAGCAAACCTATACGTGACTCATCAGTCGGGAGTATTACAGCTAATTCGTTATCGAAAGAAACTGCATACTTCGATTCATGATAGAGTTGAGATACATGTCCACCTTTGAACACACAATCGAAATAGAAGCGCCCGTTGAGCACGTCTTCGAGTTTGATAGCAATCCCAGGAACTGGCCAAAGACGATGCCGAGTTTGCAGGATCTAGAAATCATTGAGGAGACCGACGATGAGATTCGAATGTGTGCCACCTACAAGATGCTCGGTCTCTCGATCGATAGTACGATGCAATTGACCATCGTCAAACCGAACGAGCACATGGTCCTCACGATAGAGAGTCCCGAGATGACGGGGAAAGTAAACCAATACCTTTCCGAAACCGACTCTGGGACGCGGATTGTCCACCAATCCGATCATCAATACGACGATTCCCTGCTTAACCGCCTACTCAAACCTCTCGCAAATCGCTACAACGAACGGCAAGTGAAGAACCATCTACAAAACACAAAAGAACTCATCGAAGCCCAAGTGTCAGACGAAGCGACGATCGAAGTCTGATCGGAGCCACCACACAATCGTCCGAACCCCTTCGTTGCGTTTAAATTTTGTGTGATAAACCATCTTTAAATGTTTACACATTTAGAGGATCCTATGAATTCAAACAATCAAGTAAAAACGACGACCGTGCATGGCCACCGGGTCGACGACAAGCGGATGGCGTTCGAAACCTCTGCCGGCAACGAATTCATCGTGGGGGAAGACGCCTCGCCCGGTGAATACATGCTCGGGTCAGTAGCAGCGTGCTACAATCTCATCGGTCACATGGTGGCCGAGGAGATGGGACTGAACATCCAGGACCTCCACGTGTCCGTCGCTGGTGACATCGACCCGCGGAAGTACAAGGGTGATCCAACCGACTCCCGGGCCGGGTATCAAGAACTCCGAGTCGCCATCGATATCGATGCCAACGCCGATTCCGCAACCCTCGACGCATGGCTCACTGCTGTCCAAGACCGATGTCCAGTCTGCGACAACGTCGTCACAGCAACCGCGACCACGACCATAATATCCTGACCGATCATGACAACAAACCATCTTCCAGCCTCGGTTGACGCAGCCATCGACTCACGTCTCGATGCGTACCAGAACGCGCTGTTCGATCTCCTTCGCCAACCGACCGTCTCCTCAACGGAAGGGGATATGGACGAATGGGCAGATCTCGTAGGGCAGTTCCTTGCCGAATTCGGTTTCGAGCACTGGAAGCTCATCGAGACCAACCACGACCCGCTCGTCTACGCCGAGATACTGACAGACCCCGAGGCCCCGACAGTCGTGTTCTACGGACACTATGACGTCCAGCCCGCCGGTGACGAAGCCGACTGGGACTCACCACCATTCGAACCGACGATCCGCAACGGGAGCATCTACGCCCGCGGCGCTGGTGACAACAAGGGCCAGTTCAGCGCACACGTCTTCGCGGTCAACGCACTCCTCGCTGCGGATGCCTTCCCCACCGTGAACGTCAAACTCCTCCTCGAAGGTGGCGAAGAAAGCGGGAGTCCCGGCCTTCGGGAGTATCTCGACACCGAGGCGACAGAGATCGCCGACGCTGATCTCGTATACATCGCTGACGGCCCCCTGCACCGCTCGCGACAGCCGACACTCATCTATGGGCACCGGGGGATTCTTATGCTGCAGCTTACCCACCAAACGGCGAATTCCGACCTTCACTCGGGTAACTTCGGCGGACCCGTTCCTAACGCTGCTAACGAACTGGTCGAGGTAATCGACTCGATGCAGATTGACGCTGGTGCCGAGATTGCGGTCGATGGTTTCTACGATGGCATATTGGTGACCGACACCGATCGAGAACTGGTCGCCGCCATCCCGGCGGACGACGAAGAATTCAAAGAGGAACTCGGTCTGACCCATTTCGCATCTGACCGACCCTACAACGAACGGCTGCTCCTTGAACCAACGCTCAACATTAACAGCCTCACCGGCGGCTACCAAGGCTCAGGAGGAAAGACTATCATCGCCCACGAGGCGACGGCTATGATCGACTGCCGGCTCGTTCCCGACCAAGACCCGGATGCCGTCTTCGAGGCCATCCGTGTTCACGTGGAAGCGGTCAATCCTGACGTCAACGTAAACAAACTGGCTGCTTACCCGCCGACGAAAACGCCCGTCGACACCCCGGCGGCGGACAACGTCAAGCATGCACTCACGGACGTTTGGAGCGAGAAGGTTGTCGAACTTCCTCTCCTCGGTGGAAGCCTCCCGGCGGCATACTTCCGGAACGTCAATGAACTGGCCGACGTGCCGGTGCTCGTCGTTCCGTATGCGAACCCCGACCAGAACAATCACGCCCCGAACGAACACCTCGATCTCGACTGTTTCGAGAACGGGATCCGAACGAGCGCAGCTTTCCTCGGTCGATTCGCCGAGTCCGCATACACGTGAAATTGAATAACGGAAGTGAGAAAACATGATACGCTGCTTGTTCCTGTGAGAGTACGGGTTGGAACCTCGAAAGTTCCTGGCCGGAATCCTATGGTGGGGTACCACACCGTTCACGGCGTGGCGGAGGCCACTCAGTGCTTGTCCCAACCCCATCCCCATCGGACGTGAGCAAGAAATACTCACAAGAACTTGCCCGCCGGACGATGGATGCGATGCATGAACTCTCGAAGAATCGACTCGGGAAAATCAAGCGCCAGCGGTCCAAAGACGGGCTGAGCTACCAAGATCCTCTTAGGCAAGCCAGGGTCGCTTCCGAATATTCCAATACAGGAAGTGTCGATGGAAACAGGTGAGAGTACTAGTCGTGCTGGTCACCCATTATGAAGTAACAGTCAAGGTTCTGTTACCGTCAGTTTGGAGCGAATTCGCACCTCTACATTCAGAACTGCCTGTCTGGGACAGATCTCAGAAAGCTCCGAGAGAATCGGTCGTCAGTAGCCCGGTTGAATCGTTTCCGATTGGGTTTTCCGAAAACGCAGTTCCCACCAATACTTCTCGGAGAAAGGCAGGGAAAGCCGACCGCAGGGCTCTCACAACCAGCCAGACCGTTAGCGTCGCATGATGGCGTCGGGAAGTTGCCTTGACCAGTTGTGAGAGCGCAGTTAGAATATTGGATGGCAGGATAAAACGCGTTCCGGTAACACAAATGCCGATTGTAGTAACCCACATCCGCAACCGATGGCATTAGGGAGCACGTTCCGATAGCTGCTCAATTTTGAAACGCAACATGACTACCTGTACATCATAAGTTATGAATAACATATTTATATATTATATAGTGATAATCGAGAACCTATAGAGTAGCTATCCAGAACTCTTATGTACCTACACGCATTTTTATAAAATAGATTATGGCAGAATATTATGATCTCATTCTTGGCTTGATCCCACTCGCATTGATCGGTGTCACCGGCGCAGTCAGCGCTGTTGGACTTTCGTTGACAACAGCCATCCCAGTCGGTGCAACCGTCTCTGTCCTCCTTATCGGACATGCACTCTTTGTCAACGGACCCGTTGCTTCGGCACCTGAATCGACACCGGCAACTCCCTCTCTTCAGACGAACTCGGCAGAATAAGTTTGTATCTCTGCGGTCTGGGTTTCAGTTTGTGCATTCGAAGATCCAAATAGTCGATTTCTGAATCCAAATCCACTCGATCGCAGTCGACCTATCGGCGGCTAGTTCAAGCAAAAACCGACGGTGAGATTCGATTCCTGTCGAGGACTATTTCGTCGATGTCCACAGCAACAACAGTATCCTCGTCTACGAGCCACTTGATGTCCGAAGTAGCGAGATGGTTTCGGGCCAAATCACTACGACAACGTTCTCAAGCCAAATACAGACAGGTGAGCAGGGGTAACCCACGGGGCTCCATGAGACCAGGTATAATGATTGATAAAATCGCACAAGAGGTTGATATGCTTGACCGGCATCTGGGTGTTCTCCAGATGGTTGTTGACAACGAACCGATTGGGATTGTAAAAATGTCTAACGAGTTGGGCTACGACCACCATGAAATACGCTATTCACTTCGACTACTTGAAGAGGAAAGTCTGATCGATCCCACGCAACAGGGTGCAACCACGACTGATGAGACGGCCTCATTCATTGAAACCATTGATGAGTAAATTGACGATATCAGAACAAGATTCATCGCAGTGACGAGTGAAAGACTAGGCGTGCGTTGATCATTCATCGAGCTCTAATTAGAATCGAATATCCCTGCTAGACGATAACATGGCTAATAATTATTATATATAGGTCATCGAAGTTACACCTGTGGGAAAGGAGAATGTCCATTTTCGACATGATCATCAAGCGGTACCGGTCGCCAACAGCGGAAGAGCCACTCTATGAATGCATTTTATGTAGTGAAACAGCTACTGCAGCAACGCCGCATATTGTCTGTCCCGAGTGCGGGGGAAAACTCGAACGAATCGACCTTCTACACCAAGCATAACTCCGACTCTGGATTCGCAGAATTTTTCATCAACCGAATTATTAAAAATCCGTGAGCCGGAACTTCCCCTCGACCTCGTAGAGATGGCCTTTCATGTAGAGCCGTTCGACGATGGCCTTTGCAGCTGGTCGATCCAAAGACGGGCTGAGCTACCAGGAGACGCGTCTTGTCCTGAAAGCCGATGTGGAACTCCCTGGAGAGGTGACGAGCAACAACACGGACGACAGTCCGGCCACAGACGGGGTTGCCGGAGAGTAACGTGGTCGGAACCAAATCACGCCCGAGAGGGACACACATCTAACACGAACCTCCACACAACCGCGGAAATGGACGCCCCGAATTGACACAGTTCGGGACGGAGTGGTACGGTTACTCGTGAGTACGGCAGTTGTATCGGCATCTATCGGCTACAAACCAGCGGGAGGGGGAGAGCTGGTACCGGCCACCGCATTTGTGGTCAGGAATACGTGATTGAATCATCCGAGAAAGTCATTGTCAGTAAAGCGTGAAGTGATTCTGGCGACAATGTCTGGAGGTTGTGCAAGAAAAACAATGGAGTACGTGATCTCCTTTGCTAAGAAACCAATTGTCCATCAGAACGATTATCGGGTGGCGTGAGAGACCTAGTAATGTGAGCGAGGACGTCGCGTATCCTTCCATCGAGCTGATCCTCGAACTCCACGAGCAAGTCGTTAAGGAGGGTAAGAGCACGGAACCAGGAGTTCGATCGGAGGAGCCAATTAAATCTGCACTTCAGTACGTCTCGGAAGGATTTTTTGGAGAGGTACCACAGTCAGTCCACGAAAAAGCGGTTCATCTGATGCGACTGCTTGTTGCAGATCATCCGTTCGTTGATGGGAACAAACGAACGGCGCTTCGTACGGTAGTCGTCTTTTATATGTTGAACGGATACACATTCGAATACGGCGACGAAATTCGTACGTTACTGCATCGGTTTGCGACAGACGAAGCCGCGGTCGATACCGAGACTGCAGTCATCTACTTCAGAGCGTGTGCTCGTCGGAACTGATAAAGGGCCACAGAGAATATGTTCACAACAGAAATGGCGTCTAGCACCGATTCCTCGGAAGCAATAGATAAAGAAGTCCGCCGACTGTACGAGCGGTATCAGTCGGCGGAGAGCGACGAGGAGCGCCAAAAGATTGCCCTTGAGATGGGGAAGCTCGACGGACGCCGTCACGCTGACATCTACGCAGCTCTTGAGGACGAGTAACTACAGTTCTACAGGCGGAGCAGGCCGAGTGCCTCGGGGCTTGACCCCGAGGCTGTTCACAAGAATACTGTTCGTCTACCAATTCGAGGAATACACTGCTGAGAGATAAAAACCATTTGCGTTAGTAGCCAATACTAACAAACGGTCAATTGAGAACTGACAGCTCTCTATGGCTATGCGTACAAGAACGATGGCTATCGCGTCATGGAAGAAATGGCTGAGCGTGTACCCGGTGTGACCTACAAGACGCCGCGAACGCTGTCGATTGACGATGCAATGGGTGTCGGCGGGCATCACATCGAGATCACGTTCGCCCACCCCAACCTCGCCGGGTGGATGCGAGCCCACGAAACGAACGCGGGAGGGAACGGAGGGCGCTAATTATAGCGTTGTAATCACGGGGGTTCGCAGAACCCCCTTTCGGGCGGCACCACCACCCGAGATTCACACCGCACTGCCGGTGACACATGGTGGTACTAGTGTGTTGGCTACGGTGGAGTGCGTCTTTTTCTGCGTCATTTTCTGCGAAAGCGAGGGGGTCGCTCTCGCGATCCCCCTCTATTACAACGGTATAATCAACTACGCCCTCTAGTGGTCCGTCAACCAGGGACTGATGGATTCAAAG
>NZ_JBLZNK010000008.1:0-232491 GCF_051194195.1 Haladaptatus marinus
CGATTCGAGCACGGTTTCAATGATTGACGGTGAGTTAGATGATCTCGGCCGAGCGGTACAAGAGGTACTGGAGGGCTACCTCGAACGGAACGACGAAGCGTCAGACTATGGTTGGGGTGAGGAAACGTACAGTAAACGCGAGGAGTGACTCCAGTCACTCCACCCTGTTCGACGGCGTCCGAGATACAGATTTTCTCGGTAGTAAGCAATCGGCTCTGCTCCTCGATTGCGATCGGAACGTGCTGACTATGCGCTCTGTATCTTGGACGGTCGCTCCTGACCTACCCGGCTCCTTCACTATAGTGTGACTGGTGAAAATCCGCAGCAATACCCGAATGTTATCTGAATGACGCCAAAATCGACTCGGTATATTGCCTCAACTCCTGCTCAATATCCGACGTACGCCACCCAAGCGGTGATAACACACTCGCCGCAGCACGAATCAGCAACTCCCGATAAAATCCAGTATCATACTCGTCTAGCTCCTCACTCGCCAACCTCACCCGCTCTCGCGACTGCTTTGCATCGTCAACCACAACATACGACACACTCTGACCAGGGGCACGCCCCAATCCCAAATCAGCCGCTCGCTCTAGTGCTGCCACACTCCGCGTCGACTGCGTGTAGTCCTCCTTCTTTTTCGAAACGCGATTCGTGATCACCAACTCATTTGGATCGACCGCCCCACGCTCAAGCCGATCGACCCACGACCGCAATTCCTCACAAACTGCTTCCGGATCCCGATACGCATCCACCGTTCGAATCAACGCTTTCTGCGCCTCATCGATATACGACGGCGTGCTTCGCTGCCGACACTCGATGCCCCGATACTTGTACTCATCTTCCCCAGCGACCTTCCCGAAGTACTTCGTCAACGCACCAGCATCCGAATCACGTAACGGCACAAACGATATCCAGTCGTAGTGGGCTTCAAGCTCAAGCCGAATCTCTACCTCTTCAGAAATCTCTGAGACAAGCTCGGACAGTGACGTCTGCTCCTCCCCTTCGATCGGCGTCACCCACACGCTATCGACGATACCATGTACAATCCGCCACCCATGCTCCTCGAGCACTGCTTTCGTCTCCAACAAAATCTCCCGAGCATACGCGTTGATCGCTTCGTGGCACTCAATTCGTCCGAACTTCGCATTCGAGAATCCCTGGTAGCCGAAACAGGAGACTAAAATCCACTTGATCGCGCTCGATTGGCCTTCCAATTCTTCGCGATTCTCTTCATCCTCAGTCTCCCGTATCTCGGCTTTGATCGCATCACGGTCCTCGATCAACGGCTCAAGCACGTCTGGCAGATAGCCACGCTCGTCACAAATCGAATACCCAATGCCCGGCACATCCTCCCTCTCAGCGTGACACTCACATCGAATCTTTTCCGGACTCACGTTCCGCGTGACGATGATATTCGGATACAACGATGAGAAGTCGAGTTCGTGCACGTCCTCGTGCAATCCGACGTCCGGGGCAAAGGTGAACCCACCTCGGTCGGCATCGTGCAGCTGGCGCATCGTTTTGAACTCCTCGTGCCGCCACGAACGCCAGGGCACAAGCACGTCTCGCTTCCGTGCTTCCTGTATCTGAATCCCAGTCAAAATGTTCCCGATCGACGACCAGGCCAACTCTTGGAGTGGTTTCCCCGACTGTTCGACGAGATACAAACAGCCGTCGAGGTTCGTCTGGTTCCACATGAACGTATTCGAGCCGTCGATGATCACCCGACCCGGGAGATTGTACCGTGCCGGGGAGTACCCGACTTGGCCGTAGCTTTCGTAGGTTGATTCGCCCGCCAGTTGCTGCCATCCGGGTCGTCGTCCAAGCTGGAACTCTACGTCAAGTCGATCGGCCTGCTGGAACAGGACTGGAATGAGGTCGCTCGTATTCAAGGAGAGAACGTCAGGGTCAACCGACTCAACATGACTCGATAGTGTAGTTAACACGTCTTCCCCACTCCCGGTCACCGTCTCATCGTCGATCGTGAGTTCAGTAACCCTCTCACTCGCCAATTCTGTTTCCGAGACAGCAATCTGCATCTGTGAGAGTTCGCGGGTCGGGAGTGGGTCAATCCCCGTTTCGAGACAGTAGCGGAACTCACGCGAGAAGTCGACGTTGTAGCAGCGATACTCACCAGGCGAGCCCCACTTACTCACCATTCGGGCTACTGAATTCACCGCCTTGAGGTCAACCACACCAACCTGGAGTACTTGCTCGGGGTCGTGGCGAAAACTCACGCGTTCTTCGACGATAGCAACCCGAACAACGGCAGGATGGTCACGAAGTGCAGCACGCGCCGTCGAAAAATCGCCGTTACCATGCACCGACACGTAGATCGTCGGCGTATACGACTCATCGACTTCACACTCCACCCCCGTCTCAGTCACCGACCATCTGAGCACGTCGCCGTCGACGTAGTCGATTTTGTACACCAAGATCTCATCCCTGACCGTTCAAATCGTCCTCTAAGTGATCGAGCCGATCCACTAAGTCGTCGAGTTGTCGCTGCTGTTCGATTAGGATCGAGATTAGAATGGGCGTCTCAACGAACAGGGGCTTGTGAACCGTGCTGGGATCGGTATGTAACTGGGCATACTCGAAGAGCCGATCAAAGACTGCTTGGTCGGTCGGTCGAAGTGCTCGGCGATACTCGTCCCATCCCGTCTTGATTTGGCTGCTTTGCATCATTGCAAGTAAACACGACCACCAAGATCCTCTTAGGCAAGCCAGGGTCGCTTCCGAATATTCCAATAGATGAAATGTCGATGGAAATCAGTGTGAGTACTGGTCATACTGGCCACCAACTATGAAGTAAGACTCGAGGTTCTGCTATCGTCAGTTTGGAGCGAATCAGTACGTCTCTCTCCAGAACGTTCTCTACGAGATGAGTCTCAAAAAGCTCCGAGAGAATCGGTCGTCAGTAGCCCGATCAGATTGTTTCCGATTGAATTTTCCGAAAACGCAGTTCCTACTCACGTTCACTGGGAGAAAGGCAAGGAAAGCCGATCGCAGGCTCCCACAGCCAGCCAGTCGCAGGAGCGTCGCATGATGGCGTCTGAAATCCACCTTGCCCAGCTGTGAGAGTTCGGCTAGAATATTAGATGCGGGATAAAACGCGTTCCGATAACACAAATGCTGACTGTAGTAACCCACATACGCAACTGATGGCATCAGGTCGCGCCTCCCGACAGCTGCTCATTTTGAGATCAACCACGACTACCTGGACTCAATAAGTTATAGGTAGCATTTTTAGTTATTATATGGTTATAATAGAGAACCTCTAAAGTAGCTATGCAGAACTCTTATGTGCCTACGCCCCATTTTATAGGATAGATTATGACAGGATATTATGATCTCATTCTCGGTTTGATCCCACTCGCATTGATCGGTGTCACCGGCGCGGTCAGTGCTGCTGGGCTTTCGATGACAGCTGCAGTTCCTGTCGGTGCAACTGTCTCCGTCCTCCTGATCGGGCATGCACTCTTCGTGAATGGGCCTGTTGGTTCTGCTCCTGAATCGACATCCACGACTCCATCTCCTCAGATAAACTCGGCGGACTAAGTGCGCATCTCTGCGGTCTAGCTTTCGGCATAAATATTCACAACCTGCTTGGAGGGCAGCATGATAACAGCAGAAAACTCATGCTCGGCTAATTAATTAAGAGAAGCAAGTCAACTGATAGGGCATATCAATCAGAATCCCAACAGTTCTAGTGGGCCCCGACACACTCTATCAGTTCCCGAAGTTTTAGTTCCGACAGACAAGTCATCGAACGAGACCGAGTTAGTATATTATACTAACCAGCGTAATGCTGCTTGATTCCTAAGAGAAGCCAGACATGATTCGTAGTCTGGAGTCTATAGTGACCATCTAGCAAATCTTTTTGGTCTAGTAGACTAATAGAGTAGTGGGCATCATGAGTGATTCTCCACGAGACTTAGCATCGGAGTGGGAAGCCGAGCTCGAGAGTCGGACGACTGTCGAGAAGGTCTACGATGTGCTCCTCCAGTTGAACGATCCACTTCGGGTCTCCGAGATCGCAGACCGAGCAGGAGTTGCGCCAGATACCGCACGGAAATATCTGGAGATCCTTGGAGAGATGGGAGTCGCGAAGAAGATCGGCAATGAGCCAGTGACGTATGGTCGGAACGACTCGTATCTCGAATGGCGGAATATCGATCGCCTTCAACGAGAGTACACCATCGAGGAGCTAAACAATCGACTATCGGAACTCAGTGACACTATCTCGTCATTCCAAGAGACCTATGAGGCCGAAACACCTGGTGAGGTTATCCCGCAGGAGCACGGCTACGAGAAGCTTGATGAGACGATGGACGATCTTCGGCAGTGGAACGCAGCGTGTGAAGAAGTCGATAGGCTCGTCGAGGCACTCGGGCACGGTACATCTGGCGCACAAACGGGGACGGTGAAAGTTGCAGATATGGTTCGGTTCTTCCAGCGACTTCAGTCCGGCCACTCAAATTCTCCTGCAGATACACGGTCAGAAAATCACTCGTGATTAGATGGACGGGACGTCGCCGAACAAGGGGATTCTGCGAAGAGTTGCACGGAAACTCGGGAATATAAGTCTCGTTTTACAAGTTAACCCGTTTCCATCGAACAAACCTGCGACCGTCGGGGTCGTCTTTGATGAGACTGCGTATCCTGAGCAGATCTCGCGTGTGTATGTCGATATCGAGTTACAGCTCAATGGCAATTTCTATATTCACTATGTGGAAGAGTGGGAAAATGACCGGGAAGAGTGTCGCTGGGATCGACACGAAAATCCACATAACGCTCGCGATCACTATCATCTGTTTCCAGCAGCGACTACTGATGATGCAGAAGATCGACGGTATCCCGAGGACTTCTTCGACGTAATTGGAGAGGTCATCGCAGATATTCAGGCACGATGGGGCGACACATTCGAAATCATTGACTGAACAATAAACCGTGTTCATCCTGTCGAAAAGGATGGATAGGGGGAAAGGGAACTCTCACAACCAGGCACGACGACACTGCCGGGTGATGGCGCCAGACAATGGCATCGTGCTGGCCTCTGTGAGAGCGTATCTCCACCAATGGTACGAAGAATCAAATAAGCTCGTCAGACATAGGTTGAGCTCATTATATAATCCTATTAAATAACCAGACAGCGTTCATCACACTCGTTTCATACTGCCGCTTTCTTTCAATACAATGGATTCTGGGGTAAGCGGCCGTTACTCAAGTTTCTGGAGAGCTAGCAGAAAGTATGAACAGCGACACAATGAGAACGAAAAGGATCAGCTGGTTCGGCTCCACCACAGAGCACTCTGGACCGAGTCCACCACCGCAATATGCATTGGTCGCCTCCGAGACAATTAACCGCGAAGCATCGGGTTCTGAGATCGTTACAGGTGTCGTTGATGTACTCATCGACGTGATTGAGCCGACTGGTGCTCAAACCACACTCTCGTTGTACGAATACGTGAACCCAGATGCGCTCGAAGACATCATCAAAGCAAGTGCGTCGAAAAAGAGTGACGTTGAGGTCCGATTCACAGTCGAGGACTATCTCGTCACTGTTCGGAGCGACAATACCATCCTCATCTACGAACCGCTCGGAGCACAACGCGATACTGGTGGAAATCCATGCTCGGCTAGCTGATCAATAAAATCGTTCCATACTTCGTGATGTAGTAATGACGCTTTCTTCTCCCGAGACTGACGTCGCTATTCAGAACCGTAATCGGTGAGCCGGAGCTTCCCCTCGACCTCGTAGAGATGGCCGTTCATGTAGAGTCGTTCGATGATATCTTCGGCAGCTGGTCGTCCAAGATCCTCTTCATCGTCTAAAATCGAATAGGCTTGCTCGTAGGTGAGCTCGCGCTCTTCTGGGAGATTTCTCGCGAGCGCGTCAAGCGCGTCTTGCGCAAGTGGGGAGAGTGGCGATTTCCCATTTGGAACCATTCGTACTCTCCAATTCACCTACCTCACAAGTAAACCCTCGGTCAGATTTTGTTCGTACCACTAGTTAGTGTAGTAAGGGGAATAAGCAGTCGATGTGGGAGTATGGGTTGGGATGAGTACGAGAACCCACGTCGCCTGCTGGGTTACGCTGACTGCACTTGGTGCTTGGTACCCGACGGATAAAGAATTCAGCCAACCAGAGTGGAAGTGAAACTGAAGACATGTGAGAGGATACGTGGCCCAACGCTTCTCACCAACAACGCCGAGTCGAGAGCGAATCCGCCGAGACGAATATTCTTGGGGTAGTATACGATACTAACCACTAATGCCCAACACAATCAAACGATCCGGCGATGGCCTTGCTCTCCAGGTCACAAAGCCTGCCCGATCCGCTGAACTCGTTGAAGAGACTGACGACGAACTCGCTCGTCTCGCCGACATCCGCGTGTTTGCATTCGACGGTCTCCTTCTTGTCGTCGACATCGACCGAATCACCGACGAGAACATCGTCGAACTCGCAACGTCAGCCGCTTTAGACACCGTCTCGATTCATCGAGTTGCAAACGCCTCACTCCAAATCGCAGGAAATGGCTATCAAGTACAACTCCCCGGTGCGGCAGATGCCGGTTTTCACGTCGGTGATCGAGCGCCTTGTACACCAGCACCGAACATGCTTGTAATTGCAGCAGAAGGATCGGGACGAGTAGCAGCGGATATCGTGACGATTCGAAAAGAGCAGATCTGAAAATGGTTGCGTCGTGTGTTAGTAACACATGCTAACAAAATCTCAACCTGTTTCGGTGCATGTCCTCACCGATACCCACGTCCCTAACCGAGTGGTTTCTATATAAAGTTTTTATAGTTGTGGTTACATAGGGTATCTATGAGGAGCGAAAGTAGCCAACAAGCGGTATCAACGGGAGGTGAAGAAACATCTGCAGCGACGATACAGGTGCCAGTGCCAGCAAACAATCCGAATCTCTATCGCCACAAAGCAACAGATAAATTACTCCAATTTTTAATCGATCGTCCTTTCAAGGAGTATACGATCCGAACACTGGCGTCCATTGTGGACGTAACACATCGGACCGTCGGAAAAGCAGTCGACGTGCTTGCATCAAATGACCTCGTCCACATTCGACACGAAGGGAACAAGAAGCTCGTCAGTATCAATCGAGAGCGGGTGACCATTCCAGACAATCCCTTGCTTCGTATCCCACAGGCAGAATTCCACGCACCGGTACGAACCGCTGTCGAGACACTCAATAGTGACCTCGATGATGTCCTCGGAATTCTCGTCTACGGAAGTGTCGCACGTGGTGAAGCAGATCGACAAAGTGACATTGATCTCTGGGTGCTCGTTCGCGAACACCGAGGACGAAACCAACGACGCGCAGCGCAAATCGGGAAAGAGCTCGCATCGGAGCAATTCAACGGTGAGCGATACGACTTTCATATCGTTGTTGAATCCCCTGCGTCTGTGCCCGCACATACAGAAGATATCGCTGAAACAGTCGTCTCTGGGATTACGCTTTCCAAGACCGAAGAGTTCGAGAAATTCCAATCGATAATGGAGGGCCTAGTCGATGAGTGACGATCCGAAGGTGGTCACAGATGTACTCGAAGAGGCCCATCGGTCTTTTGAGCGAGGGGGAACACCGGAAGAAGGACTTGCCGAACTGACTGAAGAGGAAGCACAGCTCAAGAAGGCATGCCGTCTGATTGCCGCTGCACAGACGCTTCAAGATCAAAACGGCTACCATACAGCGGTCGTCGAACTCGCGTTTGGGGCGATCGAACGCTCATTCGAATTCTACGCTATCGCGATGAGCGACGATGCAGTTCACGATTTTATGGACCATGAGTATGCGTATCAACGCGCGTTTGAACTAGGAGTAATCAGCGACCATTTGAAAGAAGACTTCCAAGCACTGTACAACGAGAACCGAGCGGCATCGTACTATTCTGGGCGGGCAGTTACCGCCGAGCAAGCGGATGCTATGTTCAAACTTGCGATAACGATACATGAGTTCCTGCGGGATCACCCACGAAACCACTTCAATTGTCTCTGTGACCGATGACGGTCAATTACCAGTTAGTCCGGGTAGAGCACTTGTAGAGAAAGAAAGGATGCCATCTTGGAACGCATTGACTTCATTGAGCACATTGAACTAATTGACGTCTTGGAACGCATTGAACAACAGGAACGATTGGAAGTCAATGTGATCTTTTAGTGGCTAAGGGATCTAGCACACGCTCAAGGGCTACAAAAGCACCTGAGTGATACTAGCGAATGGAAGTCACAGAAGAGAAAGCGTTCAAAGAACGCATTGAACGAGCCGAAGGTAAAGAAGGAATGGAAAAGTGATCAAACAAAGGGTGGGGTCAGAAGGCTACTCGTCAACTGACGAAAGGAAGTCACTGATGCGAGAATCTTGCTCAAGAACGGATTTGGCGATGTCGGGTTCTTCAAGGAGACGGTGCTTTGCGTGAACCCCTTGGCCACGCCCACGCCCTCGACGTTCTGATTGAATCACGTTCAGGAAATCATGCTCTTTCAAAATTTCTTGAGTACGGCGTTCAGAGAGCATATCGAGACCAGTACCACGCGCGATTTGCTGGTACCGGCGATAAATTTCCTTCGTGGAGAACTCATCGGCTTGCTGTGACTCGGTAAGATTGGTAAGCGCCAGCAGAATCGTCTTTGCTTGTGTCGGAGCACCAGCGATCAATTCGGCAAATCGGTCGGCTTCTGTCTTTTTCTTTGCTTGGCGAACGTGTTCATCGGTTACGGGCACAGTATCTGATTGAGTAGCGAGACGGCCAGCATTTCGAAGAATATCGATTGCTTTGCGAGCATCTCCGTGTTCCTGGGCCGCAAGAGCCGCGGTTAGTGGAATAACATCGCCTTCGAGGACATCCTCACGGAAGGCGTCACGGCGATTTTCGAGAATATCGACGAGCTGGGTCGCATCGTAGGCAGGAAAAACCAGTTCGTCGCGTGCAAAACTGGATTTGACGCGTTCACCGAGTTCGTCAGCGAAATTGATCTTGTTAGAAATGCCGATGATGCCAATGTTCGATTCGGAGATTTGCTGATTTTCACCTGCTCGCGAGAGCTTTCGGAGGACTTCATCGTCCTCGAGGAGGTCAATTTCATCGAGAATGAGAATTGCGACGTCACAACATGTATCGAGAACATTCCAGAGCCGACGATAATAATCACCGGTTGCAAGCCCTCGTTCAGGAATCGTAATATTGCTCTGTGCTGGATCGTTGATCTCACGTCCAATGGTTTTGACGACGCCTGCCTCGGTGTTCTGCTCGCCACAATCAACGTATGCAGCCTTCACCGTGATATCGTCTCGCCGAGCTTCGTCAATAACGCGCTCGGTCACACTTCGCGAAATCAAACTCTTTCCCGTTCCAGTTTCCCCGAAGATGAGAAGATGAGTCGGTTCACGGCCGAAAATAGCAGGGTTGAGTGCTTCTGCAACCTGTTTCATATGCTCATCTCGGCCAACGATACGGTCTGATCCGGGTATGTGCTTGATTTTCAAAAGCTCTTCCCGAGCGAAAACAGGATCGTCATACCGGAAGAGTGGGTCACGATTATCTGACTCATCGGATGTCATGCGATTGGCTACTACATATCCCCCATTCGTAATAAAGGGCAGGGGAGTCGCGGATGTAAGTCGGTGAAAATCGCCACTCAAAGCTGTCGAAATCGTTGTTTGTCTTATTCCGATGAATTGGGTGGTGTCGCGGATGAAGCAGCGGGAGACAGCTGGAAATTTCAGCGTCGGACACCCATGTCGCGAATGTAAAGATGGGAAAAACCGCCGGTAGAAGGCTCAAATCCATTGGCGGAGAAGTACTCAAGTCGACAAAGCAAGCTGAGGCACACACCATCGTCGCGGATGTAACGGATCCTGCAAAAGGGTAGGAGGTAGTCTCTACTCACGGGATTGGACAAATAAGAAGAACGAAGAGTGGTCGAAAAAGACGACCACTCTTTCAAGCAGTCGAAATTAACTTAGCGGACTTTACGTCTATAAGCTATAAATGTGTTTTGGGGATAATACAGAAAACGTATGAAAATTCGCCAAATGGCTGGGGGTTGATCAACAGTTACATCCGCGATGGTGGTGTGTCTCCTGTCGATCTGAACAAGCGACACACTCGTCTTCCCGTTACATCCGCGATGGTGGTGTGTCTGTACCTGGTTCTGGCACTTGCGATCGAGATCCCCCACAGAAAAACACAGCGAGAGTGCCTCGGGGTCAAGCCTCGAGGGTGAATCGCGTAAGTTTGATTCAGACATGCTCCGTGCGGTTGATATCCCGTTCCACATGCAGAATATGATTGAGTATCTGGGAGTTGATTTTGCCATAGTGCATCTGTCGGTGGATACTCCAAATCAATTCGTCTGACATAGATTTATTTTCTATGCGTTCTTGGAACGACTTGCGTTCCATGAGCGAAATACAAACCATTGGGATTACAAACCAGAAAGGTGGTGTGGCGAAGTCGACGAACACGATCAATCTCGCGGGCGCGTTAGCATACCGGGGCAATCGAGTGCTTGCGGCAGACCTTGACCCGCAAGGGTATCTCACGAACAAACTCAACTTACGAGACGCATACAAAGCTGATCCTCCCTCGTTGTTCGATGCGATGAAAGAACCGACTGAGCACGATGTAAATGACCTCGCTGTCGAGCATGCTGAGTTCGACGTCCTTCCTGGGAACATCGATATGTTCCGCCTAGAGCAGGATCTAATTGCATCAGGATGGCGACCGCGGGAACGACTTCAGATGCTTTTCGACGATCTGGAGGGCTATGATTTTGTTCTTGTCGATGCTCCGCCGAGTCTCGGCCCAATTAACGACAACGTCCTCCTTGCCTGTGGTGATATCATCGTGCCAGTCGAAGCTGAAGATACATCGATTCTTGCGCTTGACCACCTCCTCACACAGATTGAGACGCTAGAGAAACGATACGAAGTCACCGTCTCTGAGCGTGGGGTCATTATATCAAACGTCAACTATCCGCTTGACAACGAACAACGAGAAATGATTCAGTGGTTTGAGGATACCTTTGACAATCGATGTCCGGTATACGAAGTTCGGCATCGAGCCGCAATCAAACGAGCAATGAATGCTGGCGGTTCCATTTTCGCGCCAGATGCCGAGGAATGTGACATGATTGAGGTCTATGATCGAATTGCGGCAGACCTGGAGGAGAACCATGAGTGACCACCGTGACGACGCAACTAACCGGATCGCCGCACGTTTCGATGGGGAAGGGACAGAGAAGAACGACGAGAACGCAAAGAATGCAAAGACTAGTGGGAACGCACAGTCCGCTCAATCCGATGGGAAGGCAGATTCTTCTGGGAACGAAAAGAATGGTGGGAAAGCAAAGAACGTAAAGAAGGATTGGAACGCACGGAGTGTCTATCTATCTGATGACCTTGATCGGAAGGTATCGACTGGATACAAGCGTCTTGATTTAGAACTTGAGATGCAGTTTGGAGAGACGGTTAAGAAGACTCGCCATTTCTACCCACTGGTTTTCGAACTTGGATTGGAACGCATGGAAGAATTGGAACCACAAGAACTCAAAGAACGCATTGAACGAATGGAACTCTAAGCACGGCTGAAAACGTGCTCGTTGAACGGTGGTCCTTTGGAGAGAAGTTGATCAGGCAGTGTGAAGCTGTTCTAACTGGTTCAAAACGGTATTAATCTGGGTGTCCAATTCTTGCTGTAGCCACTCTGTGGTTTCTGCGAGTGGTTGAGCGACATGCAAATACTTGACACCTCCATTGGAGACGGTGCGCGGATACCGAGTGACCAACTCCTGGTCATACAGCGGTTGCAGTTGCTTTCCTACCGTACTCTGATCACGGTTGAGAATTTCAGCGATTTCAGCGATCGTGCTATGTGGAGAATCGAGTACGGTCAGATATACACAGAATGATGCTTTATGCACTCCACAGACCGTGGCCATCGTCTCTGTGAGCTCCAACTCGGATTTTTCATCCAGCAATTGCTCGAATCTCGCTACGCGTTCATCTGGGAGTACTGTCCCTTCTGTCAACTCACTACTTTCTGTCTTCATATATGAAGGGACTAGTGATTGACAATAGGTCTTTCTCACACACCGACCGAATCTACCGACAGAAGAGCCGACGAGTATACTTACCGTGGCCGAAGTTGCATCGGGAGCCCATTTTGTGTCTTCATCGTCATTTCTGGTTCGATTGAAACCGCCTCTTCTCCTATTCTCCCGTGAGAAGCGATAGCCACGCCGGAGGTCATTTCCCGACCCGCTGGTCTGGATGTCTCATCACTTGATGCTATCCGGGCGACGAAAGCGAATCGAATGGCTCTCGGGTCGGTATCACTGGTGCGCAAAGCAGCGAACGTACGTGGGCTCTAATCACTCGTTCGCAGGCGCACCGGCCATCTCTGGCACAGAACACACCCAAGCATCACGCTTAGATTATGTCCCAGAGTACCCAAAGCTTCGAAACGAGTTCTTGTAAAGGTTCCCCGCTACCGGACACGCAGTGCCGACTAGATCAGTGGACAGACACGACAGACAAGTGTAGTTCGAGTTCGTCCGACCAATCCGCCTCGCATTCTTCTGGCTTTCCAAAGTCGCTATCCTCGCTGACGACTGCTGACGAACTCAAGCAGCATCCGTACCGTGATCTAGATCGGTTGCGGACCACCTACGAGCAAGCAGGAACAATTGCGGGTACGGCCGCCCACCTCGACGTCTCAGAAACGGCAGTCCGCATGTGGCTGATCCATTACGAGATATATGACCCCGGGACTGAGGGGCTTTCCAACGCTGCTGACCGACTGGAGGAGCTGTCGCCCGAGGATCTCGGACTTCCCCCACTAGGTGAGCGTCGATGAGCACAACGGATACAACAAGCACAGCAACATGCGACTGCGCACGTGCAGTCGTCGAACTCCGTGAAGAACTAGCTACTCTCCGAGACGAAGTGGCCGACCTTCAACGAGAAAACGCTGCTCTCCATGACGCAAATGAGCGCAAAGCAGAGCGAATTGAGACACTTGAAACACACGTCACGCAAGAACTCGCACGACGTCTCTTGCTATCAATAGTGTTGATCAATGAGTGGGTTGCAGGTTGAATAAGGACCAATGAGTAGCCCATCTTGCTTATATTGCTGCTGGATTGAAGGGCTGTCGAAATTCATCGTCGGGATTCTAAGAATACGTATACGCCACTTCTCAAACTACAAAAATTAACAAGAAATACACCAATCACTGCTATATTGTTTTTAGACTGGATGTGAAGGGCGGTGGCAACAGTGTTTGGAATTCTAGTTTTTCAGAAATATCTTTTCCATCATTAATTGGATATATTAGGGGTATTCTCACTGGATGAAAACGCTAGTGGCGAACTATACCCCATCGCGGTCAACAGCCACTCATGAAGCCCAACTGGCAACGAATTGGACGCGTACTCCTCATACTGAGTATCGTCTTTCTGGTCGCTTCACCAGGCTTTGCAATGGCGAGTAGTGAAGACCATACGACAACGTCGACAACATCGAACCAAGACGATGGCCATCATGATGGGGGACAACATGGAACAGAGACGACAACTGAATCTGGACATAGCCATGGAACAGAGACCACTGTTGAATCGGGAGGCGGTCATGGAACCGAAACAACCACTGCATCAGGACATGATCATAATGGAGAGACTGACAAAGGGAATGATCACGCGGGGGAAAGCCAGACCGAATCAGGCCACAGCCACGAAGGAGAGGGCCACAGTGGGGATGAAGAAGGATTCGTGAATGGCTGGCTGATGATGGTCGGTGGACTGTTCCTGTTAGGGACAGTTGTAACGGCACCAGCGTATAGGTACACCAGTACACGCCGGCAGAATTTCACGGTCTCTCCGATTCACTTTGGCGTCGCGTTACTTGCACTCTTTACTGCTGCCGTGCACTTTTATCTCTATTTCGAACATGGCGAACAAATCATGGCTCTTGCCGGACTCGGATTTCTCGGTGGTATCGGTCTGTTCTTTATTGGCGTCAATCGATTGTATCTCTATGGCGTGGGAATTCTCTATACGGCTGTTCAAATCCTCTTGTGGCTCAATGATGGAATGCCCCACGTCGGAAGTTTCGGTCTGATCGATAAAGTGGTACAGGTGCTTCTCATCATCACTCTTGGTTTCCTAATTCTGCGTCACAGACAACGCGCCCAACACTGAGCTAAGTAATAGGTGAGTTTTCTTGCGACTGTTCAGCTTCTCAGTAGAGACTTGAACCGCTGTGAACAACTGATGTCATAGGTGATGTCGATCAAGGTCTCCAAATCAGCACTTATGAGCCTCCGTTGTTGCCACTTTTGTCTCCGTGGCCGTGATTATCGTTGTTACCTTGACCGCTTTCTCCACGATGATTCCCGCTGTCACCGCTTTGTTGTGTCATACTCACCTTGCCGACCATCGTTGTCGGATGAACGGTACAAAGATACTGATTAATATCACGGGTCGCTACGAATGCTAGCATCTGAACCGCCCCTTTCTTCGCAAGTTGAGGTGTGACTTTGATTGCATCCTTCGGAGGTGTCCCTCCGTTTTGGTGCTCACCCATCATCGGGCCGTTTTCCCCGCCCATCATGTGGCCATCCTGTCTCTCAATCATTGTTCCATTTTGGCCACCCATCATTGGACCACCGTTCTGCATTGTTCGAACATTCGGAAGTATTACGGGAAGATTCTTCCCGTTCGAATCTCGCAACGCGAATGTGTGCGGCTGTCCATCCAGATTCTGCCACATTACTCCGTATGTCCGGCCTGGTTCGAGTTGGAGTGTTGGATTCTTTTTTCCTGCGATGGATTGTGGACCTCGTCCTTGCCAGCCAGAGACTCGACCACCAAGAGCAAAGCAGCACATGCCTTGATGGTTATCTCCCGATGATGTTTCTTGTGCGGCCACGGTGGATGTCAATCCAATCGTAGCACCGCCCACAACACCGAGGAACTGTCTGCGTGTCTGTTTCGTAACTCGTGGTTCGTTGGGCATGGAAGTTCTCTCAGTGGGACAACAACCGAACTGACAATAAAACAAATTATTTGTTGATTATATGATCTCTATTATAAATCATTTTCCCAGAAACGATAAAAAGAGGGCACTCGTTGATTCAGTTCTGTCGGCCCTGTTTTCACACCGGAACTATTGCTGAACCTGTAACCTCACGCTCTTGTCGAGACTTATAGATTTGTCATACGGATTCGACACTCCGTCCAGAGGGCCCAGCATCTCGTTTTCAAACTCCACTCTTCAGCTCATCATATCGATCTCGAAAGAGAGATTCACATGACGTACAACAGAGATAGTATTGCTGCTCTTCGGTTTCAAGTGTTATACCATCTCCTTGGATTGGCTTTCCACATTCGATGCATTCGATCGCAAGATCAGATCGGTTGATCTGTGGCTTCCATACGGAATTCGCTATCTTTCGTATCTCGTAATTCTGAATGTGCTGATCATCAAGCGTTTCAGAGAAGAGTTGTTTGATTTCTTGATCGTTCATATACGCGTGAGAACTGATTCGCATATCGACTGCTTGCAGGATGCACTCGACTGCATCCACATTCGACAATGACTCTACAATAGCCTCTTCACTGCCCGGCTGTGCTTCGATTTCGATTAAGATATCATCACCCGTGGCCAGCATTGAGCGGTCGATATTCACAGTAAAGCCGTTGATTACCCCGAGTTCTTTAAGCTGGTTAATACGGTTCGAAACGCTCGGGGCTGACAGCCCAACTTGATCGCCGATGTCGGTGTACGAACGACGTGCATCGTCCATTAACAGTTGCAGAATATCGGTATCTGTTTGGTCGAGTTCTACCATGATCTCTAACGCTCCTGCTTAACATCCACTAGCGATTATGTAAAGCGTGTTGGCAACCCACGCCAAAAACGCTAGGTGCTTTTTATATTCCTTCTTTGCCTCTCTTTTCTTTCGGCGGTTCGTCCCTATACTCTGTTAGCAACAAATGGGGAAAAGAGAGACGTTGAAGTAATGAATGCGATGGCACTATCAGAACTCGAACTGAACGACACCGGAGAAAAGTGTATGAACGACTGCTTTGAGGCTATTCAGGCGTGCGAATGGTGCGCCGACGAATGTCTGGACGAAGAGATGGACATGTCGCGGTGTATTCGCCTGTGTCGAGATGTGGCCGACCTCGCCGCCGATCACGCTCGATTCATGGCGCGTAACTCCAACTATAGCCCGCAACTTGCCGAGGCCACTGCTGGTGCAGCCGAAGAATGTGCCGAAGAATGTTCCCGACACGATCACGAGCACTGTCAGGTCTGTGCCGAGGTTCTCGAAGAGTGTGCAGAGAGCTGCCGTGACATGGCATCCGCGTAAATCGGAATTCGAACGTTTCCCCGAAGCCCGATACGATTTTTTGGAGCGTGCATTCGTACGCAGGTAGAACAATTCGATGGGGAAGAACCAACCATACGTCCTTTACGCTCGATGACGTAGGTAACTCTTCGAGGTTCAGTTATGGATAAGCACGACGACTCGACAGAGGATGGAGAAAAAATTGAGGACCATACTAGTCACCACAGGCATCCAAATAACGAAGAGCAATCTAAGCAGGGACGGGAGGTGTCTCATGTAGAGCGTTCGCTCTTAGAGGAAGAAGCACGTGACGCGAAGGAACCAAAGCACGAAACTCACAATCAACACAAAGACGGAGACCAGGACCACGGTGGTCATGGAGGGATGCACGCTGGCCACGAGCAGATGTTCCGCCGGCGGTTTTTCGTATCGACGCTCCTTTCGATCCCAGTTCTCCTCTATAGTGAGGCCCTCCAGCAGTGGCTTGGGTTCTCGGTTCCCGCGTTTCCGGGGAGTGAATGGATCAATCCCGTGTTTGCCATAATTGTGTTCGCCTATGGTGGTGTCCCGTTCCTCAAAATGGCACTCCCGGAACTACGAGATCGTTCACCAGGCATGATGACGCTCATCTCGATGGCGATCACCGTTGCCTTCGTCTACAGTCTTGCGAGCGTCATTCTCCCGACAACATCAGCATTCTTCTGGGAGCTAGTGACACTGATCGACATCATGCTGTTGGGTCATTGGATTGAAATGCGGAGTGTCCGGCGCGCATCTGGTGCACTCAATGAGTTAGCAAAACTGCTCCCGGACACTGCAGAACGTATTCTAAACGATGGCACTACCGAAGAAGTCCCTGTCAGTGACCTCCAGACCGACGACCGTGTTCTTGTCCGTCCGGGTGCTAATGTTCCTGCAGACGGTGTTGTAGCAGAAGGGCACTCTGAGGTCAACGAATCGATGATCACAGGTGAATCCCGTCCTGTTGTCAAGGAGTCCGGTGATGAGGTTATCGGTGGGACGATCAATGGTGATGGCAGCCTTCGCGTTCAAATCACGGCTACTGGCGATGATACAGCACTTGCTGGTATTATGCGACTCGTTGAGGAGGCCCAACAGAGTAAGTCTCGAACACAGGTTCTTGCTGATCGAGCCGCAGGATGGCTATTCTATGCAGCAGTCGCCGCAGCGGTCATCACGGCTATCGGGTGGACCATTGCCATCTCTTTTAACGCGATGGTGATTGAACGAGTTGTCACAGTCCTCGTTATCGCGTGTCCCCATGCACTTGGTCTGGCAGTGCCGCTTGTCGTCGCTATCAACACGTCGCTTGCGGCTCGAAATGGGATGCTGGTCCGTGATCGGATTGCTATGGAACAAGCGCGTGAAGTCGATATTGTCGTTTTCGATAAAACGGGGACTCTCACGAAAGGTGAGCAGGGTGTCGTTGACGTTATGACCGTCGGTGAAATCAACGAGGATGAAGCTGTCGCAATGGCTGCTGCTGTCGAACGCGATTCAGAGCATATGATTGCCCAAGCACTCCGTGACGCAGCAGCCAATCAGGGACTGTCTGTTCCACAAGCAAGCGATTTCGAAGCCATCAAAGGCCGTGGTGTCCGCGCGACCATCGATGAGGATCCTGTATTTGTTGGCGGTCCAAATCTCATCGAACAGGAGGCTATTGAACTAGCTCCTGAACTAACGGAGTTCGCGAATGTTGCTGGTAAAAACGCACAGACAGTCGTTTATCTGCTGCGGGACGATGAAGCCATAGCCGCATTTGCGCTTGCAGATGTAATTCGGGAAGAAAGCCGACAGACGATCGAAGCACTTCATGAGTTAGATATCGAGGTTGCGATGCTGACCGGCGACAGCGAAGGCGTTGCACGAGCCGTGGCAGACGATCTTGGTATTGACACATACTTTGCTGAGGTGCTTCCTGAAGACAAGGATTCGAAAATCACTACGTTACAAGAACAGGGAAAACTCGTCGCCATGGTCGGCGATGGAGTTAATGACGCCCCGGCACTTACTCGCGCCGATATTGGTATTGCAATCGGGAGTGGTACAGATGTTGCAGTCCAGTCTGCGGATCTCATCCTCGTTCAGAACAATCCCCTTGATGTCGTACGACTCGTTAAACTCAGTCGAGCGAGCTACCGAAAGATGCAGGAAAATCTCGTCTGGGCAGCCGGTTACAACGTCTTTGCCATTCCACTTGCAGCAGGGATCCTTGCTCCAATTGGAATTCTTTTGTCCCCTGCCGTCGGTGCCCTTTTAATGTCTCTCTCTACCGTCGTTGTCGCTGTCAACGCACAGTTCCTCCGAAGAGTCGATCTGGATCTTCCGAATTTACCTGGTCTTCCCTTGCCGCAGGAACCACAGTCAGCAGATTAGCTGTTCTACCCAATCGCTATTTAGTTTTGATCAAATACCTAAACATGATAAAAAGCGAGCCGAGAGTAGCTTAGTTTTCGATTCGCACGTCAAACGAGGTCGTAATAAGATTGCCCTCTGGCTTTGCTTGGAGAAACAGCCGATACCGACCTAGTGTCGGGAATGTTGCATCGAACTCAACACGACCCGGCTGAGATGTTGTTTCTTTCGGATGCACGTGGAGATATGCGAGGTCTCCCTCACGAAGGGCAACCAAATGGCCGAGTGCCCCAAGATACGGTTCTAGGTCTGCCACGGATCCATCATCGCGATGCACGTCAAATAGCAATCGCGTAGCTCCACTGGCAGTAACGTTGTCTGTGAGTAGGTCGATCACGTACCCCTCACAAGTGGCCTGCCGTGACGTGTCAGGGCGCTCTTCTACAGTTGCAGTCCCAGGTGCGAAGAGGTCAAATCCAAGCGTCATCGAATGGCCCTCAATGACTACATCGACAAATGCACGGTACACGCCTGGCTCTGGCAACGAAAAGTCTCCAACACTGCATGTTCCGTCCGATTTAACGTCAGGATGGAGATGCTGAAAATAGGTCAGATCCCGTCGGAGGACGATTAGGTGGAGTAATTCTCCATGTGCTTCCTCAAATTCCGTTACTGCTCGCCCATCCTCAGTCACGATCTGAAACGACCAATCGACTGTTTTACCCTGCTCGAATCGTGTTTCTGATGGTACCAATTGGAACCCTTCGCTGTGGAGTGATAATCCTTCTATTGAAGGGTGACCTCCTGGTTCTTGCCCAAGTGATTCTCTAGTTGACTCGGTATTGTGTTCCCCATGTTTCGAATGTTCCCCCATATCTTGTGGTTCGCCAGCAACAATCTTACTGGTTTCTCTAATTCGGTCACCCTGAACACTCGATAATTGCTTAAATGCGATCTCCGTAAGGCTGCCTATCGTTAAGAATTTCCGAGGTCAGACCCTCCAAGAGACGTTCACAAGTATACGTCCATACGACAGATAGCATTCTATCGCCGATATCGGGCAGAAAATATTTATACAAGCACTGAAATTTAAATATTTGTATATATGGTTTAATTTAAACTAAGCAGATACCGAATAGGAACCACGACGCGGTTCGATATAGGTGACATACACCTGTGCGAGGAATAGGGGTGTGAACAATACATTCAGTACAAGTGTGTATGTCCCAGACACAGCGCCGCCAGTGGTGGCCTGGGGAACAAGGTTGAGCCCGACAAATAGATAGTGGATGAGTATTCCGCTTACGAAGGCGACCAGGAAAATGGAAACAAAGAGAGTGATGGCCATCCGGAGCCCGTAGTACTTCCGATAAATGTTGACAATTTGAGGCACGATTAAATCAGCGAAAATAAACGACAAAACCCCGCCGAACGGAATCCCTGCGCTCCAGAGGACGAGCGCGAAAGGGACATTTGCGACCGAACAAATAAACGTCACGATACCCACAATCACGCCAATGAGACTGCCAAGCGCAACCCACGCAAACGTTCCCTGTGGGGCGAGAGCAAACAGCTGTGTCCACGTCGACTGTGGAACGTATGCGGCGATAAAACCAGCAATGACGAATCCAACAATGATATCACTCCAGACCATCTTCCATTCGTGAATCGCCCGACGGAATGCATATCTCCATCCAATCCTCGATGGCATCTGGTTGTGTTCGGTGTGAGCCTCGTGGTGATGTTCGTGCGTGTGTTTGTGCTCGTGCGATGATGTAGTGGTTGAGGGTGATCTTGGTGAAAAACTCGAGAGTAGTCGTTTAGGGACTCGCAAGAGCAACGAAAGAATCGTGTCCATTTGCATTCCACCGCCCGTTTCGTCCGGATGGTCACGAGCACTCTCGAACCACGAATTCGGGATAAGGTACTTCGTTATCACCGCAAATAAGAAGATGAGAAAAACACCACCGAGGAAGTCGGCAACCACAAACTGCCATCCAAGCAGAATCCACATCACTAAACCAATCTCGATAACCAGGTTTGTGGATGCGAACTGGAATGCAGCAAGCGATGCTTCTGGCGACGCCCCCTTTTTGAAAATCGTTCTCGTGGTTGCGATTGCAGCGAACGAACAACTGGACGAGAGAAATCCGAAGAAAGATCCGAGACCGATTTCACGGAACCCACGACCACCGAGGAGTTCGACCATACGTTCTTGTGAGACATAGGCTTGAATGGCACCCGAAATTGTAAATCCGAGAACAAGCGCCCACCAAATATCCCACGCCCACTCGGCGACGAATTGTGCGACTTCGCGAAGAGATCCAGTCGCTAATACGATACCACTAACCTGACTACTCATCATGTAGATTTCTATAACGCCCATTTTCCTTCCCCCGATATCTTCTATGACAGAGGTATTCAAGCCAACTTCGGTCAATTCTCTGGATATCTACTGTGAGAAGTCGTTTCTGATTCGTACCAAAGACAAAATAGTTACATTTTTAGCAATAGCTGTGTCTCACTACAAAAAGGATACCTTGTCTCAACAAGACAAAATATTGATAGATATCGTCGTTGCTGTTCAGACCCGCCTATTACGACGGCCGCGTGTTTCGGGAGGATTCTGAGTGTTCTATGCACTTCGTGATTGTCGGGTAGAGTAACTACCTGGTGACGACCATTTGTCTTTGGAGTGGATTTGTTTTACTCATATATGTGGCTGTAGCAATATCCTCACAAGAGTCTTCTTCGTATCTCTTTTAAGTACAAACCGGATTTCATTATAAACCTATAGCCGTAATAGAATTTGTATCCGTTCCGGATTGTGACACTGAACTCGTAGCTTCTCCACTTAGTATAATATTATACGGTATTCTATTTCTTGGAATTTGCGTTTCTGGCGGTTTTCAGACCGCAAACATTACTTCGGAAGATTAAGCTAGTAGTATATGAATGAACTCGGATCGAGACGTTATCCGATTAGTGGTGTAAGACAATGATTAGACGTCGTTGGCTCGTTTCGTTAGCTCCTGTAGATATTAGCGGAGATCATTTTTAACCGTGGTATCGAACCAACAGACAACTCAATGATGGTCGCTCACGTAGCAGACTAACGATGTACATGACCGATGAGGCGGTGATCGACATCAATGCTACGCCCGAAGAGATCTGGGAATACGTGACCGACCCCGTCCACTGGACGGCATCGAATCCCGAGGAACACTATGGACTCGAATACGATACACCCGACAACCGACCTCGTGAGGGAGCGACATTTCATCAGCGCGAGGAGGTCGCCGGAATGTACGCCGACCTACACGGTCTGTTCACCTATATCGACTACCCGTCGGTCGCAGTTTGGACGGGAACAGCGTACTATCCATTACTTCACGGTCTTGTCACCGTTCGGATCTCGGAAGGTGGAACAATTCGCGTTGAGGAAAAGGACGAGACAACCCGAATGTCGCATGCAGTCTGGATGGATTTCCCGAACAATCGCCGGGGCTGGGTGCTGAAGTGGCTGTTCACCACCGTCCTTGATGGTCAGGCGAAGCTCTACGATCACACCAACAAAGAGCTCGTCTTTTTCAAAGAGCAACTTGAAGCTCGGTCGAGTACTCCATCGAAAGATGAGTATACCAACAAGTAACAAAATCAAGGAAATGGTCGAATCATATATACTAACATCCTCATTCCCCACAGATGGGAGCGACAGCGTAGAGCCGGCGACCCATCACGGTCTTAGACTCGCGCAGCGATACGATGGTTTGTTGGGAGTGTAACCGAACGGGCTCTTCGGAGTTCGAACGTACCAGTGCTTACTCTCAAGGGCAACGGGAAATCATGAAAATTCTGAATGATTGATCTCGAGGGGGCCGGACTATTTGACGACGAGAGCTCCCACGAGGTTCATATAGGGGTGACCATAGCCACAGTATGTCGTACAGCTAAGGGTGTATTCACCACGCTGAGATGCAGAGAGTCGAGCAGTCGTGGGGGAAGTCGCGTCTGCTGGGAGCGGGATCGGATGAAGCATCATTCCTCCCCGCATGTGATTACGGCCTGCGGGCATCACGGCAAGACTGTGATTCGGATATTGTTGGTTTGCATTCTCAAGCAATTCATGCAGATCTCCTTTGGACGGTTCTGGAATCCGTCCCTCGTTTCGTTTCTCGAGTGCTTCGTGACTCGGAATCGCGTCACGAATATTGGCGGGTAAGTCCTCCAAAGCACCCCTCGCGTTGGTGTTGAACGCGACGATTTTGATAGAACTCCCCAAGTCGAATACTATCTTTTCCTGCATATCTCCGCTTTCATCGAGCAGAATGAATCCCCAATGATAGGAACCGATGTAGAGTGTCACATCGACCTTTCCTCCACTTCCAGGAAAACGGGGGCAGCGCACCCCGACAATGATGCCGTCGCTCCCCCGATTGCCAGCAGAAATTCGCGACGGCGCGAATACGTCATCTTGGAACTCACTCCTTTGATTGGAGCCTCGACCGTCGTGCTTCGAATTCTTCGTCGGAAAGGTCGCCCCGAGCGTAGGCGCGACGAGCCTCTTCCAGGGCTGCATCGTGTGACTCGTGGTGGTCGAACACCCGACGGACAAGGAGGTAGCCACCACCGAGAATGATGAGTAGGAAAATCAGCTGGAGACCTATTCCGACCCATCCGTACATCCCATTGCCACCTCCATATGGTCCACTCGTCATCCCACCATAACCCATCATCCCCATTCCCCCGAATGCCATCATGAGAATGGGCCAGAGAACGAGGATGCCTACAATGATGAGTACGATCGTGGTAAGGTCACGCCGGTTGGTCTCCGACATCGTCACTCTCCTCCGTTCGTTTCGATATCGGACAAAACGCGTTCAAATCGTTTCTGGACCTCGTTGGCGACCGAATCGAGTTTGGAATTGTCTGCAACCCCCACCAACTGTTCCGGGTCGACGGCGCTCACAGTTACACTACCATCATCGGTTTCGTAGACGATCACGTTACAAGGGAGGAGGGCACCAAGCTCAATCTCTTCCTCTAATGCCCGGTGTGCTAACTGAGGATTGCAGGCACCCAGAATTCGATAGTTCCGGAAATCCTCATCGAGCTTTTCTTTGAGTGTTTTCTGGACATCGATGTCACAGAGGACACCAAATCCTTCCTTTTCGAGCGAGTTGATAGTCAGCTCTACGACAGCGTCGAAATCGCCATCGATTTTCTCGTGCAGTGTATAGGGCATACAGTACAATATTGTCTTGAGTAGCATAAAGAGGTTGTGGAGAATCTAAAAACACGTGATGCGAACCACCTCACTACTTGTTATTCGATATAGTCTTCACAACTATCCGACTCTCTCACGATCAATCAAACTTCCCAAAGGGCCCAGTTTAAATCCAGCACGGACGTACGTCTCCGAGTACAACGTCGTCCAAGTCGGTGACGCTGCGGGAATCGCAAACCGTTTCTCCGGTAAGGGGATGTCGCAGTCGATTCACTCGTCATATCTCATGGCCTCATTAGCAGCTCAAGATTGACTTGCGGAGTATCCTGAGCGACTCTATGCGATGATGCGGCCAGAATATCGCCTCGCGTATCTCGTGCGTGGGATCCTCGAATCAAAGAACCCAGAGTTACTTGGTGACATTCTCACAGCAGTCACTAGTCTCGATGCCGAGGATGCTGACAGATCGCCCCATGCAGTGGTCAACCGATTGATCCGTCACCCGATTTTGCTTGGCCGGCTCATCGCCCAGCCAGAAGTTCGACGGCGGGGATACAATGCGTATATCAACCGCTGGAAGTAGCAACTGGGGCGCGGTTATGGTGTGCGAACTGTGAAGACTGGAACATCACCGTTTTACACGTCTACAGAATTCTGGGATCAAAATCACGAGTCTCGGGCTGCGCTCGTGTCAGGGGTGACAGCACTCCGACTGCTTCTCTCCCGACTCAACCAGAGCGTCGACATGACGTACACTTCGACGCCACGCGGTGAGAACACGAGCGGCTCGGAGACGGAGGAGACAGAGAATTAAGACCAACCACATTCTTTCAGGCCCATATATGATGGTGTGATCTGCGTTCGTTAGCAGTGTATTCGAGTTACTGCCGAAAACCGATTATCATAGTGTTGTCTTAGCTGATCACGTCGTAAAGTAGTGAAAAACGAAATAACCAAGAATGACGAGCCCGCCAACAATGACGCTTCCGAGTACGTAGTTCGCCCACCGCCGTTCGTCGAAGTTCCGTTCAGGCGTGACGAGAACGAGGAATCCGAAGACGAGCAGCGTCAAAACGCTCTTGCCAAGCCAGTGGTGGAGAAACACTCCCTCAATCAAATCTTTAAGATCAGGGATTAGTTCCGTCGCAAGCGTGATCGCAGTGACAAACCAGATAGTACCGACCGCCCCGACATAGTACCGATACAAAGAGGCATTCGCCATGTTAGATACTCCCTCCGAGGAGCGTCGTCGGGCCCGTTGCCGCACGGAAGCCGCTCGATATCAGGTACCCCATCCCGGCCATTGCGAAGGCAGTGAGGATAAGAAGAACTGTAATAACAAGGAGTGCGTACCGTGCATCGCCAGTAAATTCGTCGCGTGTCCGCAATGCCCCCGCCTGAAGAAGCGCTAAGCCAGGAAGGAATAGGAAAATATGTTCCTTTGCTTCCATGAAGATTTCGTGACTCCACGGTTGGGGGCCACTGACGATGACGTCTTTTATTTGCTGATAGCCGGTTAAGTAGTAGTTGCCACCAACGATCCACGCCACCGCCAATGAACCAAGTGCCACAAGCGAAATACGCCGTACGCGTGCTACGTTTGTCTGGTCAACGCCACGATAGAATTCGACGAACGTCCAGAGAAACAACACCGCCGATAACTCGCCGAAAATGGCGTGTACCCCAATCCCCGGATGTGGCATGAAAAGAGTGTTCAACGGTCTCTAAGATAAACTTCAGCCGTTTGATTCACCAGAACTGACCGCCAACGATTGTCGTCTGTTGAAGCCTGATATCCACAGTTCTTGGCCGAGATCCGGAGAGACGGGGAAAAACATAGCACTACGAGGAACGTAAGTAGTAAAATGGCACGACGTGGTGACGTGCAAGCATCAGTAAATCAGCCAACGGTTGCAGTGCTTGGAGGGGCTGTCGCAGGACTCGCTGCCGCAGAGCGTTTTCGAGAGTTTGCGGATGTAACCATGTTCGAGCGCCAGTCATACGACGATAAGCGAGTCAACTGTGGTGAGGCAATCAACGAGGCTTCGCTTGTTCCCCTCGAAAAAATCGCCGAAAACGGATTCGTAAACCGTGTCAAGCAGTTCGAAATCGAGATCTATGGCTCTACGAATCACGCAAACAAACCACCACTCGCCAGATCAAGTATTGACCCAAAATGCGGCTACATCACGGACAGAAATGTCGTGGAGTGCCGATGGGCCACACGACTTGCCACCGGTGAGGATGGCCCTGCGGTGGATGTCCGTGATGACACAAACGTCTCGATTGGCCAGTATTGGGAACTCGTCGAAGCTTACGACTACGTGGTTGACGCGACAGGCCACCCATCACTCACGACCAAAGCAGCAGGTGAAACGAACCAGTACACTGGCGATATGATTGCGCTTAACGCTGACGTCGAAGGTGAGTTTGCTGAGTATCTTCATCTGCCACGAATCGTCTTTGAGGGATACGTCGGATACTGGTGGTGCTTTCCGAAAACTGAGACCCGAGCAAACGTTGGAATCGGGTGGGCCGGCACCGAGCGCCCCACCAACTACATAGAAGCGCTTTGGAGCGCCTGTGACCGGATGGACATTCCACGACCTAATCGTGAGGATGTTAACGCTGCCACGATTCCCCAGGGCCCGAGCCTCGATCTAGAACGTCTCCATCCTGAACAGGGTGTGTTTCTCGTTGGTGATGCTGCTGGAATCGCCAACCGCTATCAGGGTGAAGGAATCTGTCAGGCAATTCGTTCATCGAATCTTCTTGCACGACTGGTTCGAGAGAATCGTGAGTCCAACTATCCACGACACCTCCATAAGCAGATGAAGGCAGAATACCGGCTCGCAACACTGATGCGAAGCGTGTTAGAGGATACGGATGACGTGCAGCTCGTTGCCCATGTCGCAACGGCTATTGATGGACTGACCGTCAACGACGTGACCCGGCGACCGTGGCGCGTCTATACGCGAATTGTTCAGCGTCCGAGATTACTCGCTCGTCTCGCCGGAACCCCAGCGATGCGACGGCGCCTGGTCAGGGCGTACACCGATTGTTGGGAGTACAACAGTGTCACATAGCACTGAGAGCGAACATTTATATTTGAGGTGCCTTAGTAACTGAAGCAACGTGTCTAAGGATCTAAATGGGATACTCTCGGTTTTCTTGGCATTCATGATAGAAATCAAATTGAGTCTGCTTAACGAACTATCGAATCTATGCCCAGAATCGCGATTGAACCGTTGTTCATTACATCTATAGTCTCGTAATGCAAGAGGGAAAGTGTTTAAAGATGGGTGGCGATGGGAAGTTAGGAGACAGTCAAGTTTTGTCCTAACTACCTCTCTAACAAACGCTATATAAATCCATGGATTGTTCGCTGCCAGAATTAACAACGTATCCTTAACACTCACAAAACGGGTATCACTTCTGAAGTACTACACGATACTATGACGACATCAGATGTCGATAGTGGGCTTGCCCGAAGCATCGTTGCAATATTGGCCGTATTAGTTCTCCTTCCGGTATTGACGATGGTTGTTATGTTTCCGATGATGGGCTGGGGAGGTGGATGGATGATGGGTGGCAGATTTTCCGGGAGCGTCTCACCATGGTGGGGATTGGGGATGATACTGATTTGGCTTGTCATCCTCCTCGGGATCGGGTACGCGCTCTACCGAACCCTTCTTCGCACTCCGTCGAGCGAAATGGACAGTGCACTTGAGGAATTACGACATTCGTATGCTCGTGGTGAACTTTCGGATGACAAATTCGAAACACGTCGCGAGTTACTCGGTCAAAAGCGGTGACGGGGTGTTTCGTGTAGTCAGATACTTCCTTGCGATACAAATTTGTTTTTCGAAATCGTATCAGACGTCAACTGCTGCGGATGTTCTATCGTGGAAAAGAATCAAGCGTGATGGAGACGTCCACTATGACGAGTATGATGGGGGGTGCGAGCGTCTGGGTGGTTGAGTCGGGGATGGTATTTTTCGTCGTATTTGGCTTGCTCATCGGAATTCTCTTCGGATTCTTCGGTCTCGGTGGGAGCTTCTTCGTCACGCCAGCACTCCTTGTCTTAGGCCACCCAGCGAAGGCAGCAGTTGGTTCAGGATTGGTGTTCGTCTTCGGCACATCAATCGCTGCCGTCGTTACACATCGTGGGTTAGGTCATATTGATTACAAGCTCGGGTTCTTACTCGTTCTGGGATGACGATGGGGATCGAAGTGGGGAAACGGATCCTATTCGCGTTAGCTACTGCCGGCGTCGCAAATTTCGTAATCAGCATCGTGTACGTAGGGTTATTAGCAGCTGTCGGACTCTACACATTGCACGATGTTCAGACGGGTCGATCTGAAGCAGCTTCAGATATCGATTCGTCATTGATTCGCCGGATTAGCACCTTCCCCGCTCCACCAATGATGACGTTTAAAAGTAATGTTTCTGCTTCAGCGGCGGTGATAGTAGTGCTCGCCTTCTTAACGGGTATCCTAGCGGGTGTGCTTGGAGTGGGGGGAGGGTTTCTTGTCCTGCCTGGTTTGATGTACGGATTGGCACTCCCAGAAGCAGTCGCAGTTGGGACTGATATCTTCCAGATCGCAATCTCAAGCGGATACGGAGCTTTTCGTTACACCCAAGCGGGTGCCGTTCACCTGTCAGTCGTGGTTCCGTTACTCGGAGGAAGCATTTTTGGGGCGTATATCGGCTCGCGATTAACGGAGTACGTCGATTTGACGATGTTCAAGCAATACTTTGCGGCGATGCTACTCGTCGATAGCGTTGCGGTGATGAGCAAAATAGTCAGTCATACCTACGGTATCGCTGCTCTCCATGTATTGAGTCTCATTCTTCTCTTCGGAACGGCACTCATCATGAGCCTCGTCGTCGTCTCCTTCGGAACTCGAAACTTCTTATGGCACGAACACCAACTGTTAGAAGACAACTGAGGCGACTCCGTTTGTAAGCGAAATATCGTCCATTTTTTCTCGAAATTTTAGATCGCCATCGACGCGAGCGGATCTACCTTTTGTGCTCGGCTCTGCACGTTTATAAACTACCCTCAGAATGGAAAAAAGTGGTCGATTTCTTCCATCAGTCCGTCAAGATCGCGGTCTGGTTGCTCCCGAACCCACGAGAAAAGGTTATAGACAGCCTCTTTGAGGCCGTGTTCAAGCTGTGATCGGAGTGAGGACGCTTTCGACTTGAGTCTCTCCGAGACGCTCGACCCAGAATTGAGACGGAGGAGGCTGTAGGTCATCATCTGAAGGTGCCAGTGGCGACTGGCACCTTCAGAATCGCGCATCTCGCAGTCTACAAGGCCAAGATCCTGCTTCGAGTCCTCGAAGAACGTCTCGATGCGCCAGCGATACGAATACGTCCGAATGATGTGTGACGAAGGTGCGTCGACCTTGTTCGTGACGAGGTACCTCACGGGATTGTCCTCGTCATCGTCATCAGTGACTTTCTCCGCGATCGCAAGCTGCACATCGCCTAACTCTGAGACAGACAGCGTTTTTGTCCAAATATTGTACGTTTCGTCGTCGATTTCTCGCTCAATCTTGTCGATTCGCTCTTCCAGCGCATCGACGCGCATCTCCTCGCCGTCGTAGGTTAGTTGCCGATTGCTCCGGAGCGGTCCTACCCAGTCCTTGTCGTAGGACTCGGCGTGCTCAATGAGATCCGAATCGTGAGCAAACCCGGAATCGAAGAGGTAGGTTTCCGCAGGAACACCTACCTCTTCTTCCAGTTGCGTCACCATCTCGCGAGAGAGATCGTACTTCGTCTGGTGGTCATCGGCTGGATCATCGTCGGTATCTTTCTTGTACTGGCGAAACACGAGCGAATAGGACGTTTTGTCGTCAGTGTAGGTTCACTTTATTCGATTTCGACTTTCTGTTGGTTCACGATCTTTTCTATGCCATATAACATATGACGTTTGGCCATGCCAAGAATATTTTTCGACATCCTTTTGTTAAGGATGTGATTCTCTACGTCCTCCCTCTCTGAAGAAGGCAATGACATCATAGAACGAGAGCCAGCCTATTGACGGATATAGATAGATATCAGAAGGAAGAGATTGGTGCGACAAGCGGTTTTCTCCTCTGACACCCCTCCCGTCAATGTGACAAAAGAGTATTTAAGTTCGACTGCAGCAGATCAACTAGATTAACGAAGGTACCTCAATGGGTTCTGTCCGCTTCGAAGCAGAAAATTTGCATCGAGAACCACCTCTCGCTGGTAGTAGTTGGTGTCATGTTTCCTTGAGGTCGATGACCCGTCCGCTTACACTGTAGCATACAAGCATTAGGTCTCCAGAATGTATCGTTATGCAGTGACTGTGACTGATACCCACCCACTTGGCCCACTTGGGAAGGGTGACTGCTCATTACGTGGTTGAAGCTTGCCATCACCATCGGTTGCCCGAACGGTAACCGTGTGTTCACCTGGAGGCGGTGTCCAAGTGTACTTCCACTGTCGCCACGCGTCATATTCTCCCAAAACGTCTCTCTTGTCCAGTGGGCCGCTTAACGTCGCATCTTCCCACGTAGTTTCTCCGTCCATTGAAACTTCAACGCGCTCAATACCACGTGTTCCAGCATAGGCGTGGCCGGCGACCCGGATCGATCCATCTTCTAGAGTATCGACCGCCCAGATTTTGGCGACGGTGTTCACCGGTCCCGTCCCATGCCATCCTCTCTTCTCCCAATATCCGTTCGTCCGTTTGTTCAGTATTTCGATCTCGGTGAGCCATTTCACGTTGATTTCGCCCCAGTGTCCAGGAATCAGCGCCCGAACCGGGTAGCCGTGCTTTCGCGGGAGCACCTCCCCGTTCATGCCATATGCGAGGAATCCAGTCTCGAGTGCAGCAAGGGGGAACTCCTCGAAATAGCCGTCCTCGGCTCGAAGCATCACGCACTCACATCCGCCCTGCGGGCTCGCCCGGTTGATGATATCTACGATTGGGACGCCAATCCAGATGGCATTGTCCATGAGGTTCGCGTTCAGTTGCTCGCCGACACAGCGTAGTGTCTTGAACTTCATTTCGGACCGCATGGCGCGTAACTCGTCGTAGGTGAGTACAAATTTGTTGTCGACGGCGCCAGTCACCGAGAGTTCCCACTGGGCAGAATCAATTGTTGGATTGATCGAGTTGATATCGACTTCGTAGAACTTGTCGGTAGCGCTGACGAGGCCGGGTATGCTGGCGATGTCGAACTGTTTCGACCGTGCCTGTTCTGCGAGTTTCGTCGCCGAGGGTAGCGGCATCGATTCACTGGCGGGTATCGTTCGTTGACGCCCAACAAGGTAAGCAATAATGCTGAACCCAAGTCCTGCACTGACAGTCCTAATAAACCGTCGTCGCACTATCGAAACCGGCGGCCGTTCAGGTTCTCCACTACCGTAAGTGATGAGTTCGACGACGACAATGGAGGGGACAGCCGCTGCGACCGCACCCACTGGCACCCCAGTCAACTGTACGGTAACCATCCAAACGAAAATCCCAGCCCCGATCGCTGATGCAAATCGGATTCCTAGCCAGCTACCGATTTCGGATCCAACCCAGGTTGCGACCGCAAGTAGTGCTACGGTCAGTACGAATGAAAGCGCGAAGGCGAGTTGAGTACCGAGATAACCAAGCGTTTGAATCGAAAAAGTCACAAGTTCTGCAGGTGAATTATTAACAACGAACGTGTTTACAGGAGTCACAACGAACTCAGGAGTGCTTCCAGAGACCGCAAAAGAACCCGCGACGGAGACGATACCTCCAAGAATTGCTGCTCCAACCCGGAGGTATCGATCGAGTGTAAGCACAACTATAGATAGGTCTAGTATGTATTTCCAACTTTCTTCAATCATCCTATCAATACTTAGCAAATCTATCAGGGGCCACATCACGAGAAATGATCGCGTATACGAGTGGTGAACCCCATGGATTTCGATTGCTGTTAGTATAATATTTCAATCAATACACTCGGCTAACCATTCTCTCTCCGAATCAAGAGTTCTCGATAGAAAATCAGTCTCTCGTTGGCAGGGACAGGTTTTCGTGCTTCCTCGAGGGCATCAACCCAGTGATAGTCACTGCCGCTTATGATTTTAGGCGGCAAGAGATCAACTATACGTGGGATAGATAGCACTCACTCATCGATATTCCCATGTACGCAAACGATTCTCCCAAACGTAGTCAGACATCTTTCGCTTCGACTGGTTCAGATGAGTTCGAATGGAATCACAGTACGTGAAGGGTTTATACGAGTTACCCGTATCATCACATGGTGAGTTGGGAATGGGACAGAACCACCATGCAGTGAGGTGTTTGGAGTGTGAGCAAGTCTATTCTGCTCGTTTGCATGACGGTGATGTCATCCGTCCGACCGAAACAGGGGTCTGTAAGTGTGGGACAACACAAGTCGTTGACCTGACGGTAGAAAAAGTGCGTAACGTACGTGCGACTGCCGTAGATAGGGCTGGCAAAGAAGATGAATACGTGGAGTAACACCGTCGGGCCCCTTAATCCCCCACTGAGACTTGCAGGCAGGGTTGCAATACGCACCACGGATTGCGCACAGATTGATTCGGGGGTCCCGGGACGGTTACACTTCCGCTTAGACGATTAATAGGTCTTCTATAGCTCATCCTTCTCTCTTCATTTGTACTAACGAGCCCGTCAAATAATGCTGACATGCTTGATCCGTCCATGAACTACGACGGGTGCAGCGACGCAACAGATTGTGGTGAATGCCAGTTTCGACCAAGCATGCCAGTGGCTCCGTTCGCCACAATTCTTCATCTTCAGCGACAAAAATAATCATTTGCTTAGGTATGAAATTTGCCAGACAAACTATACAATGGCGAGATGGTCGTCATCGCTCTGCTCCAACACCCTGTGTGGGTATGTAGTTATATACATTAACCAACAAATCTATTCCATCTCGCAACCTAATGTTGGTTAATGAGAACAACACTGATGCCGGAATCACCTAAACCGCAACCCTCTGATCGGCTGCCCAAGTACATTGTCGAAGGCTTGCAGGAACAAGACAGTGAGACGTTACGAGCGGTTGCGGACTATGCACAAGAGCTTCATGTATATCGTGCCGCACAGGCGGAAGCCGACCGTACAACCGCCGCTGACACTCATCTAATGAAACAGGCGACAGCTGACGAACTCGCTGCTAGAGCCCATATAAAAGAGATTCCTGATAATGTCCAGATCGGAACACGATTTTCGAAAGCGGTGTTCCAGCAAAGGCATCGATCGTGACGAAGACAATCAATGACTGCCAGTATTACTATTTCCAGTGGCGAGAAAGCAATCGGATCAAATCGGAATATCTCGCTCCTGTGAGCCCACAATAGTGGTTTTGATTGTCATATTTTCCTCTCGTAGTACTAAGAAGGGATCATCTATTAACCAACATACAAAATTAGTCATTGTGTTGGTTAAAATCGAGTGACAGCGTACGAATATACCCCGCAGTTGTGAATTCTCGTCTCAGCCTCACCTCTATCGATTTGTTCTATATGCCTGCAGTCAGCCGAATACGGTACTATTTGGATATATAAATATCGAGGTTATCAAAGGACGATTTCTGGTAAGTTATTCTCTCGTGGATTCCCTGTAATTGACCTCCTCCCTCCGTCCTTTTTCACCAGAACAAATCGATAGGGGTGTGAGTGTGGTCCTGTGGATTGCCGTCAGGATATATTCGCCCATCACATCTGGAGAGCTGCTGTTTTCAGTTTCGACATTTTCTTTTCATTGAATCTATAGCATCCGTCCATGGATTCCTCCTCGATGAACAAATCGATAGAGGTGACTCTCCGTATGTAGGGGATTCGGTGAACAAGTCGATAGGGGTGCGTCTTTCCTGTGTTTGGTCGATCGTTCTCGGATAGTATACTATACTAACACTCAGCACCTGCTACGTCGTGTATTTTCCCTACATCATCAGGCCACCAATGAGGCGAGCGTGTGTCATTTTGTCCCAAGGCTTTACGTCGGTAGTGGGTGTTTTTGATTATATCGATGATTTCGAATCGGCGATCACCACTCACACCACTTGCGCAAGAATCGCTCGAGACACTCGCAAACGCACTGCCGAGTGAGGGAGAACTCACGTACGAGCAAGCGTACACAACCCTCAAAGATCGTGAGGAGCTCGAGCAGCCTGCTGCCGAAGATATCATCGAACGACTCTACATGCGGGGCCACATCTACGAAGTTGAAGGAAAGCTCCGGCTGACGGATTATCGACCTGAATAGCAAGGATAGGCTCGGTGATAACGTCACATTTGGCACTCGGATTCGACGGTTTCAGACTTCTCACGTCTTGTTTCGGCTCCCTCAACGACCTGCTCGCTTCTCAAACTGGCTTAACTAGACAGTGATTGCTAGCGAGTCGTATTCCTGACCTACGCTATCCATTTCTACCAGCAACAGGCGCGTCCATACTGTTTAGATCTCTCCAATCGACTTATCTATCTGTTGCCATTCAAAAAATTATAGAAATATGTTTAAAAGAGCAGTGCTCGTAACCACAGAGATCCAGCTGGCTCACCGTTCTTGCGATCCTCTCCTTGCATGGATTCCTGTTTCGATAACACGATGCGAAAATTCGATAGTGGTGTCCATACCATATGGCGCGCAGTCTCAGGGGACGTGGGTTTGGGGTATCTCACACCCTGATAAGAGGGTGAAAATAATCCGGGTCTTGGCAATAAATAGAGAGATGATTACGACGTCATGGCGCTATCTCCAGTCCCGACAGACAAAGTTTGCATGCCTGCAGTGAACCCAATTGCTACTTTCGATGGATGCCTACACAATAGCGGTGAGTGAAAAATGTGAAAGCCGTTCGAATCAGTTGAATAAATTAGAAAAATGATTATTATCATGGTCGATTACTGATGAGCTGAGGTATGGGACACCAAACCACGCTCGACCGGCGTACATTCATTCAAACGACTGGAGCAGCGGGCGCAGCCACTATGCTGCCGTTCAGCGGAACGGCGGCCGCGGCCGACACGCACAGGATCATCGACGATTCATTTAACCTGAACGTGAGCGGGTTGAAGGAGGCGCTGGTCGTGTTCTCCTCGACCAACCAGGTCGACCGGCTCCGCCATCTTGATCTCGCAAACGGCTACCACAAGTTCGAGGTGCTCCCCATCGGCTACACGGAACTGACGAGCACTCAGATTCGCACCGTCGCAGATTGGCCGGAGGTTCGATACGTCCAGAAGAACGTCGAACTGGAATATTACAACGACGACGCCCGCGAGGCGACAAAGGCTGGGTCGGTGCAGTCGAACCTCGGCTACACCGGCGCCAGCGTTCACTCGGTCGTTATCGACAGCGGCGTTGACGGTGACCACCCAGATCTCGAAGACGATCTCGTCGCCAACTGGCGATACGTCAATCCGCTCTCCAGCAGCGAGGACACCACCTGGAAGAACGTCGGGAGTCTGGACAGCGACGATAACGGCCACGGCACCCACTGCTCGGGTTCTATTACGGGGTCGGGTAAGGAGAGCGACGGGCAGTACAAGGGCATGGCGCCGGACGCCGACCTCACGGTCTACTCTGCGGGGCTGACCCTCCTCATCGTCAAACCGGTTGCCGCCTACGACCACCTGCTCGCGCGCCAGCAGGCAGGCGACGTCGATGTGCAAGTCGTCAGCAACTCGTGGGGCGGCGGTGACGGAACCGACTTCAATCCGGACGACGCAGTCAATGTCGCCACGTGGCATGCCTACAACAAGGGCATCCTCCCCGTATTCGCGGCGAGCAACAGCGGACCGAGTACAAACACGCTTAACCAGTACGCGACCGCGCCTCACGTCCTCGGCGTGGCTGCAACGAAAGATGACAAGACCGTCACCGACTTCTCTTCGCGCGGGCGCACACCGAGCTACGACGGGCCGACGAACTACGACCGCAAGAAAGCACTGCGGAACCTCGAAGAGTACTATGCCGCCGATAAGACCGAAACCCAGGTCGATTCCGGGTCGTACTCGGGAACGGTGACGGCCACGACTAGCGAGTACCACCGATGGGACGCCCCGAAGAAAGCGGGGTACGTGGACGCCAGGCTGTCGTGGACGCCGAGCGCGGAAGACGTTGACTTCTACCTCCACGAGGAGAGCACGGATGGCCGGGTGGTCGCCAGCGGCGCGACGCTGAACGAACCCGAGGAGCTGGCAGCCACCATCGATGGCGGAACGACCTACTACTTCGAGATTCGACCGTTCGCGGATGTCGCGGCGGACTACACCGTCGAGTTCACGGCGTACGAGGGGATCAAACGCAACGTGACACCGACGGGAATCTACCGCCCTGGCGTTGCGGCACCGGGGAACTACGTGATGAGCACGCTCGCACCGGAAGACCCGCTGCAGGCCTATGCCGCCGGCACCGAGCACCAAGACACCGAGGTGTACTACGGCGCGATCAGTGGTACCTCGATGTCTTGTCCGGTTACGGCTGGCATCGCCACCCTCGTCGTCGACGCCTACCAGCAGAACTTCGGCGAATCCCCCGACCCCATCGATGTGCTGAACACCATCGAAATGGAGGCCGAGGACGTCCATGACAGCTACACGCCGTGGAACGTCGGCGCAGGCTTCGTCGACGCCTACGACGCCGTAAAGCGGGCAGAGTCGGGCGACTGGGGTACTTTCGGCACTGTAAAACTCGCCGATTACTGAGCACAGGAACGCCCACCACGAATCGGTTCACGAACACACGATATCACGGTACGAATCCATGACCAACGATCGCACCTCACTGACGGACACGACACGACGCACAGTGCTAAAGACGCTCGGTGGCGCCGCCGCGCTCACGGCCGCGCCGACCGCGAGCGCCCATGAGTTCAACGGTGACTCCGCCGGCGATGGTACCTCGTCGGATCATGACCACACGGACGCCAGCCTTCACGGTTCATCGAGCAATGTCGAACTCCTCGACTATCACAGTCTCGGCCAGCGAGGCCCGTCGAGCTCTAACTCGGCCGACAGCCCTCACTACGGCGGCATTTCCGAGATGCGCATCGTCGGCGACTACGCGTACGTCTGTTTCTTCTCCTCGAAGGATCCGACCAACAACCGGGGCATGGGCGTCATCGACATCTCGGAGTTCAACGCCGCCAACAACGCTAGCGACCTCCGGGACGCCGAGATGAACTTCGTCGCGTTCGTCCGCAACGACAACGACGCGGCGGCGGTAATGGATCTCAAAACGAGCGCCAACGGCGACTATGTGTTCTACGCGAAACAACCCGTCTCGGCTCTGTTCGACGATCCCGATCCAACGCCAAGCACGAAGGAAGATTCGACCGGAACACTGGCGGGAGCCATCACGGCCGTCGACGTGACCGACCCTAAGAACCCATCGATTGCCGGAACTTTCGCCCACGACACCGGCTTCCACAACTGTTGGCACCACGAAATCGGCGGCACCGACTACGTCTTCGCGATCAAAGACATCGAATTGGACGGCACCTCCGGGGTGTACGTGTTCGAGTTCGACCGGACGACAGGCGTTTTTGAGCTGGTCAACACGTGGAACCAGCAAGGGAACTTTGAGGACGGCAACGTCACTGGCGGGGATAAGTACATCCACGACATCGTCGTACAGGACGATCCCCGTCTGGAGAAGCCCGTAGGATACCTCTCGTACTGGAACGCCGGCGTGTACGTGCTCGACCTCTCGAACCCGACGGACATCTCCGTGCTCGGGCACTTCACGATGTCGAACGCCCACTACGCCGAACCCGCGCCGACCTACTTCGACGGCAAGCGGATTCTCATTGCTGGCCACGAGTACCCGAGCGATAAGAATGGTCATTCCGGACACGTAAAACTCCTCGACGCCGACGGCCTTGACGACGGATACACGAAGGGCGAAGATAATATCGTCGAACTCGACTACTGGGAGTGGCGCGACGACGTGTCCTACGACGGTACATACACTTTTAGCCCGCACAACTTCACTGTCACTGAAGCGAAATGGGTTCACGTCGGCCACTACCACGGTGGGACCCGCTTTTTGCGCATCGACACTGGGGACTGGTCGCTCACCGAGAAGGGCTACTTCCAGGCCGCCAAAGACGTCCCGGAGGAATCGAAGGTAGTCGGTCTGAACCACGCCGCACCGCTCACCTGGACGGCCGTGACCCAGAACGGCGTCACCTATGCCGCCGACATCAACACCGGCGTCTACGCCCTGCAGTACAAACCTGACAGTACTGTTAAGGGTGCAAGCATTGGCGCGGCGGGTGTCGTCGGCTCTGTTGGACTATTGGCACGGCGATACGGTGACGCCCTACGGACGGCGCTTGACACTTTGCTTTCCACGTAAGTTGTCTTCATCCACGACGACACGGACGTCGCCTATTCGTCTTATTTCGCGCCCGTGACCTGCAGGTCACTGTCGCAAACGATGGAGTGGCGGCGATCGAGTCACCGACCGATGGCACTGGACGTGGTACCGACGGGGGTGAACCACGGCAGGTGAAAATCTGATGGTGTCCTGAATCGAATCCTGAATATCCGTTCTATCGATTAAACAACCTCGATCCGATTCGTAACGCGGGTTGTAAATACAGGTATCTGTTTAATCCAAAGATATCAAATATGATATTTATAATGATCACTTTTCGAGAAGTCACGATAGCGCTGACCTGGGAAGCCTACAAACAACACGGGTGGGAGCAATTCAGTGCGACCGTACGCCACGAACTCATCCACGCCTGGCAGTACCACGAGTTCGGCGACGCGGATCACGGCGCAACGTTCACCCAGTGGACAGACACTCTTGACACAACCCAGAACTGCGAACGCTTTGCTGCTCCAAAATGGTGGCTCATGTTCGAGGACTGCGGCGGTCGGAGTGCCCGGTACCGTCACTCGAAAACAGTGCGCAAACCCGAGCAGTACAGCTGTAGTGAGTGCGGTGGGTCACTCCATGTCGAGGAGGGCGACAGTCACTGACCAACTCTCGTTTAAGTAGTTCTCGCGATAAGGAGTAGATACGAGGAAGATTTTCGCGGGCTGCAGATTCTGCTTGAGTCTTTGCTATCGCTTTTGCCTCGGATTGAGCGCGCTTTCATTAGTATCGCATACTAACAAACCGTGCTCATTCTGACGACGAGTCAGCTTCAGACGTACCCACGTTTCTGTTCGACTACCTCGATAATCGTCGCTGCCGTCGTCCGGATTCGTCCGAGTCGATCTTGAATCGCGTCCGAATCATCGTCCTGCCATGCTGCGAGGTAGAACACTGAACCACTCGTGTCCAACCCAACGTACCGACCGACGATGTACGCGACGGCTTCTGCTTCGACCTCACGTTTCGCTCGCTCACACTTATCCTCAACATCGAAGTGCAGCAGTGCGTGCGCGTATTCGTGAATCAGCGTCACAGCGAGATCCGCCTGATTTGCCCGTGCTTTCACTTCGACGATGGGTTGGAGGTCGTATAGACTCCGCTGTTTGCAGACACCCTTCGCCTTGCCGTGTTCCCACTCGTCGGCGTTGACGATACGAACCGTCACACCGAGTTCATCAGCTGCATCTTGGAGGGGGGACACGAGATTTTCGGCATTTCCGGTTGCTTCGGTCTCCAATTCGGGAAGTGGTTCACCCTCCGTCTGAGACACATCGAACACAGCCGTGGGTTTGAATCCGACCAGTCCTTTCGACCACGCTTCAGGTAGTGTCTTGTCATATTCACACTCACTTTGCTCGTGGTAGCTCGGTGAGTTCTCACATTCGGGACACTGTTTCGTGATGATGGGTGCCCAGATCCAGATTCCGTTCTCACCTTCCTTCACGTGGCGGTCGAACTCGGTTCGCCACGTGTTGTATCCTGCAACTTTCGTTGCGTTCGGACATTGGAGCGTGATCAAGAGTGTGTTCCGATGGGAGTAGTCGTGGAACGTCGACTGGACATCTAGCCACTCTTGGAACTGTTGACTTGCTCTCGCCTCGTCAGTCAAGGCAGTGAGGTCGTCGACCCAGTGTTCGATCGTGCTGTGCATCTCGTCACGTCGGGTGTCGAAGTCGTCGAACGACACCGCTGAGAAGTCACTCGTCGCCATGAGTTCGTACTGGAGCACTCCACTTCGGACTGCCCCGCACCCTTTCGGGGCCAAAAAACTGCTGTGTCCGAACGAGATACATCGGGCTTCGATCGCTTCTTCAGCACAGACGTGCGTCGGGTTTACAGACGTCATCCGCCGGTTCGGCGCCGCTGTTCGCCGGGAGAATCTACTCAGTGATGCGCAATTCGTCGTCGACGGCGTAGAGATACCCGCGGAGCAACAACGTTTCGAGCAGATTGTCAGTCTACCTACCCAAGTGAGTGGCTGGTGGACAGGACACCCCACTCATCGCGTCACCCGGGTGGGAAATACACGCTCTGGTCACCGGCGACCTCCTCCAACTGGTTTTGATGCCGATGCGTGAAGTAACAGTCATAGCTGCAGTACCCACAAATCATTCCCGTATCGTACTCAGCGACAAACGGCCCACGTTTGGTCGTCCAGACATTCGTCCCGCACTCGGTACAAGCTGAGTTCTCGAGATCATCCGGTGTCGGTCCATGATATTCGAGGCCGAATTCATCCGCCTGTAGCGTCGACTCAGGCCAGATGCTGTGTGCTTGCCAAAAGTCACGGACTCGCCCAAGACTATGGCGGACGGTCTTTCGGATCGTCACATGATGGGCATTGCGACCACTGTCGTCCCAGCCATCGGCCGTCCAGAACTCGCCGAACTGCGCTCCTCGATGCAAGCCGTTCCAATCCATGCCGACGATGTCAGCTGGTGGGTCACCCGATAGCGTCGGTTGCGTGAGTTGGTCGATAACGGCCAACTGTTTGGGTGGACTCCCCCCGAGGATGTGGACACGGCGTCCCCGCCAGTCAATTGGATCGGAAAACTCGTAGGCGAGTTTGTCGGCGTACCCGCGAGAGTAGCCGAGGACGATGTCGTCTGGAATTGCGTCGATTGCCGCTCGGCATTTCGGGACGATGACGAACTCCGTGTTGGGAACGCTCGCTTCCAGCTCTCGAATCGTGCGAACGTACGACCGTGCTTCCGCAGCGTCGTAGGCATCTCCGATTACGGCAATCTCGGGTTCGTATTCGAAGACACGGTCGATGTATCGGTTGAGATCCGGGTTTCGGAAATCGTTGTCGAGCATTCCCACTGGCAGATTGAGGTTGAGGAATTGCTCTTGTTGGTATGTACAGTCTTCGCGAAATCCAGGGAGAAATCCGAGGGTCAATGCGTCGATGGCAAAGGGCACGCGATGGAGGAACGCCACGTATTTGGCTTGTCGAGCAGTCGCATGTGTTTTCGTCGTACTATCACTGGCTGTCGCTGGAAGGTCGTACGTTGACACCAGGAGTCACCGACGGGACGACGTCGCCCCGCAGCTCTCCTGGGGGCGAAAAAATAGGTCTGTGCCTTGTTCCCAACCTCGGTTTGAGCATCAGCAGAATGGTGTTACTCTTCGTACAGACAGCGAGTGTTCGCGTTGTTTCCTGCCAGTGTTTGTTGGTCGGCGGCCGTCTCGGCAAACAGTGTCGACTGATCACTCGCAGCCGATTGTGCCACGTTTGGCCGGTCGTCGCTGCCGAACTGACTTGCCACTAGTCAATCAAGCCGCGAATCGCTGTCGCAATAATCGACCGTCGCATCGAAGTCCTCGAGAGAGATTTCAACGCTTGTTTGGTCACTTTGAGCTGACCATCATCGCCGAAGGCTGTTCGATGCTGTACTGTGATCTCTGGTTGATTGCTCATCTGGATCAAGCCTTCACCCTTTTAGAGAAGTGACATACTGCTCTGTTTCACACGTGGAATTCATACGATCGATTCTTCAAATCGGAGTCGCCGAAAACTGGCTATCGAGGATATTACTCCGGTTTGCCGTCCGGTTGGATCTACCGCACGTCATCGGTTAGGTCGGTGACGTATGTCCGAAGTGTCTCCATGTCTTCACGCGCCTCGTCAAGCATTGTCGCTTTCACTTTGGTTGTGACCTTATCTTGATCGCAGGTGCTGGTACTTCGTGTGAGCTTTACTGTGAATGAGACACCGACATCGGTCCATTCGACATATTGTTTCTGTTGATGACTCGGATTCTGTACCGGGTACATTGTTGGCCTCCTTCATATGTGATTGACGAAATACTTGACAACTAGATTTAGTGTCGGTGCCGTAATTGTGAATTCAGCGTTGGTTTGTTCGTATTTCGAAAAATATGGTCGATTTCCGCAGATTCAAGAAAGTGTTTTGAATCCGTTTTCGGTGGGGACAGTTCGGCTTGTAGGAGGTGTTGTCGGGCTAGTTTATTCACGATGACTTCAGCTCTCCTAAGCCAACTTGAAACAAACCGATCACTCCTCTTAGAAATTCAATATTTCGTGGTAATATCTACCACGGTTTTATCGGTAATCGGCTGTTCACAATTCACCATTTCTTCGAATTTAACAATCGTCGTTCGATATTGTGAACTGCGTTGAATCCTTTCCTTTCGGTCGCTTATAGACGACATGAATTTCTCCGGGGAGGCTATTCTTTGTCTTCAGTCGTATCTGGTAGTTGTATTTCGCCCCCGCACAATTCACCTGCTTTGGAGATTTTGGGTTATCCCATTTTGGGTATAAGACAAGTACCGCTCGGTCTTTCTCCTCATTGTATGAGAGCGATTTGATGTGGACAGTCCGGCAACTGCTCGTAAACAACCAGCCGGTAAGCAATGCCGTCTTGTTAGTACAGTCGAATGTTGCGGTTGCTGTCTCGCGGTAGTCTCCATTGTCATCTCTGGGTGGTGTTGGCCCATCATTTTGTTGAGGCTTGTCATATCGAACCTTGATTATTTTCGCAGAGAGCATCTGAGACTGGCTCTGGGATGACGTGACAGTACTATTTTGGTGTCCAATAGACGAATTGGTTTTAACGCATCCTGTTGCAAGCAGACTGATGGGAATGCTTAGGAGCAGTTGTCGGCGGTTCATACATGGTAATGGTGCCCAGCTTAATTAGCGATTTTCCTGACTCAAATGGTCACTTTAGCGTGGCAAATGACTAAAGCATCCCAGTTCATCTTCCAAAGCGAATGTAAATGCCAGACGAAGTTCAACATGAGGAAGGGAGGCATGTCTTTCCTATTCGGTGGCCGGTGGCACCTAATGATAACCGACCTGCGCGTATTCATGAACTCACAGATGACGAAGCGACAGAGGTCTTTGAGAGTCTTTCGTCTGAAACTGCACGAACTCTCTTATCCCACCTCCATGAAAATCCACAGACAGCCTCTGACCTTGCAGAATGTGTAGGAACGTCAGTACAAAATGTACAATATCATCTCCGAAAGTTCCAGGAGGCTGGATTGGTCGAAGTCGTTGATAATTGGTTTTCGTCACGTGGTACAGAAATGAAAGTGTATTGTCCTACACACCAGTCGCTCGTGCTCTATACAGGTGATGAGCCCGAAAAAACTCGATTGGGAACTATGCTCTCGCGGTTGGGTGGAGCCATTGCTATACTTAGCATCATGAGCGTCGTGTTCGATCGGATAATTCGAAGCCTTGGAAGCCGGTCTGTAGATCATGGCGGAAATCCATTACCTGGAAAGGGTCCATCTCCTAGTCCCGATCCAAATACAATGAAAATTTTTGACATATATGTTCCCCCGGGAGTTGTTTTCTTTTTTGGTGGTCTATTTATATTGACGCTCGGAATTGGCTGGTGGTATTGGCGACAATAATATGGGAAAATAACCAGTTGTTTTTATCAATTCTCTTTATGTACTTTTTGGGATCCGTTATTCACTTAGCCATTTATAATTATGATGGTTATTTTCTATAATCCAGAACACCAATTCTGATATAGGATTCATTATATATATGAAAATTTATAAAATTTAAGATAAATATAGAAATAATAAATTTAAAGATGAGTTTCTTCTCCCTTTATCTCTTTGAACTGTAATCTATATGTCTGTGGTTCACTGATGTGATATCATTAATATCTAATCAAAATAATAATTGTCTGTCTCTTTTTTCATTTTTTTTTTAAATTAAGATATCCTATGTATATTTCCTAAATATTTATGATGTATGTGTATCCTTGCATAGTACGCTACGCCATTGTAGCATGAAATAACATGACCGAAGACAAGAAAAGAAAGGTAACCGATGTAAATCGGAGAAAATTCCTTCAGAACACTAGTATTGCAGGAATTGGAATTGTTGGGTACGGATCCACTAATTCAGATGCAATAAGTGTAGATCAAAATATTCAATTTGTGATGGGAGGATTTGATCACATAATTCGAGAGTCAGAGGACGAATTGAAAAATTGTATTGATATAACAATGGATATGCCTCGTGAACACAGTGTGTCTCCTGACGGAAAACAAATCACATTTACTCAATTCACTCACTCATCTACAAAAACCACATTCAATATGAACAATAAAATATTTTATGACACTACTCCTAATTCTAGTACTTATTTGGGTTATACTGCCACTCCCACTACAGTAGTTCACGAACCGTCTCAAAATTTTGTCACTAAACTTGCGTCATATTATCCAATTGAAGGATTCATTTCTACAAAATCCACTACCACTCCTAAATACGATATAGAATATGATCAAGAAGCTGTGTTAGTCTCGATCGAGGGACAGCAACACGAAATTCTTCCTGGAGATGAAGCAGTCATTGAACTATCTGAAAAGTCGGTAGCAATCCAATCTGATACCAATACAGTAGGAGAATACTCCTCAAAACAAGTGACTGCAATTCCAAGACTTCAAATCCAAAATTATGGCCAACTAAAGTTGGCAGGAATTAATTAATAAACAATCAGGAGGTCAAAAATATGTCAGATTACACGATACAAGATACGAAGAAGTATGGCAACTGGGACGCAGGTCACAACATGGAGATCTGGGTCTTAGGATGTAAAAATGTCTCCCAGTCTGCACTCGATTCTGCATATGCAGGGGTGAAAGATGCACTTGGTCAGATCAATAATAGATCGTCAAAAATACCAGGGTCTGTTGTACGGAAGGTTGACACTTCGAAGGCAATTGATTGTAATAATCATTGGGACTCTGGGAATAATTGGTTGGATTCTCATGGGTTCGGGGCTGGGGTATATCTTTGGGTAACTGGATGCCAAATTGCTGTAGCAGCTGGTGGTGGTGGCTGGGAAAAACGTCGTCAAGCATTTGTCAGTACTTCATGGTACGGTTCTGGATATTATTTAAGTGTCATGGCGATCCAGGAGTCTTTCCATCCATTCATTTTACATGGTTCTTGTGCGTATGTACAAGACTTAACTAATGGTACAAATGAACACGCTTTGGGACAAGATATTGATACTCCTAACGGAGATAAAGCTTCTCCCATGGTCACATCATATGAAGATGATTCCGAAAACTACGAATCAAAAGGTGAGTGCAATAGAGATGTTATCACTAGTAATGTGACAAGAGGATTAACAAATTGCACTGTTGAAGCAATCGAATGGTCTAAGGACCATGCTTACTGGAACGGCGTTCATTAATCCCAAACTCTTATTTTTTAATCATTTTATCTATATTTGAATGTATGTCTGGTATAGCTTATCTAATATAGCTATTTATCGAAGGAATCACTGTCAATATAAGGAAAACCAAGCGAGTGCGATACGATTGACGAAGTTCTTCGCACTGTTCGAAAGTAATTGATCATTGACCATGAAGTCAGCTGTACCGTGAGACGACGAAATTCGACTGCTTCCCCAAAAATCGAGATTAAATGAGATGAAGTGATTCGTTCGACACTCACGTTAGAGACATTGAAATCCACTCTACAACAGACTTGCTTAACTAGACCGTTCTTGGGAGACTGATAGATAAATTATGTATGGTGAATGTTTTCCGACTCACGCATCACTATCTAAGACGAGTGGCTGGATCTATTTTTGGGATTAGTCCTTCTATTCGAAACCTAAATCAATTGCTTCCGTGGAGACAATACGCTATTTATCTTAATCGCTGAATTCAACACATCAGGGATCAATTATGCATGTGTGATTGATAACTATCTCATTCCTTATTAATAATGAACATCCGTTGGAATGATCCACAGCTGCTCATCAGCACTGAGTACATGATCGAGGTGTTCACGATTTCGAATCGCGTCGCCGAATTCAGTGTATAGGTAAAGCGACGGGCCACGATACGCGCCGAGATTGTAACAGGCGTGTCGGGCGAGATCTTTATGTTGCATGAGTTCATCATCACTGAACTCGGTGACCGCAGTTCTTACCCGTTCGAGATTGCGTTCGAACTCTTGCCTGGTTGCCTCCCAGCCACGTTCTAAGAGTTTTTCGCCGTCGTCTGAGTCGACTGGTGCAACGACCGGAAGTTCGCCCCACCGAGCCTTCCCGGCGACGGACGACCGCTCGTCATCGAACATCACATAGTAATCAAAGATGGCAGCATTGTCGGGCCCCGCTCCAACAAGCCGATCGAACGCTGCTTTTCCGCATGCAAGTGCCGTTTTTTCGGTCGATGCCTCTACGAGTGCGTAAATTACCTGGTGCATTTTGGTCACCTTGCCGACGCACTGATTCGACACAACTCTACCATGCAACATTTCATCTGTGCGCCGGCACCCATCGCCGGCGCTAATAAAACCCTCCTGCAAGAAGCGCAGACTCCCACTGGGTTCGTGCTATTCCTCTGGGAGATCGCGACGCCCGGCTCGCACACAAGGCCAACACGGAAACCCACCAAGCCCGTTACAGTCACAGTCTGCTGGCTGGTCACTGTCGCTGTTGTCTGTATGGGTTTCAGCTTCCTTCTCGATCTGTGTCCCACCGTCTGCGACGAGGGAATGGTCTGTCGCTGCCTGCAGGAGTGGCGTTCGAATTGCAACTCCGACGCGGTGTTTACACGCACCGTCGTAGCGGTCATCTGCAGGGCACTCACAAGCGATAGGGATACCATCGTGAACGGTGACGAGATATTCATGATCGGTTGGTTTTGCGTGACTCGTATTCCGAACGAGGACACCCCTCGTTTCGAGTGAAAATTCGAGGGCTTCGTACTGGGCGCGCTTTGCAACTCGCTTCGTGAACGTCAGGCGGGATAGGACGTTGTTATTGGACATACTTGCTCCACGAGGCACATCTGATTAGCCCCGCACCCCTTAGGGGCACAAAAGCAGGGTTGCTGATCGTCTAATACGTCCAATCAGTGATCTACGCATCGCCGAATTCGTCTTCGTAGTGGTCGAGAAACGCGTCTATCAGTCGATAACTCAACTATCCTTGACCGATGGAAAAAGAGCGCTTGGAGATACTGCTTTGCCGCGAATACCATCTAGTTAGATGGGTGATGAACAACTGTTTCGAGTTCGTCTAGATCTTCGAAGTCGCTATCTCCGGTATGAAGGGTTTCACAGTCGGTGAGAACAGCTGTTGCGAGGTGAATGGCATCTGCATAGGACAGCTCGCGCTCCCGGCGCTGGTAGTATTTCGTGCGGAGTCGTGATGCGTATAATGCGATTTCACTCGTGACAGGAACGACGTGGATCTGCTCGAAATCCTCGATCGCACTGGTTACAAGATCTGCTGTTTCACTCCCAACCTCGCGATTGAGGATATAATCAACCTCTGTCAAGGTGATCGTTGAAACGATGCCACCAGCGTCCCGCGCCTCGTAAATCGTCTCTTCGGCGATGTCCGACAGCGTCCCATCAAGACCATATTCGAGCCAGACCCACGAATCGAGATAGATCACGCGTGTCTGCTCCACTCGCGACGTTCACGCTCTAACAACTCTGCTGCGTCGAGTTCGAGTGGGGCAGCACGCTCCCGGGCAGTTTTGAGACGAACCATTGGGTCATTTGGAACGCCAATCATTCGGACTCCACCATCCTCATCGAACCGAAAGAGAACCTTTTGCCCTTCTGTGAGCTGGAGTCGCTCCCGAACTTTCTTTGGGATGGTGATCTGTCCCTTGCTGGTAATCGTTGCTTCGTACGACATCGTCTATCCTCCTTACAATATCTTTGGTTGTAATGCGTATATCTGTTTCGCATACTCTGTATTATCGCCTGACTACGGTTCAAACCAATATCGACGATCACCGTTCATTCGAATTGTTGACATCTTCAACGCCGTAAACGACGTGGAGGATGTCAATACGTTGTATATGGGGATATAGTATCGCCATATACCTTGTTTACATCAATAGCTCTTTGAGTTGGTTGAATATAGTTGCTATTCCCGACTCACTGGTCGGGTTGGCCGGCGGTGGTGGAACTCATAACCGACAGTTCCTCCAAGACCATAGCGCTCGAGTTCGTCGGCGATGGCAGTCACGTCGCGTGAATCAGCGAAGCCAAAGAGCCCGTCGATCGAGCGCCGAGCAGCCACCATCCCCCGGCATGTCGGTTCATACTCGTCAGCCGCAGCCAACGGATTCAACCAGACAATTGCGGCCGCCCGATTGGCTACCCACGCCATTCCGTCCGCGAGTGCTGACACGTCACCGGTTTCGAGTCCATCACTCACGAAGATAACGGTTGTTCGGCGATCCACCGCGTCGAGGTGGTCGGTTCTGAGCGTGCTTACCGCGTGTCCGATACGCGTACCGCCACCCCACTCCATCTCCGCCGCCGCGAGTGCAGTTACGACGTCGTCAGCTGTCGGCGCATCGAGAGCAACAGTTACCTCCTCGACGTCGGTGTCGAACAGGAACGTCCGGACATTGCGCCACCTCGAGTGAATGGTACGGAGGAATGTCACGAGGAACTCACGGTTGATGCTGTCGAGCACTGACCGGCTGACGTCGACGAGTAACGTCGCTCGAACCGCGTCGACCCGCTTCGAACGCGTCGGGATGTCGAATACGCATCCACCGGTTGACAGGCTCTGTCGCAGGGCACGGCGGGTGTCCGGGCGGCCGTGGGGACCGTCAACGCGACGGCGTCTGGTAAGCGTGGCCAGTACCTCCCCGAGTCGATCTACCGCGGGGACTAACTCCGCAGTCGAGAGTTGACCGGCTGCGATTTCGAGCGGTTCGCCCCGACCGATGGGGCTGTATCGGGCTGCCATCCTGTCTGTGCCATTGCCAGCGTCTGACCGAACGAGGCGGCACGAACTGCGTGCTCGGCGGACTGTCTCTTCGGGGGTCGGGTCTCGAGCCGGTACATCGGAATTCTCGGCTGACGTGTCGGCTGTCGCAGATCTGTTCTGATGTTTCTCACCGAGTCGTCGCGGGTCGTCCGCCCGTTCGTCGCGGTCATCGGCAACGCCGAAGAGACGTGCCCAAAATGCCGGGAAGTGCTCGCGAAACGTGTCGATATCGGCTGACCGGGAGACGAAAACCGACTGAAGCGCCGTCCGTGCGGTCGTCGAGTCGTTGAGTCCGACGGTTACCAGCGCTTGTGCGGCCATAATACTCGCGTTAGCGGAAACATCGACGCCCGCGTCCCGAAGGTCGCGCTCGAACGTGACGAGCGCATCGGCGACATGAGCACCGACTGCACCGGAGCAGAGTTCACGCTCAGCCATCGCCGTCTCCCATCTCCAGACGGGCGGACTCGGCCGCGTCAAGGAGCGACGCAAGTATAGCTTCGTCGACGTGCTCGATGTCCTCCGCTTCCTTGAGCAGACAACCGACGGTGCGTTCTATCTCTGCCGGGGAGAGCAACTGATTCTCGCTGTCGTCCCGGCCACGGAGGATGGTAATCGCCTGCGCCCAATCGAGTGTTTCGGCGACACCCGGGCGTTTTCGGAGCGGTTCCTCGCGCAATCGCGCCGTCACCGCACACAGGTCGACGGTCGCCATTTCGCTTAGTTCAGGGACTTTTCGACGCACAATAGCTCGTTCTTTCTCAGGGGACGGCGGTTCGAGGTGGAGGTACAGGCAACGGCGCTTTAGGGCATCGCTTAGCCCCCGTGTCCGGTTTGACGTTATAACGACAACAGGTGGCTTCGTAGCTTCGATGGTGCCAAACTCGGGGATAGAGAGCTGGAAGTCCGAAAGGAGTTCAAGTAACAGTGCTTCGAATTCCTCATCGGCACGGTCTATCTCGTCCACGAGGAGTACCGGCGGGTAGTCGCCGTCACCCCGAACGGCGCGCAGGAGTGGCCGTTCGAGGAGATACTCCTCGTCAAAGACCGATCGATCCGCGTTGACGCTTCCCTCGTCTGATTGAATGGCGAGCAGTTGCTTCGCGTAGTTCCATTCATAGAGGGCATTCTCAGCGGTTAGCCCTTCATAGCACTGCAAACGGACGAGCTCCGTCTCGAAACCGGCGGCGAGAACTTTCGCTAGTTCGGTCTTTCCGGCACCAGGATCGCCCTCGACAAGGAGTGGCCGACCCAGTCGGAGGGCGAGGAAAACGGTCGTTACGAGTTCATCTTCGGCCACGTAGTCCTGCGACTCGAAGATAGCACTGAGGTCGTCTTCGCTTACGCCGGTGAACGGATGATCTGCCTTGGGCATCGTGAATTGGTATCACCTATCCTATGCGGTCACGAATTAAAAGAATATCCTACTCAAACGGGATTCGTCGCGGACGAGATCACTCCCATTCCGTTGTCACCCAACCGCTGGGTGAGCTAGGTTACTCGCCGGCGTCGATTCGCTCCAGTACCCGCGTTAGTGTCCGCTCGGTGTAGATGCCGAGGAGGTGGGCGCGGTACTCACCTGATGCTTGTACATCCGACTGCAAGTCGTCTGGATCGAAATCCTCGGCTGCGTCTTCGGCAGCGTTGCCGATGGCCTCCTCGTCAAGTATGACACCGTCGAGTGCGTCCTCAACGCCATGGAGTCGAACCGTGTGCTCGGTCGCACCAGTCGCCGCGACTCGCACGTCGGTCACCGTATCAGCATCGGTGTGAATTCGCGCAGCGACGCCGACCATCGCGTACCCCGAAAGGGGGTTTCGGTGCCGGGTGTAGGCACTCACAGCTGCCTCGTCGACGGGCAATTCGACTGCCGTCACGACTTCGTTGTCGCCCACGTCGGTGTCAAACTCGCCCCGAAACAACGCATCGGCGTCAATGGTTCGCTCGCCCTCCGGGCCACGGGCGAGAAGCGACCCTCCCAACGCGAGCAGCGACGCCGGCGGATCCGCCCGCGGATCCCCATGAGCAAGGTTCCCTCCAATAGTTCCGCCGTTGCGCACCTGCAGGTCGCCCAGTTCAGCGGTGGCGTCGGCCAGCGCTGTCGCGTGCTGTCCCACTGCATCCGATTTTGCAACGGTGGCGTGTGGGGTGAGCGCGCCAATAGTGAGTGTATTGCCGTCTTCCTCGATCCCATCGAGCCCCTCAATATTTCCGATGTCGACGAGAACCGGGACGGTCACCTCGCCTATCTTAAGAAGGGGGAGGATGCCATGACCGCCTGCGAGGAGCTCGGCCCCATCGTGTTCGTCGAGGAGGTCGATCGCCTCATCTACGCTCGTAGGGCGATAGTAGTCAAATTCAGATGCGTACATTAATCACCACCTCCCATGGCCCGCCAGACAGTCTCCGGCGTCAGCGGCATGTCGAGATGGTCGACTCCGAACGGTTCGAGGGCGTCGACCACCGCCGAAACCAGCGTCGGCGTCGCCGCTATTGTCGCGGACTCACCGACTCCCTTTACTCCGAGTGGGTTGTGCGGACTCGGCGTGGTGGTGCTATCTGTCTCGATGTCGGGGAGCTGTGTTGAGTGCGGAACTGCGTACTCGTCCATGCGCCGAGTCTGCAGGTGCCCGTCGTCATCGTAGACAGCCCCCTCGTAGAGTGCCGCTCCGATTCCCTGTGCGACGCCGCCATGAACTTGTCCCTCGACGATCATCGGGTTGATTATCTCTCCACAGTCATCGACCGCAACGTATCGCTGAATCTCAATTTCACCTGTGTCGGGCGCAATCTCGACGACGGCGGCATGAGTGCCAAAAGGGAATGTGAAGTTCTCCGGGTCGTAGAAGTTTGTAACCTCGAGTCCGGGATCCATCCCTTCCGGAAGGTCGTGGCCGAGGTATGCCTCGTGAGCCACCTCTTTGATATGAATCGCGCGGTCGGGCGCACCGGTGACGTGGAACTCGCCATTCTCGAATTCAACATCGTTCACGCTCGCCTCAAGGTGGTGGGCGGCAATACGGCGGGCCTTCTCGCGCACCTCTCGAGCGCCACGGGCAATGGATCCGCCGCCGACCGAGGCGCTCCGACTCCCATATGTGCCGAGTCCCTGCGGAATTCGGTCGGTATCGCCCTCGACGACCTCGATATCGTCCAGCGACAGGCCGAGTTCCTCGGCAACGATCTGAGCATAGGTTGTCCGGTGACCCTGCCCCTGGTCGGCAGTTCCCGCGAAAACGCTGACGGTTCCGGTCGAATCGAAGCGGACGATAGAGCTCTCCCAGCCGCCGGCCTGCGCGCCGAGTTCGCCCGCGACTTTTGACGGTGAGAGACCGGCAGATTCCACGAAGTTGGCGATACCGATGCCGATATACCGCCCCTCGTCGCGGAGGTTGGTCTGCCGTTCGCGAAGAGCCTCATAGTCGATGTGATCAAGCAATGTGTCCATCGTACGCTCGTACTCACCGCTGTCGTAGACGACAGCCACGCTCGTTTCGAACGGAAAGGCGTCCGACGGGATGAGGTTCTGCCGCCTGAATTCAACGGGATCGCTTCCCAGTTCTCGAGCCGCGACGTCCATTAGCCGTTCGATGACATAAATTCCCTCGGCACGTCCCGCTCCGCGGTATGCGTCAACCGGGGTCGTGTTCGTGAACGCGCCGACGACGCGACAGTGGATCGCGGGGATGTCGTACTCTCCCGAGAGGATAGTCGCATAGAGATACGACGGTGTCGCAGTTGCAAACTGCGAGAGCTGTGCTCCCAGGCCAGCGTGGGTCTCCACGCGGACGCCGAGAACGTTTTCGTCGTCGTCAATGGCGATCTCGGCAGTGGTAGTGTGATCACGGCCATGACAGTCGGTCTGATATGCTTCTGACCGGGTCGCCTGCCACTTCACCGGACGGTCAAGTTGCATTGAACACCACGCCGTTACCGCCTCATCGGGATAGTGGTAGATTTTGCTTCCGAATCCCCCACCGACCTCCGGCGCGATAACCTGGATATTGTTCTCCGGGAGACCAAGTGTCCCGGCCGAGAGAAGCATCCGGTGCAGATGTGGGTTCTGGCTCGTCATCCAGAGTCTAAGTTTCTCAGTTGCATCATTCCAGTCCGCAACGGCCGCTCGTGGCTCCATCGCGTTCGGAATGATACGCTGTTGCCGGAGGTCGACGCTAGCAGTATGTGTAGCCTCCGCGAACGCATCGTCAACAGCATCTCCGTCACCGATCTCGAAGTCGAACGCGACGTTGTTCTCGGCGGCGTCGTGGATCGACGGGACATCGTCTTCGATAGCCGCAACTGGGTCCGTTACTACAGGTAGACGTTCGTACTCGACGTGAACCTTGTCAAGCGCGTCGCGGGCGGCATGGCGCGTTTCAGCGACAACCGCGGCGATTCCGTCACCCTCGTGGCGTACCTTGTCCACCGCGAGCATGCGGTATTGTGGGGTGATGAGGCCAGGCAACATCCACGCGGTCGGGATGGTATTGGGGACGCCACTATCCTCGACATCCTGCCCTGTAAAAACCGCCACGACGTTGTCCATCGCCTCTGCCTCGCTGGTGTCTACGTCGACAATACGGGCGTGAGCGTGGTCGCTCCTGCGGATGGCGAGGTGGGCCATCCCGGCTAACGACACGTCGTCTGTGTACGTCGCTTCACCTTGCAACAGCGGAACGTCCTCGCGTCGCTCGACAGCACTGCCAAAAACATCGCCGGCCGTGACGTCGTCACTCATTGATCCGCCTCTCTCCGTTCGGCCGCCAGCTCGACCGCGTCGACGATGTTATGATAGCCGGTGCATCGACAGAGGTTTCCCTCAAGTGCCTCCCGAATCTCCTCCCGTGAGGGATCCGAAGCTGTCTGCAGGAACGCGTCTGCTGTCATGAGCATCCCCGGTGTACAGTAGCCACACTGAAGTCCGTGAGTCTCCTGAAAACTCTTCTGTAGGGGGTTGAGCTTACCCTCCTCGCCGAGTGCGCCGACGGTCTCGATGCTTGCGCCGTCCATTTGAACGGCGAGCCGGGTACAGGATTTGATAGGTGTTCCATCAACTTGAACGGTGCAGGCACCACACCGGCTGGACTCGCACCCGACGTTCGTATCAGTATATCCGAGTTGTTCGCGGAGCGCAGTCACCAGAAGTGTTCGTGATTCGACTTTTAGTTCATGTAAAGTGCCGTTAACGGTTACTGAAATCTCGTGTTCTGTCATTTCGAGGTGTCCTCCGACGTGCGAATGCGCTTGATGACGACTGCCACGGGAGTTGTTACCAAAGGCACTCGCTACTATGTACTCTTCGTAGTCGATAAAAAAAGTTTGTACTCTTTTTCAGCCCTCATTCACGTTTCGTCACAGGGGATAGCATTTTGCTCTCGGTCGTCATCAAGAGACCCATGACACAAAACGGCGAACGAACAGCCACTCATGCCGATAAGAGTCGATGGTCGATGCCAGCGAGTCGCCATGGGGAGTCTACCCGCCCACACCCGGATGTCCAACCCGAGCGTTCTTCTGTCAAGCAGATACTTCGGTCACACCAATGGTATCGATCTCGTCTATATTCCCCCGAACGCTACCGCAATAGCCGCGCTAATCCGCACTTCTTCGAGTAAAATGACCGCTGGATCATTTCCGGTCGTTGACCAATCCGTCGATGAGATAGTGCAGCCCGAACTGACAGTGTGGGGAACGCTTCTCGCGGCGGGGACAAGCAGTCGGTATGGCGACCGAAACAAGTTACTGGTTGATATTGACGGTGAGCCGATGGTTCGCCACGCTACGGGTGTACTCAGTGAGAGCAGCGTCGATGGTGTGACGATTATTGTCGGCCACGAGGCTGACCGTGTTCGAACCGCGGTCGGCGATCTCAATGTCGAGATTCGTGAGAACAACGACTACGAGCGCGGACAGAGTACGTCCGTCCGCGCGGCAACCTTGGCGGCGCGTAAACACAACGCAGACGCCGTCGTCGTCGCACTGGGCGACATGCCGTATCTCTCGTCGTCTACCATCGACCGACTGATCGCGGCGTACGCGACGGGTAGCGGAGACGCCCTCGCCGCCGCCTACGAGGGTCGACGCGGCAATCCCGTGTTGTTCGACGCTCGTTTCTTCGACGATCTTCTGGCACTCGAAGGAGATATCGGTGGGCGAGAGATCCTCCTCCATTCGGATGCTGCAGCACTCGTCGAAACAGGAGATCCTGGCGTCGTCCGCGACGTGGACATACTGACGGATATGGAAAAGACGAACGGAACGTAGCTTCAAGGGAAAGTGGATGCCGACCGCACTCCCTGCGTGGGCATCAAGTAGTATCCATAGTCCGTTCGTGAATTGACCCCACTCGGTCTTTGAGGTGGCGCGGGGTGCGCTCGTTGTGAACGGCTAGAACCTCGGCGACGATGCTGTGGGCGATCTGGTATGGTGTTTCACTGCCGAGGTCGAGCCCGACCGGAGTGTATACCTTTGCAAGCTCCACCTCAGAGAGAGTGCGCCCTTCGGAGTCAAACTCACTGAGCATCTCTTCAAAACGCTTGTGCGGTCCCATTAGACCGACGTAGGGAACAGGCGTTCGAACCAATTCGTCCAATACGAGACGGTCGTCGACGAAATTGTGCGACATTACGACGACGTAGGTCTCTTCGTCGAAGTCGACTACCTCTCGAATGTTTCGTGGAGATGTGGAGACGGTCTCATCGGCGACAGCGATGCGGTCTTCGGTCACCACCGCACCCCGGAAACCGACGAGTACTGTTCGAAAGCCGTTTCGATTGGCTAGGTCGACGACTGGCCCGATGTCGTGACCGGTACCGATGGTGACGAACGTTGGTGGGGGTGTAATGCTGTCGATGAAAAGCCGTACGGAACCGTTAGGACCGTCGACGTCGACCGTCCCAGCCTGCCCTTCGTTAGTAAGAGCGGTCACTCGTTCCGAGATTGCGTCGATTAGCCATGGTGGAACTTGCTTCGAGTCTGCTGTGGGACTCCCATCTGGACGGAAGTATGTGCGTTGCCACGCGTCAACGTCGGAGGCCTCACTGTCGAGGACCGTGACGCTAACAATGGGTTGTTCCGCCTCGTGGGCGTCGAAAAGCGGCTCGTGCCTCTTGTCTACGGGTTCAACTAGGAGGTCGATGACACCGTTGCAGCCGATTCCGAGTCCCCAGACATCGTCGTCGTTTGTCAGGTCGAACGTCTCGAGACGCGGTCGCCCAGCCTCAAGCACACTGTTGGCGAGACGCACTACCTCATCTTCGAGACAGCCCGCCGTGATACTCCCGATCCCTCTACCATCTTCGGGGACGAGCATCTTTACTCCTGGCCGACGATAGGCACTTCCCTCGACGTCAACCACGCTTACCAGCACTCCCGCCTGGTCGCTCATCAGTAGCTCGCGCGTCCGCGAAAGCACTGTCGACTGTGGAACGCTCCAACTGTTCTCCATGCTATTTCGATTCGCTGGTACGCTATTCAAGATTTGCGTGTGAACCACACCCTCTGTTTCCACTCGTCGTTGAACACACTGATACCTGAACGACGAGTCTGTTCCCGATACGTCCAATGGTAACCCGCTCGGATTGACGATGGCGGGCGCTCCGAATATTTCTCGGTGGTGAGGTTGAGAGCATCAACCTCAGTCGCAACGTGTGAGGTACATATTGAACAGCTTAGAATTTTTGAGAGATGGCTAAGATACGCAGTTGATTCTCCACAACTATTTTTCGGATTGGGAAATTACTCGCTTTTCTGTTCAGTGTCGCTGTTGTCTACATGGGTTTCTGGTTCGTTCTCAATTTGTGTCCCACCGTCTGCGACGAGGGAATGGTCTGTCGCTGCCTGCAGGAGTGGCGTTCGAATTGCAACTCCGACGCGGTGTTTACACGCACCGTCGTAGCGGTCATCTGCAGGACACTCACAGGCGATGGGGATCCCATTGTGAACAGTGACCAGATATTCATGATCAGCTGGTTTTGCGTGACTCGTATTTCGAACGAGGACACCCCTCGTTTTGAGTGAAAATTCGAGGGCTTCGTACTGGGCGCGCTTTGCAACTCGGTTCGTGAACGTCAATTCGGAGAGAACGTTTTGACTGGACATACTCGCTCCACGAGGCACGCAGTGTGCCCCGCACCCTTCGGGGGCAACAAAAACACATTCTCGACGATGATTCTCAACTCAATGCCCAGAGATCTTTGGGCGGGATCTCTCTAGGCTCTCTCGCTCTCACACGTGAGTTGTCGGAGGGAATTGTATAGTCAATAGTGAATATGAGTGTGTGGGTAACTAGCCTAGCGGTGGTAGGTCGGAAGTATTTCCTCCAAGAGATTCTCAATAATTTCCCAGAGGATGAGTGATGGGGTCTCATGTTGAAACGTCACTGGCTGATGCGTCGTTTCCTCGTCAATCGAGTACTGAAAATGTGCTCGTCCGAGATCTTCGTGATCCTCGTCCTGGTGCCACCCAGCATGGAAGCCTGTGTTCGGGTCGCTATAGTTGATACGAAACCAATCATGCGGTGTTTGGCGATACCACTCGATGACGAGTTCGGGTGCCTCTGGTCCGGTGGGTGGATCGATGCGGGTCGGGTCGAAGGTTGCCTGTAGTTGTTTGGCTGCAACGTCATCCGGAACATACTCGATTGTCGTGATATGTGGAACGCGTTCGAGGACATCTCGTTTCAGTTGCTCGTATAACTGTGCATTCGGATTTCCGCCTGGATGTGGGACGGACATCTGTCAGTTACTGGCCTCGGCACGGTCTGCGCTTGGGGCCAAAAAGTCCCACTCACGAATTGCAAATCCGACGATCTGGATTCGCTGTTGGAGATGCTCCCACTCTCGAGCGATTGCCCGTCGCTGCGCTTCTTCATCCGAGCTAAGGGTTTCGTCTGCAATCGTCGCCCGCAATTGATTCGGTGACTCGACTGCAAATGTCTCTTCCCAGTCCCGGATTTGGGCTTTCATCTCGGACAGCCGATCGGTTAATTCCTCAACTGTCCGGTGACCATCGCGAAGTCGGACGGCCTCTTGCATTGCCTGTCGACGATAGTCTGGAGAGTAGGTCGTGTGAGCACCACTCTCATCGCGGCGGAGCACGCCATCATCCACGAGTCGCTCAAGGACACGTTTGGTCGGCTCGTGTGACCACTCTGCCTCCGAGGCAATCCAATTCACGGTACGGGGTTCTGATACTTGGCGAGCCACCATCCGGACACGGTCTTCACCGGTCGTCTGACGCTCCATGAGCCCTGTGTCTGGTTCCTCTGAATTCTTGTCCATGTCTGTACGTATGAGTTGAATCTTCATATAGTTTGAGGGTAGTTCGACCTATATCGAAACGCTACAGATAGACCGTTCTATGAAAATCAGTGAGATCGACGCTCACCGGAGCAAGTGGTGCTAATCTCACGTGCCGATATCGGTCAGTATGAATGAATAGTGCTAATCGCACTTCTAGAGCCAACATAATACGATCTCGACGTGTGCAGAACGGACTCTCTCGTAGCAAGGGTCGAAAGGAGACTAGATCGGTCAATCGAATCGGTAAATCGCAATCCCATTGTGATTGCATTCTGGACACTCGCTCGTTTCGACTTCAACCGTGGTTCCACACTGGCGGCACTCAGCGATGACAGTGCTGTGCGACCGGCCAGTGAGTTGCGTCAGGAGGTCTTTCATGCGAACTCCGGCCTGTAATTGGTCTGTTGGTCGTCGATGACGTGGTTACAGTCCTCGCAAACTGTTTCGATCACGTTGGTAGTGACCAGGCCGCCACATCTGGGACACTGGTTGGTTATTTCGCTCGGTACGTCTTCGTCGAAGCCGGTTGCGTAGCTGTCGCTGCGTATCATCGAAATCATTCCTCATCGAGACGCTCTCAGTGGAACGCCCTGCACCCCTCAGGGGGCGAAAAAATCACTGTAGTATTGTTGTTCGAGAGTACCGGAAGAATGCAAATGAAACGGGGCTCTACCGTTCTGGAAATCAACTTACCGCGGCTAGAGAGAACAGTATTTGAATTATATATCCTCCTGCACCAACTAAGAATGAAAGTAATGCGAAAAACAACGGGTACTTAAGTTCATTGTTATTCTCATGATAATGTTCCAAAATATCTAGCTTTTTATGTAGTATCATATTTAAATACTCGCCCTCAGAAATAGAACTATCAATCACTTTCTCTTCAAACTCATCTTCATGAATGTTTTCTTCATGACTTCTATTGAAGAAATATACAAACAAAGAAATAAGAATTGATGTGACAATTAAAAACGAACCAAATATGAAATAAGGTTGGTCAAAAGAGAATAATCTATTGGGAGAACTTGTCAAAAGCACGAAAAGTGCTGGAAAAAGACCGTTCAAACCAAGCAATTGGAGCGCTCGATCATTTATTTTTTTTTCATATCTGTTGTATTCTCTGTCAATTTCCTCTCCAATATCAGTATTCGCTTGTTTTAATGCTTCAATGTGTGAACCATGTGGTTCTTCTCCTGTGTTCATAGTACGATCACTCTCTCCATAGTGACGTAAAAACTACCCAAAATTACTATCATTTTTTCACATCATTAATAAAGTCCCAAAATTGATTTCGGATACTCATCAAACATTTGGAAGCCATGAGAATCAGACTGGCCCAACTCCAAGAGAAGAGTGTACTCCATGATCTTCAGCACGCGGAAAATCTCGTCACGATCCTCCATGGTCGTGCTCGGTGAGGATTTTGGAATTCGCTATCTAGCGCGACGAATAGTATATCCTCTCATCGAAATACAGTCTCCCTGACCCGAACGGGCCACCGATCGAACCGTACGACGAGACGTTAACAAACGCATCTATTGCAACCTGGAGAGCGTGGGCGGCGGATATCATCGACGAATTCGGTTGACCGAGGATTCCTTCGCAACGACGTTCACCTCTTTATCCACGGCGGAAAGGCCTATTACAGTGAACTTTGTCCGTTTCTCGAAGACGAACCAGTCACCGTTTCTCTCCCAATAGAAGGGCTGATGATAGGAGAGATTCTTGCTTGGCATAACGACCGATATTAAACGAAACTGACGTTATTGCTCCTCACTGGCTGGGTCTGGAGTGGAGTTCGTGGCACTCGCTGAATCCTGCATCGGGCGACCTTGCATCCCTACCGACTGACGAAGGACTCTATCGAGTTTCACATCCCGACCACGACGGTCAACCGGTACTGCACGAACCCCGATGGGTTTGCGTACTCCCATTTATCCGAATCGACAGAGAGTCACTGCGGGTCTACGTCGAGCCACGCGGTGAGTTCTGTTTCGGAGGGTGTCTTCCACCGCTGCTTCAGTGTGCTGAGCGCAGGTGGAGACCGAATATTCACCCGTTAATTTAGCATATCTTAGAATTATTTTTATCTCCTGTTAAAATTAATTATTCGCTGCCCTCCTACTCTTTCCACAACTCGGTGATTCGCTCTTCGACCTCGTCGAGGACGAGCCGCAGCACATCGCGATGATCGGTCGGCCACGAAGCGTCGTCGGTGGGCGTCGGGGCAGCTGGTGGGGGATGGAAATGGTCTCGGGTGTTGTGAGGGTTCGGGTGGCGATCCCACCGACATTCCCAGACGTATTTTGGGTACACCTCTCGGTAGTGGATTTTGAAGTCGTCGTTCGTGTACCAGCGAACAGTCAGAGTCGCCTCCTCCACGGGTTTAGGATAGTACGATGGTGCGAGTGTCACACGGAGTTCAAAATGTCCTCTTGCGTCCGTGATAATCGCCTCTGCGACCTGATTCGTCGCTTGGAGACGTGTCTGGAGGAATTCGAGTACTAGGCGGTCGATAGGCGCAGGGCTCCCTCCATCCCCTGTGGGCGGCACCATCGATGTGGCTATCCGGATACCTGTTCGGGCTCGGTGCTCGCGCGTTGCAGGCGGGCGCGTCCGTAGCGCCTGCGCTCCTCGCGGTCGCTCGCCCCGGTCTCCGAGGTCGCTGTACACGTCGTCGATGGTTCGATCGCTGCTCACTTCCGCAGCGTCGTACGTCTCTTCGTACGCGTCGATCCGCGAGGTCAGTCTTGGACATACTGCTGGAGGTCTTCGACGGGGTTGTCGACCACAAGTTGGTTAATGCGATGCCACTCGAAGCAGGCGTTGTTGCGCTCGTACGCGGCCGGTTCCCATGAGCGAAGCAAGCGGAGACAAGTGAGACGGAGTCTCGCGTGGTCGTGGGATACCGAGCGGCCAAGGGCTTTCTTGGTACTTATACAAACATTCTGTCATGAAATCTTCTAAGCTAGTTGCCTTTTGACTGGTTTCTGAATTGCAATATGGATCTCCGAGAACTTCTAGCGATAGCCAATCTTGATCAAGATCGCTTCCAGGACGTGGTGTGTTCAACCAAAATAAGGCGATCCACCTCTTGGACGAATTTCTCACTATACAGATCTCCTGTGACGGTCATAGTATACGACCGAGATATCAATCGTGCTAGTCACGTAAAAATTCATCTCCAAGTAACAGAAACTAATGACTATGTCCATATCAGATCTCAGGCGAGAAATTCGGGAAATACGGGGAGTAACACGAGTCGCCGAACTCGCCGAAGGCCTTCTATTGATCAACGGGACGAAGACAGGACTAGTGGTATATGGGGGATCTAAGCAGACAAAGACTCACTCCGAGACACGATTAGAGGTAATCGCGGAGGAGTTTGACACAGCTGACTACTTGTTAGCGTCAATTGAGGGTGTAGCCATTGTCTTGGAGGGCACACTCAACGACTTTGAAATATCGTATCTCCCAACCTATACAGGTGATATCGGACGGGAGAACCTAATTGCGGCTGTAGACGAACTAATACGCTCCAGTGTGAAGCGAGAGACTCTTCCGATAGACTATTTCTCGGAAACTGAACGCGACGACGTCCTCGAACTCTTTGAACAAGTACTGACCGCAAACTTAACGGCTTACTACACTCCGCAGCCGGTTGCACATATTGCGGCAAACTGGGCAACGGCTGGAGAGCGAACATCCGTGATCGACACTGCATGTGGAAGCGGCGAACTACTCACCGCAGCAATTGACGCGATCGGTGAACCGTCGTACTCCCTAGGCATCGACCAGAATAGCCTTGCGTGTGCACTAGCCGAGACAAGGATCCGTGAACGGAAGGTTTCTAATTTCCAAATTAGTGGCAATGATTTCTTCGTTATGTTCGACGAGATAGCTCCTAACACTCAACGCTCTCTTGGTGAGTATGTTGCTTCTGACGGCGAGCCCACGTCGATTCCAAGAGACGGGTTTATTTTATCAAGATGAATGGAGCAAACCACGCCAGTAATTGATTTGACTAACTTGGTCAGGCCGACTATTCCTCGTATATGTACGCTGATCCCGCATGAGCCCATTCAAACCCGTTTTCATCAAAGGAAGCTCCAATAAGGGCCGTTTCGCCACCAGAGTCAAGAGCAACTGACAGTCCGAAGCGATCATTTTCGTCACCATCATCTGCGGTAAGCTTAGTCGTTTGGCTCCACTCATCATTGCGCTTCGCAAAGATATACGCCGAACCCGAGACAGCCCCGTTGTCATCGTCTTCGGAAGCCCCAATGAGGGCGGTCTCCCCACGGTCGTCAATTGCAACCGAACTGCCAAAACTGTCGCCTGGGTTGCCATCATCTGCGGTGAGGGTGGTCATCTTGCGCCACCCTTCATCAGTCTGCGTAAAGATATATGCCGAACTCCTCTCCGACGACTCGTTATCATCATCAACGGAAGCCCCAATGATGGCAGTTTTGCCGCCGCAATCAAGGGCAACTGAACGACCGAAGGCGACGACATAATCGCAATCACCTGCGGTGAGTTTAGCCGTCTGAATCCACTCATCACAATCTTTGGTAAAGATGTATGCCGCACCCGAGTTACTCCTGTTTTCATCGTCACGATAATCCCCAACGAGTGCAGTCCTACCATCGTTGTCGAGTGCGACTGACCCACCGAATGAATCGTAATCAGTCTCATCATCTGCGGTGAGCTTGGCCGTCTGACTCCACCCTGTATCAGTCTTCGTAAAGATGTACGCTGCGCCCGAATAACCCCCGTTGGGGTCGTCAATGGAAGCACCAATGAGTACAGTTTTGCCGTCACAAGCAAAGGCAACTGAAAGGCCGAAGGCGAAAACATGATTGTCTTCATCTACGGTGATTTTAGCCGTCTGGTTCCACCTATCATCAGTCTTCGTAAAGATATATGCCGAATCTGTATTACGGCCATTGGCTGCAACAAGAGCGGTTTTACCATCGTCATCGAGTGCCACCGACCAACCGAAAATATCGCCTGGATCGCCATCATCTGCGGTGAGTTTAGCTGTTTGGCTCCACTCCGAATTCATCTTCGTGAAGATGTAGGCTGCGCCCGAGTCCTCCCCGTTGTCGTCGTTATTAAATGCTCCAATGAGTGCAGTTTCACCATCGCCATCAAGAGAGACAGAATAACCAAATCTGTCGTCTTCAGCATTATCGGTGGGGACAAGTTTGACGAGTTGCTCCTCGACGTCGGTTTCCAAGCTGTCACGAGTGTTCGAGGTTTTTAATTGGCCAGCAGGTGTGGTCGAGTTCTTTCCTCCGGCAACACCTCCGAGTCCGAGGGAAACAACCCCGCAAAGTCCAGCTAAGAAGGATCGACGGTCAACGGGTATGCGAGATTCGGATTTGTCTGCGTTGGTGAACGGTGCGGTCTCGTGTTGGTTATCGCGAGATCTCATAGTTTGAAGCTATAACCTTCTGTAATAAGTTTTGTGATAGTGGAGAGTATCAAAATTTCAGATTCAGAATTCGGAATTTTCCAACACCTGGTCACTGGTATTTTCGCGCACTGGTATTCAGTTATATAGTAAACTTTTTGAGGATATTTCCCTCCGGGGATGGCTCACCCCTATTATGATGCTGGTCTGTCTATTCTCTATAAATTACGACCTCGTTCCGTATGGGCGCAATGAACTATTCAAAGAGTTACCCGAGGAGATCACCGAACTCCGCGATACATCGCAAGAGGTTGCCGAACTGATGGCAAGCAAAATACTGAGTCGTGCGTACAGCCAGGTCAAGTTAGTCGGGCTCTCGATTGATGTCAAGGGAGCACTCTACCATTGGGATACGCTGAATCCATCCTCATTTGCGTCGTTAGCACCGTTTGATGAACGCGAAGTGGACAGCAAGAATTCAGTCATCGTGTGGCGATCTTCTGATGAAGATCAGTCGGACGACTTTGAAACGTGGCTTGAGCCGCGACTCGATGGCTTAGATTGGGTTCATTCGGACTATTCGCCACTCAATCGAAATTAGATCACTTATAGAAGAGAATTGTATCGTTTCGCCTCTCTTGAATCCACTTCCGGCTCCCCGATCTGCGGTCGAATGGTTGTCGTGTTGATTTCAGGGAGTGTATAACAATATTCAATGCGGTCATTGGATGAGTTGCGAGCGTCGTCGGGGCCTCCCTGGTGCCATAAACTTGCCCCGCGGCGCTCGGGACAAGCATTGCAAACTGCGTGTTTCATGGCAGACTTCCGGACGACTGGCCGTGACGTCATTCCCACCACGGCCATCATGGTTCCCCGGTGGGGAAATCCGATGTGAGAACGGGTTGCTTGTTGGTAGAAGCACCATCGACGCTCCGACTCGTGTCGTCGATGGCGGCCACTTCGTGGCCCCGGTGGTTCGAATCCACCCCCGTTCGTATGGCTAGAATCCATTTTCCTCACCACCTCCTGTTGCACTAAGCAGTTGTGGACACATTTGCTACCGGCAGAAGGACGGCAGAGGGTATTGATTCGGCTATACTCGAAGCTCTCTCAGCACGACTCACCAGAAGTACGCATTGAATCTGCTAGGTATGCCGTCGCGATTCATTCTGATCGAACCATCACCATGTCCGAACCGAGTACCCAGGACGTCGCTGCCAATAGCCGATCGAGAGGTGCCAAATTCTTGAAGTCATTGCTCTTCACTCAAACAGTGCAGTATTCTTTACAACAGGGTGAGGAAGTGGAGAGGACCGACAAACTAGTATCCGAACCGCACTACTCCTGTAGTGAGGATTCCTGTTCCCCAGTCGAAACCGTCACCAGCATTTCCTTGAGCAGCGTGTCAACCTGCGGTGTGGCGCTGTAGGCGGCTTGCTGAGCGGATTGGTCATACTCGATTATCCCTGCATCAGCGAGTTTTGGGAGATGGATATGATGTACCGCGATTTCTGTATTCGTTTCCCTTTCTGCTGGGTCTAAGTCACTCCCTTGTGTAAGCTCCGTCACCAACGTAGAGGTAGACAGGGAAGACTCTGTGTTGGAAAGGCATTGTAGGAGCGCCCGGCGTTGGTGATCGGCGAGCAGCTCGTATAACTGGGAAATCTGTCCCTTTGTGGTGCTACGATCGCCAATCGCGTGTCTGTCCTCGTGCATACGTGACCCTCAATTGCCCACATATATAACTATTATTTCTAGCTATCTTGTTAGATTGCGAAATAACCAAGAAATGGTGGGAAATATCGCTCATCGACAGAGTGGGTTGTGAGATACCGCAAAATAGACGTTCGATACTAAGAAAAGAGCAATCGATGGAGCTGGCGATTAGCTCTCATGCTGCTCATCGGCACCCGCTTCGCTAAAGTGAAAATGGTCGAACGGCTGAACATACCGTGAGCGCATGATCTCGGAACTCTCGACCGTGATCCCTGACTCGTGGAGTGTGTCCGTGATACGGGTGATATCTTGGGTACTCGTGCCAACCACTTCCACGTAGATATTTCGTCGCCCAACCAACATCTCACGCACATCGACGACACCCTGTATCTCGAGCAGTTGCTGGACGTAATCGGCGCGCTCGGTTGCTGGCACAGTACAGACGAACAGGACACGAAGCGGGAGATTTGCTGCCTCGTAGTCGAATTATAGACAAATTATCAATATTAAACTTATTCTGTTCTATTATTTCTAAAGTAAACTCTGATATTTATCGGGGTGCATGGTAATTCTTAACACGATGGGGGCGGCAGCGACGAAATAGGCTGATTAACAGTGACGGAACGACCAGACGACAATATAACGAACGAAACGCCAATCAACTACCAGAAAAAAGCTATCCTTCCAGTACTGGTGATTTGCTTTGGAGTTCTCATCCATGCTGGACTCACCACTAGCACCACCACTGTCAGTTTTGCCGCGATAGTGCTTGGGTTCTTGTTGATGGTCGTCGGACCGTTCAGGAGCTGTTATGTTTCCAACAATAAGGATGACGAGTCCGACAATAGAGAAAAGATGGTAGAGTAAGTGGGACTTTTCGTATATAGCCGTCGAGAGAGAGCAAGCACCCCTGTGATGGTTTTCCTACATCTAACGATCAGGGAGTTCGGGCAAGGTTGTGAGTGGGACAATCGATGATGAGTTCAGGGAACTGCTTTCACCGATGGCGTGAATAAACGCTCTGCACTTTCACTTGAGACTAGAGTTCACTGTCTCATTCTGACTCCGTTGTCTGTAGAATAGTTGAAAAAGGGCTACTAGTTCGGGTCACTGAAAACAATATACTTCGGGTGATTCGTGAGTCCGAGTTTCCGGCAGTGACCGCTCGGTGGGTTGCAGTGCGTTTAGGATGAAACAGCGGCCAGTTCATCAGCGGCTTGAAGAGCTTCATGGGTGGAGTGAGGTGGAATGTGGGAAGTTGAGTCCGCGGGTGGTTATCTGGTGGTATTCGAATAATAGTCGTTCTGAAGCTGACAGAACAATATAACATACTGTGTAACTACCACCAGTTTGAGTGGGCGCAGTTACTAATGCACCCACAATATTGATTGTGAGCGGATTTGGCTAACACCCATTCGATGCTTGTACGGTTCGTGTTTTTCCGTCATCCGCGACCTGATGCTCACAGGAGGGTTGACAGTCAGTCGGTTCAAGCACTCCAAGCCATCCTGATACAATATCAGTGGCTCCACTGACTGCGAAGTAGAGTTTCCCATTTGCAATTGTTGGTGATAGACCCGGAGCACCTGCATCCACGGCAGAACTCCAACGTTCTTTGCCAGTTACTGTCTCAAGAGCATAAACGATATTTTGTGGGGGATGACTTCCCGACGGGGGCGTCCCCGGACAACTGTAATACCGAGCGGCGACGTAAACGGTATCCCCTGCGACCGTTGGTGCAGCATCTACATGTGCAGGTGTTTCAAATCGCCAGCGCTCGGCACCGGTTTCCCGATCGAGGGCATAGACCGTTCCTGCTGCATCTATTGGATGATCCGCATTATCAAGGAATGCGCTAAATGATGAGCGTGTACTAACATAGACATGGGAGTCGTCAACAGCAGGTGCACTGACATACGGTCGATTGCCTTCACCCCGGGCACGAACAGTCCTTTCCCACTGCTTGCTTCCATCTGTGGCCGAATACGCATAAACAGATAATGTCTGACGGGAGAACAACCCTCTCTCATAACTCCGATTTCCATCGGCGTCATCGCTCGTAAGATAGAGTGTGTTTGGAGTCACGGCGGCGTCCATCCAACTCTCTGGAGCAGGAACCCGCCACAGTTGTGTTCCATCAGCTGCATCCCGAGCAATGAGGTGAGTAGTCGGATCTCCACTGAGTGTTTCAGGGGATTGAGTAAACACGACACCATTGACGAGCCCGAGTAATTGTTCATTTAGTTCGCCGGTCCAGATCGTTTGTCCCGTTGTGGCATCAAGCGCATGAGAGCCAACATAAACTCGGCCATCACTGGCGTCAAGTATCGGAGGACGGACAATATCCTCTCGGAACCATTCGATAGTTCCGCTCTGCGCATCTAAAGCATAGATACCCCCGTAATTGTAATTTTCCCGTTCGCTTTCTTCTGAATGTTGTGATCCGCTAAAAAAGAGTCGTCCTCCACTAACTACGGGAGCGTGACGTGGAAAGCCAATACGAGTATTTGATTCTGGATTGTGCCTACGAATCCATTTTAGGGCACCTGTTTTTTCGTCAAATGCAGTAATATACCCAATCCTTAATACATAATCAGTCTCCCTTCCGATATAAACCGAACCATTGCTAATCGTAGGGCTCCCAGAGAGTTCGCTCGCCCCATAATTAGCTGACCATCCTGTGGTCACATACGGACCTCTTGGACCGTTGGTAGATGCTATCTGAGTTCTATCAACATCTTCACGAATACTGTCCTGTGAGATAGGGTTCTCATTCGTATCATCTGTCGCCAAAACTGGTGCAGTGTATTTGGCTGAAACTCCAAGTGCAGCTCCTCCTCCGATCATTTGAAGGAATGTACGTCGATTCACCATAGACGGATATTCGATTATCGAATCCCGTAATAAGCTTTCTGACAGAGAATGCTGCTTCTACATCGTTGTATGCGATTCAAAATCATCCATTCTGCCATATATGTCCCCACTCGGTCGAGGGGGCCCACTGGTGTCTCAGGTGTATCGTCGGTCGTTGTATCCGCGCTTTCCGTCAGCGTTCGCTGGTTGGTGATATCCGAGACCGGCACTTGGCGTGCCATAGATGAAAAGTACTGAGACGGTGGTTAGTTCGATAGTTCTTTTCGTCCGGTTCTTACGCATGACCAGCACGGGAAGTCACCGAGGCCGTCGCAGTCACAGTCGTCTGGTTCGGTTTCATCTTCGTCCTCGGAGGGGAAGGCGTTGAGCGTCCCGTCGTCGGTTGCGGTTTCGACGGCGGCCATGTGCTTGCAGTAGGCGTTGCGGTGGACGTGATGCGGGCACGTACAGGCCATCAGTTCGTTGGTCACGTCGTCGATGGAGACCACGTATTGGTGGTCTGCGGGGTTCTCGTGGCTCTCGTTGATCACTTCGACGAGTCCGGGGACATTGACGTCGAAGGAGAATTGTTCCCACTTTGTGCGTTTCTGTGCCGTCTCGTCAGCTTCAAGGGCTGCGGATTGCTTTGTACTCATGGTCTTTCCGGGTTTAGGAAGACCGGTGCCGGGTGTTAGAGCACCCGGCGCGTTTCTACACACGCCCGAGGGCACCGTTCTTCCTACCATATCCTATGTGGGATACGGTATTAAAGATTTCGGTATCCCATGTAGGAGTTGGTATTAAGTAGGTGGCTGCGATACTATGGGCTATGACCGAGAATGAGAGTGAACGGGACGAGCAGGGACGATTTGCGGAGCAAACGAGTGATGACGATATTCTTCGAGTGATTCGTGAGTCCGAGTTTCCAGCAGTGACCGCTCGGTGGGTTGCAGATACGGTTGGGATGAAGCGGCGGCCAGTACATCAGCGACTCGAAGAGCTACATGATCAGGGTAAGTTGGAACGTGGGAAATTGAGTCCACGGGTAGTTATCTGGTGGATTCCAAACAATGAGGAATAGATGGTCGGGGAAGAATCATCGATGCAGATACTAGTCCGGAGTTCGTTCAATTGATTGGCAGTCGGTTGTTTTTGCAGTCATTTAGTCGTCGAAAACTATTAGCCAAATGATAGTCTGGATCAAGAAGTGAAGAAAACCATTCTCGCACCGGGCCCAGGGAAGATCGATTCAGAAAAAAATCGACGAACCACCAAGCGCTCTGGCTGTTGCGATCCATCACTCGGACCATATCCAATTGGAAATCTCAGGGACGGGATGGACGAGTGGCGATCTAGAGGCCCAGGCACGGAATATTTTCGAGCTGTTTGAGCGATTCGTTTCCGAGTTCGACGGAGATATGCGGAGTATTGTTCGAAATCGGATCCACATTCGAGAACCACATTTGACGGCAAAGAATCGCCGTCTCATTCATGAGATTCGAGCCGATTTCTTTACTCGACCGTACTATCCTGCGAGCACGTTCGTTGAGGTTTCCGATTTAGCGCATGATGACGCTTTGATCGAAATCGAAGCTAATGCAGTGATTCCGAACGATGATTGGGAAGCGGAAGTTCGGATGGACGAGTGATAATCAGTGAAATGAACAAGGAAATTGGAGTGTCGCCAAACTACGACCAGCGGACGTTCGCATCGTCGTCGAACGTATAGTACTGTTCGTACCAGACGATCTCGATGTCATCAATCGACACGTCGTCGTCAACAGCGTAGATGACTACCCCTTCTTCGGTGATTCCGGGTTGAAGTTCGGCCCATTCGTAAGCTTCGAACTCCTCACCGATGTAGAGATCCGGATTGTATTGCGTGTTGTCAGCAATTGCTTTGACACTGAAGTCATTCGGTCCGTACGCCGGTTCATTTCCGGTGTTCTCCGCGGTGACTGTTACGAATAGCCACTTCTCGCCCGGCGGTGCATCGTAGTCGCTGTAGCCGTCGTAGTACGATTCTTCAAATCGAAGATCATCCACAGTGATCTTCATACCGTTCGTCATCATGTGCGTCTCGCCGAATGAGAGAGACCCTGTGTTCGACTCTGTCGGCGACGAGTCCGAGTCGTCTGACCGATCAGTCGTTGTCGATTCTACCATGGTCGTGGTTTCGGATTGCGTGCTCGTCGAGGTTGGTTTTGCAGTAGTGGACTTCGGAGTGGTTGTCGTCTGGGGCTTAGGCTTCGAGCCGAAGTTGACTTGTCCTTCCCAGACATCAACGAGATCATCTCCAAGGACATCTTTATCGAGGAGTTCGACGCGAATATCCTTCGTACCGTAGTACACCTGGAGATCGCTTTCGTCAAGGTGGATCGTGTAGGTGCCGGACTCTTTTTGTGGGAGTTCCTGTGTCTCGATAATCCAGTCACCATCAATGTCGACAGCGAGTGCTGGTTCGCCAGAGCCATCCACATCAGTATCTGGCATGCGTGTATCGACGGTTACTTCCAAATCGAAGTTCTGGAGACCAGAACTGTCGGAATTCGGTTGTTTGTTGATGATCTTGACGTCAAACTGCCGATTCGTGATAGTCGTGTCGACAGTTGTCTGTGTCTCAGTCGTTGTAGTGGTTGCTGTCGTGGTTTCAGCGTCGGCAGTCGTGTCGCCGGAGCAGCCGGCGGATACCACCATCAGAGCCACGAGAACGAGAGTGATGCCTCTAGTGTAGGTGCGGTAATTCATAGGATCTATGACCAAATATAGAAACGTATAGTAAGGATATAAACTTACCCAGAGTGGAAATATAACATAGAACAGGATAAGGGAATAAAGAACCACTACACCCACGCCATGATTCTCCTGTCGCTGGGTTGGTATGGTCAATCACTATCTGATGGAGGTAGCACTCTCAAACAAAAGAAGCCATGCAGAGCGTGATCTACGTACGCTGTCGATTGAGTGACGTTATTCGGATTCCTCACTGGTACGCGCATAGAGCAATTCACTCTCCCCATCATCGTAATCGCTCTCCGGACCACCGATGATGAGATCTAGCTCTCGAGTGATACCACTGACCGCAATCGTCTCCGGATAGCGCCCATCATAGTCGAATTGGTCTATGCCTCGTAGGTTTCGAATGCGGGGACAACATCGACGTCGCTCTCTCGTGTGACTTCCTTCGTCGGGTTTACAAAACTTCCCGTGAGCCACGCACTGCAAAGGCAATCTTCGTTGACTTCGAGTGCATCTCAGATCTGTGGCCACGTTGGCTTGCGTTCGTTATCGCCCATTGCAGTGGAGTATTGGGAATTGGTTACTGTGAGACAGGCACCAAGTCGCGATGCCGGAACCAGACCTCGATTTCCTCATCATCGGTTTCGATGCGGTAGCTCTAGGCGTCGAGTTCGCGCCCAGTCTCGTCTCCGAGAGTATCCTGCAGGACGTCCGTGATGGTGCATTCTTTCCCATGGTGTTCACTATCGGGATCGGTCTCGGAGACGTAGGCTTGTACGTCGTCGCCCGGTTGGAACGGAACCCTCGCAGAATTGAACGTATCTCCAACTATCATAGCCCCTCGGAGGTTTCGTCTGTAACCGTCAAGTTTCGTTTCGGGGTGCGTGATGATGAGGTTCAACCCAGCAAGGATGACCACAGCCACGGCGGCCAACCCGAAATTCAGCAGTTAAATCGTGACTTCTTTCTCCGACTCACCCGCCTCGAAGGAGACGACCGTTCGTTCGTTCGCTGTCGCCAGTGTGACCTCAACGGGGTGGGTCGAGTCAACGGCTACGCGAATCACCTGTGAGGGGTCGATTCCGGCGTCTTCAACCCACACCGTCACCTCGGAGACACCGTCCAGCGTCAGGTCAAGCGCGTTCTCCGCAGGTGGGTTCGCAATTGGGTCCTTCCACGCGGTGCCACGCTTGAGGTGCGGTGTCGGTTCGGTTCCCTCGCGTTCGTAATCCGCTTCAATCGGTGGGGCCTCACCGAACCCACGCGAACGAGCGTCGACACGGCCCGACTCCGCGTCAGCGGCGACCGTCGCGTCCGACACCCAGTACGCCCCATCGTGGACGAGTCCGAACTGTTCGGCATCGTACTCGGGAACCAACGGGTAGACGACACGCGTTGGGTGCATCGGAACGGTGGCGTTCCCGAGGAAGTCACGGGCCGGCCTCCACTCGTCACGGAAGGCGAAGGTGAAGTGGTCGTACTCGGGGAACACGTCGAGTTCGTGGCGATAGCCGAGCTCCCGCAGTCGCTCCTCTGTCGCCGTGTACACCGGCGCGGGAACGAGCTTGTCAGCACCTCCGTTCCACATACGAAGCGGGAGGTTGCGGAATCCATCGAGGTACTGGGGCGTGCTTCCCTCATACGGTTCGGCTTTGAAGGCACCACCGGAGACGGCAAACGCTCGCGCGAACAGACCCGGGTACTGCCCGCCGAGCCGGAACGTCCCGAACGCACCCATTGAGTACCCACCGAGGGTCACGTGGTCGGAATTAATTGCATACCGTGAGCGGACGTCGCCCCACGCCTCGAAGACGTCGAGCTCCGCCTCGTTCAGGTACCACCCTGCTGGCCCCCTCCCGTGTGGGGTGAGGATGAGGGAATCTCGCTGTTCACCCAGTTGTCGGAGGAGGTTCGGACTCAGGGTGGCGTACTCGCTGTACGTTGACCCGAGTGAGTGCAGGTGGAGATGCATTGCGGTCGGCGTCTCAGAGTCGTAGCTCTTCGGAACGTACAAACCGTACTGCTGGACCCGGCCACGAAGGATGTCGTTCTCTGCGTCGACACCCGACCCGATATCGTAGTGCGACGAGTAGAGACGCGTCTGAAATCCCGTCTCGGGAAGTCGGCGCTCTTCGACGTGCGTCTTGACCTTAGCGAAGTCGATGTCGGCGTGGAACTCGCTGATGTCCCGGGCCGCGAGTGCCGTTGCCTGTGCGTGGTCGCGCCAGTGGCCGTACCCGATGCCGCGAGAGCCGGTCTCCGTCGCATCGTCGAGTTGTTCCTCACCGGTTTCGCGGTCGATGTTTGGTGCGCCGACCGGTTCGTCGAAACGGAAACCGACATTGAACACCGGCGGGGGTGACGACTCGTGAGCCCCACCGGCGTGTGTCTCATCGGGGAGTTCCTGGATAGGAACGAACAATTTCTTGGCGGGGTCGAACAGACCGACCACGAGGTAGTGGCGCCACGTCTCTTCGTCCGGGGTGAGAGGGACCGTCACGTCGATCTGGTTCCGAGCGAGGTCGACCTGTGAGTCGACTAGTTCACCGTCGAGTTCCGCGCCGTCACCCCACGTCACGACAACGTGGTCGAGCGACAGGTCACCGAGCGTCCCGAGGCCGTACCCCCATTCGTCCGTTCCCGTGGTGCCACCGGTGTCGATGCCGATGGCTGCGGCAGCGATGCCCGACTGGGTCATCGTGTTGAGTGTCACGCGGTATCGGAGATTGTCACCCTCCGTCGTCGCTCGAAATTCGAGGAGGTCGGCAGCGTTGTGGCGGTACGTCTCGGCGTCCGTCGGGTAGACCACGTCACCCGTCATCACCCCGTTGTCGCCGTATGCCGAGGCATCGTTCGGTGCGGGTTGTGGCGGCGCGGCCGTTTCCGTCGTGTTCGCGCCGTAGTCGTCGTAGACGTAGTCCTGATACTGATACTCACCCTCGGAGTACCCCTCGGTCCCTGCGACGAGCAGCGGCTCGGCACGCCACGGTGGGGTGTTCTCGAACTGCGGTGCCCTTGCGGGCGGTTCGTAGAGAACGTCTGGCCCCTGTTTCGGGCCGGTTCTAGAACTCGCCGCGGCAGGTTCGGTCAGTGGTTCGGACACACCGACGCCGAGCAGGCCCCCTGCGACAGCTGTCTGGAGGAGCCGTCGACGTGAAAGAGTACCTCGGATGTTCGACTGACCAGTTTTGTCATGGTCGTTGTGGTCGGTCATACGAAGGTATCACGATGTATAGTATGTAATTTTAGTGGCTGACGTATCTAGTGATCGTCATTTGGTGCGACGGTGGCCAACCCCCTTGTCACGATGTGTATCGTTCTCACAAAAGAGGACGTTTCGTCCCATACTCCTATTGCTCATGTGTAGCTCATTGTTGATGGGCCGTTGTCTTGCGGTTCACTCCGGGCCGCCCTGAACCAGAACTTCACACGAAAGACGCTCAGAACGTTGATTGTAAGTCTCGATTTGGCGACAATGGCTGTATCAATAATCACCGATACCCTGTTGCACGTTCAAAATTAGTTCGCCGGACGGGACGGGTGGACTGAAACTGACCACTCATCGGCGGTGCTGACCTAATGATGTTCTGTTTCTTGATCATCTGTTCTAATTTAGTGGCGGTCTGAGATGACTTCGGTGAGCAGAGCGTGCCGAAAAGAGTTGAAACCAAGCTATGACTCGGCTTGATTGGGAAGTCAACCGACATAGTATAAGTGTTAGAGAGGATTCAGTTGTCACAACCTCTCCCTCTACGCGGCTTCTGAAGATAATCTCATCAAGACAGCACCGGCTGTCGATTTCGCTCCTCAACCGAACACAGATGGCGCTCACAGTCACTCGACACTACGTCAAACGTACGACCGAGAGGATACCCAGTAATCCATGGATTCACACAGAGGTTTCGCTACCTCGCGGATGACACCACCCTAGAACACTTTCACAGGGAGGATGACGGACGTCCAATTAAAAATCGCTCTGAAGTCCACTGATTCCTCATCTCCCCGTGAGCGTTCGCTGGTCGGAGAGATGCGAGACCGTCAATTGAGTGCTATCGATAAAAAGGCTGAAGCGATGGTTCGTTCGGCAGATCCGTCCGTCCCGTTCGCACGCATGGCCAGCACGGGAAGCCACCGAGGCCCTCACAGTCGCAGTCTTCGGGTTCGGTATCGTCTTCGCCCTCTGGTGGGAAGGCGTCGAGCGTTTCCTCTTCGGTTGCGTTTTCGACGGCAGCCATGTGGGCACGTGCAGGCCATCAGTTCATGCGTCACGTCGTCGATGGAGACTGTGTACTGGTGGACTGCGGGGTTCTCGTGGCTCTCGTTGGTGACTTGGATGAGTCCGGAGGCATTGACGTCGAAGGCGAATTGGTCGGCCTGTGCGCGTTTCTGTGCCGTCTCGTCAGCTTCACGGGCTTCGACTGCAGTGGAATCAGCCACCGTCGCCTTCTCCTCTACAACTAATAACATAGGAACCAACCGCTAGTTGATGCGTGTCGCAGCATTCACCGATTTGACCGGACCGGATGGTGTCTCGATTATTGATCAACCAACACCTGAACCCGATAGGGGCGAGGCTGTGGTTGCAGTTGAGGCGTGTTCGATCAACCGTCACGACCTCTGGATTCTCGAAGGGGACTCCGCGATGGTGGACACGGACGATCTGCCGTTCATTAGTGGTCTTGATCTCGCTGGAACTGTCCAAGACATCGGCGAGGATGTCACTGAGGTCAAACCGGGTGATCGTGTGGTACTCTGCCCAAACGAAACCTGCGGGGTATGTCGGTATTGTCGAGAGGGCCCAGAAAATCTTTGCGAGGATTTCTCTCTCTACCACGGTGGCCTGGCCGAAATTGCTCGGGTTCAAGCCGACCGCCTCGTCCCGCTTCCTGACGACGTGGGGATGGTCAAGGCAGCGGCTCTCCCAACGGCCTACTTGACTGCCTACCATATGCTTCGCCGAGTGGAAGCCGGACCAAACGACCTCGTGTTCATTCCAGGTGCAACCGGCGGCGTCGGTGTGGCCGGTGTACAACTCGCGGCGATCCATGGTGCTCACAGTATTGGGACGTCTTCCTCCCAAGAGAAACTCAGCCACCTCGAATCGCTCGGCCTTGACTACGCTATCGAGAGCACCGAACCGGACGAGATTCGGGATGCAGTCACTGATATCGGCTCGGTTGATGGGGTACTCAATCACCTCGGTGGCGCATATACTCAGCTTGGGTTGGACGTCTTGCGGCGCGGTGGTCGGATGGCGGTTTGTGGGCGAACAGCTGGTAGTACGTCCGAGATCGATATCCCTGATCTTTTCCTCGGTCATAAACGTGTCATCGGGAGCACAATGGGGACGCAGGGCGATTTGGAGACACTGGTTGGACTTGTCGCCGATGGTGCGCTCACGCCAGAGGTTGACAAAACATACCCACTTGAAAAGACTGACGCAGCGTTCGCGGCGATGCAGGATCGTGAAAGCGTCGGAAAGCTCGTCATCACTCCCTAGTCGTTTCTGTTCAATGGTTTATTACCTCACGAGAGCACTGAGATGAGAATTGTATCGTTTCGCCTCTCTTGAATCCACTCCCGGCTCCCTGATCTGCGGTCGAATGGTTGTCGTGTTGATTTCAGGGAGTGTATAACAATATTCAATGCGGTCATTGGATGAGTTGCGAGCGTCGTCGGGGCCTCCCTGGTGCCATAAACTTGCCCCGCGGCGCTCGGGACAAGCATTGCAAACTGCGTGTTTCATGGCAGACTTCCGGACGACTGGCCGTGACGTCATTCCCACCACGGCCATCATGGTTCCCCGGTGGGGAAATCCGATGTGAGAACGGGTTGCTTGTTGGTAGAAGCACCATCGACGCTCCGACTCGTGTCGTCGATGGCGGCCACTTCGTGGCCCCGGTGGTTCGAATCCACCCCCGTTCGTATGGCTAGAATCCATTTTCCTCACCACCTCCTGTTGCGCTAAGCGGGTGTGGACACACCTGATCTTGAGTGAAGATAGTTGCTGTGAGTCGATTTTTACACCAGAGTGTCGTCTCAGTCAATCAGGGAGGTTCGAAACGATATACCTCTCATGGCCCAACACCTATCAATCCACCAAACCAGTCCATCCGGCACTATCTAGTTAAGCCAGTTTGAGAAGCGAGCAGTTCGTTGATTTAGTGCTTTGCTCAACCAAGAACTGCTCAGCGAGATGTTAGAGACCCCCGAATCTTGAATGTTGGGAGCGTGAGCGGACGGCGACGTTGAAGAGATGCGAAGCATCTCGTTCACCAACCAGAACGCGACGCGTTCTGGTGACGCCCGTCAGGGCGTTCGCCGTCCGGATCCACGCGACCGGTTGTTCGCTCAGAGAAACACAAGCGATTCTTGCGCTTCCGGCGTGGAACGGTCGCATCAAGAGATTTTCCAATGAGTACATCGAATTGCTGACAGCGTTTCGAACCCGTCGTCGGCGACGCCGAGGCGGGTCGCGGTCGACGAGACCGCTATCAAAATAAACGGGGAATGGTCTTGGGTATACGCTGCAATAGACATCGAAACGAAGCTGCTTCTCGACATCGCCGTGTTTGATCAGCATGGTACTGATCCAGCGGCTGCGTTTCTGTCTGGACTGGCCGAGAAACACGATCCTTCAGACGCTGTGTTTCTCGTCGATGGCTACGGGTATCGGCCTTGCCACTAGTAACTATCTTTATTGCGAGTTCAACAGATGTTTTTCCTGACGGAGAAGTTTCAGGAATAGGCCGCCAACCACTGATCGATGCTGAAATCTATTCCGCTCGGCTGTCTCCGTGTCATACCAATCAGCAAACGGTACTCGATCGTGTGACTCATCCAAAAATCGCCACAACGGGTCGATCAACTGTTCGAAGTCCGATTCGTCATCAGCGAGTGTTGCTGCCCATAGAAGCCAGTCGGCTTTCGTGTATGTTTCTCGATTGTCCAGAGGAGTTCCGTACTTGTTCTGTTCTTCGAGATATTTCACTACCTCTCGCTGAGCAACATCGTCATCGAACAAATTCAGATCGAACAGGTTGTTCCACACTAAATTATATTTGAGACTCCACGTTCCAGGCCTGTCGAAGGTCAACCGGAAATGCTCACCATCATCGGCATCGTGAGTCCAGTCTTCGGCCATCTGATTTGCGAGGGTCAGATACTTTTCTTGGCGGTCTTCATCGCCACGAAGTCCGCATAGTATGCCGTAGCTCGCAATACCAAAGATGGCTTTTAAAGAAAGATTTGCGTTGTGTGCGAGATGTCCCGCGAAGTCATCTGTACAGAGTTGTTCACCCGGGTCGAAGCCGTTCTCAACGAGATACTCTGCCCACTGTGTGAGTAACTCCCAGTTCTCATCTGCAAACGCTGAGCATCCGTCGCGGAGACAGATTGCTGCAGTTATGATAAGTACGTTCCCACACTCTTCGATCGGCATCTGATTCTCAAGCACCAGTTCGCCATCCACAGTACGATACGTTTGGCCGTTCGCTATTGGATACGTACCGACGTCGTGTGGTGCGAATTCGTATGGCCAGTCATCAGTTCGAGCATAGCGGAATATCGGCCGAAGCATTCCTTTGACGAGATCGGGAGCATACAACAAGAAGAGTGGAATTGAAGGGTATGTCACATCAACCGTCGCAATGCAGCCGTTGCTGAAACATTCCTTCGAGAAGAAAAGCGGCGTATCGTCGTATTCAACGAGTGTGTGTGCGGCTATTGCCTGACGATATGCGAGCGCCGTGATATCTGCGTACGATTCTCCACCTGCAGAGCGACACCGTTGTCTCAATACTGAGTCGAACTCTGCACATCGTTCGCGGAGAGTAGGATAGTCCACAACAGCACTAGTGAGCATCTCTGTCACCGTTCTCCCGTTGCGTCGCCAGTAGGGCTGGAGGTGGTCTTCGAAATATTCGATAGCTTTTCGTTCGTCATAGGCAATCGTAAGGAACGTTTCCTGTTTGGACGTCGGGACGACGTCCATATCAAATACACAAGCCAGTACTGGCGGTGCATCGCCAACTTCGGTAGGTAGGGTAAGCGAGTCCGACTGAGACAGCTGACCAGTCGACGCGAATGTATCGCGAATATCTGTTGTCGAGACAATCATTTCTGTCGCCAACTCACACGGAGGGAGAAGATACAGATGCCCCCAGTCGATGCGTTTGTCATCGCCACTATGGGTGAGTATTTCTTGGGTCGTCGTCCCGATTTGGAGTGCTTGGCCGACATCTGGAATAGAAATTCGGTTTGATTCGATGGCTTGTTTCCTATCATCGACACACCACTCACCAGTTATATCGAAATATATCGAAATGTCATGATTCTGGTTGTCTATCGAACTAGTATAGAATGATACATATGTCGCTGGGCGAGCGAGAATCTCGAAATCATCGAGCAGGAGGGGTGATATGAATTCGACCTCGAGTTCAACACCACCTGCTCGAAACGAATAAAATGTCGTGGTCGGTTGAACGGTTAACTCTGTTTGGTCCATCGTTGGAATTTCCCCGTGTTCGCCGGCAAACCGGTAGGGGTGACCGTCGATGACCGCAAATCCGACGAGACCGTTCTCCGCTCCAGTCCAATGGGTGGTTGTCGACTCACCAAGGTGCTCTGTGGGCGACCAGACACTGAAATAGGGATGATGAGTAACGAGAGGCACAGCTGGTGGTCGAAGCGAACTCATATGTAGTGAAATCAATAGTAACCGTATAAATGTACCGAGTGTGAGTCGGCTCAGATAACGTCCACTAGAGGCCCCGTTTATATTCGACGAACGTGTGATCCTGCATTACAGCAGTGCGACCACCATCGACGAGAAGACTCGTCCCGGTGATGAAAGCGGCTTCTTCACTCGTCAGGAATGCTGAAGTCGTTGCAACGTCCTCGGGAGTTCCGATGCGTCCCATCGGATGCATCTCTTCGATTTCCTCACGCTCATCTGCAGTCAGTTCCTCCTGCGTCCGACCCACTTCGATCCAACCAGGATTGATCGTGTTCACGCGGATTCCGAGCGGTCCGAGTTCGAGCGCCAGTGCGCGCGTCATCCCGTTGATTCCAGCCTTCACTGCATTGTATGGGAACAGCCCGGGCATGGTGAGATAGGCGTGGTTTGAGGACATATTCAGAATTGCACTACCAGCAGGCATATGCTCGACAGCGTGCTTTACACACAACCAGAACGAACGGAAATCCGTCTCCAGAACGAACTCCCAATCGTCGATCGTTGCGTCAGTTGCAGTCGTTTCCGTTTGCACACCAGTGTTGTTCACCAGAACGTTTATACGACCAAATTGGTCGACCGTTTGCTCGATGAGCGCTTCGATTTCTGCCGGCTTGCGCATATCCGCTTCGACAAATATCGCGTCACCGCCATCCGAGCGAATCGACTCGGCAACGGCTTCGCCTTCCTCTACCGACCGACCGTTGACCACGACCGTTGCCCCCTCGCAAGCGAGACGCCTGGCTATCCCGGCGCCAATCCCTTTAGTCGACCCTGTGACGATTGCGATGTGATCGGTGTGTCGTACTGAAGTGCACTCAGTCATCGCTTCCTTCCGGTAGCGAAGTCGATTCTCCCGTTTCAGTGTATTCGCGGAACAGTTTGACCTCTTCCGGTCGGTAAGGCGTGCCGTCCTCGTGAAGAACATCGTGAAACCACGTCTCGGTGTCCTCATCCTCGATGGCTTCAGCAATCGACGTCTGTGCCGTACTCCACGGGAGGTGTGTCTGTGTTTTCCCGTTCACGAATCCCCAAGTGTAACAGCCGATATTTTTCTCTTTATAGTACGGTAGATGCGTGCGAACGTGGTTGTCTCGGGTGCGTGCAAGCCATTCCGTGCAGAGAAGTGGCCGGTCGTATTCTTCGAGGTCATCGAGGCGTTCCTCTGTGAACGATAACTCACTGTAGTCGTGAAACGAGATAATGTCCGAGTTGTCACTTCCGATTTGATTTTGTCTGGTTCGGTTTGGATCCCAGTTGACCCCCGCGGTGACTGGTTGTGTCGGATCGGCCTCACGCACCCAGTCGAAGGATTCACGAAGGAGTGGAAGTGTCTGCTCACCCATTTCACTGTTACCGGGTTCGTTGTACACATCCCATATGAGGACTCGCTCATCGGTCCTGAACGCACTAACGATGTCACGGACGTAGTCGGCTAGTTGCGGCCACGTTGCGCGATCGACCGCCTGTTCATGGCCGGGACTTGGCGTCCATTGGCTGTTGTGCGTGTTCGGAAGTGGCTCTTTCTGCGGACCGAGGTACGGTTCGTCTCCAGAGAACCCAACATCGTCGAAAAAGACGAACATCGTCGATATGCCATGGGAGTCAGCGATATCGAGATACTTCTCCATGCGCTGTTTCAGCCCGTCCGGATCATCCTCCCAAACGATGTACTGCAGGAATACTCGTGCAGTGTTCATTCCGATAGCACTGGCCCAGCGAAGTTCACGGTCGATGGTTTCTGGGTCGAACGATTCTGATAGCCACATCTCGGTCGGGTTGACTGCGGTACTGGGCAGGTAGTTACACCCGACAAGCCAGTCTTGTTTATCATACCAGTTCCATGCTTTCTCTTTGCTCCAGCGGTTGGTTGTCATAGTTTGTGAATATCTGTGTTGAGCCGTCTCAGGGTAGGTCTTGCGTACGATACAGTGGGGGGAATCGAATCGACCATGATTACCATTCGGCGACGCTGCCGTCATTGTGCCGCCAGATGGGATTGTGCCAGTCGACGTCTATCTCTTCTCGCTCACGGACGTACTCGATATCGATGTCAATGCCGAGACCCGGGCCACTAGGCAGGTCGACATAGCCTTCATCGTAATCGAAGACGGAGGTATCAACGAGGTAGTCTAAGACGTCGTTCCCTGTATTATAGTGGATGTCGAGGCTCTGTTCTTGGATGAGTGCATTCGAGGCAACGGCATCGACCTGCAAACAGGAGGCGAGCGCTATCGGTCCGAGTGGACAGTGTGGTGCCATCGCAACGTCGTATGCTTCAGCCATTGCAGCGATCTTGTGTACTTCTGTGATGCCACCGGCGTGTGAGAGATCAGGTTGGATGATATCGACCGATCCGTTCTCGAATACCTCTTTGAAATCCCACCGTGAGTACATTCGTTCGCCCGTCGCGATCGGAATCGATGTTTGTGCGGTAATCTCGGGGAGTATATCATTATGTTCTGGTAAGACCGGTTCCTCGATGAAGAAGGGGTCTGCCGGTTCCAGTTCCTTCGCCAGACGCTTCGCCATTGGTTTCGTGACGCGACCATGGAAGTCAACGCCAATGTCGACCTCGGGACCGACACGGTTGCGCACTTCACGAAGTCGATCGACAGCATCTTGCACCGCACTCGGGTTGTCAACACGTCGAATTTCGGGTGTTGCATTCATCTTTAGTGCGGTGAAGCCGGCGTCGACTTTCTCCGCCGCCGCCTCGCCGACATCATCAGGACGGTCGCCACCGACCCACTGGTAGACGCGAACCCGGTCGCGTACAGGGCCACCGAGCAGGTCATACACTGGTGCGTTGAAGTGTTTGCCCTTGATGTCCCAGAGTGCCTGGTCGATGCCCGCTATCGCCGACATGAGGATGGGACCCCCTCGGTAGAAACCACCCCGGTACATCGTCTGCCAATGATCCTCAATTCGAAGAGGATCCTCACCGAGCAGGTAGGTATCAATGAGTTCTTCGACCGCGCTACGGACGGTGTGAGAACGTCCTTCGACAATGGGTTCTCCCCAGCCGACGGTGCCATCACTCGTCACGATGCGGAGGAACAGCCATCGCGGTGGAACCTCGAACAGTTCGTAGTCTGTGATTCGTGTCATGGTTGTGTTTGTCCTTTTGATGCTGAGAGATCAGTCACACGCAATGTGATCGATAAGATGGTCGAACAAGAGTGTTCCCACCGGTTGCTCACCATACGCCTCTCCGAGCGAGAAGGTGGACGTACACACACGACCGTTTCCGACCGAGCGTATCACGAGTGGACTACCCCAGTTAGCGATCCATCCTTCGACGTATTCGACACAAATCTCGTCGTGATCTGTATCCAGTTCCGTCGCGAGCGCGTTCGGGTAAATTCCGTCGAATGCCCAGTCAAGTCGTTTGCTCCCGGTTAAATCCTTGATGAACGGGGTGTTGTGTGCGTATAGCGACGAACAGAGATTCCAGTTTTCCCCTTCGGGCAATTCACGATATTCGAACAGGTCGTCTCTCGGTGTCGTCTCATGTGCTGGCGGCACCAACAGCACTCTTCCACCAGCCTCGGCAAAGTCTCGGGCGGAGGCGTCGAGTGTGGAGACGACCGCGAGGTCAACGTCGTCGTTCAATTCGCGAGTAACTTTGTAGCACGAACCGATGAGTCGGTCGGCAACGTAGTTCTCCTGCACGAATACGGTAATGTCTCGGTTGGGGACACGCGCCGGGTTCACAACAGTAATCGGCTCTTCATTGGTTGCCGTTGCAGTTTCCGCCGTGAACGTGACCTGTAGTGTCTGTCTTTCATTTACGTCCACATCTGGTACAGTCACTGGAATCGTTCGTGTTCGTGACTTCGCGTGCGCATCGACACCGACATCAAGCTCACCATGATCGAGCGTCTCGTCGCTTTCGTCGTCGATCAATCTCCACTCGACGATTCCACTGTGTGATTCACGGCCGTCGTTGACGACGGTAATATCGACCGATAGTTCGTCTCCACCCCACACCGCATGGTGTTCCGGATCCGCCGTAACGAATAATGAACTATTGACGGACGCGAACTTATCATGGAACACTTTCTCTTCACGGCAATAATCAAGAAGGCCATTGAACTCCCACTCGATATCCGTGAATTCGGTGATGATGTATCCCGAAATGCCGTCGTGGACGCGCATCTGTTCGATGAGATCTTTCACCGAGAGATACTCGCGCCATTGCCACGTCTCCGCGAAGTCTGTCAACCCGTCGAACTTCTCCGGGAGAGCTGTTTCATCGAAGCGTTTTTTGAACCCGGCGGGAGACCGAAGGTTCGATTCGAGGTGAACCTCCCGTTCGTTGGTGGGTCGATCAACAGGTGTAAGAAACGGATGATGATACCATTCGGGTTCCTGACCGTAGAACTCTTCGAGCGCCTCCGTATCGGCGAGTCCCCAGGTCCCAAATTCGGAGATGACAACCGGTGTCGTTTCGGGGTCTGTGTACGTTGCGGCGTAGTTCCCTTCTGGATGTGCCGTCATGTTATCCAAGTCATCGCCCCACGCTGCAGCGCGATCCGGACTGGCGAAGTAGCGGTGATAATCGTTGATATCTGTCGCGACATGTGCCCACCCGGAGTTATCGCAGACGAGTCGAGTGGGGTCCCACCGTTTTGCCGTCTCGTACAGTTCGCCGAGGTATGCCTGTTTCTCTTCATCATCCCAGATGAACGGTTCATCGTGGTGGTGGCCGATACCCCACTCCTCGTTGTAAAGGCTCCAGATAACGACGCTCGGACGATTGAAATCACGATTAATCAGACCGCGCAACTGGTCCTGAACTTCTCGCTTCGAGCGGTCGGTGTACCGCGAGGGGTTTGCGGGCTCTTCCCAGACGAGCATTCCCATCCGGTCTGCAAGTTCGATGAAATCGGGATGGGCAGGTTTGATATGTTTTCGCAGGAGATTGAAACCGAGTTCTTTAGCGGTACGAATCTCGTGCTCGAAGAGGTCTTCCTCGGATGGACGATACAGCGTCTCCGGATAGTACCCTTGGTCGAGTGCACCGCGGATGTACAGCGGTTCGCCATTAAGGTGGAAGGTACCATTCTCGACGCGAATACTCCGCATCCCGAAGTAATCTTCGTACACGTCGGTCGATCCCGAATCGTCTTTGAGCTCGATTTCGAGGTCATAGAGAACCGGATCTTCCGGGTGCCAGTACTCTGCATTCGGTATGGGGACTGACTCGACAGTTGGTGTCCCAAGTGAAACATCGTACTCGACGCTGTTGACGGTCGTCCCCTCATGGCTAACACGGACGGTTGCCGTGAGCGAACCATCGGGAGCGATATCATCGGCAACGGCGGTGAACTCGACGTGCGCAATGTCATCTTCGAGGTTCGGCGTAACCCGGGCGTTGGCAACGCGGATGTCCGGTCGAAATTCGACCGAAACATCTTGCCAGATGCCGCTCACCCGTCTGTACCACGGATCGCCTTGTTTTCCGTGGGGGATTTGGCTGAGATCATCAGGGTCTTCGACCCGAACGGTAACGACATTTTGTCCAGCTTCGAACGCTTCAGTCGCATCCACTTCGAACGGAAGGTATCCACCACGATTCGTCCCACATTTGACGCCATTCACCCAGACAGTCGTGTGGTAATCGACTGCGTTGAATCTGAGGAAGAGCCGCCCTCCATAAGGGAGCGTGTCGAATTCGACTGTTCGCCGGTACCAAGCGATACCGGTGTAGTCACTCAAGCGTTCGTTTTCCTGCCACGCGTGCGGAACCGAAACCGACTGTCGGTCTGTTTCGGGCCACGTGGTAGTGCTTTGCCACTGTTCTTCAACGCCAGTATCGTCTCTATCGGGACGAAAGTCCCAGCGTCCGTTCAGCGAAACCGCCGACCGGTTTGCCAGACGAGTCTGTGTGTTATTGAACGTCATTATCGGAATTTGTGACGAGTTGTCAGGTTTCTCTCGTATCGCATTTACTCGGATTAGTCGTATCAAGTTTACTGCCAAGGCAGTTGTTAGAGGAGAACGAACCCCCTCGTCAGATCGTTCCCTCCACTCTGTGGATCGGCGTCTCTGTCGAAGTCGTCTCAGCCAGGTCGTCCGTCAGTACCTCCACATGGTATGAGAAGGCCAATGCAGGGAACAAGAGGACGAATCCGATCGTGAGCAATGCCGTCGCCACGAACAGTATCGCCGTCACTACTGCAAGCGAAACCGTTGAGACTGGTTGAGATGCTACCCACATGTAGCCACGCTTGGTCGCGGCTAGGGGTGACTCACCGTCGGCCATCGCGATAAACGCTGGAATCAGCGCAATACCGAGATAGCCACCCGCGTACATGCAGACTGCGGCAACGACCATCGAGAGAGTACCGAGCGGTGTCCCGGTTCGTAGGTAGAGCGCCGCTGTCGCGACGAATACCAGCGGCACGAGTGCAAGGAGCATCGCGTGGATGCCGTTCGTGCGAACCACGGCGACGGTACGCGTACGGTCAATGGTACCAGTCTCTCGAAGAGAACGCACGACGCTGTATGCACCGAGGGTAGCTGGGCCGAGCGTGATGACTGGGAGCGACACGAAGAACCAAACGATGCTCATGATGATCAGCGTTGTGCTGTGCTGATAAACGAACCGAATGGTTCGTTTGTGAGCTGGCGTGTCCGGGTCGTTCGCGGTATCATACTCCACCATTATCCGGTCGTCCCCTGCATTTGAACCGCGTTCACCAGATGCTCTTGCAAGATGAGGAACACAATGAAGAGCGGGGCGGCCGCGATAAGCGTCCCCGCCATCTGGGCACCAGGTTGGAACACCTGTGTCGGTTGCATCGTGACGATGCCGACTGGCAGTGTGAACGATGATTCACCCTGAAGCACGATGAGTGGCCACAGGAACTGGTTCCACGTATAGACAAACGTGTACAGCGACAATGCTGCGATAGCTGGTTTCATCAGGGGCAGGACGATCCGTGTGTAGATTTGGAAGGTACTGAAGCCGTCTATTTTTGCTGCCTCGATGATCGAATCCGGGAGATCCTGGAAGAACTGGGTGAACAGGAAAACGCCGATGGGCATCGCACTGAACGGCATGATGACGGCCAGGGGGCTATCGACCAGACCGAAATCAGCGATAATGGTGTATAACGGCACCATGTTCGCGTATATTGGAACCATGAAGCTCGCGATGATCACCGTGAAGATGATGCGCTTGCCAGGCCAATCGAGCTTGGTGAGCGAAAACGCGATCATCGAGTCGAGAATCACGACCAGCAGCGTCGTCGTTCCCGCTATGATGAGCGTGTTCACCATCCACTGAATCATGGGTGCTTCCCGAAGTATGATCGTATACCAGTTAAACGTGAATTCAGGCGGAATCCAGTACGGCTGTTGTGAGAACGCGAACCGTTCTGGCTTCAGTGACGTCGATAGCATGTAGATGTACGGAACCAAAAACAAAAATGCGGTTCCATACAGTGCTGCGTAGAGACCTGCTGTTCGTACACGTTTCGATTCGATAAGCCGTCCGTTTGCTGTACTCATTCGTTGTCACCTCCGATGAAGTAGTAGTTGACGAGCGACACGGCCACAAGTACGAAAAAGAGGAAGTACCCGATGGCAGCGCCGTATCCGAACTCCTGTTCGCGAAACGCCATTCGGAACAGATACATCACGAGTGTTTGCGTCGAATTTCCGGGCCCACCGTTCGTCATGATGTACACCTGCCCGAAAATCTGGAACGATGCGATGAACTGCACGGTCATAACGAACATGATCGCAGGACGCATCTGCGGGAGCGTGATATCCTTGAACGCGCGCCAGGCGGTCGCACCGTCGATACGTGCGGCTTCGTACAATCTATCAGGCACCCCTTGACGGGCCGCCAGCAGGATGACGAAGTTGAACCCGACGGTCCACCAGATCGTCGCGAGCGCGACCGCTGGCATGGCGAACGTGAAGCTATTCAGCCATGATGGTGGATTGTTCATGAGGAACCCAAGATAGTAATTGAGCGGGCCGTACTCGGGTGAGTATAGTTCAGCCCAGATGAGCGATACGACCGAGACAGTCAGCACGTACGGGCTGAAAAACACCGTCCGAAGGAATCGTTTTCCCTTCACGTTTCGGTTGACGCCCAACGCGAGTGCTAATCCCAATATTACGAGGGTCGGTACCGTTAGCACGACAAACACCACAGTTGCACGCAGCGCTTTCCAAAACATAGGGTCTTGGAGCATCCGGGTGTAGTTATCGAAGAGGATAAATTCCGACTGCGATGGCGCAAAGGCGTTCCAGTCGTACATACTCATGTAGAACCCCTTCAACAACGGGTAGAGGAGAAACACCGAAAATACCAGCAGGTACGGGAGAGCAAAGGCGATGCCGTCACGTGTCTCCTGGTCAGTGACGTCGATACCACGGAGCCGATCCACGATTGGTAGCTTGCTTTTTGTGGACATTAGTATCGTCTCGCGGTTATCATGCCTTGAGGTTCTTCGTTACCTCATTCGCGGCCTTCTGGATGCCCTTCTTGGCGGTGGTTTGGCCAGAGTAAATCTGAGCGATTGCTTGATTTACCGGACGTTTATAGTTCTCGTTGTTTTTCGTGCTGGGCATATATGCGAGTTCACCAGCTTCCGCCATCTCGGAGAACGTGGAAAGCGTCTTTTTCCATACCGTAGCATTCCGTAGCGTGTCCGAATCGAGAACCTTCTTGGCTGCGGGGAGGTGACCGGCATCCGTTCCCCAAGTGGTGCTGTTCTGTGTGAGCCACTCGGCTGCCTTCACAGCAGCTTCCGTATTGCTCCCACCGTTCGGGACGCCAATCGTGTGGCTGTTGGCCCACGTCATCTTCTGTTTTTGACCCGGAGCCACGAACGGTTTGGTCATTCCCCAACTATAGTCCTGTTCTTGTAGCACACCGTAGTACCACGTCCCATTGATGGTCATGGCCATGTCGCCAGCACGGAATGCCTTCGTCCCGCGTTCAGCCGTTGCATCGGCCTTGTCCCAGTTCCACTTGTTGGAGATGTTGCTGTAGAACTCTCCGAGCGCGATACCATTTTGATCATCGAACGCTGCTTTCGTCTTGTCTTCGTTGAGGAATTGTCCACTTCGCCCGCGTTGCCATGCGATGAACTGCCGGACAAAATATTGATTATACGGATCCGGGCTAAATGCCAGTTTGTCCGTCTCTGACGAAATAGTATTTGCTGTTTGCTTCAGCTCTTCGAAGGTCGTCGGAGGCTTTTCGGGATCGAGCCCTGCTTGCTTGAAGATGTCTTTGTTGTAGTATAGCCCGTTCGGATGGGTGTCTAATGGGAGCGCAAGACGCTTCCCATCAAATTTCGTTTCACTCCAGATCGAATCGACATAGGCGCTCGACGTATCGTCACTGAGCAAGTCACCGAGTGGCTGCAGCGCATCTACGAATCGCTGAATTTCGGTCGTGTGGAACACTGCAAGGTCTGGCGCGTTACCGCCAGTCATCGAAGTAAACAACTTGTCGTAGTATTCTTCGAACGGTTGCCGTTGCCGTTTGATTTGGATGTCGTCGTGTTCTTTGTTGAATTGGTCTACCTGTGACTTCATCGCTTTTCCGTCGCCGCCGGAAAAGAGCGTCCAAAACTGGAGCGTCGTCGTACCGCCTGAATTGTCACCATCACCAGACCCACCACTATTGGTACAGCCGGCGAGACCAGCGATTCCTGTTGCCCCTGCTACTTTCATGAAACGGCGCCTACTCGACGCAGTTCGTCCTAGCGGCTTGCGAACCATCAACACATACCGATGGAGACCACCTATATAACATTTTTTATCATGTATTCCACAAACAAATCAGTTGTTTCTTTGATAAGAAAAACTTCCTCGTCCTCTGTGGAACCGATCCGGCGATAAAACCTGAACGAACAGCAGCTCGAAACCGTCATAATTGTTGAGAAAAGCCTATATATGATATCGAGAAAGCCTGTCACGGTAGCAAATGAGTAGAGTAACCTTCGACGAAGTGATCAAAAGATACGACGATGTCTTGGCTGTAGAGGACGTAAGTCTCGAAATCGAGGATGGAGAGTTCGTTTCTCTCCTTGGGCCATCGGGATCCGGCAAGTCGACCGTTCTCCGAATGGTTGCTGGCCTCGAAGATATCTCCGGAGGCACCATCAGTATTGGTGACCGAGTTATCAACGATATCCATCCGCGAGACCGCGGTATCGCCATGGTCTTTCAGAACTACGCGCTGTATCCACACATGACGGTGCATGACAACCTCGCATATGGGCTCAAGCTAACAACAGATATCGAGGAGGATGTCATCGACCAGCGAGTCGAAGAAGCCGCAGAAATGCTCGGCATCGAAGACCACCTCGATAAGAAACCTGGTAATCTCTCCGGGGGTCAACAGCAGCGCGTGGCAACTGGTCGTGCCATCGTTCGCGAACCCGAAGTGTTCCTGATGGACGAACCGCTGTCGAATCTCGACGCAAAACTGAAGATGCACATGCGAACCGAGTTACAGCGTATTCACGATGAACTCGGAACGACGACCGTCTACGTTACCCACGATCAGGAAGAAGCGATGACGATGTCGGATCGCATCGTGATCCTCGCTGACGGGCATATCCAACAGGTTGGGACGCCCGAAGAGATCTACAACAGTCCAGCGAACTTGTTCGTCGCAGACTTCATTGGGAGTCCGGCAATGAACTTCTTCGACGTCACTCTTGACGGCTCATATCTCACTGGTGATGGCTTCGAGTACGGACTATCCAAAACACTTGCGGATGAGGTCAGGGCATCGACAACAACTGCTGATCTCGTCCTCGGAATTCGACCAGAAAATGCCCACATCGTAGACACGCTCGGTGAGAATACTATCGAGGCGATCGTAGATGTCGTCGAACCTGTCGGAAGTGACAATTACATCTACGCAAACGTGGAGAGCCAAGAAATGACGATTCGTGTCCCGGCAAGTGTGAAGCCCACGGTCAGTGACACGATCTACATCGAATTTGATGAAAGCGATGTCCACCTATTTGATGCTGACACTGGAGTGAACGCGTTCACCATAGAAGGACGCGCCGTCGATCGCGCAGTCGAATCGACATCATAAATTCACGGACAGACATTGGTTCTCTCACTCGACGTAAATCGAGTTCAGTTCGATAACGTTTGCAGCGCCTTTCACGAGCTCAGGGATTTCATTCTCGAACCGTTCACCTTGCATCCGACTTTTTGGCGCTGCGACACTGATCGCCCCGTAATTCGAATTGTTTGCACTAGAGACGGATGCCGCCACACACCGCATTCCTGGTTTCGCCTCCTCCATGTCGATGGCGTACCCACGTTCTCGTGTTGTTTGGAGTTCGGAAATAAGATCGTCGACCTCAGTGATCGTCTGCTCGGTGACCGGCGCAAGGCCACGACGGTCGGCGATATCCCTAACCCGATCTTCTGGGAGTTCTGCCAGAATCGCCTTCCCGAGCGCACTATGATGTAATGGTTCACGGAGCCCCGTCTCGTGAGATGTTCGAATTGCTTCCTCACCGTGTGCCTTGTACAGGATGACGTTCCGGTCGTGTTCCATGACACTGAATAGCGCAAGTTCGTCGCTTTCGTTGGCGAGTTTGTCCACTTCTTCGGCGACGAGGTCAAAAATACCGGTATTGTATTTGACGCGCTCACCGATATCGAGGAATTTTAGGCTGTTTTGATATTTGTCGTCTTGTTTGACCACGTATTCTGCTTGTTCTAATTGAACGAGATATTCTACGACGGTGTCCTCGGACTTCTCGGTAGCCTCCGCGATTTCCGCGGGTGTTGCACCATCGAGTCTATTCAACGACTCGATAATTTCGAACGTTGGCTGCACCTGAGATGTTTCTTTCGGGATGGAATGATAGTTTCCGTCTATCTTCCTGACGCGTCCTCGATTTGCTAACGTCGCTAGATGCCGGTGAACTGCGCTTTTCGAGATGTCCATCGCTTCTGCGAGTTCAGTAACTCCAGCCTTTCCCACTTCATCGAGACGGTCGAGAATTGCATAACTCGTTTCGACCGTCTGTACTGTCCGACCCGCGTTCCCATTTTGGGGACGATCTTCCATGAATTTCCAATCTAGTCCATAGACTATATATTTTCGCATAATTGGAACAATATCCACCTATGTTTTTCACAGGAGAACAAATAGTAAATGAATGTTCATGATGTTGAGTGGTCTGATAGAGGACTTAGGAATCGACGTGGAAATGATGAGAAGTTCCAATAAGGGCCTCTCACCCTCATTCTGATTCGTTAATCGAATCCAAGGTCTGCAGTGCGTTGGCTACGTCCTCGGGTGTAACGTCTATTCCTTCGTTTCCCATTGAACCTTCAGAATCGCACGCAACATGACCAACCCTCAAGAGTTCTTCACGAGTCGGATCGATGCTATCGATGTCCCTCAGTGAAACTGGGAGACCAACTGCGTCCGCGAAAGAAATGATATCCTTAATCTCTTCCTTCGGGTATGCTTCGAGTATCAACTGAACTAATACTCCTACTGCCACTTTTTCGCCGTGTGTCGCATCCGAAATCCCTGAAAGCGTAGTTAGTCCATCATGGACGGCGTGGGCTGCTGCAGTGCCACCATTCTCGAAACCGAGTCCGCTGAGGAGAATAGTCGCCTCGGTTACGGCCTCAACGCTCTCTGTAACAGTATCCTCGTTAACAGCGTGAACTGCGTCTTCAGCGTTTTCACGGAGCAAATCATAGGAATAACGCGCTATGGCTTTGCTGGCATACGTCGGACGAGCGCCATGTATTGTTCTCCCCTCGTTTTCCCATGTCGCCTTGGCTTCGAACCATGTTGCAAGCGCATCACCAATTCCCGAGATGAACCAGCGAGTCGGTGCGTGTGCGACGACGTTCGTGTCAACAACCACGAATGACGGATGGAAATCGTGGCGGTGGGCTCTTTCAAATGTTCCCTCTTCAGTGTATATGATCGAGAGGCTACTAGTTGGGGCATCAGTCGAAGCGACAGTCGGGACTGATCCAACCACTTCCCCAGTACGCCCACAAACGGCTTTTGCCGTATCGATGGCTTTTCCACCGCCAATCCCAATGATGACATCAGCATTTCTCTTACTCGCAACATCAGTGAGCCGGTCGATTTCACTAGTAGAACATTCTCCAGTGAAATTCGATCTTTCCATGGTAGTAGTCACGTCATTGAAACTCTCCTCTACCGAATCACCAACAACCTGCCACACGTCCGAGTCGCTGATGATTAGCGCTGATTTGCCGTGTTGGAGTGCGAGCGGACCGACTCTCTCTAAAGCCCCCGGCCCCTGAATGTAGCGATCTGGTGAAGCGTATACACGGTGCATAGGCCCTAATTCGACTACAAGGGTAAATACTCTTTCAACTGAAACGACAGATCGACGGTATAGATTGGTCAACCAGTATCGTTTGCTACGAGAGTCAGTATTTTTCGGATCGTACATCTCGGTTCCACTCACCAGCGATTTATTAGCGCGCTCTTTTCTGGCTTTGGATGGGAGAATTATTACAGTACCATTACTGTAATGAAAGTGTACATCTTTGGAATTGTAAAATAGAGTTGATATTCGTCTCACACCCATTACAACACTATATTTGTAATCAGGGGTTTTCGCATCTCTTGATATAGGTATCTTAATAAAACCCCTCAAGATAACAAATTCGGCCAAATGTGGGGGTTAGAATATTGGAATTGTCTGTAAAAACGTCCGTTTATCGGATATTATTCACTTTTACAGAGGCCGTTAGAACTTTTTACTCGATTATTGTAGTACTTTGTAATGGATAATCTCACTGAGATCTCGATTGAAGAACTGCAAGAGACACTCGACGAAGTAGAGGGGAAAAAGGCGACACAGCGGCTAATAGCCGCAATTGCATATAAGAACGGGATTACTCAGACGGAACTCGCAGAATGGTACGGCGTACAACGGCGGACGATTTATAATTGGCTCCAACGTTTCAAAAGCGAGTCACTCGAGCAGGCTGTCGCTGATAACCATCGGTCGGGTAGACCGCGTAAACTCGACGTAGACCAACATGAAACGGTACAAAAGACATTGCAATCGTCACCGAAGAAAGTTGGATATGCCGAAGAAGTGTGGACGCCTGTACTCGTCCGTCAATACATAAAAGATACATTTTCTGTAGATTATTCAGTTTCAAGCTGTCGGCGACTGATGAAAGAAACTGTGCTCTAATCTCGGAGACTAAATCGTACAACCACTGAAGCTGACAGGGATGACGAAAAGCAGTCTTTTGACGTATCTCCGGATGACCACGGCAAATGGACAGTATACTAATCCATCGCGATCGCATGACCTATTTACGAATTCATATCACAGCGAGTTGATAAAAACACTATACAATACTGCTTGTATTCCAATTCTGATATACCCGAACCTCGTCCCAGGGGAATAGCCTAGTAAAACTTAACTGTTCAGATTATCAATATATACGGGGAATGTTCCGGAAATGGTATGAGAAACTACTTCTGATAGTATCTTAATAGGCGTTCCAATCCGCATGCGATGCCATAGAGAGTGTGAACGCCGTGTACCGACGGCAATTGTCCGGTAAACATGCTCGCGTGACTTGGAATCGTCCACGAACTCGCAGCACGGCATTGCGTAAAGGAGACATCAGCCATTCGGTGGAGACAATTCGCATGCTCACCGAAGACATCCGCACGAACCGTATCGAGACATACGAGGAGTACGTTCCGTGGTTTCGAGTCGCTTGGATCCCTTTTCTTGGAGGACACGGTTCTGTAGATACAAATCAATATAAAATAATCATTGATAATTGCTTTAAAAGATGAAATGTAGGATACGGTCTAGTTTAGCTCCTCCTCGACAGGCGTTCGGTTATTGAGCGATTGATGCGGTTGCTGATGGTTATAGTGATCGAGTTGGTACCCACGGGGTAGTTCTACTTCCGCTTATACTGCCCACAGGAAGTAAATCACCCAAATCAGGCGAATTTGAAAAATCGATCTCGCTGCCGTCGCACGTTCTACTTCGGTTATAGAACTAATCAGTCATCCCGAAACGGGCCGAAATTCTAGAAATCAGACTGTTTTTTCGCCCTCTTATTCGGAGTAGCCGGGTGAATCACTGAACTCAGCAACAGTTGGGACGCTAAATATGTACTACGAATTGGACAATGATCGACTCAACAGTGCCCGAGAGAGTCTATTTTCGCTTATGAGATTAGCTAGCGGTCTTGGCAGAGTTAGTGAGGATAAACTGTGCTAGTACCATCACCACTTCCCCGTCTGGTGAGCAACTTCCCCGTCACTCGAATCTATTTTGTGCGTAGCACGTCGCTTTGACAGGAGTCCACCAAGTGCACCACAAAGGATCGGATAGGCGAGACCCAGGAATATCGTATAAATCACGTCCGGTGCAGCTGTGACAGGCGCATTCGCTGCACTTGCCCTAAATAAAAAGGAACCAACAAGAAACAACGGAAAATAGCCCGCAACAATACTCGCACCACTATTCCGCTCTCCATTGGCACCCGGCGTATTCGCATACTGGACAGTAAGGTACCCGGCGCACGTCAATAGCAGCGGTGGGATGAGATATACCAAAAGAACTGGTCCACCGACTAGGCGAAGCAGAGACTGATTCGTAAACCTCGCTAATCCATTGACTGTATCCGCTGTTGGGAGATGTATCGGTACAAAATGTGCATTATAGAACAACCAACCAGAGACAGTCCATCCTGAGGGCGATGAGCCGAAAAGTTGCGCCAGGGGCGTTGCCGCAAGATATTTTCCAGGAATTTTGATTGCCAAGATCGCACTGGTGTGACTCGCTGTAGTGGCGAAGGTTAGAAAGTAGCCGATGAAATACGCGGAGATCCCAGCGGGAACACTCCATCGAAGGGGGAGGTGAGCAGCTGAGACCCGATGAGAGTGCCTATCTCACTGTTACAAACACGTCTAAAGTTGGGCAGGAGCTTCACGCCAACGGGACGCTCACGGTGAATAACCCCTCGCAGATGACCAATGAAACCATTCGTATTGCTCCCGGAAGTGGAGGAATTCTCGTACAAACAGAGAAATGGCGTGTGAGTGTATCGGACACCACACCATCACAGACGGCGACTAGGTCAAGCAAAAATTGAGATGGGAGACCATTGATCTCTTTTGTAGAGGACCACGGTGTAACAGGCTCATAGATACTGCTGGCCTCAAACGTGTAATGAAATACTAGCGTTCAAGTTGATTTCTCTACAATTCGGCCATATGTCGTATCAGTTGAATCCGACTGCAATCTCGGTAGATGAGTGTGAACGGATTCAGCGATTCGACAACGATGGCTTTTCACCCAGCGAAATCGCCGATCGAGTAGAGCGGTCTCCAAGCGCTGTATGGTATCATATTCGCGGCAAGTGCAGCCATGGGAGCAGTTCGTCTATTCGGTGTCCTCATTGTGAACGTGCCGTCGAATCACTCGGGAATCACATTCCCTGCTCCGAATGATAGTCTTCTTCCTGTACAGTGTCGGCGACGAAGCCGTGGCATAGAAGGTAAAATCATCGCGCGAGAAGATCTTTGTCCGTACGAACTGAGCACAGATCGATTCGAGGGTCCCGGGGTGTAGTTACTTCCGCTTATGGATTTAGGCGGCAGAAAATCGCCTTCCCAGGTGCAATGATATGGACACCACAGCTGAGACCAGTGTGCACCGCAATCTCGCACGTTCTCCGCGGAGAGACAAACGGATACGCTATGCAGACTGTGCAGACGCTCCTGAAGCCGAACGGTTCAGATTATACCCATAGTGGACCAGCCTACTGTTCAGGAACGAATAACACGCCGGCGTCTTCGTCTATCTCACCCCCAAACAGGATCGCTAACACGAAGAGCAAGCCAACGACTGCCAGCACCGTTCTGAGAGCCATATCGACTGGTTTTTCCATACCTGCTGACTTCGACACGTCTGGAATAAGCTTTCTGGAACCAGTAATCGGGGAGTGAGTTCGAAGCTTCAATTGTCGATCTTGCGCCGCAGAGGAACAGTACTGACGGCTGGGTTTTCGTCAAGTAACGCTCGCACATAATTTCGATGGGTACCTCCGGGGGCCCTCCACTTCCGCTTAGTAAAATATGCGGCAGTAACCTAAACACCACCACTTCCATTGTAAAACACCGTCTGAAGGCCCATAACCCTGATACCCGGTATGAAGGACATGCATAAATCATATACAGCTATACCAAATCGTAGGTGTCAGTTTCGGAGGATGGAGTGTTAGCGCGTGTTTTCAGGACTTATCGTGGCTCGGACGGCCCACATTGGTGGGGCATCAACTATCTCTCTCGGTGAGATGCCATCGAATGCACGAAAACAGCCTGAAATCCGACCTCTCGCAGTGTGTCGCCACTCACGATGGGCGATCCGAGTCGGTGTACAGCGCTAATCCGGCGGAAGTAGCGCTGAGCAAACCAACTCGACGCACTCACCAGCTGTCAGAACCGGGGCGTAGTCCATCTCTCCACCGACACCCGCTTTCAACAGGAAATCGGTGAGCCGCCAGATGTTATGCAGCAGTACCGCGAACACGAAGTAGAACCACCGAACTCGGTAGTCCTTGGATGAGGTCTTCGCTAGGAAGTCGTTCTTGATGCTCTTGTACTCGTTCTCGATTTGCCAGCGACGGCTGTATCGATGACAGAACGTCTCTGCTTCCTTGGGGCCGACTGAGAGGTTCGTCGCAAAGACCGCTATTCCCTCACCTTTCGTTGAGGGAACATACAGAAACTGTATCGCGTGTGAGCCATGCTCGACGTGGACAGACGCCGATTCAACGGCGACCTCCTGCCCATTTTCGTCCATCGTCTCGATGGCCTCTCGCTCAGCACTGTGAACCCGCTTCGGGATAAGGTAGTTCACATCGAGGTTCGAGAGCGTCTGATACACTGCTTTCGAGTCAAACTCCCGGTCGCACAGCACCATCTCGATGGGGACGTGCTCCTGTGCACGTCGAACGAGTCGTCGGACTACACGATGAATCCGATTCGGCGGGTTCTCGTCCCACGAGGAGCTCTCACGGACGGGTTCAACAGCGAGAATCAACGGTATATTCCAGCCGACAATCGAGAGTGTGGCGAATTTGAATGCTCGACCTTCACCGTCTTTCGTCCCGCTGACCATCGGCATTCCTTCTACGTTACCAAAGTAGTGAATGGTCGTAATATCAATCGCTATGGTGACTGGACGGCGAAACGAGGATTCCGATTGAATTACCGAGAGGAGTCGTTCTGTCGCCTGCTGAAATCCTTCGATTAGACTCTCCGGGTCGAATTGCTTGACTGCACGGAGGTGCGTGTCACCGTGAGGGCCGTACTCTTTTCCCCGACGGAATTTGAATCGAGCCGCACCTTGTGACGTGCCACAGCCGACCATTCCAATAAACGCCTGAAGCTCGAAAAATCGCGTATCTTCGTACGTCACATTCTGAGCTCTCCCAGAGTCGAACGAACTGAAGCCGTGCTCACGAGCGAGCCGTGTCGTTCGGTAGATCTCTTCATCGGAGAACTCGGTCGCATCCTCCGTTGATTCAGAACCATCCTCGGACAACTGTTTTACTTCCTCAAGTGGCCGGGCTTCAGGCACAGAGAGCACCTCATTGTAGATTTCCTTGACCAAGCAGTGTGCGCTGGCGTAAATGAATCCACGAACATCGTCGTCGAAGCGGTTACGCCACGTTCGCGAGAGGACTGACTCATCGGGGATGCGTTTGAGCCCGAATACGTCCGCAAGTTCCGGGTGTCGTGTGAGGGTGCGATAGCTGTCCCCAGTGACTTCCCGGTAGAGGAAGAGCTTGAGCATTCCACGAAACGAGTACGGTGCGGGATGCCACTCCGGGTAGCCGTCTTCGAGCGTCTCGATCTGAAGCTCAAGATCGGTGAGTGCAGCACAGAAATCCGTACCTTCACGGAGGTGCTTGCGGAGTTCGAGGGCAGCGACAAATGCGTCGGTCAATCGGCGGCCACGCTGTTCCATCGGTTTGTCTTACCAATAAACACTATACGGTGGTGATGGCTCTTTCTTTGCACTGCTCACGGGTTCGGCTTTTTTGGAACGCCATACTCAAGAGTAAAATCCGTCGTGACTCTCACAATAGAAGGGATAATAGCTCTTGCGTAAGGGTGTTGATCCTCATAGAGGTGGGTTGAGTCGCCCCTTTCTCAAATACTTTCAGTCAATACATTAACCTTCCTTGATTCAAGAACGGCCGTTCTCCCATTCAATTTTCGGCTCGTAGTCGAGTTCCCCAACCAACCATCCCAAAATTAATTCAACATTTCTAGATCAGTGGCACATAGTTCGACGTGATGTAGGGATCCAGAATATTCGGAATCACTGTAATATAACCCATACAGGCACTGTCTAGATAAGGACGAGCAGGTTGAAGAGCTAGTGATTCATGCTACTCTCAAACCTGCTCAAAAAGAGTTTAGAGACGGCTACGCTTGAATGTTGGGAGCGTGAGCGGACGGCGACGCCCGTCAGGGTGTTCGCCGTCCGGCTCCACGCGACCGGTTGTTCACTCAGGGAAACAAAAGGGATTCTCGCACTCCTCGGCGTAAAACGGTCGCATCAAGCAATTTTCCAATGGGTTAATCGGGTATCTGACAGCGTCTCCGACCCGCCGTCGGCGACGCCGACGCGGGTCGCGGTTGACGAAACCGCTGTCAAAATTAACGGCGAGTGGTCTTGGGTGTACGCTGCAATAGACATAGAAACAAAGTTACTGCTCGATGTCAAAGTGTTTGATCGGCATGGGACCGATCAAGCGGCTGCGTTTCTGTCTGGATTGGCCGAGAAACACGATCTCTCTGACACTGTGTTTCTCGTTGATGGCTACGGCTATCGGACTGCCCTCTTTCGAATTGGATTGAGCGGTCACCTTGACTATACCGAGCGAAACCTGATCGAAAAATGGTTTCACACGCTCAAACAGCGTATCGACCGCTTTCATACCTCGTGGGTGGGCAGTCGGCCGAGCGTTCAGCAGTGGCTTGAACAGTTTGTGCATTACTATAACCATCAGCGACCGCATCAATCGCTCAACAACCGAACCCCTGTCGAGGAGGAGCTAAACTAGACAGTGCCCCCATACAGGATCAGTGTGCTAAACTGTCAAAAGTGTAGCCCAGTAACGTGAATTACTTGTTCTCTCTTTAAGAGATGGTACCAACCTACAATGTACGAAACGAAGCACGCATCAATCACTTGTCAACCGAACCCCTGTCGAGGAGGAGCTAAACTAGACAGTGCCCACCAATCAAAAACTCTGATTCAAGAGAATATTGCTGCTATTGCTTACAGGTTCCCCGATCGATTATGAACTCACCATCCGGGTTTAAAGTAGGAATTAAGCCAAAACAAGCTGCGTCAATTTTCTTTTCCTCTGTAGAAAATTCTGTCCAATTGGTGTTTCTGTCAATTCTGACATAGAGGGTGAATGACTCCATTTTCTCCGGCCATTTTCCTTGTATTGTTTTCTGATCAATTCCATCAACCTCGTCAGTTCCCTTTAACGAATATGTGTCCCAATGCTTTATTTTATCATTAGAAATAATAAGTAAGTTAAACGAGCGTGGTTTAGGATTATGATTTTCAAGTTGAACATATTGCAGTTCCATTTTCTGTCCGAAAGATTCTAAACTAGAACACCCAGAGAGACTGGTGATCCCTCCAATTGCCAGCAGCGACAGACAATCTCGTCGATTCATAGTACGTAGAACTAATTAAAACATGGTAAAGTTACTGGTCACGTAAATTTAACATAGTTCCGCTTATGAATTGGAAGAGTTGAAAGTCCTCTAGCGGTGGTTTCTATGAGCAGTGAAAGAAACAATCTCTCTCACGTAATTGAAGTTGTCGAAACGCTAGGTGAAATTCACATAGGGGCTCAATTGCGGAACACGTACATCGACGACGAACATGGTTAGAAAGGACCTACGTTTCGAGGAGATTCGACTGCTGCAGGAGCTGAAGAAAATCATGCTGATGAACGCCTCGACTGGCTCTGAGTTTTCAGCGTCACCCTTGTACTAGAGATGAGTCTGTTCTGGTTGTCCTCACACTAAACTGAGATATGATTCATTGGGTGAGAATGTGAAATCAAGGCACGCATCAAATTCATCCTCCGAAGTTGTGAAGTTGCCCTAGTTCGGAGGGCAGATTTCTGTAAACGGTCGTTCGGCACTATTCTTGTGTGTTAGACTGCTGTGATCCGTAGCGAGATTGCCGATAACGCTATGTTAATCGGTTTGTGGGTGATGTCACCTCTACTCTGATTTGGAGGAAATACTGGGTTATTCGCCGAATGAATGCTCTGATTTCACTTCATTTCAGAAAGTAGTGAGTTGACAGAAGGGACAGTACTCCCAGATGAACGTGTAGCGAGATTCGAACAGCTACTGGATGAAAAATCCGAGTTGGAGCTCACAGAGACGATGGCCACGGTCTGTGGAGTACATATAGCATCATTTCGTGTATACCTCACCATTCTCGATTCTCCACATAGCACGATCGCTGAAATCGCGGAAATTCTCGACCGTGATCAGAGTACGATTGGTAAGCAACTGCAGCCACTATATGAACAGGAGTTGGTCACTCGGTATCCACGCACTGTCAGTAGTGGTGGTGTCAGGTATTTGTATGTTGCTCAACCACTTGCAGAAACCACGGAGTGGCTACAGCAGGAGCTGGACAGATGGACAGATGCAGTCATGGCACAACTATCACGACTTGGCGCAAACTAGCATATGGGATAAGTTTGGGTATATCGCTAATTGCGATGTGAGAAGTTCGTCCGATGTTCACAATTCGTAGAGTTCGTTGAACAGCCTTGTTTCTCGCCTCTGAGCCGACGTAAGAAGACCACGTACTTTGAAAGTCGTGCGATGTTTGCGATTCGTACGAAGTTTACGATTCGTAGGAATCGTACAGTTCACTAGAATAGCTTTGTTTCTTAGCCCCTGAACCGACGACGGCAAGTCTCGTAGCTTAAGATTCTCGCGAGGTTTACGATTCGCGGGATTCGTGCGATTCGCGTATAGCGTTTATACAATCCTGATGAGATGGTTGGAACAGAGGCACTCGCGAAGTTTACGAACTTCGAGATTCGAACGATGTTTGCGATTCGTACGATTCGTAGAATCCGTTAGGGGCAGCTCGTCTCTCAGCTTGTGAACTGGTGAAGGAGATTTTGTACAGTGAACCGTCTCAGGGTCAAGTCCCGAGGGTGAAGGCCGTACGCTCCACCTGTAGACTTCGTACGATGTTTGCGATTCCCGGGATTCGTACGATTCGCACATAACATTTATACAATTCTGATGAGATAGTTGGAACAGAGGCACTCGCGAAGTTTACGAACTTCAAGATTCGTAGGATGTTTACGTTTCGTACGAATCTCACGATTCGTGAAGATCGTGGAGTGCAGGAGAATCAATCATGGCAGAGGAACACAACAGCGGAGAACCGCGCGCCGTTTCTGTCGGCGTACTCAAAGGCGGGTTCGGAAAGACAACGACGGCGATTAACCTCGCTCGTGAGTTAGCTCATCGAAACGGCTCAGCTCTCGTTGTCGACCTCGACGACAACGGCCACATGAGCCAGAACCTCGGATTCACAGAGCAGTATAGTGCCGAAGAGAATCATGCCGAAGCCGTTCTTATCAACGGAGAGGATCCAACGCAATACATTCAAACAGTAAGCCACGGGCTCGATATTTTCCCTGCCCACGTGCAACTCGAAGACGTCCAGAGTGGGCTAAAGGAAGCGACAATGGGAACGACACGACTCAAGGAGAACCTCATCAATCCGCTACTCGGTGACGAGTACGAGTACATTGTGGTCGACTGTCCAGCAAATCGCGGGAAGTTGAACGACAACGCCATGTACGCAACAGGGAACATTATCATCCCCCTTCGCGCAGAGAGCGGATATGAAAGCGGGCTCTCTAGCACTGTTCAACGGCTCGTTCAAGAAGCACGGCAGTACTTTGAGTTGAACATCCTCGCGATTACACCCACGGACTTACAAGATCGTATCGACCAAGATACCCGCGACCGGTCGCTCCTCAAGGAGATCAACAATCGGGATGGTGTTTCAAAGCTCGTACCGAACTATGCACGAATAACCAATGATGAGTGGGAAGCGATCGATCAAGGGAAACAAAACGGTAATCTGCCGGGGATTCGACACCGAGCGGCGATCGATCGTGCGCACGATGAAGGCGTTCCACTTCGAGACTACGATGAGACGTGCGATCAGCTCGAAGCCTACGACGAACTCGCTCAAATCGTCGAGCAGGGGGAGGTGGTGCACAAATGACGGCGTTTGACGATCTCGAAAATGCAATCAACGAGGGAGCAGAGAAGACATCAACTTCGAGCAGTTCGTCCGAGTCTGAGGATTCTGAAGAATCGCAAACATCGAACGAATCGCACGAGTCTCACGAATCGAAAATTGCAGAAGAACCAAAAGATCCACGAAAGACACCTGCATTCGAGTTTTCTTCAAATCTACGACGGAGTATCTACACACGCGAAGAATCGTGGCAGGAATTTGAGGATGCACGAGATCTAGAGATGACGCGACAGTTGCGGGATGCAGGCGTTCGGAATCACGAGAGCCGTGAGGTTCACGATGCGATGGTTCGGTTAGCGGCGAAAAATCCCGAAGAGATGGCACAGTTAATCCTTGACGCACGCGGTATGGACGAAGAACAGTAGCTGGGAAGCGCTTCAGCACATTCTAAAAGCTCGTCCTCGGTCTGCCAAACACACAGACGGCCTGTGTCATCTAGCATATCAAAGATTGCAGTCTGCATTCCACTATACGACTTCTCAAAATTGACGTTCGTGTCAACTTCATTAGGGACTATGTCGGAATAGTCACACTGGAAAACCCACGTCTTTGTGAAATAGATCTCTAACGCAGTGAAGTACCCCTGCTCGACAAGAAAGCCACCACGATCGTGCTCGGTTACACCGACAATGTAATCGGTATAGTCTGCCAGAAGTCGGAATGAGCGTCGTTGATCAGAGGATGTCAATCACGAACGTAGCGACCAGATAGGCCGTCAGGTTACTAGTTGCCGATGGCTGGCACAACTTTCGCCGTTTCTCAGGGCCAGCAACAAGCCATGTTGCTTAGGCATCCCTGGGAAGAACAACGGGCATCCGATCATGAATTGGTTCGATAACATCGTTTGCCTCGGTCGTCAGAATCGTCACCGTACGCAGTGATTTGACGTCCTCACCCTGCCACTCATTCCAGAGACCAGCCATCGCGAACGCGACGTCATCTACGTGAGCTGGTTGATTGCCCCGGGTTTCTCATTCGAGACGACCTCAAGTGAATCAGCAGGTGTGATATTGAAGCGAGGTCGATAGCCTCCATCGGTGACGACAGGGGCGTAAAATCTGTCTTCAAGGTCATTCTGCGTGATGAAAAGCGACGTTTGCCTACACATACAACTTCTAGGCGGACTCGGTCGAAAAAAACTCGTAGTTATAGTCGTTTAATCTTTTGAGTGTTTAAACATCGTGCGAATCGTGAGAATCGTGAGAATCGCAGACATTGCAGGGGTCAGAAAATTTGCGAAATACGCTTACATACCAGTTCTCTGCTGATCTAAAGGAGAACATACTCGAGAATAGAACGTTTCGAGGTTAGTATTGAATACTAATATCGCTGGTATAGATAATTTGAACCATCAACAGCCTTCTTGAATGTTCAACGTAGGATCAACTGTTTTGAAGGTCAGACACGATATTCTGCTTCGTTTTTGGCTGTTCAAATACAGTATCGAGAACCATATCCGAGTCGCGCAAGAGGGAGTGTTCCCGATAGCTCCCTTCACTCTTGCCACCGCCAGTATGTCGATTTTCAGTGACGTCACTAAAGGCCCATTCCTTCAACAGTTCCAGCACTCGCTGGTGACTGAGGGGATCAGTTCCCTCACTCTTACAGACGTCTTCGTACACACGGTAGATCTCGCCTGTGCTGAATGCTTGTTTCAGGGAAGATTTCTGGAGATAGGCGAGCGCGAATAGGACATATTTCGAATGGGGAGTCGATCCTCGAATTAGCTCTTGGAACCGCGACATTTCCGCATAATCCTGTGCTGCATCGACATGCTCCTCTGTGACACTAGAATCGCCATTCCGAGCAGCCAGCTTTCCAGCGCTCGAAAGAATTTCAATTGCTTTCCGTGCGTCACCATGCTCACGTGCGGCAAGCGCTGCTACGCGTGGGATAACACCATCTTCGAGAACATCCGGTTGGAATGCATCTCGCCGTTTGTTCAGAATTTCACGGATTTGCCCGGCATCATACGGATGGAAGACGAGTTCATCGTCTTGGAAGCTGGACTTCACACGCTCGTCGAGATTCTCGTAATACTCGATCTTGTTGCTAATCGCAACGACGCCGATATAGCAACCCGTTTTACCACTCTCTTCGGCTCTCGAGAGTTTGAATAATATCTCATCGTCACCCAGTTTGTCGATCTCGTCGATGATAGCAATGAGGACATCAGCGTCGTCGAGGAGCGTATAGAGGTAATCCATGTACTCACTCGATCCGATCCCCTTATCTGGAATACCGAGTGAGCGAGTAGATTGATATTCAGCTTGTTGGGAAAGAGATCGAGCAACGCGAGTAATGGTGTTTGCTTGATCGCAATCGATATAGGCAGAAATGAGAGAGACGTCATTAGTTTGGGCGATCGCTCGAACACGTCCTGTGACGTGTCGGGAGACTAGCGATTTTCCCGACCCCGTTTTCCCGTATACAATCGCATTTCCGGGTGGATCGCCGAAAACACCTGGTTGGAGCAACTCCTCTATATCTTTGATTTCCGCGTCACGACCGACGATGCGGTCGCTGTCAGGAACATGGCCAATTCGAAGTAGCTCACGACGCGCGAATATAGAGTCATTACGCTTGGTAAGTGGATCGTCAGCGAGATCTTCTGGATCCGGCGTGGGGATAGGATCGTTTGGCACGTTATTACAACTCTTCAAGAAGGAACATCTTAGTTCTACCGCTCCCCCGTTTTCAGTGAAAAGAGTAGAACGAGTATAGTGAGTGTATGAATATGGACGATTGGCGGAGAAAAAGCGACGAGAGACACCCCTCATTTTCAGTGAAACCAATCGAGTGAGTGGCTACTCTAATCGACTCGAATACAATAACTTAAAAGAAGAGGAATGGCTTCATCGTCAGACACCACGTTTTCAGTGAAAAATACGACCACTGCAACCAACTTTCCCTCTCATAATAGCGATACCTATATTGCTGCTACCCATAGGTACTTATTATACTTTCTAGTTAAACTAGTAGAGTAGTTGAGAATCAGCTAGCGGTTCTGTTTTCACTGAAAACGAGGGGTCTCTCTAGTGGAATGCGTTCGATTTTCACGAGATTAGAAACCGACTCCTGTTTTCACTGAAAACAAGGGGTGTGGGGATTCGTCGGAAGTGTTTCTAAAGAAGATACAGCGAGAGTTCCACGGAGCACCCGGCTCGTGGTACTTCACATCAATAGCTACGTGAAAACTATAGCCGATTAAATCGGTACTACTTGCCCACCCTCATCAGACACCACTGTTGCAAGTGAAGCTAGAAAGAGAGAGTCTAGTAACAAAACAACAGTGCACAATTAAAATTAAAGCGTTGACATATTGTCTGACACACCACCTGTTCAAGTGAAAACAGGCGATATACAGCGTTTATCCGCTGAATCTCCAGGAAGTGTTGTAGTCTCCGTGAATTTGTCCTCTTCGGTCAGTACCGACAGTCACTCATGAGTTCACTTGCAGCAGTGGTGTGCGACTGCCTCTTTTGTTAGTTATTTGAACGAGTTAGTTCTCTCGTTCAGTTGTATCCGTGGTTTAGATGTATTTCTCATCCCCTCCCCCTTTCTGCGATTAGTTTCACTTGCAAGAGTGGTTCTCTCTGGTTCCAGTACTCTATCTGAACTGGTCATGCGGCGATGTTCACATGCAAGAGTGGTGTGTTCTGCTCATGGAACGTTGTTTTCGTTCACGTGCAAAGGTGGTGTGGCCTCGCTAAGTATCGCAAGTCGAGGTGGTGCTCAATACTGTCGCGTTAAGGAAAAAGGCGAGAGAACGGCTTGCTTGTTTAATATCCAGGGCGACGCCAACTCTAACCCCACTATGGCAGGTCAGCGTTTCGAGGTCACGACTCACTTGCCCCTTATTGCGATTGAGTAGTCGTGCAAAATCACGAACTGACGCAACTTCGTTCTCGGCGAGGTAAGTGATGAGGTCACGGGCACCTTCCATTCCACCGTATGCATGCGCCCGTTCCATCTGTTTTCGACGAAACACAGAGACGGTTTCGATTACCGCAAAGGAAGTGACGAAGACGTTACGGAGATTCGTATTTCTCTCGTGCTTCACGTTGAAGCGCGAATGTATCGACGGTCTTGATTCGGTCACCGTATCCATGCTTTGTGAGTGCGAACTCAATTCCACGGCGAGCAGCTTTATCGGCGGTGTAGACCGTTACCGACTTCGCTTTGTTTTGATCGAGGAGTTGTGCTGCGACGCCACCGATTGCAGAGTCAGCCTTTTCCACCGTATCGGCGTCCTGTTCCGTTGCAGTAGCGATGTAGCGCTGCACGATATCCATCGTACTCGAAACGACCGGATTCGAATACGCAATCTCATCCGCGAATGTGGCCCACCCACGATCCAGTGCGAGATCGATCGGCTCATCTGCTGTCGTGTATCCTTCCGGTCAACCACCCAACTCTTCGTACACTTTTTGTGGAATTGTGAACACGATATCGTGTTCGTGGGCAATACGCTCTAGAAGCGCGAATCGACCGGACTCAGGACGACCAAAAGCAATGAAGAGATTTGTATCGGCGATATGGGCTTCAGTATCCGGGATAATTGAGAGGGGCATTTATTCGGAATGCTCTGGGAGATCCTCGTTATCAATATCTACCTGTGCGTCGATTGCATCGAGATCCAGATCGTCCTGGGCGTCCGGCTCTACATCGACAATGATCTCACGAAGTTCTTGAAGGATGGTTTCGGCCTCAAGCACGGAGAGATCTAACTCACGAGCCATGATTCGTGACGTCATCTTGCCTTTGACGTACGCACGTGCATACTCTGTCGCAATTGCGAGACCTGCTGTGCCATGCCGATCACGGTAGAGGTCGAGATTTTGATTGTCCGTGCTGCGGGCAAGAGCGGCGATCAGTGTTGGTGTGATTTCGTACGAGCCCTCATCAGCCGCAACAGTGATCGAGAGATGCGGCGCTCGATAGCGATGGGGCTGCGTCTCAGTCACGCGTTCGAGCAAGCCCATATCGGTGAGCCGATTCACATCCTCGTAAATCGTCGTCGAGGAGCTGTCGAGACCCGCTGCAAGTTCATCGACCGTTGCGGTATCACGTTCCCGAACACGTGTGTATAGCTGGGCAAGTCGCGGATGGGTAAGCACATCCGAAATCGCAAGCATCGTGTCGATCGGATGGGTATCGCGTTTGGTTGCCGCCATACTTTCCACTTTCCGCGGAAAACGTATAGTTCTGTCGCAGCCTCAAACGTGGGTTACCTCAGCTTGTACGAGGGAGTGGCCTGTTCGAGTTAAGATGACCGGCACACCGAGTAGGTTGCCAATTTCAAACTTGTTCACGTCGAATCGCCACGATATCTGCTGCCACTCGTTCGGATTCCTCTGCCGCAATCACGAGCAGATTTGGCGCTGGCGTACAGGGTGCTCGGTCACCAACATGAAAGCCAGCATCTGCAGCACCGGGGAGTTGCACCTGATACCCATTGCCTGCAATTTGCAGTGAAGCGTTTGCAACTCGGTGGATCGAGACAGTGTCGAGCGCGGCGGAGGTCGCGAGTTCGACGATATTCTCATCGGTAATGCGGTCAATGTCGATGACGAGAAGGAGACCATCGAATGCAAAGACACGGATAGTGGCAAGACGGATGTTCTCATCGTCGGTCTCTTCAACGAGTCTAGCGGCTCGGGCTGGTTTTGTGACCTGGAGTGCGAGGCCATCCCCGGAGCGTTTGATTGCGTTGGGCATTGGTGGTTAGTATAGTTTACTAACCTAAGAAGATTCGCCTCACCTCTTGAGTTTTGATTCTGTTCTGTTTCACCCCATACTGGATAGAAACTGACTTCAGTTCGCATATTCCAGTCGTAAATGCAGCTCGTGTACCCCACAGACGGCATGGGATCTTGCACTCTTTCCAAACCCATGCGTCCATGCCGTCTGTATCCCAGTATGTCACGGGACTCTCCTCAGTGAGGGGCAACGTCTCCTCCAAGGGTTTACGTGGCGAATGCGCGAATTGGTGAGTACCAATGGTTGGACAGGGAGGTTCACCACTTTCACCCCTTGCGCAAGAGGCTCTTGACGCGCTCGTGTCAGCACTGCCGGATGAGCAAGAATTCACCTACGAGCAAGCCTATGCTGTCTTGGTTGAGAACGAAGATCTTGGGCGACCGGGCGCTGAGGATATCATCGAACGGCTGTACAATAAGGGCCATCTCTATGAAGTTGAAGGGAAGCTTCGACTCACTGATTACGGATCTACGCAGTAACGAGCGTGTTACTACCCAGCGCTCACGAATTGGTACCCATTCGTTGTAAAGAGGGATGTGGCGGGGCAAAGACGGACCAGGAGTGATGGCGCCAGATCCGGAACTTGTCAGAGCGGCCTCGCCACATGCTAGATAATGTCTTACACAATTAAATGCTTTGTGGTACGCAAAAAACCAAGCAGGTTGGCAGATGAGTTCGTGGAACAAAGCTTATGCATGCTTGTGAAGTATTTTACACTATGACTACCGTTGTAAGCTCCGATGATTGGCCACTCTTCCTTCTGTGTCTTCTCCTTGCAACGGTGTTGTTCTTCCTCGGCCCTGTAGCATTCACCGCCGTCGCTGTCATCTCCATACTCATCTACATATTCAGACGAGAGGCCCGTGCTGGCTACGAGGCCGTGACTCTTTTTAGCTCACGCCAGGGACACCTTCGGCCATCTCCTCCATGACGCGATAGCCGTCGTTCTTGTACGCTCAGCCGTAGTGGGTCGCACCTTCCCGATAGCCTAACCGTGCGACCATTACGTCGTTCGTCTTTGCGACGTTCTTCGCGTGCTCAAGGACGTTGAGGTACTTGTCCTCGACTTGCTGGCTCTCGGCGCGTTTCTCACGGAAGTTGATCAGTTCGGTATTCTGTTCCGAACGCTGGACCGTCTCGAAGAGCTGACGGCCTGCATTCGAGGTTTCCGCGGTGAGTTTTGGCGACCCATCGATCTCGTGACCCTATTCGATAAGCAGAGAAGAATTACTTGTTCCACGAACGTCTATTCTCCTATGCCAAATGGACGCTTGAAGCGGTTTCTCGAATTCCTTATCATCGGAATTCTGTTTGGGGTGACTGAAGACGTGCTTGCTGTCGTCATAACGACAGATGCAGATGTCACACCGGAAATGCTCCTGCTAATCGTTCTTATCGCAGTTCCGTTTGCGGCGTTTTCTGAACTTGTTGTTGATCATCCCCATTTCATTCACTTTGACCGATTAGCAGACTGGCTCAAGACCCGGGATGAGCCGAGTAGGAAGTCTGGCTAATCTCGGAGCCGACGGTGCCTGCTTCGCAATTTCGAATCGTAACAACACGCCATTAGTTATTTTCTCCTCTGAATGCTGCGTAGCCACTTGATAATGTATTTCCCTACAGTTGAATTCATGAAATTAGTCCCCACCGGCATGTCTATCTCTGATATCTCACTGATCGGTTATGAACTAAGCTCCACACACTTTTGCACGACCGTGGTGTGTCAACTCTATGGTTGTGCGGATTGGGGGAGTTGGTGTCGGAGGTATTGGCTACTTGGAACTCCGCTTATTCGCGAGTATGGACGACGTGGCTATCGTAGCAGGTGCAGATACGTCACCGGGTGCTCGTGCCGTGTTCGAATCCGAATTTAATGTTCCGGCGTATGAGGACTACCAAACACTCCTCCGCGAACATAGCGGGGAGTTAGACGGGATATTGATCGCAACGCCACATGCATATCACTACGATCAAGCAACTGCCTGCTTAGAAGCAGGCATCGACGTCTTGTTGGAAAAACCCATGACAATCGATGTGCGAGATGCTGTCGATCTCGTTGAAACAGCACGACGCCACAACCGTATTCTCAAAGTCGGGTACCAACGACATTTCCATCCCGTGTTTCAAATGATTCGACATCTCATCGCCAGCAACCGTATCGGCACTATCCACACGATTGCCTGCTATCTCGGGCAAGATTGGTTCTCGTCACACCAAGGAACATGGAGGGCTGATCCAGAAATTTCGGGTGGTGGGCAGTTGTACGATACAGGGTCGCATCTCATTGATGCACTCTTATGGGTAACGAATGGGATTCCTGAGACAGCAACTGCTTCGATCGAATTTGCAAAGCCGGGAATCGATGTGAGTGCGGCACTCACGACTCGCTTACAAGTAGATGATGGTACGGCTATTGGGAGTGTCACGGTGACTGGTGATGGTGTCGCAATGGACCCACGCGAGGGGTACGTTATCTGGGGTACACGCGGAGGTGTCGTGTATACAGGAGATTATCTGCATCTCGAACACAGGGGTGCAACCAGATACACCGTACCAACGGGAACAGAATCGAACTTCGATATCGCGACGAGACGGAAGGTGGCAAACTTCGTCACCGCCATCAACGACGGCGAACGACCGGTTGTTTCGGACGACGCCATCCAGGTTACTGCATTGACTGAAGCTGCGTACATGGCTGCGGCCGAAGAGCGCACAATCGACGTTCAGGATCTCATTTCCGAAGTGTCGGAAGCGTGAAGCCAAACGGTTCGAAGAATGTAAATCAGCTTCCAATAACCATGAGCTTCAACCAAACACTCTGATCGTTGGATATAGGACGTGCTTCGGTCACTGGGTTATTGTCGACCTCTATATCTCACGCGGTATTTACCATCCCACCATCTACGATTACCGATTCACCAGTCACGTAACTCGCAAGATCACTCGCCAAGTAGAGAGCTGTTTTCGCGATATCGTCCGGTGCTCCGAATCGACCTAAAGGAATCAATTCGCGCATCTGTTCGCCGGATTCGGTACCAACGATTGGAACATCATCTGTCGTCATCGCTGTCTCGATAACACCCGGATGAATGACGTTCACTCGAATACCATCCGCTCCAAGTTCTGCGGCGAGCGAGTACGTGAGCAGTCTAACTCCACCTTTCGAAGTACAATACGGTGAGAGATTGCTGTATCCTTGGATTCCTGCGATGCTCGAAATATTCACGATGCTGCCGCCACCGCTCTCGCGCATCTGTCGTGCCGCCGCCTGCGATCCGAAGAACGCACCATTAAGATTGATGTTGAGGAGCTGTTGGTATGCCTCTGGATCGATGTCTGTCACCGGACCGTTCGGGCCGACAATTCCTGCGTTGTTTACCATCACGTCGATTCCTCCAAATTCGTCAACGGCCATCTCGACAGTTTCCTCTACGTCTGCAGGATCAGAGACGTCACATTGTGCGAACACTGCTTGTGCGTCGGTTTCCTCAGTGATCCGTTCGTGTGTCGTCGCACCATCCTCGCGCGGGTCTTCGCGAACGTCTGCAACGACGATATTTGCGCCTTCTTCAGCGAACCTGTGTGCTATTGCTCGGCCGATTCCGCTTGCTGCACCCGTTACCACGGCTGTTTGTCCCGCAAGTAACCCACCCATACACCGCTGAACAACGTCAGTTGGTGTGAGTGTTACTGCCGTCTGTTGACCGTGATCGAAGAAATATTATGATTCACGTTCGGTCTACTAGAGTTGAACCCCGTATAATGTATTCAAAATAAACCGCGACAAGTACTTAGGAGGCTGATCTCGCGGTACAACATGAAGGTATCCGACGAAATGTCGTTGTCACACTATTCTTCTGGTGATTCCGATCGTTTAGGACTCTCAAATGACTGTAGCACATCCGGATTCAGTCTAAAGATGAGGTTCATCACGTTGGAGGTCTAGCTGTACTATCATGCTCCGCATGCTCTTCTCGGCAATCGGCATCATCGAACTACGTTCGCCAGAAGCACTCATCAGCCGTACCGAACAGCTTGCACTCGAGAATCCAGATGACTGTGAATTACGGTCGTGGGTTATCCCTGGTGCGCGGATTGAAGGACTCCTCATCTTAGTTTCCATGTGGCGAAGCGATCGCTCGTATTCTACCTTCAAGCAATTTCTCGGCGCTATTGGACTTCTTGCACTGGCGTTCCCACGTGCCTATGTTGACTATGGAGCCGAGCTTGCGTACACTGATGCCAGCAACTGCCGATGGAAACCGTGGGTGTACGTCGGGACCCGATTGGTCGGACTAGTATATGTGATCATCGCTCTCAACGAACTACGGACCGACTGATCTGGATGTGGATTATGGGCTGCTCTGTTGCTGGAACCACCGAGCGATTTGCCGACTGAACGCGTCATATACTTCTAGTCCGCTCTGGAGAGTCTGATATACCTCGACGTAATCAACCCTCCCGTATTCATGAGCCAGAACGTTCCGAAACCCGATCGCTGCGACGAGTGTATTCATCGTCCCCTCGTCGATGACCTTCTCTTGGCCGAGAATGCGAACTGCTTCCTTGGAAGCGACACCATCAAAATCAAAGTCGTGTGTGGCAATGTGTTGAGCGAGGTCGGAACACGCCTGAATCGCATTCTCGAACATCCGCTCAACGGCGCGTTGCTCAGTCGTATTCGTGAGGAGTTCTGTGCGAGTAAGTGACTGTTGTTTCTCCTTCAGTTCACCATGGTACTGCTCGATTTGTTCAAGCTTTGTTGAGACGACTCGTCCGTCAGCCATGAAGGCCGTCCTCTGCAATGCGGTCGATCACGTCCCGCTGGTGGCGACGGATATCGTCGCGTTGCTCTGCAAACAGCGCTTCTGTGTCCGTTTTGAAGTCGCGGAATGCGTCTTCATCACCACAGAGGAACTCGCCATTGACGGCGTCGTGTGCTACCTCGAGTGGCAGTGTTTCAATATCTGAGACATCGATGAACGGGGCGTCCTCTCGTTGAAGGTCGCCCGAGAGGAAACAGAGCTTTTGGAATCGCTCGTGAGAGGAGAGGCTCTCGTTGAACTTGACGGCGAGATCAAGGTCGGATGACGGACGCGAGTTGCTAGTGAGCTGCGAGCCGAATACCACAGCGAACTCGATATCCACGTCGCGGCTGAGCGACTCTTCGAGAACGGCGAGCAACTCCGAGTGTCCGTCAATCGAGTCCATACGTAGAATAATGACGGTTCACCACTAAAGAATTCCGTTGGTCGGAGGGTGGAACCCAGTGGCGAAACGAGTTCTTCGGCGGGATCTTCCCACAGTTACTGTTGGTCGCTTTCTCCCTACTCATGCCGTTCTCGACTCTCGTTAGCGGGAGCTGTCGATTACAACGTTGTAATAGAGGGGGGCTCGCGAACGCGACCCCCTCCATTTCGCAGAAATAGACGCACTCCACCGTAACCAACCGATTACTACCACCATGCGTCACCGGCAACGCGGTGTGAATCTCGTGTGGTGGTGTGGTTCGAGCGGGGGTTCTCCGAACCCCCGTGATTACAACGCTATAATCAGCGCCCTCCGTTCCCTCCCGCGTTCGCTTCGTGGGCTCGCATCCATCCCGCCAGGTCAGGATGGGCGAACGTGATTTCGATGTGGTGACCACCAACGCCCATGGCGTCGTCGATCGACAACGTCCGTGACTCTTTGTAGGTCACGCCGGGCACACGCTCGGCCATCACTTCCATCACCCGATAGCCGTCGTTCTTGTACGCACAGCCATAGTGAGTCGCAACCTCTCGATAGCCTAACCGTGCGACCATCACGTCATTCGTCTTGGCGACGTTCTTCGCGTGCTCGAGCACATCGAGGTACTTGTCCTCGACTTGCTGACTCTCAGCACGCTTTTCGCGGAAGTTGACGAGTTCGGTATTCTGTTCCGAACGCTGAATCGTCTCGAAGAGCTGACGGCCCGCATTGGTTGCTTCCGCGGCGAGGTTTGGCGACTCGTCGTCAACACTCTCTTCGGTCTCGTAATCTCGCACAAGATTGATTATACGTGAGACTGACGCCCGGACCCGACTGTTCTTCTCTTCTGCGTCGGTGAGGTCGTCGATCGCTTGCAGGATGCAATTGACTGGTCGGAAGCGATCACGGGGGAAGAGTCACTGCTGTCCCACCAAGCGTTATGGTGCGTCGCCATTTATGTGTGAGAGATTGCATTCCGGGATCTGGCTTGACATCCCGTGTAATCCGCCTTTGCTCCCACCCGTCCAGTCCATTCTCAGTGAGCGTTATTGCCCCAATATGATGGAATCCGGCACCAACGGTATTGATGACCGTTCCATCGATTACCTGCGGTTTATCGAACACGTGCTCGATGTGGTCACCGACAATCGCGTCAATGCCATCGACACGCTTTGCCACGGTTTTTGATCCCGTTAGGGCGAGATGCGAACCACAGATGATATAGTCCACTCCGGCTGCTTTGAGGTTTGCCACTGCTGTCCGTGCTGCTGGCACATTGTTTATCACTCGATAGTTCTTCGGAAATGTGGGCTCCAATTCAGCAGTATTCTGGGGGGCAAGTCCAAATATCCCCACTCTAGTACCATTGATGGATTTCGTCACCCATCGCTTGCTTCCTGGAATCGGATTGCCATTAGTAGTGCGAAGATTGGTCGATAGCCACGGAAATGAACTCCGAGAGATTTGTTTCGTAAGGACGGACGGTCCATAATCAAAATCGTGATTGCCGATCGTCGCAGTAGTCAACTGAAGGTGATTTAACGCTTCGACAATGTGCGTCCCACCGAACGGCGTTGCAAGAGGTGCCTTTGCTAGATCGTCACCAGTGCCAATAAATACCGTATTTGGATACTTCTGTCGGAATTTGTTGACGGCAGTCGTATATCGCGAAATGTTCGGCCCAGTTCGCTTCCCAAATCGACCTTCAAATTGCGTTCCATGGATAATAGTGAGCGGGGGTGTCCTTGCGGCCGCTCGCACATGTCCGAATACACCTGTTGCAACCCCGGCTCCAGCCGTACTCCCCGCCAGCTTCAATACCTTTCTTCGGGACTTGATAGTCTCTTCGTTTCCACACCCTGTCTCCTCTTCAATTCCATCCACTGTAGAGCGACCTCTTTCTCATCATCGTAGTTTGAAGACCTTCGTTCTACACGACATGATTACCAAGATAACAGGGCTTAACGACAACAGACGATGCCTGATGAATCGGGAAATTTACAAACTGGCTATATTGAACTGATCGTGATGGGTACCCATGGTCGAACTGGGATCCAGCGATTATTCATGTGGGGAGTGTCGCTCAACGGGTTCTTCGCGGTGCAATCATCAGATGAGATGATATTCCACGGCCAACAATTTAGGAGAGATAATTGAGAAGATACGTTAGCCAAACATCATACGACTGAGCACGATTAGATATCTGTATGGTCAACTTACTATCACCATTTACGTCAAGTGCAATGACTTGCTCATCTGAGAGTTCGAGATTACCGTTTTTGTCGGACGATTCGACCTAGTTTGGTGTGAATGCATCCTCAAGAACGAGATAGCCGATGGGTTCATGTGACCTGTCTTGGTGTCATCACCTTGCTCCCCTTCGGCCCTGACATCAACACCAGTACTCGTAAGGTCCCTATAGCGCGACTCTGCCGGATCGTTCCCGTTGCACGTTTGCATACTGACTGGGTATCGACGCCCTAAATGGCTGTAGCATCCACATCGGGGACGTTCTCCATTCGGCGAACCCTGACTCCGGTCTCGGGAATGGTAGGGTCGCTATCGTTCGTATTGGACGTCTCCTGCGAAGACATTGACCAACTCCTTTCGGAATCCGGTGGTCGAGAGGCCAGTACGATCCGAATGAGGCGAGAAGGCCTCGACAGCGATGGTGACAACGAGACGGTCTTGAAGTTCAACACCCGTGAACTCGAGCTCATGTCCGACGACGAGTATCTCGTCCTCAAAGCGGAGACGGGAAGCAATTGCCGTCTGTCTGGTATCGATAGCGTCAGAGTTGTTGGAAAATCGTACAACCTCAACTGATTTTTTGATCGGTGAACTCGCTCGCGGTAGTCATCTAGAGCCGTTTCGTCCTCCAGTTGTAACTGCCGTCGTACTACCTGATCCACTGATCTCCGACCACAAACACGGTGGCCGGTAGGACCTCTCCCTCACCCGCTGGTTTCTAGCCGATAGATGCCGATACAACTGCCGTACTCACAGGTAGCCGTCCGGCGTCAGTCCCGAACTGTGTCAATTCGGGACGTCCACGACCGCGGTTGTGGTGGTGTTCCTGTTAGATTCGTGTCCCTCTCGGGCGTGATGTGATCCCAGCCACGCTACTCTCCGGCAACCGCGTCTGTGGTCGGACTGTCGTCCGTGTTCTGGCTCGTAACTTCTCCAGGTAGCTCGACGTCCGACTTAAGCACGAGACGCGTCTCTTGGTAGCTTAGTCCGTCTTTGGATCGCTGGCGCTTAATTTTCCCCAGGCGGCCATTCGAGAGTTCATGCATTGCATCCATCGTCCGGCGAGCGAGTTCCTGACTGTACTTCTTGCTCACACCAGACTCTTTCAAGCGAATCCAATCTGCGAGACCTGAGGCATCAAGATAGGCACGGATCTCTCCACTGCCCCTCGACCAGAGTGAATAGCGACCAGTATCGTCATCTTCGCGCCACGCCTTACTTGCGAGTTCGTCGGGTTTGCGATTGGTGACGGAGGCGAGCATCTCGTCGTCATAGCGGGCAAATCGCTGAATCGGCAAGAGATCCGCTGTTGAGTGAGCAACGGCACCACCGCGACCGAGCGCGTCTTCCTCACCGGGGAGTCGGAAGTAGGTGTTGTCATCTTCTTTCGTGATGCGCTCAAGTCTGTTCCCCGCAACGGTGATCCGGTCTTCGTCGACATTCTCGGCGAGTAAGTGGGCACCTTTCTCGAACTCACGGGCTTGGAGTTCATCGATCCGTTCGTCGCAATTCTCTGTTTTGCGGGTAATGGCCGTCCGATGGGCTTTTGCGTCGTCTGCTTTGTTCGCTAGGTCCGATACTCGCTCTTTGAGTTCTTCGATTCGGTTATCTTTCTGTTCGAGGTCGGTGCGGAGATTTGCGATCTGTTCGTCTTTCTCGGCCCCTTCAGCTTCGAGATCCTCGATCCGGTCGGTAAGCGTCTGGACATGGTCTGCGAGGTCGCTGACCGATACGTCGCCATCAAGAATACTGGACACTCCGGAAACAGTGGTGTTACTCATTGCCACACCCCTTCGTTCTGGGCGCAGTGTCGTCTGCTGGCGTCGAGAGTCGAGGAAGGTGGGCGATGATGGTGAGTGAGCCGAGACAGCGGGCACTGGTGTCACTGGCAGTGTGCGTGTACTCGATGACAGTCATCGGCAAATTGGACCAGAGAGCCGTACAGTGGTAGGTAGCGTGTTGTGGAGTCGTTGTTGGCGCGATCAAGACCAGCTGTGGTGCGTGGGTGGTCGATGAACGGGTCTCGCTCACCGTGAGAATCGTTCGGGGTCGTTCGGTCGTCGTGATGCGAACGCGATCACCTGCCGAGAGCTGGTGGGTGAGTGCGTTGGTATCGCGTGGGTTCAACGGTCGAGGGATGATCGTACGCTGTGTGGTCGTCATTCCTGCTCACCTCCCGTTGGGGTGGTGATGGCCTCGATACGAGAACCAGTACGGAGCCAGCTGTACCGCCCATTGGGTGTTCGCTCGTAGTGATCGAGTTTGATCTCGGTGTGGTCAATCTTGTCGTAGTAGCGGTACTGCAACCGATACAGATCGTGGGTGGGTGTTGCGAAGTACAGGACGTGCTCGCCCGGTTCGGGATCACGACAGGTGAGTTCTGGTTCGCGGTGGTCGCACTGATAGACGATCCTCGTGAGTGTGCGATTTGTGGTGGTGATTTGGATGCGATCGGTTGGATCGAGACTGAGAATCGTCTCTGTGCGTGGCGAGTGGTTAGTCATTGAACCTCACCCCTCCACGGGTGTGAAAAACTTGGCTTCGTCTGTCGATGGATGGTGGTTGGCGGGCGCTGCGGCTCTCGGACGGGACACTTTTGTCCCATGTTCTCGAATATGTACATGGCTTCTCGGTAGAGAGCCAACTCGGATTCGTGTTCACGGCACGAATCCACTACATTCCTTTCGGAGGCAGTGAATTCCGAGTGAGCTCTTGGTGTATCTTAACAACTCCATCCTAATAAAATTGTAGCTCATATAGGCTACTTAAGTAGCTTTTATAGGGTACTATTTTCTATTATCGACGCGACTAAACGTGCTACCAGAATTAACTCGGATATGCGTCCGCGGGTCTCATGGATGACGAACGCTGACGATACTATCCTCGAGTTTTTCGAGGAACATTCTATCGCCCTTCCCCCTGCAGCTGTCGCCTATAACATTGACTTCTCCTACTCTCATGTCCGCAACCGGATGCGAACACTCGCCAACCACGACCTTCTGCAGAAGGTTGACGAAGAAAAGGGCTACTACGAAATCACTGATCAGGGAATCGCATACCTTGCTGGTAAACTCGAAGCTAAGGAATTAGAGTCGAGCTCATAACAGTTGGTTGTTGTCTTCCACTTTTCCGAGGGTAGAAACACCAAACGCTGGATACGGCGGAAACGGATCATTAGTTCTGATTTGTAGGGCTTGGCTTCGGACTAAGTCTCGCCGAGTTCAAATCCTGCAGCGCCCATCGCACACCCGAGAACATTGTTCTTTCTGATCTCAACGCTCAACGACGCTTCGTTACTATTCTCGAGAGATCTAATTTCGTTCAATGAATGAACGATTTGTAATGCACAGTTGTTACGATCACGTTCAGAGAGTTCCTGACGACACAAATCGAAGTATGGCACCATAAGCTTCGATGGCTGCCCAGATTACAGCAAGCACTCCTGCCATCAGCATAAGACCGAATTCTAGCTGTCCGATACCGGGAGGGAGGATCCATTGACTCGTGGTGTACGCCGAGTCGTACACATCACTGACTCCCCCTACGGCGCGAGAAAGACTCAAATCCTGTTTCTCTGCCTGTGCATTCACACTTGGGTTCCCAATCTCACGCATTGTTAGATCTGCTGGCTCGTCGCCATAGACCGGGCGCTCAATATCATATGGCTCAAAGGGAATGTGGACAGACCAGACAGTCGTCCCTTCAGGGGTTACGACGATCGCTCGTTGGTTGTTACTATCGACGATCATCGTGTTTCCGTTCGGTAGTCTATCGGCATCACGAGGCCAGCTCAGGTTAGTGTAGGCCCAGTCCTGTGTCCAGCCATCATTCGTCCGGCGGTATTCAATGACGCGGTCATTTTCGCTATCGGCGACAAGGAGTGTGAGTGGATCCTGTGAAAGAATGACTGGATTGTGCTGTTCGTTGAGAATACTGTAGTTGTCTTCTTCACCGAGCGTCCACCTGATCTTCTTCGTCGCTCGGTCAACCAGCATCACTCGGTCAAAATTTCGCGGGCTCAGGAGAAACGCGGACCCGTTATCGACCACATCGATGTCATTTAGGTGAGTATACCCACCCATTCCCCCTCCTGCACTTTTGGGGAAATGTTTACGGAAGCGATATTCCCAGACGATCTTCTTTTCCGAGGCATTGTACACGTATGCGCGACTGTGCTTGAGGTCTGCAACCGCGTAGTCCTCACCGTGGAGATAGTCAACGTCGTGAGTCGCCGGTGGGACGGGAAATCGACGAATCGTCTCGCCAGTTCGCCAATTTATTATGACTGCGAAGTACGACACCTTTTTAGAGAAGATGGGGAGATCTTCGCCACCGCTTCGTGCGACAACCAAGAGTCGGTTCTTACCGAGTGGATCGACGTCGAAATACCGGTCGTATTTTTTGTGGGTCCATACCGGTTCCTTAGTTTTCGTATTAAAGGCGACGAGCTGAGCCTGTGTTGAGGAAAACTCCTTGCCCTGTGCAGTTACGAACGTGATGTCCTCAGCAGGTATCCTGTCCGGAACTCCTTGGGCACTGGAGACATCTACTACTGGTTCATACGTTACAGTACTCACGATAGACGGGAACAGTAATAGAACGATTACAAGAACTACTAGTAGTCTATTTTTTCTTGTTTGCATATCTTCGATGACTGGGATCTAGCCTGTTCGACCGCTAATTGCTCTATCTATAGACCATTGAAACTGTCTTAATTGTTATTGTCTGCTCGATACAGTCGGCGCTTAGTGACATCCTGCCCGTCGTAAACGACGGGGCTTCCCACACCCACCAGTAGGTGGTTCGTTGGGAACTTACGGTTTACACCCCGACGAGGTGCAGGCACTACCACGGAGCCGGTACTCCTCTCGCGTCCGGAGAACGAACCAGACTCGGCGGTAAGTGGTTGGTTTGCGTCGGTCCGCCGTCCGAGGGCTTACTTTTTGATAAGCCAAGCAGCCAGTCAACTGCCAGTTATCGGACTGTCAGCATCCGATGGGGGACCATCGAATCGACAGCAAGAGAGACACGGGAAAAGCACCGAAGACGATTCCCAAGACGACTGCTGAGACAGCCAGTTAACCACCCCCGTTTTTTGACCAACAGATCACGACGACGGTTTCTCACTTCGGCATTGGCTACAACGAATCTCGGTATGCTTGCTGGGTGTTCGGACATCCTCGGATACACCGAAATCAACACACCAGAATCGTCCCCCTAGACGTCAGACTTGACGACAGCAGTGACAGAAACTATTGCGACACCCGTTGACGCGGTGTAGAATTACCTCACTGTGCTTGTTACACTCTAAAATCGATATAGAGGATGAAGGACTCTCAGTTGTACTCTTTCTGGATCACTGTCTCGCCACTGCTAGTAGTCACAATGATCGTATCACCGCCGTTGTTCCAGATCGCACTTCCAGAGCCCCAGAAGAGCTCATTCGCCGAATTTGAACCACTACCAGTATACAAGGTCACAGACTCGTGTGCACCAAGCGTGAACTCTGGCACTGAATATTGATGATTTGCCGCATCCTCAATTGTCCAACTCGTGAGGGTCAACTCATCGTCTCCCTCGTTGGTGAACGTGATATACTCCTCGTTGAGATTGTCGTGATCATTCCCGGGCGCATCAGCTTGGATGTTCGACACGACGAGCTGGCTTGCACTTCCACTATCGCCATCTCCACCATCCTCCGGCGCTTCATAGTTCCAAAGGCCAACGTGATTCCCTTGTGCAGTCTGCTCGTCACTCGCGAATTCCGAACGCTGTGAGAACTCACTATCGTACATCCGCGCATAGCCCTGCTCGATGAGCATTTCGTTCACCGACTTGCTATCATCTGTATATACATAGACGAGTAATCGACCGTAGGATCCACGCCGATCAGCACGGTCATCAGTCTTTATTATGACTGTCTCGCCAGAGACCTCTGTCCGTGCAAATTCGCTGGCCTTGTGACCCCAATCGCGTAGCCAATCTTCTCCGTCTTGGGTGGTCGGAATTCCTTCGAATTCATCGGGCGTGTTCTCGACGTGTACCTCTGGAGTATCAACACCGAGTAATCGAACGTCTTCAGTATGTCCGTCGGGGAATTCTACCTCATAGGTATCACCATCAACGACGCGAACGACTTCCACTGTCCACGATGTTTTTGGACCTGAATCGACCGGTTCTTCTGTAGTCGTAGTCGGTGTTGTACTCGTTGTTGTGGCTGCTGGAGGAGCTGTTGTACTTCTCGTCGTCGACGGTGTTGTGGTCGGCGGGACACTAGCAGTTGTAGTTACTGTTGTTACTGGTGGTGTACTGGTGGTGGACGCTATTGTGGTTGTACGTATTGTCGTAGATACTGGTTGCTGTGTGGTCGTAGTACTCGTACTTTGGACCACTGTTGCTGGAGTCGTTTCTACCGGTTGTATTGTTGTATCAATGGTTGTATATGATTCAGTCGTCAGAGCTGTCGTTGTTGTGGTAGTTGTGTCCGTGTCAGCAGTAGTACTGCTTGAGCAACCGGCGAACACCATCATCAGAGCCACGAGAACGAGAGTGATGCCTCTAGCATAGGTGCGGTTATTCATATGATTCGTAATCAAACATAGATCCGTATCGCGAAGATATAAGTCTTGTTTGTGTGAATATATGGCGAAGAGTATGTCAACTTCTGTACGAGTCTCGGTATTCGTGATCGAATCAATGAGATTCTCGAACGGTCTAGTTTAATGCCGACAGGTTGAGAAGGGCTGTAGCAATGGCAGCTTCACTCGCCGAACCGGTTGTTCTCGCTGCCGCGAAGGACACACTCTACCCCGATCTCAACAACAGCTCGGACCACTACGCTGTCACCGAATCCCAGTTCACGAAACCGTCGTGGGGCGATTGGGGGATCCCGGACGATCTGCGTCGTCGCCTCGCGCCGTACAATACGATCCGTCTCACCGGCGGTGAACCTGACCTCTTGGGTATTGGAATGCCCGCTCTGGAAGTACTGAATGCCGACGCGGCGACGACACCGGTTGCTGTAATCGAAGCGAAAGGCCACAACAGCGACCCGAGTGCTGCTGACATCCGTCGGGGAATCAATCAAGCTCACGGTCACCTGTCCGAAGTTAACCTCGGGTACGCTGCTGCACCGATCCAGAGCATCACCGACCAAGCACGGTCTCTCGCACGTGATCTCAACATCGGTGTCATCGGCGTCGAAACCCCTCACGAGGCGACGCTCGTCGAACCTGCCCGCGTCACCGGTGTCGGTGACTTCTCGACGACCATCAACGCGATTCGATTCCAAGCAACAACCCATCAATTCACCGATGGCAGCTTCCCGGTAAATCACCCGAAGAACTACCTTGGCTACGCCCTCGCCGTAGCCGCGAACGGTGAAACACGAACCGTCTACTCCAAGTACGTGATCAACAGCGTTTCAGGCGGCCGTCGCGGAGCCATCCTCCTCGGTCTTGTCGACAATCGTCCCGAAGGCGACGTGCTCACACATCTTGGCGCGGAAGTCGTCCGCTTCGCCCGTGACCAGCACGGCAGTATCACCGCAGCACTTGATGAGTTCGCATCGTGGAAACGCCGATCCACTCGATTCACCACTCTCGCCCCACGTTGGGCGCAACTCGGTCGGTCGGTCGCCATCCAATACGACCCCACACAACTCATCGTCGAAGCACTCGAACGGCTCCATCAGCGCGGCATTGAAACCGCGACCATTGACGCTGTTGTCCGCGAAGCCTGCCGCATCAATCAACCACTCGCCATCGAAGTGTTCATCACACAACCCCGACGCGAAGACGTCCTTACCGCCGACGGCGACATCAACGAATCGATGCTGACTGACCCGACCGTGTTCAAATCAGGCATCCACTTCCAATTCAAATACCACCTCTACCACGTCGGTTTGCTCACAAAGGGCGGAACCGACAACAAAGACAAAGTCCTCTCCAATGACTGGGCGTTAGAACATCCAGTCGGATTTCATCAGTTCAGCTAATTAGCTGTACAGCCTCACACCCACCCAAGCGTCGCGTTGTGCTGTGCTACGTACTCTGGACTCAAACTCTCATCCGGAACCGAGATCCTTTCTCCAGCTCGGTCAAGAATCGTCCGCTGCAACAGTTCACTTTCCGTCTCGAACGACGGGTTCACTCGTAACCGGTACTCCCGGTCAATTGTGAACAACTCCCGATCAAACGCCGCGTGATGCGTCTTACTTAACGGCAGTACGTTTGCCAAATCAGCTCTGTATTCCGGATACTCGCTCCACGGCAACACGTGTGCGACATCTAACAAAGCCGGATGATCAACACCGGAAACTGGGCACGTCCGGCCGTGTCGAGCAATCACAGTCGCACGGAACTCCGGAACCACCACTCGGGCAAGTGTCGTAGTTTCGTATGTGTCGGCCAATAATTCCGTGTTAGTCGCTTGCGCAGACCACTCTGTATCCGCCCACTCTTCAACTGCGTCCTCAACGAACCCTTGACCCTCGTCCGTCAAGGTGAATTATTCTCCGTGTTTCTCGACGAGCCCCATGCTCTGCAACCAGTTCGCCCGTGTTTCGCCATATCCGTTTCCCCGCGGCTCCATCCCAATTCAGGGTGCGTATCCAGCTGTTGGTCACTGATCCCTGCAATCGTCATCGGGCCAGCAGACAACGCATACAGCAGACTTCGGAGCCCAACGTTCCGCGCACACATAATTCGCAGTAACATAGCCACTTCTTGCTGCTGGATATACTCACGTCCAGCCTCCCTCAGCACCCAGTCGTCATTTTCTTGCTGTAAGAATCCAACCTGTCGCAGATACCCGACCCGCCGTAGAATCGATTCACGACTCGACACGTTCGAGAGCGTTTCCCGATGCCACCTTACGAATTCATCCGTCGTTGGCTGATGCTCCTCGACGAACTCGAGAACCATATCCAACGTTTCAACGTACCGTGTCCCACCACCGAACATCGGTACGATACTACGGAGTCGATTCGGAGACATGCGGAACAAGAGATCGTGCCGGATGTTGATCCTTTCCTTGTTAGACTAGAAGTCTAGCGAAAACGCAACCCAATCGAACTCTCACGATTGAATGACCACTACGAGGCCCTCCTCGGACTCACACATCTCGTCCTCGACCGAGAGTTCTTCGATGACGTGCGTGCTGGTGATCGCCGATCCCTGGTGCGATTAGTCAACATGAACGACGTCGAAAAAGGTGATATTGTATCCGAATACTGGATATGTATACAATATAGGGTCCGTCACATCTCCTTGGCTGAAACCCGATTTCAAATATATTCTACTCTCACCTAATTTGACGAGTAAGTGTTTACCACCTTCAACGAAGGCTAAATCGTGATGGATAATACTTCACAAGAAGACACTGATCGTCGGAGAGAGAAGACACCAACAAGTTCCCGACGCGGATTTCTGGGCGCAATGGGGATCGGAAGTACCGCATTCTGGCCGTCGTTCGACCAAGAAAAGGGTAACCCAGCTTCACGTTACAATCGAGGGCACCGTCCGTGGGCACCTCGTGACCACGACCACAGTGGGCAGAATGGATCGACAAGCCATTTAGGCAAATCATCTCCAGTACGATCGATCACGGTCGACGAACTCGAGGTAGCTCAACAATCAAACATCGTGATTGTGTCTGCACTTCCAGCAGTATCTGGGAGTGGCACACAAATTGATCCATATGTCTCACCCTCCCAAACTGGTGGCATGCAGGAGGCATTCGAACGATTAGATGCGATTGGAGGCGGTGTTATCTACTACCCGAGTGGTTACTACGGAACCGGTACGAGTTCATGGGAGATCGACCTCGCTGAGTACGACAATCTGAGAAACAACTGGGCAATCTACGGTGATGGACTCGAATCATCACGTATTCAATGTGGATCTGATGACGGACCAGGAATTCAGATTCATGATTCAGCCGGGACAGCGATGTTCTACACCGAAATCGTCGGAGTTCGATTCGAAGGCGAGTGTGCTGACTTCACCTTTGTCTGGGGATCGGAGGATTTGGTTGATGCGTACAACAGTTGCTGGTCACGGTTCTCGACATCGAACAGTAACCCAGATGGGACCGGTGCCTGCCAATTGAATTTCATTCTGAACTCCTACCATTATGGTGTTCACAATGCGGCAGGCGGCATCGGTGTAGAGATGCGTCGCGTTCAATTCTCCGGCATCGAAGGAAGCTTCAGTTCCGGCGAAAATGCTGATGACACCGCCCTCCGAGTACGAGAGTATTCGTTCGCGAACCACTTCCGATATCTAAACATCGAAGCGACCTACCACGGGATCCATATCGCCGACTCACGGGCAATCTACAACATATTCCAAAACGCCTACTTCGCAAACGTGCGCGGGACAGCCGTTATCCAAGACATCGATGAGAACGGACCTCGATTCCCTGCAGCAGCCGAACAGGGGACGTACTTCCATAACCCGTTCGTCGCGGGAGCAGTCGAGAACATCGTCGAGCATACCGGTGGTACACTCTACGTGGATGGATCGACGAGAAAGTGGCCGTCTGCAACCCAACAAACCTTCGAAGGTGATCGATACGGCGGGAACTATCGCGACGCGTCGTCTTTCGAATTCGAACCACGATCTTCCCCACCAGAACACCAGCTCGGTCGTATCGCACTCGCTGATGGTGAGTCCTGGGATCCTGACGCCGATGGTGATCCGGAGCTTGTCATCTCGAATGGTACCGAATGGATCGAACTGACTGACCTCTCATCACCGGCCTCATAGAAAACGACTCTCTTTCTATGCTTGTGAATCTACGGACTGTGTCGACTCTACAACGATCTCTTGATCGGAACCAGTATGGAAGGAATCCTCACCGAGCCCTGCAGATTTGAGTGTCGTGCCATTATCTGCAAAGAGATGGAGGTCCGATTCCTCGAAGAGGTACGTTACCTGCTCTCCTTCTGTAAGCTCTAGATCTTCATCTACGCGAGCAGTCCACGATTCCTGACCAACGAGAAGATAGAGGAAATCATCACTCCCCATCGGCTCGACAACGTCAAGCATCGCGGTTTGACTATGATTGTTCGTCCCTTCATCGTCCGTCACGGAGATGTCTTCCGGTCGCACACCCACAGTTAGCCGCTGGCCCATAGTCAAATCGCATTCTTGGACGATCATTTCGTCAATTGGGTACGCAAACGTGGTCGAAGCATCGTCGGCTGTCAGAACATACTGGCCATCCGTTTCGCTGAGTTGGACCTCCAGGAAGTTCATCGATGGTTCTCCGAGAAATCCGGCGACGAATTGATTGGTGGGATGATGGTAGACGTAATCCGGCGTACCGATCTGCTGAAGTTCCCCATTATTCAAGACCGCAATACGATCGGACATCGTCATCGCCTCAGTCTGATCGTGTGTAACGTAAATCGTCGTCACACCGAGTTGCCGATGGAGCCGCTGTATCTCGGTTCGCATTTGTGCACGAAGCTTCGCGTCGAGGTTTGACAGCGGTTCGTCCATTAAGAACACTTCCGGATCACGAACGATTGCACGACCGAGCGCGATTCGTTGTTTCTGTCCACCGGATACTTGGGCTGGCTTTTTATCGAGGATACCTTCGATATCCATGATGGACGCTGCTTCGTTAACACGGTCCGTTCGTTCTTTGTTCGACAGGTCGGTTGTCATCTTCAACCCGAAGCTCATATTTTCCGCAGCGGTCATATGCGGATAGAGCGCAAAGTCCTGGAACACCATCGCCATATCTCGTTGCTGTGGTGAATTTCCCGTAATATCTGTCTCATCAAGACGGATCGAGCCAGACGTTGGTGTTTCGAGCCCCGCGATACAGCGAAGCGTCGTTGATTTTCCACAGCCACTCGGCCCGAGCAAGACCAGGAACTCTCCTTCTTCGACGGTGATATCCAGGTTATCAACCGCGACGACTTCGTTAACACTGTCCGCTGCTGTGAATGACTTAACCAACTGATCAATCCGAAGCGTACCCATGGCTAATTCTGTAGTCTGTGAACAGGTACCAAAACGATTGGCCTCGAGATGGTGTGGAGACCAACATTTTTGAAAATATCCAAACAACGGACGGGATCAAACGATTCGGTCTACCGTCTCCCCGCTGGCCCATACTCTCGATCAAAGTAATCGAGTTCGTCGAACATCCTAGTTGCCGTGTCCCACTGTTCGGAGGTCAATCGACCGATGTTCGCACCATCGGAAAAGAGTGAAACTCCGTGTGCACCGCCGTGCAGTGCGAGTTGAATCGCACTAACCAATTCGTCATCCTCTAACCGATTGAACGGCCGTTCGCCCCGTCCAGTACGTATCGATGGTGTAATCAGCGTATCTGTTTGTTGGCGAAGCGAACGGACGACTTCACGAATCCACACCGGATGCATGTCGAGGTCGATGTGTGCCGTCCGAGGGGAGAGAATATCGGCGTATTCCGCAACGTCACGCTGGTCGACACCAAGCATTTTCCGACTGTCATCGACGGCCGTTTCCAGGTTTGAAAACGCTTCTAACTCTATGTTGACGAGAAAGTCCGAGCGGTCTCGGAACGGGTCGCTCAGTTTCCTGAGAAGCGAATCGATCTGCATACATCGTCGGTCGATCCATGTTGATGACCGTTCTGAGACGCTTTGGAGTTCATATTGATCCCGACATCTCTCACAATAACAGGAGAGATAGTTGGACTCACCGTTGCCGATCGGCTGAAATTCGAAATGAGTGAACTGAATTCCATCAACGTCGTAGTCTGCTATCTCGTTGGTAATTGCTTGCAGGTGCTCCGAAACAACCTCGTGACTCGGGCACGCCCAGTGCATGTGTTCAGCCGAGACATTCGGGTATCTGATCTCCGTTCCTTCCCTTGCTACTTGGACGGTTTCAGGGTACTGTTCCAGGAGATATTTATCGCACAGAACGAACATCGTCGGAACGATATTGATGTCGTGAACTGCTGCAGCATCGGCGAGTTCGCCGAGTAAATCGCGGCCGGGAACCTGGTTCGGTGCGACGTCGGAATCGTAGAACACCCGACCATCACTCTCCTTCGTGATAACGAAAATCGTATTCACACCGTTATTAGCGAGTCGTTTCAATTCCGCGTCGGGTTGCATCGTCGACCAGGGGTAGAGAGTTACCGCTCGTAGTAACTGAGCGTTCCACCATGGATCGACTGTGTTCCCTTCAGACATCGCAATATTCCAATAAAATGCATGCAGAAGTTTAACTCTATGGCTCGTATCGACCGAAATCTTCCATCCTCGTCCTCAAACGAACATCTTTGGATATTATCGAATATAACCCCTAATTTCAATACATGCCGATAGAGAGTCTCTCTCAAGAGGCACAAAAACTCCATCACTGACCATGAATAATTCACGCTTTACTCGGCAAGTCCCTAATGCACAATCTCGCCCTCGCCCCCGACGAACGCTCGAACCCGACGGGTCAGAAATCCTTTCGGTTGCGACAGCGATGGGGTCCAAGACACGGTGGAACATTATCAAGGCATTATCAACTGAAACGCGAACGATCCAGGAACTCACCGAATTGGTCGATCTTTCTAAGGGGACAGTTTCGGTTCACGTAAAGCAACTTGAGGAAGCGGGACTCGCTGCCTCACGGTTCAACGTAAGTGACAATGGTGGCGTCGAAAAGGAAATCTCACTCGCGGTCGACGAAATCAAGGTTGATCTAAGCGATATCTAAGGTTACGTTTGTCTGACGAACCAAACCACCGGTTTGAGATACATCAAAACGATGAGAACGCGATTAGAAGCTTCGTTGCAGCCTGCGTTATTCTGACCCCATTCCCGTTGAAAGATACCGAGTTGCAAGCGTTAGAACAGTCGCAATCAAACCCGGTCCGAGTAGGACAAAGCCAGCGACGGTGAAACCGAATAAGAGACCGATCGAGAGACAAAAAGTGGCCAACCCGATCGTTGGCATCAACCGTCCAAACACGAGTTCAGCGGACCGTCGCGCTGTCTTACGAGCAGAATAGTCACCATCAACCAGGAGTGGATAGTAATACAGCAACAGCACCGAGAGAACGATCAGTATATCGACCGCGAAAAAGGCGAGCAAACCGTATGCAAGCTCACCAGTTCGCTGGAACTGTAGCCACGAGAGTCCCGCGATATCGATGAGAACAAACGTCGGAACGAGTGGAAGTTGACTCCGCCAGAAACACCGTCGAAATACAGATAACGCGGTGCGTAGTCGGAATCGATCTCCACGGAGTACGCTTCCAGCGGCGGCGACAGCGGTGGCGGTCACTGGACCGAGGAGAATGATGGTCGGTGCTAGAAGGCACCAGCAAACGCTTACGATGACGATGATCGGGAGTGATCGATACGCTGCGGCGATGGCCTCTTTTGAGAGACCGATGAAGTTGACCCGATTTCGATGAGTGTCGACAATCATTGATTTGGAATTCGTGATGGATAATCGTACAGCTATGCTTTGAGCCCGGACATGGTGACTCCCTTGATGAAATACCGCCGTAGCAGCAAGAACAGCAGTATCGTTGGGAGTGCGAGGAGTGTTGCACCCGCCATCAACGGTCCCATGCTATTGCCATAGAGACCTGTTTTCGCGAACAAGGTAATGCTCACCGGCAAGGTGTACATGCTTTCGTTTTTGATCACGATGAGGTCCCAGAGCATCTGATTCCAGCGATTCATGAAGGTAAAAATCGCGACTGTTGCGATAGCGGGCATCGAATTGGGCAACACGATACGAAACACGATATCGAGTTCGTTACACCCGTCCATACGTGCGGCATCGATGAGGCTGTCAGGGAACTGTTTGAAGAACTGGGTTAGTAGGAATATCCCAAACGAACTTATTGCGAAGGGGGCGATCATCGCCTGATACGTATTGACCCACCCAAGTTTGACGATGATGACGAACTGCGGAATCAACAACAGTATCCCGGGGATCATCATCGTGGCGAGGATGAAGTTGTATGTAACACTGCGTCCATACCAATCCAGCTTCGCGAGGGAGTAGGCAACGATACACGACGTGATGACTACCGAAACGACCACCGCGCCAGTAACGATGATGCTGTTGATGAACTGGCGAACGATCGGGACGTTTTCGAGGAGGAATCGATAGTTCTCTAACGTGAATGTCGATGGGATCACCTGCAACGAGTAGATGTCATTTGGAGGCTTGAACGACATCGAGACCATCAGAGCGAACGGGAATACGGGGAGGATGACTCCAAGTGTCAGTACGATATACACGAGTATTTTCTTCCCCGAAAGATCAGACAATCGTTCGTGGCCGTCGGCAAACACTCCGGAGTTATCCGATTCAATACTCATTATACCGACACCTCCTGATCGACGTAGTTACGTTCGACGTAGCTGATGACGAAGATCATCGCCGCCAGGATCACACCAATCGTACTCGCGTAGCCCATCTCGAGATACGAGAAGGCGTTTTGGTAGATGACGAGAACGAACGTTTTGGTTGCGCCGTTTGGCCCACCGCTCGTCATGATGAACGGCTCGGTGAAGATTTGGAACGCGGTAATCGTCGAGAGGATCACCACGACGAGAATACTCGGGTTCAACAATGGGAGGGTGATGTAGCGGAACTGTTGCCACTCGCTGGCACCGTCGAGCGATGCCGATTCATAGATCGTTTCTGGGAGTGATTGCAGATTCGCGAGGAAGATGATCGCGTAGTAGCCGATGAACTTCCATGATACCATCATCGCGATGGCCGGCATCGCCCACGTAGTACTACCGAGGAAGTTGATCTCCGTTCCTGCCACAGCGAGTATCTGATTGATGTACCCGTCGGGCGCGTAAATCCACTTGAAGACGACGGCAACGACGACCCCACTCGTGACATACGGGACGAAATACCCTGCCATATAGAGTGCTCGTCCGCGCACGATCCGATCCAGCAGCACCGCTACGCCGAGAGCAAGCACTATCTGTGTCGGGACGTTCACAATGAAGAAATACAACGTATTACTGAGGAGTTTCCAGAAGAGGTCACTCGTCAGTAATTGTACGTAGTGGTCGATCCCAACGAACGGTGTTTCAGGGCTGATGATGGACCATTCGTGAAAACTCAAGTAGAGTGCGAACAGGAACGGGAAGATCAGGAACACCGATGCCCAGAGGAACCACGGTACGATGAGAGCCCATCCCATCAAGTTCTCGTCGTGGTTCCCGAGGCGTTTGGTTGCAGTTCCGAGAAGCGGAAGATGTGCTATCCGCTGTCGAAGTCCACTTTTCATGGTCGTTGTGTCCGCTTTTCTCGTTCCTGGTTCAGTTGTCGCGTCTGGCATAGGTGTTGAATCCGTTACTATCCGTTGAGTGCTTGGTTGACACTTTTTTCAGCGTCGTCGAGCCCTTTCTGTGGTTGTTTCTTTCCCAGCGCAACGGGAACGAAACACTCTTCGCCAAACACGTTCATGATCTTCGTATAATCTGGCGTATACGCCGGTGGGTGCGATGTTTCGAGTGCTTCTGCGTACGGTTTGATATCGGGACTTTTCTCGAAGAAGCCGCTTGCGGAACTGACGAGATCCTTTCGAAGCGGCAGTTGAAGAGTCTTTTTCAGGAATTTCGTATCCCACTTCGGCTGTTGCTCGAAACTCACAAACTTCCAGGCTTGTTGTGGCTGTTTGGCCGAGGCGAAAATCGAGGTGTTCTTCGGATCAGCGTACGTGTGGCTGTTCTGTTTCGTTCCCTCTGGGACTGGGGGGTTCATGTGCGACATCGAAACGTCCTTGTTGACGCCTTCGAAGTACGGGATAACCCATGGCCCGCCAGTATTGATGACTGCTTCATTGTGTGGGAATTTCGGCTTCTCACTCCCTTGTGTGGGAGCGAGGTCAGCGCTATAGAGATCCTGGAAGAATTGTAGCACAGTCTTTGCTGTATTGTTATTGAAATCAGGCTTTACAGAATCTCCTTTCTGAGTGAACATCGATTTCTTCCCCTCTGATGCGGCAAGGTACAACGGGAGGAAGTCGAACCAACGCTCGTACCACGTCGGTTTCGGTGCCCGGTCCCAGAGCACCTTTGCGTTACCATCACCGACGATTTTCTTTCCGACCTTGAGCAGTCCAGACAGCGTCGTCGGGTACTCGTCTGAGTTTTTATAACCGGCCTTCTTGAGGACAGTGTCGTTGTACTGGAACAACACCGGGTTCGCCTTCCATGGTGCCTGATATAGACCACCATCCGGTGCTTCGTAGCGTTTCAAAATTGTCTTGCCACACCGATCGGTCAAGAAACTCTTTACGCCATCAATTTCGTATAGATCCTTTGCGGCGCCGTTTTCCTGAAGTTGCGCAGCAAACCCAGGGAAAACGTTTGCGAATACGTCCGGTTCGGTATTCGAGGCAAGCGCCGACAGGACCACTTGCTCGGAGCTATCTCCTTCCGGAACCGGTCGCACCTTCAGTTTCGAGTCGTGGGATTTGAGGAACTCTTTCTTTGCGTTGTTGTGGAATGCCAATTCCTCCTTGTTTGGCGACGACCAAAATTCGGTTTTACCGCTTTTCTTCCCATCTGATCCACCGCTGGAACCACCCAACCCACCTGTGCAACCAGCGAGGGAGAGCATTGCTGCCGTACTTGTACCGGCTGTGGCTTTTACGAATTGTCGACGCCGAAGTGTATTGTGCCTCGTCATGTGATTGCTTCACAACTGTGCAATCAATTGTGATGTATAAACCTCGCTCTCGAATTTGATTTGCATCAAACGGGTTTGAGAGATATCGATAGTTCAACACTGGCGGTCGATGTATTCGCACTGGAAGTGAGGCATAGGCGAACGACAAAGGGAAGAAAATCTTAATTACTAAACCACAATCTTGGGAAAACAATAGGCCGCATACCGATCGACGTTGAGAGGGAGAGCTTGTCGCTACAGGCACCCACGAAGATACTCTATTGCCTGCGGAACCGCTTGGAAGTCGTCCTCTTCGCCTTCGTACTCGAGCGTCACGAAGTCGTCATATCCCTGCTTAGACAATGACGTCAGTGATTCGTCGTAGTAGGGATAGTTCGGCTCAGATCCATCCTCAGCCAAGTCATCATATGCCGCGTGAACGTGGTCCGCTAAATGCAACGTTCGATCGATCGATGGCTTTCCATCGATGTAGTTTGCCAAATCTAGAACGAGACCGAGGTCACCATTCACGAGGCTTCGAATGTGGAAGATGTCGTCTGCCGTCCGAATGAGACCATCGTGGTTATGGTTTTCAACAGCGAGCGTCGTTTCGACGGTCTCACCATAGTCAACACACTCCTGTAGACACGTCGCGACATCTGTCCACACTTGTGGATCATCATGTTCGCGATCGTGGAGTCCCGGGAATCCGGTGAATGCTCGAAGTACTGGTGCACCGAGCTGATCGCCATGATCCAACCACGTTTTGACTACTTCCACGTCTTCACGTCGCTCTTCGGGCGTTCCCTTGGCAAAGTCGTTATAAAAGACGGATAAACATGCAATCTCCAGATCGTACTCGGAAAGGAGATCCGAAACCTCTCCAATCGTTTCTTCATCGTCTCCTGGAAGATGCCCGTCAAGCAGTTCGACTCCCGAAATTTCTAGTTCCGAACTGCAAATTTCGAGGAAATCCTCGAGAGACATGTCATTTTCGAGCTCGTCGTGGTAAGAATACGAACTGCAAGCGAGCTTCATTTGTCTGCCTCCGTTTCGAGCGGGAAGTGAACGCGTTGCCCGGATTCCGACGATTGATATATGGCCATCACGACTTCCAGGGCACTCTTTCCATCTCGACCAGTCACGGTCGGTTCGCTGTTGGTTCTTGCAGATCGGATAAAGTGTTCGACCGGACCGCCGTACTTGGATTGTTCTGGAATTGGAACGTCGACGGTTCCACAATCGTTACCCAATTCGAGCCGAAGTGACGGTGCGACTTTGTCTACGTAGAGAACGCCTTCTTCACCAACGATCTGCATCTCGATAGATTCGGGATCCGTTCGCCACGCCGTCTCAAACGTTCCCAGCGTACCGTCTTCGAACTGAAGAGCTGCAACGGCCGTATCCTCGACGTCCGCATCCATCGATAGGGTTTCGCTATATCCGGATAGAGACGAAACTGAACCAAATAGATGGTTGATGAGGTCAGCATTGTGGACACCAATATCGATGAGCGCACCACCACCGGACGTATCTGCATCCGTAAACCACGTCGACCGCGGTGACCATCCCTCCGGACCAGGATGGCTAAACCGACTTCGCACCGACAGCACATCGCCGATCACTTCCTTCTCAAGTACCTCTTTGGTCTTCTCATACACCGGATTGAAGCGTTCAGTCTGGTCGATCATCAGGAATGCTTCACTGGCATCTGCCGCGTCTATCATTGCATCGGCTTCTGCTAAGGACGTACTGATCGGTTTCTCACAGAGAACGTGGATATTGTGTTCGAGAGCAGTACAGACAACTTCCTTGTGGAGATGATTCGGAAGACATACGCTGACAGCATCGACACTGCCTGATTCGAGCATCTCTGTATAATCCGTGTAGTATGAATCAATTTCGAATTCCTCAGCGACCGTCGCAGCTTTCTTTTCCTCGACGTCGCACACGGCTACGAGGTCGACTAAATCGCTTGTTCGATATGCAGGTATGTGAAGCCGCTGAGCGATTGCTCCGGTGCCGATAACTGCTGCTCGTAGATTATCGGTCTCAAGACCCTCGGTTTCGGAGGAGATCATGATCTCTTGTCCCATATTCACGCGACTGTCGTTCGACACTCCCAATTAATGTCTTCCTCAAATTTGAGTAGAACAGTCGATATTTGGAAACAATCGAATATCTACGCGTCTCAAAGAACTACATACTTTCTCAAGATCCGAATAGCAAAGTGGATTCAATCCCGACTTAGCTCGCGCTCCATTGACCTCATGTAACGAATCCAAATTTCTCAATACCTTTCTCGCTAAGACCAGTATCGTCGTCAACCAAGCCATGCCATATCAGGAACTACCCGATGGACGTCGGCTCCCGCAGCCGAGAGACGGCGACCAACCGACTTGCCTTCGCGGAGGTCTCTCGGCGAGAGATCGAAGTCCACTGGGTTGGCGCCACCTGCAGTCACGAATGGTAGCGGCTTCACTACGGTGTCGATGTCTGCACGATAGACATCCCACCCGAGGAGACCATGTTGGACCGGTGGTTGTCCTAAATAGTAGGTGGTCATCGCGGCCGCTGTTTCAGACGGATACGTCGACGTCAGCGGTGTCACTATCGCCTCTTCGGCGAGGGTCTCGAGGAACGGATGGGCTTCACGGTAGCGCAGGAACTGCTCGAAACCGAACCCATCGACGAGGATAACCGCGACCCTACTGATCTCTGTCGTCGGAAGGGTATCGTCGGGAAGTTGTGGACTGACGATGACGCCGCCGACGCCGAGAAGATCTGCAACTGTTCCTGAAACGTTGGCGAAGCAATAGCCGTCGTACGCCGGCCTGACGTACCCTGGGGCAAGTTCGTCGTCGCGCAAATCCTTGGCGACGTCGTGGCGGAGCATACTCGAAAGACAAGTTTGATTCTATAATTGTTATCGGATCAATGTTTATCAGAATCGGGGTGACTGAGACAGCATGTATACAGAACACACGTTTTAGTAAGCATGTCGCATGCCTCTAAGAGAACGAAGTGGGCGACGAGAAACGGTCGTTTGGTTCATTTCTACCGTCAGCCACTATTCGGTGTTCAACGCTCGGATACACAGAAATGTCGGATAGTTCAGTCGTTTCTCATAGGACTCCGGTTTTTTCTCCTTGAACGTCTCTTTTGGCTTCGGTTCGATTAGTTCGTCCAGTTGGAGTCCAGTTTCGATGAGTGGATTGATGACCTCTGAAAATGGCCGACGATAGAATGGGACATCGATTTCTTCGCCGGAGGCTGACCACGTCATCCGTTCCTGTTCGGTCTCGAAATAGTTCTCAGTATCAAATACAATGTAGTCATCAAGCGGATGGTGAGTCGAGAATACGAGAAATCCACCTGGTCGGAGGATACGAGCAAACTCCGTGAAAGCTGGTCGCCAGTCTTCAATGTAATGAAGCGTAAGCCCGCTAACGATACCATCGAATTCACTGTCGTCTGCAAATTCGAAGGGCTCTCCAATATCGGCTCGGCGAACCTCAACTTGATTGTTGACTCGATGTCTCGCCTGATCGATCATCTCACTGCTTTTGTCAACAGCGAGGACTTCCGCTCCCTTATCAACTAACCACTCTGCGTATCGACCATGTCCACAACCCGCATCGAGGATTCGTTTGCCCGCTATATTGGGGATGAGTTCTGCCATCGCAGGAAATTCGAGATCTGCACAGTATGGGTCGTTTCCTTGCGTCTCGTACGTCGGAGATAATTTATCGTATGCGTCCTCTACAGTGGGATTTTCATCAGGCGGCATGAACACGATTGTGTGTCACTCTTCAAATTAATTGTTATGATTCTGATTTCGAATCATGACTCATCCGCTATCCAATTTGTTTCGCATGCTGCGGTATTATGTTGGAGAACTCTCTTCTTCTAGAATCCACCAGATAACAACCCACGGACTCAATTTCCCCCGTTCCAACGCACCGCGTTCATGCAATTCCTCGAGTCGCTGGTGCACTGGCCGCCGTTTCATTGCAATCGTATCTGCAACCCACCGAGCGGTCACTGCTGGGAACTCGGACTCATGAATCACTCGAAGACTATCCTCATCACTTGTCATCTCCGCGAATCGTCCCCGCTCATCGTGCTCACTCTTTTTCTCAGTCATATCGCATCTGATATTATAACAGAATTCCAACATGCCGATGTCAAAAGAACAGATAGACCCATAGAATCGGAACATCGAGCAGTAAAATGGCCATGAGACGGTTCTATTTATAATCGTAGTTCATTCGGAGCTGCGGCGGGGAACAATCTTTTCGCAAACAGAAACAAGAGCCGACTCTGCCCGTCGAAGTCGATATCGACAGGTCGATGTCGGTAGTCCGAGCTGGTCAGCCACATCACTCGTAGTTACTGATCTCGGCGTCTCGTAGTACCCCATATCGAACGCACACAACAATGTTTGACGCTGTGCTGTCGGAAGATCAGAAACGATCGATGCATCCGACCCCCATCGTTCCGGGCTCACAATTTGTTCTAACGTCACCGTGACACCAGTTGGGAGTTCAGTCTGGAGCGCATCAAAAAGCAGTCCAATAGTATGATCATCGCGGACGAGCAAGCGCCATTCATACCGGTTTTCTCGACGTCGTGCATCGAAAAGCACTCCATTTCCAAGATATTCATTTGCAAGGTACGGAATTGAATGACAATACGAAACATTCCCAGTATCGATGGCCGAATAGTATGTTCGTGTTCCATCGGTCTCCGTGATGATTTCGTACTCCCAGTTTGCATCGCAGGCAGTGTGTTCGCCTAGACACTCGTTACAATTTGAATGGCTCAAATATACATCATCAAGCGACTCTAACCCCTCTTGCGGTCCACTCACAAGGAACGTTTGCCATGTTCCACTCTTCGACGAGGAGATAGAGAGAACGTTACCAAGAAGATCCGGATACTGAATGAACACATCTGTGACTGCGTCGCTGTTTTTCGCAAACTCAACTGTAAACGCGAACTCGCGCATACTAATTGTGAATACACAACTACATTTCCCTGTTCCGGTTGGTTAGAATTGGATACCCCTGACTATCCCATGTGGGCCTGGAAGTAACTCTTCGACAAGAGACCGCGAGGATCACCACCTTGCGTATTAGCAACCCGAAATTTACGCTCGCCCTCTCCATATCAGAACAAGATGACGACAGAACCGTACTCCCGCGTTCATTACGCGATTATGCAGGGAATCGTCAACGATGGCTATGCACCTGATGTCTCCGAGATCGCAACCAGACTTGATATCTCCGAGCAGGAAGCAATCGCTGGCCTTCACGATCTAGAAGAGCGACACGGGGTTGTCCTCCATCCGCACTGTGACCACCCGTGGGTTATCCATCCGTTTTCACTTGCACCCACGCTGTTTTGGGTCACGGTCGATCGGGACGATATTGCTGGTGAATACTGGGGAAACTGTGCATGGTGCTCACTCGGCATTGCAGAACTCCTTGGTGACGATGCAACCGTTACGATTTCAACTCGTCTCGGTGGTCACGATGAAGACGTGGAGATACAGGTTAAAGACGGGAACTTAGTAGACGACGAATTCGTCGTCCACTTCGCTGTTCCGATCGAAGAGGCGTGGGACAATGTCCATTACACCTGTGATACAATTCTCATCTTCGAATCGGAGCCAGATGTTGACGATTGGTGCGAGCAACATGCTATCGAAAAGGGAGCAGTCGTCCCTCTTGAACAGGTTTGGACGCTCGCTAAACAGTGGTATGGGCAGCATTTAGACGAAGAATGGGAGAAATGGACGGCAGCGGAAGCCCATGAGATTTTCGAACGTGTTGGTCTCACTGACGGCTTCTGGTCTGTTCCAGGAACTGACGAAGCGTTCTAACCAATCTGACGATGACTGTACCAGCACCAGGAGATTCGTATACGTACGAACGGACATTCAGAAACAAGGACGTTCGTCAGTTCGGTCGAATTTCGGGGGATCAACAAGCCATTCACACAGAACCAAACGGCGACGGTCATCTCATTGCCCAAGGACTCCTCACAGCGACCCTCTTTACCAAGATTGCGGGTGATTTGAGTTTCCTTGCACGAAGAACCGATATTCGGTATCACAAGCCCGTCCATACTAACAATACCATTACCTGCAAATGGGTTACTGACGCAGTCGACGAACAAGAAGACCGGTACGAAATGACATGTTCAGTAACGTGTACTAATGGGGACGGAGATGTGGTATTGACTGCTCATATTGAAGGACTCATTTGGAAGCACTCCTCGTGAACCGCCTCGGGATCAAACTCGAGACACTCGCCTTGATCAACAAACGAAATCTGCTGGTCGTCATATTGCTCTTCCCAGATTCCTGCTTTCGATGCCGTCCACACCGCAGGAGAAGAGTTAATACACTATCCATAGAACATGTATTGTGATGTCGACAGACGACCGAACCGTGAAAACGCCCTACCCCGAGGAAACGTTCAACAACCTTCTCACCTACGCTGAACTCCTGAACACACCCCAACTTGCCCGCCTCTACATCTACATCCTCCAAAACGGGCCAGTCGCAATCGAGACGATCAAAACGGATCTCGATATGGCCCATTCGACGACCTACAAATATATCGGCCAACTCGAGGAGATGGGTGTGCTGTCCCGCCACGACGATGAGACCCCAGCAATGGTCACTGTGGAACCGATTCGTCTCCAAATCGAGACCCAGCATGGCGACGTGATTGCAACACCAACACTCATCGACGCGATTGGCCGCCAACACGATACAGAGGACATCCGCGTCTTCGTCGAGCGACAGGGCATCGCGAAACTGGCCGCGGCGCTTCACTACACGCTCCGGGTCATGCAGGGCGAACTCACACAACGGACTGGGGCATCCAAACTCGGTGTTCACCCCGTCGAGGGAATGACCGTCTTCACTGCGCTACAGGATGTCGTCGAGGAGGCGACTGACTACGATCCCTATCTGGAGCGGGCCGAATAATGCCAGGGGCGGAAATTCCGAGCGACAGCACGGCGATCATCGACAGTAGCGTTCTATTCGCGATGGGTGGACCGTCGAACGAGAAATACCAAGCGTTAGAGCGATTCGTTCGGCAGCGAAACCTCACTGTCACTGTTCCCGAACAGGTCGCTACAGAGTTGGGTGAGAGCCCCGATGCATACGCCTATCAGCGCGATCGATTGCGAGCAGCCCAAGATGCAGGGTGGTTAGAGCCAGGTCGAATTGATTTTTCAACTCCTCGTGTTCCGGAAGTCGTCGATAAAACGCGAAAGCGGATGTTGAATCTCTCTGCTGATGATGTTACAGAAGACGAGATCGAGAAAACAGATACCATTCTCGCCGGATTAGCTTATCAGTACATAACTGAAGATCACGCTCACGTTGCGGTACTCGTGAGTGATACGATTGCGGAACAAGCGATTCGAGATGTCTTGGCAGCTGTCGGTGTTGAAGACCGGATCTCAGTTGTTGAGGGCCGAGTGCTGTTGAACGATCTTATAAACCGATAGCGGTGCGATATTAGTATAATATACTAACATCGAACCCTCTATTTTGACCGCTCTCCGGAGCTCCCTCACCATGGGGGGCACCTATAGTAGGGCGACTTCTTGGCGCTTTCCAACCATCACTGGAATATCGGTCGTGTACTCCTTTCCAGCAAACAACACTGTTACAGTCACATGATTCGGTAATTTCATCACCAATTCTTTGCGTGTTATCGTCGGGGCAGTCGGAGACACAGTCACGTATGGCTGGTCGTCTTCAGACGCCAGGCCGGGTGCAATGTCCTCGTCTGCGCCGAATCGAGGTACATTCGAGTGCAGTGTCTATTCCCCGGAAATCCACCAGATAACCACCCGCGGACTCAACTTCCCACGTTCTAACGCACCGCGTTCATGCAACTCCTCGAGCCGTTGATGCACTGGCCGCCGTTTCATTTCAACCGTATCTGCGACCCACCGAGTGGTCACCGCTGGAAACTCGGACTCACAAATCACTCGAAGAATATCGTCATCACTCACTTGCTCCGCAAACCGTCCCCTCTCGTCGCGTTCACTCTTGTTCCCTGTCTAGGTGGAGCTATCGTTCCCAGCTTTCGCCAACATCACCGAGTTGTGCGTCAAGTCGTTCTGTTGCCGACGCAATCCGTTCCAGCGCACGGACAACCCGCCAGACGAGATAGAATGTGAATACTAACGTGGCTACCTCCACCCAAAGTAGTGGTATACCGAGCAGAAATACGCTGTACAGGAGTGTGACGAGAGCAACGACGATAAGACCAATTTTGTACGGTGATCTCTGATTTCTGGTAGCCATAATTATCGTTCTCTTTGGATGAAAATAGTATATTCGATGAAGTAAGAAATAGCAGTTTACAGCAGTTCAAAGGACGATTCTCCATGATCCGTTGACTCTCTGCTCACCCTTCACTAGATTTCGACCCTCAGAGCTAACCTCCGATTCACTTTGGGATGTGGACCATCCCACAAATATCGTCATCAGTCGTTTGCTCCGCAAATCGTCCCTGCTCGTCGCGCTCACTCTTATTCTCAGTCATAACCCAAAGTATCACAGCCACCTACTTAATACCAACTCCCACGTAGGATGCCGAAATCTTTAATACCGTCTCTCACATAGGATATGGTAGGAAGAACGGTGCCCTCGGGCGTGTGTAGAAACGCGCCGGGTGCTGTAACACCCGGCACCGGTCTTCCAAATCCAGCGAAAGACCATGAGTACAAAGCAATCCTCAGCCCTTGAAGCTGACGAGACGGGACAGAAACGCGCACAGGCCGAACAATGTGCCTTTGACGTCGGTGCCCCCGGACTCGTTGAAGTCACAGCACTCTCAATGCATTTGTCACCCCAGTAGCGATACTGCGATTATAGCGCCGTTTGTTCTACTGGTGTTTTTGTGTTCGTCGTTAGATCCTCAGAATGGTCGGAATGAGAACGGTTGCGGCTACCGACAGTACAAGACCGTTAATGAGCGCTGGAATCACGAACTTCTCACCAGAAACACGCTGAATCAGTGGGAGCGTCACATCCATCGTTGTTGCGCCACCCGGCGCGATACTTGTCACTCCACCGAAGTATTTGGTGACGACTGGAAGCACGAAGAATGTGACAATTTCACGAAAGAGGTTCGCGAGAAACGCAATCGCGCCTAATTTCATTCCGCTGAGATCGAACACGACGACCCCCGCGTAACTGTACCACCCAAACCCTGCTGCGACTGCTGCGGCGTGGGCAATGGGCATGTTGATAACCATCCCAAGGAGCACGCCACCAAGTATGCTCCCGACAGCCACGGCCACTGGAATCAAGAGTACGCCCCATCCGATGTGTACGATATGGCTCACGGCTTTGGTATCGCTTCCAACTGTAACACCAACGCCGAATAGCAGCGCCAAGAGCGCATAATCGGAGATCGATGCAAGACTTGTGACGAGGTGCTCTGGAAGTCCGATGTTCGAGAGTCCGAAACCAACTACGAGCGAGATGAAAATGAGAGCGGTGATCTTCCAATCGAAGCCATCAGTTTCTAGCTCCGATGATGAGCCTTGACGAGTGAATCCGTTCTCGTCGGACGAGGCGGACAGCGGGTCGACGATCGACGTGATTGCGATGGTCAGGTAGACACAGATGATACTGCCGATGACTGTTCCTAGACACAGCACAAGTGCGGATCCACCAATCGTATCCAAATCCTGCAGGATGTGGTTATTACCTCCGAGTTGTGCACCGATCGAAATGAGGAGAACAGCGAGACCGGCGAAGATGATATCATCACCTATTTGTTGGGTTCGGTCAGACGGTAAATAATATCCAAGCACACCACCAATCAACAAGGAGACAAGCAGCGTTTCGACACTCATGTTTCACTATTAAACAATGCTGTATAAAATGTTCTCATCTCACTGTCTCCAGAGTCCTATTTGGGCGCAAATAAGCAACGTCACTGCCACGATCCAGATCAAATATGCCCCGATGAGAAGGCGATTGTGTTTGCACACGGGGGTGGTGAACTCGTTTATCACCGCCTTCCGGTGTAACCCGATTCTCCAGTATACGGTGACGAGCAGCCACCTACCGCAAAAACACCGCAATAACAAGTTTACTTCCAAGTAGTCGAATTGTCGTTCTCGCCTCCGTCCACCGGAGATGCTCAACCGCCAGCCGTGATGGTGGTTTCATCGGCTGTGTTCGTGGCGGTTGAGATCCGATCGGGGTGATGAACGAGTTCACCTCCTTCACGATTTCTCGGGAAAGTTGCTCGTCGCACCGAATCGGGCAAGGATCCGCCGAGGGAGTCGAACCCTCGTGCTGACCATCACGGGTTTCGTAGGACGATTCGTTGTCGTCCCAAACATCGAGATCGATCCGCTTGAACGTTGGACGGAAGTACCACCGGAGGGTGGCTAATGGCTCTGCCGGCCATTCCACTTGATCACAACACACCGCTGTTTCCAAACACGTTGGGAGTAGTCGGTGTTGCATTGGTCATCCTTATGATAATCCTCAGGGGAGACGCCTATGATGATCCTCCCTACCTACGGGCACTGTTCGCGGTGTTCGTGGTATCCATAATCGCCAGTGGAGCGGTTGAAATGATCTTTCATCGGGGCGATTTATCTGTATGATTCGATACCGTGGCGAGCTTGGCGATACTGTGTGCTGGAATGGTGATGGTGTTTGAGTATTACATGCCGACCGAGGGTCGGGACGACCAGGGCGATTCTCCTGACTAATGAGGTTGTGAGATGAGTTTGAAGATAGACGATGACCGTATACGAGAGCCGGTAGCATCGAACGTTAGCACAAAGTACTAATCACTATTTCCTCGCAAGTGAATCTGAGTACGTTGGTACTCTTTGAGATGCTTCATTCGGTCGTCTCAATTCCAAGGGTATCAGCGACCCACTGAGCGGTCACAGCCGGAAACTCTGACTCACGAATCACTCGAAGCACCGGCCAACACACTGAATGCAGCGATGGTACCACCAAAGCTTGCGACCGTAAATGCAAGGGCAATGGCAAGAACCTAGACAAGCACACCCGCACCATTCTCGGCGAGACTTCGAACAGCTGTGTCATATCCCTGCTCCTTTAGGACACGGGGAAGCAATAGAATGAGGAAACTCCACCCAAGCAGATATACAACAACGAGTGTTCCGAGAAACAATGCTGCGGAAATCACGTACTTACCGTCACGAACCGCTCGACATCTTTTTTGTCCGCACGAGGAACACGTGATCTTGATCAGAGGAAGCATCGACGGACACTTCTTTCCCACGTGTGGTCATACGCACTTCGTACTCGTCTGTCGCCTCACCGTCAAGGCGAACAGTTTCGATTTCTGCATTCGGAGGGATCACATGTCCAACTGAAAGCTCGGCAATGTCGGCGCTTGGAGAAACTCGGGTTCGATAAAGTCCCGCCTTTCCGGGGACAGTTGCGGAAACTGCCACAGCACCGTCTTCTCCAAGGCGAATGTTTTCCCCCTCTACTCGGGGGAAGTCTTCCGGTATCTGCGGAATGACCTGAAGTCGCTTTCGGCCCATATCGGGTCGCAGTCCTAGATAGTGACGCACGACAGGCCAAAGGATGCCATAGGTACCCCATGCCTGCAGCACCATCGCTCGCTTCGTGAACTGTTGATTAATGGACCGGCCATAATTCGGTGACGGTGCTATTTCCGGCATTGCTCCGGGCTGCTCATCGGGATCCGGAAGTTGAAGTGTTGCGTTTGCACGCATATATCGTCGCTGCTGATCACGTCCAAGCCGACCGTAGTTCCCTTCGCCAACAGCCATCACTGCACTGTTGAGCGTAAAGATACTCTTTTCTGCTGAATCTTTTGTATACTCATACTCACCCTCATCACAGCCAGGTCCACCAGTATGGTAGAGACCCTCGTTCCGCCGGTGAGTTGTTTGTTCTTCATCTCCAGTTCCGCTATAACAGGCCGTCTCTCGCAGGTTCAGTGCAGCGTTTCCATGATTTCGTGTTGCAATCCCAGGGACAACAGATCCTGACTCGTCAACATAATCAACGGACATCGGCGTCACGCCAATCCAGTGGCGTTGATAGATGCGACGGTTATCGTTCGTCCCGTTTTCCGGGACGTCGATTGAACCAGCGTGTTGAGGAATCTCAGGAATCCACCATGTCTCAACAAATTTCGCGAGCATCTTCCCAGCTTGATCACTCGCCCATGTCGCCGTCTGTTGGTCTCCCTTGCTTCGAGCCATATCAGCGAGGGCAAACAGCCCACGGATAGTATAGACAGCTACGTCAAGTTTCTCCTCGCCCATGCCAGAACGCTCAACGTTCCCCTGCCCAGAGGGCCAGAGGTCGCTGTCTTCGTCTAGCTCCTCTGTAATGTAGGTTAATCCATCGACAATGAACTCATACATCTCATCGCGGAACGCATCGTCGCCGGTCCATTGCCAGATTTGGTGGACTGCCATGGCAAATTTGGCCGTCTCGTCAGTGTTGCCAGGATCTGAATTTGCGCCATAGTACACTGAACCATCAGTGATTACCTCGTGAGCGACCTTTCCAGTATCCTCGTTGAGGAGGCGACTAACCTCATGAATTGCCCGCATGTGATCTCTTGGAATGTCGAACTGACCGGCCGCGAGTGCGGCGAATGTCGTATACTCACCGTCGACAGCAAAGAGCCACTGATAGTCCGGAAAGCCTGCGGCATAGAACCGAATTCTATCGATCTCACCAATAGGAGCGGGGTACTGCGTTCCCTCATCAGTGTACCGGATCTGGAGATCTGTGGCTTCTTGGACGCTATCGGCGAGGTTTTGCTTACTCCACTCAATGGATCGATCCAACAGGTTGCTGCCGGGGAGAGATACTTGCGTCCGTTCAGCGAGGTCGCGTCGCGTTTCAACCTTTTGCTGGAGTGCATCCATCGGGTCTTCTAACACGGTAGTGAGTTCCTCAACGGCAGGCTCCGGTCCGGATTCAGAGCCGGCAACGCCGACCCAGATTGTTTTTGTCGAATTAGCCGGAATTTCAACTTCATACTGGAGCTGCCCACCTTTTCCCTTGCCCATCCTGGAATCATCACACCGGATTGGATCCAACTGCTCGGTCGACTCATCGTCCGGAGGACAGACGTCGACTGGCATCTGTGGTCCCAAAATTCATCGCCTGTTTTGTGGCTTACTGGTTCCATCTTCGTTCCAACGACACTTGCCCAATTGTGACGATCGGCGTTTTCTACTGGAGGCGTTCCTTGTTCGCGGAAAACCAGGCGCTGTCCATCGAACTCGACGCTATCTTCGAGATTGAACTGCTCTTGTGACGGTGTTGTCCATCCCCACGGATACGCACTCAGTAACTCCGAGTGGGCATCAACCGTGAGCGTGAAGGATTCGTCTTTATCACCCGCCGTAAACTGTAATCCGAAGAGGGCTGCACGTTTACCATCAGGAACGAAATCAGTACGCGTGATAGATAGATTCTCGTTCCCTGGCAAATTCATGGTCACGTGCCCGTACGCACTGGTGAATCGGTTTGCACGTCCGATCCACTTATCATTAATGCCAAACCAGATGCCGTCAAGCAACTTGAGCGGGGGACTCCAAACGCCACCCATCTCGCCCCCAATGTGCCATCCCATTGCTGGGAAACGTCCTGATTCATCACCGACGATATATGCGCGGGTTCCCGTCGCCACGTATCGCCGGTCTTCAAGTCGATCCGTTACTGAAAGTGTTGACGAGTTCGTCTTGATGGAGCGTGCGTTCCCGTGATCGTTTGACCATGGATAGGCCGCTGTACGCCTAACGCCCCCCGTAGTATCAGATCCGACCGCCGCAAGAAGAGTCGCAGTAGCTGTCCCTTCGATGAATCGTCTTCGAGTTGCAGTCTTGCCTGTTCGATCTGAATTTTGCTCCTCGTTGACCATACACATAAATTGAATTATTATCGTATATAATTTATCACCAAATAGCTATAGTTGAGACAGTTCAGGAAGTGAGCTGTTCGTTGGTTTTGGTGTTCATGGCCAACCAAGAACTGCTCAGCGGGACTTCGAGATGGTACGAAATGGTTTGAATCGATGTCTCATCGAGACGACACAGCCGATCCAGAAACAAACCCACCGACTGACGTGCTTTCCGAACTTCCACCAAGTGCAAAACTGGTTGCAAAAGTACTCGAAGACAACGACAATGGGCTCACACAGGCTGAACTCGCCGATGAAACCTTGCTTCCAGCACGTACCGTTCGCTACGCACTCACTCGACTCGAAGAACACGATCTCGTCGAGTCACGCTTCTCATTTACCGATGCCCGAAAACGCTGCTATTCTCTTACCTTCGACTGATTACGTATAAATGGCGTAAGAGACGACGGCTCTCCACAATCAACTCGAAACTAAGCTAAGAACTAACCCGTGAAAAGCTGACAATCGCTAACTAAGGTAGCTATCGTTTCTCAGTAATCCACCAGATAACCACCCGCGGACTCAATTTCCCACGTTCTAACGCACCCCGTTCATGAAGCTCCTCAAGTCGCTGATGCACTGGCCGTCGCTCCACCCCGACTGTGTCTGCCACTCACCGAGTGGTCACTGCCGGAAACTCGGACGCACGAATCACTCGAAGTATATCCTCATCACTCGTTTGCTCCGCAAATCGTCCCTGCTCGTCACGATCACTCTCGTTCTCAGTCATAACAGATGGTATTGCAGCCATCTACTTAATACCAACTCCTACGTAGGATCTCGGAATCGTTAATACCGACGCCCACATAGGATATGGTAGGATGAATGGTGCCCTCGGGCGTGTGTAGAAACGCGCACAGTGGGAACAATTTGCCTTCGACGTCGATGCTCCCGGACTCATCCAAGTCACCAACGAGAGCCACGAGAACCCCGCAGCTCACCAGTACACAGTCTCCATCGACGACGTGACTAACGAACTGATGGCCTGCACCTGCCTGCACCACGTTCACCGCAACACCTTCTGCAAGCACATGGCCGCCGTCGAAAACGCAACCGACGACGGGACGCTTGAGGCGTTCCCCTCAGAGGACAACGAAGACGATACCGAACCCGAAGACTGCGACTGTGACGGCCTCGATGACTTCCCGTGCTGGCCGTGCGTGCAAACAGGACGGACGGAACTGCCGAACTAACCACCGCTTCAGTATTTATACTGCATATCTTGAAAAGCCTCTACTCAGTGTATAACGACGGTTTCAGTCTAAACCGAGACTCACTTTGATCGCCGCATCGATTTCAGCCATTTTTTCGTCACTAACCTGCCCAAAGGTTCGCTCAATACGCTTTTCAATATCAACCGTCCGTATTTGATCGAGTTGGACAGCAGAATCCTTGTCGATATCTTCATCGCTTGCACGAAGAATAACCACAAACGGATATTGTGAGAGTGTCGTTGTCATCGGGGCAACGATTGTTGTAGGCGAATACTGATTGCCAGTATCGTTTTGGATAACAACTGCTGGACGAGTCTTTTTGATTTCGGAGCCTTTTGTGGGATCAAGATTTACGAGAACAATATCACCGCGAGAGACGCTCATAGGTAGTCGTTTGCCTCTCTCGATGCCCCTTCCCATTCCTCATTTATTTCCCGTGCTTGTTCGGCGTTGTCCTTGTATGCTTTCGCGAGTTCCTCATGGTCAACGCCATTCGGCTTCCGGATCACGATTTTGCCGTCCTCACGCTCAACGATGACCTCGTCTCCCCCGTGGATATCTTCTTGCTCTCGAATCCACTTTGGGATCGTGACTTGTCCCCGGTCACCGACGCGCCGTGTATCCTGTGACATTACACAAATTCATATGTTTTTCATATCTATAAGTGCACCGGATGAGTTATGGAGAAACGACGAAGGGTTGCGACGGCCTGGGTGACTTCCCGTGCTGGCCATGCGTTCGTGCGGGTCGCAAAGAACTCCCGAGTTCATCAGTCGTCGTGTCTGGAATCGTCCCTCCCGAAAGACCCCAGAGGTGGGACGGCATCGACGGTTGTTCCTGTGATCCAACAGTGAACGCCCCAATCTGCTCACCGATCGGATCCTTCGGGACGACCGCCCAGATCATCGCTCCGAGTGTGATTGGATCGTGTGCTGTCCCCGAAAAAGACCACCTCCCGATGCAGGCTACCCCGACTCGATTTCGATGTCGGCCAGTGTTGCTTCGACGACAGCCACATCGTAGCCATCGACGGTTTTACCGCCAACGACGAAGTCGGCGTCGGAAGAAACCGCGAGGTCGATAGATTCGTGCCCAAAGTTCGTGATCCATAGATATTCGTCGCGGTGGGCAACCCGGACGTTCGCGGGAAGACGACGGGTGCGAGAAACGTCTGCTGTGTCGAGTGCGTTCGATACGAGTGCGTCTGCGAGGTCTTCCTGTGGCCAGACACCACAGTACGAAACTGTTCCGTCGCCGATTTCGCGTTTCGTCATCGCCGGACGCCCGCCAGCAACATCGGAATCGTAAGTTGCGATAGACGACGCGGTGTCCGGTGTGAGCCATTCCGCCCACGTCCGGTACTCGTAGGTCTTACCCGCGTATTCGACTCGTGTCTGGAGTTGCTCTGGTAGGCTCTCGTGTTGGTCGACCGTTGCCCCCACGAGTTTCGCGAGCGGGCCGGGTGCCGGAGCGTCGCGGAGTTTGTTCGTACGGTCTTTCACCCCAGTTCTGGCACCGAACACGACGTGACCGCCGTTCTCGACGTACGACCGAAGTGTCGCGGCGCGTCCCGCATCCACGAGGTGAAACGCGGGCGCGAAGACGAGGCTGTAGTCCGTGAGGTCGGTGTCCGGATGCACGATATCTGCCTGTACGCCGTGGCGGCGAATCGCGCTGTAGTACGCACGGAGATGTGCCCAGTAGTCCCAGTCCGGCGAGTGGGGTTGGATATCTGTCGCCCATAGATTCTCGTAGTCGTGAAGAACGGCGACGGGGGCGTCTACTGGGTCGAGGTCGAACAGTTCCTCGGCAACCTCGACAGCCTCGTGGTAGCCACGGTCGGGTGAGCCGTCGGCTTCCAGAAGCCCGGCGTGATACTGTTCTTGCCCCTCCAGACAGCGTCGCCATCGAAAGTAGAGGACGGCATCGGCACCGTGCGCAACGGCGTGGTGTGCCCATAGTCGCATGGCTCCGTCGGCGGGTTGTGGCGCATGGGGCGGCCAGTTAACGTCGCCCGGTTGCTGTTCCATCACCCAAAACGGCTCGCGCTTCGCACCGCGATAGATGTCGTGGTTCATGCCCACTTCGTCCGGGTCGCCCGCCCGGAGTTCGTCGGGCGTGGGCGTCCCCTGCCGACGGTCTTGCACGAATCCCGTTGGATAGGAGTCCCACGCGAGGAAATCGAGGTCGTCCGCGAGCGAGTAAGCGTCGAGGTGGCCGAAATCGCCCATGAAGTTGTGGGTGACGAACCAGTCGTCGTTCGCCTCCTGGATGCAATCTACGTGCAGTCGATTGTACTCCACGACACTGTCGTTGGCGAATCGATAGTAGTCGAGCAGTCGTGCCGGATGTTGGTCGGCAGGGGTCGGACGCGGCGGTTCGACCGCCGCGAACGACTCGTACTGCTGACTCCAGAAGGTCGTCCCCCACGCTTCGTTCAGTCGGTCGATGGACTCGTATTTCTCACGAAGCCGGTCGCGGAAGGCGGCGGCGCAATCGTCGCAGTAGCACCGAACGGTGTCGTGACAGCCGTACTCGTTGTCGGTCTGCCAGCCCGCAACGACGTGGTTGTCGGCGTAGCGTTCCGTAACCCTTCGAACGATGCGTTCGGTTTCCTGCCGGTACGTATCCGAGTTGAAGCACGTAAATCGGCGACTGCCCCAATTACGCGGGTTTCCGTCGCGGTCTTCCTGTCGAATCTCCGGATGCTCGTCCACGAGCCACTTCGGCGGGGTCGCTGTCGGCGTGCAGAGAACGGCCTGCATGCCGTATTCGCCGACGAGTTCGACAGTCTCGTCGAGCCACTCGAAGTCGAACTCGCCACGCTGGGGTTCGACTCGACCCCACGAGAACTCGGCCATTCGGACGTACTCGATGTTCGCCTCTGCCATCTGTGCCACGTCTCGCTCCCATCGCTCACTCGGCCAGTGTTCCGGGAAGTAACAGACTCCTATCGTCATTGGTGTATATCGTTGCTGGTGCTGTGCATTCGGTTCACGATTCCTCGAAGGTCAGGGTGGTTCGTCCCGGTTCGAGACGACAGTCGGTAACTGCTCCGCCATCGCGTGACCAGCCCCCGGGAGTGGTGACGACGACCGATTGGGCCTGAGACGCCGTAAGCGTCACAGCGAGTTGCCCGGCCTCGTCCCAATCGACGGCGGTCACGTGACCGCAGAGATTGCCGAGGTGGCGCGCACCGAGCAGTCGCGGGCGGCCACGGGCTGGTGCCATGTGGACGAGTAAACAGCCGTGGGGCGGAACGGAACGCTCGAACGGACCAGTGCCGCGATATTCGGATTCGAACGCGTCCCAAACGTGAGCGTCCGTCAGACTGTGTTCGGCAGGGTCGATGCGCACCGACTGGGTGGTGTCCGACCAGTTAAAGGCGGCGACGGCGAGCGCACCATCGACCCGACGTTCGCCGACGAGTCGAGTCGGGAGTTCTTGCTCGCCGACGCCGCGAACCCGCCCCGTTTCCATCGGCGGGAGCGACCGCTCGACGAGTTCCCGACCGACGGGTTCGATGTCGGCTACTCGGTCGCTGACGACGTTCGACCCGCCGAGCAGCGCGACGAGCGTCGCGAACGACCGACGTTCGGCGAGCGTAAGATCGGTCGTCTCGCGAACGAGTTGACAATCCGGGTCGTTCATCCAGAGCCGACGGTGTGCCCACTGCCGGTTGAGCACGTTGCGAATCGCGTTTTCGTGGGCTGGCTGACTCGCAGGCGCCGCCCGCCAGTGCGGTGCGGTGTCGGGGCCGACGCGCATCGCATCGACGAGGCCGACGCTCTGCCCTTGGAGCGCGCCACAACCCAGTAAGAACACGTCGTCCCCGACGGTTTCTCGAATCGCTGTCAGTCCACGACGGTACGCCTCTGCCCGGGTGACGTCCTCGTGGCGGTCGCCCGGAAGGGCGGCGGCGTAGAGGAAATCGAGTTTGCAGTACTCGAATCGCCACTCGGAGACGATGGTTTCGAACGTCTCTCGGAGCCACCGTTCGGCCTCGGGGTGCGTGGTGTCGAGCGCATACATCGGCCCGTGACGCGGCCCAGCATCCACGGGGTCACCGTCACGGGTTACGAGCCAGTCGGGATGGTCGGCGGCGAGCGACGAATTGGACTGCACATAGAACGGTGCTAACCAGAGTCCCGGAGTGTAGTCTGCAGCACGAACAGCCGTAACGAGTTCCCCGATGTCGTCGAACCCCTCGTCGAGCGTGCGCCAGTCGCCGAACGCAGTCTGGTAGCCGTCGTCCAGTTGGACGATGTCGAGGGGAACGTCCCACTCGGCGAGGTCGTCGAGCGTCTCTCGAATATCGGCGGCGGAAACGTCGGTGAAGTAGTGATACCACGAACACCACCCAGTCGGTGCGTCGTCGGGTACGCGCGCGCCCATGCGTTCAGCGGTGGTCGCTGCGATGGCGGCGAGTGCGTCGTGGAGACTTCGCGTGGCGTCGATTCGAAGCGTCGGGAGGGAAAGTTCCTCGCCACCAGGAACTGTCGTCGCATCACCGGGACAGACGGCTTCGGCACGACGAATACCGTTCTCATCGTGAGCAACGTCGAACCGGGAAACGAACCGCGAGTGGTCGAGAAACCCCATTGTGAGCGCGCCATCGTCGTTCAACAGTGCCATCACGCCGTGGGAAGCACCCTGTGGTGCGGTGAGGTCGCACATCTGCGGTTCGTTCTCTTCGGAAGGGAATCGCTCGCCGACGGGGAGCGTCGCCGTCGGTGTCCACGACTGGTAGCCGTGCCGGTACCGTCGGGCGTCCGCCCCGTGCGTCGGTGCCGTCGCATCCGCCAGCGGTCGAAGGTCGCCGAGGGCGACTTTTCGGTCGTGCGGAGTGCGGAACGACACGCGAACATCGACGTGACCGTCGCTCGCGTCGAGTTCGACCGTCGTCTCCCATCCATCGTCGTGCGTTGCGTGGGCCGTCGTTCTGACCGATGTAGTGGTCGCGTTCGAACTTGCGGGCAGTGTCTCGGCACCCACGTCGAGTTTGATGCTGCCGTCTAAGAGCGTCTCACTCCCATGTTTGACAACGAGGCGGTGTTCGTCGGGACGATACTCGACCGTAGTTTGACCGCCCGTAACTCGGAGCGTCATCGGTTTTCGGGCTCCTCGCGTCGTTCGCGGTAGTCTGGCAGTGCATCGTCCTGCATGACGGCAGTGCGGCCGCCGTCAACGAGCAAGGATGCTCCCGTGACGAACGCGGCGTCGGAACTTGCAAGGAAGGCAACCACTCCGGCAACGTCTGAAGGGTCACCGAGGCGACCGACAGGATGGATCGATTCGAGGTATTCGCGGTACTCATCGTCCATCCCTTCGGTCGTGGGTTCGATGGCGACCCAGCCGGGATTGACCGTGTTGACGCGAATCTCAGGACCGAAATCGAGCGCCATCCCGCGAGTCATTCCATTGATTCCCGCCTTCACGGCGTTGTAGGGGTACATCTCCGGCATCGTCGGGAAGGCGTGATTCGAGGAGACGTTGACGATGGCCCCCTCGTCCATCTCGGCGACGGCGTGCTTCGCACAGAGCCAGTAGGCCCGGAAGTCGGTTTCGAGGACGAACTCCCAATCGTCCATCGTCGCCTCGTCCGCCGCCGTGTTCGTTTCGACTCCGGCGTTGTTCACCAGCACGTCGAGTCCGCCATACTCCTCGGCTGTCGCGGTGACGAGCGCCGCGATGTCGTCCGGGTCGCGCATATCCGCACGAACGAACACCGCCTCGCCGCCCTCGTCCCGAATGCTCTCGACAGTTTCGCGTCCGGCATCTTCTGTGCGTCCAGTAACGACCACGGAGGATCCCTCGTGCGCGAGCCTTCGCGCAATTTCGGCACCGATACCGCGCGTCGAACCCGTAACGAGCGCCACGCTATTTTCGAGTCCCTGCATCGTTACCACTCCGCAACGCTGCCGTCTTCGTGCCGCCAGACAGGATTGTGCCAATCGACGTTGCCTGCCTTCGCCTGCACGTGTTTTTCGTCGATATCGATGCCCAGCCCCGGCCCGTCCGGGAGATCTACGTACCCGTCGTGGTACTCGAACACCGAGGCGTCGGCGAGATAATCGAGGACGTCACTTGTCTCGTTGTAGTGGATGTCGAGGCTCTGCTCTTGAATGAGGGCGTTCGGCGCGACTGCGTCCACCTGAATGCACGAAGCCAGCGCAATCGGTCCGAGCGGGCAGTGTGGTGCCATCGCTACGTCGTACGCTTCGGCCATGTCGGCGATCTTTTTCACTTCGGTGATCCCGCCTGCGTGGCTCAAATCCGGCTGGATGATGTCAACACTGCCGTTTTCGAAGACCTCCTTGAAATCCCACCGGCTGAACATGCGCTCGCCGGTTGCGATTGGGATGGTGGTGTGGCGGGCGATTTCCGGTAGCACGTCGTTGTGTTCCGGCAGTACCGGCTCCTCTATGAACATCGGTTCGTGCGGTTCGAGTGCTTTCGCCAGTCGCTTGGCCATCGGTTTCGAGACACGACCGTGGAAATCGACGCCCACGTCAACGTCATCGTCAACTGCGTCACGGACGGCCCCGAGCCGGGCAACTGCTTCCTCGACCGCCGCGGGAGAATCCACGCGCCGCAGTTCCGCCGTAGCATTCATCTTTAGGGCGGTGAATCCGGCCTCGACTTTCTCGCGGGCAGCGTCTGCGACCCTGCTCGGTCGGTCGCCACCGACCCACTGATAGACGCGGATACGGTCGCGGGCCTTCCCACCGAGCAAGTCGTAGACGGGCGCGCCGAACTGCTTGCCCTTGATATCCCATAGGGCTTGGTCGATGCCCGCGATGGCGGACATCAGGATGGGACCACCACGGTAGAAACCGCCGCGATACATCGTCTGCCAGTGGTCTTCTATCGCGTCCGGCGATTTGCCGAGCAGGTGGGTGTCGAGCAGTTCCTCGACAGCGGCGCGGACTGTATGTGCCCGCCCCTCGACCACTGGTTCGCCCCAGCCGACGATACCATCGCTCGTCTCCAATCTGAGGAACAACCATCGTGGCGGTACCTCGTAGAGGTCGTAATCGACGATTCTGCTCATGCTGACTCACCTTCCGTCTGGGCGTACTCGCCGACTGTGGCAGTCGTCTCAGACGTTTTCGTCTTCAGCGAGTCGCCCGTCTCCGGGTCGAACAGATACAGTGACGCTTCGTCGAACGTGAACCGAACCGTCTGACCGGGCGTCGGACGCAGTGTACTCGCAATGCGTGCGGTCAGTTCGCGGTCGCCGAGCGTCGCGTACAGGAAGTTCTCGTTCCCCATCGGTTCGACGACGGACGCTTCGGCGACGTTGCCACCGGATTCGACGAGTTTAATGTCTTCCGGTCGAACGCCGACCCGAACTCGGTCGTAGCCATCGACCCACGACGAATCGTCTAGGTCGTACTCGAACCCACCCGGCCCGTGGAGCGTCGAACCGGAAACCTCGGCGGTAAAGAGGTTGATGCTCGGCGAACCGATGAAGTTCGCGACGAACTCGTTGGTCGGCGACGTGTACACCTCCTCGGCGGTGCCGACCTGCTGGAGTTCCCCGCCATTCATGACGGCAATGCGATCGCCCATCGCCATCGCTTCCGTCTGGTCGTGGGTGACGTACATCGTCGTCACGTCGAGGTCGTGCTGGAGTTCCTGTAGTTCGGTTCGCATCTCCGACCGAAGCTTCGCGTCGAGATTCGACAACGGTTCGTCCATCAGGAACACTTCGGGTTCGCGGATGATGGCGCGACCCAGTGCAACGCGCTGTTGTTGCCCGCCCGAGAGGTCGCGCGGACGCTTATCGAGGAGGTCGGTGATGCCGAGCATCTCGGCGGTTCTCTCGACGCGCTCGCGAATATCTGCCGAGGTGCGTTCCGACGATAGTTTCAGACCGAAGCCGAGATTCTTGCGAACGTTCATGTGCGGGTACAGCGCGTAGTTCTGGAACACCATCGCAACGTCCCGGTCGCGCGCCCGGAGGTCGGTCACGTCCTCGTCGTCGAACAGGATGTGGCCGCTCGTGACTTCTTCGAGGCCTGCCACACAGCGGAGCGTCGTCGTTTTTCCACAACCCGACGGGCCGACGAGGACGAGAAACTCCCCGTCTTCGACCGTGAGATTCACGTCGTCTACAGCGGTCAGCATACCGCCGTCGTCGAGTTCGAACTGTTTCCGTAAGTCGTTAATATTGATTTCTGCCATAGTGTATCACTCCTTGACTGAACCGGCGAGGATGCCGCTAACGAAGTACTTCTGGAGGAAGAGAAAGAGGATGAATATCGGTACGATAGAGAGACCCGCGGCGACCATAATCTGGTCGTAGTAGACGCGCTGTGCGCCGACGAGGTCGCTGATGGCGACCGGAATGGTGTACTTGTCCTGACTGAGGATGACCAGTGGGAACAGAAAGAGGTTCCACTGGAAGAGGAACAAGACGATGGCCAATGCCGCCAGCGACGACTTCATCGTCGGAAGTGCGACCCGGTAGAACACCTGAAACTCAGTCGCCCCGTCCATGCGTGCGGATTCGAGCAGAGCGTCCGGAATCGACCGCATGTTCTGGCGCATCAGGAAGATGCCGAGGGGGTTGGCCGCCCACGGCAGGATGATGGCCCAGTAGGTGTTGGTCAACCCGATGCGCGACATCAGCAAGAAGAGCGGAATGACGAGCAACTGGATGGGCAATACGAGGGTTGCGAGGATGGTGTAGAAAATCGGCTCCTTGTACTCGAACTCGTACTTTGCGAAGGCGAACCCACCCATTGAACACAACAACAGTGACAGCAGTGTGTACACTGTCGCCACGAAGATGCTGTTGCCGACCGCCCCGACGAATCCGACTTCGTACCCGAGGAACGCCGTCGCCGACCGTTGCTGGAGTGCGTTGAAGTTCTCCATGAACTGTGCGAGCGACCCCGGAATAACTCGGGGGTCGCTCGCGGCGGCGAGGAACGCTTGCTCTTGGAGCGTCGAGGCGACGACTATCCAGTAGAGCGGAACGATGGTGACGAGCACTGCGACGAGGAGGAAGGCGTACGTGACGAGTTTCCATCCGAACTCGCGTTGGTGGTTACGCACCGCTGTCACCTCCGTCGCCGACGGCCTTGATTTGGACGATAGAGAGCGTGCTGACCACGGCGATGAGCACCCACGTCAGCGCGCTGGCGTAGCCGAGTTGGAACTGGACGAACGCCATCTCATAGATGTACTGGACGATGGTTCGGGTGGCGTCCGCCGACGCACCCGCCTCGCTCACGATGAGCGGTTCGGAGAACAGCTTGAACGTCCCGATGGTCGAGGTGACGGCGACGAACAGCAGTACCGGTTTGAGTTGCGGGAGCGTCACGTATCGGAACTTCTCCAGTCGGTTCGCGCCGTCGATTTCGGCGGCCTCGTACAGTTGCTGGGGGACGTTCTGAAGCCCCGCGAGGAGGATTATCATGTTGTAGCCAGTCCACCGCCACGTCACTGCCCCGACCACGGTCATCCGCGACCAGAAATCGCTCTGGAACCACGGAATCGGGCCGATTCCGACGAGGCCGAGCAGATAGTTTACGAGTCCGTGCTGTTGCATGAGCAGGACGAAAACGGTCGCGTACGCGACGAGATTCGCCGAAATCGGAAGCGCGAGCGTCGTTCGAAAGATTCCCCTGAGTTTGACGAACGAAGCGTTGAGTGCCACGGCTAGTGAAAGTGCGATGGCTATCATCAGCGGCACCTGCACCAGCAGGATGAACACGGTGTTGTACATCGCTTGGTGGAACTGGCCGTCGCTGAGGAGTCGCGCGTAATTCGAGAAGCCGACGAACGTCAGGTCGGCAATCGAAGTGACTTCGGTCCCGAGGACAGGCACGGTAAAGAGCACCATCCCCCCAACACCCTCGAACTGGAAGAACGAGAGGTAAATCGTGTAGAGGATGGGAAACGCGAGGAAGACCGTAAACAGCACGAAGAACGGGAGCAAGAAGATGTACGGGACTCCCTTGAACTTCGGCAGTCGCTCGGAGAGACGCTGACGCCGCCAGCGAAACCCATCCACGAACTCGTCGCGGTACGACCCGCGTCGCTCGCTGGTTATTTCGTCTGTTTGAGACATATGGTGTCGGAGGGCGTTAGGCTACCTTGCGGTCGGTTCGGCTAGCGACCTGTTTCGCAGCCTTCTCGACGGCCTTTTTCGGCGAAAGTTTCCCGCTCATCATGCTCTTGAAGTGAGTGTTGATAGCTTTCGTCACCTCCGGCGTGTCGGTCGTGTATCGATACGATGGAATGTTCGGCGCGATGTTGGCGAACATTCGGCCAGCACTCTGCCCGCCGAGGAACTTGTGCCCCGAGTCGAACGCATCGCTCTCGTACGCCGGCTTGTACGCCGGGAAGATGCCGTACTTTCGATACATCTCGGCTTGTCGCTTCTTGCTTCCCAGTGTGTATTTCATGTAGTCCCACCCACGGTTGGCTTTCGTGTCACTGACTTGGTCGGCGATAACGAGGTTCGACCCGCCCCAGTTGGTCGCGCGACGACCACCCTTCTCGAAGGCTGGCGGCTTCATTACGCGCCATTTGCCCGACGTGTTCGGTAGCTCTGACTTCAGCGTTCCTTCCATCCACGCGCCAGCGTTGAGTGAGGCGATAGAGCCTTTCTTGAACGCGGAGAACCACGCGCTCGACCACGATGCTTTGTTGTCGGTGATACCAGCATCGCGAAGGCGTTTGAGATTGCGCGCCACGCGTACGCTCTTTTCGTTGTTGAACCCGACTTTGCCATCCTCCGTAAAGGGTTGTCCGCCCAGTTGGCGGTACTGCATCCGCCAGAGACCGTCGTAATCGTTCGACGGGATGTTGAGCATGGCGGTGTCCTTCGGCAGTTTCTTCCCTTCTTCGATGAACTCCGACCACGTCTCGACGTTATCTAACTTGACACCGTGCTTGTCCAGAACGTCTTTCCGATAGAACGTCCCGACGGGGCCGATGTCCCACGGGAGCGCGTACGTCTTTCCATCCTTGGTCAGCGGTTCCCACTTCCCGGAGACGAACTTCTTTTTGAAGTCCTTTTTCAGCCACTCTGAAATATCTCGAAGACCACCCGTATCCACCCACGCGGCGGAATCGACGCTTTCCATCGTTGCGACCGCAGGCGCGCCGGAGCCAGCGAGAAGCTTGGATTTGTACTTGTCTTTCATATCGGTGCGACCGATTTGCTTGACGTTGACCGTCGCATCCTTGTTTTTCTGGTACGATTTGGCGGTTAGTTGCAGGGACTTCGCCGCAACGTCCCAGCTCCACGCGTTGATGGAGTCGGCCTTCTTTTTGCTATCACTGCTTCCATCAGTATCACCGAGGCATCCCGCAAGGGCTGTTGCACCGGCGACACCCGCACCTTTTAACACGTTTCGTCGGTTCGTACCGCGCTTATTGCTCGTCATGGTTTGCGATACCATATCTCTGCCACCGGGAAAACTTAGTTCTTTGGTTAAAAAGCATATTAACCGAAGATTTTAACTCATATATCCAATTTAATAATAATAGTTTGGAAATAATGGGTATGTGGTGAAATATGCTCATTTTGGAACCGTTCACTAACGATGAACGAATAGTCCACGATTACGGGAAATCTCTACCGGAGATCGCGGGGAATCTGTCCGCCCAAGGTCGATTAGGGTTCTACGACGGCATTCGGAGAAATTGATGAACAATCACGACAATATGTTCAGTATCGGTGAACGAGTTTTTGTATTTCGAGCGTCATCATCAACTATGACGGAGTATCCAGTCGGTGCCACCGCGACGACGTTCGAGGTCATCGATGCCTTAGCGACACTGGAACGCGCCGGTGTCACCCAACTCGCCAATCGACTCGGTCACTCGAAAGGAAGCATCCACAACCATCTCGCTACTCTCGAACGGCTCGGGTACGTCGTCCGAGAAGACGGACGATATCGACTCGGATTACGGTTCCTCGAACTCGGGACGGGTGTTCGAGCTCCCGATTCGCTGTACTGCGTTGCACGGCCAGAGATAGACCGCCTTGCGAACGCGAGTGGCGAGACGGCGAGTCTCGTCGTCGAAGAGAACGGAGAAGCCGTCTTCGTCTACAGAGCGGGAGACGACGCCGATTCCATGCTTCGTGATGGAAGCCGCGTCCCCCTCTATGCATGTGCCGCTGGAAAGGCCATCCTCGCCCACCGAGAGTGCGAGCTCGTCAAGTCACTCCTCAGTGGGGACGTACCGATGCCGACCGAGAGGACGATAGCAACGCGCACGTCGTTGATTCAGGAACTCCAGACCGTTCGTGACCAAGGGCTCGCGTTCGACCGGGGCGAACTCGCTTCCGACCGCCGTGCCGTTGCGGCGGCTATCTTAACCGACGACGGCCGCGCCGTCGGTGCCGTAACTATCTCTGGCACCGCCCCCAGTATGAGCGGTAAACGACTTGAAGAGGATATGCCCGGTCTCGTTCTCAGCACGACAAACAATATTACGTTCGAACAAATTTCTAATGAATAAAATTATTCACTCGTAGTGAATGGCAAGGAAGCGTCCGTACACGGGGTTTTAATACCGTTTCAAGAGAAATCGCCGACACCGCCCCTGAAAGACCCTCCCATAAGTGTTCATCGTTAGTGAACACCCGGTGAACCAGGAGTGCGCCGGATAAGTATCGAATCGTAATCACGCTTCCAGAAAAATCCCGAAATTTCACGCTCGTCTGCGAGCGTCCAGTATCGGTGACAGACCGAACGTATCGAGCACATCCTCTTCAACCGGGGCTCAAACGCTTCGGAGGACATCGTATCCTGCCGACAATCGATCTATTTTGTGTCATCTAAGAACCAGTCTATATCGTTTTCGTCGCTTATTTCATCGGATTTGACGACCAGAACGTCCACGCCAGAGTTCTTCCCGACAAGTCCGACACGGTTGAGGCGATTCAGGATGAGCGACGCAAGGCGATAATGGTCGGCGACGGCGTCAATGATGCGCCACCACTCGCCGTTCACTCGGTTAGAGTTCCGGAACTGCTGTAAACAAGAGGACGAAGGCGTTGACCGCTAGCAACACCAACACGACCCACTGGAAGATATGTTCGGGAATGTTGTCGAGGATGTAGACGCCGGCCCATGCACCGACGAACATCATCGGAATGGCGATTAGAGCTTCGACCAACAACGACATCGTCACGTCACCCGTGTACGTAAGACTGCCGAAGCGGTACAGTATGAGCGTGCCGAAGAAGGCGGTGAACACCGCTTTCATCTCCTCGTCACTCCTTCACTGATTACAGTGCAGAAGATTCGAGAAAGAAGATCAAAAACGCCTACTCACGACAGTACAAGAATTAGATACAAACGGCGTATACGTTGTCCTCAGTAACAGCGGAGTCATGTATGATATGTATGAAGAGGCTGGGTTCACAGTCAAAACTGAAGGGGCAACACGGTTGATTAACAGTGACGCGGAGAGCCGTGACGAAGTCGACGAAATAATTGAGACGAATGTTCCAGCAGACTCCCGCCGTCAAGCAGATCAAAAGTCATTGATGGACTTTTCCACGAACCAGAGAGCGAATAGAACAGGAATTGCGAGGATCACCAGCCACCATCCTCTCGAGTGAAGATATCGCTCGAACGACGACCTTGAAGAGAGTTCTGTAGTAACCATAGATGCGATATCGCTTCCCGCAGGTAAATCCATTCCTAGAGTAATAAGTAACTACTCGGATCCGCCAGCTGACTCAGAACATCACTGAAAGAGCGATTGCACCAAGAAACACGATCCCAAGACCGCCAAAGAGCTGCATGAGCCGCCGATACAGAGTCGGTCGTTCCAACGAATCACCAGTCGTTGCCCCAATTGCCCACACGAGACAGCCGAGACTGACTGCTGTGAATGCCCCAACAGTCGCGATAGCACCCCCACTCTGCCAATTAATCCCGCTTGTCCAAATCTCATTGAGCGACCACAGAGCCCACGCTCCAACAAGCAAACCAAGCGGAGTTCGGGGTGATCGGTATTCGAAGTTCGTCATTGACGACAAAGAGACGCTCTATAAGAATAATAGTTCCTACTATTATTGGTAGATAATTACCCCTCCGTTCGTCTATCCCGTTTCAATGGGGCTCACTCTGGGGGACGAAGTCACAGATGCCTGTGCCTACATGGGATCCGATCATCTACCCTTCTTCGACTTCCTTACAGACGATTTCCCTGAGTTCTTCGAGTTTGTCGGGTCGATGCTCGGCAAGCACAGCAATGTCTTTCGGGAGTTCCTCGGTGATTCGCTTACTCACCCGATAGACAGCCTGATCGCGCTGTTGGTTCGAGGGGTCGCTTTCACCACTAATATGCTCTCGATCGGTCTCCGTCATGATTGCTCGGTATCGACTCATTGCCTGCGATTTCTGACTCAACATAGTTCAATCTATGCACCTCTGCCTACTTTAATTCTATGCACTAATGCAAAGTTGATAGTTTTACTATGCAATAGTGCATAGTTTAGCGTAGGAAGAACGGTGCCCTCGGGCGTATGTAGAAACGCGCCGGGTGCTTAGGACCACCCGGCACCGGTCTTCCAAATACCACGGCGAGAAGACCATGAGTACAAAGCAATCCGCAGCGCTTGAAGCTGACGAGACGGCACGAAACGCGCACAGCGTGAACAATTTTCCTTCGACGTCGATGCCCCCGGACTCGTCGAAGTCACCAATGGGAGCCACGACAACCCCGCTGCCCACCAGTACACAGTCTCCCTCGACGACGTGACCGAAGACCTGATGGCCTGTACGTGCCCCTATCACGTCCACCGCAGCACCTTCTGCAAACACATGGCCGCCGTCGAAAACACAACCGACGACGGGACGCTCGACGCCTTCCCATCGGAGAACAACGACGACAAGCGTGTCAGTGGCCCGTACACTGGGTACGACAAATACGGCAACGTCGATCACACCTACTGGACGTGTGAGAACTGTGGCGCGGAAGCCACCCGAAAGGGCGCACTCACCGACTGCTGCTAACCCGCTCACTTCTATTTATGTAACGCCAAACGAAGTTCTCCGATGTTGCCCAACGAACGCTCAGTGAGTGCAAGCGCATGCGTCGGCCGAACACTTCCCTCTTTATCAGTTGACGCGATTGCGTGGGACGTGATACACTGTGACGGCAAGCCGGGGTGTCAAAGTACGACTCTGCGACGTATACGATCACAGGCAGGCTCAGCTGGAACGTTTTCGAGCAACACGGCTGGGAGCAATTCAATCAGTAATCTTCTCGCTTCTTCGAACGACAACAGTATCTCCAGCGACGGAAATGCAGCACCCGTTAAAGCTGAACGTCACCGAATTCTCCTTGTGGTCGGTTCGTCTACTCGATTCACTGAAAAGGCCGTCAAGGTGAACAGGATCCATCACAGAGTAGAGTGGATCGAGGTCGATCACTGGCGTGTTCGTAAGGGTGGCAGTTGCCCGAACGACGGCTTCACTCGGTGATTCTCCCTCCCCGATTTCATAAGTGAGTTCGGTGGCTTGGCTGGCAGTCTCGTTATCGTCTGATGAATCATTTGTCATTGTTACGAATGGATCTCACTTTGGAAATCGGGACTCTGGTAGTCGAGGTGATCGAGTCGTGGTCCAAGTAATTCTCGAACGAGGACGACCAGTGGGTTGTCTTCGCCGTCTCCAACTATTGTCCTCTCCTCTGGGTAACTGCTATCGGAGTTCGGCTCATCCAAAATGGCGAGCATGACCTTTCGGCGGTCGACGAGAACCAGGCGACTGACTGTCGGGTACTCCGATGGCGCTCTCAACCATGTACGCTGAGGTTCCCAAAGCGTGACCTCGGGCAGACGTTTGCGACAGAGATCGCAGACCTCGGGATTCTGTGACCCCAGATACAGCTCTACACCTCGGTTGATAGCGTCTTCCGCGTGGCTAAGACACTCCTCTTCGAGCAAATCAGTGCTGACGTACATGCAGAACAGTTCCTCCTCCGCCTCGTCGGCAAGTTGTTTGCCGTACTCGACCGCTGCCTGACGGCCTTCGAGCACCCCGATCGAGTTCTCGGTAGATTGGGAATCGGTTGGAAACTTCGCCAGCAACTGGTCAAAAACGTCCTCGTCGAGCCAGTCGATCTCAGTTACTACATTGGGACGAGACGAAACGATGTTCTCCTCTAGGTCGTAGTCAATTACCCCGTATTCTGCGAGTCTTGGGAGGGAGTTATGATGTAACGAGAGCCGTTCCTGTTTGAGCTGACGCTCGTACTCGTCAGCGCTGATCATCGTCTCGTCTCGTTTGACTAGCTGTTCGGCCAGCTCGGTTATGTGGAGCGGCCTTTTGGCATCTTCAAGCACAGCCAGTATCTCCCGATAGTGGGGATCGGATAGAATAGCCGTCCTAATTCGACGCACATTGCTAGTCATATTATTCCAACTCTATAGCTCAACACCGATAAGTCGTCTGGCCCATGACAGACTATAGTAAGACCGACGATCTAATGGCCTACACGTGCCCGTATCACGTTCACCGGAACGCCTTCTGCAAACACATGGCCGCCGTCGAAAACACAACCGACGACGGGACGCTCGACGCCTTCCCATCGGAGGACGAAAACGAGACCAACCCCGAAGACTGCGACTGTGACAGCCTCGGTGGCTTCCCGTGCTGAGCATGCGTGGGGACGGAATGTGAGGAACTGCTGAACGAACCATAGCGGGAGAACTAAGGAGAGCAGGCAGCATTGTCATTTGCTTATTGTATATGGTTTGGTCCTGGTATTCAAGTGTTTCCGCCTGAAACGAAAAATAATGGATAATTGTGACCAATCGAAATCGCCGATCGTATCAACAGTTGTGAGCGACAGCTATAAAATCAACAGAAAGAAATTATGATTCATGTCTCTTGAGCTATCACCCACAATTGACCGACAACGCGTTGGGTGGTGGCTCGTTGCCGTCGTATTAGCTGGAGTCGTCGGGCTGTTTCTAGTTTCGTTCATTGGAACATTCATTTTTGGATTGTTTATCTACTACGGAGCGCGGCCAGTCAATCGGCGAATCCAACGATACGTCAACTCCCGGGGAGCGGCCGCGACAATCACACTTCTTTGTATTGTTCTCCCAACGCTAGCTCTGCTTGGATACACTGGCATCATCGCAGTTCGGGAATTCACCGCAACCATTAGCCCCGACACGATGGATTTGCTGCTGGAACACCTGCCAGGTAATCAACAGTCGTTCACTGCGGTTCTCCAAAATCTCCCACAATTTGTGAGTCGCGTTGGTCAATTTTCACAGATTCAACAGGGTCTCACGACAGTGTTGGGGGTACTCGGAGTGATTTCGACCGGATTGCTTCACCTGACGCTGGCACTGACATTTGCCTTCTTTCTCTACAGTGATGGACACCGTCTCCAGTCCTGGTATCGTACAGAGGTCGGAGGCCGTGACACCGCCGCATACGCGTATCTTGTTGGTGTCGATACTGATCTCGAGGTCGTGTACTTTGGCAATGTCCTCACTGTCCTCGCGGTGACGATCGGCTCGATCATTATTTACAATGGGTATAACTTCCTCGCCCCAACGGTTGTCACTCTTCCATTTCCGACGTTATTGGCCATTCTCACCGGACTAGCGACGTTCATCCCGCTGATCGTAGGGAAACTTGTCTATGTGCCTGCAGTGGTATTCCTGGCATGGCAGGCAGTTCAGTCCAGTACGAGTCTCCTTATCTATCCTGTCGCATTTCTCATTGTAGCCTTTCTTTTGCTCGATATTCTTCCCCAGTCAATTGTCCGGCCATACATTTCCGGGCAAACCATGCACAAGGGTGCAGTGTTGTTCGCCTACATTCTTGGTGCGGTATTATTCGGCTGGTACGGCCTCTTTCTCGGGCCATTCCTGCTCGTGCTCGTCGTTCAATTCGCAAACATCGTTCTGAGCGATCTCATCCACGGACTACCGTTCTCTCCAATACCGACAGAGACAACGGCTATTGGGACGGATCCAACCGACGCAAAGGCCGACGCTGGCGATGAAACGAAGCACAATGATGAGGAGCCCTTCGATGATACGAATGGTAACGACGATGTCGACTAACAGGAGACACACTTCGAGTCGAAATTGTCACCAGATATCAGTAGGAATTAATAGTGTCTATACGCATCTCAGCGAAAGAATCGTGGGATAGTCCGGGCATCCGAGTTGAGGCTACTTTGCAATCCAGCAGTGACGCTGGAAACGTAACAGATCATTGTTGTCAGATTATTAATCTTTTCTGGGCTAGCGATGAGGTTCAAGGAAATAACAAATACAGTGTTCACTAAACTCTCAAATATAATTCAGCCAGCGTACTACGTTTTTAAGTGATTTTACAATCTAGATTTTGATAAAAACTCGAAGATACGCTGGCGAGTGCCCCATTCACGTAGTCAGAACAAAAGGAGTCGTACAATTTTCTCAGTATTCCTACGAACCCGTCCAGATACGCGGGCAGCGGTGTTTTACGGACGTACACTGAATCCTCTGACGATTATGAGTGACGATGACAGGGATTGGGACGAGTTTGACCCGGAAGAGCGTGAAGAACGCGAGATCGGCCGCGAGATGGTTTCAAAGAGTACGGGTCTCGGGTCGGTTGTGGCGCATTTCTATCGTGGGGAGATGAGCGTGGTCACGACATGGCGTGGCCGGCTTGATGAGACAATCAACTGGGCGGTGACGATCATCTCAGCGATCCTTATCTACGCCTTTTCGACCGAGGGCAAGCACGTGATTCTCCTCACTGGAATGGTGGTGATCGCCATGTTCTTGGGGATCGAAGCCCGGCGTTATCAGGCCTACGACGTGTATCGGGCGCGGGCACGGATGCTCCAAGAAAATCTCTTTGCGAACGCGCTCGACCCCTCTCAAGGTGTCGAGCATCGCGACTGGCGGCGTCAACTCAGTGAGGACTATCGAAACCCGACCATCAAGACACCCTATATGGAAGCACTTGCACGGCGGCTCCGCCGGATTTATCTCCCGTTTTTCATGCTCATGCTCGCTGCCTGGATCTTCAAACTCACTGCCTTCTCAAACCAGTCAATACTTGAAACGGCTGCAGTGGGAACGATACCAGGAATCGTTGTACTCGGAGTTGTGGGACTGTTCTACACGATAATGGTTTCAATTGCGTTCTGGCCGCGTGAGCGGCAGTCGAAAGGCGAATTCAACGACACTGAACCCGGAGAATGGAAGAAATCAGATTAATATTTTTCTACACCCTGAAAGACGGACTGCTCAAGGGAATCCTCGGGATTGTTATTTCTTCGACTGCCGATGATGGATCTTATCGATACGATCGACGGCTGATTCATGATCTGGTTCATAAGTGAGTGGACGCATGTACGTTCGAACTCGACAATCAGAGGTTGATACGAGATTGATTATCGCTGTGAATCTCGCAAGATTAGCGGCTCAATTGCCAGCGTTCGCTTTGCGACGGTGACAACTCGTAAAATATACGACGTGAACAGCAAAAAGGGTACCAACGTCACCGTGAACGCAGCACCGATCACCACCGCCATGTGTGCGACCCCAAACGTTGTTCCGGGAAGCGTAGACCCTTCAACGACAGTGAGCATGACGCCAGCAACAACCAGTGCTGGAATCGCTGCATACAGAATCATCTGCGAGAGGCTAACCAGTGCCCATTCGAAATACAGCGTTTTCACGTGCTCTCTTGCCGGCCCGAACAGCGCGAGGGCCGTCTTCAATTCGTCAAGGAGAGTGTTTTCTGGTTCACCGAGATCTTCTGCGTGATCGTGTGCGAGGCGCTCGACTTGGTAGATCTTCCAACCGTAGTTGTAGTTGAGCGCCGCGAAGAGCACGTCAAACGTACCGAATTTTGCACCGTTGAGTTGTTCGCGTACCGTTTCGGAGTTCCCGATCACGCTCTCGGTGAACTCGTCGACTTCCCACTGGAGTTGGTCGCTGTCGATCTTACTCAGGCCGTCACGTACCGCGTTCGCACGCTGTTCGGCGACATTGACAAGCTCACTGAGAAACACCGATGGATCGGCTGGGCTCGGCGCACCAAGCAGCTCTTCCGCATAATCGCGAAAATCCATCGAGTTCTCCATACGGTCACGTTGCTCTCCCAGTGGCCCGTTCTCTTGAGACAATACCAATTGACCGATCGTTACAACGAGAGTAACCCCAGTGATGATCGCGCCAAGCATCGCCGAGAACATTGTCTCGATCGTATCGCCCGAGCTGAGCTGTGGGACCAATGGTGGCGGAATGACAGTCACAAGCGTGACGAACATGACGAACACTGCAAGTGCCAACACTGCAGTAACATATAGACGGTTCGCAGCGAGCAACAGCCAAATCTTAAGTCGGCTCTCCCCAGCGCGCTCACGCATCGTATTCGCTGTGCTGACATCGATATCGGTGTCGACGTTCGTATTTGTGTCGCCATCAATCGGTTCGGGACTCATGGCGGGTCCCGTTCAGCGTCGTTTTCCCGGAGAGGTCGCTCGAACACGAGATATTTGGTCCCACCACCGGTATAGGCGATCGTCTCGACGAATCGCCACCCTTCGGCGGCGAGTTTGTTTAACTCTGCTTTCGGATCCTCTGCTTCTTTTTTCGTTTCCCCGCGAGGCGGTCTGAGTGTCTCGTATTCCCAACGGTCGTTCTGATTCATCATCAGTTCTTCACCTTGTGATTGGATAACAGTACCCATTAGTGGAGATTGTCCGTTTCAAGCGATTACGTGCCGTTGTACGCCATCTTGCCCAGATTCCGGACAAATCTTGGCTACGGCTATCGGACTGCCCTCTTTCGAATTGGATTGAGCGGTCAGCTCGACTATACAGAGCGAAACCTGATCGAAAAGTGGTTTCATACGCTCAAACAGCGGATCGACCGCTTTCATACCTCGTGGGTGGGCAGTCGGCCCAGCGTCCAGCAGTGGCTTGAACAGTTTGCACACTGCTGTATCCAGCAGAGGCCGCACCAATCGCTCGACGACCGAACGCCTGTCGAGGAGGAGCTAAACTAGACAGCCAATGGAGAGTAGAAATCAGATATCGAATCATGAAATCCCGACGTTCCGATGCCAGAAGAACAGATCGAGGCATGCAATCGAGACATTCAGCAACGGAATGACCATGTGCATACCTCGGAGTATGAACGAAGAAAGATTGAGGATAGAACAGTGGCTGTCTGTAAGTTGGTCAGAATCATCTCAGAGCTGGCTGCAGGGAATTATATAGGTATCAGCAACGTTGGGTTAGAGAGAAACCAATGGTATCAGTGCTAACCGTCGCCGGGATAGTCGTCGCCGTCTTCGTTGGATTCAATATTGGTGGCTCATCGACGGGTGTCGCGTTCGGTCCAGCAGTCGGCTCACGTCTCCTTCGGAAGGCGACCGCAGCAGTCCTGTTCGTCGGCTTCGGTTTTCTCGGAGCATGGACCGTCGGCCGGAACGTCATCGCGACGATGAGCAGCAGTATCGTGCCGGCAACCCAATTCACGCCTGCCGCAAGCGTCGCCGTCTTGTTCTTCACAGGAGCGTCGCTCCTCATTTCAAATCTCTACGGCGTTCCAGCTTCGACTTCAATGACGGCTGTTGGCGCTATCGTTGGACTGGGCCTTGCGTCGAACACACTCAATCAGGCACTGATGTTTACGATCGTCTCAGCATGGATCATCGCGCCGCTGATCAGCCTCGGCATCGGAATCGTGGTCGGGCGTTACTTCTACCCGTATCTGGATCGCTATGTCGCGTTCACGAAGTTTGATCTCCACTTCATCCAACTCGACCGCTCTGGGACGATTCCTCGACTCTACCTGAATCCGAACGCGACACGACAGGATATCCTTGGATCACTCTCGGTGGTCATCATCGCGTGCTATATGGCGTTTTCGGCGGGGGCGTCAAACGCGGCGAACGCTGTAGCCCCCCTCGTTGGCGAAGGGGGGTCGCTCACCGTCGATCAGGGTGTCATACTCGCGGTGGTGGCCTTCGGTCTAGGCAGTTTTACCATCGCCCGTCGCACGTTGGAGACGGTCGGAGACGATATTACGGAGCTACCAATCCTCGCTTCACTGATCGTCTCGATAGTCGGTGGCACAGTCATCACGATTCTGTCCTACCTCGGAATCCCGGCGAGCCTCGCAGTAAGTACGACATCGGCGATTATTGGACTCGGATGGGGTCGAGCAAGCCGAGCAGCGACACTCGTGGAGTTTGCGACGCCGGAGCGTGAACATCCGGATTTAGAGGTTGCGACAGGAGCACTGGTCACCTCTCGTGCTGAGGATATGCCTGCAAGTCCAACGATCGGCGATATTGCCCGTCACGAGGAACCGGCAGAAAAGCCGGAGGAACTACCGGACGTGCCTGACGTTGGTACGGAGGGACCGGCAGATCTCGACCAGCGGAGCCTGTTCGACTCAGCGGCGGCCAAACGTATCGTTACAATGTGGGTGTTGACGCCCTCGCTAGCGGTTGTTGCCTCCTATCCGGTATTTGTACTTCTGCTGTGAACGTTGCTTAACTGATCTCACGTAAACGAGATAGTGTATTCATTCTCCCTCTGGAATCCATTAGATGACCACCTGCGGATTCAACTTCCCCCGTTCTAGCTCTCCTTGCTCACGAAGCTCCTCGAGTCGCTGCTGTACTGGCCGCTGGTTCATCCCAATCGTATCCGCAACCCAGCGAGCGGGCACAGCCGGAAACTTGGACTCACGAATCACTCGAAGAACATCGTCATCAGTAATCCGAACTAGTAGCCCCTTTTCAACGATTCTGCCACTGTTCTTTTGTAGTATTATTCCGTCTAAACGCTTGTATGGCTGATTTGATCGTCAAAGTGGCAGTGAAAGAATAGCTCGAAGGACAGAATGTTGCGAGTGACTTTTACGATGCACTCGATGAGGAAGTTGCGACGGTTCTCGAAAACGCCGCCCAACGGGCTGAAGAAAACGATCGTAAAACCGTCCAAGCGCGCGATTTGTAGCGATCCATTGCCACAAGATGACATAAACCTTTCTTGTTTGTTGCTACACAAACTTATTCGCCCAGCAGTCAACCAGTTCCGCCGTGGAGAACGCGGCCCGAGGAGTGGACAGGGGACGTTCGATGAACAAGCGAGCATCTGCAAACCGTAAATATCCCAACACGGACCGGGAAGCCCCGCCGTTTACGGCGGGGAGGATGTCACAGGCAATGAATCACGGTCACAAACTCAGTGATACCGTTGTTCGACCTCGAGAGTCTTATGTACAGCGTCGTCGAAGCGGTTCCGTAACTCGTCGCTGAAGTTCTGGATGTCGGTATCCTCTTGGACCACCTCGAGTGAGTCCCAGTCTCTCGACTCGGTTGCAGCATACAGCTGCGTGAATTTCTCTCCGTTGTTCCCGTACGCAATTACGATCACATACGGTTTTTCCTCCTCGACGCCTTCGACAGCATGTCTATCGCTCCATTCCTCGATTTCAGTCACGCTTACTCGATCGAAGGTCGTCAGTTCTGCACTGAATTCACGAGCACCGAGACGGTGTATCAACTGTTCTCGATCCCATTCCCGCGTCTCACCAGTCTCGGTATCAGTTCCCGTAACAGTCTCTGTTGTAATTGACTCGATGTTCCAGTTTGTGAGTAGTGGCCCAGCCATTTCCGCAGTCGTGCGTGTGCTAACGTCGCCCTCTTGAATGCGGTCTCCTTCTTGAACACGAATGTACCGCGGATTCGTTGCTGGAAGGTCGATGAAAATCTCACCAGGGTTCGTGTTGACCAGTGCATCGACCCCATCGATCGTCTGCCGTTCCACCGTTTGCTTGTCATTTTCTCTCGTCATGGTGTTGGTTTTGGTATTTTGGACTCCGGGAATCGCAAAGCAGTACGTACGCTCCCGACCAAGAGGTCACCTGATAGTCGATACAAGTCATGATTACAGCAATTACAGCCTTTCTTCACTCCCGAGTTCGGCCAGCAGTCCCCCCTCGTTTAGTATACTCTGGCTAGACGGTTCACTCTGTCGTCTATTAGTGTCTCACAACTTGGAACCCCAATGTCTTTAGGCACGGCAGGATGTCTACCCGCATAGCATCAGATACAGGACAAAAGAACGACACCCATTCATTTCAAAGTAAAAATAATTCAGAGTGCAGTCGATGTCCGTGAAATGCTCGTCGGCAAACGGAATATCTACGTCGAAGTGGTTAGGACGAGTACCCACGATATCACGCGCATCACGGACACGTTGCACGAATCAGGGATCTCAGTTGAGAGTTCGGGGATCATGCGCTCGCGGCATATCCAGCCGTTCAACCATTTTCACTTTAGCGAAGCGGCTGCCGATGAGCAACTTGAGGAGTAATCTGAGAGCAGGTGTAACTACTTCACGTGATATGTGTTAGTGCTGTCCTCTTAATTTCACTCTTTCCTCTACGATAATCAGCACAGACAAATCTACACTGCTGGACGCCATACAGACTGTATGAGTATTATCGCCGAGTTCACCATCGATTCCGAAGAGTTCATCTTTGGAACAGTGATGGCCCAAGTACCAAACAGTTCGATCGAACTTGAGCGAATTGTCCCGACGTCAAACGCGGTCATGCCGTTCTTTTGGGTTGAAAGCACCGAATTCCCTCAATTCGAGATGCAAGTTCGAGAGGATCTCCATGTCGATGACCTCGTCGAACTCGATCGCATCGATGATCATCGATTGTATCGAGCAGTGTGGTCGGAAGAAGTGGACCCGCTTTTGGAGGGGCTTGCACAAACAGAGGCTGTCGTCCTCGAAGGATATGGGCATGAAAATTGGGTCTTCCGGGTTCGCTTTCAGAGCCATGACCGACTCGCTGAGTTCTACAATTATCTCACAGCCAACGATATCATCCTGCATTTGGACCGGGTGTTCTCTTTAACATCGAAGGACAGTGGCGGCTATACGCTTGGACTCACCCCCGAACAACGAGAAGCACTCGTGATGGCATATGAACGGGGCTACTTTGCGACACCGAGCGAAATCACTCTCCAAGAAATGGCCGACGAGTTGAATATCTCGTCACAAGCGTTCTCGAAACGGATTCGCGGTGCCGAACTGAAAATGCTTGATCAGTTTCTCAACTCGATGGAAACCGACGCTACTGATTAGTTTTCCCCTCAACAATCGTTTACTGTCTAAGAGTCTCGGTAACAGTATACAATCTGTCGTCTCTACGCTGCCGGAAATCGCTTACAGCTTGTCAGCACTTTATAAAGAGGTTCGCACAACAACCCCCGAGCAAAAATACGGTTACTCTATAACACCAAACTGGCCTCTGATCGATAATATGACCACTAGACAGAGACGGAGTATTTCCCACAGATGACTTCAGATGAATTGCCGAAAAACAATAGTACCACTCGACGAGACGTGGACGACCAGGGAGCCAACCGGGTTTCCATCGATACGCTATGTGATTTACTCGCGAACGCGCACCGCCGCCACATTCTTCTTTATCTCTCCGAACGCACGAAGACGACAGTTTCCCGTGAGCAGTTGCTCGATCATCTTGCAGAAGTCAGCGATGGGTCACATGAAGACACCCACCGTCGACTCGCGATTCAATTGCAGCACGTCCATCTTCCAAAGCTCGTGAACCATGGGATGCTTGAGTACGACACGGCGACAAATAGAATCTCGTACATCGCCGATTCGCGAGTCAAGAAAATGCTTGACGTTGTTCGGGAAGTTTTCAGCACGAAAGAGAAATAATCGATCGCCGTGACTGGTGGTACTCTCCGCCCGGACTACAAAGCTCGTGAGTGAGTGGTTCGCTTCAGCCATTCACTCAGAAATATCGTCAGGACCACCATCTGCAACAGCCTCCGCTACCACTTCGAAGTGGGAGGACGACGTATCGAGCGTAACCATTTCCGATCGTTCGTCAAAAATGAGGATTCCAGCTGCCGCTAACTTCGGAATGTGTTTGTGATAGAGAGACATTCGGACGCGTTCGATGAATTCCGCAGAAACTGTCTCAGGAGACATGTCGGCTTCCCATGCAGCAGTCGTTCTTGCAAGTGTTTGCAGCTCAAACGGATGGTCGGTTTGATTGAGCCGATGGAGAATATACCGACGGCGAGGATGCGCAAGCAGTCGTAAAAGCTCTTTTTTCGAGAGTTCGACTGAACCAGTGTCAGTATGTTTGTCGTCGTTTGGTTGCACGCTGAGTGACTACAGAGGAGCAACGCTATTTTTGAAGGACGGTTGGAGACACAACCGCTTTAAGTCGGCAGTCGAACAGGGAGTCGGAATTTGGCAGTACCGGACGGTTGGGTGTATACTGGCGAATATTGATCAAAACAAAACCGTCTTCGCCGCGGTATTATGAGACCGGGGACATTAGTGACCATTCACAGACGCTCTGAGAGCTGTGTTATCCACTTTCTGTTCTGTAGAAAAACTATCGCGAATTAGGGCCAACCGGCGGGTAAGAGAACGAGGGAGTAACCTTGCACTGCCGGTGAATCCGGCTCAAGCGGCCCCCGTGTCAGAGGGATCAAACACACACAGTGTATCAGTGTAGTTCCGTACCGGAGAATGGCGCCACAGCCGAATGTACTTGGCGGTTGGGGTGCAAGCGAAGGTGTGTTTTCACAGTAGCCGGTCGAAGGATGCCTTCCTTCTGTCGCTCGAGTTTGGAGCGGTGCAGGTCGCGGCCGGTGAGCGTGTTTAGCTGGATCGCAGGCGCTGTATCCCCTTCCTGCTCGCGCCATTCGGCGCTCCCTGAGAAAGGGGGGCTTAGCGCCTGCAATTCAGTTAAGTCGACTCGTTTGCCATTTATTTTCAGAATGTAGGCAGCCGATATTTTAGACAGGCACCCGTCAGCAGTCAGCAAATGCGTCTGGTGTATCGGCTCACATTCCCCGCCAAGGAGATTGCCCTCATTAGTCCCTACCTCCGTGAGTCGGATTCATATCTCGAATTCGCCACCCTCGGCGAGCCCTCTACTGAACTCTTTCCCCATTTTTGGGCATACGGTCCTGACCGCCAACTGCTTGCCGATCGCCTCGCTACTGACCGAGTAGTAACAGAGATTTCTCAACTCGCTCGGTGTTCCGACCGCATACGCTACCGGGTAGAATGGGATATGAACGCCGATGCAGTCGCTTCGCTCAAAGAGCTTGCAACGACACTCCACAACCAAAATGTAACGGTGCTGTTCGGGCGGGTTACACCCACTGAGTGGCACTGTTTCCTCCAATTTCCGTCTCAAGACTCGGTAATTCACTTCTCTACCGAGTCTGCCGTTTCACAGCCCAGACTTGATCAACAGACGGATCTCGAATTGAAGACCACCAGTCCTAAGTTCTAGAGGAAGGGTAGAGTCGGGATCTTTTTCCTGTAACTTTGGTGTTCATCGTTAAGCAGGAAAGTCGACCCTCTATCGATACTCTCATACTCACCCCCATATTTGCTAGCATATGGCAGAGTTTGTGGTTCATTTGGCGGATCGGCCGGAACTTGAGCTCGACCATCTCGATGTCGATGTCGAAGAAGACGTCATCACCTTCGACATTACAGGCACGATCCGAGACATCGACGACGAGTTCCTTGCTGAGCTGACCGACACAGCACTCCGACCAACCGAGATTCACTTCGCAACAACCGACAAATAGCGCTACGATCGAGTTCTACCCGTCGTAATCGAACACAAATTCGAAGCCCCGTGAGCGAGGTGTACTGCGCCAGGTATCTGAACACAGAATACGTGTTGATTCCGACGCTCGTTCCGTACTTATTGGTCGTCGACGTCGTTTATCAGTCAGAAACAGTGACCGTTCGGTCAGGATGGATCGTCACTGTCTGACCCGCATACTCAAAGCTCACTTCTGGTGAGCCATGCTGATAGAGATTCTCGAGGGCATCTGGGTCAATCACCTCATAGAGGGGCGTCGCAGGCTTCGTCCCATTCACTTCCGTCACTGCCGTCACCACGGCAGCAGTGATCGACTCGGTGTCTGGACGTGTCGTTCGTATTGATAGCTCTGGCTGCGACGATGACGTATTATCCATACGCTCTGCTCAAGCAAGGTGTGCTAATAGTTTTTAGGGGCTACTTGGTAGCATATCGCACGCTTTTTGAAGAATCTCACCGAGCCGAACACCCCCGTTTTCCCGATAACCGCCCACGCCTACCACCAACCCATAGCCCTCACCGTTCACAACCCCTCGTACGCAGTGGACAGTCGGCCTGCGTTCGTACGGAGGACAGTCGGCCGGCAGAAACCAGACGGGGTGCCTACCCAGCTGCAACACACCGGTTTTCATCTGCTTTTCCACCGGACAGACTGTCAGCACCAGCTAGCCTGACAGTCCACTATTACCACACCGGATTTCCGGAGTAAATCAGCTGAACACTACTGGGAGACGCTCTCTCCGTCCACAATCATTCTCGCCCCCATAGACAGTCCTATTGACTCACTACCACTGACAGTCTTGCTGCTGATTCACGGGAGACTGTCCGTTGGCCTCAACCGTCCACGTCACGACTCGTTCTAACACACTGGACAGTCCCCCCTGGTTGTCACCGGATATGACCATCACCCGCTGGTACCGGGATGACAGTCCCACGGACTGTTACACTCCCAACGTCTGTTCTGCTGGTCGGGAACGGACAGTCTAGAGTCCATTTGTCCCACCCCAGGCTGTCCTCACCTCGGGTGGATAGTCCGGTAGTACTGCTCACTACCAGCTACTCGCACATTCATTGAAACCTCGGTGTCTCTCCGGTTGGCACCCCTAGTATAGCACCCAAACTCTGCGTGAAGGGACTGTCAGAGTTCGTCGCTCTTGGTGACTGTCCTGTGCTGTCTCACAGCCCTGTTGTCTCGTACTTCGTCACTCGGTGTTTGGGGTGGACCGCTCCTCGATGTCCTCTCATCCATTGCAGGTAAAAAGAGGGAACAATAAGCCATCTGCTCTGAGCAATTCCTACCTGACTCCGCCACTCATTCAGCAAAAAATGTAATCACCTACTACCATTGACTTTAGGTCGGTTGATAGGATTCTTCGTCAAGAATGATGTCCTCGTCGTTGGCTACAACTACTGTGTCAGGATTACTGTTGTTCAGGACTGCACCGTCCCAGCCGGTATAGAAGGTCGAGTCGGTATCTTCGCCACTTCCGTTCCGGACAGTGATTGTCTCACCTGCTCCAAGGATGACATCACCAAACGTATAGTTTTGTCCGCGTCCGCCTTCGAAGCTGAGGATGAAGTCCGTCATGTCGATCTCCGAATCACCTTCGTTCTTCACTGTGGCGTACTCGTTGTTGAGATCTCCTTCCTGATTTGGTCGAATATCAGTGATCTCAATGGGTTCTTCCTCTGGTTGTTCAGAGGCTAACTGTGCCCCTGGATTGTCAGCCTCGGTCACGAACGACGCGAGGGTGTCGATCGTCGCGCTCTGCTCTTCAACGGTCGAGACGACTCGATAGTCGGCCTGCCACTGCTCGGGCGTGAGCGTACACCGGACGTAGCCACGATCGACATTATAGAATCGTTGCCATGGTTCGCCTGCCGATGGGCCGTACTGAGTGAGCCCAGACGTGTCTCCAAACGAGGAGATCGACGTACCTACGTATTCGGTACCCACCGTTTCGGAATCCGGATTCGAAAAGTCGGCTTTGAGATTGTAGGCATAGTTGCGGTGAACGTCACCAGTGATGACGACCGGATTAAGATCTTCATCATTAGCCATCGCGTCAAGTAAAGTTTGCCGATCGGCCCGATATCCGTCCCATTTGTCACCGCCACCGAAGTCCACTTCGGTCGGATCCGCATTTTCGTCCGTCGCGGCGACGGGAACTTGATTCGCAAGGACGTTCCACTTGGATGCAGACTCATTAAACCCATCCAGCAGCCACTGTTCCTGTTCGTCACCGAGAATGGTCCGTTCAGGATCTTTTGCCTCTTCGCTGGAATGGGTCTGGTCATCACGGTACTGCCGAGTGTCGAGCACGTTGAACTCGGCGAGCTGACCAAACGTAAATCGACGGTAGAGCGGCATGTCGGGACCATCGGGCATCCGCGACCGGCGGATGGGTTGGTGTTCCCAGTAGGCTTGGTAGGCAGCGGCCCGCCGTTCAAGGAATTCCTTGGGCGGAGTACCTTCGTCGATCTCGTCAGCATAATTATTTGCCACCTCGTGATCGTCCCAGGTAACGAACCAGGGGAAGGCTGCGTGGGCGTCTTGGAGGTTCGAATCAGACTTGTACTGTGCGTGTCGAATGCGGTAGTCAGCTAAACTCTTGATCTCTCGCGGTGGTTCATGGCCACGACCAAATGAACCCTGTGCACCGCCTTCATAAATATAGTCGCCAAGGTGGAAGACCATATCTAGATCTTCCTGGGCCAAGTGTTGATGCGAGGTGTAGTATCCTGAGGGATAGTTCTGACAGGAAGCGAATGCGAAATTGAGTTCGTCAATCTCCGAGTCAGGCGCTGGTGCAGTCTTTGTCCGACCGACTGGACTCTTGTTTTGCCCAACGTGGAATTGATAATAGTACTCGGTGTTGGGCTCGAGCCCCTCAGGCTCAACGTGGACAGAATGAGCGTGTTCCGGGCGGGCGTACACCGTACCATCTTTCACAACCTGCTGCATGTTTTCACGAGTGGCCACCTTCCATGCGACTGGCACTTTCTTATCTGGCATCCCACCATCAGCTTGGAGTGGTTCTGGTGCAAGACGCGTCCAAAGGACAACCGAGTCCGGAAGAGGGTCACCAGAAGCGACACCAAGTGTGAACGGATCGTCGCTCAATTGACCGGTGTTGTCGTTTTTCGCTGTAGCAAGTCCTATCGTTCCGAACGTGGTAAGCCCAGCCACACCCGTCGCCGTCTGAAGGAATTCACGGCGGTTAGAGGAGAAAAATTTGTTTTGTTGAGTATCCATCTTATTGTTACTGTCTATTTCTGTCATTTTACCCGCATAAAGAGTATGATTGTCCAAACATGAACGTTTATAATAGAACCCTATTGATATATTTCTAATTGTGAGGATACAGGAGAAATAAGTTCTTGTCCTAGGAGAAAGCGAGTTACATACTCCTATATAAGAAATAATTCTACTGTCAATATTATTTATTGATGGACGGATCAGGTTCTCATACCGTGTCGTTGATCAATGGGGAAAGAAAACCACGTCAAAAATTCATGAAACATATATCTATACCACAATCAAAATTATTGATTATTGAGATAATTTCAGAAAAAAATTTCAACCGGCCAATGATTACTCGTCTTATTTCTATGTCGGTTCTCCTCGAAATATATTATTCAGAAGAAACAGATCAGTATTTATTTGATAGTTCTGTTATTTTCTCTGCGGAGAGAGCCGTACTGTAGATAGACGTAGCGTCGATGTGACCACCAAAGTAGTTCCCAGTGGTATCCCACACGTTCTGCGACGAGCTCCCACCGGAACGACCGATTTACCTTATAAACCCAGTTGAACTAAGTTCAATGAAAATAAATGTATTCTAAGCTGGATCAGTTAATTCGGGTTGTACACCCAAATCATGTTCGGCGGATCGTGACCTTCATTACCGGTGTCTTCACCGATGATCACGCGACCATCGTCCATCACAACGATATTGTCAGGCTCGGAGATCGTATTCTCGGGGTCATAGCTCTCTTGACTCGAAAACGCCTGCTTCATTGATGTCATACCCTTACCCACAATGCCATTCTCATCCTCTTGGGTGGGATTGTGTTCACAGTCTTGGCAGACAGTACTCGCCGAGTTAGGTTGAGCATCATAGGGACATCCACCACAGATGTTCGCGTTCGGCCCACCCGTCACGACTGGTTCCATCCGACTTACGTTGTAGTCGACACCGAGCTGCATCCGATAGACCGCACCCCACTCGTTACCCTCGAGTTGGATTTCGTCTTTCGGGTCGTCGTTCTCAGACGATGCATCCTGGTTTGAGAGCATCGTCTTGTTCGTATTCGACATCGCCATGTACAGATAGTCGCCTGGTTTAGCGTTCCGCTTGATGTTCACGCCTTCCATCTTGCGGAATTCGTTCGTCGCGCCCTTGGCAGCCGCCGCTTTCCGCGCTTCGAGAAATGCAACACGGTCGTCCTTTGCTTTTCCACGCGCCCACTGCTTGACTTCTGCATCAGTGATGTAATCGGTGTTCGATCCCGGCTCTTGATCGTCGTACTCGGCGATCCATGATTCGACTTGATCGTGGGTACCATGGGCGAGCTTGATCCATTGCAGATCGAAGCCAGTGGTAGCGACCTTGTTTCCAGCATCTTGGGTAGCTTTTGCAGCGTAGAGTGTCCCAGCAGAGAGATCACCAGGAGTGTCGGCCACGAACTTGAAAAAGACAGTTCCAGTGCCGTCGTCACTTAGGTACACGGTTCGCTGGTCAGGCATCACGACCGCATTCTCGTGTGAAAACCGTCCCATCGCGAGCTGCTTGACAGGTGTTGGGGTACCAGTCGGATCTTCGATTTCGATGATGTACCCATATCGATACGGATTTGCGGTACGACCGAGGTAGTCCGACATTCGCTCTCGCGCACTGTTTCCGGTAGTATACCACTGAGCAGCGTTCGGCTCGTATTCTTCGGAAGTCAGTGGCGTGTTCCATGGTGTAACAGTCCCGAAGCAGTTGTTCCACGTTCCTTCGACGTCGCGGAAGTTGACGTTCTCGCTGCCAAGGACGTTCCATTGGTTCGGACCTCGTCCTTGTCGACCTTGCATCCGGATATGAAGTCGGCTGACCATCCCGGGTCGGGTTTCCCAGTTCGTAAAGAGATAGCCCTCATTGGGCTGGTCAGCGGGGATGAATCCATTATAGTCGGGATTGTTCCCGTCCGTCATCGGCTCTCCGTCCGCCGAATATGGGATACCGAGTTTCTTGTCGTTGTCCGTCTTATCGCCGCCATTCGCTAACGCTTGATACTGACCGACAGCAGTGTGAACCGTTTCGGCTTCTTCCTTGTTGTCAGGAACTTGTACGCTTGCGAAATCCTGGGGCAGCGTGTTCAGATTTGTGCCGACAAGTGCGCCGACAGTCCCCTTATTATACGGTTTGTCGTTTGCGTCGCTCGGATGTTGGATGTTGAAGAAAAATCGACCAGGCTGGGTGAGATACATCCCGGTGATTTCTGCGCCTCGAACCGTGGTTGCGAGACGGTTGAGCGTTGGTTCGTCCTCGTGCTCGTCATCGCGTTGCCCCCGACGGGCTGTCGCTGGGGTGCTTGCAAGACCTCCCAAGCCTGTAACCGTTAGGATCGCGATTGCATCGCGGCGAGTAAATTCATCTGACATCGCGTTAAAAAGGAGAGACTACGTGGATGAACGTTTATAATAGAGCCTGATATCCGACAGTGTGACACTATTTCTCACAGACATCATGGTTGAGTACGAGAAAAACAAAACTGACGATCCCTGCCTGCAACTAACCGGCTTGCTTGACACCAACGATATTGACATTGGTGAGGATAACTCCAAGCCCAATCCCGGCGAATGTAGGCAAACCGGTTGAGATATTGATGAGCAGAAGTAATCTCGTTGGGCGGGCAGCGACGAAATCGTGCCAGCCCTGCTGGTTTTCCGAGAGCTGAATCGGGTCACCCGTTCAGTATTTCTCCCTGGATGAAAGTGTACCAGCCTCGCGTTCCGCAAGGTACTGCTGTGCGTCGAACGCCAACCGTTCGACGATGTGGAACGGGACGAGCTACCCAGCATTCTACGGATCATTATTTCTCGTAAATAGAAGTATTATAAAGGGCTATCTAACGGGCATTCATCTGCGAAATCGATGTCAGAAACTTACACAGAGAGTGCTGCAGAATCGAATCAGCGGAACGCACCGTCTGCAACGCGACGCCAGACACTGGCGTTCGTCGGCGGCCTTGGCGGACTGGGGTTCACGACAAGTCACCGAACTGCAGCGCAGCGTGCGAGTGAGAGTAGCGAACCAACTGTTGACTCTAGCACCGAGTTCAGCGTTGCAATCTTCCCAGATACGCAGTACTATGCACAGCAGGATAATGGCATCTTTGAGCAGATGGGTCAATGGGTCGCCGATAATAAGGAGCAGTACAATATCCAAATGTTCCTGCACGAAGGGGATATCGTGCAGAGTTACGGATCAGACAACGATGCCGAATGGGATGTTGCACAAGATGCAATCAGCAGAATGGACGACGCGAATGTCCCAACCGTGCTGTCGCTCGGGAACCACGATGCAGACAATATCCGAAATCCGCAAACATTTCGCAGTCGGTTCCCGGCGACCCGATATAAGGAGACCAAGGAGAGCAACGAGACGATCCTTGACTGGGGGACGTTTGAGGGATATGCCGAAAACGCCTATTTCCTCCAAGAGATTCATGGGGAGCAATTTCTCTTCCTCACGCTGGAGTTCGGGCCGCGTGACGCGGTGTTGAAGTGGGCCGGCCAGCTTCTGGAAACCTATGCTGAAGCGACCGCGTTTCTCGTCACGCATACATACACATATCACGACGGTACCCGAACGGATGCGAACGACAACTTCGCTCCGAACTGGTACGAAGGTGGAGGCCTCCCTGAAGGCAGCAACTACAACAACGGAGAGCAGATGTGGCAATCTGAATTGCGGTACCACGAGAATCTAGCGAATGTTCACTCTGGGCACCATATCACTGGCTCATACGTTGCACGACGTACCGCCCATGCAGAAGGCAATCGTACCACCCAGATGTTCATGGATTACCAAACGATCGATAACGGTGGGGATGGTTGGTTCCGCCTTTTGACGGTAAACACACAAACATACAATGCAGAGATAACTACGTATTCACCATATCTCGACAAGTGGAGTGACGACAAAGAGGAATCATTCGAGTTCAATTTGTACCCGAACAAGAAAGGCGCTTGAGGTGCTGAAATCGCCGGGCTACAAGCCGATAAGTGATGATTTTGTTTTTACGGACGAATTGTTTATCGGCCGTTGCGACATTGATACCTCTATTCCACGATACTGTTTATCAATTACAGCTATATAGTGCTATGTAGCAAACTTAGCAAGTTGTTTATTGGCGTGAGCGGCCACACTTTTACTACGAACAGTTCTATGAGCCGGACTCCTCGATTCAACGATTCTATCGAAGCACAGCACCAGCACGTAGATGTAGACGCCTGGGACGACATCTATATCATCGGCGATATCCACGGCTGTCTGTCAGAACTTGAGACGCTCCTCAATGAACTGGCCCCAAGCGAGGATGACCTTGTGGTGTTCGTGGGGGATCTCATCAGGAAAGGTCCCAACAATCACGGTGTTGTCGACCTCGTCCGCTCATCACCGAATATGCTCTCGATTCGTGGAAACAACGAGGAGAAACTACTTCGGGGAACCAAAGTCGTCGACGATCTGACCGAAGAAGACCTCCAGTGGATTCGTGGCCTTCCAGTCGCAATTTCGTGGGAAGACACACTTGTCGTCCACGGTGGGATCGACCCTCAGATGGACCGCGAAGACCACACGGTTGACGACCTGCAGAACACACGCTCGCTCGTTCCCGATGGAAGCTACGACCCACCGTTCTGGTGGGATAAGTACGAGGGTCCCGAGCGCGTCTTCTTCGGCCATACCGTCCTTGAAGCACCCGTTCACAGAGAGTACGCTGTCGGCCTCGACACTGGCTGTGTCTACGGGGGCGAGTTGACCGCCTACGACTGGCGGAAGGGCAAACTCGTCAGCGTTGGTGTCGACCGGACGGTCCAACACCGCAAGGATTCTAAGTTCATCAACCCCCGCTCCGTTCCAGTGTAGCACAACCCCCGAAACAGACGACAAGCAAGTTCCGACTAAATGACGGCAGATGAAGACGTAGACGAATCAGCACAGCACGTAAACGCTCATCCCAACGGCCATGACCCAAAAACAAATCCGGCCGAGCGAGAGGGAGTTGACGAGATTCTTATCGGAAGTGACGCCGATCTCGACAATGAACTTAACGAAACGCTAGCGGACGACAGTGACCAAGCCACAGCGGTCGACTTGGAGGCATCGGAGTTCTATCTTAACCGCGAACTGAGCGAACTCGCGTTCCAACGACGAGTACTTCGTGAAGCACTCGACGACCGAAACCCGCTTCTGGAGCGCGTGAAGTTTCTCTCGATCTTCACGCAGAACATGGACGAGTTCTTCATGAAACGTGTTGGCGGACTCAAACAGCAGATGGCCGCTGGGGTGTCGGAACTCACACCGGATGGCCGCACCCCTGATCAGCAGTGGCGTGAAATCCTCTCGACTACCCACGAGATGTTCGAGATGCAAAATCGCTGCTATCATGGGGATATCAAACCTGCCCTCGACGAAGCGGGAATCCACATCGTCGACCACAAAACCCTCGAATATGAAAAGCAGAAGTTACTACGGCAGTATTTCGAAAGTTCTGTCCTCCCAACGTTGACGCCGCTTACGTTTGACCCGGCGCATCCGTTTCCGTTTATTTCTAATCTCAGCCTCTCGATGGCGGTTCTCACGCGCAACGATGCAGCAGACGAGACGCTGAAATTCTCCCGAGTGAAGATTCCACAGAACCGGCCTCGATTCGTCCGTCTCGATGGACTCGTAGACGATGATGACGGCCGTATAGACGAAGCAAACAGTGACGAGGATGTAACGTATATTCCACTTGAACAGGTCATCGAGGCGAATCTGGATCTCTTGTTCCCGAATGTCGAGATTGTTGATACTGCCCTGTTTCGTGTCACGCGAAACGCCGAAGTCAGGCGGAACGAGGAAGTAGCGGAAGGACTTATCGAAGTCATTGAGGACGTCCTCAGACAGCGACGCTTCGCGACCGTGGTCCGACTTGAAGTCGCGTCGGGTATGCCTCCAGCCGCACGTGAACTCCTCATCGACCAACTCGGTGTTGACGAACGCGAAGTTTTCGAACTCGAAGGCCATCTCGACTACCGCGGCCTCTTCGACCTTGTGGACCTGAACCGCCCGGAACTCAAACTCGACTCGTGGACGCCCCAGATACACCCTCGATTCGCAGACACTACTCTGGATCATCCATCAGAGCTCTTTGCGGAGATTCGCCAGAAGGATGTCCTCATCCACCATCCATACCACTCATTCTCGAGTACGGTCCAGACGTTCCTCGACACGGCAGCCAACGACCCGGAAGTATTGGCGATTAAAGCTGCCATCTACCGGACGGCGTCAGACTCACAGGTAATCGAGAGTCTTATCGAAGCCGCGAAGAACGGCAAACAGGTCGCCGTGATGGTCGAATTGAAGGCACGATTTGATGAGGAAAACAACCTCCGATGGGTCAAGCGTCTTGAGGAGGAGGGAATCCACGTCGCGTATGGCACCATCGGCTTGAAGACACACTCGAAGACGACGCTCGTCGTCCGGGAGGAGGACGACGGTGTTCAACTTTATTCACACGTTTCCACGGGCAACTACCACTCAGAGACGGCAAAGACCTACGCCGACCTCGGTCTCTTGACGTCGGATCGTGATATCGGACAGGACCTCGTCAAATTGTTTAACTTCTTCACAGGTCACTCGCTGCACGAGCAATACCGGAAATTACTCGTCGCCCCCGAAAACATGCGCGAAGAGTTTGTCCGACTCATCAGACGGGAGGCCGAACACGCCCGTGAGGGGACGGAGGCAAGAATCCTCGCGAAGATGAACGCGCTCGAAGACCCCAAGATTGTCAGAGAACTGTACGAGGCATCGATGGCGGGTGTCGATATCGACCTCCTGGTTCGTGGTATTTGTCGACTCCGACCCGGAATCAAGGGTGTAAGCGAGAACATTGATGTCTACAGCGTTGTTGGCCGGTTTCTTGAACATTCACGTATCTTTTACTTCCATAATCGAGGGCAGTCGGATTACTACATTGGGTCGGCCGACTGGATGACCCGGAATCTGGATCGACGGATCGAAGCAGTCGCACCGGTAGAGGATCCTCTCCTCCGTGAGAACCTACAAACGATTCTCGACATCATGCTCTCGGACAATCGTAAACGCTGGCAGATGGACGCTGATGGGAACTACGAACAACTGATGCCTGCCGATGGGGAACCGGTTCGAAGCACCCATCAGCGACTTATCGATGCCACGAAGGAATCAGGGCCCGAAGAGGATCACCGACCACTGCCGAGCGAGCAGAGACGCGAGTCACAAGTTGATCTTCGGGGAACGTTCACTGACGGTCAACCCTGAGCACCGACGTCACCGCCGCACCATACTCCTCTGCACCCTTTCGTTGGTGTCCGCGTTTCACGTGTCCCTCACTCTTCTGGAACAGAAAACATATCTCGCAGGTAGATTATTAATTGTAAAAATTAAATGTGTGTATTACTGTCTATCTTGAGCTACATATGAGTATATATGCCGTTGCTGTTTTGGTTTGCTTGTGATGAGTTTCAAGTTAGATTGTCTCCGTGGCTGTGGTTTTGTTGCGAGAGCGGAGAATAGACCCAAAGTCGGATACGAGGCGATGGCCCATCTTGCCAAAGAACATCAGATGCCTGCAGACCCAACTGAATTAGCGGACTGTGCGATCCCTGCCTACGATGATCCGAGAGAAACTCATCGAAGACTCAACTTCCCACGTTCTAACTCATCTCACTCACGCGGCTCCTCAAGCCGTTGATGTACTGACCGCCGCTCCATCTCAACCGTATCTGCGACCCATCGAGCGGTCACTGCCGGAAACTCGGACGCACGAATCACTCGAAGTATATCCTCATCACTCGTTTGCTCCGCAAATCGTCCCTGTTCGTCACGTTCACTCTCGTTCTCAGTCATTGCCCATAGTATCGCACCCACATACTTAATACCAACTCCTACGTAGGATTCCGGAATCTTCAATGCCGGATCCCACATAGGATATGGTAGGAAGAACGGTGCCCTCGGGCGTGTAGAAACGCGCCGGGTGCTTAGGACCACCCGGAACCGGTCTTCCTAATGCACTCAGGAAAGACCATGTCAACGAAATCGCCTAGTGAACTTGAAGCTGACGAGACGGCATGAAACGCGCACAGTGGGAACGGTTCTCCTTCGACGTCGATGCCCCCGGACTCGTCGACGTCACCAACGAGAGTCACGAGAATCCCAAAGCCCACCAATACGTGATCTCCATCGACGACGTGACTGACGCCGCGATGGCGTGTGCCTGCCCACATCACATCCACCGCAACGCCTTCTGCAAACACATGGCCGCCGTCGAGAACGCGACTGATGACGGCACGCTCGAGGTGTTCCCCTCCGAGGACGAAGACGACAAAGACGAGCGTGTCAGTGGCCCGTATACCGGCTACGACAAGTACGGCAACGTCGATCACACATACTGGGCATGTAAGGACTGTGGCGCGGAGGCCACCCGGAAGGACGCACTCACTGATTGCTGCTAACCCACTCCTTCATTTTCATTTCTGTCATGCCAAGCAACACTGTCCGAAGTAGTTGCCCAGTGAACGCTGACCGAGTGTGCGGCTGGTTCGACCAAACGTGAAGACGACACACTGACGACAGAGCGCGACCTGCTCGACCGCGCGCAACAGCATGCGGTGGACGTCGCGGTTGAGTATTTCCCTGATCTGCCTGTTGAAGCGATTGAATGGGAGGTGTCCCACCGACGACAGCGGTCGGCAGGAGCGACGAAATACGACCCTGCGAACGGCGAGATAACGATCTCGCTCGCATGGGCCGCATTCGAGCAACACGGTTGGGAGCAATTCAGTTCGACCGTGCGTCACGAACTGATCCACGCATGGCAGTACCACGAGTTCGGAGAGGCGGACCACGGGCGAACGTTCGAGCGATGGACGGATGCGCTCGATACAACCCGGTTCTGTGAGCGGTTCAAATCGCCGAACTGGTGGGTGATTTGCGAGGAGTGCGGTGGACGACTGGCGCGCTATCAACGCTCGAAGGTTGTGAAACACCCCGAGCAGTACAGCTGTGGCGACTGCGGTGGGTCGCTCCGGGTCGAGGAGGCCACCGAATGACGCGTAAGTACCGCTGTCCGCGCTGTCTTCGGGTTATTGGATCGATGACGGTGGCGGGTCCGTCACGGGTCCATGTGAGTCCGTGCGGCCATCGTCTCGCTGCTCCTGATGCGGTGCTTGCAATGGGTGATTTACACCCACCGCGCCCTGATGTGTGGGTGACGGACTTCCTCGCTGACTGACCTCCGCGAACGCTTTCGGCCCCCTCCATTCACTTATTCGTTCGCTTTTCGGCGGTACAGATACTAACAAGGTTAGTATACTATACTAACTTTGGTGTATTCACTTCCGATCTGGCTAGCGATGAACCCACCAAGCAATTCGATTTAGATCGGCGGCAACGAGTGTGGGAATTGATGGCAGTAATCGCTACCAAGCTAAAAGTGCTATCCGGTAGTCTGCTCGATGCGATTGACAATGTCCTCACCGAAGAGGCCAAACAAGAAGACCGAACCTGCTTTTCTGCCGGTTAAATCCATAAGCAGAAGTGCAACCATCCCGGGCCCCCAAATCAATCTGTGCGCAACGCTTCCTCACCCCGAACTGGATGATTTGAAATGGTTGTAGCGAACGGTTTGCACGCTATCGACGCTCGAAGGTCGTCACACCTCGAGAAGTACAGTTGTGGTGACTGCGGCGGCGTCCTTCATGTCGAGGAGGCTGATGTACTCGCGGGTGAGCTTACTACGGTGTTGGAGGAGACACGAGACGAGAGAATTGACGCTGAACGGCTTGCAACGCGGATGCGCTAGAATAAGCAGTTACTAGGTTCACTACCGAACGTGGTGGGCCGTAGTATTTGAGAGACCGTTATTCGCCACATGTTTTTTCTTCGTCTGGCGCCAGAAACTCGATTTCAACAACCGCTCGAGATGGGGCAGCATTCTCCCCAATTTTCCACTGTTCGAACTTTCCAACCAGCGACGGACTTTTTAGCGCTTTTTGCGTCGGCCACTGTTTCACCGGCAGCTGAAAGACAAATCGATCGCCGTCAACGCTTGAGGTGGGGCACCAACTAGTGTTCGTAGTTGGCGAAACCAGCTGTGTATCTGCGATAAGCGTCGCAATGAAATGCGTCGAGTAATCAGTTGTCCGGAGCAAATGCTGTGTTGGTTCTGGAAGCGCACTCCACTTGATTCGTTGATGCACATCCTGTTTCGCTGTGAACACCGCTGCCTGGAGTGACACCGCAACAGCCGAGGAAGACGTATTGGTGAGTGGCTGCTGATCGAGAGGCACCTGCGAACCGTGGTTGAACGACGGTTCTTCAGTTGCACCGAGTGAAAGATTCACACAGCCGCTTAGTGAAGATACTCCGAGCGCTGCTGCTCCAGTGAGAATTGCACGGCGAGAACTATTTGGATATGTCATAATTTCAATTAGATTTCAAATGATATAAGCTTTGTTCTCAATGGCTCGTTTAACCGATTTCACGCCTTAGAAGCGAAAATACCGACTAGGGGTTCTTCTACTATTGCTGAGGGATCGATGGAGGCCATACAATCGACTGAGTCTGTGAGACGGTAATGAAATAGGAAATCATGTTCAGCTGTTCTAACCAGTTATGCAAAAAGCAGTCTGATTTCTAGGAACTCGACGTGTTTCAAAATGCGCGATTGGTTCTATATCTGATATAGAACGTGCGACGGCAGTGAGTTCGATTTCTCGAATTTGGCCGATTTAGCGGATTGACTTCCTGTGGGCAGTATAAGCGGCAGTGGGTTAGTTAGGGGCCACCAACAATTGGAATGGATCATCCAATGATGCTCCCCCAAACAACAGCATAGACTCTCTCTCCCACCAAATGCCTAAGATGCTATACAGAGTAGCCAGATATATGGCGGTCATTGTTGAGCTGTCGCTTCCTCCGGAGAACTTCCCGTTAGGGACAATGCTCACCGCCGAAACAGACGTCCACATCGAGTTTGAACGTATCGTCCCTGTCGGTGCAGACGTGGTTCCCATCTTTTGGGCGTGGAACGGCGATTTAGAGGCCTTCGAACAGCGCGTTCGAGACGACACCAACGTCCGGCAATTCGTTGCAATCGACGAAGTTGGTGATCGCCGATTGTACCTTCTCAATTGGGATATCCCAGCTGGTGCCTTCCTCGAAGGACTCACCACCGCAGAGGGAATTATTCGAAATGCACACGGGTATGGCGACGAAGACTGGGAGTTCGAATTGTTATTCCCCTCCCAGGACCAGCTCACGCGATTCCATAACGTGAGTCGAGACAATGAGGTCGAGTATACACTCGGCAAGATGCAGTCGTTGAGTGATGCCGGAGCATCTGAACTCGCAAACATCGTCACCGATAAGCAACGGGAAGCAATCGTGCTTGCATTCCAACGTGGCTATTTCATGACGCCTCGGCAGGTGACGCTCTCGGAATTGGCGAGTGAACTCGATATCACCCAGCAGTCGTTGTCCAATCGGATTCGAAACGGCATCGAAGCTATCGTGGAGTCTGTGCTGTTCGGTGCATCCGAACACTGACCTTCAGACTCGTGTTGATGCACCGAGCTTTTTAAATCACTTTGTTAGAACAGACCAAGAGCTTATAGAACACACTCCAGTTATCTCTACAAAATGGTTTCTTCGCCGGACGATGATGACCAGCGATGTTCACTCGATGAGCTATTGAAGCTCGTAGCTGATACGCAACGTCGACAGATTCTCCGGTATCTCATTGCGAATGCTGAGCAGCCTGTCCCACTCGAAGCACTGGTGGAGCATCTCAGTACAGACACATCTGGCGACACAACATCTGATACAACGCAGGCTACTGATCAAGATCGGATAGTGATCCAACTCCACCATCTTCAGCTTCCAAAACTGGCAGACTACGGCGTAATTGAGTACAATTCCTCGCTCCAACTTATCTCGTACACTGAACACCCACGTGTTGAGGCACTGCTACAAGCAGAACAGAGAGCTGGTGATGAAAGCGAAGATCCCAATGGGGATAATTACGATTCGTAACTCTTTCTCATTGTGTTCTGTATCGTTGCTCTTGCAATCGGTTCCCTATTTACAGTGGAGTTAGCATCCTATACTAACACTGAATAACTCCATCTTCGACTAACAGACAACCATTCACCCGATTTCTATGGCGTCATATCTAAATCTGACATTCTAGAAGATATACTCCAGAATCTACGAAGTGACCTGGAAATCCTTATTACTCCGAATCTGGCTGGGTTCCACGAGCAGTGGGTTCAGACACAGTAATCCACCCATCGCTGGCAACTTCAACGTGATACTGATTATATCGGAAGGAAACACTGCCCTCGCTATCGCGTGAGTGACCGTTGACTTTCTTGCCAAAGAAGCCGTCTTCAATCGCGGCGATATCCACACACTCGTAGAGTGGTGGATCCTTGATCTCTGTCGGAGCGACATCCTCGGCAGCCGCGATCGCGAAGATGATTTCGGTGGTGAGATCACGGTGGCTCGCTCGCTCGTAGTGAGCCTGCGTCACAAACGCCATCTCGTTATTTTCATCCTGTGCAAGTTCGGTGTCATCATCAGTGTGGTCCTTGCTTGAGGTCATCTGTCGTCTCCTCTGTTGCTTGTGTTTTCGTGTCGTGTCATTTCCGAGGCAGTGATGCTGCGTCGGCTCGGCATTGTTATTGCGTATCGCCATCCCCATCGAATTCGCTTCGGGCATGCGTTTCTTGTCGATTATCAAGACTCGCACCAGCGCCTTCTAATACCGTCAACACCTGCGTTGCGTAATGGTCGGGGGTGATCGTCTCGGTATCAGCATCGAACTCGATCACATCCAAGTCGACGAGTTTCGGAATATGGGTGTGATAGAGCGACGCGTACATCTCTTGGTGCGTGAGCGTTGCGATGTCTGCTTCGGGAGTGTCGGTCTCCCACGCAGCCAGTTTGGTCGCAAGATCGTCAAGCGACCACGCAGTGTCTTCGAGAAGCGTGTAGACGAGGTAGCGTCGTCGTGGATGTGCAATCGCCGCGAACGTCGGTTGTAACTCCAGGACGGATTCGGAGACATTTAGGTCCAAATCATGCTCCACGCCACCGTCCTCGGCGCTTCGATCCGAATCAGTTTCCCATCTGTCGGTGGGTGGATGGTCTCCCGCCATGCTACCCAAGTAAGGGCGAAGAAGGAGCATAAAGATTCGGTTGAGGTGTAACGTCTCGGGTGACAGACGAAATGCACGAGACAGACTTTATTTCACCATTTTTCTAGACTGTACAGTGGACACCCCCGACAGCTGTCCTTCACTCGAGACCAGGTGTGTCCACACCCGCTTAGTGCAACATGGAGTAGTGAGACAAATGGATCCCAACCAATCCCCTCTTCATGAACAAGTGGACCAAATTTACTGTCGTCTGATTTTATACGCGCAAGTGGAATTGACTACTATTTCGCCCTTAGCGCAGCACAGAACCCACATCGACAGCGAGAGGTTGTTTCCCGCAGCAATTGATTTCTGTGGTTTGATCGCCTGGGAGATAGGTGCTCCCGTTATTTCAAAATCAATATGATATATTATTCATATTTCTCCAATGGTGTTTTACTGTAACCGTGGTCAAAACATCTTGCTCAGGATGTCACCCCCGAACTGGCAAGTTGCGTGCTTAGAATACTCAATAGTCGACTTCAGCAGTGTCTGGCTTAGTACCAACGCAGCCAGGTTGATCTAGAGCTTGTTATCGCGAGTGATCGTCTGTACTTTCGTCTTGTTGTTTTGTAGTCTCAGTGGGAGACGCTTGGTCTGCTGATAATGTTTCTGTGGAGGATTTCGAGTCTTGCTGAGTGGAATCATTTCCACTCGTTGTTGCAGGCTGGTTTTCATTTGGATTTGGAATTGGATCAGTTGCAGTTGCTTGTGGCGTCAATTCGCGTCCGTGTAGTAATTCCGGTAAAATGATGCGGGTACTATGGACGAACAATACGAGTAAAAGCGGTCCAAGGAACAGTCCATACCAACCGAACAGTAACGGGCCAAAGATATACGCGAATAGGACGAGGCCAACGTGGAGATTCCGACCGGAGATGTATGGCCGCAATAGTATTTCGGTGAGCCCATCAACGATCGTGGCCGTAATGAGTAGAAATACCACGGGGAACCAAATATAAAGTGGTTCTGATGCTAATGCGACGCCAGCCAGATAAAGGCCGACTGGAACGTAGACGAGTTTCATTCCAACCACTGGAACTAGACTTGCAAGCCCCGTCAATAGCCCGAACAAAACAGCTGCTGGAATCGCAAGCCCAGGAGGAGCAATCGCATTGAGGGCCGTATACGTGATCGAAGCGATGATAGCGACCACGAATGCATTCAAAATATTGCCGAAGTAGATCGTCTGAAGATCAGTATCAACGGCCTCTAAGAAGGCGTGTGTTGCACTGTCCGACTTACTAATTTGTGATGTGAACCAGTTCGCAAGCTTCTGATCGTCTCGAAGAAGATAGAACGCAATTGCGAGTGCAATGAAAACGTGCAAAAGACCGACGACAATTGCACTCAGATATCCTCCCGCTGATGTGAGTATCGTACTTATTGCCTTCGGACTGAGATACTGCGTAAATTTCTGAGGATTTGAAAATAACTGCTGTAATACTACCTGTGGGTCCTGTGTCCCAATAACACGCTGCAGATATGGCCCGAGAAGTAATTGATATTGATCCAAATTTGACCCAAAGAGCTCATTCACCTGGTGAATACTCACGAGTACAGTATACGCGATCAGAAGTAATCCTGGGAACGCGAGCATACCGAGAGAAAGCCCGGCTGCGAGCGTCGGTGATCCCACACGATGGGTTAGCTGCCGGTACACGGGCCGTGTTGCATAGTAAATAAATAATCCGAGAACGATCGTACCCACATACGAGTAGAGGATGTAGACGAAAAGTACGCCGAGGGTGCTGAAGATCAGCCACCAGGCTATCCTTTCCCGGTTTTGAGTGATGTCGTGTTCCACGCATCAAACTTAGCGAGACAACATCGTAAGTACAACGACTGGCACATTGTGTGATGAGGTCAGTAGACAAGCGATCGTTCACCATAGTGAAACGAGACACTCTGTGACACGATCAGCCGTGCCTCGTGCGTCGGTTTCCCGTGTTTCAACGAGATGGTAGTGGTGCCAATGTAGGCCGCGGTATCAAGGCGCTGTTTGATACTCATGAGAATTGTTCGGTCAACACTCCCGACAGGGGTGTGCGTGTCGTGAGAACCCATCGTTAGTCAGCACTCACTTCAGCGCGGTCGCTGAGACGGCGGCGAGCGCGGTCGTGGAGTCGCAGTTCTTCCTCGAGGCTCGCCCACGTCGACAGGTCGTCCCACGCTTCCTCGAGATCCACGTCGAGACGATCGGTCGCTTCAACGACGTCGATGCTGGCTGGATTGTCAGCGTCATAGCGATCACGGAACGTTTTGAGCTGATCCCGTATTTCGAGCACATTTCCTCTGAGATCCTCCAGCGAATGGGTGTTGGCGAGTTCACTCACGTACCGCCATTCGAAGTACTCTGTGTTGCGTTCATACTGGACTGGACGGCCGTCACGTTTGGTCGCGACGCCGAGTTCAGTGAACCAGTTGAGATACTTCCGAGCGGTGTCTGTTGAACACGAGAGTTGCTCGGCGACGTCTGGCGCACTCACACCGCCCGTGTTCTGCACAAGGAGACTATAGATGCGTTCTTCGGTCGAGGGAGCGTCGGTGAAGACCGATTCGAGGTCATCGATCGGTGGACGATCCGAGAACGGTGGGTCAGTCGGCATACTAGCGTATAGATGCTTAAGCGAGATAATTCTTTCTCCAGCTAATTATTTCGTTTTGTTGCGTTACGGGGAAACTGGTGCCCGTCGGCTCTTGTGGGACACACCGTGGATAGAATAATACCTTAGTGTTAGTGAGAATTAAAACAAAAATAGACACATGGAGTAATTATTAACTAGTCACAGCATAAGATAATATCAAATCCAGCCCAGATAATGGGGCTTGCGCACCTTGACCAAGGAAAGAACTCAACAGATTCAGCGACGAGTCAGCAAAAACAACCAACACAGAAAAGACTCAATCAGCACGTCGAAACTGACTCTCAAAAGGATCAGTCTTCTACTAACAATCCTAATAACGAGGCTAGAGAGATAAGCGGTCCATCTCCATCGGAGCTCACATTTGGCTGGGAGGCAGCACCCCCCACGACGTTTCGCGATGTCGGTGGCATGGATAATCTCAAATCAATATTATGCGATCAGTTCTTCGCCCGCTCTCCCATACTGATGGTGCTTAGGAGCGGTTCAACGTCTCGCCACCAAACGGCATCCTCTTGCATGGCCCACCCGGCACGGGGAAAACGCATTTCGCCCGGGCGATTGCTGGTGAACTCGGCCATCCATACCTCGAGTTGAGCGCTGGCGATATCAAAAGTCGGTGGGTGAACGAGTCCACCGAGCAAGTCAACCAGTTGTTCAATGAGGCCGAGCAATTCGACCGGTGTGTGATTTTCGTCGACGAGATTGACGCTCTCCTTGCCGGTCGTGGGAACGACCTTCATCGTGAGCATGCTCAAGTCGTCAACGAGTTTCTGGCGCACTTAGACGATGAAGCCCCGAGTTTTCTGCTTATTGCAGCAACGAATCGTGCGGACTTACTTGATGAAGCCGCCACTCGCCGGGGGCGCTTTGATCAGCAGTACGAGGTTGGTCTGCCCGACAAAGAGGCACGCGAGAAAATTTTCGAAGTACGATTACAGTCACTCCCGACCGAGCTTGATCAAGACGAGTATGAGGAGCTCGCCGAGTTATCCACCGAGCTCAGTAGTGCGGATATTGTTGGGATTGTCGATGACGCCGCAATGAAGGCTGCTGAACGAGATGCGCAAGCAATCACGTACGAGGATCTCGCCAAGTCGTTTCCTGATTCGATGACTACTGGATAGGAAATCAAATGGCTTGAGAAGTGCAGTTGTTTGTAAGACTCCGTTGATATCTACGGTGGATTATGCTCGGTTAGCATTTTTCGAAGTGATACAGCTAATTCTTCGAAGGCATTGATGTTGAGAGCATTCGAAGTCAGGACAACGCCATGGTCGCCAACGATAGCGCGGTTAACGAAGCCGTCAGAAAACACTCGGATCGTGAATTCATAGTCACCCATATCGGGTTCTGATTCGGGATTACGTGTGAGTTCGTTGTACGTTTCGTAAGTGGTAAACCCGACACGTTCGTTTTCCACGAGCTTTTCTTTCGCATGGCGTGCTCGGTCTCGATCTCCACCATAGAGATCGTTTCGTATGTAGAGCAAATCAAAGGCATCTGGTGTAAAATAGATAACGCTCCTAATAGTATCACCAACAGCGGTTCGGCACGTGGTCACGAGTTGCTCTGCAAGCTCATCGCTGATGCCAGTTTCAGTCATGACATACCCAATACGTCATTCAAGCATATGACTCTACTAGGACTATCTCTGGACTGCACTCTTAATGTAGCGAATGAGAGTATGTACGTAATTAACCCGCAGAAATTATCCCCATTTGATATTGAGACCGTTCCCGATTCTCACGCACACAAAGGAACCGCTGAACAAGGCAGCTAGATGATTTCATTAAAATCATAAGGAGTAGCGACTCTCCTCGGGTACCCTCAAGTCGATTACTGTTCATTCGTGGTATATATTTAGCGTGCCAACTGTCGTCGATTTTGGTGATCGAATTTGGTTGCTCCGAACAATTGTAGAAGTAGACCAAATTTACTGTCACCTGACTTCATAAGCAGTAGTGAAATCCGGCAGATGCGTGTTCTCAAAATGCACGAAGACCGTGCCACCAACAAGCAACAACTCCCAGTACGACCGTCTGATTCCAGAGACCGCCTCAACAGCTACCTTCTTCGAAGGCGAGTCTTGGGTATGAGCGTCATTGTTGAATTCACTATTGAGAAGGAGAACTTAGCGTTAGGCCAGGCATTATCGGGGGCTGGCAGTACCCGTATCGAACTCGAAGAAATCGTCCCCAGTGAAAACAACGTCATGCCTTTTTTCTGGATCGTCAATCCAGATAGAGAGGGATTAGAAGTGAGCATCGCCGAAAGTGAATACGTCAAAAATCTCGTCCGGCTCGACACCCTTGGTGACCAGTCGCTCTACAAAGTTGAGTGGACGGGTGAATACGAGGACCTCCTCGCCGGCATCGTCAAAACGGAAGGGACGATTCTTGAAGCGACAGGGAACGACGCGTGGCATTTCATTCTCCGATTCATTGATCACGATCATGTCGGCCAGTTCTACAACTTTTGCACCGACCACGAGATCCCGCTTCACATCGAGCGTGTGTACACCTTGACCGAGGAGGGATTGCGAGGGCGGATGTTCGGATTGACGAACGAACAGCGTGAAGCAATCGTTCTCGCACTCAAGCGCGGCTATTTCACGATTCCACGAGAAGTGCAAATGCAAGCGTTGGCTGATGAACTCGACATTACCCAGCAAGCGTTTTCTGAACGCCTCTGGCGCGGTCTCGAGAAAGTGCTTGTAAATCTCTTCGAATGACTCGTCCTCTGATTCCCGAGGGGTGATAAACATCTTGTGCACACAGACGATTTTTCTTTTTCCCCCTGTCCCTACGGCTGATGTGCAATGAACGAACCGAAGCGAGAGACAATGTTCGAAGTATTAGCGAACAGGCATCGGCGGCACTTATTGATTGCGTTGCGAACACAGAATCCGCAGCGAGTCGAAGGAAGCCTGCCCCAAAATATGCCTGTTGGTGATGAGGAAACGAAAGACTTGCAGGCTGCGTTCTATCACAATCACCTTCCGCGGCTGGATGCTGCAGGGTTCATCACTTGGAATCGAGATACCAACGAGATTGTTCGAGGACCGGACTTCGACACGATTCTGCCTTTGTTAGCGGTGATTGAGAATTGCCACGACGAACTCGCTGACTGCTAATTTTCAGCACTGTTGTCGCTGGTTAGACGGTCTATTTCTCGCTATGCCAGCCCTCACGTCACATGCTCTCTTCAGCAGACGTCTATCGGCTTTTTGATTAATTAACGAATCGTCTTCATGTTCGTGCTGTTTTTGACTTCGGTGATGAGGTAGTCTTGCTCACCATCAGGGTGGGTGATTTCGAGGACGATGATATCGGGGCGACCAGTACGATTCTGAAACTCACGATCGTGGAAGTAGTCGTTCGCGATGTCGAAGCCCGTCGTATGCACTTTTTCGGTTCGAGACAGTCCGACTTGACCATCCGGAAACGCTCGGAAGGAGAGACCACGCTTAGAAGCGGAGTTGTCGTGATAGACAGCGATTTCAGTCCCGTTATCGTTCGTGAGTTGGGCGACCTCTTGACGGCCTGTTTTGATCGTCTCAAATTGGGCACTCGTCCCGTGAAGTTCTTCCAGGGTCGCGATGAACCGAAAGAGAACGAAGAGTTCGAGCAGCGTTTCGTCATCGTCAGGTGTGATCGCCGTTTCCGTGAGCAGTGTTTCCAATTGCTCGCGGTCACCCTCGAACAACCGGCGACGCTGTTCGAGCAGGGCAGCAGCATCACGATAGATTGGGTGGCGTGATTCAGAAGCAGTGTTGACCATCCGGTCAGTGGGTTCGTAGGCTTTTGGCTTCCGGATACGACGGACATGGACGTTCTGTTCGACGATTCGTCGGAGATGATTGACGAGCGTCGTATCCCACCGGTCGTTCACCCACGCATACTCTTTCTGGAGGTACTCGTCTGCTTCACGGAGTGTCTCGTAGATGATGGCAACAACCCGCTTGAACACCAGATTCTCATCGGTGTCGTAGTCCTCGGTTCGATTGTCGCAGACGAAGACCGACCGATCACCGGGATTCTGTGCATAGCGTTGTTTGATCGTGGCACTCCAGTTGATTTTCCCGTCGATCGTCCCGCGTCTCGTCCGGGTGATCGACTCTGTATCAGTCTGCAGGTTGCGAACGCGTTGGGGGAGTTGCTCGACGAATTCGATCACGCTTGGCGAGAGGATGAAGTGGAGATCCAAGAGGAGTTCATACTCGGTAAAGCGCTCGTCGAGCGCGTCGGGTTTGATGGCACTCGCGAACTCCCGCTCTGGGAACGCCCCGTGCATGACGTAGGCGAGGATGTCCTCGGTCAGTTGATCGAGGAGGTCGTCTCTATCCATTGCTCTGAGTGACACTCACTTGGAGCATATCGCGTGCTGCGGTGTCGAGGAGTTGTTTGTCGATTCGATCGACAGCTGCGAGTTCGGTGGCCACCTGTTTGCGCTTCGGGACGCCTTCGAGTTGAGGGAGGATGTAGCTAATAACGGCCTGGGTGAGTCGTTGTTCCCACTCAAGAGCTGTAGTTTCGGTGAGATACGCGATGATATCTTTGACGACGGCAGGCCCAATGGCACGGTCGTCGATAGCGCCGTTAGCCGCTTGCCAGACGTGTCCCACATCTAGCAAAGGTGTTGAGTGGTCGACGATCGAAGTCTGTCGTGTGGATACTCCACGCGTCCGTGTACTCATTGAGAAGTGGGCGGAGGTTGCTGTCATCGATATTTACAAGATCGGTTTCCGGAACGCGAATGAATGCGAAGCGCCGCATGAACGCGTAACTCATCTCGTACAGTGACGTTTTATCGTAGGTGTTGAGCGTCGCAAACAGCGTCCACGATTCGGGGATACGGTATTCGTGAGGGTCTGAGAGAGCGTTTCCATTGGCCGGAGCGAGGTCGACTTCCTCTCCATCCTTGGTATATGGGAGTTGGACGGACTGCCCGGAGAGAACGGTGAACAGTTGGCCGAATGCTTTGTCGATTGACGACGCGATGGGTGTCGGCGGGCATCACATCGAGATCACGTTTGGCCATTCTAATCTGGCAGTGGATACGAGCCCAGGAAGCAGACAGGATGAGCTCAGCACGACCGCCAGTACGAGACGGAAAACAAGTCGACAGTGCAACAAACCAATTGCCAATAGTAATCACGGCTGCTATCCGCACATGTACCTCACTCGACCGGCTGGGCTTTGGGGAACTGATAGCTGCCGTCGAGAATCGCCTTGCGCGGTTGGTAGAGCCGGACGACATAGTGCCAGTCTTTTGGCGTGTAGAGGAAATTCGGCTGATTGGGATCCCCACCGAAGTGGATGGTGACACTGCCGTCATCGGCTTGCTCCGCGGTCACGTTGTTAATCGTGTACGCGTCGTACTTGTTCTTCTCGAAGTAGAAGTCACGGTTGTAGACGCTGACCGACCAGAACCCGTCGACAGGGACATTCTTGACGGTGAGTTCATATGGCGTCTGACCGTCGTTCTGGGCGGGAGTCTCTGTGAGAATTACTGCTTCCGACGGCTCCGGAACGCCGGTCCACCCTGCCGTACTGGCGATGAAAAATTTCACGGGGTCGACCTCGCCCACGTCACCAAACGCGTCCGAGAGGTTGTCTACCGTGAGTGCGACTGTTTTGAGCGCATTGTTGATTTCCTCGAACGATTGCTGATCCCAGTTGGGAATCTCGAATGACCCCGCTGATGACTGATCCACGGCGATCTCGTCCTGGAGTTTCCGAACTTGTTCCAGATCGTCCGGATTGTCTGGGTCAACAAATGTGCGGATCGTGACGCCAGCATACCGACTATCTACCATATCTTGTGTGATCGTGTACTGGCCAGGTTCGTAGACACACATCTTCCCATATTGTTCTTCATTCTGCACATTCATCGACTGGTATCGGTCACCGCTGTCTGGTTTGGTGATGGTGACTGGCTCGGTGAGATCAAACACCCCCAACGAGTAGAGCGTGTCACGATTCTCCTCGGGGGCAATCTGCTCATCAATGGGACCGAGATTTCGATAGTGATAGAACTGTCCGAACCCGCCCTTGTTAACGTTTAACTGGAATACAGCATGACAGCTGGCACGTGGGTAGTTCGCCCACGTTACTGGGATCGTCTCGGTTTTGTCTGCCGTCTGTTGCTCGGCTTGGGTGGTAGTCTGGGTCGGTGTGTTTTGGCGAGCACTGGCACTACCGATGCCCATCGCGAGTAAACCGGCGAGCCCTGCTCCTTGAAGCGCACTTCGGCGGGTCGCCTGCAGCGGTTTGAATTCCGTTTCAGTCGTATTGTCGTGTGTGTCTTTGTCCATGGCTCATGTCCTCCCTTCTCCCGTGCGGTGCCCAACAGTACTGCCTCACTCGACTCGCACTCCATACGATAGACTCCTACAAAGTACTGTCTCTAAAACAACACAAATTCCAGACATAATAGCGATGAGAACTGGTTGGCCACCTGTTCAGTTCTGATCTGTTTTCTGTGTACTGAACAACCTACCCATCTCCTGTGTTCGCTCGTGCCGGGCTTGATTCGTGTTCTACAATCAGCACGACCGCCGAAATCGGTTATCGATTGAGGGTTTCCAGCGAGGCCGTGATTTGTGATCCGTTGGAAGAGAAGATGTACAACTGATCCATCCTCGAAACTGGTAATCGCTAAAGAAACGATGTGAGGCTGATTTCACTATGACTCGAAAGCAATTGCTCAATGCGTTTCTCTTGCCACCTATGCGGTGATAATACACTCGCTGCTGCACGAACCAACAACTTCCGGTGAAATCCAGTATCATACTTGTCCAACTCATCACCCGCCAGCAAATTCAAGCAGGCAACTATTCCGTAATTCTGCAGACCACTATCCGTTATGGGGGATGTCATCTGATTGGGACGATTGCTCTGGTATCCAGCGGCCGATAGCGTCGGCGACCGCTTCCTCAGTTTTAACACCGCCAGTGTTCGCCGCGAGTCCCGTTGTTCCGAACATCTGGACGACGTCGGACTCCGCCCCTGCAAAACGAAGGTCGATATCACGTGATTCGAGGGTCTGTTGGAGTTTCTCCAGCATCTGTGCGGCACCGAAGTCCACCGTCGGCGACGAGGTGAGGTCAAAGACGACCAGTTCGGCGTCGCCATCGTGATTCGCGAGCCGGTCGAGGAGGTCGGTTCGAACCGTGTCCGCGTTCGCGTAGAACAGTTCGGCTTCGACGCGGTAGACGAACACGCCTCTGATGGTCGTCGCCATCGGATACAAGTCGCGAGCGACAAATTGATCCGTCCCAGGGATCCGACCGAGTTCGTGAGTCACCGGACTATCGACTCGAGAGATCGCGACCAACAACGAGAGAACGACGCCGACATAGATGCCCCAGAGCATTCCGACTGTGAGGACCCCGAATAAGGTTGCCATCGCGATGGCGAACTCGCTCTTGCTCACCTGATACAGTTGATGGATGGCGGCCGTGTCGATGAGACCCTTGACGGCAACGATGATGATCGATGCGAGGATCGCCTCCGGGAGATTCGTGAACACGCCGGTGAGAAAGAGCAAGACGATGACGAGAACGAGTGCGACGACGGCGTTCGTGAATTGTGTCTTGCCACCAACAGCGTCGTTGAGCGCCGACCGCGACATACTTCCGCCGACGGCGAATCCCCCACCGAGACCTGCAGCGAGATTGGCGCCGCCATCGGCCAGGAGTTCCTGATTCGCATCGGTGTCATAGTCGTGACGTCGGGCGAACGTCTCGACTGCGCCAATGCCCTCGACGTATGAGAGAAGAAACAACGCGGCGGCGATGGGGACGAGGGTACCCAGCGTTGGGATATCGGGCATCGCCGGAACCGTCAACGAGGGCAGGCCGCTTGGGATCGGCCCAACGATGCCGACGCCGCGGGACTGTAGATCTGTCACCGACATGAGCACGATCGCAAGGACGACGACGACGAGTGCGTTCGGAAAACGTGGTATGTACCGTTCACCGAGGATGAGCAACACGATTCCCGTGACGCCGACGGCCAGCGTCTCAGGATTCGTCATACCGAGATGGCTCACGGTGTACCAGATCCGCCCGAAGAAGGTTTGCCCGAAGAAGGCGCCCGACGTACTGCTCTCGATGCCGAACAGCTTGTTAAGTTGGGTAGACATGATGTACAACGCCGCTCCAGCGGAAAACCCCGTGAGCACCGACCCCGAGATGAAGTGGACGAGAAAGCCCAACCGGAACGCCCACGCAACGACTGCGATGATACCGACGAGAAGCGTTGTTACGACGACAAGCGACGCATACGAGGCGGTGGTCCCGGTAGCAGCATACCCGACACCACTCGCAAGCAGGATCGCCAGTGCCGAGGTCGGCCCCGCAATGACTTGCCGGGAGGTACCAAGAACGAGATAGGCGATGACGGCCATCAACCCGGCATACAACCCAGTCTCCGGTGGCAAGTTCGCCAGCGACGCGTACGCTAATCCTTCGGGAATGAGCGACGCCGCAACGGTAATTCCCGCGACGACGTCTAGACGGAGCCAGGACGCGTCGTACTGCGGAAGCCACTCGAGTACAGGCAGAATCGACGAGAATCGTTCGTTAATTCGTTTTTGTATGTGTTTCGTTACCATCGGCACTCCCTCTCAATCGTGGTAGTGACTGCTATCGATCGGTGAATCGCCTCGGAGTACGTTCCGAGACACTCGCCTCTTAGATCTGTAGACGGCGTCGTCCGTCATTGCGAACTATTTGATGACGTCGTCCCTCCCTGCCTTCGCTCTCTGACCGCTCCCACCACCTGTCGAAGGTCAAACGAGGTTATTGTTGTCTGTATCAGACTGAGCTCGGAACTAAATGAGGTGAATTCCGGGGAGAACTGATATCCCGTGAACGATGGAGTTGGGTTTATGTTGAGTTGCGCCCCTTGCGTAAAGAGAAACGTCGGAGTTCGAACATTTAATCCAACCAACCCGATTATATACCCCGTGTAATTGTCGGGTTGCGTTATCTCAGGTGCGGGCCCTCCTCTGATAGGTGTAAGCAGCCGCACCGTGTTTACCTGTTCAAGTGTTCCGAGAACCCGGAATGGGAGATTTGGCTGGTAGCCGAATAAGAAGGCCAATACCTCTTGATTCTGCTGAAGCGCTGCCCATCTACTGGTTTGTGCTGCCCCTGTAGCGGATCCGGTCACCGACAGACCACCAATCGCACCGGCAGTTACAACACCTCGCTTAAGAAATGAACGCCGTGAGTGATTTCCTACTGATTCGAACTTCTCTTGCTGTGGCGTTTCTTCGTTTTCAGCGGTGTCACTGTTTTCACCCCACATGATCCCTTTCAACCACAGTTCGCTGAATAAACGTGATAGATTGTTTCCCTCCACTCCTGTTGGTAGGGAGAGGTTCCTGAGACGCTTAACGAATAGTACCGAACGGGTAACGAACAACAAACAGCATCGACCGGATGCTGATGAATCCCCCTTGTGCGAGTACAATGGTCTCTCTGCCCTGTTCTACTCGGTAGCGAGCAATACTCACACGTGGTCGGTAGTAAAATAGTCACTGAGAAAAATCATACTCGGGGCCATATTCAGCATAACCGTCAGGATAAAACGGCAGACGAATCGACGGTCGTCAGCGCGGCGACTCGGTCGCCAACGGCCATCACGGCAGAAATCCGCCCGCGTGTCATTTAACTGGCTGAGCCTCGGGAAACTGATAGAAGCCGTAGAGAACTTCATCATACGGTTTGTAGAGCCGGACATAATAGATCCATCCGTCTGGCGTGTAGAGGAAGTTCGACTGGTTGGGATCGCCACCGAAGTGAATCGTGACACTGCCGTCAGCGTTCCGCTTTGCGTTTTTACTGTTGATCGAATATGTGTCATACTTGTTTTTCTCGAAATACAGGTTGCTGTTGTAGACGCTGATATCCCAAAACGCCTCGGCGGGAACATTGTCGAAGGTGAGAGTATATGGTGTTTCGCCATCGTTCTGCGGAGGAGACTCATAGATGAAAAAGTTTTCAGACGCTGGCAGTGCGCCCCAAATTCCGGAGCCGATGAAAAATTGGACAGGATCAACTCCGCCTTCGTCGCCAAATGCATACTCCGGCATTCTGTTTCGTGTGTTCGCAATTGTTTTGAGCGCCCCGGTGATTGTGTCGAGCGAGTCCTGATCCCAATCGGGAAGCGCTAACGTGCCGGACGATGATTGACTCACCTCAATCTTATTTTGTAGTTTCTGGACTTTCTTTATGTCGGCTGTGCTGGTTGGGTCAACAAACGTACGGAATCGGACCTGAATGTACTGTGTCCCCATCTTCTCTCGCGTCAATGTGTACTCACCAGGCTCGTAGATGACCGCCTTCGTGTACCCGTCTTGATCAACGACGTGCATCGACTGGTAGCGATTACCGGTGTCCGGTTTTGTAATGGTGACCGGTTCGGTCAGATCGAAGATCCCAATCGAGGGGAGCACGTCACGATGCTCTACCGCGACTACCTGCTCGTCGATGGGAACGGGCGTTCGATAGTGATAGAACTCACCGAATCCACCCAAATCGGCGTAACTCTTGAAATACCGATCTGTTTGTGCGCGAATGAAATTTGTATAATCGACTGGAATCGAGCCGTTATTTTCTGCCGTCTGTCGTCCCGTCTGATGAGTAGTCGTCCCAGAGGTTTCTTGCTGGGCGCTGGCGCCGCCGACACCCATCGCGAGTAATCCGGCGAGACCCGCTCCTTGAAGCGCGGTTCGCCGTGTTGTCCGTAGCAGTTCGTAGTCCGTTTCAGCCGGTGTGTCTTGTGTCTCGTTGCTCATGGCCAAAGTTTCTCATTCTCTCAATCGTTGCTCAATAGCACTACCCCATCCAACTCCCACTCTGGTACGACTGCACTCCCTAAAGTAATGATGACAATATCACATAATATCCTGAGATAATGGTGATAGAGATTGCCGTGACTTATAGGTTGGTTGGGGAACAAATGGATAGCCTGTCTTATCCGCCTCTGACAACCCGAATTGACATCCTCCTGCCTTTCAAGGCGATTCTTACTTCTCTGTAACTAACCACGTCCATGCTTTTTGATTGTCAAAGGCGTTAGACCACTGCATGGCCCCAGATGAGTCTACTTCCAACGAGAGTACCCCTTTCACTGCGGATCCGAAGACGAGGTTACAATACTGGGGGCCAGCGGTCGCGGTGACCCTCTCGATGTTCGTTGTGAGTATCAATTCGGCTCTGATGAACGTGGCGGTGCCCGCGATCGTGGCGGAGTTCGACACCACGGTCACCGTGGTTCAGGGGGCGATTTCGTTCTACTCGCTGGTGATCGCCGCACTGGTTCTTCCCGGTGGCAAATTGTCGTCCCTGTACGATGTCAGACGTCTGACGGCAGTCACATTGGTCGTCTATGGCGTCGGGACGCTACTGGCGATCATCAGTTGGAACCCCATCGTGCTCTTCGTTGGCTGGTCGGTCATCGAAGGTATCGCGGCCGCCGTATTACTTCCCTTGACCTACACTGTACTGATGTTCAGTTACGAGGGGGACGACCGTGCGAAGGCGCTCGGCCTGTTGGCCGGCGTGAGCGCGATCGGGGCGGTCGTTGGACCAATCATCGGCGGGTCACTGACGACCTACGCCAGTTGGCGGTGGGGGTTCGCGTTCCAGCTCCTTATTGTGGCGGCGACCCTCTTTTTCGTCCGGTATCTCCAACCGGGGCGACTGAAGGAAACGCGCGGATCGCTGGACGTCGGTGGGGCGGTCCTCTCTATCGTCGGTGCGTCGACGCTCGTCATGGGATTCCTTCTCAGCGGGAAGTACGGGTGGCTCCTCGTGAGGCGACCGTTTTTCGTCGCCGACGTGCAGTTCAACCCGTTCGGCACGTCGCCGACGATCTGGTTCCTCGGGGTCGGACTGCTTGCGTTCGCCGCATTCGTCCAGCACGAACGCCGGATGGAACGCGCCGAGCGAGAGCCGCTCGTTTCATTGGACGTGCTGACGAACGGACGTCTCGTATCGGGTGTCGTCACGTACAGTCTCCGTTCGGTTGTCATGGCCGGGTTCATGTTCGTCGTCCCGGTTTACCTCCAAGCGGCGCTCGGCTACACCGCCTTCGAAGCCGGGGTCGCGATGCTTCCGTACTCCCTCGCGACGCTCGTCTTCTCGTCGTTCACGACCGGCTGGCGTGTGTACCTCTCGCCGAGGACGCTCGTCCAGGCCGGCATCGTGGTCATGGGCCTCGGACTGATGCTGTTGTACAGGGGGACGGGGCCTTCTCAGACGATTGTCGGGATGATCGTCCCAATGACGCTCGTCGGAACCGGACTCGGGCTCCTGATGGGGCAGATAATGAATATGACGCTGTCCGCTGTCCCGACCGCGAACTACGCCGAGGCGTCCGGCGTTCTGCAAACGAGCAGTTCAATGGGGTTCGCCCTGGGGACGGCAGTCGTCGGTTCGGTTCTGCTCGGACGGTTCTACGGCAGTGTCGTCGACAGCGTCCTGCGAGTGCGGGACGTACCAGTCTCGTTGGAACAGCGGTACAAGTTGGTGATCGCGCTCGAAGACGCAGCGGAAACAGCGACCAAAGCCACGCAGCAGCAATTCCTGAACCAACTCACTCCTACACAACGACACTTACTTGAAGACATCTTCAAGGCCGCGATGTTCGACGCTGAGCAGGCGGCACTGCTACTCCTCGTCCTGTTCGTGTTGCTCTTGCTTATCGCATCGACGTTCTTGCCACGACGAGTGCCAGAGACCGACGAATCATCCGAGTCACCCCAGGGAGCACCGAGTGAAAAATCTGAAACGGCCGTGGAGGACTGACCTGAAATGCCAAATCGGGCAACCTATACACGAGATGTCGGATAAACGGTCGGTGACTGGTGGATTTCAGCCGTGAGAAACCGCTCGACAGTTGCGTATACATTCCATGGAATCGTACCCACGCTGGTCTTTTTCCATTTACAATCCAAACAATACTTGTTAGATAACTAGAAACATTCTCTGTCATGTCCGGTAGCGTCTTCCCACGATTTGAATATTAATTTCCAATTTCATTTATTGGAAATCGCGTCGTATCCGCATCGCCGTGGAAGCGGAACCACGAAACTCCATCCATTGGGGGTTAGACTGGCCGTCCTGTTCACTGGAGGAAGCAAAGAATGAGCCACAAAATACCGATTTCACGTCGAACGGCACTGAAACAGTTCGGAGCGGCAGGCGTATTTTTAACAGGAGGTCCAGGAGGACAACGATCTCGACGACAGCAACACTCGAAACCACTCTCGTTTAGAGACGTTCCCGAAGTCGAGATCAATTATGCATACGATTACACGTGGAGGAAGATCGACGAAAATGAGCGTTCTACGAGATTTTGGCTGGTAAATAAGAGCTTCATCTTTTTTAACAAGATGAAGAATAGTGGGTATAATGGAGATCATATTTCTTTTAGTCAAGAAAAAGTGTCTAGTGATTCGTTTGTCGACCATAGTGAGAAAGAGGTTGTAAAGCACCATGATGATGGGACGGAGACGGTAACCCGCAATTATATCAAAGGATCCCAAGTTTCGTGGTCATCCGGTTTATCTCTGGATATCTATCCGAATCGTGGATATTACGTGATCGATGGTCCTGATCCGTCGTATATTGTTCGAGTCACGAAGCAAGGAGAGGGCCAATCAGCGGGGAAGAAACAAACAGAACAGATGTATGGCCCCAGGAGTAGGCAGTCGCTTTCGACGTTCAAACCAGACGATCATAACAGCGCAGGTGGGGGAACCATGGATTACAACGCTATAGAAGGGAGAACAATTCGTGAAATCGATTTTGGTGGGGGGAGGGGCACGGAATCCGCAGCCTGGGTCATACTACCAAAAGTCCGCTGACAAACACGTTTCCGTCATCTGAAATGTCACGTCGAACTGAGATGGGAACTCGGGATCTCTTTTCCCGGACTGCGATACCGCTAAAACTCATCGCTATCCTCCCCCGTCCGAGTGCGAGGTGACTCCGTGGAGCGTCGGTCACTCCTCCACAGGGACGACCTCGGGCATGTGATAAGACCCGTCGACCACCGACCAGTAGGGGCCGTAGAACCGAGCCGCAAACCGCATGCCACCGGCGGGGGCTGGCAGCCAGTTTTGCACCTTCTCGGAGTCATCCGGTTTCTCGTGTTGCACGTAGATGACGAGTTCGTTGGCTTCTGTGTGCAACTTCCCTTCGTCGAGCATGTAGCTGTTGATGCTGTAGCGGTCGAGTTCGTTCTCGACGAAGTAGCCCTGTGCGTCGTAGATCGGAACCTCCCAAAACTCGGTGACCGGTGGGAGGTTGTCGAGGTCGAATGTGATGGTGTATCGCGTCGACCCGTCCAATGGGTCGCCGCTCGCGTCGGTGAATCGAAACCCAGCGACGTGTGATTTGGGTGAGTCAGGGCCCGCATAGCCGAAGTCGGCCATGACGGCCCGGGTCAACCAGTCGGTCCTGAAGTCCCCCGTCGGCGCAAGGACTTGCCAGCCGTTCATGTCGATCAAGCCTTCCTGACCGGTGGTCCTGACGCGCTCGAACCCGTTCTCGAACCCGCTGGTCAGTGCCTCCCGCACGTTGGTATCAAGGGCGGACCAATCGAACTCCAGTCCCTGGCCGATTCCGACCTCTTCCAACCGGTCGAGCATTGCAGCCTCCTTGCGTGAGTCGTCGATGAGCGACATGCTCGGGTCGTTCAGGACGAGGTTGAGGAGGTTGAAGAAATCCGCTGCAGTCTGATTTTCGACCTGCTGCGTCGTGAGATCCTCCATTCGTGGGATCGTCTCGTAGTCGCCGGGGACAACTGGCTGTTTCGCCCGCGGTACGCCCGAGTGGTCGTTGGCAAGCCACTCGCTGAGCGGTGTAATAGTCGTCTGGTCCTGCAGGTCGTTGACTTGCGCGATTTCGGCTTCATCCGTGGAGTCGCGCAGCGCGTACCGGACTTCGGTTAACAGAGTCTTCGTCGGTGCCTGGACGACGTCGGTCGCGGCGAAGTCGCCCGGGATATCGCCCTCGTACCCGTCTGGCAGAATCAGGTACGACCGCGCGTCGGTGCCGTTGAACTGATTCCCAGCGTAGAGGGGGTAGATCCCGTACTGGTCCATCAACTCCAACGAAAAGTACCGGTCGGTGACCTCGGGCATCTCGATGACGATGGGTTCGTCCTGCAGGTCGAGGAAGCCCTGTCCGTACAAGGTGGTGGCATTCGGACTGACGACAGCCGTGAAGTCGGCCGTGATCGGTCGGCCTTCGTTCGGATAGTACAACCGATTGACGCCCACGAAGACGTCGCTGTCCTTCTTCTGCGTGTAGTTGAAGCGCGTCTCGTAGAAGATGACCTGCTGGAGGCCGTAGAGGTATGCGTCTTCCGCGATCGATGCCACTCTGGTATCCTTTCCGTCATCTGCTGCGGTCTCGTTCTGGGCCTGACAGGCGCTGGCGCCGTCGACGCCCATTGCGAGGAAGCCGACGAGCCCCGCTCCCCGAAGCGCGGTTCGGCGGGTTGCCTGCAGCGGGTTGGAGTCCGATTCTACGTCAGCCGGCGTGTCGTGTGTCTCGTTGGTCATGGTTGGTGTCTCTCGTTCTCTCGCACAGTGCCCAACAGCACTGCCGCACCCGACTCGCACTCCATACGACAGACTTCTACAAAGTACTGTCTCTAAAATAACATAAATTCCAGGCAGAATAGCGGTGAGAACTGGTTGGCCACCTGTTCAGTTCTGATCTGAGATCTGTTGTATGTGCACTGAACAATCTAATCATCTCCTTTTTACATCAGTCACTTTGACTTTTCGTCCCGATGTATAGAGGAATAACGAGGAGACCACAGTCACTCCAGAACAGATTATGACGAACCGAGATACGCCGTCCCATTCATCCCAAACATCCGCCAAAACCGAACCGGAGGTTATTGGAAGCAAAGCGAGAGCCCTTGATAAGGACAAAACAACGGTTGAGCGGCTTTCGATTCCTCGCACCTCGCTTCAGCGAATTAGCCTCCTGCTGGTACTATATCTGGTGAGTCTTGGTGTGTTCGTGATAGTGTTTAGACAGGGTTCAAAACAGACGTCACTTCCTTTGTTTCCGACCATTATTCTCATCGCGTTTTTATTTGAACTCCTTGACTCAGCAACTGGCATGGGGTTCGGTACGGCGCTTTCACCACTATTGTTAGTACTCGGGTTCCCTCCATTGGCGGTTGTGCCAGCTCTCTTAGTCTCCGAGACGGTATCCGGCGTCGTCGCTGGTGGCGTCCATCACGAACTGCGAAACGTTTCGTTTTCCTTTCACCCGCTTAACCACGCGACAAAATTAGTGCTCCTACTTGCAGGTGTGGGAAGCCTCGCCAGTATTGGAGCAATCTTCCTAACATATTCTGCGCTTCAGCTTCCTGACGCTGTCATTCGAATCTATGTTTCTATACTAGTACTCGTGATGGGACTGATTGGAATCATCCGAGCGCAACTAAAAATGCGTCTTACATATCGTCCCCGCCGTCTAATGGGATTCGCACTGATCGCCGGATTCAACAAGGGAATCGGTGGCGGTGGATTTGGCCCAGTCGTGACATTGGGCGAAATTCTTTCCGGAGTCTATGAGAAAAGTGCGACAGCCATCGTTTCACTCGCAGAAAGCGTCGTCTCGCTCGTTGGAATCTTCACATTTCTTTTCATATCATTCACAGGCGCTCCAGTCAATTTTGTCCTCCTACCGTCAATTTATACCGGCGGCTTTCTTGCGGCAATCGGTGCACCGTATCTTGTCCGAGTGTTCCCAAACAAAGTGTGGCGTTATCTGATTCCCCTGTATGCGACTGTTATTGGTATTCTCGGTCTCGCGCTTGGTGTCGAAATCTGAATGTTCAAAGGAAAAACGGCGGACTCTTGTCGTCGGTTACGTTTTCAACAGTAGCCATGTGTGTAGAAGACATTGCGATGAACATCTGGTAGATGAGTGCAGGCGATCGGTTCGCGGTTAGGTTGTGTATGGAGAGAATGTACTGATAGCCTGGAGGTTTCTTGTGGCCTAGTTGGTGATACCGTCTCCACTACTTGGAACAACAATCGCATCGTTTGTTGTCTCAAGTCAAGGTAGTTAGAGGAATATGATGACCACTTTAGCTCCGAGATCTACTCCTCAGAGCAGTGTGAGGGCGAATAGAAAGTAGATGACGATGCTAATGATGTCCTGAAGCGCGGTGGCCAGCGGACCGCTGCCGAGCGCTGGGTCTACGTCTAAGAGGATGAATCCTATCGGGATCAGTGAGGCAAGGACAGTAGCGACGGCACTGGAGACGAACAGAGAGAGTCCAACTACGACGCCGATCTGCAGTGAATCGGCGATGAATGTGGCACCCAGACCGCCAAATACCCCGATCATGCTGCCAATGACAAGCCCAATAAGGAGTTCTCGTAGAAGATACGGCCCATAGTCGATATCCATGACGGCGAATGCCCTGACAGCGATGGCTTCTGACTGTGTTCCAACTGAATCGGCGATGTAGGCGATGACCGGGGGAAAGAAGGCAAGTGCAATCGTTTCCCGCAAAGTTGCCTCGAACTGGCTTGAGATGACGCTAAGGAACAACCCGACCACCAGCCCGAACAGGAGCCACGGAGCCCGGCTCCGGACGGCAGAGCGCACCCGAGCGGAAGCAAGGTCTGTTATCTTGATTCCAGTCTTTTGGATCCCGGCACTAAGGAGAGTACTCTCAAGGTGTTCTCTGTGCATCGTGTCGATGATGGCTTGGGAGGTGACAGCACCAACGAGTCGGCCATCGCTGTCAACCACCGGTATCTCGGCCCTGTCTTCTTTGACAGCGAGGAAGACGGCATGTTCCCGGTCGGTATCAGGGTGCAGACGAGCCTCCGCGGGTTCCATCAGGTGTGAGGCATGAGTGGTATCCGCTGCCTGTAAGAGGTTCGTGATGTCGATCCGGCCGATGAGTCTCCTGTCCTTGAGGACGTAGATCGTGTCAGCACTCTCCCACGGGTTGCCGACGAGCTGTTCGAGGATGGCTGCGACGGTATCCTCCGATTGGCATGTAGGAATCTTCGTGGATGTGATTCTCGTAATCGTTCTATCCACTGCATCTGGCGCCATATCAGGAATGTATATGACGCATGTTCGGAAAACATCTCCCGTAAATCGCCCCGGGGTCAAGTGGTTTGGAAGGCATTCGGTCTTACGTCATCACGAGAGACCGAAGACCGAAGGTCTCTCAAATGACCCCGAGGGTTTCGCGTGAACGCCCGTTCTATGCCTCAGCCGAGGCAAGGGGTACGTACTCCCCACTCACCTTCAGCGTGCCAACACAATTTCCCGATCGCTTCTACAAATCCACTTTCTGAAGGTCCTTTGGAAGCCCCGGCGTTAGCGTACTTCGTTAAGGTCATCCGTTCAGGAGTTGGGTCGGTACCACAACTCACGTTAATCGAAATCTTCGACGATGGCGACGAACTCGACGTTCCGGGGCATCCAACGGTCATTCACGTCCCTGGCCATACGGCCTGATCGTCCGCGTTCTATCTCCCTGATCGAGATGTGCTCTTCTGCGGTGATACCCTGATGACGTACAACGTTCGAACCGGCCGCCACACCGAACCGACGGTGCTGCTCCCGATACACTACGACGCGGGGAAGGCACGGTCGTCGATACGAAAACTGGAGTCCTGTGGCGAGGTGGTATTGTTATCTGGCCACGGTGAGCCGTGGAGGGGAGACATTAGCAACGTTATATAACGGCTAGGATAAGACGGGTCAAGAACAAAGTCTGTTACGCGAGAAGTGGAAACCGAACACGAGACGTCGAGCTGGGAAGATGGCTCGCTTCTCGAAGCCAGTACAATGAATTCGATCACGAGAGGAAAGATCACGCTCGATGTATGGCGGGCCAAATGGGCAACCCGCTCAGAAATAGAGACACGGCAGCGACGACGGCTGGCGGAAATGCTTTCCTTTGTCCGGCGACAGTCTCGATTCTACAAGAGACACTTCGCTGATGTTCCCGAAGGCTGTACCGACCTCACACAGTTCCCGCCAGTGACGAAACCGACGTTGATGGATCACTTCGACGATGTCGTCACGGACACGGCGATAACCAAAGCCGAAATCGATGCGTTCATCGCTGATGAATCAAAAACCGGCCACCGGTTCCTCGGCCGTTATCCAGTCTGGACGACGTCTGGTACGACGGGCGAACCAGGAATATTCGTCCAAGATGACACCAGTTTGGCGCTGCTTGGGGCGCTTCCCGATCGCTGGGTACTAAACGTATTACTCGATATTGACACGATCAGACGACTCGTCAAACACAATCTTCGACAGGCCGTAATCGCAATCACCGGGGTTCACTTCCTTGGGGCCTCCGGCTTTGCCCTGCTTCAACGGGAATCAAAATTCCTCGAAAATCGGATTCGACTGTTCTCACCGACACAGCCTCTTGACGATCTCATTGAGGTACTGAATCGCTATCAACCCGCGCTCCTCATGGGATACGCGACCGTTATCGTCGAACTGGCTCGCGCCCAGCGAGACGATCGCCTCGACATCAATCCGGCATTCGTCTCCCCAGCGTCAGAACCAGTCTCTGCGGCACAGAAGCGCGACATCGAGCGGGCTTTCGACTGCGAGGTGCGCGAAGCGTACGCTGCGACCGAGTTCAACCCGATCGCGATCGAGTGCAGCCACGGAAACCTCCACGTCAACGCCGACTGGGTCGTGCTCGAACCTGTCGATGAGTATTATCAACCAGTCGAACCGGGTGAACCATCGGAGACAGTGCTGATTACGAATCTCGGGAATCGCATTCAGCCGATTATCCGGTACGACCTCGGCGACAGCATCACGATGTACGACGAGCACTGTCCGTGCGGGAGTGCGTTCCCTTTCATCGACGTTGAAGGACGACAGGGCGACGTTCTCCACTTCGAGACAGAGGACAGACGAGACCGTCCAATCTTTCCGCTCGCGCTCTCGGGCGTGGTCGAGGAAGTGCCCGGAGTCCGAAGGATCAGGACTCGATCTCCTCCTCGACAGATATGGACTCGGCAAACTTGCTGCTGCACTCACGTACGCTGTCCCGTACGTTGATGGGCAAATGACCGAGCGAATTGCTGCTCGAGAACTTGATCTGCAGGTCGCTTTTGCGATCGCTGTGCTTCATGCACTGAGGGAAGTCATTCTCGAGATGCAACCACACGATCCCTACTTTGATCGGATTCAGAACGCACGCGATCATCCCCCTGAGACGGAGACGTAGGAAAGGAAAGAATGAGTGATGTTGGCTCGGATATCGAGAGTGAGGCCTGGGTTGCAGATTTAGGATTGTTCATCGCATGTGGACGGCAGCAAAGTTGGTTTGCGGTTGGAGAGGAAACGGTAAGACGTGAGTTGGTTCTGACGACGGTGTCAGTATCGTGGTTGAATGAATGTGGCGACAGTTAGGTGTGCAAACTTTGCACACGAGTCGAAATCGTTATTTGTCTATGTGCATAACATGCACATACAATGAGCGCGAGCGATGACCCCCGACGTGTCCATTTTCAATCCCCAGAGTACCTGGTCGACCGACTGGATGCAATCGCCAGCCTTTTCGACAAAGATCGAACTGACCTCCTCGTGGATGCAATTCGCGAGTATATCGAAGAGACTGCAGAAAGTGAAACGTTCCAAGAATTGGTTGCGACGAAGTACTATGATGACCAACTGGAATTCGAGACGGTAAAGCAACTGGTTGGCGCCGAGACCGCCCAGCGACTCCGATTGCTCAAAGCAGACCTCGAAGGCGAGCCATTCGACCTCGCTGCACCTGACGACACCGACATATACGATGGCAATGCGAAGACAGTCGATTCGGAACGCACGCCAAACGACGTTGACGAACGATGAGCGGCCAGTCACGATTGCGAACGGTCGTTGCGGATACAAGCGCACTGGTGAGTCTCGGGGTCCCGCGTGCTGCCAGCGATTACGATACAGGTTCGGCACCTGATCCGCTCCAGTATTTACTCACCTCATGTGACATCGTTGTTCCTCCCGAAGTCGTCTCGGAACTCAATGATATCGCACAATATCACGATATCCATGGCGCAGCAGCACACAACGTCCTGGCCGCACAAGATCACTACACCGTTACAGATCCATACCAAAAAGCGGAAGCACCGGATTCACGACCGGCGTTTGGACTTGACGATGGCGAAACAGATGGTATACTGCTCGCGAATGCACTCTCCGTCGACGGCTTTCTCACTGACGTGTTCGGTGGCACGAACTTCGCACTCGTTCATGCGGCATTGAGGGGATCTCGCATCGTTCCGACACCGCGTCTTATCTGTGATTACGCTCGTGGTGGCCACATGACGCAGGATCAAGCACAGGACCTCATCAGTGCAATTAGCTCGCATCGAAGCTGGGAGAATAGTCCGTATGTCACCCAACTCCTCAAGCAATTAGAGTAACAAACTCGAACGCATCACGAAAGATGACGGGAAGACCTACTTCCGACTCCCTTCCCGGAGAGGTTTCGAAGGAAAACACGGACGATAGCCCGACCACAGACGGGGTTGCCGGAGAGTAGCGTGGCTGGGACGAAATCATGCCCGGGAGAGACACGACTCTAACACGAACGCGGTCTTGGACGCTCCGAATTGTGTCAATTCGGGACCGACGCGGTACGGCTACTCGTAAGTTCGACAGTTGTATCGGCGGCTATCGGCTAGAAACCAGCGGGAGGGGGGAGAGCTGGTACCGGCCACCGCGTCTGTGGTCGGGAATGCGTGATTGAGTCAATCGAGAAAGTGACCGTCGAATCGGGAATGACGATGACGGTTAAGTGACGCGACCCAGATTCTCGACTATGGCAGGTGAAATCTCCGATCGTGTCCGTGAAATCGCCGACGCACGAGGAGTTCCTGAGTCGGAGGTTTTCGAGCAAGCTCTTGAACTCGGAATCGCAGATCTGTGGGAGAACGTCGTTCTCGGGAGATACGTGGATGGCGAGTTGTCTCGCGAAGAGGCGATCGAATTGGTTGGACTCGAAAACGTCCGGCGAGCCGATCGCGAAGCAGCAGCCGTTGAAGCGGATGTCGACTGGGGACTCAGCGCGTCAGCTACCCACAACTGAAGTCGTGGGATTGTCAGTGAACAGCCAGTTCATCGGAGTAAAAGTCCCCTCTAGTGTGAGTGTCCCTGACTTGAGGGCTGGCTGACTCGTGGCCCAACCAGCCGAACGCGTTCGGCCCGACTGGTCATAATCGACGAAATTCTTCACAACGACGCAGATCCTACGGTAACGACTGGCGCGACGCATGATTGTGCCCTCGGGTGGTGTAACGATACGTCTCCTCACATCCGAATGAGTACCGCTACAAATGAGCGGCATCGTGTCACCAAAAGATGGGGCAAGCATAACCGTCCACGAACCCTCCTAATAGTGAGTACACAATGGACATTTCTGAGATAGTTTCAACACAGTTCACCGAGTTCGATATCGGGGCACCCCTTTCGAAGGTCGCCGGTGCGTTCGAGAATCAAGAACTCGACGCCGTCGTCGTTACGGACGGTGACGAGTATCGTGGCGTCGTCAGCCGCCGACAACTGGCCTCGTCGTCCAATCAACCCTCGGCGAAGGTTGGCTCACGGGTGCAACACGTCCCAACCGTCGACCGAACCGAGGATGTCCGTGAAGTCGCACGACTCATGATCGGGAGTAACGCCAAGACGCTCCCAGTGCTGGACAAAGACCGCGTCTTTGGTGTGGTGACCGCAGATGCCGTCCTAGAGGCCGTGAGCCCGTTTCTCGACGCGGTGACTGTCGACGATGCATACACGACAACGCTGATCAGTGTGACTCCGACGACCACGATGGGCAAAGCCCTCAACACGCTTCGGGAAGCACGTATCGCACACCTTCCAGTCATCGACAATGACGAACTCGTCGGCATACTGAGTCTGTACGATGTTATCGAATTCACCACACGCGGCGGGAACAAGAGCCAGGGTGGCTCGTCAGACGAGTTTAGTGGCCGCGGCGGGTTTGGTGAACGGGACGGTACTTCCGACCGGATGCTCGATCTGCCAGTGCGGAACCTGATGTCCGATGTAGCTGCGACGGTTCAACGAGACACACCGCTCGATGCGGTAGTCGAAACGATGTTCGATCAGGAGATTTCCTCACTTGTCGTCACGGCTAACAAGACGGACGAACCGATCGGAATCATCACAAAGACGGACGTCATCGAGGCACTCACCTGGGAGCAAGAAGAACGACGTCCCGTGCAGGTGTTCGGTCTCGATTTACTCGATGGGATGGACTACGATGACGTTTCTGCGTTGATCGACAGCGTGACCTCGAAGTATGGCGAGATGAGTGTAATCAAGGCCAGTATCGAACTGCACGAGCACAAAGAAAAGAGTCGAGGAGTGCCACTGGTGCTGGCACGGATTCGACTAGTCACTGACCGTGGTTACTTCACCGCTAAAGGGGAGGGCTACGGCGCTACGCATGCACTTCGTCTCGCCGCGAACGCGGTCGAACGCCAACTTCTCAAGGGCAAAACCTACGGCCAGTCGAAGAAGCATCCGGACACAGAAGAACAAGCGCAACTCTACGGCTGGTGGCTCGGCGGGTAACGGTCTTGACTTCCAGTACACGGTTGCCATCCGTTCCGGGGGTACGATTCGCTTGCTAGCAAGCGGGGCTGAATATGGTGAGCTGTTCCTCTAAAGGACAAGCAGTGTCGTACTGATTGTCGTCGTTTCTCGTCTCGTTTGTGGCGGTATTGGCTGGGAAGGCCATTCCAGTTGTCGATGAATCGACCAATTTCAGAAAACGGAATCGAACACAGAGCTAACTCTGTGTTTGGCGGATGAACTCGTCAAGCTGTTCTTCGATGAGTGTCGCAACGCGTTCGCTATATTGCCAGAGTGCTGCGTTGAATTTCTCCTCGGTCTCGTCATCGATACCGTCGTCTCCCTGAAGGACAGAATCTTTGGTGATTTGCGGGTGATACACACAGACGATTCCGATCGAACTGTCCGAACTCGTGGTTCCCGCTGTGTGGATTCCGTACTGATCGGTGCCCCACACACCATCGCCACCGTTCCGTTCCATTACAGAATCGAGCGCATCAAGCCGTTGCATTTCTTCGGGCGTAAGGAGTGGATCATCGCCTTCGAACAATTCACTATATGCTTGTGTTCGGGCATTGTTCGTCCATTGTTCCAATTGGGAACGCACTCGCAGTACGAGTTCTCTCTCGTCTGGGAATTCGGCCATGCAATCTAGAGGAGTGGGACACAAATCAACGTTTGTACAGCAGTGCAGATATCTCGATCCTACGAGAAGGCGGTACTCAGGGAGAGCAGTCCTTGTCAACGATTATAGGGTCTTGGTTTTCCCGTTGGAGCACCAACTAGTTACATGTCCCATTACGAGGCCGTTTTCGAAATCGAATCAAAATCCGACGCAGAAGCAATCAGACTCCTTGCAGAACGGGTTTATGACGCGCTACGCGAAGAAACTCGAGAGATATATGGAGACGAAGACAAGTCGACTGAAATGCTCGAAACGTTCGAGGCCATCCGCAACGCGACCAGACATCCTACCCCAGGCACGCTGACTATCCACTACGATCAACACGACGAAGCGTTCGAGGAGTGAATAGCCATTGTGCTGTTTTCGATCCTAACTCCATCACTCATTGATCTGAACGACATCGTTAGAATACCGATTTCTGTTTGCCATCGCGTGGAACGCTACTGTTCGCCAACTTCCCACTGGATTTTAACGACATATACCTCCTATGATGGGCTCGGATCCTCTGTGGTCGAAAGATATGCCGTGAGGTCAGTTGTCGTGATAACACCGATGACCGCTTCTCCGTCGACAACCGGGAGATGGTCAAAACCGTGTTCAATCATTATGTCCGCCGCAGTTTGAACCGATTCACTTGCCGTAGTTGTGATGACGTCTGTACTCATAACTGTGGCAACAGTCGCATTCGGATCAGGCGCACCTTCTGCGACAACATGAATGAAATCAGTTGCAGTGATGATTCCTTCGAGATGGTCGTCATCACCAACGACGATTATCGATCCAATCTCGTGTTCACGCATTGTCTCGCCAGCGTTCTGGAGTGACGTGTCGTTACTTACAGTGTACACCGGCGAAGACATGAGACTCCCGACAAAGACATCGTCCATTCAAGTAAACAGTATTCCTGCGGGGATAAGAGTTCGCTTCTTTTCACGGTGGTGGAATATCTCACATGGAAACGAGAGGATCGTGTCTTCGTTGAAATGCCAAGTGGTGGCCAAAAGCGACTCACCAGGATCTTCCGACAAGCGGAGTCGGTGATACCTGGACTACCGGAAGGGAGTTACTCATTGTACTTCTATTCGAAATCGGACGTGCAGAGTGCCAAAGTGAGCTGAGCGTCCCAGTAAGCGGGTGATTCGTGACCTTATGATTTTAGTAAATCCTGCTGAGATAGAGGTAACATAATTCATCGTGCTGGAGCACGTACTAAGCTATAAGGATGAGTACTGCAGCTTGAAACTGGAACCAACAGTGGTTGTCCCCAACAGCGAGGAACACAAAATGACTGACACAATCGATTCCCCCCGATATGGGAAACCACAGCATGAGGTTCAATTGACTCCACTAAACGAACAACAGTTCTATGGTGAGCCCCAGCACGAAATGCCTGGGCCAATTAACATCGAATTCCGAGAATCTGTCACGTACCTTCGTCTCTGGAGATACTACGCAGAGAAACAGCGACAGCGAGAAATCAGACCGAAACGTCCGATGCTCTACTCTCGGTAGTCGAATTTCCTTCTCACTATTTTCGCATGAGGCCACGATAATTACTAGCGGAAAACGTTCCAAGTGGCGGCCACAGCGTTATCCCTCTCGTTTACCTATATGGTATGGCGGACAACAAAAAGAGCCGAGACAAGCAAGCCCGTGACGAAGAGAACCGCCAGCGAGCGTGGGAAATTGAGCAGGCGCGTGAACGTATGGACGAAACCGAACCACGTGACGACCAGAATGAAGCAGATGAATCTCGATACGAGAGAGAAAAAATTCGGACTCACTCCGTAAGTGTCATCGTCGTGGGTGCGACGAACCAGCGAAATTCGTCGTTCTTGAGCGCTACCAAGAAAAAACGGGTCACGGTGGCGTTGAGGAAGAGGCTAATCTTTGCCAAAGGCATACTGCTGAAGAAAGTCCCACGAATCTTGATGGTGTCTATGCAGACTATGTGTTTCGTGTTGATCCGTTACCAGAGACAATTGATACAGACAGAGCGTGATTTCGTTCTGTACATACAATTCATCACAGGACGATTAAGCAGTGGGTATATTTCAATTCGCTCATCAATGGATTCAACTAAACGACGCCAAACTGGACTCGGGATACTGCCCTAACTCCTACTTAATACACTTCTCACGCCACCCCAGTGGTGACAACACACTCGCTGCCGCATGAACCAACAATTCCCGATAAAACTCGATATCATAGTCACTCAACTCCTCACTCACCAATATCACCCGTTTTCGCGATTGCTTTGCATCGTCAACCACCACATACGATCTCGTGACGCCACGAACGCCAATGTCTCTTGCTCTCAACTCCAGTGTCTGTTCCGTTTATAAGTTATTCGTTATTTAGTATCTATCTTGTGACAATGTGATCTTAACAATTCCATCGTCAATTGGTTGGTTCGGATAGGACTGTCGCGCTCCCATCTCGACCGAGAAGCGCCCTGTATTCAGCACGGCCTCAACAAACTATCAACAACAGAGGGTTTCAACAGAACCGGGATACTGGATTAGCGCTGTGTTTGGCGGATGAACTCGTCGAGTTTTGCTTCGATGAGTGTCGCAACCCGTTCGCTATATTGCCAAAGCGCTGCATTGATTCGCTCTTCGGTCTCGTCGTCAAGTTCGTCCCGCCCGCGGAGGACAGAGTCCTTGGTAATCTGTGGGTGATAGACACTGACCACACCAAGGGAGGTATCCGAACTCGAGGTCCCAGCCGTGTGGATTCCGTATTGGTCAGTCCCCCAGTCACCATCGCCACCTTGTCGTTCCAGTTCAGAGTCGAGCGCGTCGGCAGACGGAAGTCTGCTTCGGTGAGGATTGGTTGGTCGCCTTCGAACAGTTCAGTGTATGCCTCTCACCGGGCATTTCTCGTCCATTGATCCAACTGGGACCGCGCACGTAATACGAGCTGGCGCTCGTCTGGGAACTCTGCCATAGTTCTAGGAGGACGGCCAGGTCAATCAACGTTCGTACGGTGGATCAGAACAACGGGTATGATGACGATGACCCTGCGATAGGTACACACCCGACCGTTCGATCGCTATCGGCAGGATCAGTGCTAGTAGACCCGTGACACGGGCTCTTGGACCGGTATGACGGGAGCGACAGCCTCTCAGTCGTCGTGTAGAACGCTACTGTTCGCGACTCACTCCAGTGAAGGTGGCCCTCCACGTTATGCGCCTGGCCGATCTACACTAGATCATGGCAACAATTGTCTACCGAGGCGTTGATGACACTGTCTCGGAGGACGTCGACGACGAGCAACTGAACTACCGAGAGGACCACTGGCAGGTTCATCACGGCGACGACGAGTACACGTACATCCCAAGAGAGCGTGTCTATACGGTGCAGATGAACGACCCGCACTTCATAACAGACGAGTAGATACACGGGAAGAGAACGCTCTCGAATCAGAATCTGTGCATTTCACACCCCCCAGAAGAACGCGATGCCGAGGACAGTGACGACCGACAGGAGCAACTGTAACGGCGCACCAACGCGGATGAAGTCCGAGAATTTGTAGCCACCAGGCCCGTAGACGAAGAGGTTCGTCTGGTAGCCGACCGGCGTCATGAACGCCGTTGAGGCGGCGAACGTCACGGCGAGGACGAACGCGAACGCGTTCGCACTGATCGACTGGGCTGCGCTGGCCGCGACAGGAATCATCAACACGACGCTCGCGTTGTTACTGATGACGCTCGTCAACAGGCCAGTCGCGACGTAGAACACCCAGAGGACACCGATTACTGGCAAGAACGCTGCGGTCGAAGCCACAGCATTACCCAGCAGCGCTGCCGCCCCCGTCTGCTGGAGCGCAATACCTAAGGGAATGACGCCGGCGAGGAGGAAGATCACGTTCCACTCGACTGATGAGTAGAGTTCGGTCGGCTTGAGGACGCCGGTGAAGACCATCGCCACGACCCCTGCTAACGCAGAGACGACAATCGGCAGGATGTTCAGTGCCGGGAGGGCGACGACGCCGGCGATGATTCCGACCGCGAACGGAATCTTCTCGCTCCGGTAGGTCACCTCGTCGAACTCGTGGGCGACGATGAAGTCCTGGTTCTCAACGAGGCGGGTGAGGCTATCGGGCGGTGCCTGTACGAGAAGCGTGTCACCGACTCGGATACGAATGTCCTCGAATCGGTCCCGGACGACGTCACCACGGGTTCGGAAGGCGAGGACGTTCGCGTCGTAGCGTTGCCGGAAGGTCGAACTCGCGAGGGTCTCGCCGACGAGGAACGACCCCGACGGGATGACGACTTCGACGAGGACCGGTTCTTCCTCATCGGAATGCAGATCGTCTTCGGTGCGGGGGCCACCCGACAAGGTTAGGCCTTCCGCATCCCTGATGTATTCGAGTGTCTCCCGGTTCGTCCTGAGCCGGAGCGTGTCGCTCTCGCGGATCTCCTTGCGAGCGAGCGGTTCTGAAAAGTGCTCGCCGTCTCGGAGCAGCTGTAACACGTCGATGTCGAGTTCGTCGTCTCCCAGTGCCTCCTCGACCGTCTTTCCGATCAATGACGAGCTCGCCGGAACGACGACGTCTGCAAGGTACTCCTGGAGGGCGTACTCCTCGACAAAGTCCTCGTCGGCGGGGATCCGTTTGGGGAGCAGTCGAACGCCGACCGTCATCAGATAGAAGGACCCGACCGCGAACACGATGATACCGAGTTTGGTGAACTCGAACATCCCGAACGCGTGGAGGCCGAGCTCGGGAGAATCCGCCCCGAGTTGGGCTGCGATATCGCTTGCGAGGATGTTCGTCGACGTTCCGATGAGCGTCAACGTGCCGCCGAGCATCGAGGCGAACGACAGCGGCATGAGCAGCTTCGACGGCGAGGTCTTCCCGTTGTGTGCGAGGTCGTTAATCACCGGGACCAGAATCGCGACGACCGGCGTGTTATTGATGAGTCCCGAGACGGGGCCGGTGATGCCGATCGTCGCCGTAAGTTGCTTGCGTCGGTTGGTCCCCGCGAACGCGGCCATCTTCCGACCGAGCAACTGGACGATGCCGGTTCGGTTGATCCCGGTACTCAGGATAAGCATCGCCAGGACGGTGATCGTGGCCGGATTCGCAAATCCCGAGATTCCCTCCCGAGGCGAGATCTGCGTCCACGGTTCGAGTACGATCAACAGCACCATCACCAAAATCGCGGTGACATCGATGGGGTACCACTCTGTGGCGAACAACACGAGTGCGAGCAGAATAATTCCAAAAACGACGAGCATCTCGGCCGTTACGGACGGGGAGCCAAGGCTCTGGACTGCCAACGAAACGTTATAGAAGACCACACTAAATAGAAACGCTGACGCGGAATAAGGACTGGTATGTACACCAGCGAGTTGATCAGGGTGACACTTCATGAACTGCCTTGGAATGAAGTCCCGAGGCACTCGCATTGTTCCTCTGTAGAAACGAGCTGTTCGCTCAGAAACCAGCCATCCTACGAACCCTTATCCGCTTGCCGCTCACATATTAAACCAGAGAATGGGATTTTTCAAACGCGTCGGAAGGCAGGTCGAGCAGTTCAAGCAGACGGCCACTGAGACCGCTACGCAGCATTCAAACTACCAATGTGAATCGTGTGAAGCACGCTTTTATTCCCAGCACGAACAGTGCCCGGAGTGCGGGGCAAAGTCTTTCGTTTCGATAAATCCTGAGGAGTGAAGCCCTGGACCCCCAATCGGTCCGAATAGCGAAAGTGTCGTAAGGTTGCCTTCTTGTTCGAACACTCCAGCTCGTTACAAATGCTAGGTATCGATACTGTGTCCGCAGTTCACGCCCATAGCGGACCGTCGGGACCAGGATCGTTCTGATAGAACAGTGATGGAATCCTTCTTTGTCTCGCTCTTCTATCTATCTTGTAGTGGTTGATGCTCTTAGAACGTTCGCCGACTACGACTCCTTCGCTCGCGAGTGGCACTCAGAGACGCTCAAAGACCGCGATGTGACCCTGGAGGCGGCCCGAAAGCGAGGCCTCCTCAACGAACAAGACACACGCCGGCTGTGGCAATTGCTGGGACTCCTGGACGAGGATGACGTGTTTATCCAGCTTCCGGAGTGGCTCGCCGAAGAGAAGGCGAACGACGTGCAGGGAAATCTGGCCACAACATTTGTCGGATATATCTCCCGGGAAACTGAAGACGCAGTTCTCTTCAAAGAGTCGTCACCGGTTCATCGTCTCATGCAGATCGCACACAAGATACAGTCGCTCGAAAACGGAGTCCAGAATACTACAGTCGATAGCGACCGTCGAAAGCGGTTGACCGACAAGCTAGAGGAAGAGCATCGGAGATTCGAGACACGGGACGATATCCCGTATCTCTCTGATGAGTGGCTTCCGAAGTCCCAACTCATCACGGTCATTCGTCGGAGCGAGTAGTCATTCGAGGCCAATGACGTCCTCTCCGGCGTGAACGCCGGGGGTTCGTTGCGCTGGGTCCGTTTCGTCTGTTCCCGAACTGGACTCAGACGCTACTCGTCGTCCGTCCCCTGTCCAGCCTGTGTCTCTTGAATCACGACTCGTTCGATTCGAGTATCATCGACAGCCTCGACCTGAAGGAGGTACCCGTTCTCTTCGATCTGATCACCCACTTCAGGAACTCTGCCGAGGCGACTGAAGACCAATCCACCGATCGTCTCGACATCGTCGCTCTCGAATCGAGAGTCGAGCCGGTCGTTCACGTCCTGAATGGGAACCCCTCCGTCGACGACGTACGCTCCGTCGTTTCTCTTCTCGATCGACGGCTCCTGAGCACCCGTATCGAATTCGTCCTGGATATCGCCCACGATCTCTTCGAGGATATCCTCGATGGTCACGATGCCCTCGAAGACGCCCCACTCGTCGACGACGACAGCCATCTGGCCTTTCCCACGCGTCTGAAAGTCTGCGAGGATCGCGTCGATCCGACGCGTTTCCGGGACCGTGAGGACTGCTCGTGCGAGCTCACGCGCTGTGACCGTGCTGTCCTGCTCCGTCTCGGCTTCGCTCGCTCGCAGGATGTCCTTGGCGTGGACGAATCCAAGCGGTTGATTCCCATCCTCGTCGAGCACGAGGTAGCGCGTGTAGGTCCCCGTCGCGGCGACAGACCGGAGTTCCGAGAGCGACATCGAAGCGGGCACGGTTTCTACGTCTGGACGCGGAACCATGACCTCGCGGGCAACCGTATCCCCAAGTTCGAAGACGCTCTCGATCATCTCGACTTCGTCGAGGTCGATATGTCCCGTCTCCTCCGAGCGGGTGAGGATCATCCGAATCTCAGATTCGGTGTGGGTTTCCTCGCTCTCGGACGCCGGGGAGACACCAGCGAGGCGGGTGAAGTAGTTGGCCGTCCCGTTGAAGACGATGATGCCGGGCACGAACACGTAGTAAAAGAACTTCATGAGTGGGGCGACGAGGAGCGCGACACGCGTGGCCTCCTGGATGGCGAACGTCTTCGGCGCGAGTTCGCCGAACACCACGTGGAGGAACGTGATGAACCCGAATCCCAGGACGAACGCGACGAGGTGGACCGCTCCCGCAGGAAGCACCTGGCCGAGGACGGGATCGATGAGCGCTGCGACAGCCGGTTCACCGATCCAGCCGAGGCCGAGTGAGGAGAGCGTGATGCCGAGTTGACTGACCGCCAGATAGTCATCCAAGTTCTGAACGACATCCTGCACGAGCGCTGCCCCCGGTTTGCCGCGTTCGACGAGTGCAGTCACCTGGGTTGGCCGAACTTTGACGAATGCGAACTCCGCAGCTACGAAGACCCCGTTCATGATGACGAGGAAGAAGGCGAGAAGCACCCCGCCCAGGGAGAGGAAATCTACCATATGGAACAGTGGTCGTGTCGGCACGCGTCGGCAATGGACGTCCGGCGAGACCAGCGGCCACGCAGCAACCGTGTTCGTCTCCGGTGCACGATACACCCACGTGGAGTCGCCTTTGGGCAGTCAGGCGGAGCCGATTCCGGGCGAGTCGGTCGCGACATCAGTCCTCGAATCCAGCGACGTCTCGTTCGAGGGTGATGGTCAATTCCCCCGATGTCCGCTGTTTCGGTGCGTCTCGGAGCGTCTGGAACGCATCCAGGAGTTCGTCGGCGTCGTCTATACCCTCACGGACGCTCCGTGATTCTTCCCGGATCGTATCGTAGATTCGTTCCAGAATGCGGTGAGCGGCGTACAAATCTGTCTTCAAGTCTATCTTGAACGAGTCCTCATAGCGAGACATATGCACCGTTGGGGCTCCAGTCGGATAAGGGAGTTCCCGACTTCAAGAAATCGAACTCACTGCCATTGCCTGTCCTACTTCCGTTATAGAACCAATTACGCATCTTGAAACGCGTCAAAATCCCAGAATAGAGACTACTTTTCCCCAATCGTTCGGAGCAGTCAAATTCGATCACCGAAATCACCGCCAGTTGGTACGCTGAATATGTGGCACGAATGTACAATGACCGACTCAAGAGTGTCCGGGGAAGTCTACTATGGTCTAAGAGGCAGTGATTGACTGTTTCGCTGGATAATTGGGACCTAGAATCAAAATGTGACGCTGTCGCTTTCTCTCGAAATCAAATACTTCACTATACGACAGACACATCTGGTACACCTCGTCTGCCTCGCTGTCCGCATCGTAGTCCATCGGGGTGTAGCCGTGGTAGTCGCGTTCCGTGTTGGTCATCCGTACGGTGAATAGGATGTGCTGATGGATAAGGGTCTCAAGAATCATCGCTGACACATACTACCGACTCGCCCCCTCTATGCAGCACGCTCACAGAAGCATATCAACGTTTGAGGATTCCAACAAGGCCGGGGTTTCAAAAGACCGTGACTTTTGGTTCTATAGAGACACAGGTATGCACCAAATCCATCCTCTAGACGTGTTATCGTCAGAGAAACGATTTGAGACTGATTTCGTCATGACTCGAAAGGAACCGCTCAATGCGTTGCTCACGCCATCCCAACGGAGACAACACACTCGCTGCTGCACGAATCAACAATTCCCGATAGAACCCAGTATCATACTCGTCTAACTCCTCACTTGCCAACCTCACCCGCTCTCGCGACCGCTTCGAATCATCAACCACCATATACGACACACTCTGACCAGGTGCACGCGCCAGCCCCAACTTAGCCGCTCGCTCTAATGCCGCCACACTCCGCGTTGATTGCGAGTAGTCCTCCTTCTTTTTCGAAACGCGATTCGTGATCACCAACTCATTTGGATCGACCGCCCCACGCTCAAGCCGATCGACCCACGACCGCAGTTCCTCACAAACGGCTTCTGGATCACGATACTCATCCACTGCTCGAATCAACGCTTTCTGCGCTTCGTCGATATACGACGGCGTACTCCGCTGTCGGCACTCGATGCCCGATACTTGTACTCGTCTTCACCAGCGACCTTCCCGAAGTACTTCGTCAACGCACCAGCATCCGAACGTCCTATCACATAGAGTACCCACTCTGAGGTGGCTAATTTGTACTGTTCGAAGTGACTGATTTGCAAATACGATTGAGACGCTCTCGCAAGAGAATAGAGCAGTGTGAGCCATTTTCCACCGTTTATTTTCATGCACGATTGATGATCAGTTTCATATAGAATCGAAAACATGAAACAGTCAATTGGCGGTAAATGCCGTCTTTGGCAAGAAGAGGGCTGAAATCGGTGCATACAACTTTTCCAGGGACCGAAACCAGTTGCAAACACGGTTTTACACGCTGAGATCGGCCCTCCGTTGTTATATGCAATTTTAAGGCCGTGATATTGCCTTCCGCACCTCGAAAATCGTCCAAAGAAAGGGGTAGGTACGAAGAGCAAACCGGCAGGTGTGATGAGTGGATATCCACGAAAACTCAAAGATCACTGAAAATCACAGAATAGTCAGTTTCAGAGTATAGATCAAAACAGACGATGGACGCGATGCATGAACTCTCGAACGGACGGCTCGGGAAGATCAAGCGCCAACGATCCAAGGACGGATTGAGTTACCAGGAGACACGTCTCGTCCTCAAGGCCGATGTCGAGCTTCCCGGTGAGGTTTCGAAAGAGAACACAAACGATAATCCGACCACAGACGAGACTGCCGGAGAGTAGCGTGGTCGGGACGAAAACACGCCCGAGAGGGTAACAACTCTACCACAAACACGAACACAAACGCAGTCGTGGACGTCCCGAATTGACACAGTTTGGGACAGACACCGTACGGCTACTTGTGAGTACGGCAGTTGTATCGGCATCTATCGGCTACAAGCCAGCGGGAGGGGGAAAGCTGGTACCGGCCACCGTGTTTGTGGTCGGGACAGCCGGTGCGTGAGACTCGCATCATAGAATGCGACAACAGAGTTTTCTCGTTCGGCTCACAATGTACACACATGAGTTCGGATACAGGCGAGAAAAAGCGAGTCCAATTCCGTGCCCCCGAGCGGCTCGTCCAGCAAACGGATACACTCGCCACCGTCTTAGAGACAGATCGGACGACAGTCATTCTCTCGGCACTCCGAGACTATCTTCGTGATGCCGCGCACAACGACGAACTCAAACAAGAGATCGCGGAGGCATTCTACAGCGACGATATTACGTTTACACAGTTGAAAGAACTCGTTGGCCACGAAGAAGCCGCCAACTTCCGAATTCTCAAAGAGCAGCTCGAAGACGAATTCATTGACGAGACCGCTGAGGAGCTAGCAGATTCATAAATGCAGATCGTCGCAGACACATCTGCTCTCGTGAGCCTCGGTACGGTCGCCGATCACACATGGAACCCACTCGACCATCTCCTTGCTACCCACACGATTACCGTTCCAACGCTGATTTTCGGCGAGTTGGAGGAGACAGCGGCATACGATGATGCGTCGGGACAGGGCGCTAAACAGGTTCTCAATCGACAGGAAGACTTTGACGAACGGGCTGTTGATCTCGATGATTCATTTCCTCTTGACGATGGCGAGAACGCCGCCGTGACACTCACAAACGAACTTAACGCGACGCAATTTCTGTGTGACGAGTTTAATCGCCTCGCAATCATCCATGCATCACTCGTTGATACTCGGCTTGTGACGACACCGATGCTGCTCGTTGCGCTCGTGCGAAACGGGATTGTATCACCAGCTGACGCGGAGTCATTACTCGATGAGATGAGTACGGCACGAAGTTGGTCGAAGAACACCTATGTAAAACGTGCAAGAGCCGTCTTGAATAGCCAGTGACGTCTCGATTTGTGTAGCTCGAATGCGGGCCGTCAGCTCTTCGAGACGATTCAGCGTTCGGAACAGAATACCGAACTCGTCAACTTCCGCGAAAAGCGTGCTGAGAGCCAGCAAGTCGAGGACAAGTATCTCGATGTCCTCGAACACGGGAAGAACGTCGCCAAGACGAATGACGTGATGGTCGCACGATTGGGTTATCGAGAGGTCGCAACGCACTATGGCTGTGCGTACAAGAACGACGGCTATCGCGTCATGGAAGAGATGGCCGAGCGTGTGCCCGGCGTGAGCTACAAAGAGTCACGGACGTTGTCGATCGACGACGCCATGGGTGTTGGTGGCCACCACATCGAGATCACGTTCGCGCATCCCGACTTGGCAGGGTGGATGCGAGCCCACGAAGCCAACGCGGGAGGAAACTAACCACGGACGGAGCGGATTATACCGTTGTAATCACGGGGGTTCGTAGAACCCCCACTTGGGCGGCACCACCACAAGAGATTCACACCGCATTGCCGGTGACACATGGTGGTACTAGTGTGTTGGCTACGGTGGAGTGCGTCTTTTTCTGCGTCATTTTCTGCGTCATTTTCTGCGAAAGCGAGGGGGTCGCTCTCGCGATCCCCCTCTATTACAACGGTATAATCAACTACGCCCTCTAGTGGTCCGTCAACCAGGGACTGATGGATTCAAAG
>NZ_JBLZNK010000009.1:0-204896 GCF_051194195.1 Haladaptatus marinus
AACACGGAAGTTAAGCCTGTCTGCGTTTCGGTCAGTACTGGAGTGCGCGAGCCTCTGGGAAATCCGATTCGCCGCCTCCATTCATACTTCACTCACCTCACCGAGAGCGTACGCTCTCGGTGGGGTTTCGCTATTTATATCAGTTCGACAGAGACCGCTATACTTAAACCAGCAGAATACAAAGGGGAGACTGCGCCAAGGTGGCAGAGTCCGGCCGAACGCAGCGGCCTGCAGAGCCGCCCATCGCCGGTTCAAATCCGGCCCTTGGCTTTCTCATTTCGTTGTTCGACGCAGAGCAACAGCAGTCGTCGGGAAGTCATCCATCGGTCGTCGTTTAGATTATTCACTACTGAGAGACGGTTTCGTGGTGGCCGAATGGGTGTGGAGTTGACAGTACGTCCGCTCTTTGTATGACTCCAAACTGACTGCTTTGACGTCATCGGTATTACTTCAGATCATACCAAAAACTCATATAGCTGTTTGGAGCCGGACACTAGCTCCGGCGTGTTCTAACAGCATTTTGACAGCGGCTTCGGGGACGATGGCGTATTTTTGAGCATATTGAACCGCTATATAATCGCTGAAGTGTGGGCTCCGAAAACGAGGTGGTTGTCGGTTACGCACGTCGTTGCTGGAGGTACGCCGCGATCACCACGGCAAACGCGGTACTGAGTGCATCTATAACGTGCTGGAGTAATACGTCAACGTCCGAGCTGGCGCAAATCGGACTGAGGCTATACTGGGACTGGTTGTCTCTTGCGCGCACTTTTGTACAGCGCATCGATAACGGTCATGGTTCGTACTGCTTCGTCCGTGTCCGTTTCGGGTCGGTCCCCGGTTTTCACGCAATCGACGAAATGCTCGACCTCGAGTGCGTACTGATTCGTGGGGTCGAATCGCTCAGTAACGTGTCGGTCATCGATTGCGTATTCGAGTTCGGTACCGTCGTCTCCTCGTGGGACGAACGCCTCCGGTACGTCGAGCCACCCGTTTCGTGCCTCTACGCGATAGGACTGCGTGTCCGTCGTAGTAAAGCCGGAGGAAACCTCCCCCGTTACACCGTCATCGTAGATGAGTATCGCCGTCAGTTCTGTGTCTACACCTGAGTTCATCGTATCGCTGGTCGTTGCATACACTCGGTTTGGCTGCCCGAGGAACAGGCGCACGGCGTTGACGGCGTAACAGCCCACGTCCATCAAGCTTCCACCTGCGAGGTCGGGGTTGAGCCGAACGTCGTTCGGATTACGCAGTGGGAACTGGAAGGTCGATTTTACCGAGCGCACGTCCAAATCGTCCGCGATTTCGACTGCTCGCTCGGTTCGTGGGTGATAGCGATACATGAACGCCTCCATGAGCGTGACACCCTGTTCATCGCAGTAGTCACCCATCTCGCGGGCTTGTTCGGCGTCCGCTGCCAGCGGTTTTTCACAGAGTACGTGGAGTCCGTGGTCTGCGGCGCGTTTTGTCCACTCTGCGTGGAGTGCGTTCGGAAGTGGATTGTACACTGCGTCGATATTCGATTCGAGGAGTTGTTCGTACGACCCGAAAGAGTGGGAAATGTCGAGTCGTTCTGCGGTCTCCGCAGCGCGCTGACTATCACGGGATGCGATTCCGACGACTTCGTGGCCTGCGTCCCGAATCGCGGGAATCACGACGTTCGTCCCGATGTTTGCGGTGCTGATAACGCCGAATTTCATACTCTTGGTACGGTTTCAGGTGTAAAGAAAGCACGTGAGCTATGATGTCGGAAAGATTGGAAATGAGTGCCGAACCGTGTCGATAAAAAGTAACCATTATACCCAACGCGGACCGGGGCTAGGATATGCAACGAAGAGCAGCGGGCGTTTACATCGCCGTCTTTCTCGTTATCGCTGCCGGGGCGTACTCACTCATCGGAGTCGCTCAGGAGCCGACGGTATCGGTCGAGAACCCCGACCGAACCCTCTCGAACCAAGGGCAGAAGTTCAACGTCGACGGGCGACAGTACAACGTCACGTCTCTCAGCGGCGGTTCCGCGGAGGTCGCGTGGACACAGCAATCGGCCACCTACTCGGCGGAGTTGACGAATAACTCCACCATAGAGCAGGACAACACGACGTTCCGGCTCCTCATCCCGAACCAGTCGAAGCCGAACCAGGCCACCCTCCGCGAGGTGCAGAACCTGACCAACGACACGCAGACGGTCACGCAGAGTAACCAGACGTACGTCGTCGTCAATGGCAGCGACAACGGCTCCAGCGCCAACAAGTCGCTCGTCCCGGTTGACGAGTACAAGCGTCAGCAGTTCGGCGAACCGGAGACCCGGACGCTCCGGAAGGGTAACAACTTCCAGTACCAGAACAACTCCACGACCGTCTCGAACATCACCAAGGAATCCGTGATGCTCCAGTGGAAGGCACCGAAGACGACGACGACCTCGCTTTCCAGCGGCGGTACAGCTGACCTCGGTCCGAACAACAAGACGTTCGTGGCACACGCTCAAGGTGGAAAAGTGCTACTCTCGTCCGATGTCAAGGGCTACAACGAGCAAAATGCGGAAATCAATCACTTCCACGAGCGCATCGCGGGTCTCTGGGGTGTGTCCATCCTGAGCTTCCTCGCGGCACTCCTGTTGGCCATGCTGGCCTACATGCCGTTCAAAGGATAACGAAGAAATTCGATTTTTTACGTCCGGGACACCCACGCCAGAGCTGCGCCGATACCGACTGCCGAGAGCGCGCCGAGTATCTGGCCGAGCATGACGAGTGCGCTCCCGGATTTATCTGCCCATGGAGTTCCGATGAGGGTCGCGATTCCGATGAGGACGAGCAGTACTCCCATGGCGATGCCGAGCGGTTCGAGCGGATCTGAAACGAATCGGTTCATGTCCGTGTTCTGTGTTTGGCTAACGTATAACACCTACTGAACAATGTCGTTCGAGCTTCGCACCCCGATAAAAAAACGTGGATATCAGGCACGGATTATTTATGAGAAATCGATACATAGGCGAAATTCGATGGATGCACTCGGAGAATCGCCGCCCGGATACGCAAACTATCAGCGGTACACGTTTCGGGAGTGGATCAGTTTCGTCGTCCACGCGCTGGTCGGGTTCGTGCTGGCCGAAACGCTGTTTCCGGGGCTCTGGAATTCGGCGCTATCCTTGTCGTCGGTTCCGATGAAGACGGCGCTACTGCAATTTTTCACGCTTGCGCCCGAAGTCGGAGTCGCCCTGCTTACGATAGCGCTACACGAGGTCATCCACTACGGTGCCTGCGCGCGATTCGACAAGGAACCGCAGTTCGGCTTCCGGTGGGGGTCGTTTTTCGGCATTCCGGAACCCATGCCCTACATCGTCTCACTTCGTCATCACCTCAGTCGGTTTGAAAGCTTTGTGACGTTTCTCGCGCCACTAATCCTCATCGACGCACTCGCGCTTTTGACGATCGTCGTTCTCGACCCCATCCCATCGGTTCCGGCGTTTTTCGACCACTGTGCGCGAGTCGTGTTGCTGGTGAACACTGCTGGTGCGACTCGTGACGTTCACAACGCGGTCAACGTGCTTCGGTTTCCGGATGGAACCAAGTTCATCAACGTCATGCACGATGATATCGAGACGTTCTACTGCATCCCGATTGTGGATTGAAGCAAGTGTCGATATTTTCGGGAAGGATAACTGCCGTTCGTCAGCGCTGGCGTAGAAAACGCGGGTGTTACTGAATGTGGCCTTCGCGACGGAGCTGGTCGGCGTCCTGGCTCGTGTAGCGCCATTCGATGTTGGCTTTTTCATCCTGCCAATCCCACGGCTCGACGAGGACGACGTCGCCCTCCTCGATCCAGGTTCGGTACTTCATTCGCCCTGGGATTCGCCCCATTCGTTCCTTACCGTCCTCACAACGGACACGAACGTGGTTCCCGCCGTTGTGTTGTGTTACGACGCCGAATACCTCGTCGCTGTTAGGCATGCGGAGGTTTCGGCGCTCTGTTTCTTCACTCACATGCATTAATGGTGCCGGACATGGTTAAGTGATGGGATACGAGGGATAGCATTTGCCATGGTTGTGATAGCACGCTCTGGGGCTCTCTGTCGTCCGCTTTCGCCGTGATGACGGGCGAAATAGTAATAATATTGACTAGTGATGGACGTTTCCCTGAGCGGTTTTTGCCCTTCTCTATTTCACCGCGCAGGCGCAGAACCACGGTCTCATTCAAATCCCTCCAGCGACTATTCTCACGGCTCACGAAGAAGTTCGCTACGAGAAGTACGGGCTGGAAGGGATTTGAACCCCTGGCCGTCTGGTTAAAAGCCAGACGCTCTGCCTAACTGAGCTACCAGCCCTCATCCATTTGTGAGAGACGCGACGGTTAAACGTTTACCATTCTGTCCGGCCAGTGGTGTCGGCAACGTTTACCATCCGGCCCACGACTGTCGAATCATGACCGGGTTTACCGATGCGCAGAATGACGAACTGCGGACATTTACCGAACGACTCTGTTCGTTCGACACGACCGGTGGGCGGGAAGGCCCCGCACAGAAATGGCTCGCCGACGAACTTGCCGAGTTGGGCTTCGAAACCTACGAGTGGACTGCCGACGCCGAACGGTTGGCCGAACATCCATCGTTCCCCGACAACCCGGCGGACATCGAACACACCGAAGCCAGTGCTGGCGGGCCGAGTCTCGCGGAGCGCCCGAGCGTCGGGGGCGTGCTGGAGTTCGGGAATCCCGACGACGGGCCGACGCTCGTCCTGAACGGTCACATGGACGTGGTTCCGGTCGCGCGCGAATCGTGGGACACGAACCCCTTCCAACCGACGTGGGACGACTCCGGCGAACGGCTCACCGCCCGCGGTTCGGTGGACATGAAATCGGGCGTCGCAGCCTGCATCTTCGCGGCGAAGCATCTCGCGGAAACCCATGATGAAGACCTCAACGGCAGAATCGTCGTCGAAAGCGTCGTCGGCGAGGAGGAGGGTGGAATCGGCGCGGCGGCGGCAGCGCTCTCCAACCCGTACCCGTTCGAACGCGACGCGGCTATCGTCGCGGAACCGACCGATCTTACGCCGGTCGTCGCAACCGAGGGAACCGTCATGAAGCGTCTCCATCTCACCGGGCGCTCGGCACACGCGGCAACGCGTTGGCGCGGCGAAAGCGTCCTACCGCATTTCGAGCGCATTCGCGAGGCGTTTTACGAACTCGAAGCGGAACGGGGCGAATCGGTGACCCATCCGTTGTACGAGGAATTCCCTGTCCCGTGGCCAATCGTCATCGGCACCGTCGAAGCGGGAACGTGGTCGTCGAGCGTTCCAGCCAACTTAACCGCCGAAATGCGCCTCGGGGTCGCGCCGGGCGAGACCGTCGAGGAAGTCGAAGCGGCCTACGAAGCACGGTTGGCCGAGGTAGTCGAAGAAAGCGAGTGGCTGTCCGACCATCCACCACGCTTCGAGCGATTCTCCATTCAGTTCGAGGCAGCGGAGACCGACGCGGACGAGCCGATCGTCGGTGCGCTCCAGTCGGCGATGGCGGACGCCGACCTTGACACGACCCTGCGCGGGGAGACCTACGGAGCGGACTCGCGCCACTACGTCAACGCGGGGATTCCGACCGTCGTGTTCGGTCCGGGAACCATCGAACAAGCCCACTTCCCCAACGAGACGATTCACTGGCCGGACGTGGAGACGGCGGGTGTAGTGATAGTCGAAACGGCCCGCGAGTTCCTCGGCTGAGCGAGGTTTTACTCCAATTCGCGTTCCAGTGCGCGAGCAATGACGATTTCCGGTTCCTCGTCCGCCAGCGCGGCCTCTCGACGGAGTTCCCGGTACACTCCCGGTGGCAGCGAGAGCGTCATCTCTCCGGGCGTTACGCCGTGATTGTGCAGCGCGCGCTCCGCCGACGTTCCGTCGTTGATTTCGCTGACGATGGAGCGAACGTCGCGGACGGTCAGCGAATTATCGAGGATGGCCCACGCGAGTTGGTAGCGGGCGTCCCCGCCTACTCGCGCGACGTGTTTCGCCGCGGTCGGTGCGATTTGGCCCAGCGCGACGTGGCGGCGAATCGACCGCGGCAGGTCGTGAACCCGCGCCCATTTGCGGATGAAGGCCACCGTCGTCTCGCCACCGGCCTCCTCCGCAGCACCTTTGTACGACCCGATACCGCGGACTAGCGCGGCGCAGGCCGCGGCCCCGCGGAGCATGTAGACGCTATCCTCGGCACCGCCGCTCCCTTCGGCGAACGCCTGAACGGTCTTGGCTGCCTCCGCGACGCTTTCGGGGTCGTCCGGGTCGAACGCTTTCGCCTGGTCTGCGTAGTCGCCGGTAATCGACTCGTCACCACGGATGACGGGTTCACCGACGGGTGATTCGCGGTCTGCTGGCGGTTCCTCACCGAGGCCGTCAGTCATTGTACGATGATTGTCCTGACGGGGCAAAAAGGAACTGCTAGAAGTAGATCACTCGTTACGGCGTTGTTGTGGCATCGCGAGTCGGTACTCTTCCCGCCTCATAAAGCCATTCTCGCCGGAATGACCCCCCAGCCGCAATTTTATATGCGAAGCCGCCGAAAATTTCCGCAGTGACGGGCCATAGCACCGACCAGACGAACGACGAGCGTCAGCTTCGCCCTCGCGATGAAAAAGGCGGCCTTGAAGGGTGGGTAGAACACGTCTTTTTCGCCGTCGGCGAGGTGACGTTTTTTGGCATCCCCGCCTTTGCGGCGTTGATGCTAGCCGAACCGAACGGCCCGCTGAAGTTCGCTGCGATATTCGTGTGGGCGACGCTGACCCTCGCCACTGGAACACTGCGAGGAAACTGGCATGGCATCGACTGGCCGCGGATGTCGCCAATGTTGGTCGCCCTTCGACTGGCCTACTACAACGTGGTCATCCTCACGGTTTCGTACGCCGGGGCGATGGCTGACCTTGCCGTTCATTCGCCTGCCGTAACCGCCGGGGTTGCGGTGGTGCTTTCGCTGGGATGTGCGCTCGCGTTCCCTCGACTTGCGATGCTCATCGACGCCCGATTTCCGAACTGAGAACGACGAACCGAGACACCACGAACTGACACATGCGAAACGAAGATTACGACCCGACGACGTGCCCGGCGGCAGGCTGCGAGTACGAGGATTCCATCCGCTCGGTCGCCGCGCACATCAGCGGAACTGACGACGACCGCCACGCGTGGGAGAACCTCGTTTTCGAGAGCGCTCGCGACTTCGTGATGCGCGAAAAACGCAGACAACACGACGAAACGACCGGTTCCGGCGGTTCCGCGGGACGGAACCGCTCCGGGGATGGTTCGAATACGTCCGGTGGTTCGACGGCGTCGCCCGCCACCGAGACGGTTGCATCGACCGTCTCGGACGACGAACTCCCCGAACTCGACCTCGGTTTCGCGCGGGATGCCCTCGTCCTGCTCGACCTCGTTCGCCAGTACGACGCCGACTCACTGGGTGAACTGGACACGTTCCGACTGGTGAACCTCTACACGTTGTTGTCCGACGTGGGTCGGGGTGCCGACGACGCCCGGAAACAGGTTCGGGATGTGCTCCTTGATGTCTTGCAGGACGACAGACGAGTGTCCTCCGACTTCGGGTCGGTAAGGCGATACACCACTCGCCGCCGGAATCAGAAGGACGAAGCGGTGATTCGGGCCGAACTGGAGCGTTCCGGAATCGACCCTCGTGAGGCAATGAGTTTCGACACCACGAAGCTCAAGCAGTTCGCCGAAGAGCGCGGACTGGACGAATCCGCCGTCTTCGACCACGAAGACCGAACCTACGTCAAGAAATCCGGTGCGGATGGGGATGGTCGCAGACGGGCGTTCGAAGAACTCGACCCTGAGATTCGCTCGCTGGTTGAAAAGTGGTAACGCGATTGTGACGGCCACTGACATCGGTGTCACGTGGTGTCGTCGCTGTCCGCGAGAGTATATTGCCGTCGGGTACGAACCTTCGACTACGACGAAACCATGTCCGATACCCCAGATATTCCCATCACGGCCGACCGCCCCGACAGCGCGTTCCACCTCTCCGGAACCGACCACATCACCCTCATCGGCAGTAACGAAGCGGACACGGTCGCGTTCTATCGCGACATCCTCGGCATGCCGCTCATCCTCCGGCAACCGAATCTCGACGCGCCGAACGTCACCCACCTCTTTTTCGATACCGGCGACGGACGCGTTATCACGTTTTTCGTCGAGGAAGGGCGACAATCGAATCCCGCCCCGCAGCGAACCGGCATCGGTGCGGTGCACCACCTCGCGTTCCGCTTCGAACCGGAGCGCTTGGAAGAAATCAAGGAGGGACTCGAAGCGAACGGCCACCGGTACAACGTGTTCGACCGGAGCATCTTCTACTCGCTATACACCAGCGACCACAACGGCCTCACCATCGAGCTGACGACGGACAAGTTCGACATTCCGGACGACAGACGCGCCGAGGTGCTCGCCACTGCACAGAGATTGCGCGAGGAAGATGGCTCGGACTACGCCAAGGCGGAACATCTCGAAGCCGCACTGGAGGAACTCGGCATTCCGGTTGACCCAGTCGAACTCCCCGACGCACCGACGGGCGCTGGCGTGTAAGACGGAGACGATTCGACGCGTCGAGTCGGTTGGGCAGTGGCTTTCTGTACCATCCGACCGTAGGCGGTTGCATGACGAACCGGGAAGGCTGGACTGCGGAACGAATGCCGGACATGACCGAGAAAACCGTGGTCGTCACGGGTGCGAACAGCGGCCTCGGCTACGAGGTAACTCGTGCGCTCGCTCGAACCGGTGCAACCGTTATTATGGCGTGTCGACGGACGAACCACGCGATGACGGTCAAGGGGCGGATTCTCACGGAACTCCCCGACGCAACCCTCGATGTTCGCGAACTCGACCTCGCCGACCGAAACTCGATTCGCGCGTTCGCCGACGATTTCGAGGCGACGTACGACGACCTGCACGTCCTCTGTAACAACGCGGGTGTGATGGCGATTCCGCGACGGGAAACCGACGACAATTTTGAGATGCAGTTCGGCGTCAACCATCTCGGGCACTTCGCACTAACGGGCCTCCTGTTCGATTCGCTCCTCGAAACGCCGGGCGAGACGCGCGTCGTGACCCAGAGCAGCAGCCTCCACGAGCGGGGCGATATCGATTTCGGCGATTTGCACGGCGAGCAAGCATACGACAAGCGGGACGCGTACGCACAGAGCAAGCTGGCGAACCTGCTGTTCGCCTACGAACTCGACCGGCGACTCGACGATGCCGGTATCGAGGACGTGTTGAGCGTTGCCTGCCATCCAGGGTACGCGAGTACGAACCTCCAGCGGCGCGGCCCGGAGCAGGAAGGCTCGCTGATTCGGCTGTGGGTGATGCGCCTCGCAAACGCGATGTTCGCCCAGAGCGCGGAACGCGGCGCGCTGCCCATGCTCTACGCCGCAACGGCAGACGGAGTCATGGGCGGGGACTACATCGGTCCCGGCGGACTGATGAATATGCGGGGACTGCCCGAAGTCCAATCGTCCAGCGAGCAATCGTACGACGAAAGCGCGGCAAACCGTCTTTGGAAAATTTCCGAAGATATGACGGGCGTAACCTACGATTTCGCGCAGTCAAAAGCCGCGGACGACTAATGCTCACCGACAAAAAGTACAGTTAAACTATCGTAGTGACGACGGTTGTCCATGGTCGCCACGGATGCCGCCCGGCTGACGACGGTCGATGAACTGCCGGAAAACGATTCGTTTCTGTTCACGATTCGTGAACACGATGGCTCGAAAGGAGAAGTCGTTCTCGTAAACGGCGGAGACTGTATCTCCGCGTGGCGCAACTTCTGTCAGCACGAAACCGACCAGCGACTCGACCGGGGATTCGGTGCCGCGATGCGCGACGGCGAAATCATCTGTCCGAAACACGGGTCGATGTTCGACGCCTGTTCCGGCTACTGCGACAACGGGGATGCGAAAGGTTCGACCCTCCTTTCGGTCGATGTGACCGTCGAGAATGGTGTTATCTATTTAACCGATAGAACCTGTGAGTTCCTCCACGAGGGCGGCATCGAGGCCGACGATGACGACGAGGACGACGGCATGCCGTCGTCCTCGTCGCATTTGACGTTCTGAGTCGGGAAATCACGACGAATCAACCGCCGTCACGCGCAGGCCCCCCCGAATCGAACGACGATTTCCCCGCTCTGTTTCGCCGGATTTGTCGTCCGCGATTCCGACGCCGCTGAACGTAATCGGGAGTCCTGCGGAGACGTAGAAACTTGGGCGGTCTTGCAGTTGAAAATGTAGATGCGGTTCCGTCGAGTTTCCGGAGTGTCCACAGCGACCGACCTGCTGGCCGCGTTCGACCCGTTCTCCCTCCTCGACGGTGATGCTTTCCTCCTGCAAATGGGCGAGTACGCTGTACTCGTTTTCCGCGTGCTGGATGGTCACGAAATTCCCCCTGATATCGCGTTGCAGCGGATCGAGCATGCCACGAAAGTACGGCGAATCCCGGTAGCCGTCCTTCGTTTTGACTACCCGGCCGTCGGCAGGTGCGAGCATCGGTTCGCCGTAACAGAAATACTCCTCTGCGACGGTGCCGTCGCCGTCATGGGTGCGTCCGTTCCCGTCAGTCACGACGAAATCGTAGGCGTACCGCTGTGCGATGATGGACCACGAGTGGGAATCTTCCTTTTTCACGCCGCCGTTGACGACCGTCCACGTCCCCGAAAAAGGCAGTGTGAGGTCGGTCTGCTGGTCGAACCGTCCGGGTGCGGGCGGGCGGCCGAGATACCGAACGAGGACGACGACGTAGCCGACCATTTGCGCCATCGACTGCACGAGAACGAACGGGTTGACCATCACGAGGAGATTGCTCACCAGAAAGCGCCCCCGCCAGCGCCAGTCGGTATCGAACTCGACCGCCGAATCGTCGTTCGAAGTCGGTAGCAGCGCTTTGACCAGCGGCCAGAGCGCGAGCAGCCAGAAAAACATGAACCATCGGAGCGGACTGAGCGAGCCAAAAAAGTAGCTCGGAATCCCGAGAAGTCCGAGATAGCTGAGCGTCATCGGGTCGATTCGCTCGACCCTCGAACGGATCGACTGGAGGAAGTTCGCCATCACCACCTCTTTCATTCGAATTCTGATAATTGTTTCCACGACGTTCGATAGGGCAGCCACCGCCACGTGTAGAGCTAACGGAATAACTCTCAGAACGGTTTTGAAGAGCCTTATCGACTCATCGGTTGAAGGGTTTGTATGGCAGTCGTTGACGAACGCTTGGTTGAGGATATCGCCGAACACGACCGTTACTACCGAATCGAGGATTTCGTGACGTATCTCGAACGACACGTCCACGACGACGAACCGGGAGTTTCGATGGGGGTTATCCACGCCTACGCCGATGCACTCGGCTACGAGCGGGAGCGAACGGCGGAGTTGCTGGACGAGCGGTTGACCGATTCGATGACGTGGGTTTCCGATACCGTGTTCTACCGGATGGGAGATTCGATCAGTATCTATCCGCTCTCGTGGCACGAGCGACTCGACGGGTCACTCGACCTCGCCGACTACGTGCGAGTGATGTTGAAAGGTCGGGAGGCAGCGGGTGAGGAGTTTCCGACAGGAGAACGGGGAATTCCGCAAAAAGACATCCTGACCGCACTCGAAATATTCACTGATATCGACCGCAAAGAAGGCGAGGAACTGCTCCGCAAACAGCGCCAACAGGGTGATATCGTGATATACGCGTACCAGAATCCCGAAGATATTGTCCGCCTTCCGCAGAACGGATAAATCGGCTCCGATACCTTCTCGATTTCACGTCCGTTTCGACACGAATCGCTGGGTGAGCGAGGCGAGTTCCGACCGAAACGCCTGCATGTCGATATCGGTCGTCTCATCGAACGACCGGGCGTATTCTTCGCGAACGATGGCCTCGAAGGTACGCTCGAAGAGTGCATCCACGGTGACCGCCCGTTGACTCGCTTCGAGGTCGTTCGCTATCCGCTCGAAACGCGACCGGGTCGCGTATCTCTGTGCTACCTCGGCGGCTGGCACGTCCGGCGCTGTTGGCAATTCCATCGCCTCGAAACCGGAATCGAGCAGTTTGACGCGGTTGCCCGTCTTGTTCCGGAGGATAACGCCCGCTGCCGGTCCGTCGTACCAGTTCGACTGTGGAATCTCGTACTCGTTCGGGTCGAAATCGACCGCTCGAACCTCCTTCTCGAACGTATTGACGGGATGCAGGCCGAGACGGCGGTAAATCGCCTCGACCCGGTCGGGTGGGAGGAATCGTTCGTTCGCTTCCGACCAGACGTCGAATCCGAGAAACGACGGCGTTCGATTCCAGTCGTATTCGATGTTGTGCCGGTGTATCGCCTCGCCGAAGAAGACGACCGACTCGACAGAATCGACTGCCGAGCGAAGTGCCGACCGGTCGAGGTGTTCGCGGATGTGCCGAACCGCATGCTGATAAGGCGTCGGAATCGAGTCGATTTCGTAGATTCGATTTCGGTCGCCGAATCGGAGTAGTCCCGACTCCTCTAGCCGAAAGCGAAGGTGCGCGCCGTCTACTTTCTCCTGAATCCAGAGGTGACCACCGTCGAACATGGATGCGGGCGCGTCGTCGGGAGTCGGTATCGATGGGTATCGTTTCATCTGTGAAATCGCCGCAATTGTCGGAACGACGGTTCGACATCACTGGAATCTGTCGGTAGTGTTGTTTTTTGTGTTCTATCTTCAGCGAGCATTCACCTATTCTCGCCGAGTTCCGGCGCGCTCGCGTCGAAACCCTCTTCTCGCAGTTCCTCGGCGAACGCTTCGCATCTGTCGCCGTGGTTGATGAGCACCGTTGAATCCCGATAGGAATCCAAAAAGTCGAGCAGGCCGTCGCGGTCTGCGTGTGCCGAGAAGTCGTAGGATTCGACCTGCGCGCTGATGGGCATCACTCGGCCGTCGATTTCGCCCCGTCCCGAGTCCAGCAGTTCCCTACCCGGCGTGCCTTCGACCTGATATCCGGTCATCGTGATTTTGTTGACGGGATTCGCGCGGATTTCGGGGATGTAGGTCATCGCCGGGCCGCCCGAGAGCATTCCGGAGGTCGTCACGATGACCGTGTTCTTCCGTGCGATTCGCTTTCGTTGGCCGTTCTTGCCCGTCACGAATCGCGCGTTGGAGATGGCGCGTTTGAGCGCATCCCCGTCCCGAACGAAGTCGGAATTTCGTCGGAGCATCCGCGTCACCTGTTTGCCCATTCCATCGACGTAACAGTCGATATCGTGCGCTTCACAGACAAGCAGCATCTCCTGTGTTCGGCCGATAGCGAAGGCCGGAACGACGACTGTTCCGCCCTCCCAAAGCGTCGTTTTTACGCTTTCTGCGAACTGCGCCTCGACTTCCCTTCGTTCGTCGTGTTCCACGTCGGAGTAGGTGCTTTCGCAGATGACGATATCGGCGTCCGGTCGCGCCGTCGTTCCCGAAAGCAGTCGCTGATTGCCGGTGTGGAAATCCGCGGTGTAGAGCAGTTTCGTTTCGCCGTCGTCCACAAGGACGTGCGCGCTTCCGGGGATGTGACCCGCGTCGAAAAACGTGACTTCGTGGCCCGCGGCTTCGAACGTCTCGCGGTAGCCGTGCGGAACCGACACCTGCCGGAGCCGTTTCAGGTCGGCCTCGGTAAACGGGCAGTCGTAGCTCCCACCGTGGAGTTTCAACGTGTCCCGCGCGAGCAGGAGGGCCAACTCGCGAGTCGGCGGCGTCCAGTGTATCGGTGGCCGGTCGTCTCCGGAGAGCAGGGAGGGAAGCACGCCGACGTGGTCTAAATGACCGTGCGAAACGACGACGGCATCCGGATTCACGTCGCCGACCGGAAACTGCGGCGGGTTCCCCGTCAGCATCCCATAATCGAGGAGGAGCGAGTCATTGACGAGAATCGCGCTCCGACCGACCTCGCGCGCGCCGCCGAGAAACTGAACGTTCATTACCGGCTGTAGTGACCGACGCGGTTTTTCTTCGTCGGTTCGAGGTGCCATTGGAAAATCACCACACGACCGCCGATTCCCCACTCTTTATCCGGGTCAAGACCGGAGTTGAAAACGAATGTCGGACAGAGACTTCACCGCGGACGGAGACTGGAACGCGCTCTACATCGACGGCGAATGGGTCGCGGGTGGCGACCGTGACGAAATCGAAGTGACGAACCCGGCAACGCAGGAGCAAATCACGACGGTTCCAGCGGGAACTGAAGAGGACGTAAACCGTGCCTACGAGGCCGCGGCGGCGGCGCAGGCCGAATGGGCCGCACAATCGCCGCAGAAGCGAATCGGCATCATCGAATCCGCGGTTGACCTGCTGGACGAGCACCGAAACGACATCCTCGGTTCGCTTGCAGTCGAATCCGGAAGCGCGAACATGAAGTCGTTCGCGGAGTGGCAGACTGCCCGCGGAATCACTCAGCAGGCGGCCGAATTCCCCTTCCGCGTCGGTGGCGACCTCAAGGATTCGATGATTCCCGGCAAGGAAAACCAGGTCAAACGGATTCCGATGGGCGTCGTCGGCGTCATCTCGCCGTGGAACTTCCCGTTCAACCTGTCGATGCGCGCCGTCGCCCCCGCACTCGCGCTCGGTAACGCGGTGGTGCTGAAGCCCGCTTCGCCGACCCCCGTCACTGGCGGTCTGCTCATCGCAAAACTGTTCGAAGAGGCCGGACTTCCCGAAGGGCTGCTCAACGTCGTCACCGGAAAGGGCTCGGACATCGGCGACCGAATGGCGTCCCATCCGGAACTCGACGTGATGGCATTCACCGGTTCGACCGAGGTCGGCAAACGGGTCGCCAGCCTCGCCGCTGAGAACCTCGCGCTCCCGGCGATGGAACTCGGCGGGAACAACCCCCACGTCGTCACCGAGGACGCCGACATCGATGCCGCGATTGACAGCGCAGTCTTCGGTTCGTTCCTCCACCAGGGTCAGGTCTGTATCTCCATCAACCGCCACCTCGTCCACGAGAACGTGTACGACGAGTACGTCGAGAAACTGACCGAGCGCGCCGAGGAACTGCCAATCGGCGACCCGACCGACCGCGACAACGTTATCGGTCCGATCATCGACGAGGGCCAGCGCGACCAGATTCTCGACTACATCGAATCGACGGTCGAAGAGGGTGCGACGCTCGAAACCGGCGGCCACCACGAAGGCCTGTTCGTCAAGCCGACCGTGCTCTCGGGCGCGACGAACGATATGGCCGCGGCGTGCAACGAGACGTTCGGCCCAACCGCGCCGGTCATCCCGTTCTCCTCCGACGAGGAGGCCATCGAACTCGCCAACGACACCGAGTACGGCCTCGCCGCTTCGGTTCACGCGGGCGACCTCGGCCGGGCGCAAGACCTCGCCGACACCATCGACGCCGGAATGGTTCACATCAACGACCAACCCATCAACGAGGAGCCCCACGTTCCGTTCGGCGGCGTGAAAGGCTCCGGCATCGGTCGGTACGACGGCAACGCCATCGTACAGGAACTCACACAGGAGAAGTGGATTTCGGTGCAGCGTAACCAGCGACAGTATCCGTTCTAAGGCGGTTCTTTTTCCGATTTTCACGACTCTCGTCTGTCGATGGTGTAACGACCGTGTAGAAAGCCCTCGCATTCTCGACTCCCGCGACCCGCACTGCGCGCTTCGAGCGCTCCCTCCGGTCGCTTCCTGACCAGTAACCCCTTCTAATCTCGGTTTCCTCCGACATCGATTTCAATATAGTAGGAAGGACAGAAAGCTTATCCCGACCAACTCCAGTGGTCGGGATAATGCCTGAACCAGTCATGGGAACACAAGAAGACGTGATTCTGAGTCGCGTCTTCGCATTCATCATCGATCACATCCTCTCGCTCGTGGCGGCAGTCGTCCTCGGCATCGGGCTCGCGGCCGCCCTCGGCAGGGCAGGAATCTGGCTCGGCGTCATCCTCGGATTCACCGGCTACTTCATCGTTCTCGAAGGGCTGTTCGGACAGACGCTCGGGAAACGACTCCTCGGCATCGTCGTCGTCAAACGAAGCGGGGAACCAATTTCGATGGGTTCGTCGCTCGTTCGCAACGTGCTCCGCATTATCGACGGGATTCTGAGCTACGCGGTCGGTCTCGTGGTCATGCTCGTTTCGGACGACCGCCAGCGAATCGGCGACCACGTCGCCGACACCGTGGTCGTCCGGGCGCGGTAACCCTTATTCGGACGAAATCGCGGTCTTTCTACTCCTTCGATGCCGATTCGACGACTTCCTGTTTCGACCCCTCGATGACCGTTCGTTCCGGAATCTTCGGGTCCGATTTCGGCTTTCGCGAGAGCAGTCGTTGTAACAGCGTGAGTTCGTTCGGTGCGTCCTTTTCGATGATGTGGTACTCTACGAGGACGTTTCCGGCCTCCTCGCCGATTCGGAAGTAGTTCAGCCGGAACGAAGGGTAGTACACCGGTGGAAGCAGGCCAATCCACGTCGGCGTTCGATGTAGCCGCTTGAGCCACGTTCCGGTGTTGATGATGACGCGCTCACCGACGTTCGTAAGCGAGACGCGATGCGTGTGGCCGTAGATGAACGCCGCAACGTCGGGATGCTCGTCGAACACGTCTTGCGCAGCCTTGACGTACGGTTTGTCGGCAGATTGGGTGGGTTTTTCCAATCTGACGAGGTCGAACCGTTCGAGCGTTTTTCGAACGTCGCGGGCGAAAAAGTAGAGCGGAATCGAGATGACGAACAGGAGGCTGACGATGATGAGGTTGACCAAGAAGACGAACTCGATAAGGCTGCCGACGAACCCCAAGTCCCGAAGTATCCTGCCGGTAATCTCCGTCGCCGCATTTGCGCCGAACAGACCGCTATCCCCGATGACGAGAACGACCAGATAGATGAGGCTCACGTTGAACAGTAGCAGAAACGGCAGTGCGGCGTAGCGAAGGAAGGGACTCATCTCGCGGTAGAAGTAGTTCGAGGCTATCCAATCCGGAATCTCTTCGAGCGGCGTCAGCGATTGAATGTCCTTCAGCCAGTTGTATCTTCCGCGACCCGAAAGCTGCCCGGCCTTGCTCGTGATGTGACGGTTTACGAAGTAGCCGAGAGGATTCGCCCGCGGATTGCCGAAATCCGGCATTCGGTTGTGTGCATCCTGTTGCATCCCGTGTTCTATCCAGATTTTTCGCCCGGCGACAGTTCGGGTCAGCGAGAGCGTCGGGTCGACTTCGACGTTGTACTCGCGCAATCGCTCGACGTACGCCGAATAGCCTGCAAGTTCGGCGTCGTGATTGCCGGGAATGAGCGTGATGGTGATGCTCTCGCCGGTTTTCCGGAACTGATCGAACAGGTCGGGATGATGGGACACGAGTTCGTCTAACTTTTTCAGTCCATCCGTCTCGGTGAACTCCCACAGCCCGAACGCGTCACCGAGAATTATCAGTTCGGCGTCCTCGTCCGTCGATTCGAGCGTTCGAAGGAATTCGATAAATTCAGCTTCGAACTCACACTCCTGTAGCTGTTTGTCGCCCCCGACGTGAAGGTCGCTGACGAAATAGTAGACCTCGGCCATACTCCCCCATCACTGGCACGACGCCCCGCTGGAAAGTGGTTTCGGCGAGCGCCACCTGGATTTGCTTTCGGGGCACCGTCATCCCGACTCGAAACCGCGCCCCGAAACTACCACCACGACCCGACGAAACCGGACTCTCCGACGACTGGACCGTGCACAACTTGGGAGTCAAAATCGTATTCCTTTTACGGAGCGGCCGATATCGTTTCCGTATGGCAAACTTTCAGGTCGTCGTTGCGGATCCCGACTCCGGAGCGGCCTATCAGCGCGAAATCGACGGACAGGACGCAAACCGATTCCTCGGTAAATCCATCGGCGAGGACGTAGACGGCGGTGCCGTCGGCCTCGACGGTTACACGGTCGAGATTACGGGCGGCTCGGACAACGCAGGCCGGCCGATGCGCGGCGACGTCAACGGACCGAACCTCAAGGACGTGCTCCTCGAAGGCGGTACGGGATACAACCCGAAGCGAGACGGTGAACGACGCCGTATCTCCGTGCGTGGCAAGGAAATCAGCGAGGCAGTCGCCCAACTGAACGTCACGATTTCCGAGCGTGGCGACCAGTCCGTCGATGAACTGTACGGCGAGGGCGACGACAAAGAAGACGACGAGTAATCCGTCGAAGTACTCAAACACCTACACTGTCTTTTGACCACCATGACCCAGCGGGTTTCTAGCGAGACGACCGACACTGTTCGGGCGACGATGGCACAAGCAGGTGCGACGAACCGCCCACGAATCGAGATTTCGGCGGACGAGGCAGATGCATTTCCGGCGGACGAAATCGTCCGGATCATCGTGGACGAATCCGAGTATCGGGCCCGAATCGAGCTCCCACTCACCGGCGACGGTCGCTTGATTCGCGGTCTCTACGACACGCCGCGACTCGCCCGCAACCCGGGCGACGGCGAGAACCGACTCACTGAGTGGTTCACCGATAGCAACCGCCAGTTCGGCGGATCCGTCCTCGTCGATGTCGTCGAAGAGGGGTTCAAATACGGGATTCGCCACCCCGGCGAACGCGCCGTATACGAAGCGACTGAGGCACCGAACGAAAGTCTCGCGGATATCGCCAAACAGGTGGAGGACGAATGAGCGAGACCAAGCGAACGGAGTTTCTAGCCGGCGAGCGCCCCGACGATGTGGCGCTCTTTCTCGCCGATTCCTTCGTTTCTGGGGACGCAATTGCCGACTACGGCGAGTCGGTCTCCGGCGGAACGCTCCTCATCGTTTCCGGCGAAACGGGTCGAAGCGTCTTCCAGAAAGCGACGGGAATGGAGGCGATGAACTTCGCCAAACGGGCGATGGGAACCGAGGGGGAAATCGCAGCGGATCTTTCCACTGGCGACTGTCCGGAAGGTGACCACGATGTGGAGTTCGTCTTCGCGTTCGCCGAGGAACAGAACGAGGAGGTCGGTGGTCTCTACGCTGAGGGTGACGTGATTCACGCCTACGCCTACTGTGAATGTGGTACTGCGTTCTCCCAAAAGTGGGTTGCTGGCGACCGATAATCGATATCTTGTCAGATATTGTCTACGATTGCCAATCCGGAAAGGAGGAGGTAAATATAAGTCTTGCGGCCAATAACGAACAGAGAACCACATGCCGGGTGTAGAGCGGATCTCGACGGACAGGAACCTCCCCTCGGGTATCCGAGTTCTCCACGTCGATGATGACGAATTGGTGTTGCGGGCGTCCAAGTTGTTCCTCGAACGCGAAGACGATATCGAAGAAGTGATCCCCGTCAGAACCAACGAGACGGCGATCGAGTACCTCTTCGAGAACGACACGGATATCGACTGTGTGGTCACCGGTTACGACCGCGAACGGAGTTCCGGTCTCGAACTTCTCGACATCGTTCGGGAGCGTTGTCCGAATCTCCCGTTTATCCTGTTCACCGACAACGGAAGCGAGGATATCGCAAGCCAAGCTATGTCGTCCGGTGCGACGAACTATCTCCGAAAGGGAGGCGACGATATCGGCTTCTTCTCGCTCGCTCCCCAAATCCAGCACGCAGTCTCGTATCGTCGAACTGAAAAGGAGGTTCACCGGGGTTTTCGGGCGATAGAGATGATCAACGAGGGTATCGCCTTGCTGACGGACACGCTCGATTTCAACTACGTCAACGAAGCCTACGCGGAACTGTTCGGATACGACCAAAAAACCCTCATCGGGCGCAATTGGGAGGAGACGATGACCGACGAATCGAGCGAGCGGTTGCGGTCTGAGATCATCCCGAACGTCGATTCGGACGGCGAATGGGTCGGTGAAGTGACGGGAAGTCGTCACGATGGCGGTTCACTGACGCTAGTGCTTTCGGTCTCGGTCGTTGCGGAAAACGAGTACGTCTGTGCTGTCCGAGACGTGACCGAGCGAAGAGAGCGCGAAGAAGAACTCATTCAGGAAAACGAACGGTTGGACGAGTTCGCTAGCAAAGTCTCTCACGACCTTCGTGGCCCGTTGAGTATCATCTACGGCTATCTCGACGTTGCTCGGGAATCGGGCAAAAAGGAGCATTTCGACCAAATCGAAGACGCCGCCGACCGTATCGATACCATCATCTCCGACCTGTTGGAGGTCGCACGGGAAGGCCAGAAAGAACTCGACCGCGAACGCATCGAACTCGATGCGTTCGCCGAGCATATCTGGGAGGGTGTCCAGAGTAAGGACGCGACACTTCGCCTTGACGACGACGTTCGAATAGCCGCCGACTACAGTCGACTGACCGAACTGTTCGCCAACCTCTTTCGAAACGCGATCGAACACAGTGGCGACGGCGTTACCATCTCGGTCGGAGCTACGGCGGACGGTTTCTATATCGAAGACGATGGCCCCGGCATTCCGCAAGCGCAACGTCGGAAAGTACTCAAATCGGGCTATTCGACCGGCGGTGGCACCGGACTCGGCCTGAGCATCGTCAAGGAAGTCGCTGATTCGCACGAATGGGGGTTATCTATCGAGGAGAGCGATGACGGTGGCGCACGCTTCGTCTTTTCCGGTGTCGAATGCGCCCACAACACGCCGAACCAATAGACGGTTCTCCGACCCCAGCGATACCGATTTTACGGTTCCCGTCGTCTATCTCTCCATGGCAACCCGCGTACCCATCTCCGACTGGGACGCAATCGCGGACAACCTCCACCGATTCGCCCCGAACGTCGATACACACGATGCGAAACTCATCGCCAGAATGGGCGTCGCTCGATTCACCATCTCTCGCGATGGCCACGTCACCGCGGGCATGCCGTTGCACGATTTCGACGGCCGGGCCGACGCGCTCGTATTCGACCACAACGCTGGCGCGATTCGAATCGAGCGTGCCGGAGTAACCTACGTGTTCCGCAGACCGTAGAATAGCAAACGTTCCGAGGGCGTGGGCCGTTAGCCTTCGGCTTTGTTCTCGCCCGCTCACAGCGATGGGGCCGTTCCAATGTGGAACTGTGGTTGAGATGGTGACCCTATCTCTGATCTCTTGGCTGATGCTTGTACAGTATACACACCCATACGACAGTGATTCCTTGCCGGTATCGTCCGTTAACCGAGCGTAACGTGCTCTGTCAGTGTATTTCGATTTTTCTTCCCCAACTCAAAGCTCGTACTATCAATTTCGGAGACTAAATTATGTGGCATTCGAACAACAAATCACTGTCCAAAACAATAATTGCTACCCGAGAAGCAATGATTATTCACCATAACGGTGTTGTAGGTACTGATTACTCTCTAATTATTCTATCAGGAAGCTCATAACGAAGTGTGAATCCGTCTTTCTCCATCTCGCAACATGCGAAAAAACAAAGGTAATATGAGCAACCTCAATCGAAGAGACTACGTAAAAGGTATCGCGGCCGGTATCGGTGCTGGCGCCGTGTTTTCTACCTCATCGACCGCCGGATCGGACGGGCACACGAACGCGGACGGGAAGAACGTGTACCTCGTCTTTGGTGCCGACACGTCCTCGACCGACCTCAAATCGTGGCTGAAAAACCACAAGGGTGACCTCCAATCGAATTCGCAGAAATCGTACTCGAGAGTCGTTCAGTACCAGAACGTCGACCAGCTGAACGTCAACCAGCAGGAGAACGCTGTCGCTATTTCCATCGACGGTGGGATGGCGGACGCGATTCAGCGAACGTATCAGAACAACAAAAACACGCAGGCTGGTGATGCACAGTCGATCAACGCACAACAGAAGAAGAAAAAACACACGTTCGAGGGTGTCAACGACGTTTACGTCATCTTTGCAGGGGATACCGACTCACGTGAATTCTCCGGATGGGTCGTCAGCGACCACGTCTATCAGAGCGAACAGTCTGCCGAAGCGAAGATAAAACAAAAACAGAAAGTAGAACAGGTCAACTACAGCAGCCAGAGCACCGCCATTGCGGTCGCTGAGGGCGGTAGTTACTCCCGCTCGTACCAGCGAAGCTATCAGAAGAACAAGAACGTACAGAGCGCGAAAGCCGCGGCGATAAACATCGGCGACGGTGACAAACAGAGTGCCAAGTCGTCGGTCAAACAGTGGCAGGATGTCAACCAGCTCAACGTCACCGAACAGGGCGTTGCAGTCGCCATCGCGGTCGGGGAAGGAAGCACCGCAAAAGCGTGGCAGGTGAGCTGCCAGTTCAACAACAACAAGCAGGTTGCGAAAGCCGAGGCCATAAACTTCGATCCACTGTCCGCGAAGGAGGCCGCAGCGTCCGCCAACATGCAGGGTGACTTCTCTGACTCGGACGTGAAGCGAATGGACGGCGGCAAGAAGCAGTCGAACAAACAGGGTGCGTCGGCGACCGTCGAACAGTTCCAGAACGTCTACCAGCTGAACAGCAGTATGCAGAACGCGGCCGTCTCTATCGCCCTCAAACGGAGCGATGCGTACGCGACGCAGTACAGCTACCAGACGAACTTCAACGCGCAGATCGCAAAGGCGGCCGCGGTGAATATCGAAGACGCGAACTGGAAGGCGACGTCAGTGCTGAGTGGCGAGGACGCCAAGGGTGACGGTTCGTGGGCAGTTAGCTACGACAACGGTGGTAAGCAGGTCAACCGGCAGAAAGCAGTCGCTTCCATCACCCAAAAGCAGTACGTCGAGCAGTTGAACGTCAACGAACAGCACAGTGCGGTCGCGTTCGCCACGAATGACGGCAGTGCGACGGCAGAACAGATCAACTATCAGCGCAACCAAAACAAACAGATCGCCGAAGCGGAGGCGAGCAACGAAAGCGACCAGGACAGTTCCGGTGAGAAAGACGAGAAGTGCGCAGCATAACCCGATAACCTGGCTTGACACAACGAACCGGTCATTTCACTGAGAACGTGAAGAACTGTCTCGACAACCGAGAACGCGGTTGAACTCATCAACGGTGCTATATTTTCCCGCCGGTCGATATTCGAACGAGACGAGCGTCTATTATTCCGATAGGTGCCCTCTCCGTGGAGGTCTCTCCGTTCACCAATCCGGTGCCGATATCCCGCCCGTGTAGACCGAGTACGACGGTGAAACGCACGTCTTCCGTGAGTGAACGGGATGGAAGGAGATATTCAAAGACAGTCCTGAACGCTACGTCTGAACCGTAAGACAACGTTACGCCTCGGGGTGAACGCGCGAGACGAGTTCGCTGACTTTCTCCTCATCAACCTCGTTCGTCGTCTCTCCGCCTTCTTTCAGTGCGGTTCCCACAATGGCACCGTCCGCGATTTCCAATAAGTCCGCCACGTTTTCCCCCGTCGTGCCACTGCCGACCAGCACGGGTGCGTCCGAACCGGTTTCGTCCCGAGCCGAGACGGCCGATTCGAGCAGGTCGGTATCGACCTCGTGGCCGGTTCCGACGCCGCTGACTACCACCCCGTCCGCGCGTCCACGTCCGAGGGTTTCATCCACTAGTTCGCTCAGAGGCCGCTCCGCCACGGGTGCGGAGTGTTTCACGTCGATGTCGGCGAATATTTTCACGTCCGAATCGATTTGGTCGCGGAGTCGCAGGGTCTCGTGTGCGTTCCCTTCGATGATACCTTGGTCAGTCAGCCGCGCGCCGGTGTGAACGTTCACGCGGATGAAATCCGCTCCGGCGGCGGTTGCAATCGACAGGGCTGATTCGGCGTCGTTTCGCAGGATGTTCACGCCGAGCGGGCAGTCCACCGCCTGCCGGAGTTCGGTCACGATGCGGGTCATCGACGCGACGATGTGCTTCGGCACGTCGTCGCGATAAAACGGCGAATCACCGAAGTTCTCCACCATGATGGCATCTACACCGCCGGATTCGAGCGTGTGAGCGTCAGTGAGCGCGCGGGTTCGAATCGTATCGAAATTGCCGTCATAACCGGGCGAACCGGGAAGGGATGACAGATGAACCATGCCGATGATGGCATCGTCGGTGTCGAAAATGCTCATACGGGGTTGTCGTTGCGCCCCGAATTAAACGACCCGAGTCTTGCCGTTTGCTGTTGACCATTCGACATCATAAGACTTCTACAACCGTAGCAATGAGCGGACTGTAGTTGCTATGACCGGTACGAGTGTGGATATCGAGTCCGTTCCCCGGATGGTTCAGACGATTCTCGGAAACCGGGCGGTCGAAGACGTGATTCCGGCGGATGAGGGTACCGACGATGTGTTTTTCGTGACTGTCGAAATGCCGGACACCGCTCGGAAATGTGTTCTGAAGGCCTGTTCATTCGTTGACCCGCCCTCGTTTCGAGTGGAACCACGAATCCTCGACCTCGTGAGTCGTCGAACCGAGATTCCGGTTCCGGACGTTCTCGGCTACGTTGATGATCACGCCGACCTGCCCGCGCCGTTTTTCCTGATGGAACGTGCATCCGGTGAGCAGATTTCCGGCCCGCGGTCGCTCACCGATGATGCTCTCGAACGAACTGCACACGACGCGGGACGACACCTCGGCGAACTCCATTTCGCTGCGTCGTTTGATGGATTCGGGGGGCTTCGTGCAAGCCAAGACGCAGACCGTGACCCGACCGTCGGCGACCTCGTGGTCGCCGACCCTGGCGAAGATTTGCCGTCGGAACTCCGACGCTCCGCGGAAAGTGGGTTCGAGCGCATCGAGGACACCCGGTTTTCCGACATGCTCGATGACCTCCGTGCCGGTCTCGACACCCACCTCGACGCGGTTCCGGCCGACCCCGAACCGGTTCTCATTCACGCCGACTACCGATTCGGGAATTTGCTCGTTGAACCGGAAACTGGCGCGGTTCGCACGGTTCTCGACTGGGGGGACCCCTCCACGGGACACGGTGAGTACGACCTCGTACAGACCGAGCAGTACCTCTGTGGACGTCTCCCGCTCGACGCTGACCGTCGCCATCTCGTCCGGAGCGCGCTCGAAGCGGGCTATCGCGAGACGAACGACCTCTCGCGCGACGTGGGATTCGAGGCGATGCGCCGGGCGTACCTCTTCATCACCCAACTTTGGCCGCTCGCATGGTTCGACCTCTGGTACGACGGCGACGACGATATCGCAGAACAACAGCGAGCACTGATGCGGTCGCTCCTCCCCTGACCGCTCCTCGATTTTCTTCGAATCGCGATACCGCGATGCTACTCGTCCGACTCGTCTTCTTCCGTCTCGTCTTCCTTCTCGTCGTCCTCGTGTTTCAGGTTCCAAAACGCCTCCAGAATGACTTGTTTCGCCACTGCGCCCTGTGTCGTCCAGTGGTGGGCGTAATCGAGCATGTCGTCGTAGATGCTCGGCTTACAGCCTGCGGCTTTCGGGTGGCCGCCACCGTTGACCTGTCGGGCGACTTCGTGGCATCGCTCGAATTCGTCCGTGCCGCGAATGCTCGCGCTTCCGGCGGGCTTGACGACGACAGAGGCGTCCGCACCCTGTTCGCGCATCGCCTCGGCGACTTCGTTCTGGGAACAGCGACCGTAGGTGACGCCAACCGTCCAGTCGCCGATTTCCTTCATATCGGCGCGTTCGACCGCGCGCTTTACGAGAGCCTCTTTCTCGACGCGCTGTTCGGCGAGGAACTCCTGTACCTCCGTGGGGAGGTCTGCGCCGTGTTCTTGGATGACTTCCATGTACTCCTCGGGTTCCGACCAGTAGGAGTAGTCCGCGAGGTCGTCACTTCGCGGGTCTTCACGGAGCCACAGGTCGTGGTCGCGCGTGACCGCCGCGAGTTCGACGAAATAGTCCGGGAATTCGTAATCGAGCGACCGGGCGACCACGTCGGCGGTACATTCCTCCTCGGATTCTCCGACGACGAGTTCGACACCCGCGGCGCGAACCGCGTCGGCGACGGTGTCGTCCCACTGGTGGTGGTCGTACCAGAACACTTCGTCGGCTTCGCTGACGAGGGTTTCCAACTCTTCGGCAATATCCTCGTAGGCATCGGGACAGAGGTCACACACGAAGATGGTCGCGCCGGGTTCACTGTAGGCGACGACGCGTTCGAGTGCGTCGCCGAGGTCGTGTGGTCCCGCGTCGATGAGCGCGCCTTCGCCGTACGCCTCGCGGACGAGCGCCGTCGCGGCCAGTCCGTCGGCGTCCGGGTCGGCGACGACGGCTACGTCAGCGCCGGACAGGGTATCCTGTGCTTCTTGCTCTTCTCGGTGCTCCTCGACGGAATCTGGGATAAAAAAGCCCTCGCCCGGCAACAGCGATTTGCGTTCGAGCGAGAGGTTGTCGTCGTCGATGACCCAATCTTTCATACCGTCTCTCAGACGCGCGACGCAAAGAGTTCCCGGTTCTGCGGACGAGACAGTTAGCTACTCGTACGTCCTGTCCATTCCGTTTCGGCGGAGGAGATAGCGAACCATGTTGAGCGTCCAATTGACCCGCGTATCGAGAGAAGTGCCGTAGCGCGTCGTTTCCACGATGTAGCCGGGGATGTACATGTCCTCGAAAACTTTGTGGATCAGAAGCGGACTGTCGCCGTCGATGAGGTTGCCGCGCTTGAATTCGTAATACTCCGGACGCGAATCATCGAGATGGTACTTGTTCATGTATCTCGCAGTCATCGTCGCGTCCACCTCCGCCCCTTCGGAGAGCGTCGGGTAGATGGCCTGTCCGTCGTCGTCCGGCCCTTCCGCCTCACGATAGAGTCCTTTCGAACTGTGAAGGTTGAGCACCGTTTTCGGGTTGTGGCTGTCGATGGCGCTCCAAATCGCGCGGGCGAGTGCGGTTCTCGGTTCCTTTCCGGGGGTGAACTTTCGATTGAGGTTCCCGTTGTCGTTCGAGTACGTCCCGCCTTCGATGGCAACCGGATTCGCCCGTGGAATCACGACGAGCGTTCCCCTATCAACCGACCACGTCGCAACGTCGTCCGCCGCGCGGTAGCCGCTTTCCTCGTTGCCGTGCATCCCGCCGCCGACGACCGCCGTCGGACCGGGTTCGCCGGAGTTCATCACGTACACCTCGGTTCCCTCCCGAATCGTGAACGATGAACGCCCCTCGTCCGCCGCGCCGATTCCGGTGAATCCGGCCGTCGCTGCCATGAGTGCTCCGTTCGACTTCAGAAATCCTCGCCGCGAACTGCTCGTTTCGATTCTCGAATTGTCAGACTTTTCCGTTTGGTTGTCTCTAACCATCTAGCAACGGCACAACTAATTTATTGCTCTTATGACTTTCTTATGTGCTAATAAATATTGTTCTAAATACTATGCACTCTTCCATCCTCCGTGGAATTTTCAGTGACGGTGGGTACGTTCTCAACTTATGAGAAATTTGATAATTGAATTTCAGATAGCCGAGTACGACTGGGATGACGGCCCACGCGATGGGAAGGCTGTCGATGAAAGTAAACGTTAGTTACGCCTCGTTGGGGTCGAGTTGTCGAACCGTCATCACGGGCGTCGGACAGGTTCGGACGACGCGCTCCGCGACGCTTCCGATAAGGAATCGGTTTTCGCCGTGGCGTCCTCTGGTTCCCGTCGCGACCATATCGGCGTCGTTGTCACGGACGTATTCGCTGACTTCGGCGGCGGGATCTCCTTCCCGTACCGCGGTGACGATGTCTCGGTCGGCGTGTTCGCGTACCGATTCGAGTGCCGTTTCACCCTGCGATTCGAGGGCGGCGTGCAACTCCTCACGAAGCGTTTCGGGGGACGATTCGACCTCGCCGGTGTCCACGACGTACAGCGCGTGAATCTCGGCGTCGAACCGGCGCGCGAGGTCGAGTGCGACCGTAACCGCACGCTCGACGCTTTCGGAGCCATCAGTGGCGATGACGACGGTGTCTAACATTGTTTCCCCATCTTTCTGCATCGCTCATAAACGCTGAGGTAGTATATTGCGCTAATCCAAATCACTAAATACTATGTTAACAGTTATCAAGATGCCCGACGGGGCAAGGTTGCACCCAAACCGCAATCTCACCGGATTGCGGTTTGTTGGTAGCGGATAGGTTGGTTCTACGTCGTAAATGCCTCGTGCTCACTATCGTTCACTTTCTACTGACCACGTTATCTCGTAGACGCTGTGAGGAAGCTTTTTTGCCCACCTGCGCACACCCACGCATATGACCGAGTCGCCAGTCGAAGTGAACACAGTGCTCGTTCCGGTTGACGGGAGCGATGAATCGGTTCGAGCCATCGAGTACGCAGTCGCCATCGCCAAGAAATACGGCGCGAGCGTCCACGCGCTCTACGTCCTCGGTGAGGAGATGACTCGTGCAGTCGAGACAGGAGCCGTGGAGGAAGACGACGTGGTCGTCGAAACCGAGTCATTCATCGACAGCACCCGCGCCGTCGCGGACGACGCGGGCGTCAGCCTATCCAATTCGATTGCGCTCGGGTTCTCGACTCGACGGAAACTCCAGCATCCCGGCAGCGCCGTCCTCGACTGTGCCGACGAAATCGACGCTGACTTCCTCGTCATCCCGCGGGAACCCCTCTCCGGCGAACCCGGCGAAGTGTTGGAAAAGGCCGCTGAGTACGTGCTGTTGTACGCCAGCCAACCCGTTCTTTCGGTCTGAGCTTCCCGTCCGCTCGACCGCATCGAAACGGCGGTTCAGAAATTGGTCACTTTCGATTGAATCCGTCCGTCGTCGATTTCCGAGGCTGTCTCCTCGGCATCCCTGAAATACTGTGCTAGCTCGTCCATTCTGACCTCGTCGCTTTCGTGCAGATATGTGATTTCGGTGAGCGACAGCGTTTCGCCCGCTTCTAACTTGTGGAGCAACTGGTCTACGGTAAGGGAGTGAAAGGTAAAATCGAGTTGGACGGTCGCAACTCGGTCGTCTTTCACCTCGGCCATGTTGATCGCTTCGTTCAACACCGTTTCGAACTCGAGGCTCGTATCCGTCGTTGCTCGATAAAGCGAATCTTTCTTTCGAATTTCCAGGCGGACTCGTCACCGACGCCGAAGAAATCGACCGCGCAGTGCGGGCCGCGGATATGGTTTCGAATCACGTCGTGCTCGGCATCGATGCCGAGCAGGAAACGTTCTACGCCGAAGCAGAGGGTGATATCGACGACATCTCGCTTACACTGCCCGCGAACGACCTCGTCGAATTTACGTCCGGCGACGCACGTTCGCTGTTCTCCATCGACTATCTGAAAGCCATCAATCGGGCGATGCCTCGGGATATTGAAATCGACCTCCAGCTCGGTACCGATATGCCCCTCGCACTTCGCTACGCGTTTGCCGAGGGGTCAGGGTCAGTCGAATATTTAGTGTCCCCTCGAATCGCCACACATTGAGGACGAGCTCGTGTCCAGAGCGGTCGGAATCATCTCCGCTCGGCGACCCGCGATGACACAACGTTTTTACGCGAAAAAGCCGCCCATCGGTGTATGGACGGGACGACGCCGAACGTTACGGCACACTCACGAGCGATGCCATTCTGGGAGAACGTCATCGCCGACATGGAAGCGACGGCGGCGGAGTACGAGGAATCCGGGTGGGAGACTCTGCTCCTCCATCCGGGCGACGTAACGCCACTCTGGAACGAAGAGGACGACGAGTTCGGACTGGACGTGCTCGTGCCGGACAACGAGTTCGAGGAAGTCGAGGCACTGCTCGATGAGGGCATCGAGTTTGACGCGTTCGAGGCGTACCGCGCGATGAGCGACAACATCGTTTTCGTCGTCGTCATCATGGAAGACCACGACGCCGAAATCGCTGTCTGCTACCCGACGTACTACGACGTGCAGGGTGCCGAGAAGATGCTCGCAGATGCGATGGACGCCGGAACGATGTACACCTTCCTTAGAACGCTGAGCGAAGACCGCGTTCAGTTCACCCACGACGACCCGACGGTGTTCCAACCGCCGGAACCCGAGGACGCGGACGATGCGGAAGCGGACGATACCGAGGCGGACGATACGAAAGCGACCGACGCAGACGAATAGTTACTCTTCCTCGCCGATTTCGCGTCCGCAGTGCGGGCACTCCATCTCGTCGTGGCGCAACTGCTCGCTCGATTCGCGCACCTCGCGCATGACGTTGGAAATCCGATCTTCAGCGGCGAGTTCATCGTCCACGGAGAGGTCAACGCCCTCGACTTCGAGGAGGAACTTCGCAACCTCGGTTACCTCGTACATCACGTCGTCCAACTCCTCGGCGGTGAAAAAGCCGGACATCGCGCCGTAGAGGAACGTCGCTCCCGCTTTTCGAACCTTCTCTTCGAACGCCGACCGCGCTTGGTTGACCGCCTGCGGCGTGTACGTGTCGGTCATGAAGGGAATGAGATACGGCAGGTTGTCGCCGATTTTCGTCATCTCGACGCCCGTTTCGGTTCGGAAGTCGGCACAGAGGCGAGCAATTGCCCACTCGCGCGCGGTGATGTACGTCCGGTCGCGCAGGAATTCGTTGACACGGTCGTACTGCGCGCCGTCCATTTTCTTGAAGCGCGCGTACTTCTGTACGTCCGGCGGGAGTTCGGGAGTGGAATCAGCGGTGGATTCGGAGGGGGAATCGGCGGTCGCATCGGGTGCGGCCTCGGAGGCGTCCGGAGCGGATTCGGGAGCGTCCGGTGTGGATTCAGTTCTCTCTGGTGCCGTGTCGTCCGTCGAAAACTCGTCCGGTTCGTCCGTTGCATCCTCCGTCTCGGATTCCGGCGGGGAGGGGTCGTTCGACATACGCCGTCGTTACCAAGCAGGGTGCAAAAGCGTATCGCACCCAATTGTTTTGGCACCTGGCGGGTATGGGGGTAGTATGAAAGTATTATTGGGAACCGGTGGAAGCGACGACTCTTTCACCGCACTCGAACAAACCGTCTCGCGTGCCGCGCTCGCGGGCGACGATTTGACGGTGGCCATCCTCGACAATCCGGAAAGCGAACGGTCGAAAGACGAAATCGGCGAGAAGGTAGAAACGGTGCTTTCGGATGCTGACCTCGATGCTGCCGTCCGTGACGTGTCGGGCGACCCCGGAAGCCGACTGCTCGATATCGCCGAAAGCGAGGGCTACGACCAAATCGTTCTCGGCGGGGGCCAGCGCAGTCCGATGGGGAAGATTCGGCTCGGACATATCGCCGAATTCGTCCTGTTGAACTCCCACGTTTCGGTTAAACTGGTACGATGAACGACAACCGACGCTTTCCGGACGAAGCGGCAGGGCCGTTTCCGGAACCGCCGCTCTCGTTCACCGACCGCGAGGAGCGGGACATCGAAATCCGACCCTTCGAGGGGGGCGACGAGGAGGGTCTCATCGAGATGTACGTCGATTTCGACCCCGCCGACCGTGCGCAGGGCATCCCCCCTGCCACGGAACGGCGGGTTCGGGACTGGATCGAGACGCTGACCGACGGCGACGGACTCAACGTCGTCGCGTGGCACGGCGACGCAGTCGCGGGCCACGCAACCCTCGTTCCGGACGGTGACTCCGCCTACGAACTCGCCATCTTCGTCCATCAGGAGTATCAGCGCGCGGGTATCGGGTCGCACCTCATTCGTACCCTGCTCGGCTACGGAAAGGAACAGGATATCGAAAAGGTGTGGCTCACGGTGGAACGATGGAACCGCGCCGCCGTGAACCTCTACCGAAACGTCGGCTTCGAAACAGCGGACGCGGAGAGTTTCGAGTTGGAGATGGTGCTTCGGTTGTAGGTCGCAGACTACTCTTTTCGGCCGGTTTCAACTCGAAACCCATCATTTCATCGCTGTGTCGCATGCTACACCCAACCGAACGATTTTTGCTCACCCGACAAGGATACCCGCGTAACTGTGACCGATCTACTGTCCATCTCGAATCTCAAGACGCAGTTCCATACGGAGCGGGGAACGGTCAAGGCGGTGGACGATTTCGAACTGACCATCCGCGAGGGTGAGACGGTCGGACTCGTCGGCGAATCGGGATCCGGAAAGAGTGTTACCGCGCTTTCCGCGATGCAACTCATCGACGACCCGGGCGAAATCGCGGCGGGCAACATCGAGTTCCAGCACGACGAAATCGCCGAAAAGTTCGCCGACAAGTACCCGAACGGTGTCGGGGAGTACATCTTCCCGGACGAGGGCTACATCGACATCATGTCCGCACCCGAATCCGTCATGCGGGACATCCGCGGCGGGGAGATGGGAATGATTTTCCAAGACCCGATGACCTCGCTCAACCCCGCGCTCACGGTGGGCGAGCAAGTCGCGGAGAGTCTCCGTCTCCATCAGTACGGCGGTAAACGGAAGGACAACTGGTGGAACGCGGTTCGTGAAATCGCGCCGAAACTCGGCGGCGGCGATATGGACGAAGAACTCCTCCAGGATACCATCGACATTCTGGAGGAGGTCGGGATTTCGGAACCTGCATCCCGCGTCGATGAGTATCCCCACGAGTTCTCCGGCGGGATGCGCCAGCGTGTCCTCATTGCCATCGCGCTCGCTTGCAAACCGAAACTGCTCATCGCGGACGAACCGACGACGGCGCTGGACGTGACGATTCAGGCCCAGATTCTCGACCTCATCAACGACTTACAGGACGAACTGGGCATGTCCGTCTTCATGATTACCCACGACCTCGGCGTCGTCGCCGAAACTTGCGACCGCGTCGCGGTCATGTACGCGGGTGACCTCGTCGAGGTCGGCCCGGTGGACGAGATCTTCCACAACCCGAGCCATCCCTACACCTACGCACTGCTCGAATCCATCCCAAGCGAGGATCGAGAACGACTGACGCCGATCGACGGCAACGTTCCCGACCTCATCAACATGCCTGAAGGATGCCACTTCGCACCGCGATGTCCGTGGGCCAAGCCGGAGTGTACGCAGGGCGAGATTCCGAACCTGCAACACGGCCCCGACGACGTTGACCACCGTGCGAAATGTGTCCTCGACGATTTCGACAAGGAAGAGTATATCGAGGAGTACGAGAGCGTCTCAGCCGGAGGACACGAAACCGGCGAGTCACTCGTGACGGTTGACCAGTTGAAAAAACACTACTCGCGTGCGGACGACTATCTCGATAAATGGCTCTCCGAAGGCGACGACAGCGTGAAAGCGGTCGATGGCGTCTCGTTCGACATCTACGAGGGCGAAACCCTCGGACTCGTCGGCGAGTCCGGCTGTGGAAAATCGACTGCCGGACGGTCACTTCTCCGTCTCGAAGAGTTGACTGACGGACGCGTCGTCTTCGCCGGAACCGATCTCGGCGGGTTGGACGACGACGGACTCCGCGAAACCCGAAAGGACATGCAGATGATCTTCCAAGATCCGCTGTCCAGTCTCGACCCCCGGATGACGGTCGGACAGATCATCGCCGAACCGCTGAAGATCCACGGTCTCGCGAAAGGCAATCGCGACGAGCGCGTCGTCGAACTGATGGAAAACGTCGGTCTCGAACCGGGCCAACGCGACCGCTACCCGCACGAAATTTCCGGCGGCCAGCGCCAGCGCGTCGGCATCGCCCGCGCACTCGCGGTCGACCCTGACTTCATCGTCGCCGACGAACCGGTGTCGGCACTGGACGTGTCCGTGCAGGCCCAAATCATCAACCTGCTCGAAGACTTACAGGAGGAGTTCGGTCTGACCTACCTGTTCATCGCCCACGACCTTTCGGTCGTTCGCCACATCTCCGACCGCGTGGCAGTGATGTATCTCGGCGAAATCGTCGAAGTCGCGGACACCGACGAACTGTTCGCCGACCCGAAGCATCCCTACACACAAGCGTTGCTTTCGGCGATTCCTGAACCCGACCCACGGGCAGACACCGACGACCGAATCATCCTCGAAGGTGACGTTCCGTCGCCCATCGACCCACCGAGTGGCTGTCACTTCCGAACTCGCTGTCCGAAAATCATCCCGACGGAGGGAATGGATATCGATCAGCAAGCGTTCCGGCAGGTGATGGATTACCGCGAACGAGTCGAAAACCGCGCCATCAACCTCGAATCGGTTCGTGAGCAGGCGACGGAGGGTACTGCTCCGGTTCAAGAGGTGACGGCAACCGACGGGGGGTCGGTGGCGAGCGGTTCCTTCCATGCCGTGCTTTGGAGTCGGCTGTTCGAAACCAAACCGACGGGTGAACCCCGCGACATCATCGAACGGTCGTTCGACCATCTCGAAAACGGCGACTGGGAATCCGCCGAGTCGCTCCTCCGCGAACGGTTTACGAGCGTCTGTGAGCGCGACAGCCCGGTGCTACAGGATTCCGCGCACCCATCGGCCTGCCACCTCTACGACCAGCCGGAATAGTTGGCTTTCCCTCTGTTTCCCGCTATTTCTACTAGTCTGATACACGGTCGCTGATGCGGTACGAATTTCATCTAAATGTGGGGATTCACGGTCTTGTCCGGCAGAAAAATTTCTATTATCGCTGGCTTATTTGATGAATGCCAACATATGACGTGACAGTTTCGAGACGACCCTTTCCGAGGGAGACACAGGTGGTGAAGTGAATTTGGTTTCGTTGAGTGGACTGTTGCTCCACCTCAAATTCCAAATTTTCAATAAATGTGTGGATAACGAATCACGACTATCGACTGATTTCATGCAGTGTTTCGTACGTACACTATCTATTATCGGTTCGGTATGTTTATATGGCACATGTGACCACAGTGCTGTATGGCGTCACGCGATAACGCAACGAATAGACGTAGTTTCTTGAAAGCGGCTGGCGGTGCTGCTGCCGCGGCGGCACTCGCTGGCTGTCTCGGCGGAGACGGTAACAAAAACGACGGCAGTGGCGACGGCGACGGTGACGGTAACAGTGGCGGCACGCTCACCTACGCTCGCGGTGACAAATCCGGCTCGCTCGACTTCCAGAACACGACGAGCGGCGAGGCTGCGAAAGTCACGAACCAGATTTACAATACGCTCATCGCGTTCAAGCCCGGTAAGACCTCTCTGACCGAGGGACTCGCGACGAACTGGAACGTCGACGGGAAAACGGTCACCCTCGACCTCCGGAAGAACGTGAAATTCCACAACGGTGAGAAGTTCACTGCCTCCGACTTCGTCGCCACGTACCGTCGGTTCGTGGACGAGAGCTACGAGCACTACCCCGGCAAATCGTACGCATCGTCGTACGGTCCATACACGCTCGGCGTCATCGACAACGTCAAAGCCCCGAGCGACCACAAACTGAAGATTACGATGAGCAAGAAGTACGCGCCTATTCTGCCGAACCTTGCGATGTTCGTCTCCGCGGTTCACTCCGAGAAGGCTATCAAAGACAAGGGTAAGGATCTCAAATCCGACCCGGTTGGCACCGGTCCGTTCAAGCTGAAGAAGTGGGACAAGAGCAACAACCGCGTTCGCCTCGAAAAGAACAGCGATTACTGGGGCGAAGGACCGCACGTGGACGAAGTGGTGTTCACGGTCGTCGGCAACAACACGTCGCGCGCACAGACGCTCATCTCCGGCGATGCACAGATTATCGACGGACTCGGCGCGCAGTCTTCACAGCAGGTGGAGAAATCCGGCGACACCAAACTCGTCTCTGACGCCGGTATCAACGTCGGCTACATGGCGTTTAACATGTCCAAGGTCGAAGCCTTCCGGAAGAAGAAGGTACGAAAGGCCATCAGCCACGCCATCGACACGAAGGGTATCGTGGACACCATTTTCAAGGGTATCGCAAAACAGGCCAGTCAACCCATCCCGAACAGCGTGATGGGCTACAACGATAGCCTCAGTCCGTACGAACACAACCCAGAGAAAGCTAAGAAACTGCTCAAAGAAGCGGGCTACGCTGACGGCTTCTCGTTCGAACTGGCGACGTTCAAGAACCCGCGTACCTACAACCCGAGTCCGATTCAGGCGGCGAACACCGTCAAATCGAACCTGAAGAAGGTCGGTATCGACGTAACCATCAAGCAACAGGCGTTCGACCCGTTCCTGAGCTACACCGACTCGTACAAACACGACGCGTGTTTCCTCGGCTGGATGACGGACAACGCCGACCCGGACAACTTCTACTACGCGCTGCTCCACCCCGGCGTCTCCATCGACAAGGTGCCGAGCGGGCAGGACTGGGTTGACCCGAGCAAACACGACAACATCAACACGCTCGACGCCGCGGCGTGGGCGAACACGGAGTACATGAAACTCGTGGAGGACGCGCAGGCGACCTACGACGAGGCGACGCGTAAAGAGAAGTACAAGAAAGCCGGTAAAATCGCGCACGACGAGGCACCGTGGGTGTTCATGGACCACGCGAAAGACCTTCGCGGCGTTCACAAGAATGTCAGCGGGTTCGAACTCGCACCCATCAGCGGACCGTTCCTCCGTCTGGTGAAAATCAACTAACGGGTTGTGATTCGCTAACGAGGCTTTTTTGATCCCGCGCGTTTCAGTTTCGTCTGATGATCTCCAAGCGGTTCGTTGTCAAACGACTGTTGCTACTCATTCCCGTGTTATTCGGGGTGGCGACGTTCGTATTTGCCATTCTCCAGCTCGCACCGGGTGATCCTGCGCGCGTGGTTGCAGGCCAACGTGCGTCGGAGGAGTTCGTCCGGCAGGTTCGCCACGAACTCGGGTTAGATCGCCCCATCTGGGTGCAGTATGGACAGTTCCTCTGGGACGCGATTCAACTTGACCTCGGTGAATCCTATCAGATTCGGAAGGGCGTTGCGGTCTCCGAGATTCTCCGGAACCGACTGCCCGTGACAATCGAGATGGCGATTTATGGCCAGTTCCTCGGTATCCTCTTCGGAATCCCACTCGGGATAATTTCCGCCATCAAGCAGGACTCCGCCACCGACCATCTCACTCGTATCGGTGCCCTGACCGGAATCAGCATCCCGATTTACTGGAGCGGGCCACTGCTCATCCTGCTGTTCGCCCAGTACCTGAGTCTCGTGCCACCGAGTGGCCGTATCGGGTCTGCGTACAGTATCAACCAGGTAACCGGTCTCATCACGTTGGACACGCTGCTGTACTGGAACATTCCGGCGTTCAAGTCGGCGGCACTCCACCTCATCCTACCGGCCGTAGTCATCGGCATCTACTCCATGGCGCTCATCTCGCGGATGATGCGCTCGTCGATGCTGGAAATCATTCGGCAGGATTACATGCGGACTGCCCGCGCGAAGGGACAAGGTGCGAAAATCACCGTGATGAAACACGGCTTCCGGAACGCGATGATTCCGGTCGTCACCGTCATCGGCATCCAGTTCGGAACCCTGCTCGGCGGGGCCGTGCTGACGGAAACCGTCTTCGGAATCCCGGGCATCGGAAGCATGCTCGTGGACGCCATCGAAGTCGGTGACTTTCCGGTGATACAGGGAACCGTGTTGACCTTCGCGTTCCTGTTCACGGTTGTCAACCTGTTCGTGGACGTGACGTACTCCTACCTCGACCCGAGGATTGAACAATGAGCACACAAACAGAATCCAGCGAAACGGCCACGTCCCGCGGCTTTGTAGAGCGTCTGCGGGCGTCGCCGTTCCTTTCCGAACTCCTGTCGAATCGCCTCGCAGTTACCGGATTAGCCATTATCCTGTTCATGCTCGTGGTCGCCGTCTACGCCCGGCTGACGATCGACCTCGGTGCCATCAAGCAGACACAGATCGGCACCCAACCGAGCCTGGCCACTCCGAGCGGGCAGTTCTTCTTCGGAACGAACCTGCAAGCGCAAGACCTCTTCCCTCGCGTTCTCTACGGTGCGTGGTACGCGATGCTGTTCGGAACGGTCACGGTTAGCGCCTCGACGTTCCTCGGCGTCGGCCTCGGTATCGTCGCGGCGTACTACAGCGACCTCACGGACAACGTCATCATGCGGACGATGGACGTTCTGCTCGCGTTCCCGGCACTCTTGCTGTCGTTGGCGCTGGTCGCCATCTTCCCGGACAAATGGGGTCTCTGGCGCGCAGTCGCCGCGTTGACGCTCGTGTACACGCCGCGGTTCGCGCGTGTCGTCCGCGGTGCGGCACTGAAAGTGCTCGAAGACGAGTACATCGACGCGACGGTGGCACTCGGGGCGAAGAACCCTCGCGTGCTGATCCGTCACGTCCTGCCGAACTGTCTCGCGCCGATTACGGTGCAGAGTACGCTCAACTTCGGCCTCGCTATCATCGACCTCGCGGCGCTGTCGTTCCTCGGGTTTGGTGCTGAGGCCGGAACTCCATCGTGGGGACTCATGCTCTCGAACGGTGTCAAAAATGGCCTGTTCAGCGTCCCGAGCGCGTGGTGGTGGTCGTTCTTCCCCGGCCTCTTCCTCGCGGTGACGGTGTTGGGATTCAACCTGCTCGGTGACGGGATGCGGGACGCACTCGACCCGCGGATGCGCGAAACCGTTGACTGATGAATCTGTCCGGTTTTCTTTTCCCGCGCGTTCGCCTCGTCTCCCGGTTCGGACTCGGCGGGGTCGCGCTCGGTGCTATCGGTGTTTTGGTCGTCGTCCTGACCGGGGAAACGGTGGCGTTCGCAAGTCGAAAGGTGTTTTCCGTCGCGGCGCTCGCGTTCGGATTCGCACTGCTGGGTTGGTCCGGTTCCGTCTTCGCCGGAGAAGCCGTCGAAAGCATGAACGAACGTCTCGATTCGAACTCCAACTGGACGGAGGCGGATTCTCGACGCGCGATGACAGTCGTCGGTAGCCTCGGTGCTGGGGGGATGGTCGGTGCGAGTCTGATGACGCTCGTCTTACGAGCGGCATATTGAGCCGTAAGATTTTTGGTTTCATATCATAGTTGAGACTGATATGATCGTTCTCGAATCGACGCTCGTGGGGTTGCTGCTCGTCGGAATTGGGGTTGCGATGGCGACAAAACCGCGAGAAATATCTTATATCAGACATAGTGTTGCTGTCGCGTCGGCGGGTGAACTCAGCGAGTTCGGCACTGCACGATATCAAGCCTACGGGCTGTTTTGCACCCTTCTCGGTTTGGTGCTGGCAATCGTCCCGCTATTCCTTCCGTAGCGAGAGTTTCGACGCGAACCACTCGCCTGTCAGGTTTGCAACCGTTTCCAGCACGCCCGATTCGGAGAACAGGTGCCCTGCACCATCCACGATTTCGAGTTCTTTCTCGCAGGTCAACTGCGCGTGCGCTTCCCGATTCAGTTCGAGCACCTGCGTGTCCTGTCCACCGACGATGAAGAGTGTCGGCGCGGACACCTCGTCCAGCACTGCCGTTGCGAGGTCAACGCGCCCGCCGCGCGAAACGACCGCTCCGACCGCAGGGTAGCGCGCCGCCGCACGGAGGGCGGCGGCCGCACCCGTGCTTGACCCGAAATAGCCAAGCGGATAGTCGCTTTTCTCTGTCCGCGTTTTGACCCACTCGGTGACCGAAACGAGGCGGTCGGTCAGGAGGCCGATGTCGAACCGATTTTCGTATACGCTGTCCTCGTCCTCGGTGAGCAAGTCAAACAGCAAGGTACCGAGACCGAAATCGCGCAGTCGCTCGGCCACGAAGTTGTTTCGCGGACTCTTCCGACTGCTTCCGCTTCCGTGTGCAAAGAGAACGAGACCTGTCGCTCCCTGCGGGATTTCCAGGTTTCCTTCGAGTTGAACTCCATCGACTGGAATCGTTATCTCCCCCGATTGCATGGAAGGTCGATATTCGGCTCGCTACCGAGTAATCGTGACGGCTGGATTTCTAGGGGCTGTCTTGCTGAAGTCTCCGTTCCGCCAGTTTCCGTTCCTCGGGCGTGTTGACGTTCACCGACCACCCATCCGTCGTCATCGCCACCATCGTTTTTCCGTCGACGAACCGGTGAATCGATTCCGCGAGTTCGTACTCGCCTCGAACTGACAGTTCCGTGTCCGCACAGGCGTCGAACATGGCCTGACTGTAGATGGCGAATCCCGCCGCAACGAGGCTGGGATTCGGTGGATCGTCGGGTTCTTTTTCAATTCCACGCAGTTCGTTCTCCTCGGTCACGTCGCAGATGGCCTTCACGCGCGCCGCCTCGGTCGAAACAAACTCGACTTCCTGCACAGCGTCCACTCCGCCTTCCTGCTGGCGTTCGATGAGGGGGCGAAGGTCGGATCGAATCACGCAGTCGCCGTCCATGCACATGAAATCGTCATCGACCTGCGGCTCGGCCTGCAACAGCGCGTGTGCCATTCCTACCTGCTCGTCCTGCCGGACGTACGTTATCGGCACACCAGCAAATGAATCGCCATACCGCTCTCGAATTTTCTCCCCTTCGTAGCCGATGACGACGACCAGTTCGTCGGCATCGAGTTCGATAACCGTCTCGAAACACCGTGTGAGAATCGGTTTTCCGGCTACTTCGACCAACGCCTTCGGTCTCTCGTCGGTCAGCGGTCGGAGGCGGGTTCCCTTTCCGGCGGCGAGGATGACTGCTTGCACGAGTGCGTGTCAATCCTGTAACCACTTGAATTTGTGGCGTTCAAAATTGCGATACTCGTAGGCTTGATGCGTTTTTGAACGGCTCGAACGAAATCGTGTCGATGAATTTCCGACAGTGCTATCTACTTCGATGTTGACGGTATCTTCCGATTCGAAGGCGGGTTCGACGGACAGGACAGTGAAAAAACCTCCCTGCGAGGCTCATTCTCGTACGTTCTCACCGACCGGGTCACCGAACTCATCATCCTCGAACACGATGTTCCCGCGAACCATCGTCAGTTCTGGGAAGACGCCCATCCTGCCCTCGAACGGCGTCCAACCGCAGTTCGAATGGAGCTCGTCGCCCCGAATCTCTCGACTCTCGTCGGGGTCAACAAGCACGAGGTCGGCCATTCTGCCTTCCTCGATGCGACCCTTTCGCGGCAGGCCGAACACTTTCGACGGGTTGCGGGCCGTGAGGTCTGCCACGCGGTCGTAACTTAGGGTGCCTTTGCGAGCTTCCTCGAGCAAGAGCGGGAGCATCGTTTCAACCCCGGGAACGCCACTCGGCGCGTCCCAGATGCTCGCGTTCTTCTCCTCGCGGGTATGTGGCGCGTGGTCGGTTGCGATCATATCGACCGTTCCGTCCGCTACCCGGGCGAACACCTCCTCGCGTCGCTTCTCGCTTCGAAGTGGCGGGTTCATTCGCCCGAACGTCCCGAGTTCGTCGAGGTCGTCGCGCGAGAGAAATAGATGATGGGGTGTCACTTCGCACGTCGCACCGATTTCGTGTGCAGCGTCGATGCCCTTGGGCGTGCTGGTGTGTGCGATGTGCAGACGCGCTCCGATTTCCTCCCCGATTTCGCAAGCGCGCTCGACGGCGGCGGCTTCGGCCGCTGCCGTCCGGTAGGCACTCCACGCGTCGGCATCATCGTCGTTGCGCGATTTCGCGTCTTCGTTGAACAAGTCCGCATCTTCGGCGTGGACTGTCACGACCAAATAATCCTCCGTGGCGCGTTCGACTGCCTCGCGGAACAGCTCTTCCTCGATGCCCATCTCTCCCGTCGAATCAGCGAGAAACACTTCGCCGAGCGCGAGAACCGGACGGTCGAAGAGGGATTCGGGCTGCCACTCCGGTGTGACACCGCCGTTGATTCCGTAATCGATGTAGGATGCCGTCGCCAGTTCGGCCTTTTCGTCGAAGGAATCGCCGTCTATCGTCGGCGGGTTCGTGTTCGGTTGGTCAACGACCGTTGTGACTCCGCCTGCGGCGGCGCTCTTGCTTCCCGTCTCCCACGTTTCCTTGTGTGAAAACCCAGGTTGGCGGAAGTGGACGTGTGCGTCGATTGCACCCGGAAGAAGTAGTTTTCCCGTCGCGTCGATGACTTCGCTGGACTCCGTCAGTGACGACCCGACCGCAGAGATTCTCCCCGCGTCGGTGTCAATGCGAACGTCGCGCTTGCTCCCGTCGGCGAGCGTCGCGTTCCGAATCGTAAGCATACCCGCCAGTGGTTTGGGAATCGTCCTAAGTCTCTCGGTCGCCGACGTGTTCGACCGTCGTCTCCTCCTCGCCGACGATCAGGGCTTCGATGGTCTCGATGACGCGGTCTGGGTTCGCTTCTCCTCCAGCTTTGGCGATGCTTCCGACGGAGTCCGGGTCGAACGGGACATCGAGCGCCTCGTAAATCGGGTCGAGCACGCCCGCGATTTCTCCGTGGTCGTCCACGACGACGACGCCGGAAACCAATGCCGCCCCGGTTCGAACACGCTGTGCGACCCCCGCGAGCTTTCCGTTCCATTGGAGCGAGTAATCCCCGGGACAGAACGAGCGCGGCGGTTCACCACGTTGGGCGGGGACGCCGAGTCGCCAGAAGGCGCGTTGCACCGCCTCGGTCGTTTCGGAGTACCGTTCTTCCATTCCTGTCCGGATATCCGAAAGCGGGACGGTGTGGGCGAACGCGACCGTCGTTCCGGTGTAGGCGACTGCACGCCCCCCGACGCTTCGCTCGACGGGCTCGAACTCGCACGTCTCGGCGACGGATTTCGCCACGTCGAACTCGTCGGCGCGAGCATCCCGCCGTCCGAACGCGATTTGTCGGTGCGGGGCCCACACTCGAACGGCGGCTTCGCCACTCTCTGCCGTCTCGGAGAGCATCGCGGCTGTGACCGCTCGGTCGTCGTCTCGCGTTTCGGCCCGGCCACGAAGCACGCGCATAGCACCCCATTGTAACCCGATGTATGTAAACGCTCTCGGTCCAAAGTGAAATTATGGTCGGGCTTTCACCGGCGGTGCTCGCGCGCTATCCACGCTTCTCGCTCTACAACTCGCCGTACACCGCCCACGACGAGGGCTGTGCTATCGACCTGTATCCCGGCAGTCGAGCAGGGAGTGAAGCGACTCGCGAGACGTGCACCCCGAGCCCCGTCGCTGGCGAGGTGATCGAAACCCGAACGGTGACAGCACCGCAGAAACCCTACGCCGTGGCACACGACTACCTCATCGTGGTCGATACCGGCGACTATCTGGCTCGGATGCTCCACGTAAAACCGGGCGTCGAAATCGGCGACCGGGTCGAAGTCGGCGACTCGTTGGGCGAGATGGTTCGGTCGGGCTTTTTCGCACCGTGGGTCGCGAACCACATTCATCTCGGATTCCGCCCTCGGGATTCGAACCCAGTTCGGGCCTCCGGGTCGCTTCCAATCGACCTCACGGTCGAAATCGAACCCCTAGCGTGGGACGGTGGTGGTCGCGTGGTGGCGACTGGCGACACCTTCGTCGTGCTCGATTCACCGACTCATCCTGCACCCGGCGAGCGATTCGCAGGCATCGCGGGCACGGTGGATGGCGAAAGCGTCGTGATGGATGGTGGATTGCCCCACTACGAAGGTGGCGGCGCGCTGTGCCGAAATGGCGACCGCTCGCCGGACTCCGTCTCGCTTGCCGGTTCGGCCGTCGGCGTGGCTGACGGCCGAACCGTGACGTGGGACGACGTGGAAGTGTACGCGAACGGAGCGCCGATTACCGGCATCTCGCTGTTCGTGGCGCGCGAGCAATTCGGCGCGAAACTCGTCTGTCCGGGGCACGACTTTTCTGTCGGGGACTCGATTTCCATGAGCATTCGCTACCGTTGAAGTCTGCGTACTACTGCGTGCGATTTCGATACTCGTCTTTCAGCCGCTGGTATTTTTCATCGTGACGAATCTCGTCTCATTTTTGTTTAAAAATCTTCGCCGCCTCACGCTTTTCCGGGTCTGCCTACCGTTCCGGTTCGCGTTCGTCACCATCGTCGTACTTTTTTCCGCCGGGGTACTTTGCGTAGCGCATCGCCCGCGTAAATCCCATCTGGCAGTATTTTCGCGCCATGTCCATCCCCACGAAGTCGTCTTCCTCCCGGTATGCCTCGTATTTCTCGAAGAGTTTCTCCGTGGATTTCCGCGCCGATTTGGGGCCGGCATACGACCAGTGAGGAAGCAGTTCCGATTTGTACGGTTCGACTTTGAAGACGCCTTTTTCAGTTCGCCCGATTTCGTAAGTTTCGCCGTACTTCTTGGGGTGGTCGCGGTAGTTCACGTCGTCTTCGGGCGCATTCGTTTTATCGTCCTTGGGGTCACCGTTTTCCGACTCGTCTTTTGGCACTGGTTTGGTGTTTGGGCCTCCGAACTGTTGGTTCGTTCGGCTATCTCGATTGGGGTTCTCCGAACGAGATCACTCAAACTCGATGTCGTCCGATTTCACACCCTCCCCGAAAAGCCATGCGGAGTGTTCCACCGCGTACTCCTTGTGACCTTCCTCGATGTAGCCGACGGCGTCCTCAACGATGACGGGCTTGAAATCCCGCAGTCCGGCGCTCCCGGCGGTGTGAAGTACGCAGACATTGGCCAGGGTTCCGCAGATGAGCAGGTCTTTGATGCCATGGTTGTCGAGATAGCCCTCGAGGTCGGTCTGGTAGAAGGCGTCGTAGGTGTGTTTGGTGACGATGTGGTCGTCTTCCCGTACGTCGAGTTCGTCCACGATTTCCGTCTCCCACGTCCCCTCAACGACGTGTTCGCCCCAGCGCTCGAACTCGTCGTAATAGTGGTTTCCCTCGAACTGCTCCGGCGGATGAACGTCGCGGGTGAACACCACCGAAGCACCTTCCTCGCGCGCACGTGCGAGGAGCGTCCGAATCCGGTCGATAACGTCCTCGCTTCCCGGCGCGTAGAGGCTCCCGTCCGGGTGGCAGAATCCGTTTTGCATATCGATAACGACGACGGCGGTCGAATCTGGCTCGAAGTTCATACTGAATGGTACGTTTGGACTCCACCAAACCGTTTCGGAGGTCGCCGACGTGTCGTTTCATCACTCTTTCACGACCTTTTTTACAAAGCGGTTCCAGGTGTCTCCTACAGGAATGCGAACGATAACCGCTGTCGCGGTTGCTCTCATGCTCGTGCTGGCAGGGTGCTCATCGGCCCCTGGCGAGGATACGACCACGAGTGGCCCCGACGTGACGAAAACGACGCAAGACCCCGGCACCACGGTCCCACCGAGCGAAAAGAAAGCGATCCATCCGCCCGACCCCGACGCTGACGTGCTGGGGTGGGAGGAAGGCCACTGGTTCAACGAGACGGTCAACGTCACCCGGAACGACGGGTTGAACAATTCGGAACTCAACGCCGTCGTCAGTCGGTCGATGGCCCGCGTCGAGAGGATTCGAGGATTGGAGTTCGACAAAAAGGTTCCAGTGAAAGTCATCTCGCGCAACCAGTTCCGCAGTGAGCAAGGGAACCAGACGACGCCGCCGAAGCGCAGACTGTTCGACAACGTCAAATTCGAGGCGTTGATGATGATCGACGAATCGACCGACTCCATTGCGGTACAGAATCGGAACTCCGGGTCGTCGGTCGGTGGCTACTACAGTCCGAGCAAGGAGTCCATCGTCATCATCTCGAACAACCAGACGTCGCCGAAGATGAACGAGATTACGCTGTCCCAGGAGTTGTTCCACGCGCTCCAAGACCAGCAGTTCGACTTCAAATCGTTCGACCAGTCGACCCGCGAACGCCACAACGCCATCGACGGCGTCGTCGAGGGTGACGGCAACTATCTCGATTATCTCTACGAACAGCGGTGTAACAACCGGTGGAGAGGAACGTGCCTGATGTCGGACAAAAGCGAGGAAAGCGGGAGCGGCCAACTTGCCAACATCGGCCCGTATCTCCTGAAATACCAACCGTACAGCGACGGTCCACCGTTCGTAAAGCAAATTCACGAAAAACAGGGTTGGAAGGGTGTCAACGACCTCTACAAGAATCCACCTGCCAGCTCCGAGCAAGTCATCCATCCCGAGAAGTATCCGAACGACAAACCGGCACAGATTACCGTTCAGGACAAAACCAGCAACGGCTGGAAGCGCCTGAAACCGAAGGATCGTCCGAACTTCGGCGAAGTCGGCGAGGCGGGCATCTTCTCGATGCTCATGTACCCCTACTACGAAAGTCAGGGGAGCACGCAGATCATCCCGGCACAGAAGTTCTTCAACACGAACGGTGAGGGTGAACTGCGGGAGTTCGACCCGCTAAATTACGAGAGTAAGCCGACGAACGGCTGGGACGGCGACAAAATCGTCGTCTACACGAACGACAACACGCCACGAAACGAGACTGGCTACGTCTTCAAGACGAAGTGGGACTCGAAAAAGGACGCTACGGAGTTCGTAAACGCCTACAAAAAACTGCTCAACTACCGCAACGCAAAACGGATCGATGGCCGCCAGAACACGTGGCGGGTGCCGGACAGTTCCGGCTTCGGTGACGCCTTCTACATCCAGCAGAACGGAAACACCGTCGTTATCGTGAACGCCCCGAAGGTCTCCGACCTCTCGGACGTTCGACGCGGTGCCGCGCCGAACGCATAACCTCTCACGTTCGATTTTTCGATTCTCCCGTTTCAGCGTAAAACACTGCTATCGCCAAACCCGGTGCTTTTTCGCTGTCGCGGGGAAACCCCCCCGTATGAGCAACAGGTGGTTCGCGTGAGCGACCGATTCGACGTGGTTTCCGAGGAGGCTATTCGCGACGGAACTGCGACGGACGCCTACTTTTTGCGTACCGAGACGACGCTGGAGTCCGCAGGGAAGAACCCGCATGTCGTCGCTGAGGTTACGGCCGACCAGTTCCCGACCGGAGAGGAGTTCGAACTCCTCTCCGGCGTGAAAGACGCGGCCCACCTTCTCGAAGGACTACCGATCGACGTGGACGCGATGGAGGAAGGACGACTGTTCGACGGCGGCCCGGTGGCTACTATCGAAGGGCGGTACCTCGATTTCGCACGATACGAAACCTCGCTCCTCGGCTTTCTTTCGCACGCATCCGGCATAGCGACGAACGCGCTCGAAACCCGAGTTGCCGCGCCCGACGCAACCGTGCTGAGCTTCGGCGCGCGTCACGTCCATCCATCGATTGCGCCGGTCGTGGAACGGTCGGCGCTCGTCGCCGGATTGGACGGGTTTTCCCACGTCGCGGCGGGAGAAATCCTCGGCAAGGAACCGGGTGGCACCATGCCGCACGCTCTGCTCATCTGCTTCGGCAGTGGCAAGCAGGAGGACGCGTGGCACGCGTTCGACGAGGCAGTCGGCGACGATGTGCCGCGAGTCGCGCTCTGTGACACGTTTTCGGATGAGAAGGATGAGGTGCTTCGCGCGGCGAACACGCTCGGAGACTCGCTCGACAGCGTTCGCATCGATACGACCGGGTCGCGCCGAGGGAACTTCCGTCACATCCTCCGCGAACTGCGCTGGGAACTCGATTCACACGGCTTCGAGGACGTGACAATCTTCGCCAGCGGTGGCCTCGGCCCCCAAGAACTCCGCGAACTCAGGGACGTGGCCGATGGATTCGGCGTCGGCAGTTACATCAGCAACGCGGAACCCGTGGATTTCGCGCTCGATATCGTGGAAATCGACGGGGAACCGGTGGCGAAACGTGGAAAACTCTCCGGAAAGAAACAGGTGTATCGTACAGACGACGGTGGTCATCACGTTTCGCTCGCGCGTCACGACGCGGACGGCGAACCGCTACTGCAACCGCTGATTCGTGACGGTAAAATTGTTCGTGAGTTCGATATGGATACGGCAGCTCGTCGCGCTCGCGACGACTCAGCGATAGTCGGTTTTTAGATTCGCTCGATACTACCTTCGGGTTCGCGCTCGCGGAACACTGGCCCTTCGATGAGGGTGACAAACACATCGTCGTCTTCCCACGCGCCGTGGGGAAGACCTGCTTTTCGACACGCGCGGTCGAGATACTCGAACTCGCTCCAGTTGTGTTCGACGGGGAGCGTGGGGTACATCCACGCGTGTTGTCCGCTGCCTTCGACGGCGACGCCGTGACGACCTAATCGCATGTCGTTCACGGGGTCGTCGGTCAACACGGTGTTTTCGACGATGAAGACGGAGATGTTGAGATTCGACAGCTCGGCCGGTTCGATTTCCGAGCCGCAAGAATCTCCGCTGGCCGCCGCGATGGCGGAATCAACGATTTGATGCCCCAACTGTTCGCTCGTGTCGTAGGCACCAGCGCACCCGCGCAGGCTTCCGCGTCCACGGGTGGACTCCAGCCTGACGAAGACGCCAGTTCGGGCGTAAAATGCTTCGCGCATGCTACCCGGTTGCTCTCGTTGTCCATTAATGACGTACGAGTTCACCGCCTCCCGTGCGAGTTCGACCGCGCGTGTGCCATCCTCGTAGGTGAGGGCTACTGCCTGTGCCTCAGACATACAATTGTCTTATGCACAGAAGCATCTTCAACGCTTCCCTTCAATCTGGCCGGCTTTAAGCCCCCATGACTAGATCGACCGAACGGCTTAAACACGAGCATGGACTAGTTTACTTCGGCAGAGGGAGCTCGGTTCCCGCGGATAACGGTGCAGATTTTCTGCGCCCACGTGAGGAAAGTCCCCCCACCGTCCGAGCAGGCAACCGGGCGCAAGTCCGGAGTGGGAGACCACTGGCTCTGGAACAGAAACGAGACCACTTCGTGTGACCGATGCAGTGTGCGAACCGACCCGAGAGGGGAGGGAGTTAACCCACTAAGGGCGCGTGACATTCAGTCACGCCACGTCGTGTTGACTCCGTCAACACGCGGATCACGAAGAATGGATGGAACGGCGAATCCTTGCCGGTGCAAGTCCGCACCATATTGGTAGCCCGGACACGGTGCGGACGCTTAGCCGAATGCCGGGTCGAACAGAAGGGGGCTTACTCCCCTCAGCCGCTTTTCAGATGCCGAACGCGAGAGCCAGTATTGCAACCCCAGCGAGTAGTTCTATTGCAACCATCGCCAAGGCGGCGCTTGCTTTGATGTGCGTCATGCTGCCCAGTTAGCGACTCGGTACCGTACCCAATAAGTGAGAACGATGGTTAAGCACCGTTTCCGTTTTCAATGGAGTATTAACGGATTGAACGGTTTTGAACGGTATTTTTCACACCTGAACCCCCGATGAAACGTTCGTGAAACGCGGGACAACGAACGTCAGACGGACGTCTTCTTGTTAAATGTAGCTTCATTATTTAATAAGGATGGCCCAAACAAACCCGGTTTTATGGCAGGGCAATTAATAACGGTTCAGTAACTACGAGTAGGTAATGAGCACTACCGAGACGCTTCGCCTTTCGGTACCCAGCATGGACTGCCCGTCCTGTGCTGGAAAGGTTACGAGAAGCGTAGAGTCGGTCGCTGGCGTCACGGATATCGACGCACAGGTCGCTTCGGGTCGACTCGTGGTTACGTTCGACCCAAGCAACGCCGACATCGACGAAATTCGAACCGCGGTCGAGGATGCTGGCTACGAAATTGACGACACCCGAACCGAGACGCTGTCGGTGCCCAGCATGGACTGTCCCTCCTGCGCCGGAAAAGTCGAAAACAGCCTATCCGACGTTCCCGGAGTAGTGGAGTACGACACACGACCTGCGTCGGGTCGAGTCGTCGTTACGACCACGTCGGGCGCGTCTCGCGAAGACCTCGTGACGGCAGTCGAGAGCGCGGGCTACGAAGTAGAGGACGTGGCAAGCGATGACGGTTCGTCGGTCGAATCTCCCCACGCAGTGTGGACGAGCACTCGCGCACTGAAGACGTGGGCCGGAGCAGCGTTCCTCGTCTTCGGATTGGTTTTGGAGTACCTCATCCCTGCTTCGAATCCGGAACTGTTCGCCGCGGTCGGTCGGTCGTTCACCGCCGCGGACGTCGGGTTCCTCGTCGCCACTGCAATCGGTGGACAGGAAATTGTCCGAAACGGCTACTACTCCGCGAAAAACACGAGTCTCGATATAGACCTGCTGATGTCTGTGGGCATCATCGGCGCGCTCGCTGTCGGTCTCTACTTCGAGGCCGCGACGTTGGCAGTCCTGTTCAGCGTCGCTGAACTCCTCGAACGGTTCTCGATGGATCGCGCCCGCAACTCGCTGCGCGAACTGATGGATCTCTCACCCGACATGGCGACGGTGCGGCGGGAGGGCGGCGAGGAGACGGTTCCCGTCGAATCGGTTCACGTCGGTGATGTCGTCATCGTCCGCCCGGGCGAGAAAATCCCGATCGATGGCGACGTGTGCGACGGCACCAGTTCGGTCAATCAGGCCCCAATCACGGGCGAAAGCGTTCCGGTCGAGAAGGAAGTCGGCGACGAGGTGTTCGCCGGAACGGTGAACGAGGAGGGCTACCTCGAAGTCGAAGCGACCGCGGAAGCGGGCGATTCGACCATCTCGAACATCGTGGAGATGGTTGAGGACGCGCAGGGCAACCGAACCGAACATGAACAGTTCGTCGACCGATTCGCGCGCTACTACACCCCGGTCGTCGTCGTTGCTGCGATTCTCACCGCTGCGGTTCCGCCACTCTTCCTCAGCGCACCGTTCCAGGAGTGGTTCGTCCGCGGACTCACGCTCCTGGTCGTCGCGTGCCCCTGTGCGTTCGTCATCAGCACGCCCGTCAGCGTTGTTTCGGGTATCACCAGTGCCGCGCGAAACGGGGTTCTCGTCAAAGGTGGCGACCATCTCGAAGCGATGGGCGAACTCGATGCAGTCGCCTTCGACAAAACCGGCACGCTGACCAAAGGCGAACTAACCGTCACCGACGTTATCTCGCTCAACGGAAACAGCGCGGACGATGTGCTCCACTGTGCGCACAGCATCGAACACCGGAGCGAACACCCGCTCGCCGAGGCTATCATCGACCACGCCCACGAGCGAGGCGTCGGCGAGCGCGAGGTGTCCAACTTCGAGAGCCTGACCGGAAAAGGTGTCCGTGCGGATTTGGACGGTGTGACCCACTACGCCGGGAAGCCCGCCCTGTTCGCCGAGTTGGGATTTGACCTCGAACATACGCACCTAACGACGGACGGCGGAGCAGTCGTAGAGCAAGGCGAAATGGTCGAACCCGAAAGCATCTGTGACCACCGAGACGACTGTCTCGACCTGCTCGCGGAGGTTGTCCGGCGATTCGAACAGGAAGGCAAAACCATCGTCCTCGTCGGAACCGAGGACGAACTGGAGGGCGTCATCGCTGTCGCGGACGAAGTCCGCCCCGGCGCGAAAGCGACCGTCCAACGCCTCCACGACCTCGGCGTCTCGCGCGTCGTGATGCTCACGGGTGACAACGAGGGAACCGCCCGCGCAATCGCCAACCAGGTCGGTGTGGACGAGTATCGCGCCGAACTCCTCCCGGAGGACAAGGTTGCCGCCGTCGAAGAACTCACCGACGGTGGCGTCGCGATGGTCGGCGACGGCATCAACGACGCGCCCGCCATGGCCGCCGCAACCGTCGGCATCGCCATGGGTGCGGCAGGCACCGACACCGCCATCGAAACCGCCGACGTGGCCCTGATGGGTGACGACCTCTCGAAACTCCCCTACCTTCGGAAACTCGCCCGAAAGGCGAACGGCGTCATTCGACAGAACATCTGGACAAGTCTCGCGGTGAAGGGCGTCCTCGCGGTCGGCGCACCGCTCGGACTGGTCAGTGTCGCGCAAGCAATCATCATCGGCGACATGGGCATGAGCCTCGGCGTGACGAGCAACGCGATGCGACTGGTCGGTGTCAGTCCCGACGACGAGTAATTTCGAACGTTCTAGAAAGCTTATCACTCACGATTCGTGTTCTTGAATCATGCAACCACTGACACGTCTATCTGTTCTCGCTGTTTTTGCTGGCGTTTTCGCTACTGTTGGATGTACGTCCAACGGAGTGAATACTCCTGACCACGACCATGTGGTTCATCTCCGAAACGAGGGTGCGAAAAAACAAATCGTCCGCGTTTGGGTTGTCCGCGAGAATACAGGTAAAACATTTTACAATTAAACTCATGAGGTCTTCGCAGAAGCCGATCTCAAAATATACAACCTGAAACGGGTCGACCTGAATGGGATTGAGTCGGTTTCGATTTGTGGTGACATTCCCGGTTCCAAGACCACTGAATCCACGACAATCGCTGGTACCGAAACGACTGAGTCGCCGTTTCGTGGGTGTACAACTATCAAAACCAATGAATGCCATGCACTTACCGACGTTATCGTTGACGACGATGGACTGCGCGTAACGTACGCTATCTGTTGACCCCCACAACGCCTGATAGCCTCCGGCCCGTACTTCTTCCGATGGCGCACGACCACGACGCCAGAAGCGACGCCGCCACGGGAGACGCCGATGATTCCAGCGACACCAGCTTTCGCGCCTTGTCCATCGCACTGGCTATCAACACTGTCTTCTTCGTCGTCGAACTGGTCGGTGCAGTGTTCTCCGGTTCGCTGACCCTGCTGGCGGATGCGGTTCACATGCTCACGGACAGCGCAAGCCTCGGCCTCGCGCTCTTCGCGGCGTGGGTTTCCGCACGCCCTCCCGACCCGCAGCGAACGTACGGGTATCAGCGCGCCGAGGTGCTCGGCGCGCTGGGGAACGGACTCCTCTTGCTCGTCGCGGTCGGCTACGTCCTCTTCGACTCACTTCGCCGATTCGAGAACCCACAACCGGTCGATGCCCAACTCGTGGTCGTCGTGGGCGTACTCGGACTGATGGCGAACCTCGCTGGCGCGTGGGTGCTTTCGGAACACCGAGGTATCCTGAACGTCGAAGGTGCGTTCCTCCACCTACTCGCCGACGCGGCGGGGAGCGTGGCGGCAATCGTCGTCGGGATTGCGCTCGTCTTCACCGACCTGTACGTGCTCGACCCGCTGTTCGCCGTCTTCGTTGCCCTTCTCGTGTTGTACTCCGCGAAAGACCTCTTCGCGGAGAGTCTGAATATTCTCCTCCAAGGGACGCCCTCTGGCATCGCGGTTGACGAAGTTCGAATGTTTCTCACCGAACTGCCGGGTGTCGTGGATGCCCACGACGTTCACGTTTGGTCACTGAGTTCGACCCAGTACACGCTTTCGGCACACGTCGTCGTTGACGAGGGTATCGACTCCGACGCGGTTCTCCAACGTTGCCAGCAGGAGCTCGGTGAACAGTTCGGTATCGACCACGCGACGATTCAGGTCGAATCGGAGTCATACACCCACACGCTCGATTTCGACTGTAACTTCCGGAGCCGCAAGGTTTGAAACCACTTCGGCCCGTTTGTACGATAATGACTCGGCGTGCCCTCCTGCTTGCACTCTGTCTCGTCCTTTCGGGTTGTGCTGGCACACAGTTCGACGTAACGACCGATATGAAACAGGGAGAGGTGACGACGGGGACGATGGACGAATCGACACGGGGAACGACTGGGACTATCGCAGACCGGTCGAACCCGTGGGATGAGTCGCCGGTGACTGTCGGTATCAATACGAGTGCGAACCCCTCACGCGAGTACACTGACGAGGTTCGGCAGGCACTCGACTACTGGGAGAAAAACAGTGCGCAGTACGCGGGCTACGCCATCCAGTACGAACTCGTTCCCGACGCCGACAATCCAGACCTCATCGTCAACTTCGTGAATGACGTCGAAAGTTGTCCGCGAGTCGAACACGCCGCCGGCTGTGCACCCTACATCACGAACGCTGCCCAGATTTCCCGCCCCATGCGCGTGGATATCGACGATTCGTTTTCCAGCGACTCGACCGTTCTCATACTCAAACACGAACTCGGTCACACCCTCGGCCTGAATCACAGCTCCGCACCACAGTCGATTATGGCCGCCGAAGCGGCCCTTTCGACGCAGCCTTTGACGAACGCAACCGACCGCGATGTCCCGTGGCCCGACGCCGAATTTACCGTCTATCTCGGTCAAACCGACGACCGGGAGGCAGTTCGAGAGCAGGTTCGACACACCCTCGACTACTATGCTCGCGGCGCGGCGGGAACCGTCCCGTCGAACATCTCGTTTTCGTTCACCGAGAACCGGGCGAACGCGGACATCGTGGTGCAGTTTCCCGATAACCTCCCGTGTAATCCGGGTGCGACCGGTTCCTGTGGAGGCGTTCGCGGAACCGACCCCGACCAGGACGGCGCGTTGGAGGAGTACGACAAATTAACAATCTCGATTTCCGGTGTCGATACCGACGCCATCGGCTGGTACACTGGATACTGGTTGGGATACGGGTTCGGCCTCGAGGAGTCCGAACTGGCGTCACCGTTTCGGGACGCCTCCCGAAGGGATCGACGGAGTAAGTGGTGGACGTAGAGAGTGCTGAATTGTCCCCCGCGTTACCATCCCTTCTCTGTCACTATCTCTCCTCTTTCTACTCCTTTTCCTCTTTATCCTTCGAAGTCGTTCTCCCAGCGGAACGTTCCATTTCGCTGGACGACTTTGCCGTCCACTTCCAGCCGTGAGTCTTCGCTCATATCGGTTATCATATCGATGTGAACCGCGCTGTCGTTGCCCGTTTCGCCTTCGGGGAGGCAGGCGTCGTACGCCCGTCCGACCGCGAGGTGAATCGTATCGCCCATCTTCTCGTCGAAGAGGATGCTGTCGGTAAACCGGTCGATGCCGCGGTTCATCCCGATGCCGAGCTCGCCCAGTCTGCGTGCACCCTCGTCCGTGTCGAGGATATCCGCCAGCACGTCCTCGCCGGTTTCGGCGCTGAAATCGACTACGTCACCGTCTTCGAACGTGAGATGGACGTTCTGGATTCGCTTGCCGCGGTGAGTCATCGGCACGTCGAAATACACCTCGCCTTCGGTAGCGTGGGGTGCCGTGAACACTTCGCCGCTCGGCAGGTTGTGTGAGTCGTAGGCTACCGTCGCGCAACTGTTGACCGCCGTTCGCTCCTCGATGGACATCGTGAGGTCGGTGTCCTCCTTGACGATTCTGACCTCGCTTCCCTCGTCCAGAATCGTCTTCATGTTCGCCATCTCTTCGGCGAGCGACTCCCAATCCTGGAGCACGGCGTCGTAGACGAAGTCCTGGTACTTCTCGTAGGCCATTCCCGCCTGCTGTGCGTGAGCGCGGGTCGGGTGAAGCGTCGAAACCCAGTCGGTTCCGAGTCGAGTTTCGCGAATACCCATCCGCGCTTTATTGTGTTCTTGTTCCGTCTCTCCCGGCACGTCGGCTTTCGCCATCGTGTTCGTGTTGCCCGCGAGCCGAAGCACCACGTCGGCGTGTTCGTACATCGCCAGTTCGTGCCCCGGATTCTCATCGAAGTTACCGTCGTGTCCGCGAAGGAAGGCTCGTTCGACTTCGTCTGAATCGTACACAGTGAGGGGGTTCGCCCCTCGTTGGCCCAATTTCTCGCCGACTGCGACGGCAAGTTCGTGTGCGCCGTCGTCAACAAGCACGACGACGTTGTCGCCTGCTTCGACCCGCGCACTCCAGTCTACCAGCACTTTTGCGTGCTCGTGGATTCGCTCGTCCATGCTCGTCAATCGAAGACCGGAAGAAAAGTTCCCGTGGTTTCGGGGAGCGTGGTGAGTGTCGTTACCCTACTCAGGGGAAGACGAGAACCGTCGCGTGCTCGGTTTCCAGCACCTCGACTTCCTCACCGGTTTCGGCGCGGTATTCCTCTTCGATTTCGACCCAGTCTCCGTCGAGGGTGACTTCCTCCCCGGCGGCGTCCAACGTGAATTCGCCGTGGGTGTCCAACTGGGCTTTGAGTTCGGCTGGGTCGGTCGATTCCAGCGCGCCGACGACGGCACCCGCTTTGTCGCGGAACTTCGGCCCGATTGCGGAGTGGTCGGGCGAGACGCCGACCGGTGCGAGTTCGACGTTCGGCCTACCTTGCTCCAGATAGACCGGGCCGCTCACGGCCTCGCTCAGGTCGTAGGTGTCGGGTTTTCGCTCGGCATCGCTATACAGTTCGATTCGGTCGAGTTCGGCGTTGAGCGCCATTCCTTCGTCGGATTTCCACGCTCTGACTTCGCTGGCAACTTCGGCGATGATTTCGCCCGCGAGTTCGGCCTCCTCGTCGTGCATCTCGACATCCGGCCACCGCGACCCGCTGATGCTTCCCTCGGTTCCGGGAAGGTGATTGTACACCTCTTCGGCGAAGAAGGGCGAGAACGGCGAGAGCATCCGGACGACTGCGGAGAACGTCGTGTACAGCGCATGCCGTGCCGCGTTTCGCTCGCCCGGACGACCTTCGTACAGGCGACCCTTGACGAGTTCGAGATAGTCGTCCGCGAGGTCGTTCCAAACGAACTCGCGGAGCGTGCGGAGCGCGCTGTCGTAGCGGTACGCTTCCATATCCTCGCTGACCGAGTCGGCCGTTTCTGACAACCGCGAGAGAATCCAGCGGTCGGCGTCCCGGTAGGCCGGGTCGCTGATTTCCGGTGTGTTCTCATCAAAGTGGTTCAGTGAGAACTGGAAGATGTTCCATATTTTCGTGAGGAAACGCGATGCGGACGTTGCTTCTTTCGGCTGGAACTGAACGTCGCTTCCGGGTTGTCCGCCGAGAACCAACGCCTGTCGGAGCGAATCGGCACCGTACTCGTCGATGGCCTCCCTTGGCGTGACGACGTTGCCACGCGACTTGCTCATCTTGTTTCCGTCCGGGCCGAACACCATCCCGTTGATAAGCGCGGTGTCCCACGGTCGCTCGTCGGTGAGTTCGCCGACGCGGAGGAGGGTGTAGAACGCCCACGTCCGAATAATGTCGTGGCCCTGCGGTCGGAGCGAGACGGGTTCGAACTCGTCCAGTTCGAGGTCGTCCGGCCACCCGCTGATGTGAAGGGGCGTGATGGAGGAGTCCATCCACGTATCCATCACGTCGGTTTCGCCGGTCCACGAGTCTGCGCCACATTCCGGGCAGTCGCTGATTGCTGGCCCGGTTTCGGTCGGGTCAACCGGGAGCTCGTCGGTGTCGGCGAGATGCCAGTGACCACATTCCTCACACTCCCACGCCGGAATCGGCGTGGCGAACACGCGCTGGCGGGAGATAACCCAGTCCCAGTCCATGCCTTCCGCCCACTCTTCGAGGCGTGCGTGCATGTGTTCTGGAATCCACTCGACTTCCTCCGCCTTCTCCAGAATCTCGTCGGACTGAACCTTCACGAACCACTGTTCTTTCGAGAGAATCTCGATCGGCGTATCACAGCGCCAGCAGGCACCGACCGACTGTTCGGTCGGTTCGGAGTCGTTGAGGTAGCCCTCCTCGTCCAGCGTCTCGGCGATTTCCTCTTTCGCCTCGCTGATGGTTAGCCCCTCGAACTCGCCAGCGAGTTCGTTCAAATGCCCGTCCTCGGTGAAAACCGGGCGCAGGTCGAGGTCGTGTTCTGCCCACCAGTCAACGTCTTGCTTATCACCGAACGTACAAATCATCACCGCGCCGGTTCCGAAGTCCCCATCGACGTCGTCGTCGGCGATGAGTTCGACTTCCTGCCCGAACAACGGCACTTCGAACGTCTCGCCGATTCGGTCGGCGTAGCGTTCGTCGTCGGGATCGACCGCCATGCCGACACAGGCCGAGAGCAGTTCAGGGCGGGTAGTCGCAATCTCGATATCGTCGTTATCGACGCCGTCGAACGTGACGTAGTAGAGCGTTCCCGTTCGGTCTTCCTTCTCGACTTCCGCGTCCGCGATGGCCGTCTCACAGCGTGGACACCAGTTGACGGGGTGTTCGTCGCGGTAAACGTACTCCTCCATCTCAATGAACGATTGCTGAGTTTTCGCCCAGTACTCCTCGTCCATCGTCCGGAACTCCGCGTTCCAGTCGATGGAGAAGCCGAGTTCGTTCATCGTCTCCTTCATCGAGTCGATCTGCTCCTCGGTGTGCTCGATACAGAGGTTGCGGAACTCGTCGCGGGAGACGTCGGTTCGGTGAATGTCGTGATTCTCCTCGACCTTCACTTCCGTCGGCAGTCCGTGGCAGTCCCATCCCTGCGGGAACAACACTTGCTCACCCTGTAGTCGGTGATAGCGCGCCGCGAAGTCGATGTAACTCCACTGGAGTCCGTGTCCGATATGGAGGTTTCCTGTCGGATACGGCGGCGGTGTGTCGATGACGTACTCCAAATCGCCATCCGGAGTGTACACGTCGGAGTCTTGCCACTCTCCCCGCCATTTTCGTTCTATACGCTCGGGTTCGTAATCGGTTGGAACGTCACTCATGGATACAAAGTCCTGTCGCAGTATGGTGATTCGGTGAGAAACACGGACGGCTCATCGCCTGCACTATAGACGTACTACCGACACCATCACGCTCATACCTGTGACTCTGCGCGTCGTCGCTGATAAAGGTTCCCGTCCATTGTCGACTCGAATCAATTCCGAACCGTTCGATATCTTTGAATGAGGGCGAAGACGCCGATGGTTCCGAGGGCGGCGATGACGGCTTGAAACAATCTGGTGAGATGCTCGAAAACGAATAGAAAATGGGGCATCGCTACGAGAATCACGATGGCGGAAAGGAGAACGATAACGACGTTCAACCGTCGGACGACTCGGTCGTCGTTCATTTCCAATACCGTACACCGGTTAGTTATTTGATTGTATCGAAAGGGAAAACGGAAATCAATGAGATCGTCATTCCACGTTTTTTCCGCCTCGGATTCCGCTCGAAACCGCCCTGGTTTCATCGGTGTGAGTATATTTTCTGTATTCTATCCATACAAAATTCCAATAGCAAAGACGTTGATTTTGCGTTGTGGAAAATCAATTCAAAATGCGCGGTGCAGTTGTCACAGTTGCTCTCACATTGGTTCTCGGCGGTATCGTTGGGACGGTCGTCGTCGGGCCGGTCGGTGCGTCCATCACCGGCAGCGACCAAGTCACGGTCGTCGATGTCGTCGATGGTGATACGCTGGACGTTCGGTATCCCGACGGAACGACCGAGACCGTCCGACTGCTCGGTGTCGATACGCCGGAAACCTACAGCGAAAACACGCCCGATGAGTTCGAAGGCGTTCCGACCAACAGCGCAGGAGAGGCTTGTCTCGCCGACGAGGGAGAGGATGCGAAGTCGTTTATGATCGAGCGACTCGAAGGAAAGCAGGTTACGCTGAAGTTCGATTCCGAATCGGACAAGCGTGGTTACTACGGACGACTGCTCGCCTACGTATACTACGGCGGTGAGGATTACAACTACAAACTCATCGACTCCGGTCGGGCACGGGTGTACGATTCGACGTTTTCGAAAAGTAGCAGCTACTACAGCACCGAATCGAGCGCCCAGAGCGAACGCAGAGACCTGTGGCGATGTCGAGACGCTGGCGGCGTAGGTGATATCGACGTCGAGACGATTCACGCCGACGCCTCGGGGAACGACAACAACAATTTGAACGACGAATACGTCGTCTTCGAAAACACCGGTTCCAGCACGATTTCGCTCTCCGGATGGACGGTTTCGGACGCGGCAGGCCAGACGTACACTTTCTCGGAAACATCGTTGGCTCCGGGCGAGACGGTTACGCTCCACACCGGAAGCGGCACCGATTCGAGCAGCGACGTGTACTGGAATCGCGGTGCTGCCGTCTGGAACAACGGCGGTGACACTGTCTTCCTCGATACCGACTCGGGAAGCAGGGTGACGAGTCGCGCGTACTAATCCACCGGTCGATTCCACTATCGTTTTTCGTCTACTTCGCCGCCGAGACGATGTCGTCCTTGCTCCTGTGTCTATTTCTCTCTGAATTGATGGTTTTGTTATCGTCGTGGTTAACAAATTTTGTTCGATAACTCATCGTGTGAATTTCATTAGAAATCTATAATCAATAGTCGGTTATGCGAAAAATTATGTAGATTGGGACGGGACACCCATTTGCGATGGCATGGCACGCTAGCCTCCACGAGAACCAGCAGTCACAACGCTCGACCGACTGCCGTACCGAGTATCGACAAACGACCACTCGACCAGCGAGAATGACATGAGTCGGAAATCGATTTCTGTCGGTCTTTCGCTGGCACTCGCCCTCTTGCTCGTGACCAGCACGGTTGCTGTCGGGGCCATCTCGGCCGAACCGGTCACACCGTACAGCGGCCACGATTCGACTGCGAATGAAACCCACTCTTCAAACACGACTGACTCATCCGAGACGGACAGTTGGGAACGCGCGATTTCCGCTGCCGTACAGGATGCTCTCGAAGACGGTGAACTGAACGGCGACTTTTGGCACTTCTTCCAGTTGGTGCTGTCCGTGGTCGAGGACGAATCCGACCAACCGGCACCGGAACCAGAACGACCGACCACGGAACCACTGGAAACCACGACTACGGCTTCACCACCGGAGAAAACGACGACTTCGACCCCAACGACCACGCCGGAGCAGACGACAACTCCAGAGACCACTACGCAACCGCCAGAAACGACGACTACCACGACAACTACACCGGAAACGACCACCACGACGACTACTCCTCCAGAAACCACGACAACGACTACTACGACGACCCCGCCGGAAACCACGACCACATCCACGACGCAACCGACGACCACACCCTCCGAACCGAACGGCTTCGACCGAAGCGAGGTCGAGCGATACATCCACCAGTTCGTCAACGAAGAACGAACGTCGCGCGGACTCGACGCCATCTCGTTCGACACCGAACTCCGCGACATCGCACGGTCGCACAGTGAGGACATGGCGACGCGCGGCTACTTCTCGCACACCTCGCCCGAGGGGGAGAATTTCGCGGATCGCTACGACCAAGCGGGCTACACCTGCCGCGCGCCGACTAGCGACGGTTCGTATCTCACGGGTGGCGAAAACATCGCCCAGACGTGGTACGACACGCCGATTAACAACGGCGACGGAACGGTTCGTTACACCACGGAACGCGAACTCGCTCGGGGTATCGTAGACCAGTGGATGAACTCGCAGGGCCACCGCGAAAACATCCTCACCGACGCCTGGCAGAACGAAGGTGTCGGCATCTACGTCACCGAAGACGGCAAAGTCTACGCGACGCAGAACTTCTGCTAATCGCCAGCAGCGAGTTCGATTTTGTTTTTGGCGAAAGGGTTACACGTCCCTTCTCCGAACTACTAGCACTGGAATGAGTAGCTTCGAGCGTCTCGACCTTCGAATCTCCCCCGAGGAAGCCACCGACATCGTTCGGAGTCGTCTTGGCAACCTCCGCGTGGTTCGGCGCGATGGAGTCATCGAGTTTCGAACCCCCACCGGGTTCGTCGTAGCCAGCCTCCAACCCTACGATGGGGAAATCGGTGCAAGGGCGAGACTCCGATACAGAACCGCCCCGCGACTGCCGCTGTACCTCCATAAGATGTCGAAAGGGAGGGAAATTCGAGAGATATTGGACGAATACCGAGTGCCGTAATCGACTGCCAGCCGAGATTTTCGGCGTGATGTTTATGCCCTTTCCAACACCCCTTCAGATATGACTATCTACGAATCGGAAATCCCCGGCGTCGGCCACAAATTCGAACTCGAACTCGACGGCGAGGAACGACTCGTCGTCATCATCCATCACGACGGAAAACGCGAACTGTATCGCCGTCCGTCGCCGAATGAGGATAGCGTCAAACTCGCCTCGCTGACGGGCAAGAAAGCCCGTCAGCTCGGCTCCATTCTGGAAGGGGCGTATTTCCAACCCGTCGAGATGGACGAGTTGAACGTCCCGCTCGGGGAGTCGATTATCGAGTGGGTCGAGGTCAAAGACGACTCCTCGCTCACCGGCCAAACTCTCGAAGACGCCGCGATTCGCCGACGTACCGGTGTCTCGGTCATCGCAATCCAGCGCGGCGAGGAAACGATCGCGAATCCGAAACCGGATACGACTATCGAGTCAGGCGACATTCTCGTTGCAATCGGTACCCGCGAGGAGCAGGCTGAACTCACGAACCTCCTTTCCGCGACCGACGAGGCCAACTGAAGCGACGATGGCAGACCCACTACTCGTCCAGTTCGGAATCGCAGTGACGGCTATCGCCCTCATCGGGGCGCTTGCATCCCGAATCGGACTGTCCGTCATTCCCGCCTACATCGTCGTTGGTATCCTCGTCGGCCCCAACCCACCGACGGCCATCGGCGGTGTCTCGCTCAGGCTCGTCCAAACTGGAGAGTTCATCGATCTTCTCGCGGAACTCGGTATCGTGTTCCTTCTCTTCTTCCTCGGTCTGGAGTTCAGCCTCCAACAACTCGTCTCGAACCGCGACAGACTCGTGAAAGTCGGTCTCGTTGACCTCGGGATCAACTTCCTCCTCGGTCTCGGACTCGGTGTCCTGTTCGGATTCTCGTGGCTCGAAACGTTCTTCCTCGCCGGAATCGTCTACATCTCGTCCAGTGCGGTGATAACCAAATCGCTCATCGACCAAGGCTGGATTGCGAACGCGGAAAGTGAACCCATCCTCGGAACGCTCGTCTTCGAGGATATCTTCATCGCCGTGTATCTGGCTCTGCTGTCCGCGGTCGCGCTGGGCGAAGGCACGCCGACCGACGCCGCGATTTCCATCGGCGTGTCCATCGCTTTCCTCGTGCTTCTCGTCGGGGTCGCATGGTACGGGTCGGAGTACGTCGAACGACTGTTCCGAACCGATTCGAACGAACTGTTTCTCCTCCGTGTAACTGGCATCACCGTCCTTATCGCCGGAACCGCCCTGGCGATGGGAATCAGCGAGGCGGTCGCCGCCTTCTTCGTCGGAACGATGTTCAGCCAAACCGACCACGTCAGCCGAATCGAGCAGGTTTTGTCGCCGACCCGTGACCTCTTCGCCGCCGTGTTCTTCTTCTCCATCGGCTTGGCCACGGACATCACCCTGTTGGCAGATGTACTCGCTTTGCTGGGTATTGCTGTCGTGCTGACGACGTGTGGCAAGTTCGTGAGCGGGACGTTCTCGGGTCGTTCCTACGGCCTCGACAGAACGCGCTCATTTCGCGTCGGTCTCGGGATGGTTCCCCGCGGAGAGTTCTCGCTGGTGTTGTCCACCCTCGCGATGAGCGTTGGAACCGGCGCGCTCGGAGAGTTGATACCTGCGTTCACCGTCGGCTATGTCCTCATCATGAGCATCCTTGGAACGCTGTTGATCCAACACGCGGATAGAGTTACGGACACGTTGGAAACGGCCTTCACGTAGTTCGGTGTTCGAAACAGTCCCGAAGGTGGTATCTCTCTCACTTGGTGTACTGAGACCGGTTCTGGAGCCGTATTCGTGCGTGCCCAAATCTGTATGCCCTATAAGCCCACCCGGAACTGGAATCGCAACCCCTACCTCTCCCCCACCTGCACCTACTCCCATGCAACTGGGCGTCATCGGACTGGGGCGCATGGGTCGAATCGTAGTGGACAGAACGCTCGATGCGGGACACGACATCGTCGCGTACGACGTGGCCGAAGGAGCCGTCGAATCTGCGGCGGAAGCGGGTGCGGAACCCGCCGACTCGGTCGCTGACCTCGCCGAAACACTCGGCGACGAGAAGCGAATCTGGCTGATGGTGCCCGCCGGAGAACCGGTGGACGCCGCGCTAGAGGATTTGGAACCCTTCCTCGACGAGGACGACGTGGTCGTCGATGGTGGCAATTCCTACTTCGAGGACTCCGTTCGGCGCGCCGAGACGACTCCTGCGGCCTACCTCGACTGCGGAACCAGCGGCGGTCCGGCCGGTGCCGAACTCGGCTTCTCGCTGATGGTAGGCGGACCACAGTGGGCCTACGACGAACTGACCCCCGTTTTCGACGCGGTGGCCACCGGGCCGGATGGCCACGACCGAATGGGCGAGGCCGGGTCGGGCCACTACGTGAAGATGGTTCACAACGGTGTCGAGTACGCGCTGATGCAGACCTACGGCGAAGGGTTCGAACTGCTCCACGAGGGTCGGTACGACCTCGATTTGGAGAAAGTTGCTCGAACGTGGAACAACGGCGCGGTCATTCGCTCGTGGCTCCTCGAACTGTGTGAAGAGGCGTTCCGCGAGGAGGGAACCGACTTGGGCGACGTGGCAGACCACGTCGCGGGCGGTTCGACTGGAACGTGGACGGTGCAGGAAGCCCTCGAACAGGAAGTTCCGGTTCCGCTCATCTATCAGGCGCTCGGCGAGCGATTCGGCAGTCGGTCCGACGGTCGGTTCTCACGGCGGTTGGCCAACCGGCTTCGATACGGGTTCGGTCGGCACGAGGTCAAACGCGACTAGCAACGGGAGCGCGCAGCTTTCGTGAACGACTGGCGGGAATGACGAGAACTGAACGATAGGCTGTCGCTTTTCAGCTTCAGCACGAAGTTTAGCTGCCATTCTTTCGCCTGAACCAACAACATACGACGGTACGGGAACCGTTAGCGGAACACTCCGAGAATCGACCATTTTATCGAGGAAGAAACGCCGGAACCGTAGCGGAGGGTGGTATTCATGCTTGATATACCCATATGTGTGCCATATGTCTTATCATAGTTTCAACGAGGCCACGCAGATGACCGACTTCCGCCAAAGAACACAACGCCGAGACTACACCTCCGCAAACGCACAGAAATCGTCTCCACGGTCTTCGATTCGAATCTCGTCGAATCCCGCGTCGGCGAGCAGTTTCGGCAGTTCGTCCTTCGACTGCCCGGAGTGATGCGTGAAAGCGATCGCAACGGTTCCGTCGGGTTTCACGACGCGACGCAGTTCCCGCAGTCCGGTCACGGCGTCGGGCCACACCTGCATGGAGTTCATCGTCATCGCGGCGTCGAAGACGTCGTCTTCGGACGGCACGTCGTCCGCGACGCCGTATCGGAGTTCGACTTGTCCCTCGTGAATCGTCCCGACGTTTCGCTTTCGTGCTTGTTCGACCATCTCCGGTGAGGCGTCGATACCGGCGACGAAGCCGTCAGGAACGGCTTCTGCAAGTTGCTGGATACCGATGCCGGGGCCAAAGCCAACCTCCAGAACGTGGTCGTCCGGTTCGAAGTCGAGTTCGGTGATAACCCACGCCGTGAACTCCCCTTTCGACTGAGCCATCAGCTTTCCGCCGAGTCGTCCGAGTAGGCCGGTTGGGCGTCCGAAGGTTCGGTCGAGGAATGTTTCGAGGACCATGGTTTACACGATGCTGTGTTTGACCCTAACTCCTCTCCCACACTCGCGTCAATCACAATGCTGTTAAACCACCGTTCCGTAGCTTCCGCCATATGGTAAACGAACTGGGTCTGGGACTCGGGCTTCTGTTTGCGCTCACCGCAGTGGCTCTGCACTTCACCAAGGGAACCGAATGGCGCGCTGCGGACGACATCTCCCAAGAAGTGCTCGACCGCCGTGCAGCGAGTGTCCCCGAAACTGACTTCCCCGAACCGATGAACCGCTCCATCGGTGGTGGCGGTGGGGTCGCTGTCGGTGCCGGTGCGGAAGGTGAACTCGAAGGAGAAGAAGGCGAGGAAGAAGACACTGGCTTCGACCCCGAGGCGATTCCGGAGGACGAGGTCGAGTACTTCGAAGTCGAATACGTCAAGGAGGGTTCGACCATCGAAGTCGCCAGCAACGAGACAATTCTCGAAGCGGGCGAGGAAGAGGGCTGGGATCTCCCATACTCCTGCCGCGCAGGGTCGTGTCTCTCTTGCGGTGCGAAGATCGCCGACGGAGAACCGGACGACATCGTCCACAGCAACAACGACACGCTCAGCGACGATGAACTGGAAAAGGGATACTTCCTCTCCTGTACGGCCTACCCGCAAGCCGACATCAGCGTCGAGACGAACGAAACGCCGTAATCCGTTCGCTGCGATTGTTTTCGCTTTTCTGCACCCGTTCTATCAGCTGAAGTGGTAATCTTATTTCAAAACCTGACTGCTATTGTGCAGTACGATTCACCCGGAACCGCGGAAACGAGCATCATTAGCGACCCGGTGAGCGCGCTGGACAACTGCGTCGATGATTGGTAGTACGACGACGGACTGTGTGTCGGCGAAATGTTCGACTCCTTACTGAAACGAATCGGATTCGCGACGGTGCAAAAATTCATCGCGTCTGCCGAATGATTTTCTGAGAAAGACGTATATCGCCGAATATGTAATAAAATATCATGCCAGAAGGATACGTTTGCGACGAGTGCGGCGACTTCCTCACCGTCAAACCGCATTCGTTGTTCCGATTCGGCCCGGGTAAGGGGGAACAAGACCGGGAATTCACATTCTGTGAGGATTGTGCACCAAAACTCGTCAAGGAGCATGGCTGGTCGATTCCAAGTCGTGGCGATGGAAAGACGGGGTGACTCGCCTTCGCTCGATGCTCGTGACCGAACGAGTGGCCGTCGCGTCCACTGCTTTCGTCAAACCAATCGACGCACTGCTGTCGAGCAAACGACCACGACCTATTCGATTTCCGCGTTTCTCTTCCGATAGTACAGAGCGAGAAACAGCCATCCGAACACCGGAACCGTCGCTTCGAGTGCCCAGTAGCCCGCATTCTCCACGTCGCGTTTGAGCGCGTCGTGATTCACCCATATCCAGAAAAACCACGGCGGAATCACGGCTATTGCCTTCGCTAGTTCGATTGTTGCCAGAATATCCGGAGGACCCCCCATCGTAAAATCACCAGTGGTTCGCTCCCGACTCCCATAGTCGCTTTTCACGCCAGCAGGTGACTTCCAGTTCGTTCCCATCCGAGTCGCTAAAGTAGATGCTCGTCTCGATTTTCCGCACGTTGATATCTCTATTTTCCAATCGTTCGGCTATCTCGTCAAGATACTCCTCCGGCGCGCTGAACGCGACGTGTCGCGGACTGGTTGCATAGTGTGATACCTCGTCCACGCGGGCGAGATTGAGCGTTTGCCCCTGTCCGAGATTCAGCCAATGATAGTCCTCGGTGTCCGGGTCGCGGCGGTCAACTGACCGCAAACCGAGCACGTCCCGATAGAACGAAACCGCTCGATTGAGGTCGGAAACCGGAAGTGCGACGTGGTCGAAGCCTTGTATCGAGTGTGTCATATCCGATGGTTCTCGTCGCTCGAAAAAATACCTCCTCGGAATGTCCGAATCGCTCGAAACCCGCGTTTCAAGCAGTCCCTACCACAAACTTATCCGGCTATTAGTTAACCCAACGTGGTACAAACTACCATCCATGCACCTCCAGCATCACGACGACGAATACGCCGTTCGAGACCCTGCCGACCTCCCAACCGTTCGGCAAGCGCCGGGTGGAACGTGGATCGCCGAAGACACACACGGCCGGTCTGCACACGGTTCGACGCCCGCCGCCGCAATCGCCACACTCAGAAAATAGGGTCAAACTTAGAAGACGCCTGTTTCCGGAGCCACGTCCAATCCCGCTGCTATTTCGTTCGCCTCCGCGCGAATCGCGTCGGCATCGGCGACGACCACTTCGCCGTTTTGCTGCAACACTTCTCCGGCGACCATGGTGAACGCTACGTCGTCGCCGTGTGCACCAAAGACGGCGTGAGAGAGCGGGTCGTACAGCGGCGTCGCACGGGTCAGGTCGGTCGTTAAACCGATGATGTCCGCCTGCCATCCTTCCTGTAATTTTCCGACGCGATCGAACCCGGCGGCGCGAGCGCCGTTTATAGTCGCCATCTCGAAGATAGTGCGGGTCGGGGCCGCCTGCGCGTCGAGTTCGTTCACTCTCTGCAGGAGGCTGGCGTGTCGCATCTCGGTGAAGGGGTCAAGCGTGTTGTTGCACGGCGGCCCGTCGTTGCCGAGTGCGACGTTGATTCCGCGGTCGAGATAGTCGATGACGGGGGCGATTCCGCTGGCGAGTTTCATGTTCGAGGAGGGGCAGTAGGTGACGTGCGTGCCCGTCTCCGCGAGCACTTCGCGCTCGGACTCGTCGGTCCAAACGCAGTGAGCGAGGACGACATCCTCGCCGGTCAATCCGACCTCGTCCAACCAGTGGATGTTTCGGTGGCCGGTGTCGGCTTCGACGGTGTCGATTTCGTCCTGATTCTCGCTCGCGTGAGTGTGGATTCGAACGCCGTCGTAATCGTTCGCGAGGATGCGCGCACCCCGGAGACAATCCTCGGTGCAGGAGACGGCAAATCGCGGCGTGATGGCGTACTGAATCCGTCCATCGTTCGCGCCGTGATACTGTTGAATGAGTTCTTCCGTGGTTTCCAGTCCCGCGTCGGTGTCCTCGTGAAGTCCGTCGGGAGCGCGTTTGTCCATCAGCACCTTTCCGATGCGACCACGGATTCCCATCTCCACTGCGGCGTCGAACGCCCAGTCTGCATGTCGAACCGAGAGGTGGTCGATACAGGTGGTCGTTCCGCTTTCGATTAGTTCGAGGTATCCCAACCGTGCGGCGGCATACATTTCCTCCGACCCGAGACTCGCTTCCATCGGGAGGACGTACTCGAAGAGCCAATCGAGCAATTCGGCGTCGTCCGCGATTCCCCGCCCGAGGCTCTGTACCGAGTGAATGTGCCCCCCGACGAGTCCCGGTAACAGGAGGTCGTACTCGTCCACCTCGTGTTCGAAATAGCTGTCGAGCAGTTCGGTGCGCTCGCCAACTGCTTCGATCGTCTCGCCGACAACGACGATTGCTCCATCCTCGATAATCGTCGTCGCGTCGGCGACGACTGTTCCAGTCAGTATCATTGCTGTCTGTTTGTACCGTCTCCAACGGTGGGCCTGACGATGATGAGTACTTCGGTTTCGGTGTTCGATTTTCCGTTCGATTTCACCTCCGTTGGTAAACACTATCAAACATTACTAAAGTAGATTAAATTATACATAAATCGTCTGAATGTAGGTGTACATGCGAACACTCTGCACGATACTGCTTACGCTGTGTCTGCTAACGGGGACGGTTGCTCCGGCGATTGCCACGTCGGCGACACCGACGACTGACAACCGCTCGATGCCGGGCACCGACACCGTGACGAATGCACCGACCGCACAGTCATCTTCGACCACGCTCACGATTCTTTCATACAACGACGTCCAAACCGCCGCCGTGGAGAACGGAACGTTCCCACGGATGGCGACGCTCATCAATCGCCGAAAGGTGGCCCACGACAACCCGACCGTCGTGCTCGGTGGGGGTGACCAAGTTAGTCCCCACTCGCTTTCGCCACTGACGACGTGGAAGACGCCAATCAAGGGTCTGAACGTCATCGACCCCGACGCGGAGGTCATCGGTAATCACGATTTGGACTACGGATTTGAGGCCGTCGAGAATTTCTCCGCGGAATCCGAGTTCCCGTGACTCATGGCGAACGTCGAGGACGCTGAGACGGGCGACCCGATTCCGGGAACCAAGCCCTACACCGTCATCGAACGTGACGGCGTGAAAGTCGGCGTCGTCGGACTCGCCGACGAGAAGATCAAGTCGAAGACTGCGGTGGACTTCGAGGAAGAAGGCTACAAATTGACCGACTACGCCGAAACCGGCGAGCAGTACGCGACGATGCTCAAGAAGGAGAAAAACGTCGATGCCGTCGTGGTTCTCGGCCATTTCGGCGTTCCGGTTGCGAAAGACCTTGCAAATCAAACCGAGAATGTCGATGCCATCGTAGTGGGCGACGACGAAATCGAGTATCCTCCGGCGGAGACCGGCGGGACGGTTATCATGGAAGCGGAAGCGCGTGCAGAACACGTCGCGGAAGCGAACCTCACTATCCGGAACGGAGAGGTCGTCGGCTGGAATGGCCGACTGCTCGACGTGACCGAGGACGTTCCGAAAAACGAGACGCTTTCGCAAATCATCACGGACGACCGCGGTGACGTGCTTTCGCGCGTTGTCGGTCAATCCGAGGTCGAACTGGATGCTCGATTCGCATCGAACTACCACGATGAGACGGCCTACGGAAACCTCATCACCGATGCCTTCCGCGAGGAAATCGGTGCCGACGTGGCCTTGACGAACGCCGGTGGGATTCGCTCGAACAGCGTTTACGGCCCCGGAAACATCACCGCTGGCGACGTGTACAACGCGCTTCCCTTCCGAAATTCATTGGTGACGGTCGAACTCACCGGCGCGGAACTGAAGGAACTGCTCGCCAGCCAAATCGTCACGCTCGAAAGCGAGGAAGGGAAGCGGTATGGGCAAGGAGCCAAACTCCAGGCCAGCGGCGTTCACTACGAATGGAACGGCCATTCGTCCGCCCCGCCGGAGGAACGTATTCAGGACGTGTGGATCAACGGCGAACCGCTCTCCGAGGACGCAACGTACACCGTCACGGTGAACTCCTACATGGCCGGATGGGACGGCGTTCTCGGCAACGCAACGCGCGTCAGCAGTACGCAGAAACTCTACGGAACGGTCACCCTGGAGTATATCGAAGCACACAGTCCGGTCGCGCCCGAGAAGACCAACCGCATCCGTCGGGTTGACGCCAACGGTGGCACGTCCGCCGTGACCCTTGACGGCGAGGGAGACGTGACGGTCACCTTCGACGCCCCCGAAAACGCGACTGCACTTGATGACGGAACCTACTACGCCATGTGTGCCTGTGGCGGCACTGTTCCGGCGAAAAGTGCGACGCTCGATGGGAACACGCTCGCGGTGACCTTCGACGACGACGAACTCCGTTCGTTCGCCGTCGATTCCGACAGCGGCCTTCAGGTGTACGGACAGTACAACGATTCGCAGTACAACGGCGAACGGTCGTATTTCAACTACTCCATTTTCAACGGCCAGCTCGATTCGTCCGTCGAATACGAGACGACTAACCTCGAAACGACGACGATAGCGGAAACGACCGGGTTCGGACAAACGACCACGACGATGACCGACACCACCGCAACGAATGGCCAGCCTGGATTCGGAATCGGCCCGGCCGTCTTCGCGCTTGCGGGTGTCGTGGTCGCGCTGAGACGGGACTGAAACAGGGATACTTGACCTTCGTTTTCGCGGATGGGCTTTTGAATACGAACGCAGTGTCCTTCGTTTTGTCACCCGTTAACCGCCCCAGAGATGGGTTTAGGGACTTTATAATAATCGTTGCGTCTCTTGTCCGGGCGTCTCTTGTCCGGGCGGATCCATAACGGAGTCAGTGCTGAAACGGACGATGAACTTCGTATCGAGTACCGTGTGATAGATCCTATCATATGATTTCAGAGTCGAAATATTGAAACGTGATTGTTTCGTTTCGAAAGTACGATGAATAGCACACAGCCCAGCAGTTCGATTACGGAGGGTGGGCTGGTGCGACCGATGTTCGAACTCGCGTGGCCGATAGTGGTCATCCAACTCCTCCAGGTGACGTACAACGTTGCGGACACCTTCTGGTTGGGACGACTGTCGTCCGACGCAGTCGGCGCGATGAGTATCGCGTTCCCGCTCATCTTCTTCCTCATCTCCATCGCGGGCGGGTTCACGACCGCAGGAAGCATCCTCGTCGCCCAGTACACCGGTGCCGATAGCGAAGGCTCGGCGGGAAAAGTCGCGGGCCAAATCCTGTCGTTCGTGGCGATTCTCTCCGTCGTCCTCGGCATTATTGGCTACTTCCTTACGGATCCGATGCTCGCGTTGATGCCCTCGCAGGCCGCGACGACGGACGACATCATTCCGCTCGCCCGCAATTACATGGAAGTGTTCTTCCTCGGTTTGCCGTTCCTCTTCGGCTTTTTCGTCTTCTCCTCGTTGATGCGAGGGTACGGCAACACGCGAACGCCGATGCGAATCATGTTCGTCAGCGTCGTCATCAACGTCGTCCTTGACCCCCTGCTCATCTTCGGGTGGGGTCCCATCAATGGCATGGGTATCAAAGGTGCTGCGCTCGCAACCATCTCAGCGCGGGCGATTGCCACCGTCCTCGGCTTGTACGTACTGTTCGTCGCTCGCGCTGGGCCGGACGTTCATTTCGGCGACCTCGTGCCCGACCTTAGCTACATCTGGGACATCGTTCGTATCGGGACGCCGAGCGCGCTCGAACAATCGACCAGTGCGATGGCGATGATTACGCTGACTGCGATGGTCGTCCAGTTTGCCCCGCCCGTGGTCAGTGCTTACGGACTTGGTAATCGTCTCGCCTCCCTCGTGTTTCTCCCGGCGATGGGGTTGGGGCGAGCGACGAATACGATGGTCGGCCAGAACCTCGGCGCGAAGAAATCGGAGCGAGCGGAGCGGGCAGTTTGGCTCGCGGCGAAGGTCGGTTCCGTCGTAATGCTCGCCGTTGCAATCGTTGCAGCACTGTTTCCCGACCCGATAGTCGGCGTATTCATGGCCACGGGAACGCCGGAGGCCGCCATGACAATCGAGTACGGCAGCGAATATCTTCGAATTCGCTCGGTCGAGTTCGCGTTCATGGCACTGCTGCAGGTGCTTCTCGGCGCGTATCGTGGGGCCGGTAACACGAAGACGGCAATGGCGTTCTCGATGGTGACGCTGTGGCTCGGTCGCGTTCCCGTCGTGTACTATCTTGCGTTCGTTCGGGACATGGGGCCAACCGGAATCTGGATCGGAATGGCCATCGGAAACGTCTTCGGAGCGATTGCCGCCGCGCTCTGGTTCACTCGCGGGACGTGGAAACGGACCGTTATCGACGATTCGGAGGTAGCTATTACGGACGGCGAAGGCGACTAATTTACTGCCATGGAGAATTAAGCGTGGCATAATAAAATGAGTAGAACTGGTAGGGGTCAGCAATGAGTCTGGCGAGCGTCGCAAAACGGGTGCTATCTAAAACCTGTTCGACGACTGTAAAGAAACGCGCTGGCCGAAACTGTATCCCGGGTGAGACACAATGAGCAACGTAGATGTTCTCCTCATCGGCATCGATGCGGGCTGTCTGCCAGTTTTCGAACGCCTCTACGAAGACGACGTCATCCCCAACATCCGCTCTATTTGTGAGGATGGTACATCGGCTCCGTTAGAGTCACAGATGCCGCCGTGGACGCCGAGCGCGTGGCCGTCGTTGTACACTGGGGTCAACCCCGGGCAACACGGCGTCTGTGGATTCGTTGCCTACGATGGCTACGATTTCCACGTGGTCAGCGGCAACGATGTGGAAGAACACGCGATATGGTCGCTGCTCGACAAACACGGCAAGTCGAGCGTCGTCGTCAACGTGCCGGTTACCCATCCACCGGACGAAATCGACGGTGCTGTCGTTCCGGGGTTCATCGGGCCGGAAAATCCACGATGCTATCCCGAGGGACTGTTGGAAGAGATTCGTGAGGAAATCGGCGATTATCGGGTGTATCCGAACTACACCCGCGGCGACACGCGACTCTCAGATGCGGAGAAGATGGATGAGTATACGAACCTCGTGCAAATGCGTGGTGAAGCCTTCCGCTACCTCGCCGACAAGCACAAACCCGATTTCGGCTTCGTCCAGTTCCAGAAAACTGACACCGTCTTCCACGAGTTCGACGGCGATTGGGACAAAGTGAAAACGGTCTACGAAGAGACGGATCGGCAGGTCGGCAAAATGCTTGAGGAGTGTAATCCGAACACGGTTCTCATCGCCAGCGACCACGGGATGGGGCCGTACGATAAGTACGAATTCCGCGTCAACGAGTTCCTCCGCGACGAAGGCTACGTGAAGGCGAGAAAAGGTGGGAAAGGAATGCCGTCGTGGAACCCGATTCAAGAGGAACTCCGCGAGGGCAAGGACACCAAAACGTGGGAACCGAACACGTTTGAACGGATGGCCGCTAAAATGGCCGAATTCGGATTCACCGCCCACCGAATCAGAACCGGTCTGGAGAAGGTTGGGCTCGCGGAAATCGCCAAACAGTACGCGCCGAAAAACGTCGCACGCACCGGCAACGAACAGGTGGACTTCCCGAAATCGATCGCATACATGCGTGCCCGAACCGAGTTGGGTGTTCGCATCAACTTGCAAGGACGCGAACCGGAGGGTATCGTTCCCCCCGATAAATACGACGAGGTTCGAGACGAACTGATAGAAAAACTCAGTGCCGTCGAAACCCCGGATGGCGAACCGCTCTTCGGCGAAGTTGCGCCTCGGGAGAAATATTTCCACGGGAAGAATGCGGAAAACGCCCCGGACATCGTGACGATACCGAACGAAATGGGTCAGTTCCTCTCCGCACAACTACTCGGCGATTACTTCGCACCGCCGACGGAACCGTGGAACCACAAACTGGAAGGTGTCGTCGCCGTGAAAGGGAAGGGAATCGATCGAGACAGGATGCCAACCAAAGCACACCTTTTCGACGTGGCTCCGACTATCATGTCCGCACTGGGAATCCCGTACAGCGACCGGATGGACGGGACGGTGATTCCGATTGTCGGGGACATCGGTGCACAGAGCTATCCCGAGTACGACGAGGACGACGACATTTCGATGGATAATGAGGACGAGGCAGGCGTCGAAGAGCGACTGGCGGATCTCGGCTACATGCAGTAATGGGCAGCTCGGTTCATTCGTCTCCGGTTTCTGATTGAGCTTGAATCTATACCAGTGTCGTAACTGCTCCCAAGTCGGTAGTCGCAATTCCTCGCATTTCGATTCGTACGGAACGATACGCAACGAACACACCCGTTTTAGTGCCTTATTCCACAATTATAGCTCATGTCGTCAGCCTTCGGAGTGATGGAGAAACTGGTGTCTCACCACGTTCTTCCTTCCATTCGGCGTTCTCTACTCCGTCTATAACGTCGCCAAGAGATTCAAAACGGGTCTGTAAGGCTACGAGACTGAAACTGAAAAGAGAATTCTGCTCGCTTTTCACCACTGCGTCAGCGCCTTCGCACCGTGGGAATACGACAGCACGCCGAAGAAGGTCACCACGCCTGAAATCGACGCAAGTCCACCGACGTAAAACACCCACTGAATACCGGGGCCGGTCATCAGGAGTCCCGCGAGAATTGGCGCGAGGATGCTGCCGGGCCGCCAGACCAACTCCCGGATTCCGAAGCTACTGGCCACGCCCGCCCCGTCTGCGCCTTCGTCCGCGAACAGCGCCATGCTGGCTGGTTCGCGGAAACTGTCCGCGACGCCGAGGAGGGCATTCAGGCCGACCAGCGGAAGGAAGGCAGATGAGAGCTTGCCGAGCACGGGAAACATCGCGGGCAGGGAGAGCGACTGGCCGATTGCAGGCGCGAACGGAATACAGAGCGCAACGAGTCCGTACAGGCCGCCGCCGACGAAGACGAAGAGGGCGCGTCCGTAGTGGTCGGACAGCCGCCCCGTGTATGGCTGAAATAGCATGTTCATGAACTTCTCCGCGATGAGCACGACGCTGACCGCGAGCGTCGCGTAGGCCAATCCACCCTTTGATGCCTCCAGTCCGGCGTAGACGACGACCCACGCTCGAACCATCGTCACCGCCACGGAGTACTGCGCCCGGAAACTCGTCAGCGTCAGTAGTTTGCGGTTGAGCGCCAAGTCGGAGAACGGGAAGCCTTCGATTCGCGTTCCGTCGCGTTCGACGAACAGAACTACGCCGAGGAGCGCCGGAATCAACAGGGCGACGATGACGCCGAAGACGACGCTGAACCCGTACTGTTCGTACAGTACGGCGGCGGAAATCGACCCGAGGATGGACGCCGCGAATCTGGCAGCGTTGGCCTTGCCGATGTGGTTCGCTCGCGTGTCTGCCGTCGAAAGTTCGCCGACGAGCGAGAGGCTGATGAGGCCGGTGCCGGTGATAGCGACGCCCTGAAGCGCCCGCGCCGCGATGAAGCCCCAACTGCTCTCCACGAAGGGGAATGCGGCGTACGAGAGGATAGAAATGGCGAGACTCCCAAGTAGGACGTTTCGTTTGTCGTAGCGGTCGCCCGCCCACGCCATCGGGACGACGACCACCGTCTGCGCCGCGGTCAGACCGGAAACGAACAGACCGACGACGACTCCCGATTGCGGGTCGAGGATGTTGAGATACTTCGGGAGGAGCGTGGACAGTGTAATAAACCCAAACCCAGCGGCGAACCGTGTGAGATAGAGCGCGTAGAACTGGGCCTGGTTTCGTTGCACGCTTTTCACTGCGAAGAAACGTCGAAAAACCCTTTCGTTTCGAAATGGGTGGCTGGTTAGTCGTCCGCGCTCGCCGCGGGTCGGTTGGAGAATGCGGCTTGTGCTTCCGGCGAGAGTCGATTTACGATCGTTCTCCCGTCGCGTTCCCGCTCGACCAGTCCGTCAGCTTCCAATCGTTTCAGGTGATGCGTAACAGTACTGGGGTCGCGGTTCAGTTCGTCCGCCAGTTCGCCGCCGGAAGCAGGTTCCCTGCGAGCCACCGCATCGAGCACCGCCGCGGTCGGTCCGTCAGCCAATGCGGCGGCCAGTTCAACTCCATCGTCGTCGGGATAGAATCGGCGTTTGCCGCGCACTTTCGTTCCCGTTATCATTTCTTCGCGTTCCAGCACTCGGAGGTGGTGACGAATCGTCGAGAGCGACACGTCCATCCTGGCGTCCAACTCCGAGAGGTACAACCCCGGGGTTCGCTCGATTCGCTCGAAGAGCGCACACCTGACCTCGTGTTCCAACGGGTCGGAATCGTCGTATCGACTGTACCGGAACATGGTCAGAACTCGCCAAAGTCGATGGTTCTCTCGCCCCGTGGCGACGGGTGCGACGGCTGTCGCACCCGAGTTAATCGTCAGCGCGGTCACGTCCGGGAGATGACTACCGACACCCAACACGAGCACGGCACCGGCCAGTCCCGCTGTTTCGACCGGTTTCGGAACCGGTTTGCTCGATGGTCGCCGCTGGCGTGTGTTGGTTTCCGTCTCGTCGGCGCTCGCCAGCGCGCCACCCGCTTCAGTCGTCTCATCGGCCGACGTTGCCGACGCTTCGTTTCCGCCTCCAGTCGCATCCGTTTCACGCTGATCGACGGTCGTGGACTCGTAGTCGCTCGTTTTCGCATTACTCGCAGACACACCGTTTTCCGAAGCTTGGTTCCCCGTCTTCGCGGTCGTTGCCGCGTTTTCGGTGCTTGCGACGCGTTCCGTCGCGGTATCGACTGCGCTCGTGACTTCGGTTGCAGTATCTCCCATGGCCGACTGGTCGCCACCCCCATTCGCTGTCGTCGCTGTCGCCGTCCCATCGGCAAGGCTATCTCCCGATTCGGCCACGTCGTTCGACTCGGTCATCTCTCCTGCGGGAGACGACTGCCCCGCTGTCTCACCCACAGCAGCAGCGGTCTGAGCATCGGTGTCGGGTGCATCGACTCCCGTCGCAGTCGTGGTATCACCGACCGACCCGGTCGCCGAATCTACAGTGTCGCCGACCGAGTCTCGCGTATCCACCGTATCCGTGACTGATTCCCCGGTTCCGTCGCTCTCATCCTCGGCCGAATCGTCCACTGTTGTCGTGGCATCCGAAATAGTGTCCCTCGTCTCGTCACGGACATCATCGCTGGAATCCGTCGCTGTCGTCGTTGTCGTCTCGGTATTCGTCCCAGAAACGGAGTTTCTCGCAGTCGTCACCACGGCGTCAGTCGTCGCGACGGCGGTGTCGATGGTCGTCGTCTCGGCGCTCGTGGTGTTCGTTTCGTCCAGTGGAGTGCCGGTCGTCCCGCCGTCGGGAATGGCGACGGCGAGGCTCGGCAAGCAGAGTAACGCGACGAACAGCACGACGCCGGGCCGGTCGATGTCCACGGCCATCCCCTCGTGTGCCCTCAGTTATCATACTCCGTTCCAGATATTTAGGACTATCTGCCGTTATTCCAATTCGTTTTCGAACTTGGACGTTTGGATGGTTTTGTCACAATCTCTTTTCAATGGGTTTCCCTCCCATGTGGTATGGGAACAAAGCATCCTCACGACGAATCGGATTACGCACTTTCACGGCGCTCATTCCTCGCGGCGAGTGGTGCCCTCGCCGGAGCGGGATTACTTTCAACTGGCCACAGTAGCGCAGCAAGCGCGTTCGACGACCGGTTTTCGAACTGGCGGGTGAGGGAAGCGACTCAAGCATGGGAACGAGGGTATCGGGGCCGTACCGACCGAACGATCGGATTGACCGACAGCGGCATCGACTCACGTCACCCAGACCTCGGTCCATGGAACGACGTCCGGGCAGTCGCCCGTGACGGCGAACTCGTCATCACGAAGGACGGGTCGGAGGCGGTCGACCGAGTCGAACTCGACCAGTCGGAGTCGTTTTCGGGTTCGATTGGCCCCGGAACGTTTGTCGCTCCGGCGACGAAACGCCACTCCTTCGTGGTGCCGGATGGCGCGGACGAGATTCAGGCGGCCTGTGCGTGGACGCCGGAAGACGTTCAGGACGAAGGGGAAGACCTCGAATTTTACATCGAGGATTCCGCCGGCGAGCGCGTCGCCTCCTCGGCGACGGGCGACAATCCGGAAACGCTCACGGTTGATGTGAACGCGGGCGAGGAGTACGCCTTCGTCGTCGAGACGTACCTGAACGTCGTCGCTGACTACGAGATTACGGGCGACTACTACCGATATGAAGGGACACTCACTCCCTACGACGGCAGCGTCTTCCCGTCGGGTGACGTGACGCCCGACACCCCGAAAGTCGTCGGCTGGTACGACTCCGGCAGTCGCTACGGAAGCTACGCCGAACCGCGCGACGAAAACGGTCACGGCACCCACGTCACGTCCATCATGGCCGGATCCGGAATCGCCAGCGCCGTGAACCCCGATATGGTCACCGAAGACGAACCGCAGACGACCCTGACGCTCGGCGAAACGCTTTCGTACGAAGTTGATGCGCGCCCGAACCGCGGCATCTTCGGCGGTGCCTACGGCGACGGCATCGAAATCATCATCGAGGGGCCGGACGGACAGGAACTCGGCTCCTCGAAAGTGCTCTCGGACACGAGCGAGTGGGACAACAACGTCGCGGAAGCCCACACTGTCCACGGTTCCGGTACCGCGACGTACACGGTCTACATTCGTCCAGCAGAAGGCGAAGCGATTTCGACTGCAACGGTCGATTCCGTGAGCGCAGGTGCCTTCTTCGCCGAAGACGAGTCGGTCGCCGACCGACTCGCAAGCGGTGACCGTTCCATCCACGCCGGTATCGCGCCAAATTCGAGCGTCGTTGGTCTGCAAGGCCTCGGCGGCGCGACCGCCGACCTCGCACAGCACGCCGAGACGTTCGCCGACCGGTTCAACATGCGCGTCGTCAACATGTCGTGGGGATACGTCGGCGGCGCACCGCTCGGCGCAGCGGGCGGCCTACTGGCCGAGGACCCATCGATTATCAAGGACATCGCGTCGGCGGGTCTTCTCGTCTCCGCCGCAGCGGGCAACGCGGCCACTCCGGCCAACGGAAATGGCGCGCCGAACGTCGCGGACGAGACGATTTCGGTCGTTGCAACCGGCCCGCTCGACGGTATCTCGGCGTACTCCAGCGGCGGACTGGGTGCCTACGACGAGGATTCGAACACCGTCTATCGAAAACCCGACGTGACCGCGCCGGGTGGCACGGTCACCGACCTCGCGCGGGCGGCGAAGAAGGGAATCGCGGCGGACGACGAGAGCGAGCAACCGCCAATTCGTGACTACACGGGCAAGGCCGGTACGAGCATGGCCGCACCGTACGTTTCGGGGATTTCGGGCCTTGTCGCGGAGGCGATGGAGAGCACTGACGTGCCGAGCAAAATTCGGCTCCCGTCGCCGGACGAAGCCGGATTGGGGGACGTGTACCTGCTCAAGCAGGCGATTCTCGCAACCGCCTCGGAAACGGCATTCACTGCGGCACCCTACCACCGAACCGAAGGGCCGACCTACGACTTCGGTGCCCGAGACCCCTACGAGGGTTACGGGCGCGCCAACGTCGGGTCGGCAATCGACGCCGTCACTCGGGACGCTACAGGACTCACGGAGGCGACGGTCGGCCTGAACCTCCCCGAGGACGAGCGCGCGTTCGCGGGCTACGTCGAGGCCGGGCCGGGGACGGTCGACGTGAACGTGACGTTCAGCCACCTCTCGGGTGGCAACAAGGGAATGGCAAAGGGCGACCCGCACATCGACCTGTTCGTCTACGACGCCGCCAATCCGGCAACCAACGGCGAACCGAACATCCTCGGACGAGCGCAGGGGCTCACGGGCGACGCCTCGCTTTCCGTTTCGCTCGGTCGGAACAGCGGCGACAGCGTGCTCTACGTCGTCGGCAAACTTGTCGACGTTCCCGGTGCCATCAACGGCAACGACGTGCAGGCGCACTTCGCCGTGGACGTCACCACCAAGGACGGCTTCTTCGCGTCCGGCGAGCGAGAAAACGATGCCACCGTCTTCACCGGCGGCCAGACGAACCACGTGAAACTTGCCGTCAACCCATCCGAGGACTCGGGAGTTCGTGACGTGGTGCCCGCCGAGTGGAACGTGTTGGTCGAAAACTCCGACGATGTCGCCCGCGTCGAAGATGCGGGCGACGTGCAGTACGTCCACTTCACGAGCGACGCGACTGCCGACGAACGAACCGAGGTCACCTACTTCGCCGAGGCACCCGACTCGCTGGCCGAGTCGGGCGAGTACACCTTCGGTTCGGTACAGGTGAACCCGGGTTCGACGTGGGTGAATGTGAGCGGAACGAGCAGCACGCTAGTCGTCATCGGCGCCAGCACCTGAGGTGAGCGAAATGAATCGAGCTTCCTCGACCCGGTTTCACCGTCGAACCGTGCTTCGCGGTGTCGGAACGGTCGCTATCGGCCGCGTTTTTGGTCGTTGGTCTCATTCATTATTAGCGGTCGAATGAGGCTAGGCCGTAGTTCGTCATCATTTCTGTACCTACGTGTGTAGGTTCCGATTCCAACCTCTCAACGATGTACCTCGGTATCTCGGTAGCTCATTTCGTATCGATACCCAATACGATAGAACAGTGTTGCTCGTGGAAAACCGAGAGTGCAGGGGCTATTACCCTACCACCTCGATTTCCGGAATGCGAAGGTGGGTTGCCTCGTATACGAAAGTGATTTTTTCGTCGAGGCATGTCCACCAAATAATTGGATGTTCAATCCGACTCACCCGTGAGCACCCCTGATTCGGCGTTGCTCCAGTTGAGCCGTTCCACGTCGAGAGTCGATTTCGGCGTGACGGTGCCGTCTTTGATGTCGAACTCCACCATGTCGTAATCCGCCAGCATCGGCAGATGGACGTGATACAGTTCGACTTCTATCCATTGGCGGTCACGGTCGGTCGCCTCCCCGTCGTACTCCGTGACGAGCAACTCGTCGCACAGCTCGGAGACGGAAGTCGCTTTTTCCTGTCCCTCGAGTTGGGCGATAGATTGCTAAATCGTACAAATTGGTTCCTGCCAACGCATCACAAACTCCTTCGTACATCTCCTGCCGTGTCACGGACTGTATGAGTACTCGAACGACCGACTCTCTCCCGTCGCCATGGCGTCCCGCAGTTCGGATTCGAACCGCGTTCCGACGAGGCTCGGGAGTGACTTCCAGATAACCGTCCCGAGAAGTGTCTCTGCGCCGATACCCGTCCGTGCTACGATTCGGTCGTTCACATGCGTGAATCGCTATTCCTCATCGAGTGCGATGAGTTCCTCGCCGAGACTGTCCAGGAGTTCGAACTCGTCGAAGACAGAAGTGAGGCTTCGACCACTCATGGTTCCCTTCGCACTACTAGACCCATAGTGTCCACTCCTATTCGGACAGTGGTGGCGAACCGAGATAACCATTTCTCGGCACTTGTTCCGCAGGTTGACCGTTTACCGGGACGTCCCGTCACGACACTCCGCACAGAGGCCGTTTTCGAGATATACGCCGAGCATCTGCTCTCCACAGTCGTTACATTCCTTGAGTACGTCTGAAGAGCTCACGTCACTTCGACCGTCTATGGCAATCCGACGAAAATAATCGTATCGGTTCCGGTGAAGGGGGGAACCGATTTCAGTAGTCAACGAGACTTACGTCGCTGTACGTCCCCATGTTTCCGTTCTCGGCACGGGTCACGGCGGACTGGGCGTTCACGAACCCGGAGCCAATCGTCCACGGCTTGTAGCCGCTAATCGCGTCTTCGGCTTCCGCCGAGACCGTGTTCAGCAGTTCGGCTGGCGTCGGCGACCCGCTGTTGTTCTGTCGGTACGCATCGACGACGAGCGTGACAATTCCAGCCACTGCCGGACAGGACATGCTCGTTCCACTGATGCTGGCGTACCATAAGTCGGTATCGCCACCTGAAACGTTGAGCGGGTCGGTCGGATCCATCGTACTGACGATGGCGTTACCGGGCGCACCGACGCCGGGTCGATAGACGCCGAGGGGGCCGGATGGCGACCCGCCGTTGCGATACTGCTCCAGGTTATCGAGCGCCGTCTTGCGGTCCCAGTTGTTCGGGCTCTGACTTTTCTTTCGCCCACGCGAAGAGAAGTTTGTGACCTTCTTGTTGTCTTTCGTCGCGGCGACGCCAAGCACGTTCGGTGCCTTGGCGTACTGGTTGAGCGTGTTCGTACTTGGCCCGGAGTTCCCCGCCGCGAACACCGGCAGGAGTCCCTGCGTCCACGCTTCCCAGGTAGCGACGTTCAGCGCGTCGTCCGGGTTGAAGTCCTCGCCGTTCGATGAACCGTAGGAGTTCGAGACGATGGAAATGTCGGTTTCTCCCGCCTGCTGGCGTGCGAGGAGGTGGTCGAACGCCGCGACCGGTTTGACGATGGTCAGAGTCAGCCCCGCCGAGTAGACCGTGAGGTCGGCGTCCGGTGCCATTCCCCTGTACTCGCCGTCGCTCTGGGTTCCGTCGCCCGCAACCGTCCCCGAACAGTGCGTCCCGTGCCCGTTGTCGTCGGTGTCGAGGTCGCCAGCGGGAACCCAGAGGGTCGGCGACCCGAGCGGATTGCCCGCCCATCGCCAGTTTGCGACGAGGCTGGAATCGAGGTCGGGATGGTCGCCGTCCACACCCGAGTCGATAACTGCGGTGTGGACGCCGTCCCCGGTATAGCCGCTGGACTGGACTTCGGAAACCTGCGTCACCTCCCGCGTGTCGTCGTTGTAGTAGTCGAGTTCGACGTTTTTCTGGACGTATCGAACGGAATCCCAGTTGGCGACCGTCTCCAACTGAGCCACCGAGAGTTCGGTGTAGCCGATCGGAAGCACCTCGAACTTGTGATAGCCGTTCGTGAGGTTCAGCGTATCCAACAGGTCAACGTCGTCGTTGGATTCGAACACGACGAGGGACTGCTGTAGCGCGCTCGTTGCGAGGTCGAACGCGCCGTCGATGATTCCCTCACCCGCACTTGCAGTGCCACTGAATGGTATTGCCGACGCGACCGCCGCCGCGCCAGTTGCTTTCAAAAATCGCCGCCGCCCTCGTGGTTGGTTAGCAACCATCTTGTTGTTCATTCTGAACCAAATAAACTAAACACTTTCTGCCAATGGTTGAAACTTAAATATTCTTATACTGTTCGTAAAATAATTCTAGAAACGGTTTTCGACCGTTCCTACGGGAACATGTCTCAGCGAGCGGGTATTTCCGGATTCTAGCGTGGGTGGATGCTATTTATGGAACCGGTTCGATATTCTCGCCCTGGTAGTCGCCGTCGTACGTCCCCTCGTGACCTGCTTCACTGAGAACGAGCTGTGCGATTCGCGCGCCACGTTCGAGTTCGATGTCGTGATGGACTTGCAGCAGTCCCTCGCCTTTGCCCTCGTACCCTGCATCCCAGACTGCGGTGTTGAGCATGCACGAGTTGCGCATGAGCGACGACCGTGGGTAGATGTAGCCGACGTGACCGTCAGGAATCCGTACGGTTTCTCCGTACTGGACGATGTAGGCTCCTCTTGGAAGGTAGTACGTTTCCGGAACGCTTTCGCCCACCTGTTCTGATTCGATCCGCTGACGGTCGCCGATCTCCTTTTCCTCCCGTCCGATTCGGCCGGAATCACGCTGTTCGTAAACGGCTTCCAGTGTCAGATCGACCCCGTTGGGCTGAATCTGCTCATCTGTGGTTTCCGCAATGTGCTCTGCCACGAACGTTCCACTCCGGAACATACACCTCCTTCAGTTCTACCCGTAAAAATCGTGTCGAATCACTAGCTTGGTTGTTCCTTGTTGGCACACTTTTGCTCCTGTTTTCGAAAGAATTGCCACACCAGATGCGGATTTACCACGATTGATGAAAAATGAAACGCGCGGGATTTATAACTCCGGAGAGTCGATATCCGTCCGATATGGGACAAACACTGACGGAAAAGATTCTCGACGACCACCTCGTCGAGGGCGAGCTCGAAACCGGTGAGGAAATCGGAATCGAGATCGACCAAGTTCTCACACAGGACACGACTGGTACCCTCGTCTGGCTCCAGTTCGAGGCGCTCGACATGGATGAAGTCCAGACCGAAGTCGCCGCGCAGTACTGTGACCACCAGACGTACCAGTTCGACTTCAAGAACACGGACGACCACCGATTCCTTCGCTCGGCGGCAGGCACGTTCGGCGCACACTACTCCCGCCCCGGCAACGGTATCTGTCACAACGTCCACAAGGAGAACTTCGCCGCACCCGGCAAGACGATGCTCGGTTCGGACTCCCACACGCCGACTCCCGGCGGTCTCGGCGAACTCGCGATCGGTTCCGGCGGTCTCGACGTCGCAGTCGCCATGGGTGGCGGCCCATACTACATCGAGATGCCCGAAATCGTCAACGTCCGACTCGAAGGCGAGCTCCCGGAGTGGGCAACCGCCAAGGACGTTATCCTCGAGATGCTCCGTCGCTTCTCTGTGAAGGGTGGCGTCGGCAAAATCTTCGAATACACCGGTCCGGGCGTCGAAACCCTCACCGTTCCGGAGCGAACGACCATCACCAACATGGGAACGGAACTCGGCGCGACGACCTCCATCTTCCCAACCGACGAGGAGACCAAGGATTGGCTCTCCCGACTCGGCCGCGAGGACGAGTACGTCGACCTCCAACCCGACGACGACGCGGAGTACGACGACGAAATCGTCATCGACCTCTCCGACCTCGAACCGCTCATCGCGAAGCCGTCGATGCCGGACAACGTCGTTCCCGTCCGCGAAGTCGCGGGCGAGAAGGTCGATCAGGTCATCCTCGGTTCCTGTACGAACGGTGGCTACGAGGACATCCTCCCCGCCGCGAAGATGCTCGAAGGCCGCACGGTCGACCGGAAAACCGACCTCATCGTCGCACCCGGTTCCAAACAGGCCTCCGAAATGCTCGCCCGTGAGGGCTGGGTCGCGGAGATGATGGCGGCCGGCGTCAACTTCTCCGAGGCGACCTGTGGTGCCTGTATCGGTATCGGTCACGTTCCGGCATCCGACTCCGTCTCGCTCCGAACCTTCAACCGTAACTTCGAGGGTCGCTCCGGTATCGAGGACGACTCGGTCTACCTCTGTTCGCCGGAAGTCGCCACGGCTGCGGCAATCAAGGGCGAAATCATCGACCCACGCGACCTCGCCGACGAACTCGGCGACCTCGACGCACCGGGCATCGAAATGGGCGACCAGTACGGTAGCAGTGCCGACGACCCCGACCTCATCGCTCCCGACGAGGCCGTGGACGACGACCTCATCAAAGGCCCGAACATCGGCGACGTCCCGCTGAAGGACGAACTCGAATCCGAACTCGCAGGACCGGCCCTGCTGAAAATGCAGGACAACATCACGACCGACCACATCATCCCTGCGACGCAGGACATCCTGATGTACCGGTCGAACATTCCGAAACTCTCCGAGTTTACCCTCTCGCGCGTTGACGACTCCTTCGCACAGCGCGCACTCGACGCCGACGGCGGGTTCCTCGTCGCTGGCGAGAACTACGGTCAGGGTAGCTCCCGCGAACACGCGGCCCTGTGTCCGATGTTCCTCGGTGTCGAAGGTGTGCTCGCACAGAGCTTCGCCCGCATCCACAAGGCGAACCTCTTCAACTTCGGTCTGCTCCCCCTCGAAATCGACGCGGACGATTACGAGAAGATCGAGCAGGGCGACGACATCGAAGTCGTTGACGACGTTGCGGAAGCAGTTCGCTCTGGTCAGGAAGAGTTCACCGTTCGCGTGAACGACGACTGGGAACTCACCGCAACCCTCGACGCCTCCGAGCGTGAGCGTCGTATCCTCGCCGACGGTGGCAAGCTCTCGCACACGAAGAAGCAGGCCGAGTCCGGCGACAGCGCGGCACCTGCTGACGACTAACGACCCTTCAGCTACCACCTTTTTCGACAGCCGAGAGACGAAGAGCGACGCGAACCACGTCGCTCTCCGTCTGGCTTCTTCACGGGCGACGCCCGTGAAGGAACGAGAGAGCGAAGTTCTCTCGCATTCTCTGTAAAAGCTGGACCAAAAGCACTCCTCGCTCCCTTTGGTCGTTCGTCGGCCCGGAAAATCTCTGATTTTCCGGGGGAGTTGCTGGTCGTGGTGGTTGTGTCGGTTGCTTAGGGTAAGTTTGGATTGTCGAGATGATAGAGCAGTTCGTACTCACCGACGTTTTCGGCACTTTCGAGCGTTTCCCGCATGACTTCCTCGTGTTCTCGGTCTATCCCGTGCGACGAATTTTCGAACGACTCGTACACTTCCTCGATATCCTCAGCCTTCATGTGATAGACCAAGAAATCACCCTCGTCAGTTCGCTCGATGAAAGCTGACTCGAAGTGCATTCCTTCGTTTTGGAGCGTCTCAATCGCTTCTTCGTTTCGCTCTTTGATTTCAGCCGACCACTCTTTCAAGCGTGACCTTTTCCCCGGCTTAATTTTCTGTTTCATCAGCACGATATCAGTCATAGCAGATACGAAAATGGAGAGACGATTTATAATTACCCCAACTGCTTCGAGAGACTACAATCAGAAATCCGTAGTTACGCAGGCTGACCAACCGCAGAGACCAGCACACTTTCCGCGAACGAGGAGCGATAGCGACGAGTAAGCGGGCCAAGCGATGACCGAAGGGAGGAGCGCCGTGTTTTGGTCCAGCTTTTACAGGGAGACAGACAGGGCCAGCGCGAATCGCGCTGGCCCTGTCGCTCGACCGTCGTAAAAGGTGGTATTTTAGGCCTGCACGTCGAACTCTCTAGCGTGACGACAACCGCGAGCGAGACGAACACGCCGACCATTCGTCCCGCCGAAGACGCGGATCTGCTCGCCATCTTTCGTATCGAGAACGACTCGTTTAGCCAGCCGTGGCCGTTTTCGGCGTTCCAGCACTACGTCGGCAAACCGACGTTTCTCGTAGCCGTCGACGAGTCGAAAGTCGTCGGTTACGTCGTCGCGGATCTGGTTCCAAATCACGGGCGCGCACTCGGTCATATCAAAGACATCGCGGTGCATCCCGCTCGGCGCGGGGAGGGAATCGGTCGCCAGCTGTTGGGGCGCGCACTCAACGGACTTCGGGCACAAGGTATCCACTCCGTCAAACTCGAAGTGCGACAGAGCAACGAAACCGCGATTTCACTCTATCAGGACTTTGGGTTTCACTACCTCCGGACGGTGCCTCGATACTACGGCGACGGCGAGAATGCGCTCGTGATGATCGTCGAACTCGACTGAACTGAATCGTTTTTCCGTCTGCGCTTCGTAGAGCGCGACATGGGATTTGCGTGTCCGGTCTGTGCGACGCCACAGTCCGACGGAAAACACCTCGCCAACCACCTCGCGTTCGCCGCGATGCTTGGCGACGACGAGCATGAAACGTGGCTGGACGAGCATGCGCCGGGATGGGACGAGGAGAGTCCGGACGAACTCGCATCCCGTGTCACGGAGAACGCGTCCGAAGAGGAGTATCCACAGGTGTTCGAGGATACGGTTCACGACCATAACCACCATCATCACGGTTCGCAGGAACACACCCACGACCAGCACGGTCACGGACTGGAAACCGAACTTCAGCAGGCAGGCGGATACGGGCGGGATGCGAACATGGGTGCAGAAGCCCGATCGATTCTGAACGAAGCGCGAGAGATGACCCAGAGCATGTTGGACGGCGAGGAAGAATCGGACGACGAGGACGAAAACGAATAGTTCCCGGCCCGAGAATCGCTGACCATGGAGTCACACGGAATTTTCGCCCCAAAGGACGAGGCCGAAGCACGCGAACAGTACGAAACCGTTGGCCCGTCGGCACAGACCGTCGTCAAGGAGACGGCCAAAGCCATGGAGTTCGACCGTGAGGAATACGGCAACCGCGTGACGGCTGATGTAGTCGAAACCGCACGAAACGCACTGTTTGCCTCCCTTCTCGAAGTCGTTACTGGAACACGCGAGGAGTTCGAGAACGCGGTTCCAGAGGAGTTCAACGTGCACGTGGAAGGAAGCGAGAACGTGGACAACGTCGCATGGCACGTCGCACCCGCCGCGGAAACCGCGGTTGCGGCGACGTACAACGAAAAGGAGGAAGCGGCGGTCGCAACGCTTCAGCGGATTGCCTTCGGCCGCGTCTACCGGGACATCGTTTAATTACTTCGCGCCCGATTTGTTCGGTGATAATGACATCAGGTGCCGAACAAATCGAGTACGACCAGTTCGACAGCGGACGCGGAATGAACTACTGGCAGTTCGACCCTGTTCTCCGCTTCGAGGCGTCACGAACCGGCGCGAGCGACTGGTCTAGAGAGCGGCTTTCGGAGTTCGGCAACCTCGTCGGAACGACGATTGCCGATAACTCGGACACGATCGATGCACACGGGCCGGAACTGCATCGTTACGATAGGTTCGGAACGCTCATCAACGAAATCGAATATCATCCTGCGCAGTTGGAAAACGAGGTACTGGTATACGGTGCGGGCATCGTCGCCGATTCATTTCGGTCGCCTCCCGGCAGGGAGAGCCCCGAATCCATTCTCCACCACCTGACGATGGATTACTTGCTCGCTTACGCGGATGTCGGTCTGACCTGTCCAGTCGCCATGACCGCGGGTGTCGCGCTGGTGCTAGAACGCTTCGACGATGGCGCCCTCTCCGATTTCTTCGACCGCCTCACGACCCGCGAGTACGACGGCCTACTGCAAGGTGCGATGTTTCTCACCGAGCGCCAAGGCGGAAGCGACGTAGGAGCGACCGAAACTGTGGCGGAGCAGGCGGACGACGTGTGGCAACTTACCGGAGAAAAGTGGTTTTGCTCGAACGTCGACTCCGGCGCGATTCTCACACTCGCTCGGCGACCCGATGCACCCGACGGAACTGCTGGTCTCTCCCTGTTTCTCGTCCCCCGAACCAAGCGCGACGGCGAGCAAAACGACTACTACATCCGTCGATTGAAGGATAAACTTGGAACCGTGAGCGTCCCGACGGCGGAAGTCGAATTCCGTGATACAGAGGCCTATCTCGTCGGCGAGTCCGAATCCGGATTTAAATATATGTCCGAGATGCTCAACCTCGAACGAATCGCCAACGCCTTTGCATCCTGTGGTCTCATCGGTCGTGCGCTGCTGGAGAGCAAGGTTCGCGCCGCGAACCGCGAGGCGTTCGGCCAGCGCATCGACCGATATCCGCTGATGCGCAGGGATTTGGTCGAAATGGCCGTCGCACACGAAGCGGCGACGGCGTTCACGTTCGACGCGGGGCGCGAGTTCGAACGATACCGTCAGGGCAACGAGGACGCGTTCGCGCTGATGCGTCTTCTCGTCCCGATTGCGAAATCCCGAACCGGGCGTATGGCGGTCGATATCGTATCCGACGCAATGGAGATTCAGGGCGGGAACGGCTACGTGGACGATTTCGTCACCCACCGACTCCTGCGGGATGCGCAGGTGCTTCCCATCTGGGAGGGAACGTCGAACGTTCTCTCGCTTGACGTGCTTCGGTCGATGGCGCGCGAGAACGCTCACGAGCCTGCACTGACCCGCATTCGGGAACGACTCGATGGCGTCGAACACAAAGAACTCTCCGACCTCGTGCAAACTACGCGTGACAAACTCGGGGGATTGCAAGACGCATTGGCCACGTTGGCGACGAGCGACGATGATTACGCCCAACTCCACGCGAAGGAACTCGCGGCGTACATCTTCGACGTGTACACCGCTGGCTTGTTACTCGCCGAAGCAGACCGGGAACTCGCGAGCGGACGTGACCGAAAGTCGCTCGTCGCTCGGCAGTTCATCGTCGGCAGTTTGGACTCCGAACCTGCTCGCGGAATCACGAGCGGCGAGCGACTGCCGCTCGACCATTTCGAGAAAATCGTTCAGTTCGCGTAGTTAGGTATCGCCGCGTATGTCGTCACAGCATTCGCTGTACTCGGTTTGGGGCGCACTGCACTGGCCAACACAGGGGTGGTTGATCAACTCGCGAAGCCGCGTTGCGACCTCATCCGAGAGGGCTTGACCCATTTCACGGGCTTCGGGACTCTCGATTTCGAGGTCGTCTTCGAGAAAGTTCTCCGCGAGGCAGTGTTTCCACATCACTTCGCGAGCGGTCTTTTCACCCTCGTCGGTGAGCATCGCACCCTTGTATTTCTCGTAGGTTGCGAGGTCGCGCGATTCGAGCGACGCGAGCATCTCGGTAACGCTGGCTGCGCTCACGTCGAGGGCAGTCGCCAGTTCGCCGGTTTTCGCCGGGCGGCCAGTGCTCTCGCTCACGAGATGAATCGTGCTGAGGTAGCGCCCGACGCTCGCGGAAACCTCACTCATCGTGTATCAGTAGCGGGTGGCAAAGTGATAAATCCATCCCTCAAGACCACCAGCTTTTACGACGGTCGCTTGTTGGCTTCCTGTAAAAGCTGGATCAAAAGCACGGCACTCCTCCCTCGGCTCGCGGCTTCGCCGCTCGCTTTTCGAGGCGCGGAGCGCCTCGCACCGGTCGTCGCTTGGCACGCTCTCTCGTCATTACATTCCTCGTTCGCGGTGAGTGTGCTAGCCCTCTGGCGGCTGTGTCACTTGCATTAGACGGTTGCAGGCCAGTCAATCACTCAGAACGTGGTGAGTTCGTCCGAGGCAGTTCGCCGAGGACGTGCGAACGACCGGGGAGATACGGGGACACCGAGGACAGTCGTGTTACGGTCGGCGCGACTGTCCGCATGCGGTGGCGGTATTTTCGAACCAGTAATTCTTCCGTTATGGCTTCAGCGTCCGAGTCGCCAGAATTATTCGGTCGTAGTTGTGGAGTCGAAATCGCGATTCAAAAAGACCCCCCACTCTGACGCCTGCTTTGAACTCCATTCTCCCGTTTTTAAGCCCCTTCCCCGATACTCTACGGCTATGACTGACGACTGGCGCGACCACGACTGGCCGGTGCTCGAATCGAACACCGAGTACGAAACCGGCTGGTATACCGGCGGTTACGACCTCGTCGAGCAACCCGATGGGACGAGAAAAAAGTACTACTGGGCGGAACTGCCGCCCGCGGTTGTCGTGCTGGCGCTCGCGGGCGACGAAATCGTCTTCGTCGAACAGTACCGTCCCGCGATTCGAGAGGCGTGTCTGGAATGTCCCGCCGGAATCGTTGAGGACGGCGAATCCTACACCACTGCGGGGGCACGGGAACTCCGTGAGGAGACGGGATTCGAGGCGAACAGCCTCGCCCTCCTCGAGTCGTTTTGGGTTGCCACGGGCGTCTTGCGCCACGAACGCGGAATCGTCTTCGCCGAAGGACTGACGCCGACGGATCGGAATTTGGACGACAACGAATTCCTCTCGGTGCGAGCGATTCCGGTCGAAGACGCTCTCGACGCGGCATGTGAGAGCCCTGCCAACGACGCGACAATCGAGGCGTTGCTCCTCGCCAGCGAGGCCGGTCTCATCGACGGATGAACTGGAAACGAAAAGCGAGACGGGGCGTGTCGTTGCTCGGCCACGCGGTGGGGTACGATTCCCTCGAACGCCCCGATGGCAAGCAGATTCGTCGCCTTTGGTTCGACCCGCCGGATTCGGTGGCAATCGTCGCTCGAACCGGCGACGAACTCGTGCTCATCGAGGAGTATCGTCCGCGACTCGGTGAGCAGGTGCTCTCCTGTCCGGCCGGCCGACTCGACCCCGGAGAGTCGTACGAACAGGCAGCGAAGCGCGAACTCCGGGAAGAGACGGGTTACGAAGCCGAACAGGTCGAACTGCTCGAAACCTACTACCCGACGGCGGGAATGCGAAAACGGAGAGCTATCGTCTACGCCGAAAACCTCTCGCCGGGAGCGCAGCATCTCGAACCGGACGAGTTCATCGAGGTGCGAACGGTTCCAATCGAAGCGGCTATCGACACCGTTCGCGCTGGCCCGGTCTGTGGCTGGTCGCTTCCACCGCTACTGGTCGCCCGTGAGGCGGGAATCCTTTGACCGATCTCCTTCGACGGACGACCGGGTCGCTTATTCCGTCGGCGTCCATACGTCGTCCCGATGGACGCAGAAATCTCTACGGACGACGTGCACGAACTGATAGAGTCGGACGCTGACGTGCGAATCGTCGATATTCGGCCCAAATCGCAGTTCGATGGCGGTCATATCCCCGGAAGCGAAAACATCCCGTTCCACACGCTTCCACAACGGGTCTCGGAGTTGGACGATGCCGATCGCGTTGTCACTATCTGTCCCCTCGGAAAATCGAGCGTACAGGCCGCCCGACTCATCAGTTCGTACGAGGGTGTCCCGGAGGACACTCGCGTCGAAAGCATGGCAGGCGGGTTGGAGAAGTGGGAACACGAGCTCGAATCGGCCGGCAGTGTCGAGTCCGACGCGCCGTTCTAATTCTGTTTCCGATTCGGCAACGATACATAATATATGCTACTGTCTACCAATGTGTTTTCCAAAACTTATCATGATACATGTTAGCGTGCGTGATGTTGGGACGTACTGCAAGCGTCGTGCCGGACGCGGTTTACAGGGTATCGTCGCATACGGACAGGATGAGTACGACATCTACTACCTTTCGGACACGGTTCGCGGAAACTTCGACGACGACCAGATAGAAGATCTCGTCGGGCTATGTCGTGACCTCCACGATACGATCGGTCTGTCGAGGATGGTTGCCCCCGAACTCGGAACTCCCCGTGCAAACGTCTACACCTTCGGTAACCTGTTTGTCATCCATTTCACTCGCACCGAAACGGATGGAATTTTCGTCGCGTTCAGCGAACGAAGCGGAAAATCCCTCTACCGAGTTATCGATGACTGCCTTGAACGAATCGAGGCGTAGCTCCCGACCTATTTCTTCAAAAATCAACCGTTACCCGGACCGGCTCGTCAGGCGACGTTGAACCCTTTGTCGCGGAGGAAATCCTCAACGCGTCCGGTGTGATTCCCTTGAAGTTCTATCTGCCCATCTTCGACCGTACCACCACAAGCGAACTTGGACTTTAGGTCCGAGGATAGGGTATCTAGATCCACGTCTTTTGGATCGAATCCTTCGATGATCGTTACCTCTTTTCCGTAACGGCGCTCGTCGATGCGGATAGTGATCTGCTGGGATTCTTTGGCGACGTCTTCGCAGACGCAAAGCTCCTGAGGCAGCCCGCACGTCGAGCAGACTTCCGACATTACGCATGGGGCTACGAAAGCAACCTATTAAACATTGTCGGGTATGTTGCCATGTCCTGTGGTATTTATCCACTCGGTTTCCGACCGCGAGAACCCCGAACGATATCGTTTACGAGCGACACCGCTTCATCTGCATGTTCTCGGCTCACGTCTCCCGCGTAGCGCGCTCGCTCGTACAACGAGCTGACACGTTGCGCTCGGTCGTCCACACCAACGTGTGAAAGTGCGGCTATGTACTCGCGCGGCGTCTCGCCCGGTCGTCGGGTGCGATGTTTTCGCGAGAGGTAATACTCCAACCTGTCGAACGCTCGCTCCACGTCCGTCTCGGGGTCATCACGCGGTTGCCACCGTACCCACAGCGTTCGATACATCTGTTGGAGCACGCCACTCCGTCTGGCCGTGAGCAGGAGTCCGATGGCTAACAATCCACCGTACAGCAGTTGCTCCCTCGACGGCATGCTGATGGGAATTCCACCCCCGCCGACGGCGGACGAGTTCGTCGTCTGGGTCGTTGTCACCGAACCCGTCCCGCCGCCAGCGATGGTATTTGGGACATCGCCACGGTTCGGCTGTAGACCATCTTCCACGTCGCTCGTGGCGTTGTCGTCGTCGGTCGTTGACGTGGTGGTTGTGGTGGTGGTGGTGGTCGTCGTTGGCTCGGGCGTCCACGTTCCATTTTCGCTCCCCGCGGCATCGATTTGCGTTTCGTTGTTCGCACGCGCTTCCTCGACCATCGCCTCTTCCGCGGCCGACCGTGGGCCGCTGGGGGTCGGGTCGAACCGAACCCAACCGGTGTTGGGGAAGTAGACCTCGACCCACGCGTGCGAGTCGAGCCCCCGGACGACCCACTGGTCTTCCGAGACGCGCTGTCCCGACGTGTATCCGGTAACGAGCCGTGTCGGAATCCCCTGTGTCCGAAGCATCGTAACCATCGACGTGGCGTAGTACATACAGTAGCCTTTCTCCATGTCGAAGACGAACGAGTCGGCGATTGAACCGTTCGGTTTCTCGACATCGAGCGAATATCGCTTGTTCTCCTCCAACCATTGTTCGACGAGAACCGCCTTCTCGTATGGGTTGTCCCCATCGGCGGTAATCTGGTTCGTCTTCTGTCTCAGCCGGTTCGGCGTCGTTCCAGGCAGTTGGGTGTACTGTCGTTTCAGACCAACGGGATACTCCGTCCCGGCATCACGCAACGTATCCGGGTTCTTCGTCGGCACGCGGCTGACGACGCTGTAGGTCTGATCTTCCGTCAGCGCGTTCTTCGGTACCAATCCGCCGGCGCTGCTGATTCGAGTGTTCTTTCTCGCATTTCCGATGACCCGTATCGGCTTCCACGCCGCTGGCATCGCGTCGACGCGTTTTGCTTCGACGGTGAACGTCTGGCGCACTTCGTAGGAACTTCCCGGAGGTGGTGCCTGAGTTTCGTAGGCTTGATTGCCGCCGGTTCGAACCCAGTCGTTGCCGGTGTAGCGGTCGTACGACCCCACTTTCCAGTATCCGCCGTGATTCGCCGTCACCGCGTACTGCACCTTCGGTGAGAGTTCGATGCTTCCCTGCACGGCGACGCGCTGGTGGTTGCTGATGAGTCCGCCGCTCCCTCCAGTGCCACTGCCGCCACTCGGAAGAATCGGACTCGCATTCCCACCCGGGACGACGCTAACCGTCGTCGAGAGGAGTATCATCGCCACCAACGCCACAGCCAGCACGTCCATCTGCGCGATAGTGCCACCGTACCGCGACATCGTCCCGAAGGCGACGATACCGAGCGCGCCGACCATTCCGACGAGGGTTACGAACGCTCCGGCGTCGCCCGTGAGAACGAAGAAACCGAGTACCGCCCCGCCACTCGCCGCGGCGAGTCCGTACCGCCGCCGGAAGACGAGGTACCACGGAACGAAGACGGCTCCGGGTGCGACACTCAGCGCCCACGTCTCTATCTCGCGCATCATCTCGACCGATAGCCCAGTTAACAGCGCGACGGTGTCCGCGATGATCCGCCCCGACTGTGATAGCGTGAGATACGCCCCGGGAACCGTCGCGTAGTAACTGAACAGGCCAATACCGAGTAGAACCGCGCCGAACACGAACGCCGTCCACGCCGGTAGTTTCCGTGCCAACAGCATGGCGCCGATGAGTGACCCTGCGACCAACAACAACAAATCGTCCGCGGCGCTGACGACGTTCGTGATGCGATAGAGGATGCTCAAGTACGACCAGATGAGCACCGCCGTCGAACAGACAGCAAGCCAATGGTATGGTATCGTCAATCCGCCGAACCGCAGGCGGTCGTCCTGTATCGTGCTCATCGTGATTCGCCTCGCTCGTTTTGCATGGTTCCTCGCTCGTCCGTCCCACCATCCGCCCGTGCCGACCGTGGTGACGACCGCATCCCGCTGGAAGCGAAGTCGTCGAACGACATCGTTCGACCGCCGAACCGTATCTCAGCATCCTCGCTTCCCGTCAGTCCACGAATGACGATATCTGCCCGTCCTCGCTCGCGTTCGTGAACACGGCCGCTTTTCATGTGTGCGAGTTGCGTGAGGACGTTCGTTTGCTGTGCATCTCCGTAATCCGGGGACACTCGCCCGTCAGGTGTTATCAGTCCAACCGCGATATTCGTATCGAGCAACGCTGCTGCGATGCTCGCTGTCGCGTCCGCCACGGTATCGACGCGTCCGGCATCGGCTTCCGCCGTGATTTCGATCTGTTGGCGTTCCTCTTCCGTTTCGAACTCCTTGATGAGCAAATCGTCCGCGGGACGCTTTGCGCTCGATTTCCAGTGGACATCACGAAGCGGGTCGCCTCGTTGATATTCGCGCAGCTGGTCGAACTCGCGCCGCACCGACACGCCGAGGCTCTCTTCGAGCGCCGAGACGGTTGATACACCGTCTACCGGGTGGATTTGTGGAAAGACGAGTATCGACTCGCGCACTTGATGGGTGAACGTTCGACGAAACAGGCCGAACACGTCCTCCGCGACGACGCGAACCGGGCCGATAGCCTGCTCCCCGCGCCCTGCGAGGAGAACGTCGAACTCGACTACCGTGTTGCCGATACTGGTTTCGACCGGTTCGCCCGCGTATTCGAGTCCATCGCCGAGGCCCAACGAAACACGTCCGGCGAACGGATCCGGTGCCGAAAAATCGAGCGTAACGGTTGCCTCGTCGCCTCGAAATCCGACGCTCGGTGCCGAAACGTCGAGGTTCGGATGGCTGGTTCGTTTCAACTGCACGTAGCCGACGACCAGCGCGACGAGAATCGGACCGACGACGGCGTTCAGTGACCGCGCACCGAAGAAAAACGCCATCCCGATTCCGAGGATACCGACGAGGAGAAATCCCTGTCCGCGTCGCGTCAACATCTCATTCCACCGGAACGTTGTCGAGGGCAGCTTGAATGACTTCCTGCCCTTCGTCGCCGCCCATCGTGCCGGAACTACCGCGGACACGGTGGGCCAACACCACTTCGGCCTCCAACTTCACGTCGTCGGGCACGACGTACTCCCGCCCTTCCAGGATGGCCCGTGCTTGTGCCGCGCGGAGCACAGTAATCGACCCACGAGGGCTCACGCCGAGTTGACTGTGGTCACGGGTGTAATTTGAAAGACGGGTGACATAATCACGAACCGGTTCCCGAACCGTCACCTGCGAGACGGTTGCCTGCGCTCGCCGGATGTCGCTGGCGCTCGCCACCGGGTCGAGTCGGCGAATCGGATGCTCGCCGACGACTCGACGGAGAACTTCCGACTCGTCTTCCGGATTTGGGTACCCCAGCGAGAGCTTCTTCATGAATCGGTCTATCTCCGCGACCGGAAGCTCGTAGGTTCGGTCTTGCTCGATGGCGTTCTGCGTCGCGATAACGGTGAACGGACTCGGCACGTCGTGGGTCGTTCCATCGATGGTGACCTGCTCTTCTTCCATCGCTTCCAGCAGGGCGGCCTGCGTTTTCGGCGGTGCGCGGTTGATTTCGTCCGCGAGAACGACGTTGCCGAAAATCGGGCCGGGTTGGAATTCGAACTCGCGGCTCTTTTGATTGAACACGTTGACGCCGGTCACGTCCGAGGGGAGCAGATCCGGCGTAAACTGTACGCGTTTGAACGAACAGTCGATGGAGCGTGCCAGCGACCGCGCGAGCATTGTCTTCCCGACGCCGGGAACGTCTTCCAGCAAAAGATGCCCGCGTGCGAGAATCGTCGTCAGAATGTGTTCGGCGGCCGTGTGTTGGCCGACGATGACGTGTTCGATATTTTCGATAATTCGCTGCGTCAAATCCGCCGCATCCTCGATAGAGAGTGGGTCTGCAAACTCGTCTGTCGGTCGTTCCACGGAGGTTGGCTCGGGGTCTTTGTTAGCTTCCTTCATGCTCTGAATGCCGCGGTTAGGTCTGACTGCTGCGGATAGCCCTTTTGGAGACGTCGTAGATGGTCTCCTCGTTACACGTAGTATGGAGACATACCTTTGTAACTTTTGTCGCTACTCAAAGGGTTGTTTGACTTACTGTTGAATACTTTGTGGATTGGTATTTTAGAGATTCAGACAAGTATACGAACGTGTCTTCGAAGTGCATGTCGCCACTTCGATGGGCCGTATCCACGAACCCAACTCTACCATTCCTTGCAGTCTTCACAAACCATCCCATCGCCGTCCCGCCACCGCGTTTCGACCGATTCGCCACACGAATCACAGACGACTCCATCGGGCGTCCAGTCGTACGTCCCACGGGCAGGTTCGATGTCCACGTCAGCATCGACCAGCGACTGGGATTCGCCTTCCGGTTCGGAACCCGCTTCGATTTTCGACTCGAGGTCACTCTCTGGTTCGGACCGGACTTCCTGCTCAGCGATTTCCGATTCGGTTTCGACTTCCGACTCGGTCCTTGTTTTGCCCCGCGACTCCGATTTTTCGGACTCGTCGTTCCCCTCGTCCGAATTTGTCCCGAAGTCGGTCAGTGACGTATCCCGCGACACGTTCCTGTCTACGAATCGCCCCGTCGTAAGCGTGACGGAGCAACCAAGTACCCCCAGTGCCGAGAATGAGACATGGTAAATCCCGTCCACGACATCACGGAGATGATTCGGCTGTTTACCGACGTCGCAACGACGCTCCCCAGTTCCGCAATCCTCCTACTCATCGGTGTGCTCCTCGTCGGCGTCTCGTCGCTCGTTTTCGGGCTCCTCACGCTCGGCGGACTCGGTGCCGCTATCGTTCCGGATACGTCCGGTCGAGGGCCGCAGCAACGAGGCTAATCGCCCCGCTTCTGTCGGGGCCGAGCGGCGACCCGGCGACGAAACTGTCCGCGTAGTCGAGCACCGCGTCGATTCGGTCGGCCACCGTCGCCGGCGTTCCGGCGATGCAGAAGGCGTCTATCATCTTGGGCGTCACCGTCTCGAACGCGGCGGTAAACTTCCCAGCACCGATTTTTTTGCCGATCGCTTCGGCACGCTCGCGGTCGATTCCATGTCTGTCCAGCACCGGCTTAGCCGCCCCGCCAGCGATGAACGCGACCGGTGGCCGGGCTGCTTCTCGCGCTTCGTCCCCGTCCTCGGCGACGCTCACGCTGGCGTAGGCCGCGAAATCGAACTCGCCGCGGTGGTCGGGTCGCTCCGATAATCCCTCCGAAATTCGCTCGTCTGCCCACGAGAAATCGCGCGGGTGCGAAGCGTTGACCAGTGCGCCATCTGCGTGTTTCGCACTCATCCGGAGCATATGGGGCCCCTGTGCCCCGATGTAAACCGGAATCTCGCCGACGGCGTAGTTCAGACCCGCGTCTTCCGCGACGAAGGTTCCATCGTGGGTTACCCGTTCCCCGGCCCACAGTCGCTTCGAGACCTTCATCGTCTCCAGCACACGGCGGAGGGGTCGGTCGCGGTCGATACCGAGGTTTTGTAGGGTTGAGCGGTCGCCCGCACCCAATCCACAGATTCCTCGTCCGTTGCTGGCTTCGTGGATGGTTGCAACCTGCGAGGCGAGTGTGATGGGGTGAGTCTCGTAAGGGTTGACGACGCCCGGCCCGAGTCGGATGTCGTCGGTTTCCGCCGCGATTCCCGAGAGGACGGTGAAGGGGTCGCGGTTGTTGTAATGGCTACTGGCGAACAGCGTGTCGAATCCCGCTTGTTCGGCCTGTCCGCCGAGTTCGACCAGTTCGGAGACCGGGTCTTCCGGCGTGAGTTCAATCCCGCGCAAACTGCCACCCCCGGAGCGCCTGCCGGATGAAATCGCCTTCGACCGCCCGGAAGAGGTTGTCGCTCCCCTCGTGATTGCCGAACTCCCAGTCGCGGACGACAACGACCGGCAGGCCGTCGTCGCCCTCGCCGCTCACGAGGTTCGCGGTCGATGCGAGTTCGTCCACGACCGACTCGACCGTCACTTCGAGTTCGTGGCCGTCCCTGTCGCGCTCGCCGCGCCAGTCCCGGCTTGCGGGCATGCCGGCCCAGCCGAGCGCGACGCCGCGCTGGCCGTGTCGGAACGGTCGGCCACAGGTGTCGGTGACAACGACCGGCACGTCTTGCGAGAGCCCTGACCTGATTCGGTCGGCACTCTCGTTCGGCCGCTCCGGGAGCAAGAGAAGGTCTGCCTTCCCGGTGTTCGAGCGGTCGATGCCCGCATTGACGCCGATGTGGCCGAACCGCGTCGAAGTGAGCAGGAACGGTGCGTCCATGATTATCTCGGTGCTCTCTTCGAGGACGGCCTGTGCAAATCGCGGGTCTTTCTCCTCACCCGAAATCTCGCCGAGGCGGTTCGCGAGTTCTTCCGCTCGCGGACTCGCCGGGAAATCCGCGAAGTTTGCGATGCGTCCCTCGGCCTTCGAGACGATGGTACTCGCGACCAACAGTACGTCGCCGGGTTCGAGGTCTACCCGTTCCTCTACGAGTTTGGCGATGTCATCGCCGGGTTCGACCTCCGGAATGTCCGGAACCGCGAAAACATTCATGCTCTGGCGTTGGTGCGCCCGGGTAAAAACCCGTCCGAAAGGTGCAAATCGCGTCAGCTTTCGTGCATCTGGACGGTCAGATTCCCGTCCTCGACGATTGCCACGAGCATCGTCGCGCTCCGGGCGGGGGCCGCCCCGGTTGCACTTCCCGGATTAAGCAGTCGAATGCCATCGACTTCTTCGTCCATCACCCGATGGGTGTGCCCGGAGACGCCGACGACGGGCACGGTTCCGGGTTCTTCGGCGGCGTTCCCAGCGATTTCTTCGCCAATCTCGTGGACGGTGTTTGCGACTCGTCTTCTGTACCCTCGTTTTGGCCCGGTTCCGTGTGTCACGACGAACGCGACGCCGCCGAGTTCGCGAGTCGCAACATCCGGCAGACGGAGCGAGCGTGGATCCGTGTTTCCGGCGACAGCGGTAAGGTTGCCATCCGTCAGTTCCCGCACGGAGGCCAGTGCGTCGGCCGAGTCGAAATCCCCCGCGTGAATCGTATAATCCGCGCGTTGGATTCGGGTTCGAACCCAGTCGGGGAGTCGATTCGCACGGGTGGGGATGTGCGTGTCGCTGATGATGGCGACCCGGAGCATAGTCGTCGTTTGTATGTGCTGGTAGAAAAACGTTTGAGCGTAATTTCCATCGGAACGCTTTTTTATTCAGTTGGGGTGGTTTCGGTATGGACCGCGGTTTCCGTCGCCGCAAATTTCTTCATGCGACAGGTGCCGGTTTGCTGGCCCTCGGGAGCGGATGTAGTACGCTTAGAGCTAACTCCCGCTGGTCGGTCGAGTTAGGCGGATCGCCAGCACGGTCGAGGAAGCTGGCTGACGACGGATTCGTGGTGGCCTCCACGCTGGAGTCCAGTGGCGAACTCGGATTCGTTCGTTTCTCGGGAAAACACGAATCACTTGCGGAACTCCCACGAATCACCGCATCGCCCGTTCTCGATGGGAACCGAGCGTTGGTCGAAGCGGACGGTGTCATCCAAAAAATTCCGCTTTCCGGCGGCAACCCGACCAGCCTTGGAACGGGCTACTTGGCCTTCGGTCGCTACTCACCGATAATCGCTGGCTCCCGGTTGTACGGCGTCGGCTACAGCGACGACATCGAGAAGTACGGTGTGTTTTCGCTCGACCTCAAAACGGAACGAATCGAGTGGTTGCACCCGTTCGGCCACACTCGGTCGTCGGCGGATACCGACGGCGAGCGTGTGTTCGCTGCATCGCCTACGGGAATGGTGCGGGCGTACGACGCAACCGACGGTACGCCATTGTGGTCGCGAAAAACCGCCGGACGGGCGGCACTTACTCACCACGACGGCACCGTCTTCGTCGCGTCGATGGGCGGTGTCAGCGCACTGAATCCGACCAACGGGTCAGTGCGCTGGCACACGGAAAGCGACTGGATCGGGTCGGTCGGAACGATTCCCGAAGCGAACGATTCGAGCGTGTATGCCGTCTTTTCCCTCTATTCGAGCCATCGTAGAACCCGACTCGCGATGGAAACGTACGTGGTGGCGTACAACCGCAAAACCGGCGACGAACGGTGGCGAAAACGAGCGAAGTTCGGAACGCCGCTTACCGTGACGGCGGACGCCGTGGCGTTCGAGTCGGTCGAACGGGCCGAAACGTCCGACGGGAAGACGAAATCCCGAGAGCGCCTGTCGATTTTCGGAACCGGTGGTGGCCGAAAGCAGCAGTACGAACTCTCTGACCGGGTGACGATGAAACCCATCCTCAGGGATGATGTCATCATTGTCGGCGACGGCAAAACCATCGTCGCCCACGACCGCTGAGTCATCTCCTTGGCGTTCCCACAGGTTCAGGTTCCTTCGGAACGACCGTTTCGTATGGACGAAACCCACGTTGTCACTTGTTTTCTGCGAAACCGAGGCGACGTGCTTCTCCTTCAACGAAGCGACGAAGTCGGGTCGTACCCCGGGAAGTGGGGAGGAGTCGCCGGACATGCGGAAGGTGACCCCGATTCGCTCGTGCGTCGAGAAATCAAAGAGGAAACTGGCCTGCTCGATGCCTGCACGTTCGTTCGTTCGGGCGACACATTCGCCGTGGAAGACGACTCGCTCGACAAACGCTGGGTTGTCCATCCGTACCTGTTCGACTGCGCGAGTCGCGCAGTCGAATCTGACTGGGAGACCACCGACGCGGAGTGGGTTCCGCCGACCGAAATACTGCGCAGAGAGACGGTGCCGGACCTCTGGACATCCTACGAGCGTGTCGCGCCGAGCGTCGAATCGGTTGCCGGAGACACGGAACACGGTTCCGCGTCCATCTCCGTTCGCGCCCTCGAAGTTCTCCGGAATCGGGCCGGACTGCTCGTGGTTCGCGGCGGCGACTGGGACGAACTGACCGACCTGGCGCGTGACCTCCGTTCAGCCCGCCCGAGCATGACCGTCCTCGAAAATCGAGTGAATCACGTGATGGCCGAATCGAGCTCCCCGGAAACGGTCGAGCGGTCGGCCATCGACGGCATCGACCGCGCCTATCGAGTCGATGCGGAAGCGACGGACAACGCACGCGAGAAAATCGCAGGTTCGACGGTTCTCTCCCTCTCTCGCTCGGGAACTGTGCTCGACGCGCTTCGCGGCGCGAAGCGCGTCTTCGTCGCGGAATCCCGACCGGCGTGTGAAGGCGTCGGCGTTGCGGAAACGCTCGCCGAAGACACGGTCGTGACACTTCACACCGACGCCGCGATTGCGCACGTGTTGGCGACCGAATCGGTGGGCAGCGTCGTCGTCGGTGCGGACGCGGTACTCCCGAGCGGCGATGTGGTGAACAAGACCGGAACCCGAACGGCGGCGCTGGCGGCAGACCACGAAGGCGTGCCGCTGTTCGTCGTCACCGCGACAGACAAGGTGCGAATCGGCGGTGATTCGGACGACCCGAAATTGGAATCGGGCGACCCGAGGGCGGTGTACGACGGTAATGGAGACCTATCGGTGCTCAATCCAACGTTCGACGTGACTCCGGGCGAGTTCGTTTCCGGATACATCACCGAGCGCGGTACCATCGCATGCGATGAAATCCGGGACGTAGCCGCGGAACTGCGCTTGTTTGCGAACTGGTAGGGAAGCGCGTGTAAAAATCGGCTCGACCTACTCCGACTTCGGTTCGGTCGGTGGGGAGTCCTCCATCCGTGTCTCGTCATCGTAGAGGTGACAGGCAATCGGCCGCCCATTGACGGTTCGTGGTTCGGGATTCCGTTTCGCACAGACCGTCGAAAACGCGTCCGACAGGCGTTCCGCGGCGGCGGCGGTGAACTGCTCTTCAGCGACGAGTTCTAGCGCGTTCGAAAGCACACGCTCGTCGTTCGCCGTGTCGAGTTCTTGGGGAAGACCGTACTTCCGACGAATTTCGGCTCGAACTGCGGAATCGGTGACCGGTTTCGTGTCGTCTCCAGACACTGCTCGTTCTCGCAACCGCCCTCCCGCTGTTGGGTGTGACCACCATCAACTTCCCCGCTCATCCCCGTCGGACTGATGAAGAGCATCGTTCTCCCTGCTGGAATCTTGGGGGTGTCGCTTCTGGCTGGCCAACTGCGGCACGCGAGAGCGGAGTCGCGCGAGTATGTGTACCGCGATTTCGTCAAACTGCTTCGAGCGAAGGGGGCATCGACGCGACTCGTCGCCCGACATATCCTTCGAAACGCCGCGATTCCGCTAATTTCGCTGTTCTTTGTGGATTTCATCGGTGTCCTCATCGTGAACGTCTTCGTTCTCGAACAGGTTCTCAATATCCCGGGTATCGGGTTTGCCGGACTCATTGCGTTAGAGCAACGCGACTTGCCGCTCATCATCGGTATCGCGATGACTATCGCCGTCGCTGGTATCGCCAGTAACCTGATTCAGGATATCGCGTACATCAGCCTCGACCCCCGTGTGGAGTCGGAGTAGGTACGGAATGAGCCGTGAGCGATTTCGACCGAGCGCACGTAAGAGTCAAACCAGTCGGGTGGTTACTCCCGGTCGGGCGGCGGTGACGAAAGTTACCCCCTCCGAGCCCCTTGTGACGAGGATTTTTCCCGAGCCGCCCTTTCGAAAATCGGCACTGTACTACACGCTTTCGAGCACTGCGATAGCAACCGCGCCGGCGACGAGTGCCGACCGTGGGGTCGCCCCCGGACGTTCGATGCGAACGTCGTAGACCGTTCGTGGACTGAATCGGCCTGCAATCGTCCCGATACGCTCGCCGTTCGGCCCGCTGACCGAAAATTTCTGTGGGAAGGGAGATAGCATCTGGGACACGGTGTTCACCGCACCGACGAGTCCGCGCCGGGATGTCACTGTCGCGAGTTCCTGACCCTCCGGCCGTTCGATAGTCCAGTGGTGACGGCGAAAGCTGAGTTCCTTCGAGAGAACGAGCGTCGGCTCGTCAGCACGTTTTTCGTGGAGGACGTAACCGCCCGCAACGTCGAACGCCTGCTTCGAACTGATGCGAAAAACGATCTCGTCGTCCGCATTCCGAAACGGAAACGTCACCTTCCCTTCGGCCACGTTTCGTTCGGCGTTCAGAACACGGTTGCCGTCGGCGTCGGCTATTCGGAATTTCTGCCGAAAGAGACTTCGATCGACCGTGTAGGCCTCCGCTCCGAACGGCAGGTCACCGATGTCGTCTCGTATTGGCATCGTTCGTTGGTTCGAACAGGACGATAGTTACCCTGTTGATGACTCGCCGTGCCCATCTGCCCGCTTCCCAAGATTCATTCTGACGCCACGGCTATCCCCGTGCATGCAAATTTCCCATCTCGGAATTCACGAGTCGGTCGGTGCCGTCTTCCCACCCGAGCAGTTACGCGAGGCGCTTTCGTCCATCGACCCGCGAGTCGTTATTGTGGGCGATACCCCGGCGGAAATCGAGGACTGTGATGCGGTGGTCACGTTCGCCCACCGTGACTCGTTCCTCGGTTCGGGTCTGAAGTGGGTACATGCGATTACGGCCGGATACGACCGATTCTCGCTCGACGCCTTCGCGGATTCGAGAATCGTCTTGACGAACAGCACGGGAATTCACGGCACCAGCGTCGGAGAAACCGCACTCGGGATGATGCTCTCCCTTTCGCGCCGACTGCATGCCTTTTCGCGCCAACAAACCGACCGCGACTGGAACCGTCCCGACTGGAACGAACCATTCACGCTCCACCACGAACCGCTCTGTGTTGTCGGGCTCGGCACGCTGGGACAGGGAATCGCGAAACGCGCCGACGCGATTGGAATGCACGTCACGGGGGTTCGGCGGACTGCCAAACCCGTGCCACACGTTCGCGAGGTGTACACGAATAACGACTTGCACGAGGCGATTTCGGACGCTCGATTCGTCGCGCTGGCGACGCCCCTCACCGACGCGACGGAAGGGTTGATGGGTGCCGAGGAGTTTGCGACCATGCGCGAGGATGCGTATTTTGTCAACGTCGCCCGTGGCAACTGCGCCGACGAGGAAGCACTGATTTCAGCCCTCGATAACGCCGAAATCGCCGGAGCTGCCCTGGACGTGTTCGAGGAGGAACCGCTTCCGGAAGAGTCACGGCTGTGGGAGATGGACGACGTGGTCGTGACACCCCACGCCGCCGCTGCGGAGCGCGATTACTACGACCATATCGCAGAGCTGGTTCGGGAGAATGTCCAACATATCGACGCCGACGAGGAAATCACGAACCGCGTCGTGTGACCGGTTCGTCAGACTAAGTCGCCGGGTAGTTCGTCATTGTGATCGTCCAACAGTTCTAACACCGGTAGAATTTCGTCGAACCGAGGCCCCTTCTCGATTTTTTCGTCCGACTCAAACGCGATAAATCCAGCATCAGCCAATTTGGGGAGATGAACGTGCTGTTGCAGGATGCGATGCCGTTCTTCGGTGTTGGAGGACTGTGATGAAACTACTTGGGGGTTGTGCTCAAGGAGGGAAAATAACAGCTGTCGCCGTTGAATATCGGACAACACGTCGAAGATCGTGTCGGCGTTCGCGGACTCGATATAGGACATTGATATGGAATAACGCCCAGGCAAACCAAAGTCAGTCTTTTGTACACACAACATGCTTTATATTGTCTACTGTCGCCGATCACTTCGAATCGATCGAAACATTCGCTATGAGTCTGCGTGTACCGCGCTGAATCCGGGAACCGAGGGCCTGCTGAGACATCCCAAGCTCATCGGCGATTTCAGTGAGTGTTGCGTTGCGAGGTGAATCGAAGTACCCACGCTCGTATGCCAAAAGCAGCGCTTCCTGTTGTGTCTCGGTCAGTTTCTGCTTTGATTCCGTTTGAACCATTGCGTGAACCGCAGCGATTTCGATTCGAATCCCGTTTTCGTCGCAGTACTGTTTGAATCTGGACATGCTATCCGCATCGTCGCCTCGGACTTCGAATTCCCAGCCATCTTCGGTTCCGGTTGCTGTGAGGAGTACGATATTCGATTCGACGAGCCCTGCCAAGATGCCTGCGTGTTCCTGAACCCACTCGCATTTCATGAGATACTGTGTTTCGAAACTATCGACAACCTCGATATTTTTCACTCCCGGATGGTTCGAGAACTGTGCCACGATGTCGGAGACGTCTATACCATCAACCCAGAAGTACGGTATCACTCCGTCCGCCTTCGGGACGACCCGTTCCAGTTCGACTGTTACTTCCGAAAAGCCAGTGAAGATGGTTCCCAACGGGAATCTATCCGCACTCACATTGAACTCGACGATAGTGGACATGGCAATCCACTACGCGAGGAACGCCAATGAAGCGATTGGGCAATGACTATCGCGGCGTGAAGGGCGTAATGACGTACGAAGGGGACGATCTACTGAACGGTCGATGCATTCTACACGGTACTGGCGAGTGGTAGATGATTGTTCTACTGCACCACCGTATCTCCATATCGACATGCACTCGGGCTGATTACTGTGGATTTCGGGAGTATATTCGACAGTGATTGTAATTTGGTAACATCTAACACTGATCGTATAGTAGAATGACTAGCGCTCGCTGTGGCGGTGAATCGAACATGAAGGCCGTAGAGGCGGGCGCGACAGACGGGGGGAACACAATGGCAACGACAGCAAAAGACGTTGACGAAACGACCATCGAACGATTTCGGGAGAGTTTTCGGGGGGATCTGATTCGGCCCGACGACTCGGAGTACGACGACGCGCGCACGATTTATAACGCGATGATAGACAAACACCCCGGACTCATCGTCCAGTGTGCAAACGTCGCCGACGTGGTTGCGGCGGTCAATTTCGCCCGCGAGAACGACTTCGAGACCGCGATACGAAGCGGGGGCCACAGCGGTCCCGGCCTGTCGCTGGTGGACGACGGACTGGTCATCGACCTCACCGAAATGACGGGCATTCACGTTGACCCCGACGCGGAAACCGTGCGCGTCGAACCGGGTTGTACGTGGGGTGACGTAGACCACGCCACACACGCGTTCGGTCTAGCAACGGTTAGCGGCGTCATCTCTACAACGGGCGTCAGTGGCCTGACGCTCGGCGGCGGTCACGGCTACTTGACCAGGAAATATGGCTTGACCATCGACAACCTGCGCAGCGCGGATGTCGTGCTGGCCGATGGACGACTTGTTCATGCGAGCGAGGACGAAAACGCCGATTTATTCTGGGCGCTTCGCGGCGGCGGCGGCAATTTCGGCATCGTCGTCTCGTTCGAATACGAGTTACATCCCGTGGACACGGTGGTCGCCGGGCCACTGTTCTGGCCACTCGACGAACTCGAAACCACGATGCGCTGGTATCGTGAGTGGCTACCGCGAGCGCCGAGGGACGTGTACGCATTCTATCTTGTCGCCGAGGTGCCGGGTGAACCCTTCCCCGAGGAAATCCACGGCGAGAAGGTCTGTGGACTGATGTGGTGCTGTCTGGGATCCAAAGACCAAACCGAGGAAATGCTCCAAACGGCGCGAGACGTCGCGGAACCGCTGTTCGAACACGTCGGAGAGATGCCGTATCCGGCACTGCAGAGCATGTTCGACGACCTCTACCCACCGGGCGACCAGTGGTACTGGAAGGGGGACTACGTGCGCGAGTTGACCGACGACGCCATCGAGGTGCACGAGCGCCACGCCGAAGTGCCGACCCCACAATCGACGATGCACCTCTATCCAATTAACGGGGCCGTCCACGAAGTCGCACCGAACGAAACTGCGTGGAACGTTCGTGACGCCAACTGGTCGATGGTCATCGTGGGAGTCGACCCCGACCCTGCGAACGACGGAAAACTCACCAAATGGGCGCGCGACTACTGGCACGAACTCCACCCGCACACGGTCGGCGGTTCGTACATCAACTTCATGATGGAAGAAGGTGAAGACCGGATTCAAGCAAGCTACGGCGACAACTACGAGCGGTTGCGGGAAGTCAAGGCGAAGTACGACCCCGACAACTTCTTCCACGTGAACCAGAATATCGAACCCGCCGATTGAATCTTTGACCGGTTTTGTTTTCTGACTCCTTCGTACCGCTTTCGTACCGCAATGCAGGAAGTGACTGGTTTGTTCCGTTTCCGCTAGCTACTGCCTGCACTACCTCTGCAAGAATATCAGGTGCTATCTCCTGGCCTCGTCTGGAGTTGGGTTGCTAAATATCGAGCGTCCCTCGGCGTTCGGTGCGGTCATCCGGAACGAAGGAATGGCGACCCCGGCAAACGCGTATTTGCTGTTCAGAGTAACGTTTCAGTTAGAAAATCACAACCAAGCGTCGCCTACCCTTCCATGAAAGGGTGCAAAACTTTCATCGGCTGTACGCCTGTGTAGCACATGAACCTACGGAACACCTTCGACGCCCCTGCTTCTGCGATTATTCTCGCGGAGGGTGCGTTCGGAACCATGGACGGGAAGACGGCAAACGGGGTCGTCATGCACAGCGAACTGTTCGACGCACGGGCGGTCATCGATTCGACCCACGCCGGGGAGGATGCGGGTGACGTTCTGGGTCGGTCGGACGTTGACGACGTTCCAATCGTCGCCTCCACGGGGGAGGCCATCGAACGCGCTCCGGACGCCGAAGTACTCGTCATCGGCGTCGCACCCGCGGGCGGCGCACTGCCGGACGAATGGGTCGCCGACATCGAGGAGGCCATTCGCGGCGGATTGGATGTCGTCTCCGGCCTCCACGTTTTTCTTTCGGAGCAGCCCTCGTGGCAGTCGCTTGCGGACGAACACGACGCTCGACTCTTCGACGTACGAAAACCGCCGGAAGAGGATGACCTTCGAGTCGGCGACGGAAAAGTGGACGAAGCGGACACACCGGTCGTGCTAACCGTCGGAACCGATTGTGCGGTTGGCAAACGAACAACGACCTTCGAACTCTATCGCGCCGCAGAACGCGCCGGACTGAACGCGGGGTGGGTCGCGACCGGACAAACGGGAATCATGGTCGGTGCACATCGCGGCGTCGTCATCGACCGCGTGCCCGCCGACTTTACCGCCGGAGTGGTCGAAGACCTCGTTGCTGCCGTCGCGGACGACCACGATATCGTCTTCGTGGAGGGACAGGCCGCGCTCACCCATCGTGCGTATTCCGGCGTCACCCTCTCGCTCCTCCACGGCGCATGGCCGGACGCCGTGGTGCTAGTCGATGACCCCGACCGCGAGCACCGAACCCATTTCGAGCAGTGGATCGTTGCGGGTGTCGAGGCGGAAATCGACCTCGTCACCGAACTCTCGGATGCGACGGTCGCGGGCGTTTCGACGTGGGCCGACCCCGAGGAGGCCGACTATCCCGTTCCCGCCGCGAACGTCTACGACGAAGACGGTCCGGACGACCTCCTCGACGCTGTTCGGGAGGCACTGTAAGATGCGCGGTGAGATGAGCGTCGAGCAGATGTCCGTCTCGTCCCTCGATTTGCCGCTCCGCGAACCGTTCGAAATCTCGCTCGGGACACAGCATAACGCGAACAACCTGCTCGTAACGGTCGAAACCGAAAACGCGATTGGTTACGGCGAAGGCTCGCCACTCACGCCAGTTACGGGGGAAACACAGGAGGCGGCGCTCGCGACCGCTCGTGCCGCCGTCGAACTGCTGGAAGGGCGGAATCTCGCCGACTACCGGAACCTCGTTTCGGACGTTCGTTCGACGTTTCCGGGGATGGTTTCGGCGCTGTTCGCGGTGGAAACCGCGATTCTGGACGCCTACTGCCGGGAGCGCGAAATGCCGCTTTCCGAACTGTTCGGGGGGTCGCCCGAACCGGTGACGACCGACCTCACGATTCCGATTCTGTCCCCCGAGGAGGCGAACGACCGCGCAACTCGCGCCGTCGAAGAGGGATTCGACCATCTGAAGGTAAAAACAGGAACGACCCTCGAGAAGGACGTTGCACGCGTTGAAGCCGTTCATGAGGGCGCGCCGAATGCAGAACTTGCGGTCGATGCGAACCAGGGCTGGACGCCGAAGGAGACCGTCCAGTTCGCCAACGAACTCCAATCGAGAGGCATCGACTGCTCGCTCATCGAGCAACCGGTTCCGGCGGATGACGTGAAAGGCCTTGCTCGTGCCCGGAACGCGGTCTCGATTCCGGTGGCCGCGGACGAAGCGGTGTTCACGCCGGCGGACGCGATTCGCGTGGTTCGTGAGGATGCCGCGGACGTACTCAACGTGAAACTCGGCAAATCCGGCCCCCTGGCGGCGCAGGACATCGCGTCCATCGCAAGGGCCGCGAACGTCGAACTGATGGTCGGATGCATGCTCGAAAGCGCGATTGGAATTCATACAAGTGCGCATCTCGTCGCCGGAATCGGGTCGTTCTCGCACATCGATTTGGACGGGAATCAGTTGCTTGCCGAAGACGTGATTCCGACTACGCGAGGGTCGGAGATTTCGATTGACGGGCCGGGACACGGAATCACACCCGAGTAGCTGACATTGCCTCCATTCGTATTTTCATCCTGTTTCCGCGCCACTCGGTACCATTCGACAGACGTGTCAACGTTTGAAAACTCCTTTACCCACGGATTGCCCAATCCGGCCTAATGAGTTATAAAATCGGACTCGTCGGGAAGCCCTCGGTGGGCAAATCGACGTTTTTCAACGCCGCGACGATGAACGATGTACCGGAGGGTGCGTATCCCTTCACGACAATCGACCCCTCTGTCGGCGAAGCGTACGTTCGCGTGGACTGCGCCGCACCCGAATTCGACGAATCGTGTACGCCGAGCGTCGGATTCTGTGAGGAAGGAACGCGTTACGTCCCGACGAAACTGGTGGATGTGGCGGGACTGATTCCCGGTGCCCACGAAGGGAAGGGCCTCGGCAACCAATTTTTGACCGACTTGAACGAGGCCGACGTGTTGGTTCACGTCGTGGACTTTTCGGGCCAGACCGACATCGAGGGCGAACCCACTGAGGGCCACGACCCACGCGAGGACATCGCGTTCCTCGAAAACGAACTCGACATGTGGTATCTCGAAATCCTCGAAAAGGGTATCGAGCGCTACCGGTCGGGCTACGACGGCGACGAGAAACACATCGAAATCGACCTCGCCGAGCAGATGTCGGCGTTCAAAACGAACAAGGACGAAATCAAGCAAATCATCCTCTCGCTCGGTCTCGACTTAGACCCCGACGAGTGGGACGAAAACGACCGCGAAGACCTCGCCTGCGAAATCCGAAAGCGAACCAAGCCGATGGTCATCGCGGCGAACAAGATGGACACGCCCGAAGCGCAGGAAAACTACGACGACATCACCTCCGACTCGGAGTACGACCACCTCACCATCGTCCCGGCCAGTGCGCACGCCGAGAAAGCACTGAAAAACGCGGCGGAACAGGGCGTCATCGACTACGACGCTGGCGACGAGGACTTCGAAATCATGTGCGACGTGAGCGAGGAACAGGAAGAAGGACTTTCCCAGATTCGGGAGTTCGTCACCGAATTCGGCGGCACGGGCGTCCAGAAAGCCATCGAAGCCGCGCTGTTCGACGAGCTGAACCTGATGGCCATCTTCCCCGGTTCGGCCAACGGCAGCGCCAGCGAGAAGGGCGTCTTCCGTGACTGCTTCCTCCTTCCCGGTGGGGCAACTGCGGAGGACTTCGCCTACCACCTGCACAGCGACATCGGCGACGGGTTCTTGCACGGCATCGACTGTCGCAGTAAGCGCCAGATCGGTTCGAGTACGGAGTTAAACCACCGCTCCGTCGTCGAAATCGTTTCGACAAATCAGTAGACGGCGATATTGGGTTTTCTGTATTTGCTGCTTTGAGATTCTACAACAGGTATTTCTGGCAGTTACTCGTGTTTGTTCGAAGGATTTCTTTTGGAGGTACTCTGTGGACAATTGCCGTCTCCAATAAAACCGCCTCCGCACCGCCTGCTCGCGGCGTTGCCGCTCGCCATCGGGGTCGCGGAGCGAACGAGCACCCGGACGAGATTCGTTCGTCCGGAATGGGAGAGGATGAGGCGCGGAATGTTTGGAGTCGGCAATAGCCCGCACTATCCCAAAACAACAGTTCTCACAAGCATCCTCACTGCTTCCAATACGAACTCTCTACTGTTCTATTCCACCTGTTCGAATCGATGCCGATAGACGGTTGCATCGTCGTCCCACTCGAAATGGTCGTGGGCGTGATTCAGGCGCTGTCGGTACTCCTCCAAGTTCGCCGAGCCTTCGGCTTGAGCGTCCTCGTCAGTCAAATCGCCCAACTTGCGTTCAGTCACTTCGACCACTTCGAACGTCTCGCCGTCGATGTCGAACGTGTCGCCCTCGTCGGCGTATTGGTCGCCACGGTGCAACTGCGAGACGCGCCCGGATGCGACTGCTTGTTGGATATGCTCAGCGGGAAGAATCGTGTCGGCGTCGATTTCGGCCATGTCGATACTTCGGTCTGCGGGCAAAAAACAACTCGCCTTTCAACAGACCGTTCCGACAGCGCAATCGTTTCGTCCCGTGATTCAGCTTTTGAGCAGCGAGCCAACCGCCCCGCCGATCGCGCTGTCGAGTGCCATGATGAACGCGACGACGAGGGCGGCGAGGAAGATGCCGATGCCGCCGAACAGCGAACCGACGGGACCGCCCGCCAGTCCCCCGATGATGGTGCCGCCGAGACCTAAGAAAATGGCGATGACGATTCCTCCGAGCGACCCCGCGAGCAGGCCATGCCAGAACCCGCGACCCAAGCTACCGCCTGCGACGTAGCCCGCCGCGAATCCGCCGATGAGTCCGGCCCCGATGTGACCGATTCCGGGGACAGCGAACGCGACAATGCCCGCGATAACCGAGACCACGAACCCGACGAAAACTGCGTACCAATCAGTCATGACGTATCCAATAAGCGTCGAGCGAGCAAAAGCCTCCCGCCGAAATCGGGTCGAACGACGCTATGGACGCCCTTTTAAGGAGTGAGTTCATACAGATGACCATGATTTTCGAGACCCTGCCGACGACGCCCACGTCGGAGGAACTCATCGACAAGGCATTCTCGCGGGCGGCACGGGCAGGCCGGGCAAAGAGCGGTATTCAAGCCCAGCAGTCCATGCTCCAGACCGCCTCGAACGTCCTTTCGGACAACCTGCAGAACGTCGTCACCGAATGGCCCGACTTCCGCGATGTAGACCCCTTCTACTACGAAATCGCGGACGCTGTCGTCGAGGTAGACGAGATTCGAAAGAGCTTGTCGGAGATCCAGTGGGCCTCCAGAAAGACGAAAGAAATCGGACGCGACTATCAAGGCAAACTCCGCGGCGACACCGACTACGCCCGAAAAGTTCGTAAACAGGGATTCGCCCGCCTTGCGGACATCGTCGAAGAGGTCGAAGACGACTTGCATCGCGTCGGCGAAGCACGGAACGACCTCCGCAAACTGCCCGACATCAATCCCGACGACCCGACCGTGGTCGTCGCAGGATATCCCAACGTCGGGAAATCCTCGTTCGTCAACGACGTAACTCGCGCACGGAACGAAATCGCAAAATATCCCTTCACGACGAAGGGCGTGCACGTCGGCCACTTCGAGCGCGACCACATCCGGTATCAAATCGTGGACACGCCAGGGCTACTCGACCGACCCGAAGACGAACGAAACGCCATCGAGTCACAGGCAGTGTCGGCGCTCACGCACGTCGCCGACTGCATCCTGTTCGTGGTCGATGCGAGCGCCTACTGTGGCTACCCGCTTGACGCCCAACTCGAACTGCGCGATTCCGTCGAAGCGCAGTTCGGCGACGTGCCGGTGCTCACGGTTTGCAACAAGTCCGACCTCTCGACCGACGTGGAGACCGACCTGTACATGAGTATCGAGGAGGGTGACAACGTCACGGAAACGCTCGACGCCGCTGTCGAAGCCATCGGCTACGAACCCGAACTGCCGTTCGACGGCTGATCTGGAAGATACGACAGCTACTCGGATTCCTCCTGCGCCTCGTACGTGACCACGACCTGAACCGAAACCGTCACCGGCCCGGATTCGACCGCCGTCGTTGCCCCAGCATCCGCAACCGTGGTCGCCTGCGCTTCTACTGGCACGAACGACTGTTCGACGCTCGAGACGTTTTGCACACCGACAACGGACAGATTTTCCGCACCCGCAATCGTTTCCGCATCGGCGCGTGCGGATTGCATCGCCTCCCTGAGCGCGTTCGCACGGAGTTCCTCGCTCCGTGCGTCGGACACGGTGAATTCGACGCCGCCGACTTCGTTCGCGCCGTTTCGTACCGCCGTGTCGATGATTTGCCCGGCGCGCTCCGTGTCGTTTATCGTGATTTCGAACGCGTGAATCCCGCGAAATCCGGCCGGTTCCCCGTCCTCGTCTCGGTCTTGTGTGATGTCGAACGAAACGGTTCGAATCCGGTCGTCACTGACGCTCACGTTACGGAGTGCGCCCTGCATTCGTGAGGAGTTCTGTGCGAGTCGCTCCCGAACCGTCTCGGCGTCGGCCGCCGATTGAACGACCGCGACCCGCAAAATCGCCTGATTCGGTTCTGCCTCGACTTCGCCAACCGACGAAACCCGAATCATCGTCATCCCGTTGGTCGTGTTCGCGTCGTTCCCTGTCTGTGTCGCACCACCGGTAGTTCCCCATCCAGCCGATCCGAGTAGGATAGCAACCCCCAGCACTGCGATGAGTGCGCGTCGCATGGCGAACGAGATACGACAGCGGAAACCAAATAGTTCAGGCGGAGGTTTCGGCTATTTCCACGTACCGAACCTGAATCGTGACATCACGTCCGGTCTTGCGTTCGATTCGGTTATGCAGGCGAGTCGGAAGGTTCGGATAACGTTCTCCCTGCGGCCGACCGACCGTTACGATAACCCGACTTGGTTCCCGAAACGGGAGATTGCTGGCGTAGGAATCCCTTCCAAGCGGGAAGGACTGTTGATACTGTGCTTGCATGTTCAACTGTTCTGCCTGCTCGAATTGGGGTTCGCGGAACAGCTGTGTCACCGCCGTATCCGCCCCCTCTTCGAACTGCGCGCCCTGATACGTGGAGTACGTCACTCCACCGAGAAAGAGCGATAGAACGGCGAGAGCGAAGACGAGAACGCCGACTCGACGAACCGTCTCCTCCCGCGACCGCTCAAGCTTGAACCAGCTTCGCGGTTGATAGCCCATATACTGGAGCGTCGCAATCGCCGAGAGGTTGATGGACAGCACGTTCACCAACACGAGGACGCCAGCGCCGAGCGCGACCATCGGTTCCCTCCACGCGATACCGATGCCGACTGCGGCCGCGGGCGGGATGAGCGCCGCCGCAATCATGACGCCGACAAGTGCGACTGAGACACCCGCTGCGAGGCTAACGATGCCCGCTGCGCCAGCACCGAGGGCGACGATGAGGGAGAGGAAATCAGGGGATAGTCGCCCGCTAATCTGTGAAATCGAGACGATATCGGTGTTTGGCGGGAAGAGGAAGAGGTTCCGAACGAGCAGGGCGAACAGGGTCGAACTGGCAATCGCAGTGACGACACCGAGCAGCTGGAGTTTGACCCCGCGGCGAAACAGGTCGCGCTCATTGAGGACGGTTCCGACACCCGCACCGAGTGCCGGGCCGACCAGCGGGGCGATGACCATCGACCCGACGACGACGGCGGGCGAGTCGAGCAACAGTCCCGCCGTTGCGACGACCGCACTCACCACGGTCATGAAGACGAACGTTTGGAGACGTGGCGACATTTCTCGTGCCTGTGTGAGGATTTCGTCGCGGGCGATTCGGTCGCCGCCGTTCTCGGCGTCGTATCGCTTCGCCAACTGCTCGAACTGCCGGGAGGTGTCCGTTTCGGCGTCGATGATAACCGTGTGCGCCTCGTCGCTCAACCCCGCGTCGTGAAGTTTGTCGATGATGGGCTGCACGGCGTTTGGCGGGAGCGGAAAGGTGGCGATCGCAGTGTACTTGCGCCCGCTCGTTTCGTCGGTGAGAAAGAAGTCGATTCCCTCGGCTTCGAGCGTCCGCACGACCGCCTCGCGCTCGCCCGTCGGGATAGAAACCTGTAGGAGTCGCATAGTCCCCGATGAGGTTCGCAGATTGATATAATCGCTGGCTCCGCCGTGAAAACACGTCGGTTAAATCCCGTCGGGGAGAACGGTCGGTATGTTCGACAACCGACCCAACCGGAGCGCCGAAATCGTCTTCGTCGGGCGCTCGAACGTCGGAAAGTCCACCCTGATGCGCGAACTGACGGGCCACAAGTTCGAGACCGGCGGCAAACCCGGGGTCACCCGCCAGCCAAACCACTTCGACTGGGCTAGCGAAGATTTCATGCTCACCGACCTGCCGGGGTTCGGGTTCATGTCCGGCGTCGGGGAAGAGTACAGAGAGCAGATCAAGACCGACATCGTCCACTACATCGAGGACAACGCCGACCAAATCCTTCTCGGCGTCCTCGTCGTGGACGGCAAGAGCGTCATCGACATCATCGATCGCCACTCCGGCGAGGACGAAATCCCACACGACGTGGAGATGTTCTACTTCCTCCAAGACGTGGGAATTCCGGTCGTCGTCGCCGTGAACAAGATGGACAAGGTGGATGACAAAGACGACCGCCTGAACGACCTCTGTGACCGCCTGGGACTGCACCCGCCATGGAAGCAGTGGCAGGACACCATCGCACCCATCACCGCCAAACGTGGTAGCATTGATTCGTTGAACGAATCGGTGAAGGAGCATCTGCACGACCAGAAGCGCGACGATTTGCTCAAATTCTTCTCGTAACGACAGGCGGTTTGGAGGGGTTGTTTTTCGTTGGCTGTTCTCGGGCACTGGCCGGTTTGGCTACTCGATGAGATATAAAGATACGTGTGAGGAATAGGTGCTAACTATTGGGAATCGGTTGACTCTCCGCCACAGTTGATACAGCATTGCGAGCGATTGCCGACTGTAATGAAACCGCTACGGAATAACGACTGAGCTATTCAAAGTCGGGATGGAATGTCGCTAGTTAGTGCCGACTCCAATGAAAATCGCCACCACAACCGCTGTTTTCCTGTTCCTCCCCGCCAGCGTAGGGTTGCATTCGCGCCTCACTAGTGTTCGTCGCTCATGCGAACGCGCTGGCGCAACCCTGCGACTGCGTAATCAAGCGATGTGGCGCGCGCTGGCACAGGCCCGAGGCGTTCACCGCCGAGGGCCTGTGGTGAAGCCGCGCGAGGTCTTCCATAAACGAGATGAAAGAATGGCTCGTCAGCGCGTGCTCTGACGGTGGACGACCGCAGGGAGTCGGTTGGGGAAGGTGTGGCATGCGAGGTCGCGAATCGACCTCGATGGCGAGCGGCAACGCCCCGAGCAGGCGGTGTGGAGGCGGTGGCGGTTTGTTTGGAGTCGGGTATTGCCTCCTGAAAACCACCTTTTCAGCATCACACAGACTCTAAAGCCCTTCTTCATCTTATTTCCGGAAAAGTATAGCAACGAAATCGCTATCGCCGCTCTGAAAGCTCAGCCCGTAAATCCGCCAAATCCATGTCTTTCATGGCTAACAACACCAACAGATGATAGACGATATCAGCGCTCTCGTGGGCGATCTCTTCGTGGTCGTCGTCCTTCGCGGCGAGGACGAGTTCCGTGGTTTCCTCGCCGAGTTTTTCGAGGACGGCGTTTTGGCCCTTTTCGTGCGTGAACAGCGATGCGGTGTAGGAGTCCTCGGGGAGGGTCTCCTTCCGTTCCTCGATAACGGCGAAGAGGTCGTCCAGTACGTCACTCATGATCCGATCTGGGCGACTTCCCGGATATCCTGCAAATCGTCGAACTGTTCGCGTTCTTGGTGGCCGTGTTGGAACACCTCGTCGGCGACTTCGATGGGTGCGTTGGTTCGGGACGCGAGCGCCAACGAGTCGCTCGGACGGGCGTCGATAGTCTCGTGACCTCGTGGGGTCTGGATGTGGAGATCGGCGATGTAGGTGTTGTCTTCGAGTTTGCTGACCACGACGCGTTCGACGCGTCCGCCGAGTTCTTCCATCACGTCGAGCAACAGGTCGTGGGTCAGGGGTCGCCCGATATCCTCCGCTTCCATCCCTCGGGCGATGCTGATACCCTCCTCGAATCGAATGAAAATAGGGAGTACGTCGTCGCCATCGTCCGGCGCGAGCACGACGACCGGGAGTGGCCCCTCGCCAGTCGCGGCGACGCGCACCGCATCGATTGAAACGTCCATGGCCAAACCGAAGCGGTCCAGCGCCAAAAACTCTTGCTCACAGCCCCCCCGAAACGGACACCATCAGTCGCGGAAGAACGCGAGACCGTGAATCCGATTGTCCGGCGTCAGTTCCGGATGAAACGACGTGCCGACGACGGGGCCGTCCTGCACCGCAACGGGTCTGCCGTCCCACTCCGCGAGCACCTCGGCATCGTCCACTTCGCCGATAAGTGGTGCCCGAATGAACACGGCGGGGAAGGGGTTGTCTAGTCCCGTCACGTCGAGTGGTGCCTCGAAACTGTCCTTCTGGCGACCGAAGGCGTTGCGTTCGACGGTTACGTCCAGCAAGCCGAGGTTTTCGACGCGGTCGTCGCCGGCGTCCTCGGCAGCAACGATGAGACCTGCGCAGGTAGCGAGCACCGGTTTTCCGGCATCGACGTGCGCCTGAATTTCGGGGGCGATGCCTTCCGACTGGAGCAGGCGGGAAATGGCGGTCGATTCGCCGCCGGGCATACAGAGCAGGTCGCAATCCGGCACGACACCCGACTGACGGATTTCGGTGACTTCGGCCGTCTCGCCGTGGGCGGTGGCGGCCTGCCGAATCGCGTCGGCATGCTCGCTCACGTCGCCCTGCACGGCGATAACGCCAGCGTTGAGACTCATAGCGGACGTTGGAAGCACGTCGGGAAAAGGGACTCGTTTATAATGCGACGACGTTCAGCACCATGATGAGGACGCCAAAGAGGACGCCGAACGTGACGATCGTTTTGGGGTCGAGACGAATCGCGTTCCGGTCTTCCGCGTCGAAATAGCGCACGAGTCCGGCGCTGGACATCAGTCCACCGGAGTTCTGACCACTGCTCATGGTTGGGCATCCGACAGCGTACAGGGTAAACCTTTCGCAACGAGCGTGGTTTTCGCGATACATGTGATTCGGTCGTGGTATTCGAACGGCACCGAAATTCCCTTAGCGTATCGACATGATGGCTACCTATGGAAGAGCAAATCGCGTCGGTGCTCGAACGTGCGTTCCCCGAACGCGATGTTGCCGAAGTAAAGCCCTCCGGCCCATCGTGGAATGACCAGAATCGCACGGTCGGTATCGATTTCGCTGATGGGAAGACGATATATCTGAAGCTGTCGAACGACGGAGATAGTTCCCGAATCGCCTGCGAACGGGCAGTAATCGACTACGTTGGCGCGAACTGTTCGGTATCCGTTCCGACGGTACTCGCGAGCGACACCGACGGTGAGGTTCCGTATCTCGCCACCGCGCCGGTGTCGGGGTCGAACCTCATCCACCCGTGGTCGGATGCGAGTATAACCCAGCGTGCTACGCTTGCCCGGTGGGTCGGGAAATCATTGGCGAGCGTCCATTCGCTTCGCTTCAAGAATCACGGTCACATCGTCGGTGGCAACGGCGACAGTCTCGAACTCGAAACGGGGCCGTGGACGGACGTGCTCATCGACACAATTGGCCATATGAGAACCTTGGCGTCATCCGACCGCTTCGACCACTATTTCGACGATGTGGTTTCTGCCGTGGAAACGAATCGAGAACTGTTGGACGACGCGTCCGCCGCACTCCTCCACGGCGACCTTGCCCAACCGAACTGTTTCGTCACCGAAGACAAAATCGGTTTTCTCGACTGGGAAATCGCGCACGTCGGCGACCCTGTTCGGGACATCTACCGGGCACAGAACCTCCAGTTCGGCTCGCTTCGCGCTGACGCTCCTGAAGAAATAGTTTCAGCGTTCTACGACGGCTATCGTGAAAGAGCAGGTGAATTCCAACAGGGATTCCAGACCCGTCGCCCGATATATGCGGCAGTTCGGTTTCTCGCTCACTTAGGTGTCTACGACAAATGGGCTGACTTCCTCGACGAGCCGCGCGAAGAGCTCGCGGACTGGATGGAAACGGAGATGGAGAGACGGCTCGATGAAATCACTTGATGCAGTCCCACATCACCAACAAACAATATTTGGAGCAAAAACGAATCAAATATCGTGTGAATTGACACAAGATGACCAACTACGACACAGTCCTCTTCGACAACGATGGCGTCCTCGTCGAACCCCCCGCGTACGAAACGCAAGCAGAAGCCACACGGCGGGCGTTCGAGGCAGTGGGTGTCGATGAGGCCGACCAGCAGCACATCGATGCTGTCATCCACGGCGTGACCGTCGATGGCCTCCGCGAAATCTGTACGGCGTACGACATCGGCGCGACCGCGTTCTGGGGTGCGCGTGAGCATCACGACGAACAGTCCCAACTGAACGCGTTCGAAACGGGCGTTCGGGACTGCTACGACGACGTTTCAGCCGTCGCGAAGCTCTCACAGGCTCGTGGTCTCGTGAGCAACAACCACCACAGCACCATCGAGTACGTGCTGGATTTCTTCGAACTCGACTCGTTGTTCGACACCGTCTACGGCCGTTCGAAAACCATCGAAAGCCTGCGTCTGAAGAAGCCGAACTCCCATTATCTCGACCGAGCCCTCACCGACCTCGACGCCGACTCGGCGCTCTACGTCGGTGACAGCGAAAGCGACGTGGTCGCGGCCCACCGTGCGGGAATGGATTCGGTGTTCGTCCGCCGAGCGCACTGTCGCGACGTAACGCTCCCCGTTTCCCCGACGTACGAAGTGCAGAATCTCCACGGTGTCGTGGAGATACTGGACGGGTGAACTGATACGATGCGCACCTGTCGTCGGTACGATTAGTGAAACAATCGGCAGAGTCGGCAGAGTGAGAAACCCTTATGCACGCGGCGGCAGAATCTGGACAGAGAAAGTATGACCGTGAAGCTACTCGACTTTTACGCAGATTGGTGTGGCCCGTGCAAGACGCAAGACCCCATTCTCGACGATTTGCAAGAGGACTGGGGAGACGATGTCGAGTTCGAGAAGGTGGATGTGGACGAACACCAGGACGTTGCCAACGAGTACCAAGTGCGCTCGATTCCGACCATCGTCATCGAAGACGACGACGGTGTCGTCGAGCGATTCGTCGGCGTCACCCAGCGTGACGACTTGGAGCGCGTCCTCGAAGAAGCAGGCGCATAAGGCAACGAAAATTCGTTTTTCAACCGATTCGGTTACCCCTATCCTCGTGAGCGCCCGCACTACTCGAACGTGACACCCACGTCGTGCAGTCCGTCGTTGTTGACCGCGAGGTTGATGAGCAGCGGCGTCATGCTTTCGACTTCCGCGCTGTTGGCGAGCCCACCGGCGTCGAGCGCGCGAAGCCCTTCGATTCCGTCTGCGAGCAGTCGAACCGTCTCCTTTGCGTCCTCGTCGTCACCCACGAGAAGCGTGTCCTGTGAGAGTTCGGCTTCGAGGTCGGCGAGTCGCCCCGCCGACAGCCCGTGGAACGCGCCGACCACTGGAATTCCGTCGGGTGCCGTTTCCGCGACGAGTTCCGTCACGCTCCCCGCTTTCGGTGGTTTGTAGTGGATTCCGTTCTCGTCGCGGTCCATCCCCACGGCGGGCGTCACGAGCACGTCCACATCGTCCAATCGGTCGGCCACCGATTCGACCGTATCGCGGACGTGGAAGGGTGGGACGGCGAGGACGACAATGTCCGCACGCTCGGCGGCCATCTCGTTGGCGAAGCCGTTGATGGAGCGCGAGACGCCCATGCTGTCGAGTTCGGTTTCGTACTCGTTGGCCATCGTGCGGGCTTTCTCCGGGTCGCGCGAGCCGATGACGACCTCGTGGTCGGTGTCGAACGCCCAGCGGAGCGCGAGTCCCTGTCCGATGTCGCCAGTCCCGCCCAAAAGTGCGATTCGCATACCCGGAGTGTCTGTTGGTATCGGGTTAAGTACTGCGAAAAGGATGTTCTTGTGGTAGAATTGTGGCGTGTATTTCGTTGAGATTCTTGATGGAGGGATATTGCCTGATCGCAAAGAAGTGGCCTTGTCTTGGGGTAAGAGCTGATACCGACTCCAATGAGACCGCACCCGCCCACATCCTCTCCAACCGACTGCGTTTCTCACTCACTTCGTTCGCTCCGATACTCATCCCTCGCGCGGGCGAACCTTGCTGGTTCGCCATCGCGCGCCACGTAGATTGACTACCCAGCCGAACGGTTGTGTGCTGGCGGTGCCGGTGCGAATGCGGTCTCATTGGAGTCGGCAGTTGCTAAAAGCAAGATGTCTCCGATTTGAGTTGTTTACCACTCGCCACGGTGACTGTATGAGTGCAGTCGATTACAGCTGGCAACATAGCACGTTCCGATTCCGACTTCAAGCTACTGGTTTCGAACCCTGCCGGAATTTCCGCCGCCACAACCGCTTTCTTGTCCCTACCCGTTGCTATGAACACGATGTCATACGACGGTAGCGACGGCATTCCGAAACTCGGACTCGGAACGTGGCAGAACACGGATGAAGAGCAATGCGCAAACAGCGTTAAATACGCCCTCGACCTCGGCTACGAACATATCGACACCGCTCAAGCCTACAGCAACGAGGAGTACGTCGGCGAGGGTATTGCGGTGTCGTCCGTCGACCGCGAGGATTTCTTCCTCGCCACGAAGGTCTGGTTAGACAATTTAGAACACGATGACGTGCTCGAAACCACCGAAGCGAGCCTCGACAAACTCGGCACGGACTACGTCGACCTGCTCTACGTCCACTGGCCCGCCCGCGAGTACGACGCCGAGGAAACCCTCGCGGCCTTCGACCAACTGTACGACGAGGGCAAAATCGAACACGTCGGCGTGAGCAACTTCGAACCCGAACATCTGGATATCGCACAGGAAATCCTCGATGCCCCCGTCTTCGCTAACCAGGTCGAGATGCACCCTCTGCTTCAGCAGGAGGAACTCCACGCCTACGCGAAAGAGAACGACATCCAACTCGTCGCCTATTCACCGCTCGCCCGCGGCGAAGTGTTCGACGTTCCCGAACTGAACGATATCGCCGAGAAACACGGCGTCAGCGAAGCACAGGTCAGCCTCGCGTGGCTCATGCAAAAGGAGAACGTCGCCGCCATTCCGAAAGCAACCGGCGAAGACCACATCGAGGACAACTTCGCCGCACTCGACCTCGAACTTGACGACGAGGACGTGGCGAAAATCGATGATATCGACCAAAAGAGCAGGGAAGTCGACCCGGACTTCGCCCCGTGGTAGTCACTCCGAGAAAAACGCGGTGAGCAACTTCTTTTCGGCTTTCCGAAGGTGCTGATGGAGCGTCGCCGACGAGACGCCGAGCGCATCGGCAACGTCTTCTGCAGTGCTCGCACGCGGCCAATCGAAGTACCCCGCCATGTACGCTGCCTGAAGGACAGCTAGCTGGCGCTCAGTGAGGTCGCCTTCGAGTTCGGCCCGAAGTTCATCGACCGTTCTGGCGGGTCGCTCGCGTTCGTGCTTTCCGGCCAGTTCGGACGCTGGAAACGCCTTTTTGAACGGCTCGACGAGACTTCGGATGTCCGTGTCCGCGGGCACTTCGGTGACGATTCGCGCTGTTCCATCCTCCGCGACTGCCTCGGTCACCGATGCGCCCTGTTCGGCCAGCGTGAGTACCGGCGAAGCCTTTGCTATTGACACCTCGAACAGCGTCTCTTCGACCGGCCGAATCCGTCGAATCGCGTCCGATTTCTTCGCGCGTTCGAGTACGTCTTCCGTCGGGACTCCCTCGATACGGGTGTATTCGAGAAGCGTTCCATCCTTGCCCGGGATCACCTCTTCGAGCGTGCAGGTTGCGCCGAACTCCTTCGACAGGGTGATGAAAAATGACGTCTCGTCCGTCACCCTGAAATCCAGTTCGACGACTCGGTCCGCAAAGAGCAGTCGTTTGCTCTCCACGGCATCGATGACGAATCCGACGAGTTCGCCGAGGGCTTCGAATCCGTCCGCCTCGCGCTCGCTAAACGCATTCGTGCGGGCTGCATAGGCGACGAGGACGCCGTAGATGGTCGGGCCGTGTGAAAGCGGCACCGCGATTCCAGATCGAATCGTGTTGTTGGCGATCGTTCGTTGTATCGACTTCGGAAATCGGTCATCGGTTTCGATGTCGTTGATAACCGTCAGTTCCCCGGTGCGGAGCACTTCGCTGGCCGGGCGTTCCCACTCGCCCTCCTCGTCCCGCGTCTTGAACAACTCATGTGCGCCATCGTCGATTCCGGCTTCCGTCCTGACGTCGACGCCGCCCGTCTTTCCATCCCGTTCGCCAATCCACGCGAAATGGTAGAGGTCGGAGTCGGCGAGGTGAGTACAGACGGTTCGTTCGACTTCTTCGCGCGTCGCCGCCGACACGAGTGCCCAGACGAGTTCTCGAATGACGACGTTGATGCGGTTTAGCGTTTTCAACTCGTCGCGCTGCTTGCGGAGTGTTTGCTCCCGGTTTCGTCGCTCGGTCACGTCACGAACGACTCCCACGATGGTTTCCGCTTCGTCCTTCTGTAAGTAGGTAAATCGTGTTTCAGTTGGAAGCAGAGTTCCGTCCTTTTTCACGAATTCGGATTCCAGCGATGCGACATCTCGCTCGCCGTTTGCGATTTCGAGTGCTAACTGCTCGCCCCGTCTGAAACCCTCCTCGGTACTGTGCACTGACGCATGCAGGCCGAGCAGTTGGTCTCGGTCGTAGCCAGTCATCTCCACGAACGCGTCGTTGACCGCGGTGTAACGAAGGTCGGCGTCCAAAACGAACACGCCATCGTTGATGGTTTCAAACAGCGTTTCGTACTGTTGGAGTTCGTTTTCGCGTCGCTTTTGCTCGGAGATGTTCCGGGCCATTCCTGATATCCCAACGATAGCTCCGGCGTCGTCTTTGATGGGCGACCAGCTGAACTCGTGCGGAATCCGTCGACCGTCTTTCGTGAGCAGGGACGATTCGACGGTTCCCGTCTCGCCGCGTTCGAGCACTGTTCGGGTCACGTTTTCTATCACCGGTCGCTCATCTTCCGGGACGAACTCGTATGCATGCATCTCGCCGATTTCGTCATCTCCGTACCCCGTCCGCATCGCCAACTGCTCGTTCCAACGCCGGAGTCGTCGATCGTGGTCGATGGCATACAATAAGCAGGGGAGGGTATCGCAGAGGTCACTCTCGAACCAATCATTGCTTGGCGCTGACGACCCCTCGTGTTTCGGTTTGCCCATCGATCTCTCGTTACCGACGATAGATAGCAATTCGATAAGAGTATTGTGGTGCTATCACATGTCACCGCCGTCGAGTCCTGTGAATCTGACGTATCGAATGACACCGCAACTGATCGTATCGACATACCGGGTGAACTATGGGTTCCGCGGACCATCTCGCGCACATGACCGACCTCGTGACGTTCGGCGAGACGATGTTGCGCCTCTCACCACCCGACCGTGAACGAATCGAGAGTACGTCCACGCTCGAACTCAGGGCGGCGGGCGCGGAGAGCAACGTCGCCATCGCCGCCAATCGACTCGGCGCGAACTCGATGTGGGCGTCGAAGCTTCCCGACTCACCACTCGGTCGGCGGGTCGTCGCCGGACTCCGGCAGTACGGCATCGAAACCGACATCGCGTGGAGCGACGAGGGGAGGCAGGGAACATACTACCTCGAACACGGAACCGAGCCGCGCGGAACGAACGTTATCTACGACCGGGCCGACGCCGCAGTTACGACGACGGAACCGGCAGACCTCCCCACCGATTCGATTCGGAACGCGCGTATTTTCTACAGTTCAGGCATTACACCTGCTCTTTCGCCGACCCTCGAATCGACGGTCGGCGAGGTGCTCGCTGAAGCACAGGACGCGGGAACCACGACTGCCTTCGACGTGAATTATCGCTCCAAACTCTGGTCGCCTGCTGAGGCCCGCGACACTCTCACCGACCTGTTTCCAGCGATCGACCTGCTCGTGACGGCGGAGCGCGACGCACGTGCGGTGCTCGGACGTTCGGGCGACGCCGAGGAAATCGCCCGTGGACTCGCCAGCGAGTGGGCGTTCGAAACGGTCGTCGTCACCCGTGGTTCCGAGGGCTCACTGGCATTTCACGACGGTGAAACGTTCCACCAGTCGGCGTTCGACACCGAGACGGTCGACCCAATCGGCACCGGCGACGCATTCGTTGGCGCGTTCCTTGCGTGCCAACTCGCTGGAAAGGACGTGGCGACTGCCCTCGAATACGGGTCTGCAACTGCCGCTCTCAAGCGAACGATTCCCGGCGACGTTGCCGTGGTGACGCGGGAAGAGGTCGAACGAGTGCTCGACTCGGACGTGAGCGAAATTTCCCGATAGCGCTTCGCCCACAAGCGATAATACGAATCCCCATATCCAGCCCGGTTTCTTTTATCGAACGCTGTCGTACCCGCATCCATGTCAGAGAGCAGAACCACCGCCGCCCAGCAGTTCTACGGGCGGTGGGCACGGCTCTACGACCTGCTCGCGTCGGCGACGCCCGGACTGTCCCAGTTGCGCGACCGCGTCGCCGACGAACTCGGCCTCGAACCCGGCGATACGGTTATCGAGATGGGCTGTGGCACGGGAGCGAACTTTCCACACCTTCAGGAGCGTGTCGGCCCAACGGGAACCATCATCGGCGTGGATTTCACTCGCGGAATGCTTCACCAGGCCCGCGGCCGGGTCGAGCGCGAGAGATGGGAAAACGTCCATCTCGTGCAGGCCGACGCCGCCGCGTTCGAACCCCGCGAGGATGTAGACGCCGTGCTTGCCACGTTCGTCGTGGGGATGCTGGACGACCCGTACGCCACCGTCGGTCGCTGGCTAGACCGAATCAGTCCGGGTGGTGGACTCGCACTGCTCGATGCGGGACAGAGTACTCATCCCTACTCTTGGCCCGTGAATCAGGCCTTCCGTGGGTTGGTCGTCGCTTCGACACCCGGCAGAGGGACGAACTTCGAGGAACCGCCGTGGAACGTGCTGGACGACCGGGTCGCCGAGGCACGACGGGCGCTGTCGGAACGAGCGGTCGAGACGAGCGACAGCGAGCACGCGCTGGGCGTGGTTCGGATTACCGGTGGGAAGGTACCGTAGCGACGGTCACACCGACCAGTTTAGTGTGTGCTCGTTGAGGAATAGTCACAAATGACGACGATAATCAATCTCACGGTTCCACCCGACGAATTTCCGCTCGGAAGTATCTTCGAGTCGTTTTCAGGGGTCGATATCGAACTCGAACGAGTCATTCCGACGAATCACGCGCTCGTCCCCTATTTTTGGGTTTGGGGGGTGGACACGGATGCCATCGCGGATGCGTTCGAGGGTGAACCCGCGATTCGAGCCATCGAACTCGTCGATACGGTCAAAGACGGCGGCTTGTTTCGAAGCGAATGGAACACCGACGTGGAAGGGGTTTTGAAAGGAATCACCCAAACGCGGTTGGTGTTGCTTTCCGCCACCGGTTCCGAGGAGCGGTGGGAGTTCGAATTTCGCACGCAAGACCACGAGGGAATGACGGAGTTTCAGAACTACTGTGCCGACAACGAAATTCCGATTACAATCACTCGTGTGTACACGATTGCCGAAATGCAAGTCGGCACGCAGTATCGTCTCACACCACCACAGGAGGAGGCACTCGTCACTGCCTTCGATGCGGGCTATTTCGACAAACCTCGCGAATCGACCCTCGGCGAAATCGCACGCAACCTCGGAATCACGCGACAAGCCCTCTCGGAGCGCCTCCGTCGGGGCCATCGCAATCTCATCGCAAACACGCTCACTCATCGACGGCGAGAGAGATGAGCGACAGCACGCGAATATAAAACCCATACATAATCAATCCATAGTGGCTAATGATTGGCTAGAGAAGGAAGTTTGTAATGGGTTCTCAGCCTCCCATCGACCGCGAAAGAGATGGCACAAACGATAGTATTGTTCCGGCATCGTCCATGAAATCCACGAGTGATGCCGTCGTCAAAGCAGTGGCCGAGGAGAAAGGCTGTGAACCGACAAGGCTGACACCACCGCTGTACGATGTCATCGATCCGGATGCGCTGGATATGATGTATCGTCGCGCCTCCCCGCAAACCGTCTTCGAATTCGCTGGCTACGAAGTCACGATCCAACCGGACAAGTCGATTATGCTGCAAACCATCTCACGCTGAGTCACTCTCCGTCCGGCAACGTCTCGCTTCTCGAAACCCGACTGCCCTCGATTCTCTGCCATCACTCTTCCGCAGAACCCGCCGTTAGTCAGTACAATCCCTTCGTCGCTCATACGAAAGGAACCTTCCGAGCAAATTATTTATTTCATGTATAATTGTCATGACTAATGGCATTCACGAACGTTCCTCTCCGCCGAGCGATTCCGGCGGGCATATCAGCATTTCTCATCCAGTACGCCGTCGTGTTCGTTCTGTTCGGTTCGCAGGTCTCGTCACTCCTCCAAGCGAAAACGATTGAACTGGGCTACGGTAGCGGGTCGAAGTCGATTCTGGAACTTATCGGAGGTTCACCTCTGCCGTGGAAGATGGCTGGTTGGATGCTCCACTCTGGCCACGGTGTGAATCTGATCGTCCGGCTATCGAATTATGGCAAATCGACGGAGATCAACCTCGTGGCTCTCGCCGGCGGATGGGCGCAAACGTTGTATCTTCTCCCGCCAGTAGTGCTGTTCGTCGCGGGCTACCTCGTTGCCCGAACCAGCCGAACCTACGGTGCGCACGGCGATGATTACGCAGGTGCGAGTATCGCCCTCAGCTACGGACTGTGCTACTTCGTGAGTGGCTTCGTTTTCATGGTCGATGCAAACAGCGCGCGAGCGGATCCGAACATGTATACCGGTCTGTACCTCGGTTGTCTCATCTATCCACTCGCTTTCGGCTGGTTCGGTGGGCGAGTGGCGCGATTGCGTGCGAAATCGAGCGGCGAATCTGCGGCGGAATCTGCCTGTAATTGAACCATCCGCCGCGAAGCAGCGCGTGCAGTCGTAGCCATACGAGTCGGAGTCCTCGGCGGGGCTTCGAGCGATGTAACTCGACGCTTCCGTCGATCGCCCACTCAGGGCAAGCAATTCGAATACAAACCGACCGCTGTCTCAGTCGTCTGCGGCGGACGGACTCACGGACATCTCGACGGTGCCGTCGACGCCCAGTTCGTCCAGTGCGACCTGTGCGGCGCGCTTCCCCGAGAGGAGCATCGCACCGAATGTCGGCCCCATCCGGGTGAGGCCATAGGTCGTCGCGGTGGCGAGGCCGGTCGCGATGAGTCCGTCGTGAACCGTTCCGGCGTGTTCGACCACCTCGTCCTCGCTCTTTGCAACCCACATCGAATCGTGGCCGGGGGAATCGTGACCGGGTGCGCCGTATTGGCCATCCTCGGTTTTGTCCATGCCCGTGTTGTACTCTTTCGCGTGGCTGAGCCCCGGAGCATCCAGCACGCCGCGCTCTTGGAGTTTGGAGACGACGACCGCGTCGTGACCCGTCGCGTCGATGACGAGGTCGGATTCGATCGCGATGGGGTCGACACAGGTGAGTTCCCGCGGGAGGGCGTGAACCGGCGTCCAGTTCATCACGATACCGCCGACGCGGTGACCTTCGCGGACGACCACGTCGGTAAATTCGGTCATGTTCTGCATCTTCGCGCCAGCGGCGCAGGTCGATTCGATGAGGGCAGAACAGGCGTGTGGTCCGTTTGCGACGTACAATCCCTCGGCTTCGTCCGATTCCTCGTAGGGGACGTCCAGTTCGTCAAGTACGTCTTGGGAGGGGTCACGAACCGTGACCTTGTTCATCAGGAAGCCGCCGAGCCAGAAGCCGCCACCGAGGTAGTTGTTCTTCTCCACGACCATAGTCTGAACCCCGCGTTCGGCGAGTTCCTTCGCGGCGACTAATCCGGACGGCCCACCGCCGACGATAATGACTTCGCTCTCGGAGAACTCGGAGAACTCATCGCTCCACGCCGTTCCGATTGCTCGTGTGACTTCCGCCTCACTAACGTCCGCAAATCCGTCGAAGTCGTGCATACCACCTAGTAATATTACTGAGTTATTGAAAACCGTTTCCCTCTGTTGATGGGACGAAGACGGTGAACGGAAATCGAACAGTTCTGACAATCTAAAATTTCATCATCCGCACGTTCTCAGGGTACAAGTCCGATGGAACTCCTTTCACTCGACCGAGTACCGCAGCATTCCGAATGGGCCGGCTACCTCATCGACCCCAACCGTGACCCGCCGGGCGATTTAGACGCCTACACCGATATCGACGTGTACGACACGATCTACGGTCATGTACTGGAACACTATCGTGAAAGCGACCTCGACCGTGAGGCGTTCACCCTCGAAACCCGTGCGAAAGGTCGCGAGGAACCGGACGTCATCTCCATCGACGAAACGCTGTATCTCGCCAGCACGAAAGAACTGGTCACCAAGGAAAAAGATGCGGTGCGTGAAGCCCTTCGATCGGTTCTCGACGGCGGTGAAACCGTCGTCGCCCTCGGCTGCGGCTGGGGTCGGAATCTCGGCATCATCACCGATTCGTTTCCCGACGTAACCGTCGTCGTCGGTGAAATCGCGGAACGAGGTGTCACCATCTCGCGGGAACTGCACGCCGACGAAGACCGTATCTCGGTCGAAACATTCGATTTCCACGACGGCTGGAGCATCTTCGACGGCCACGACGACGTGGTGGTGTTCACTTGTGGTGCGCTTACCACGCTTGAGGGCGTTCAGTCGGTGATCGACCGATTGGTTTCCCGTGCGGAGAAACAACCCATCATCGGCGTCCATCTCGAACAAACCGTGCCACATCCCTCGGACACCGTCCTTGGTCTGCTTCGTCGGCGATACGCCGAGGTTCGCGGGTTCGATACTGACCTGCTGCCCGTGCTCCGAGCGCATCCGGACGTTTCGGTAACTCACACCGAGTACGACGCTATCGGTGCGAACCCGCTTCATCCGCAAACCGCCGTCAGGTGGCAGCCTTCGCGGTGAATCGTCGGTGCGTTCGTTTAGTCGTATCGCGGCACGCGCCCGGATGAATCACTCCCTTCCACGAACGGGAGCGCCACCAGTTCCGCAGATACGTCCGCGCCATCGACGCGGACGATTAGTTCGGTGCCCATCTCCACGCCGTAGTTCACCAGCGCCATTGCGACGGGTTCCTCGCGGGACGGACTGTCGATTGCGCGCGTGACTTCGCCGACGACTTCGTCGCCGTCGAAGACCGCCGCGCTCTGTTCCGGCACCGTGTCCGGACGCAGTCCGGCGAGCCTGCGACTCGGTTGTCCCCGATTCTCGACTCGCGAGACGACTTCCTGCCCGACGAAACAGCCTTTATCGAAGTCGAGCGCGTTTCGAACCCCGAGGACGTTCGGAATTTCCCCGTCGAGTTCGAACTCGAACAGGGGCGTTCCGGCCTCCAAGGTCAGCGACTCCCACGTTTTTCTGCCGAACGGCGCGGCGTTCATCCCGTGAGTGATGAGCGCGTCGAAGACGAGTTCGACGTTCGGACGCGGGCGACCGATTTCGTCCTCCGTCTCGCCGGTCGTACAGATGACTTCGTACCCTTCCTCACCGGTCGGGGCGTCGGTGCGAATGACGGTGACACCCACGTCGGCCATCTTTCCGCGGACGAACGACAACTGTTCGTCGGGCGTGCTCACGTTGTTCAGCACGCTGGCGACTTTCTCGGTCGCGTGGGGGCCGTGAACGCCGAAGACGGCGAACTGCTCGGTGGCAACCGAAATTTCGACATCCTGAATGAACACCTTCTCGCGCCACTCTTCAGCCAACGGGGTTGCCTTCCCCGGTGGCGTGAAAAGGAGCAGTTTGTCGTCCGCGCTGTAGACGTACATGTCCAGCTCGATTTTTCCCTGCGGGTCGAGCAGAAGTGCGTAGGTTCCCTGTCCATCTTCCGTCGGAACCGTGTTCGAAACGACGTTGTCCACGTACTCGACTCGGTCGTCGCCAGTGACGACCACAACGCCGTATGGCATCTCTATGAGCCCGACACCGTTTCTGACTGCGCGGTGTGCACGTTCCGGTCGCCCGTAATCGCGCGGAACCCGGCGGTTGCCGACCGAGCAGAACGTCGCCCCGTGGTCGGCGTGCAGGTCTTCTAAGTGCATGGTCGTATTCGTCGTCGGGGGCGGGTAAAAACGTCGGATGTGTTAGAGCGGAAGACGCTCGATGATACGGTCGACGAGGGAGGGCTCTTCACCTCTCTCGTCCGGGTCGGGAACGACGCGCTCGTCCGGTTTGATCAGGGTTCGTCTGTCCTCTTTCTCGGCATTGATAAGGCCATCTTCCTTGAGATTGCCCAACGCGTCCTCCAAATCGTCGATAGCCACATCGACTTGTGTCCGGAGTTCAAATACCGTCATCCCGTCCTCGCTCCGGTCTACGAGGGCGTCGAGCACCCGAACCTCGATATCCGGGCGGCGTCGATACTCCCGCTTGGCCTTCATATCCGTCTCTATGTCACCCCGGGTTTTAGCCTTACCTCCCGTTCATTTCGAGGAATCGTTTCGGTTGAAAAGTGAGGGGACGGCGAAATTCTCATTCCGTTCTCAAACGGTGCTCCGGTTTATAAAATTATGATCTGATTTCCGTTCGTACAAAAAACACTTGTCCCCGCTCCCTGTATCATCCCAGAAATATGACTATTCCGAACCTCCGAGAAAAATACGGTGCCGAACCGCTCATCACACCGAAAGAGCACTCCGAGTACAGGCAAGCCAACACCGAGGGCGACATGCAAAAACCTCCCGAGGCGGTCATCCTCTGCTACAGCAAAGCGTTGATGCGCTATTTCACGGCAGAATACGAGGGGCGAGAGGTGAGCCACTACTACGGTGACCTCTTTCTGTTCGCCGATACGCAATACACCGTCGGCGTCATGGGGTATTTCGGAATCGGCGCACCGACGACCGCGATGCTGATGGACGAACTCATCGCGGACGGCGTCGAGGCGTTCCTCTCGATTGGAATCGCGGGCAGTCTGGACGACTCCATCGAGATGGGCGAGTTCATCGTCTGCGACAAGGCCATCCGCGACGAAGGAACGTCGCACCACTACGTCGAATCCGAAACATTCGCACATGCCAGCGATTCGCTCACCGCCGACCTGAAGGAACTACTGCGAAACCGCGACGAATCGTTTCACGTTGGCCCGTCGTGGACGACCGATGCCATCTATCGCGAGACGAAAAAAGAGGTCAAACGATATGCCGACGAGGGCGTTCTCACCGTGGAGATGGAAGCGTCGGCGGTGTTCGCCGTCGCAAATCATCGCGGCGTGGAAGCGGGGTCGATGTTCGTCATCAGCGACTATCTCGGTCTCGCCGATTGGGAACCAAAGTTCCACCTGACGAAGGAGGACATCCATCGACTCGGCGACACGGCAAAAGAGATGCTGACGAAGTATGTGAACTAATTCAGATGGAGGAACTGACTTACTGTTTCTCGATTTCTGCACTCGCATCGCGGAACAGCCCGTCCAAAATCTCGGGCGTCGTCGGGTGATACGCCCGATCCGGAACGTCGCGCACGTCCATTCCTCGCTCTATGACGACTTGCATCGTCTTCGCCATCACGTCGGCGTGATAGTGGAGGCCCTGATAGCCGAGAACCGTGCCGTCCTCGGCATCGACCACGAGTTTTGCCAACCCCTCTGCGGCCTGCTTCGTCTTGAACACCCCGTCGTCGCTCGCCCCCCGAGAAACTGCGATGTAGTTCCGGCCCTCATCTTTCGCCGCGTCCTCCGAGAGGCCGACACGGGCAAACGGATACACACCAGTCGCCGAGAAGATGACGTGATGGTGGACGTTTTCGTACGGTTCGAGGTCGGCCCCGCGAGCGTGTGCGAGGATGTTCTCGGCGGCTTTGAATCCCTGTTCCTTGGCGACGTGGAGGATGGGTTCCCTGCCGTTTACGTCCCCGACGACGAAGGTGTGGGGGTCGTCGCGGGACTGCATGGTGTCCGCGACCCACCCCGAATCGGGTTTGAGGCTCGTGTTCTCCAACCCGAGTCGGTCGAGGTTGGGCCGCCGTCCCGTGAACAAGAAGAGTTGATCCGCTTCGATAGCGCGCTCGTCGCCATCCCGTTCGACGTGAAGTCGAACCCCGTCCTCGGTGGATTCGACCCGCTGTTCGTGGGTTTCGGTCAGAATCTCGATGTCGAAATCCTCACGGTAGATGTCGAGCAGTTCGTCGTCGAACTCCGGGTCGGCCTCGTCCATCGGTCGTGCGTCGTGCTCGATGACGGTGATGTCCATTCCCGCCGCCTCGCTGAGGTAGGGAGCGAGTTCGAGACCGACGTAGCCAAAGCCCATGACGATGCCCGAATCCGGGAACTGTGTCGTATCGAGCACGTCCGCACTGGTCATGAAATCCACGTCCTCGATGCCGGAGAGGTCGGGGACGTTCACGACCGACCCGGTGGCGACGACGACGTAGTCCGCCTCGATTTCACGATTTCCGGCGTGAATCGTATGATCATCCACGAATCGGGCGGTATCGTGGTAGAAATCGACGTTTTCGCGTTCTGCAAGGTCGTGAACCGCACCTCGGCGGTGTTCTGCGAAGTTGTAGATATGCTCGTCTTTCAGGTTCACAACCGACTCCAAATCGACCTCCGGCGTCCCCGAGAGACGGGGGTCGTGTCGTGCGTGGAATCTGTGGGCGGACGCCGATAGTACCTCTTTCGAGGGCATGCATCCTCGGAGGATGCACAGTCCACCGCCGGGTTCACCGTCGTCCACGAGCGTCAACTGGACGTTTGGGTCGTCCGCGAGTTCACCGGCGACCGCGACGCCCGCGCTTCCGTACGCACCGAGTATCGCGACGTGAATCGTCATATGCGGGTAGTAACGAGCACGAAGAGTTTAGTGATTGAGGTGGCGGCCGAGACGGCGGGTTTTTTTACTGGATTCGCTCTGTCCGGCCACAGCCCTCAAAACCTCTCCATATAATTTTATCATCAGGTGACAATTTTGTTCACGAACGACGAAGGAAAGCGCGTTATCGAGGCGGATGGGGCGGAGGTCAGTGTCATAGCGGATGTTCGCCACGGAACGATTCATCTCGAGACCGACCTGGGCGTCGTCGAGAAGATGAAGACGGAACTCGATTCGGGTGGAAGCGACGAAAATACATACCCTCTTTCCGAAAATCCTATCGAGAAAATAGAAGACGACAGAGTCGTACTCCAGACTCGCGGCTAAGCGGTCTGTCCCGAAAAAATAACCTCGTGTACCCCTACCCGAGGTAACTGAACAGTGAGACCTTACTGGTATATACTTTGTGTGTGCCAGTTTGGCGTAACAAATAAATGGCCTGCAATAGTAGGCAAGAACTAAACGAAATGAGAACGATACAGAAACAATACAGTATGGAACCACTGCCGAAGGCAAGTGACATTCCCGCCGTATGGGAACAGTCGCCCATCCGCGGCGATGAAATCGAACTCCGACACCAAAACGGAAACATCGCAGTGAAGGCGGTTCGTGCGACGAGTGCGGACGAGTGGGAACTCGAAATGGAGGACAGCATCAGCAACCGATACACGACGGTTCGACCGGTAGGTCGGGCCGATACCCGAAAGCAGGCCGCAACGGCGCTCGTGGCGCTCGCGGAAGCAATCGATGACCTTCGTAACGAACGCGACGACATGCTTCCGGACGATATCGTCCGGGAAGTGAAACGTGGTCAGCGAGTGCCGGTGTAGGCGATTCAGACGATTTTCCGCGCAATTTCGGCCGTTTTTTCGGCAGTCTGACCGAGGATGTACGTGATGGGTTCGATGCCATAACTCCCGGTGTGATAGAGCACCGTCGCCTCGGGATTCGCGTCGAGTGCTGCTCCCAGTGTTTCGCCGAGGTTGTCGTACGTCGCGTCGAACTCCGCGGTTTCGTATCCCGATTCTTCGAGACGGCGAACGATATCGGGGTCGTACCGCACATTGAGTGCGGCACGAGCAGTGGCGCCGTTTTCCCGTGCCGAGAGCAGGATGGATGCGACGTGTTCGCTGACGCCGAACTCGGGGTTCGCCGGAATCGTCGCACGACCTTTCACGTCGAAGATGCGACCCGGAATCCCCGCCACGTCATCGATACCGTCCGCATCGGGGAGACATTCACAGAGGTTCGAACCGACGGCGGGAATGAGCGACGAAAAGCCGCTCGTCTGTTCCACGACGCGAATCGCTCGGCGCATCGAGGTGAGAACGCGCTCCGTCGCTCGCAGTTCGTCCTCCGGGTCGTGAATGTTGAAATCTCCGCCGTGACCCTCCAACTCCGGCATCGATTCCTCGTGGAGCTGGGCGATGAGGTCGTGGTCTTCGAGCCGGCGGATGAGCACTTCGACTTCCACGAGCGCCTGCACCTGACTCATACTCCCCGTTGCCAATCCCTCGCCGATTTCGTCTACGAGGCGGACGACGCGTTCGTCCTCCCGTATTCTGTCGTTTTGCGCCACATCGCCGTGGGCGTATTTCGAGACCGCACTCTGACTGATGCCGAGCGTGTCGGCCACCTCGCTTTGGGTCAGTCCTCGCTCCCGTAAATCCTCGGCGAGCATCGAGCGAAACGTCGGGAGAAACTCCTCGACGACGATTTCCTCGGCGAATTTCACGTTCCATCATCTCCGAACTCGCCGCTCGATTCTCGCGTTCCACTGAAATCCTGCTCCCCGCCGAACTCGTGGTCATTTCCGATTCGGGACGCCTGTGGACCGTTTTGGTCTTGATATTTCGACCCACGTTCCGACCCGTAAGGTCGTTCCGACGCGTTCTTGAGTTCGGTGAAGATGAGCTGTGAGATTCGCGTGTCGGGCTTCAGCGCGACGGGGGCCGTGCCGAGGTTCGACAGTTCGAGCGTAATCTGGCCGCGATAGCCGGGGTCAACAACGCCAGCAGTCGCGTGGACGACGACTGCCAATCGCCCGAGCGACGACCTGCCTTCGACGTGGGCGAGCAAATCCGGCGGAATCTCGACGCGCTCTTTCGTCGTGCCCAGCACGAAGTCACCGGGGTGGAGGATGAACTCGTCGCCATCCTCCACGATGGTTTCATCGACGTAGCTATCGACTTCGCCCTCGCTATCGGGGTGGATACAGGGAATGTTTGTGCGCTGGAATTCGAGGAATTCTTTTCCGAGTCGAAGGTCGATGCTCGCCGGTTGTATCTGGAGTTCCGGCTCATCTATCGGTTCGACGACCAGCGAACCCGATTCGAGACGACGGCGAATATCGGCATCGGAGAGTATCATGTCGGTAGAACGGGTGGGAGTGAGTAAAGAAGGTTCGGTCGTCAGATAGCACTGAACAGAAATCCGACAAATGAGACGGTTCCGGCGGACGTTCCTGCGGCCTCGATCGAGAGGTTTCGGGCGTGTTTCAAGCCGTACGTCCAGATATACCACTGCCAGTGTGAGACGATTACCGAAAGAATGAGACTTCCTCCCTATATCCTGGCCATGAGTGACTGCATTTGCCCCATGACTGCTTCCGGATTGCTTGCAAACTGAACGTCTCTGAGCGTGACATAGAGCAAGCCGAATCCCCCGAACAGTTGTAAGAGCGAGGGAAGCATTCCCCACCCCGTGACGGAGAGCGTGTTTCCAAACGAACCGTCGCCATCTCCGAACGTGGAGAGGACGTGAAAGGCGATAGCTGACACTATCCAGACAACGAACGGGCCGATAAAGATGAGCGGAAGCATCTCCCCGACAGAATCCCATATCACCTCTCCGAGTGGAACCGTCTTCGACCGGTCACACCCGGAAATCCCATGGACGAATCGGCGTGCTCCTCACACACCTAATCGGGTGGTCGATTGGGGTTCTCGACATCCGTCCCCATCGTTCCTTGGCTTATCTGCCAACCGACAACGCCCATCGCGACCGTCGTGAGGAGGGAGAGGACGAGGACGAGGACGATAGTGAACGCACCCGCAAGGCTTGGGCGTGGCGGGCGCTCCCGAAAGAAATCATCCGGCCGAAATAGTATGTAGAATATCATGTATTGGAATACACATGACTTGTCATAAGTCTTCTCGAATCGAGTAGCCAGCGTTTTGTCTCATCACCACGACACTCGATTATGAAACAGGCCATCGTCGCCCGCACCGACATCGGTATGGGGCGAGGGAAACTCGCGGCACAGGTCGCACACGCTTCCCTTTCCGCGTACGAGGAAACGGGACGCAAAGCACGAAAACGGTGGAAGGGAGAAGGACAGAAAAAAGTCGTCGTGAAAGCCAGTAGCGAGAAGGAAATCTTCCAACTCGCGGAGAAAGCACGTGCGGAGGGGCTTCCCCACGCCGTTATTCGGGATGCTGGGCACACGCAACTCGACCCCGGAACGGTGACGGCGTTGGCGGTCGGTCCGGCCGACGACGACCTCGTCGACCGGGTTACGGGTGACCTTTCTTTGTACTGATATTAACGTCCGATAAAAATCTCAATTCCGAAATGTTTTACCGACCCGATTGCACATCTTCACGCTGTGGAATGTCTCTTGCTAACTTCTGACACATGATAACCGTAATGGACGAGTTAACTGTTCACGCAGTTCTCGATATGCTTCCGGACGTGTTCTACGCCTACGATACCGACGGATCTCTCGTCGGGTGGAACAAGCGTCTCACGGACATCACGGGCTACGGGGACGACGAAATCGACGGGATGACCCCACTGGACTTCGTCCCCGAAGAGGACGTTGACACGATTCTCGAAGCCATCGATACCGTACTGACGGATGGTCGCATCGAGACGCGCCAGTCAGCGCTCGTGACGAAGGATGGCGAGAAAATCCCGTTCGAATTCAATGCGAGACGGGTTACCGACGAGGACGGTAACGTTCGTGGATTCGTGGGCTTGGGACGAGACCTTTCCGAGCGCGAAAAGCGTCAGCGCGAACTTCGCAGACAACGTGACGAACTGAAGACGTTCAATCGCATCAGCGAAATCGTTCGCGAGGTCATCCACGCGCTCGTTTCGGTGGCGACGCGCGAGGAAATCGAACGGACTGTCTGTGAGTATCTCGCAGCGTCCGAACTGTATCGATTCGCGTGGGTTGGTGACTACGACATCGTCGAAGAGAGAATCGTTCCTCGGGTGAATGCCGGCAACGACGGGGGGTACCACGAACTGGTGGACAGGGAAGCCGACTCCGACTGGGAGCGTCCGGCCGAGACGGCGTTCCGAACGAGGGAGTATTTCATCGCGCGAGACATCTCGACGGAGGCTGCGCTCCCCGCCGAACTCCGTTCCGAAGGCATCGATCGCGGAATTCACTCGGGCATCGCAGTGCCACTTTCGTACGGACAGACCATTTATGGCGTCCTCGTCGTCTATGCCAGTCGTACCGACGCGTTCAGCGAGCGCGAGGCGGATGGATTCGAAGCCCTCGGCGAACTCGTCGGATTTGCCATCAATGCCGCCGAAAGCAAGAAACTCCTGACCACGGGGTCGATAGTCGAACTGGAGTTCGACGTGGCGGATGAGGATGCCCTGTTGGTTCCCCTTTCACGTCGAGCGGACTGTACGTTCGTCCTCGAAGGGTCGGTTCCGGCGTCCGATGGGCAGTTTCTCTACTATCTTCGAACGAAAGGGTCGCCACCGGAGCAGGTCGCAGCGGTGGCAAAGTCCTTTGGGAAGGTAGATGACGTTCAAATCATCTCTTCGCACGACGATACGGGCGTCCTCGTCTTGACCATCTCCGAATCACTCGTCCAGCAGTTCGTCGAAATCGGTGCGAAAGTTCGGACTGCCCACGCCGAGAGCGGCGAGGAACACCTCGTCGTGGAAGTCGCACAAGACACCGACATTCGCACGCTGATGAACTCGATTCACTCGTCGCATCCGGGTGTGAAACTCGTCGCAAAGCGGGAGGTCGAACGAGCCGACAAGAGTCAGAGCGGATTTCAGGAGTCGTTTTCCGCGAACCTCACAGCTCGGCAACAGGCCGCCTTCCGCGCGGCGTATCTCGCGGGATACTACGATTGGCCGCGTGAAAGTACGGCCGAGGATGTCGCCGATACCATGGGAATCGCCCCCGCCACGCTTCATCAACACCTGCGGAAAGCGGAGGGAAAACTCGCATCGGCGTTTTTTGGCGACACACAGGACTGAACCGGAATTTTCCCCGTCTCAACCGTGTTACCGAGGCACGTAGGTACACAGTTCTTCGTCTCGTCGTTCCACTACACTACTGATGAGCGAAAGACAGGCAAACGTAGATACACGAGAACAACCTCCGAGTGAGCAGTCCGTCCTGTCGGCCGAACTGCTCTTCGATGTCCTCGGGAGTTCATATCGTCGGTTCGTCCTGTCGAATCTCTCCAGCGAACCGAAACCGGTGCCGATCGACGAACTCGCCTACCGTCTTGCCGCGTGGGAGGACGGTACCACGGATGCGGATGTGACTTCGGAAACTGCTGACGATGTCGAAATACTGTTGTATCACGTCCACCTGCCGAAAATGGCGGAATTGGGTCTCGTAGCGTACGATTCTGAGACAGGAATAATCGTACCCGGCGAGAAAATCGAGGCCGCAACCAACGGCCTCGAACTCGCGGAATTTTAATCCCGTCCGGTTCATTCTTCGGACGAATGCGCGAGGCACATCCCATCGAAACTGCGGTCGGTATGGAGTACTACGTCAGCGACACGGCGGGTGTGGGCGGCCAGCTCCGCGAAACTGACGAGGATTTTCGCGTTCGGGAAATCGAGCAGTTCGCCCTCGAACCGCTCGATACCGACCCGGGTTCGTATCCACATCTCGTCGTTCGGGCGACCCTCCGAGGGTGGGACACGAACGATTTCGCCAAACGACTATCCAGCAAACTGGCCATCAGCAGGGAGCGCGTCTCGTGGGCCGGGACGAAGGACAAGTACGCCGTCACGACACAACTGTTTAGCCTCCGAAAAGTCATTCCCGACGACTTGCCGGAGATTCGAAACGCCGACATCGAACCGCTGGGGCGATCAGGGCGAGCACTCCTGTTCGGTGACCTCGCGGGCAACGAGTTCGAAATCGTCGTCTCCGACCCCGAACGACCCGAGAACGCCGACGAAATCGCCGACGAACTTCGGGAGTTTGCGGGGTTCGCGGACGGTGTCGGCGTGCCGAACTTCTTCGGCCAGCAGCGGTTCGGCAGTTTGCGTCCCATCACGCACGAAGTCGGACTTCACATCGTTCGCGGCGAATGGGAAGACGCCGTGATGGCTTACGTCGGTAATCCGTTCGAGACGGAACCTGAGGACACGCAGACTGCCCGCGAGCGGGTCGAGGAGGTCGCTCCCGATTGGGATGCCGTTCTCGACGCCCTCCCGAGACGACTCGGTTTCGAGCGTTCGATGGCCCATCGACTCGTCGAAAACGGCGGAAACGAGCCGGAGAATTTCCGCGATGCGTTGGAATCTCTGCCGACGAACCTCCAGCGACTGCTCGTGAATGCGGCCCAGTCGTACATCTTCAACCGAATTCTGAGCGAGCGACTGGAGCGGGGCCTTCCGTTCGACACGCCCGTCGCTGGCGACGTGGTCTGTTTCGCAGAGGAAGTCGATGGCCTGCTCATGCCGGATATGAACCGGGAACAGAAGGTGACCGAAAAGCGCGTGAAAACCATCGAGCGCCACTGTAAGCGCGGTCGCGCGTTCGTCACCGCGCCGCTCGTCGGCACGGAAACTGAACTCGCCGAAGGCGAACAGGGAGAAATCGAGCGCGAAGTCCTTGCCGACCTCGACCTCGAACCCACCGATTTCAACTCGCCGGGGGAATTCCACTCGACCGGCACCCGACGGGCAATTTTGGTTCGAACCGACTGCACCGTGGTACACGACCCACTTTCGTTCGACTTTTCGCTTCCCTCGGGGTCGTACGCCACTGTCTTCCTGCGGGAGTTTATGAAAACCGACCCGCTTGACATGGGGTAGATTTCGGCCGGAATAGATTACGACTTTTTCGCCGGAATCATCCTGCCGAGAAGGAACGCCGGGATGCCGAACAGAGTTACGGCGACCAGAATCACGACGACGAAAAAGAGCGAATAGACGAAATCGAGCGACGTTCCGACGTACGTGACCGGTCGTGCCATCGCGAGCGAAACCGCCAGTACCGTCGGCGGGAGGGCGATGGCGATTCTCCGATATCGCGGGTCACTGACCGCATAGCCCACGACTGCCATCGAGAGCAGAAAGAGGGTGGAGAATGTGGCAAATATCAACTTGTTGACATCGTAGTAGTTCACTGCGAGCAGTCGGGGCACGACGTAACTATCGACGGCGATGGCACTGACGAACATTACCGCTATCCCTGTTTCCCACGCAAGGAGAACCCCACCCGCAACGCGGGGGAGCGTCGGACGAACGTCGGCGAAGGTCAGGAGTGCTAATACGGTGTAGGCACCGCCAGTGATGACCATTTGGGTGGCATGGTTTGCCCAGTTTGCCATTTGCACAACCCCGAATTGAAGCATGAGGACGCCAAATGCGGTGACGATTGCCGCCAGCCACTTTGCCGTCCGCTCGTCCCGCTTCACGGTTTTTCCGCTGACCCAAATGAATCCGACGAGGAACATCAACAGGGAAACCGAGGGCAGGAGAACGTTGACAAGCAGGTTTCGAGCCACATCGTCGGCGAGCGACTCGGAAACCGAAACGAAACTCCACGCTTCTCCGGCCACGCCACCGGACTTCGTGAAGGTGACAAACGGACCGTTGCCCCTCCCACCCTCATATGAGGTGAGTTCCAACTCGTTCCCGCGCACCGTCGCGTCGCTCGGTGCGCGCGTGATGTGGGTTTCCGACGGCCTCACGACGGTCATCTCGTCGGCACCTAATTCGGAAGTTCTCCTGACTCCTTCCTCACGGAACCCGTCGAATCGGAGGGCACCACCGCGGGTTCGAGTGACCTGCTCGTTACCACAATACCGGAGAACAACTGTATCGTTCCCGACGACGTCTGCCGAGAGGAAGGTTATCTCGCTGTATCCTTCCGCATCACGAGCGATTTCGGTGAGCGCGTATTCGTTTTCCCAGAAAAACTGAGCTGCTCGCTCGTCAATCGATTTCTGACGGTCCAGATTGCGGTCTCGTTTTCGTAGACGCGAACCGTCGCGGTGCTGTGTTCGACGTCGGTTTCCGTCTCGTTTGCGAGGCCGTTCCGTTCGCCGTACCACATCGCGGCTTCGCTGAATCCGGAACCACACGGTTCGCAGACGGCCTGTGGGGGAGGTGAGGCCATAGCAGGTTTCGCCACGAGGAAGATGAGGACGAGAAGGGAAATCGTTCGAAGGCGGGGACGTTCCATATTCCAAACCATTTCTAATCGTATATGTTCCTTCCCCCAAACTTCCGCAACGAACGCGAAACGCCGAGATTAAACGCGACGATTCGCAAGGAACGCTCATGGAGTGTCGGCAATGTGCGTCCTCGCTCGAACGTCCCGGCGACTACTGCCTCGTCTGCCGGACGCACAACGCCGACGCCGTGGTGCTTTCCTTGGAGCGCGATCACGCCGAACTGACGATGCTGTTGGAGGAAACGGTCGTCGGGAAAACCGACGTTCGGACGACGCCCGAAGACGGCGATGCGGAAGTAGTCGAACTCCGAAACTTCGCGGGTCGAATCGCGGACGAGATTCAGCGAAAGCGCCCCGAGGAGGTGTTTGCGGCGGGCGACCGCGACGCGATTCGGGCGGTTCGCGCGAATCTTCACTACGATTTCTATCGGGTAGGGAAGCAAAACCCCGTCGAGGACGTGCTTTCGCGCCGGGGCGACCGCTCGCTGGAAATCGTCGACACCGACCCTGCCGACAAACTCGGCGGGTCGCACACGACGCTCATCGGAAACCGGGACGGGATGCGCGTGGTTCAGGAAATCGCCTGCTACCCCCACGTCAAGAAAATCATCCCCGGCCCCATCAACGCAGGTGGGGCGAGTTCGGATTCCGGCGTTCGCGCCAAAGCCACCCGCGCGGATGAAAACGGAAACGTTCGACTGCTGCTCCGTGACGGCTCCAGTGTGCAGGAAAATCGCGTCGTTACCACGGCAATGGACAGGGAACTCGGCGAACGAATCCGTGACGATTTGAACGAAGCACTCGCGGAAACTGGCTTTCGATAAGTGCGATTACCTGAACGCATCGAGTACAACACTCCCCACTTAATGCCCGCCCCAGCATTTTTGGGGTTCCGTAATTAGATGTAATTACATGGCCTCACGCTACGACGCAGTTCTCGCGGCGATTCCGACGCTATCGGGCGGTGGATACGTAGCAGGGCAGTTTACGGCGTTTCCGCTGACGGTGATCGGTCTGCTCGGAGCGGTGCTGGTCATCGGGTATGCGTTGGCCAAACCGCCGGTCTGAACTCAAAGGCTTTATCTGTCCTCTCGGGTAAATCTCCGGTACTATGGCCGAAGACTCTAAATCACGAACCGGCAGTGCCGGTCGGTTCGGCGCGCGATACGGTCGCGTCGCCCGCAAGCGTATTTCGGAAATCGAAGCGGACATGAACGAGAACCACACCTGCCCGGACTGCGGTAACGACACCGTCGACCGGAAAGGAACGGGTATCTGGGCCTGCGGTCGCTGTGGCTACAAGTTCGCTGGCGGCACCTACCGCCCGCAGACGCCCGCCGGAGAGACCGTCAAACGTTCCATCCGCGCCGCGCTCGCTGACGAAGAATGAGCTACAAATGCTCGCGTTGTAAGCGGGATGTCGAACTGGACGAGTACGGTGGCGTTCGCTGTCCGTACTGCGGCCACCGCGTCCTGTTGAAAGAGCGGAGCAGGGACGTTAAGGAAGTACACGTCCGATAGCGCCCGTGTCTCACGACGTGCGTTTCGATTTCGAATACCAATCCGCAGAGCGTGCACTGCTGATTTTCCGGAGCATCGAGCAAGAAATCGGTGAAATCGACGACGAGCGTTCGCAAACGACCGTCGAGCGGGACGGAAACGTCGTCGTCATTCACGTTTCCGCCGCCGACCTCGTCGCACTTCGTGCGGCGATGAACACATGGCAGACGCTCGTGGGGGTCGCGGAGCGGGTTTCGGAACGTGGTGAATCATCGCCTATCGGTCAGTGACTTCGGTGTGCTTTCCGTCGGAGCCCCGCAGCAACCACGTACCAACCGCGACACCGCGACACCGCCCGCGCCAGCTATCGCGACCAACGCGGCGGTTACGAAAAACGGCAATCGCCATGGCCCATGTACTGCGTGTACGTTGTCGGGGTTCGGAACGAGGAAGTGAAAGTAGATGCCGAATCCGAGCGATGCGACCATCGAACCGACGAAAATCGCGCTTCCGGTTCGCTCCGCTCCGCGCCGCAGAAGGTCGAATCCGATGATTGGGCCAAGCGTCACCACGAACACGACGAACGCCGACTGAAACGATGTCAACGGAACCGGGATGATGGCGTGCGGAACGCCGTGGGCCAGATTGACCAGCAGATACGCACCGAGGACGACACCAGCGACCGTCAGTTTTCTCGCCATTCGTACTCGCCTCCGACCACGGCAAGTGTTCCTTCGTCGCGCCACGCTTCGACCAGGGAGTCGAGTCCTTCCCGGTAGGTCGGATACGCTGGTTCCCAATCGAACGTCTTGCGGAATCGCGCGTTCGAGGTGGGTGCCGAGTTCGTCAGAAGGCGAACCGACGTTTTCCCGACGATGGGACGGACGAGCCATCCCGGAATTCGTCGCGGTTCGGGTGCGTCGAGTCGGTCGGCAAGCGTCCGAAGGATGGTCGCGAGCGTCACCGGTTCGTCGTCGGTGACGTGCCAGAGTCCGGTCGCGTCGGATTCGGTCGCCGTCGCGAACGCTCTCGCCGCGTCTTCGACGTGCAGTATCGAGAGCGTTGCGTCCCGCCTCCCGAGGAGGCCACCGCCGAGAATTGGGTATCTCCCGTCAAGCAGTCCGGAGCCCATCTGCCGGATGTGTGCCGATTCTGGCGCGTAAAACCACCCACAGCGAAGGATGCCGACCTCGAAGCCGTATTTCCCCCCTCCGCGCCGGACGATTCGTTCCGCGTCGAGCGCAGACCGCGTCACCCGATTCGGATTCGGCGGTGCGTCCTCGTTGAACGGCGACCCGTCCGGTCTGCGGGCGAGCCACGTGATGCTCTGTTGCAACAGCCGGTCTGCACCGATTTCGTCGGCAACGGAGACGAGGTCTCGCGCGCCCTCCACGCGCACTCGGTCGTTCAGCGCCCACTCTTCGCCCGTCGGTTTCGTACCGGTTGGAATGGCCGTCGCGGCGTGGATAAGCACCTCACAGCCTTCTGCCGCATCGACGAGCGATTCGTAATCGAGGATATCGCCCCGGCGCGGTTCGCCGCCTCGCGCATCACGCGTGAGGCCGACGACGTGGTGGTTTCGCTCCGTGAGTTCGCTGACCAGTCTGCGACCGAGGACGCCGGTCGCTCCCGCGACGAATAAGTTCATGACTGGTGATTCATGACTGGTGATTTGTTCGTCTCCTCGACAGATGTTCTGCCGCAGTCCTCTGGATGATTTATACGTTCTCGAAACTGACACTCGTGCATGAAGTATCTTCGTCTCTCGCTCGACCCCGGCGAAACGACGGTGCACCCGGTTTACGACGTTCTTACAGGGGGCGACTGTATCGAGGAAGCACGCGGCCTCCACGGAAACGTCTCCGAGGATATCGCCACACTTCTGTTTCACCTTCGGGGGGATGCGGAGCGATTCACGACACTACTCGACGACATCGAGCAGGTGCTGGAATACGACGTGACCCCGCTTTCTGACGACGAGTTTTACTGCTACATCTACAACGAAACGACCGCCATCGATGGCGGACTGTTCGCCGCGTTCTCGCGCGAAAGCGTCGTGCAAATCTCGCCCGTCGAATATCACGACGACGGACGAGCGACGTTTGCGGTCGTCGGGTCACCAGATGACCTGCAAGACGCGATGGCCGACGCACCCGCTGGTGTCAAACTTCACGTCGAACGAGTCGCTGACGGGTCGCCCAACCCCGCCGTCATTGCCGAATTGAGCGACCGCCAGCGAGAAGCCGCAACCGTCGCGGTCGAACTGGGCTACTACGACGTGCCACGGCGAGCGAGCAACGAGGACATCGCGGCGGTGTTGGGATGTGCGCCGAGTACTGCCGCGGAGCACCTTCGAAAAGCGGAGTCGAAGGTTTTCACTGCCTCGTTCTCGTGACAATCGTCCCTGCTGAACGACCTGCTCACGAGTCGCAAAGCGTGGCTTTTTCAGTCCTGACCACGAGGTTGTCTGTATGCAGGGCAATCTTCCACCGGAAGCACAGGAGAAACTCGAACAACTGCAAGACCTTCAGGATACGGCACAGCAGGTCGCAGTGCAGAAAAACCAGGCTGAGACACAGCTGACCGAAGCACAGAACGCGCTCGACGAACTCGAAGGCATCGACGAGGACACGACGATGTACCGTGAAGTCGGCGAACTGTTCGTCAAAACCGATTTCGACGAGGCGCAGTCCAACCTCGACGAGCAAGTTGACAGCCTCGAAATCCGCGTCGAGACGCTCGAAAAGCAAGAGAGTCGCGTCCAAGAGCAGTTCGAATCGCTCCAGACGGAGCTCCAGAACATGCTCGGCGGTGGCGGTGCAGGCGGTCCGTCCGGCCCGACCGGCCCCGGCGGCGCTGGCGGCGCGTAAGCGATGGTCAGCGACGAAGTAGTCGTCCAAACTGCCGCAGAAGCGGCCGAGGACGTAATTTTCTCACGTATCAAGCAGTCACAAGTGAAAGATTTCGACGTGACCGTCACGTTCGAGGAGGGTGTCCTCGACGTGGACGTGTACGTCAACGCCCCGGACGCGAATCGGGACGAAGAAAAAGTCGCGAACGATGCGGCACTGGCGGCCCGCGCGGCAGTTGACGAACTGTTCGCCGAAGAATCGGCGTAACGTTCGTCACTTGCTTATGCAAGGGCAAGCATTATTTATTTTAGTCACTGCATTCTATCTGTGACTAGTCATCAGTCACTGGCCTGCTGGGAGGACGACCGCCCCCAATGGCGGAATCGGCGCGCTTTTCTCGCGTCGTGAGACAGCGTTCCTCCGGGCTGACCCGCCCACCCGAAACCCATCGGGGCAACCGATGGCCGGGTTTATTCCGTTCGGGCGAACCGGTCGCAGTCGAGCGGGAGTAGGTCTGCGTGCGGTCGGGTCGTCACATCTGGGAAGAATGGTTTCCGGGGCGTTGCAGGATGTTTCGTTTTCGGAGTGGGAGACGGGGGCGGTTTCCGGGAAAACAGGCTACGATTTTCGAGGTGTTTCCTACCATCGGAAACGACACGTGGTAAAAATCAGTATATCTCTGGTTCCCTCTTTTTGCGATTCTCTCGAATTGTTCCTTCTCTATTCCCCTACTTTCAGATTGCCGTGTGCACGAAACACGCCGTCCGGGTCGTATTTCGCTTTCACTTCTGCGAGTCGGTCGGCGTTTTCCCCGAACGGAACTCGTGACGGATCTTCTTCGAGGCCGGGGAAGTTGACGTACTGCCCGCGTGCTTCCGGATGTTCGCGCATCTCGGCGACGCTCTCTCGCACCCACGAGATGGCGGCGTCGGTTTCTCTGGGGTCGTCCCAGTTCGCCTCGAAGTTGAGTCCGTAGGGAATGTCCCGGTACGGGAAGGCGGTTTCATCGTCGTCTATCCGCGCGATTTCGCCGCCGCCCTGCCAGATATCGACGGTCGAGAGGGGCACCGGACAGCGCTCCGAACAGGCGACGATGTTCTCGATAATCTCGTCGTTCAGGTCGTCCAGGAAGAGCGATTTCCAGTAGTAAAAGCGGCCTTCCGGGTAATCTTCGTCCAACATCGACTGGAGTTCGACGTAGGGCATCGTTCCGCTGAAGTCGACTATTGGTTCGGCGAACTCCCGAACCGGGCGAAGCGCGTCCGTTCCCTCTCCCGGGTCGGCCGAGTAACACCCGAGGAAGGCGATTGCGGGGTTGCCCCACGACGACTCCGGGAACTCCTCCAGTTCCGGCACCCACGCGTAGAACGGGAGCAGGCTCACCTCGTCCGGCGCGTCTTCCGTGTACTCCCTGAAGAATTCGAGGGCTTCTACGGCCCGTTCGCCCTCGTACCAGACGAAACACATCGCCACCTCCGGGCCGACCGGGTGGCAGTCGTACTCGAAGGCGGTGACGATGCCGAAGTTGCCACCGCCGCCGCGAAGCGCCCAGAACAAGTCTGCGTGGTCGTCCTCGCTCGCCGTGACGAACTCTCCGTCGGCGGTCACCACGTCCGCGGAGACCAGGTTGTCACACGAGAGGCCGTACTTCCGGCGGAGGTGTCCCATCCCGCCGCCCAGCGTTAATCCCGCGATGCCTGTGTCGGAGACGACCCCACCGGGAACGGCTAATCCAAAGAGTTGTGTCTCGCGGTCTACATTGCCCCACGTCGCCCCCGCTCCGGCGCGGACGCGCCGGGAATCGGGATTCACCTGTACCCAGTCCATCGGTTCGAGGTCGATAACCAGTCCGCCGTCCACCGTCGCTCGCCCTGCGACACCGTGGCCGCCGCCGCGAACCGCGATGGGTAGGTCGTGTTCTCGGGCGTACTGCATCGCGGTTTGCACGTCCGCGACGCCCTCACATCGTGCGATTATCGCCGGTCGGCGGTTTATCATTCCGTTCCACACCCGGCGCGCCTCGTCGTAGGCGTCCTCGTCTTCAGGCGTAATGAGGTCGCCTTTCAGTTCGGATCCAAGTGCCTCGACTGGTGATTCGACTGTCTCTGTTGCCATGTTCCCCACCGGATGAATGTAGCACTGGTACGTGGATAAACGCGATAGTGAAATCGGCGGACAGGTTCAGGCGAGGAAAAAGATGAGGACGCTAATGGACATAACGGCGAGGATGACCGCACCCGCGAGCGCCCCACCCATGGCGATGAGCGCGTTGGCGTGACTCGCCAGCGTTTCGGTGCGGTCGTTGCCGAAGACGGTGACCTCGGCGTACTTGCTTTCCATCCCGCCATCGACTGGTTCGATGTCGGCGGTTGCCTCCTCGACCAGTCGATGCACGAGCGCGATGAGTTCGTCGTGGTCGATAGCTCCGCCGACCTGATTCGACGATTCGACCATATTTACGATGTGCGTGTCGGTCGTCATTACCTCGACTTCGTCGACCTCGACAGCGGAGACGATTCTGTCCCGTAATCCGGGTTCCATGTTGTTTCCGTCCACAAGGATGTAGGCAGTGCGCTGTCCGGCGACTTCGAAGACGGAAACCCGTACGCCAAGCGGGCCGATGCCCTCTGCGGGCGTCCACTCCGTTTCGTCCCACGCGACGCCGAGTCTCGGCGTTCCTCGCTTCGCCTCGCCGAGTTCAGTCGCGGCAGCCTTCGCGGCTTGAATCATCTGGAACGAGCGTTCGCTTCCGGGATAGACGTGGCCGAGGTCGTCGCCTTGGAGCCCGTTATTACAGTTGTGGGCGTCCACGAGCATCACATCGTCCAGTCCGCTCGACCGGGCTTCCGCTGCGGCGGCGAGACCGACAGCGTACTCAACGTCGTCGGCATATTCCGGCGAGTAGGTGGCGGCGAGCAGCGCATCGTCGCCGAATCCCTGCCCGATGATTTTCGCGTCGCCGTCCTGCGTCCGGACGCTCTGGGTCGCCGTGTCGCTGTATTCGATTCGTTCGTAGGCGGCATTCGCCGTTTCGAGGATGGTGTCCACTTCGCGCTCGGTGACGAGGTTGAAGTCGTGTCCGGCGGTGGCGTGTGGTGGAAACGCGAGTCCCTCCGCCTGACTCGCCACCCGTCGGGGAAGGTTGCCCCCGCCGATTTCACCCATCGGGCCGGGATGAATCATCGGCAAGACGAATCGGGCTTTCTCGCCGTCGTCGGTGCGAAACGAGAGGACGGTGATGGGAACGACTGCCTTTTCGCCCATCTGCTCGAAAAAGTCCTCCAGTTCACGGGTGCCTTCCGCGATGTGGCCGATGAATCCTCGCACGAAATCGAGCACACTGACGCCGAGACTGCGCCGCCACGGACGGTCGATGACGGCGAGAAACGCATACACGCCGAGCGCGTACACGCCGCTGACGAGGGCGAGGAGGATGAAATCCCGCGGTGCGATGACGCCCGTGAGTTCCGGCGGTGCCTTGTTCCCGCGAGCGAGCACGTCCTGCACGAGCGGCCCGCCGACTTCGAGGACGCGAATCGTCTCGCTGTAGATGAAAAAGAGGAGCGCGGCGGTTCCGGTCTGAATGCTTGCGGAAATAGACGAGATGAGAAACGACGTGCGTGAGACGGCCATCACGACGAGGAGACGGAGCGCGAAAACGGACGCGAGGCTGACGAGCAGCATATCGAAGACGAACTGTTGGCCGATCCACGTGAACGCGGCGATGATTCCGGCGATGGTCATCACGGCGACGACGATAATCTCACACGTCAGCGCCAGCAGTGACGATCGATTGTAGGTCAACTGGCCGCCGAGACGGCGGTCAACCGGCGTCGTCAACACGCTCGCCGCGACCGTCGGAATCCCGATGAAAAACACACCCTCCCACGCGTCCTGAAGGATGTACTGGGAGTCGAACGCCCCGATACCCGCGAGAGCCGCGATGAGCAGCGCGAACGTGACGCTTGCGTACCATCGGGGCGCGCGAAAGATGTAGCGGGACAGACTCGCCAGGTCGCTCTGGGTCGCTGTCATTGGCAGAAAAGCTACGCCGTGGAGAGTTAAAAGATACTACTCACAGATGGCACGGAAATTTTCGAACACTTCCTCACCTTCGGCGGTGTGCGCCACTTCCGGATGCCACTGGACGCCGTATAGGTCGCGGTCGGTGTCGCTCATTGCCTCGATTCCACAGACATCGCTCGTCCCGGTTCGCTCAAACCCGGACGGAACCTGCTTCACTTCGTCGGCGTGGCTGGCCCACACGCGCGTTTCGGGTGCGAGCGAACCGATGAGTGGGTCGTCGTCGTCCGTGATTTCGACCGTTACGTCGGCGTAGCCGCCGTATTCACCGCCGCCGATTTCGCCGTCCAAGACGTGTGCCATCACCTGCATGCCGAGGCAGATGCCGAGCACCGGAATGTCGAGTTCGAGGTACTCCGCACAGTTGCCGATGTCGTCCATCGACGGGCCGCCGGAAAGGACGAGACCGTCGGCGTCGATGTCCTCCGGCGGTGTGTCGTTGTCGATGAGGTCGGTTTCGATGCCCATATCTCGCAGCGCGCGATGTTCGAGGTGCGTGAACTGGCCGTGGTTGTCCACGACGAGGATTTCCGTCATTGACGGGCGATATGGAGGGCACGAATAAAAGCACCTCGTCACCGACGCGCTACTACCCCACCGATGAGAAGGAGAAGTGCAAGTACGACGGCACCAAGTTCCGGACGGTCGAATAGCAGGTCAGCACCCGGGAGGACGTTTGAATCGCCGGTGATGGGTTCTTGTTTTTTCGTTTCACCGTCTACCGTCTCCTCGTTTGACGGCCCCTCGTCGAGCGACGTGGTGTCCTCGTCACGTTCGGCCGTGGCTTTCGCCACCTGTACCGTCGCAGTCGCGCTGTCGGTGCTGTTTTCGCTATCTGCCACGGTCACCGTCGGCGTTCGCTTTCCGGGTTTCTCGTAGGTATGGGTCGTCTTGGGCTTGGTTGTCGTTTCATCGACGCTTCCGTCGCCGTCGAAATCCCACCGATATTCCGCGATGTCACCGTCCGGGTCGCTCGTTTTACTCGCGTCGAAGGTCACCGACTGGCCCGCCGTAGGCGAATCGCTCGTGGATAGGTGTGCTTCGGGCGTCGAACCGCACCCGCCGGGGCGGATGACCACGGAGTCGCTCATGTCGAGTTTCGTTTCTTTCGGGGAGCCTGTGCGACCCGAGAGAAACGTCCACGAGGTGACCGGCTCGGTTTCGAACCGTGAGTCGTAGAGAGTTGCTTCCTCGTTCCACGAGGGAGAAACCGTCATTTCGTACTCGCCGGACAGGCCACGGAAGACGGCACCATCGACCCGCGAACCGGTCCACGTCCAGTCGATACGATTCCGTGACCAGCGGTCGTCGCGTCCGTCGTACGTGTCGTCCATCAGAATCCACTGTCCCGATTGGGGGAGGCCGTCGAAATCGAACGTCGCCGCGCTCATCGGGAGGTTGTCCCCGGTTCGCTCCTTTCGTAAGTGGTCGTGAAGCACGACGAGGCTCACCACGCCGTTCGGGGCCTCGTAGAGGAACATCGTGCTTCCATTCTCCCGAGTGACCGACCCCGGTGCGAACGAACTGTACGACCAGTCGCTCGGTTGGGTGTAAGGATTTCGGTAATCGTAGAATGATACGACGTTCTCGCTTCCCTTAATCGGATTCACCGCGACACAGGTGTCCCCTTGTTGGACGGCGTAGGTGTCGTGTTCCGACGCGGGCGTGTTCGGAAGGTTGTCACCGGGCAAACCGGGTGGCGGAAGGGCGGTTGCGGTGCCGAACGTTGAAACGACGAGTGTGCCGAGGAGGAGGGCGGTCAGTGCAGTACGATTACTCATCGTTCTCAGAAGGCCGTCTAATCCTTTTGTTATGTCCTGCCTGTTGACCGTTCAGGCTCCGATTTCTTCAAGTCCGCGACCGGATTCACGAAAGTACACAGCCCATGCAACTACTGGAAGCGTGGTGGCGACCCACGCGAGACGAACGTAGATTCCGAGCGTCTCGCCGGTCAGCAGTTCCGCAACTCGCAATCCACCGATGGCCAGAAGCATCGTCACGACGACGAACGCGATGTTCCGGTTTCGTTCCGGGTCACGTTCAAGAATGAGATACACGAGCGGAACGCTGACGACGAGCAGAACGGGAGTGAAAATCAACTGCGTAAACGGGTCTGGCGGCGAGACCATCGCACCGAGCGTGAATGCCAGAAGTATCCCGTATTTTAGCGTGACGACTGCGCGTTCTACGGAGACCACATTCGACACTTTCACACTGAAGATATCAGCGTTCCGCAACCAATCAACCAACTCTCCGCAATCAATCAGTTGTCCGCGAGCAGTACGGGCAAATCGGTAATCGAATCGATGACCGCTTCAGCACCGGATTCCTCATATTTTCGCGTTCCTTCTTCCCCTGTTAGCCCACCAGTCAGAACGCCGACGCCGAAATACTCACGCTCTGAATCGGTTTCTCTCGCGTTCGTCGCGGTTCGAATGTCATCTAGCGTGTCGCCGACGAAGACGACCCGGCCGGCGTCGAATCGCTCCGCGAGCGTCATCAGGGCGCGTGGATGCGGTTTGCCTTCTTCCCAGTCGTCCATGGTAAATCGATGCTCGTCGGCCACGTCCAAATCGGCACGCGCGAGAGCGATGTCGGCCTCCGCGGACGGTCTGCCGGTGACGATACCGACGGGATAGTTCGCGGTGAGTTCGGCAATCGTTTCCGGTTCGATCAGCACGGGTTCGTCGTTGATGTAGCCCCGCGTGTCGAGCGTTGGCTCCGCATCTTCGAGGTCGGCGTACAGTTCCGACCCGAGGTAGAGTTGCTGGAACACCGCGCGCAGTTTTTCCGGATTCCATTCGTTGTGGACGCAGGAATGGGCATCCTCGGGCAGGGCGGCGGCGACGACCTGCTCCGCGGCGTCGAGCCCGCCGTCCGTCTCGGCGATTCGGTCGGTGAACTCCTCGATTGAGTGGTCGAGTCCGTCACGCGAGGCGAGGACGTACAGCGCCGCGGCGTACGTGAGTTCCCAATCGTTGTTGAACCCGCCCGCGTCTTTGAACGCCTGCACGTCCGCTTTCGGGATGGTGTCGTCGTACACTCGCGAAATAGATTCGACGATTGCCCGCCGGTAGGAGTCCGCGACGTCCACGAGCACCCCGTCGATGTCCAGCACGACAGCGTCCGCATTCATGTGCTTGGCTTCGTGCCCGGCGACATGGGTCTATCGAATCGACTATGGTCATCGCGTGTGATGGTTGGTTCATGAAATACGACGAACTCCAGGAACTCTACGGTCACGACGAATACTACTGGGGGACGGAGCCAAACGGCATGGCCGAGACGGTTCTGGAGTTCGCACCGGAGCGAGAGGCCCCTGCCGCAGTCGATATCGGTGCAGGCGAAGGCCGAGATGCAGTGTACCTCGCCGAAGAGGGATACGGCGTTCTCGCGGTGGATCCGGTTCCGAACGGACTCGAAAAAGCCGAGCAACTCGCGGCGGAGCGCGGCGTCGAAATCCAGACTCGCAACGCGGATGTAAACGACCTCGATTTCCCAGCGATGGACGTGGTGTACTCCTGTGGTACGCTCCAGTATCTTCGCCCGGAGAACCGCGAAGGACAATTTGAACAGTTCAAAATCTCGACCACTGACGGAGGGATTCACGTCCTGTTCACGTTTGTTGACCACCCGGAAATCCCGACCGCACCGGATTGGGGCGACAACGAGCATTTCTACGAACAGGGTGAACTCCGAAGCTACTACGACGACTGGGAAATCGTAAAGGAAAACGAGTTCGTCTTCGACGACGACTCCGGCGGCGAACCGCATCAGCACGCGGCGGAGACGCTAATCGCACAGAAACCGGAAGCGTAGGTAATACGATTTCATCCCGATTCTTCGTCTCGTCCCGAATCAAAAATACAGTCAATAATTTTGAACGATATTCTGGCATTAACTGAATAGTAACCCTCCATTCGAGTGCAGATGGAAGAATACATTCTCCACGTGACTGGCATGAGCTGTAAGAGCTGTGAAAGTATGGTTCGCGACGCGGTGACTGCCCTTTGCGGCGTCAGCAGTGTCAACCCCGACGCCCAAACCGGCGAGGTCGTCATCCGGGGGGAACCGACGACCGAGTTCGACAGGCTATCAACGAACTCGGCTACGAAGCGTAACGTGAAACAGACGTTCAGCGAAACACCGAGGACAACCATTCACTCCTGACAGGTATTTTTATCCGAGAACGAGTCCGGCGAGTGTCCCGACCACCCTCGACCCTAGCGCAGAAGAAAGTGACCGGAACCTTCCCGAGTTCATGCAGAATTACGAATGATGAGGACGACTTTTGCCAGTGAAGACGTAGCGAAGGGTCTCGTTGACTATGGAATCACGCCAGTCGGAAGAGCAGGAAGCCATCTCAAACTTCGCCACACAACCGAGAATACTGACGAAGTTCGTAACGTGACTGTGCCTATTTCGAAAGGAACGAGAACCACAGGAACGCTTCGTTCTATCGCAAAACAAGCAGGCACAAACGACTTCGAGAAGTTCTGTGAGTGGATCGAGGAGAATCGCTGATTACTCCCGCGCCCAGAACAGCGTCTCTCCCGAAATCGTCTCCCGGCGTACCGGAACCGAAGGTTGGTCGCCACCCAACGTGGTAAAGCAGAACACGGAATCGCACGCTTTCGCCACGGAAAGCGCAGGTCGATGCAGTTCGGGTGGAATATTCAGCGAGTACACGACATCACAATTTTCGTACACAGTTGAATCCGGATTCGTCACGTCGTCCAGCACGAACCGAACGTTCGTCGGCACCTTGCGGGGTCGAATGTCAGTGGCGGTGACAACGGTTCCTGCATCGGCGAGCGCGCCCGCCACGTCCGGATGATTGCCGATTCCGATTTCGACGGCGGACTGATAATCGGCGAGATGAGCAACGATTTCGTCGCGTGTATCCGGGTTCACGGCGGGATGTTTATGGGGCGTCCCATCATAGAGGTTGCTATGTTGATTGACATCGTCCCCGTGGGGGACGTAACGGGACGGGTCAAACGGGAGGCCTCTTCGGCATTGCGGCGAATTTACGACTGTGACGTGATGGTTCACGAGCGACAGGAAATCCCCGCCGGGTCACACGACCCCAATCGCGACCAACACCGCGCGGAGGATTTTATCGAACTGGCGAGTCGCGTCGGAACGGGGGAGAAAAATATCGCCATCACGCCCCAAGACCTCTTCTATCGCAGACGAAACTACGTGTTCGGACTTGCCTACCTCGACGGGAGAGGAAGCGTCATCTCGACGTACCGACTGCAACCTGCAGCCGACGGTCTCTCTTCTGACGGCGGCATCACGACGAAACCCGCAGGCGAAGTGTTCTCCGACCGTGTCCGCAAGGAGGTCGTCCACGAAATCGGACACACGATGGGTCTCGAACACTGCGACAACAGTCGCTGTGTGATGAATTTCTCGCCGACCGTCCGCGAAGTGGACGTAAAAGAGGAAAACCTCTGTGGCACCTGCCAGCGTCAGGTGCTGTAAACGAGCTCCGGAACGATTCTCGATTCTGCGTTTCTGAGGTGTGTCGAAGCCGTACTCGCCGCACAGCCCAGCTTCTCCGCAACGTCTTCGACGCCCGATTCACGCGGCACGTCGTAGTACCCCACCTCGACGGCAGTTTCGAGTGCTTCTCGCTGGCGCTCCGTGAGTTCCGACCAGAGTCGCATCCGTGGTGAGTCGTACTCGCCGATTTGTTCGACGACGACATCGATGTCGGCATCCATTCCGTCCATCACGGCGTTCATGTCCTCCCCCTTGCCGACGAGTTCCATCCGCATCGCGCCGTCGCTGGTGTAGATGATCGGTGGGATTACGAGGATGCTCGTCCCCGCGAACGCGGTTCTGAACTCGTCGTCCACGTCGCGTTTCTCGTGTGCGATGTAGGCGTAAAACGAGGTGTCGGAAAGCGGCGTCAGGTCGTAGGCGAGAATCATGGGTTGTTCCTCCACTGCGTCCCTGTACGCCTCCCTGTCGCCGACGATTCGAAAGAGGACGTAATCACGGTCTGCATGAGAGAGGTTCCAGTTCAGCAGTTCAGCGCGTTCCATCGCGTCGTGTTCCATGATGAACGTCCGCATCGGATTGCGAAGTTCGGTCGGATGGCGAAGCGTGAGCCGAACGTATTTCATATGCGAACATACGGCTTCGCTTATAAATGCTCTAGTGGATTCGACGGAACTGGCTTCGGGTTCCCGTCCCCATCTTCAGACATGACCGCGTCCGAATCCATGGCGACCGACAGACCGGACGACCTCCCGCTCCCGCCGGGGCCGAACTCCTATCCCGTCGTCGGCAACACGCTTGGCTTTCTCCGCGACCCCTTCGCCTTTTACGACTCCCTTGACGACTACGGGGACGTGGTGTCGTACTCCGTCGCAGGCGAGGAGTTCTGTACGCTCCTCCACCCCGACTACGTCGAACAGGTGCTCGTCACGGAGGAATCGAAGTTCGGCAAGAGCGATTTCGTTCAGGACGCTGGCGAGCGATTCGTCGGCAACGGACTGTTCGCAAGCGAGGGCGAATTCTGGCGACGCCAACGAACGCTCATTCAGCCAGCGTTCTACCGCGAACGAATCGAGTCCTACACGGAACCGATGGTCGAGTTCGCAGCAGACGCCGCGAACTCGTGGATCGACGGCGAAACGGTGCGGATAGACGAAGTGATGAAACGACTCACGCTTCGCATCCTCTCGAAAGCGCTGTTCGACCTCGATATTCGAAACCAGCAGTCGGCAATTCGTGATGCAGTAAACGCCATCAACGAAAAGGGCGACGCGGGTTCAGTCGATGCGTTTCTTCCGGACTGGGTACCCACGGCGACCAACCGCCAATTTCGACGGGCGACCGACCAGTTCGACGACGTTATCGGAACGCTCATCGAGAAACGCCGCGGCGACCCCCCGGGCGACGATTTTCTCTCGATTCTCCTGCACGCGACGGATGAACGGGGTGAAGGAATGTCGGACAAGACGCTCCGCGATGAGATGGCCACCTTCCTCTTCGCGGGACACGAAACGACGGCTCTGGCCCTCACCTACTGCTGGTATCTCCTTGCAACCAATCCCGGGGTTCGGGGAAAACTGAACGACGAACTCGATTCCGTGCTGGATGGCGACACGCCGACCATGGCCGACCTTCGCGACTTGAAGTACACCGACAAGGTCGTCACCGAAGCCCTCCGGCTGTATCCGCCCGCCTACGTCGTCTTCCGGCAAACGAAGGAGGACGTGAACGTCGGTGGATACAGGATACCTGCCGGTACCTCGCTGACGTTCCCGCAATTCCTGATTCATACCGACGACCGTTGGTACGACGACCCCGACGAGTTCCGGCCCGAGCGGTGGACGCCCGAGTTCGAGAACTCCCTGCCCGACTACGCATACTTCCCGTTCGGCGGCGGCCCGCGCCATTGTATCGGCATGCGGTTTGCGAACGCCGAAATTCGCATCGTGCTGGCGACGATTGCACGCCGAATCGAGTTCGACCGCGTCGCAGGCGGCGATCTCGACTTGCGAATGGGGACGACGCTCGAACCGACCGACCCAATCGAGATGACTGTCGTGAAACGTTAGCGCCAGCGTTCGATTCCCGTTCCGACGAGCGCGAGCAGGCCGAGAACGAGGACGAAGGACTGTTCTGCGAGACTGTCCGGGGCGACATACTTCGCCATCGAAACCACCCACGACCCGCGTTCGTGGACGACCGATGCATCCTGCATTTCGGACGGAATCCCCGCCTCGCTCGCCGTCGGCCCGCCGCTCCCCTCGCTTGGCAGTCGGTCTGCCTCGTAGGGGAGCGACCCGGTTTCTATCGCCCAGACGATTTCGCCGTTTTCGTCCAGTTCGACGACGCGGTCGTTGTACGAATCCGTGATGAGCGTATGGCCGTTCGAGAGGCGATCCGCGTCCCGTGGCCAGTCGAATATCGCGCTTCCGCCGTACTCCCAGACGATTTTTCCGTTCCTGATTTCCAGCATGCGGTCGTTCTCGCTGTCCGCCACGAGCAGGGTGTCGCCGAGCGTATCAGGATTGTGCTGTTCGTGGAGGATGTCGCCCCGTTCCGAAAACGAATCCGGGCCGACGACCGGTTCGACTCGAATCGAGCCAGCAACTCGATTCGAGTCGCTCTCCACATGCAAATCCACCACCGTATCGAAGTTCCGGAGACTCACCCGGAACACGCCGGGTTCGACCCTGTCAACGTCGTTGGCGTGCGTCCAGTCGCCTTCCGGTTTCATGTCGGACGGACGGTCGTAGCGGTCGGTCGCGTTCCACTGCCAGAGAACGTCTTTCGACCGATTCACCGCGAACACGCGGTCGTTGCCCATATCTACGAGCACCCAGCGGTCGCTCCCGTTGACGGTGTAATGGTCGGCGTCGTGCAGTTCGTGCGCGTGGAGTTCCGCGTCGAACCACGCGTACTCCCACGTCGTCTCGTTCGTCTCCGTGTCCACGATACGAAGCGCGTTGCGAACGCAGTTTTCGTGCCCGTCATCGCGGAACGTGGCCGGGCATTCTTCGTCGGGAAGTTCGTCAGCGACCGCGATTTGCACTCGATTCGGCCCGAGGGCTTCCACGTCGAACACGTCGTGTGCTCGGTCGTACTCCCAGACGACCTCTCCCTCGGGACTCACCTCGATGGCCCGCCCCTCGGATTCGTACCCCTGCAGCGCGATGAGCGTGTTGTTCTCGGGACGCTCTTCATCCGCCGTGAGATGCGGCCGGTCGGGTGCGGTGAACGCGCCGACACCGGCGGTGGCGAACAGAACGACTGCGAGGAGGGCAAACAGGTTCGCTCGGTTGTTGGAGCGGGAGAGCCACGCGGCGAACGTCGAAATCACTATCCGACGATTTGTCGGCTCCGAAAAAAGGTGGTTCGGTTCCCGGTTCAGCGTCGGATTTTGTTTTCCGCCTCACCGAAGACCAACGTCCGGACGAACATTGCCTCACTGGCCTCCCGGCACTCCAGTCTCGCCAAACGTCATCGTCCCAAGCGTCAGCACCCCCGCCCGGGAACTCGCTTACTCCGTAGTGTTGTCCCACGTCCGCAGACCATCACTCCCGTAGTTCAGGATGCCGCCGATGATACGACTCTTTTTGATGTACACGTTGTCGCCCGATTCGTAGAGTTTGACGGCTTCGTCATCGCCAGTGGAGTTCGCGTAAATTCGTTCTATCCACGTCCTGTCGCCGTAGTTGATGATGGGGAACTCACGGACAACGTAATCTCCTTTGTACAGTAGACAGTCGCTTCCTCCGATCTCTATTCCTCGTCGCCGCCACGACCCCGTTTGGTTGATGTCGAGTTCACGGAACGTACAGTCGTCCCGGTCGCATCGAATCGCGGCCCGAGCACTCTCGTGACCCCCATCGCCAACGAACGCAGTATTTTCGACGTGCACAGATTCGTTCCCCTCGTGAATCCAAACCGAAAACCCGCCGTTCGCGCCGTGGTCGAATCGCGAATTTTTGATGCGCGCTGAAATCGTGTTCTCCCCGATTTCAATTCCGTGAACGACCGTGTTACCGCGGGTCGTGACGCGGAGGTCGTCAACGTAGATATGGTCTACGTCGTGCGTTTGAACCGCCGTTCCGTTCGGGTCAGTGATTTCGACGTCGGTGTTCAGAACACGAACGTAGTTGCTGCTTTCCAGTCGGAGTGCATGCTGGCTCCCACGTCCGCTATCGTCGTCCACGATAACTGTGGCGTTCTTGATGACGCTATCCTGGCCACCGATTCGAAGACTCGCGGTGTTGCTGTTCTTGTACTGGCCACTATCGATGATGATTTGCCCTGACCCGTTTGCGGCATAGAGGCCGTTGTCGGGGAACCCACCGAGAGTACAGTTCCGGAAGGTCATGGTGCCCTCGTTGTGATCGTTACAGACGATTCCAGTCGGTCCACGCCACAGTCTGTCCGCTGGGGTGCTTTCCGACCACGCACCACCGTCGGGTGCGTTGAAGTTCTCGACAAGTCCACTTCCCGCTGGGTCGCTGACGACGAATCGACCCGGCCCCCACGTCCCGCTGTCGTGGACGCCCTCAACATCTATATCCTTCACTACCAACCCATCCGTGACGTTCGCCTCTATCACCCGGATGCCGGTGTCTTCTGCCGTCTGGTCGATAGTGAAGTTCTCGAACAGAAGGCCGGTTCCGGGGTTGTAGCTGATTCCCAGTCGGAACAGCCGATAGTTGAAATCATCGCCATCGTCGAAATCGTAGTAGTCATCCGGAACGAGCGTCGCACCGCTCCCCAAGAGCCCGAAGTTACTGAATCCGGTAAAGCGGAACTGCCTGTTCATCCGGTATCGCCCGGATGGGAAGTAGAGGAGCGTATCGTCGCCCGCGTACTCCCGCAACAAGTCGTTTATCGGTTCGTCACCGTTCGTGTCCGCCCCGACTGCTTCCATGTCCACGACGGTTTCGTAGTCGTCTTCATATCGGTGGTAGGCGCTGGCGCGGTCTGCCAGCCTTCCTACCGTGGCGAGACCGACCACACCGCCGACTCCCCGGAGAAACGTCCGCCGTCTCGAATCGGTCGCTCCCGTGCTGGTTTCGTTGGTTCCTTTTCCATCGGGGTTCATCAATTTCCACCCCAACAGTCGTTCGCCGTTCGCGTCGGTATCCCCCGTGCGGGCGGTAACGAGCGGTCGTCAAACGGTTCCGATACGCCATCACACAGCAATTTTTGGGTCATAGCCTCCGGTTCTGATGCATGCTGGTTTCTCATTTCGTTATGTGGATCCTGATGCAATTTCGACAACTGTGATCCGATACTCCAATAATCCAGCCCGTAAACTACCAGTCACTACTCGATTGCGTGAACTGTTGTCACATGAAAACAGTGTGCAAGAGTGCCGTCGGTTCGCTCTCGTCCATCTTCGGACGATAGTTTGAGCTACCCCACACGAGATGGCTGACGGGTCCGGATTCCAGCACGATAGTAAACACCGAGTAGCGGGGATAAGCCGCACCAAACACCGAAAAACAGTCAGTCGTCGGATTAGCTGTAGTAGTACTCGCCTTCGCTCTTTTGTTTGCGGTCGAGTTGACTGCCGGGCTTGTTGATACGCGGCCGACCAACGTTTTCGTCCCGGCGGAAGGTGATGTCGAGGTTGGCGAGGAAATCGTTCATGCCGTCTCGCATCCCTTTCGGACGCCCGGCATGACCGTGCTCTGCGGGTTCGCCGTCGAACACCGTCAGTCGGTCGGAGAGGAGGTCGATCATGTAGATGTCGTGGTCGATGACCAGCACCGTGGCGTCCTGCATCTCGGCGTAGCGTCGAATCGCACGCGTCGCTCTGACGCGCTGTTCCACGTCGAGGTACGCCGAGGGTTCGTCCAGCAGGTAGAGATCCGCATCCTTCGACAGACAGGCCGCGATGGCGACTCGCTGGCGCTCGCCGCCGGAGAGGTCGGTCAGGTTCTGCTCCATGATGCGGTCGAGTTGCAACGGCTGAGCGATTTCGGTGTTCCAGTAGGAGGAACCGAAATCGTCGGATAGCGACGAGAGAAACACGTCCACGCGCATCGGTTGGTCGATTTCGATGTACTGTGGTTTGTAGGAGATGTCGAGGTTGAGGTCGACATCGCCCTCGTCGGGTTCGAGCCGTCCGGCGAGCAGTTTTGCGAACGTCGATTTCCCGATACCGTTCGGGCCGACGATGCCGAGCACTTCGTTCTCGTGAATCGTTCCGCCTTCGATATCAAGCGAGAACTCGCCCTCGCCATAGGATTTCGTGAGGTCGGGATACTCCACGAGTGCGTCGGCAGTCTTCGTCTCGCGCGGCGCGTGTTCGTCGAACTCGATGGCGTTCGGGCGAATCCGCATGTTCTCGTTGTTGAGATACCCCGCGAGATACTCGTTGATACCGTTGCGAACCGATTTCGGCGTCGTGATGACACCGTACGCCCCCGGTTCGCCGTACGCGACGTGCAGGTTGTCGGCGACCAAATCGAGGATGGCGAGGTCGTGTTCGACCACGAGCATCGAGCGACCCTGTTCGTTCGCCATCTCCTGAATCAGGCGCGCCACTTTGACGCGCTGGCTGATGTCGAGGTACGGCGTGATTTCGTCGAGGAAGTAGAAGTCGGCGTCGCGGGCGAGTGCGGCGACCAGCGCCACGCGCTGGAGTTCTCCGCCGGAGAGGCTGTCGATGTCCTGTTCCATCACGTGCTCGATTTCGAGGCGTTCCAGCAGGTCGTCGAGAACGCCGCGCTCGTCGGTTCGCGAGAGCAGGTCGGCCGTGCTTCCGTCGAACCGGTCAGGAATCTTATCAACGTACTGTGGCTTGCGCGCGACGGTTACGTCGCCAGCCCGTACGTCTTCGAGGTAGTTCTGGAGTTCCGTTCCGCGATATCGGTCGAGGACGGCGTCCCACCCCGGCGGGTCTTCGAACTGGCCGAGGTTCGGCGCGAGTTCGCCCGCCAAAATCTTCACCGCGGTCGTTTTCCCGCTCCCGTTCGGGCCCAGAATACCCGTTACTTGGCCCTCTTGGGGAACCGGCAGACCGTAGAGCGAGAAGGCGTTCTCGCCGTAGCGGTGGGCCGGGTCGTCCTGTAGCTCTTGGGGCAGGTTGATGATTTCGATGGCGTCGAAGGGACATTTCTCGACACAGATACCACACGTTTCGCCGAGGCAGATTTCCTCGCTGATGTGAATCTGGTCGGGTTGCCCCTCCTCCGTGTCCTCGCCGCGGAGCGTGATGCACTCTTTGCCGGTTCGGTTCGGCGGGCAGTAGTTTTTACACTCGTAGTTGCATCGGTCGGGCGAACAGCGCTCCAAATCGACGACGGCAATGCTGTCGTCCGCCATTTTACACCTTCACGTGATTCGTGAGTAGAATCCCCCACGTGATGAACCACAGTGAGAACGTCATAAACGCCACGTAAAGATGGTCTTTGACTCCGTCGAGTTCGTAGCCGATGAGGCGGAGCAGTGGTAGCTGAACCACGATGAACCCGACCATGATAGCCAGTCCTAACTGATCTGTGGCCGCTCCGCCGCCCGTCCCTACCATCATGGCAGAGGCGAACCCGGCGGCGATTCCGGCCAGTGAAGCGAGCGACGTGACGGTAATACTTCGTAGATGGGCCGCCCGTCGCTCCGATGCCTGTTCAGTCGCCATGCGTGGCACTCGGGTTCCCTGCCTCAAAAGGTGTTCGTTTGCGTGTATCTCGTTCGCTTTGTTTTGGAGGTGTGATTTCTGGGTGTTTGATTTTGTGGCGAACGGAGTCGATAGTGAACAACCTGAGATGGTGTGGAGATGTCGCTATAGACAGGAAATGGTGGAGATGTGTCGCTAGGTAGTCTCTAACGATACTTCTGAACCAATGTGAGTGACCTGCTAATCACTCGCCTACTAATCGCTCTAGAGAAACCACTACCCGAAAATATACACTACGACGTGAAAAGACGAGTTTCCGCGTTTAGCTGATGAGCTTTTCCTCGCCACGCTCGACGACGATGCGGCATGGCGGGGAAATCTTGTTGTACGCACGGCGGAAGGCGTCTTTGACGGCGGCGGCGTCCTCAACCTCACACCATGCGGTGAAGAGGCGCTCACCGTTCTGGATTCGAGCCGCGGTACCGACTGGTTTCCCAAATGCCTGTCGCATTCCGTCGGAAACACGGTCTGCACCCGCACCGGTTGCCTGCTTGTTTTCACGCAGGACGTGGTGTGGGAACTTGCGGAGAATCATCTTGTAGCCGGTCTCGCCGATGTTCTTCAGCAGGAAACGGTTTGCCGAAAGGCGGGAGGCCTCCAGCGCGCCGTGGCGAATCTGGCACTCCTCTTCGAGGACGAGGGAGATTTGGACGGGGTAGTTGTCCTCGTCTTCTCCAACGTCGCCCATCTTGTACTGTGCAATCTTCGAACCGGGGATACCCGTGATGTATTCGCGTCGCGTGTACGGGGGCTTTCGAATCTCCCGGTACATTGAGGCAGGTTTGTCGGACATGGTTACTACTGAAGTCTGATGGTCAGGCCGTGAATAAACCCTTCGAAGCGAGTTCGCCGCTCACTGTACGAAATCCCGGACGAACCGGTCAGGGACGTAGGCCAGCATCGGCGCCGGAATCCGGCCGACCAGCCACTCCGCCGCAACGACGAGTTGCTTGCGAAGCAGGGCGTAAACCCCTGAAACAAGGACTGCCACGATGATGAGTGTCTGAACCATTCCGTCGTGGAGGATGATGTTCGGGAGTGCGACGAACACCGCCAACGCGAAATCCTCGGGTGCGCCGTCGTAGCGAACCCAGCGACGCGGTCGAATCCATCGACCGCGGAAATGGTCGTACACTGCGCGTTCTGACTCGCCGAGCCACGGTTTCAGCTCCAAACCGCCACCGAAGACGTCCGAGATGGAGTGAACGGCCGCAGACACGAGGAAAACGGCGATTGCGACGGTCCAGACGGTTGGTGCGAGTGCAGCAATCGCAAGCGCCGCCAGTCCAGCAATCGAGTAGTACACCGGAAAGTGCAGCGTCTTTCGGTGGCCGGAGTAGAGGTCGAAATCCGGAAATAGTCCACCGAAAAGGCCCGCAAAAACCGCGACGGGGGCGAGCTCCGGCGCGACGAGGAGCGAAGCACTTCCAAGAAGCACGCCAACCAGAGCGTGCGTCGTTGCCATCATTGTGACCCCCGGTAGGCGAGGTTCGCATAAACACCTATCGGGGAATGTTCAATGATAACGCACAACACGAGTAGCTATCGTTTACTTTCTGCGAACCGTACGCCCATCTGGGATGGGTAACGGAAGCAACGCGCGCGAGAGTTATCTCTTTCGGGTGATGCAGTTCGCTATCGGTAGTGTCGTCATCGCCGGTCTCGTCACCCATAACGTCGGCGTGTTGGTGAACGCCGTTTTCGCCCTCGGCGTGACGGTTCTTCCTGCTCTGTTGGAACGCGATTTTCGCATTTCCCTCAATCCCATACTGACGCTGTGGATTACGGCCGCCGTTTTTCTCCATGCCATCGGCATGGTCGGTCTCTACGAAGTCGTCTGGTGGTGGGACCACCTCACACATCTCCTCTCTGCGACCATCGTCGCAGGTGTCGGCTACGCGACTGCACGAGCGCTCGATGAACACTCTGATGCGGTGTCGTTTCCGCCGCGATTCATGTTCGTCTACGTTCTCCTCTTCACGCTCGCCTTCGGCGTCATCTGGGAAGTGCTAGAGTTCGCTGTGCACGATTTCGCCCGAGTAATTGGTGTCGAGCCAGTGTTGATTCAGTACGGATTGGACGATACTATCACTGACCTCATTTTCGACGTTACCGGGGGGCTTCTCGTCGCCCTTTTCGGAACCGATGCACTCTCCGGGACGATAGAAATGCTCGTGACGCGGTTGTCCGGAAGCGCGGAATAAACCGGTTGAGCTCAGTCCTGCGAATAATCCCAACCCGTCACGTCACTCGGCAGTATTTCGCCGTTGATGTGCCACTCCCGAGGACGATACGCGACGACGAGAATTCCCGCGTAAAAAGCCACGACGGATGCCAGAACGACGCCACCGGGAACCCATGCGACTGCCGCACTCCTCGGCCATCCTGTTGTCGACGCGTAGGCAGTCAAGTGAAATATCCAGGCGGCGAGCAGAACTAAAAAGAGCGGCGCGTACACCCGGCGCAGACGGTGGGCGAGCGCCTCCTCCAGTGATACCTTCACTTTCGGCATCCGATAATCCTCGCTCAACTTTTGTCGCCACTCCTGATCTACGACACCCGCTGATTCGTCGAGTCCCAAGGCGAAGACGTTCTGTTGCAGCATGCGAACTCGTGACCGCCAGATGTCGTAGGCGCGATACCGACGTGCTTCGATGAGCAAAAAGATGCTGACCGTGACGATAGCGAGGAGAACGATGTAATGAGGGTTGTTCCGACTCGAAAACGCCCACGTCAGGATGGCGGCCATCAGCGTAATCGCCCAGTTGCTCGTTTTGTCGAGCCGTTCGCGCCAAAACTTCATGCGATGAATTTCACCACGATAGAGATGTGCTAGCGCCGAACTCGGACCCATGCTTTCTTCGAGCAATCCTGAACCGATTTCGGAATCGCACATCTCCTGGGATTCGATTGATCTCTGGTCACTCATGGCTATTTCGGGCACTCGTGCCCAACGTTCATACTGACAGTATTGTTCTGTATGGTAAAAACCGTGACGATAGAGTACCACCGGTAGTTCGTCGAGCTGATTGGTCGTGTCTTCCAGTGAATCGGTATCGTTGTTAGCGGGTGGTTGCGAGCTCGCTCCGATTCCTTCTCGATGCTATTCGATTCGTGATACCCGAATTAGACGCGTCGCTATTCACTCGTCGTCTACTCAAGAAAGTAAAGAACTATTCAGTAAAGCGGTAGTAACCGATTTACAGTCGCGTGACGTTCGTCGCGCGTGGTCCTTTTGGTGCCTGTTCGATGTCGAATTCGATTTCCTGACCTTCTTCGAGGTCCTCGCCGCCAACGTCTTCCATGTGGAAGAATACGTCGTCGTCCGCGTCCTCAGTCGAGATGAAACCGTAGCCGCCAGTGTCGTTGAAGAAATCAACTTTGCCTTTCGCCATTGCTCTTGGATAAACTGGTGCCCCACTGATAACACTTCCGAGAGGGATGGTACCATGGATTCGGTCAGTTTCTCGGCGGCGGGCCATCCCCCTCGAATAGAAATCGAGGGCGTGCGCGGCGACCACCGCGGCGATGAATCGGAGAGCGGTTGCTGACGGGACGACGGCCTCCGAGGCTGGCGACCGTTCCGGATGACCGATATGCATCGCTGTTCCCTTTCGTAACGAGTGTCGTAGTAAAATGTCCGTAAAATCGGTCACTCTCGTCCGCGTCAGCGGACGCGTGTCCCAATACTTACAGTCGCGTGACGTTCGTCGCGCGTGGTCCTTTTGGTGCCTGTTCGATGTCGAATTCGATTTCCTGACCTTCTTCGAGGTCCTCGCCGCCAACGTCTTCCATGTGGAAGAATACGTCGTCGTCCGCGTCCTCAGTCGAGATGAAACCGTAGCCGCCAGTGTCGTTGAAGAAATCAACGTTTCCTTTTGCCATTGCTTCTGAAGGGAGAAGCTTGCAACGGATAAGGCTTGGGAATCAGTCGTCCTCGATCTGGAATTCGGTTGATATTGTTCTATAATCTTGCCAGAATAGCAAACAAATGTTTGAAATAGTTGATTCTAGTATAGCCTCTCGCCGGACTCGTCACCGTTTCGAGTTTGGAATTCCATCATCTACAGTTATCGACCGTTGACCAACCCTCGTTGGTCGAAAAACACGCTCTACGCCCCTCAGTCGTCGGCCGGTACACCTGGACGGAACTCCCGACTGATCGCTTTCCATTTTCCGGTCGAAAATCGGTAGTAGTTGATCGCCGCTGGCACCGTCGTTTCGGCCAGGAACGAAAGGTAGAGGCCCATAATTCCGAGTGTCGTCGTGGCACCGAGATACGCGACCGGAATCACACAGACGAACATTCCGACTATCTGACTGTAAAACGGCCAGCGAGTATCGCCACTGGCGTCGAGGGGGCCTGCGGCGGCCCCTTTGACGCCTTGTGCCATGACGGCGACACACGAGGCATGGACGAGTGATACCGCAATGATCGGGACCGATGGATCCGCTGAATCTCCGACGAACGAGAGCACGATGGGTTCGGCGAATGCGAAAACGATGACCGCTGCGATGGCGTACGTGGCTACGGAAAACACGATTACGTCTCGCGCGTACGCCTCGGCGGCGATTTCGTCGCCCCCGCCGAGTTCTTGCCCGACGAGACTGCTCGACGCCAACCCGAAGCCCCATCCCGGAGTGTTCATCAATCCCCAGATTCGACGGCTGATGACGTAGGCGGCGACCACGTTCGGCCCGAACAGCGCGACGATAGCGAGCATCGGGAATTTGGCGACGGTCCACACCAGATTTCGTCCGACGACGGGAAGCCCGATTCGAACCAACTGTCGAATCGTCTCGATATCGACGTACCGGGCGAACGGCGTCACCTGCACTGGAAGTTCGCCCGCAATCGGAAGCCGACCAGCGGCTAACCCGCTGACGAACGTCGCGGTCACGAAGACGTTCGCCAGCACCGTCCCCAGTGCCGCACCGGCGACATTCCACCCGAATGCAAAGACGAACACACCGCTGAGGACGATGTTCGAGATGGCACCACCCGAACGAACCAGCATCGGGGTCCACGCGTCGTCCATGCCGATGTAGATGCGACTACCGATGAGGTTCAGACCCGCAAACGGGACGCCGATCGAAAGGATGCGCAAGTAGGTTGCGCCCAGTTCGATCGTTTTCTCGCTGTCGGTCATCAACGAGATGAGCTCCGTCGGGAATAGCCAGAAAACGCAGGCAACTGGCAGCGTTACCGCGAGCACCAGCGCGACACTCGACCGAATCGCTTGCCCGAGTTCGTCGAACGCCTCCGCACCGTAGCGCTGTGAAACGAGCGCGATAGTCCCGCCGGCGAACCCTCCACCGAGTGAGAACGCAACCCCCCAATACGGCGTGGCGAATCCGACCCCGGCAATCGCTGCTGGGCCGACCGCGAGACCGACGAAGGCCACGTCCACGGCATTTTTCGACATGCGCGCCAGACCGGTGACGATACGCGGCCACGCCAAATCCGTCGTTCGACGGACGCGTTTCGGGTCGACGAGACCGACGCGCGCGAGCGCCAAACCGATTGCGAGGATGGTGAGTCGGACGGGGTTCGGGAAACGGGGCACGACTCTGTGGTATTTCGAATCGAAAGTAAAGTTTGTTTCAGATGCGGTAAAGGACGGTGGGCTTTCCGTGACGGTGAAACAGTATCGGGCAGGCATCCACAACACGACTCGATTCGACTACCACGCCAATTACTGTCCACAGGAACGGAACCCCGATTGTCAGCATAACGTGATATTTCCCCGTGGTAGCGGTAATATAGAGTAGAAAGATTAGCTATCAACTACGTTTATACTGACTAACACTTCGCTAATGATGTCTACTGTCAAGAATCTCGCTAATAACGAAGTCGGTGGGCCGTGTACGCGGGCGCTATGGGTTCCGGAAACAACGACCATCAATCGAGTTTCGTCTCGGCCTCGCGGCGGACGGTACTCGAGACACTGGGGGTGACTGCTGTCGGTCTCTCTATCGGCGGAGCCGAACGGGTGGCGGGTGTTGGTGACGAACCGGCGGAACAGGGTAGCGATCCACACGACCGGAAGTACGATGCGCTCCAACTCCGCGCCCTGATCAACTGGAAAACGCTGAACGGGGCGGATCCGGTTCCGGACCCGAAGACTGCGTGGGAGCGTGAAGGCTATTCAGACCACGCGGCGAGTTACACGAAGGGTCTCCCGCACGACGACCTTGGTCTCGTCGACCCGGAGGCGTACGACGCACTGAAGACGGCGATGGTGTCCGGCGACCCCAAAGATTTCACTCGAATTCCGCTCGGGGAGGGGACTCGACAACTGAAAAATCCGCAGGCGGCGTTTAGTTTCGAACTCGTCGGCCCGGATTCGCACGCAAACGTCGCACCGAAACCCCCGTCGCTTGAGAGTGCGGAAGCCGCCGCGGAGATGGTTGATTGCTACTGGCGAAGCGAATGTCGGGATGTCCCGTTCCGCGAGTTCTCCGAAAGCGACCGAGTCGCTGCTGCGGTCGCTGAACTGTCGAATCTGTCGGACTATCCCGACCCGATTCACGGCGACGAGGTAACCACCGAAACGGTGTTTCGGCCGTTTGATTTGTCGGGTCCGACAATTTCACAGTTCATGTTGCAGCCGTACGCCCGCGGCGCCCTTCAAGTCGAACAGCGTATCCGGACGGGGTCGGCCGACAGCGAATATCTCACCGACTACGACGAGTGGCTGGCCAGCCGACGGGGTGCCCCACCGAGTCAGTCACATTCCTTCGATGATACAGAGCGGTTCGTCCACGACGGCCGGTCGCTCGCCGAGTTCGTCCACGAAGACGTTCCGAACCAGTCGTTCGACAGTGCCGTGTTGATGTTGCTCGGTCGACAGGCACCGGTCAACCCGACGCTTCCGTTCGAGGGAGCACCGCTCGACCCGAACATCCCGTTCGAACCAGGCGGCCCCGAAGTTCCCTTCGTCAATTACGGATTTTTCGACGCGATAGACGCCGTCACCAGTATGCTCGATGTCGCGCTTAATGCGGCCTGGTACAACAAGTGGGGCGTGTACAACCGGCTCCGTCCCGAGACGTTTGGGGGACTCGTCCACAATCATGTGACGGGCAAAAAGGAGTTCCCCATTCACGACGACCTTCTGGAAGCGACCGTGTTGGAGCGGGTTCACGATACGCACGGAACCTACCTCCTTCCCGTGGCGTACCCGGAGGGGGCACCGCTCCACCCTGCCTATCCGTCGGGCCACGCAACCGTGGCGGGCGCGTGTGCGACCGCACTGAAAGCGTACTTTGATGAATCGTACGTGTTTCCCGATCCGGTCGTTCCGACGGCAGACGGCACCGACCTCGACTCGATTGACGCCGACCTGACACTCGGGAAGGAGACTGACAAACTCGCCGCGAACATCGCTAACGGCCGTATCTGGGCGGGGCTCCATTACTGGAGCGACGCGGTCGAAGGGCTCCGACTCGGCGAAGAACTCGCCATCTCCGTCCTGCGGAGTCGCAAAGAACTCTCGAACCACGCCGACTTCTTCGAGGGGTGGCAACTCACTCGATTCGACGGGGAGACCATCACCGTGTAGGTCGCGTGGCTGAACGCTGAGACTGCGTTACGAGCCGACGGTGGTGATATCCGGATGGCCGAGAAACGTTTCGAACTTCGGCGGAAGTTCGGACACTGCTGTAGTTTGGATTCGGTCGCGGATTTGTTACCATTCTTCGTGTCTGCAAAGCACGTACACCGGAATTTCATCGATATCCAAAATAGACGCGATGACGAACCGATGGTAGCCTTCCGTCCAGCATATTTCCCCGGAACGCCCGATGACCACCAGCGGGTCTAACTTGTGCGCATATGCGTCTTCGTGCGGATTATCGTGTCCTGCTACCTTGTTCGGTCGATATCCGTCCCGCTTGATGCTGTGATACAACTCGTCGAGATACTCGCACCTGCTGTTCCGATACGCTTCGATACTGTCGTACCGACGAACCGTGCTACCGATTTCGAATCGCCGTTTCGCTCGTCGGTAGAGCGCTGTCTCTTCCCAGTCGTACCTCTCCTCGAAACGTTGTTTGAGTCCCCTGTAGGTCGTCGTTTCGCGCAACCGATTGCAATTCTCGTCGTGATCCCAGTCGCCACCTGCTACCCGTCCAAGACCCCAGCTGAGCCTGATTTCGCTCGTGTAGAAAGTCACGTCGTCAGGAGCTACCGGCAGTAGTTTCCACGGGTCTGCCGGTGCGTCGTATTCGCGTTTGTTGACAAAACCGTGTCATCTCGTGTAGTAGCGAAACTGATGGAGATTCATTTGGTGCAGTATAGAATGTGAACAACTTCAAACCGTGGTCGGGAAAATACTTCCGCTCACCGACACAGTCGCTTCGCTCCTTCGTTGGTTGGTCGAAAAGTGCCGCCTCCCGGATTTGAACCGGGGACAGCTCGATCTTCAGTCGAGTGCTCTCCCAGTCTGAGCTAAGGCGGCGCATTCGGAAGGAAGCGCATCGGACAAAAAAGGATTTCGAAATGCGACGGAGGGGAGCCGATTACCGAAATCACATTCACAGCGCCACAGCCCCCGGACAAAAGCCATTTATCTCCCTTCGTGCTATTCACAAACATGGGTGAGCGTGTCTGCTATCTGGAGTTCTGTTCCGAGTGCGACGCACAGGTAACGGTGGTCGATGAGGAGTGCCCCGACTGTGGCACGATCCTGGGCGAGGACGGGTAGGGTAATCCTAACGCGTTCTTGTTCCGCTGTGAACGCCACGGATAGATTATGCTATTCTTTATCATGGTCGATGTTGATATCGTGTGCTGGGGGAACAATGACCGACACAGAGTTTGCCAGCCACGAGTGGTGGGAGCACTACAAAGAAACGGTGAACAGCGACCCGGAAATGCAAGTCCGGGGGCACGACAAATTCAGCGACAATTTCTACGTCCAAATCGGCGACGACAGATTTCTCATCGAGATGCAGGATGGAACCGTTCGCGACATCCTGCCGAATCCGGCGCTGAACAACCGCTGGTCGTTCGGGGTCGAAGGCGACCGCGAAGCGTGGGAGGAGTTCGTCCAAGAGACGCCACCGGCGTTCAATCACGAAATCATCGCCTCACACTATCGGAGTGCGGTCAGAAACGAGGACGGACATCTCATGATGCGCGGGGACAACAAGAAAATCTTTCAGAACCTGCGACCGTTCCAGCGCGCACTCGATTTGATGCGTGTGGCGAACAACAACGGAGGGAGCTAACATGGCCGAACCAGGCACCGTCGAACCGATTACAGGCAAATACGTCCACGTCGAAATCGGCGGCGTAGACCACCGAATCTACTTCGAGGAGAACGGCCCGGAGGACGGGACGCCGATTCTCTGTCAGCACACCGCGGGCAACAACTGTCAGGAGTGGCGGCACCTCCTCACCGACGAGGAGATAACCGAAGACTATCGCGTCATCGCGCACGACCTGCCGTATCACGGGAAGTCGGTTCCGCCGACCAGCCAATCGTGGTGGGAGGAGGATTACAAGATGACGGGCAAGCAGTTTACCGAGACGCTCGTCGCGCTCGCCGATGCGCTCGAACTCGAAGACCCGATTTACATGGGGTCGTCGATGGGCGGCAACATCACGCTCGAACTGGCCGACTGGTATCCCGACCGGTTCCAGGCCCTCATCGGGTTGGAGTGCGGCGCACACAGTCCGGGATTCTACATCGACTGGCTCGACCACCCACATATCAACACGACCGAGGTGAACGCCTACTCCTGCTGGGGATTGATGGCACCGCAGAGTCCGGAAGAGACCCGTCGGGAGACGATGTACCTCTACGAACAGGGAGCGAATGGCGTGTTCAAGGGTGACCTGTACTACTACTCCGTCGACCACGACTACCGGGACAAACTTGATCAAGTGAAAGCCGACGAATGTCCGTTGTACATCGTCAACGGCGAGTACGACTACCTTACCACGCCGGAAGACGGAAAGGAGACGGCGAAAGGTGTCGGCGACGGTGCAGTCGCCGTCGAAATGGCCCAAATCGGCCACTTCCCGATGAGCGAACATCCCGAACTGTTCAATGCCTACCTGAAAGAAATTCTTGGGGATATTACGGGCGACCGAGACGGGGATCTCCCGAGCGTGCTTAAACCCGAGGACGTCGGAATCGAACTTCACCCGCCCGCGCCAGCGCGGGAAAAACCGGTTGAGTAACCGGCGGCGGAACATCGTCCCTTTCTTCCATCGGATTGCTATCAACTTGCCGGTAAGCGGTGAATACCGCGACCGGGGGAAAGCTTATACCTTCACGGTTCTGCACTCCGAATATACCCAATGGTGCAAGAAAACACCGAAGAATGGGGAGATTGTCTGGAACGCGAAATCGACGGCGGCGTCGAACTGTACAACCCCGAAAACGAAGAGGCGTGGATTTGGTCCGACACCGGCATCGAACTCTCGTGGGAAGCGTAAATTCGCGCACCAAACGACGACCAATCATATTCAACCGCTCCATTCGCAGCCTCCACCACTATCCGACCCCTGCAGTGAAATCACCCCCAGTGGTAGATACCGAGGTACTCGCTCACGCTCAGCACGAGCGTCATAACGACCGCTGCAAGCAGCACGATTCGGACGTGCCAGAGCCAGAGCAGACCGAGTAGCCGATCGCGCTGACTGTTTACACTATGCAGGAGTTCGTCTATTGCGTCTCGGCCGTACACCCATCCAACGAAGAGCGTGATGAGGAACACACCCGACGGCAGTAACAGCTTGCTCGTCACCGAATCATACAGCGCGAGCACGTTCGTATCGAATGCCACGGGGATACCGGCAACGAAAATCAAGCCACCGATGGTGGTCGCGACGACGGGACGACTGTACGGCACGTTATCGACGGCAAACGAAACGACCACTTCGAGCAGGCTAATTGCACTCGACAGCGCCGCGAGCGAGACGACGGCGAAGAATATGACGCCGAGAATCTCACCGAACGGGAGCGTTCTGAACGCCGTCGCGACGCCGACGAAAATCACTCCCGCACCGGGTTCACCCGGATTGATGCCCTGTGCGAACAACAGCGGGAAGACGAGCAAGCCTGCCAAGTAGCCGACGAACGTGTTGACGAGGACGATGGCGATGCCGTCGGTGCTCAGATTCTCGTCCGAATCGACGTACGATGCGTAGGTAATCATCGCACCCATGCCGAGTGAGAGCGTAAACAGCACTTCCCCTACGGCCGCGGGAATAATCGTCTCCGCGTTCGCCACGATGACCGAAACATCGGGTTCGAGGAAGAACCGGTATCCCGCCCCGGAACCGGGGAGGGTGCTGGCCCAAACGACGAGTGCAATCATCATGAGGATGATACTCGGAACCATGAGTTTCGTGCTCAGTTCGATACCACGCCGAACGCCGAGTGCGACGATACCGACGGTCAACGCCATGAAAAGCGTGTGATAAAAAAGCGCATCGAAACCGACCCTCGGTCCGGACATATCCTGTATAAGCTTACGTGCCCGGATTGTGGTTCCCTCGAAACGGTCGATATAAACATCTCGTAACGGAGATGAAATTCGGACGAATGCGTATCAGCTCGAGACGTTTTTATTGGTTCATTCTAGAATAGCGAAATGCTTCCGTGCCCTCGTCAGTTCATTTCTCGAGCCTGTAACGCATCTATTCCAATCGCCCCCTACGATTGAAGTCACTCGCCACGTCCGTTCCTCGTAAAATTCGATGGGTTCAGGCGGATTCGAACCACCGACCTCGGCCTTGTAAAGGCCGCGTCATAACCAACTAGACCATGAACCCGTACCCGGGAAAAATCGCTCCGGGGGAATAACTGTTACTTTCTCGTTTTCGCAACGACTACCAGACCCGCTAGCAAATCGCAGGTATGGATGATTCGCTCTCCGCACTCGGCGAGCAGGATGGCTGGAAGGTAGACGAGTTCGCGGCTCGGGTTCATTACCGCGGTGCCGACGACTATTACAGCATCGAATACTACGAACCTAGCCACTGCGTGCTCTACTGGAAGGTCAAAGGCGACGGTGACGTGGCGGTTCCGGTCGGCCGCGGGACGGTTCCGGGGCCACTCCGCGAGCGAGTTCGGCAGGACTTGGATGCCGCGGGAATCGACCCGACGGTCGAGGGTCGCGATCTCTGAGCGGAGGAAAAGACCGCGACCGCCGAACGAACCACTTGTCGCGATTCGAGTCATCCGGACTGGTATCGATGATTGCTATCGTTTTAGAACACCTGAACTATCCAAACATTTATTCGTCGGGCGGGCACACAATCGAAAACCGAATTTTGAACCTTCGAATAGGGGATGTTTCGGTTCGTAGGAAACTCTTATCAATCCAGTGTCCCATTTATGAGTATCATGAGCATACACACAGACGAAGACGACCCGTTCGAGGAGCAACGGGAAAACGCCGATAATCCGATGCGGCGTCTGTTCCTCGAATACGGGGGTGAAAACCGGGTCGCCTTTGTCGTCGGGGTCATTTCGAGTTTCTTCGCTCGAGTGCTTAACCTCCTGCCGCCCATTATCCTTGGAGTCGCTCTCGACGCGCTGTTTCAGGAAGGTGAGCAGATTCCGTATACGGAAGCAATCTCGAAATCGGTCCCGTTTCTCTCACAGAGCTTCGCTACGCGAATCACACCGGGGTCATCTCAAGGACAGTTCTGGTTCTCCGTAGGGGTCGTCGCAGTCGCGTTCGGGTTGGGTGCGGCCTTTCACTGGGCGCGAAACTGGGGGTGGAACTCGTTCGCCCAGAACATCCAGCACTCGATTCGTACCGACACGTACGACAAGATGCAGCGACTGGATATGGAGTTTTTCTCGGACAAGCAGACCGGGGAGATGATGTCCATCCTCTCGAACGACGTGAACCGCCTCGAACGCTTTCTCAACGACGGGATGAATTCCGCGTTCCGTCTCGGCGTAATGGTGGTCGCTATCGCTGCCGTCCTACTCACCATCAACTGGCAACTCGCGCTCGTCGCACTGGTACCTGTTCCGCTTATCGCCCTGTTCACCTACAAGTTCATTCAAATCATCCAGCCGAAATACGCCGACGTACGCTCTTCCGTCGGCAAAGTCAACTCTCGGCTGGAAAACAACCTCGGCGGGATTCAGGTCATTAAGACGAGCAACACGGAATCGTTCGAATCCAACCGGGTAGAAGATGTCTCGAACGACTATTTCGGTGCAAACTGGGACGCCATCGTGACCCGAATCAAGTTCTTCCCGTCGCTCCAGATACTCTCGGGTCTCGGCTTCGCTCTGACGTTCATCGTCGGGGGGCTCTGGGTGTTCAACGGTGAAGGGCCGTGGTTCTTCTCGGGCGAGCTCGAGGCGGGACAGTTCGTCACGTTCATGCTTCTCACCCAGCGATTCATCTGGCCGATGGCCCAGTTCGGCTCCATCATCAATATGTATCAACGCGCGTACGCGTCCAGCGCCCGAATCTTCGGCCTGATGGACGAACCGAGTCGAATCCGCGAGGACCCCGATGCAAACGACCTCGTCGTCGGCGAGGGCGAGGTCGTCTACGACGACGTGACCTTCGGCTACGACGACAGCGAGACCATCGTCGAGGATATCTCGTTCACCGTCGAGGGCGGTGACACCCTCGCACTAGTTGGGCCGACCGGCGCGGGGAAATCCACCGTTCTGAAACTTCTCCTCCGGATGTACGACGTGAACGAGGGTGCGATTCGAATCGACGGCACCGACATCCGCGACGTGAGTCTCCCGAGCATTCGACAGAACATCGGCTACGTCAGCCAGAACACCTTCCTGTTCTACGGAACAGTGAAGGAAAACATCGAGTACGGCACCTTCGACGCGAGCGACGAGGAAATCGAGGAAGCCGCGAAAGCTGCCGAGGCCCACGAGTTCATCACCAATCTACCGGACGGCTACGACACCAAAGTCGGCGAACGCGGCGTCAAACTCTCCGGTGGCCAGCGCCAACGCATCTCGATTGCCCGTGCCATCCTGAAAGACCCGGAAATCCTCATCCTGGACGAGGCGACCAGCGACGTGGACACCGAGACCGAGATGCTCATCCAGCGCAGTCTCGACAAACTCACCGAAGACCGAACGACGTTCGCAATCGCCCACCGACTTTCGACGATCAAGGATGCGGAGAAAATCGTCGTCCTCGAAGGCGGGAAAATCGTCGAGCGTGGGCCGCACGATGAACTGCTCCAGAACGACGGCCTTTACGCCCACCTCTGGGGTGTCCAAGCCGGAGAAATCGACGAACTGCCGGAGGAGTTCATCGAACGCGCTGCCCGCAGAACCGCCCGGACGGACGCCGACGACTGACCCCCCGCGAGATTCGCCGACGACTGCGACGGTTATCGCTGTCTACGCTGGTATCGTCGTCCCTTCGGTCGCCCGGGGCGATGCTGGCCGAACGCGAAACCCATCGTCTGTTCGTTCCCTCGACGCTGGGCGTTCCGACGCCGTCGTCGTTCCCAGTTCGGGTCGCGTGGCCCGCCGTACTTTTCTACCGTGGCTGACTCCGACTCGCGCTGGTTTTCGCTCCGACGTGGTTGTGGTTCCGACGGCTGTTCCTCGCGTTCTCGCTTGGCTTCGCGAGCTCGTTCGTCTGCTTCTTGTTTGCGTACTCTGCTTCCGTATCGACCACTGTAGGACGCTTGCTCCGTTCCCTGCCGTTCCCCCTGCCGTGATGTGCCGGATGGTTGTCCGTGGGGGCCTCTCGATGGCTGTGTTCCGGGAGCACTTTCTCGCTGATATCGTTCGGACGTAGGAGGTTGTCGTCGAGTGATGGGTTGTCGTGGCGACCGTTTTCGTCGCTCCGGCGACCGCTCACCGGTCTCGATTCGTCGCTCTCCTTCCTCTGGTCGTCCTTTTTCTTCCCCTCGGTGTTCTTCTTGCTCGTCCTTCGGGTCGTCCGCAGTTCGTTCCGTTTTATCTTCAGTTGCCATGGTTTCTCTGCCGTCCTGCTACTCGCAAACGGAGAATAAACTGGCGTGACTGTTCAGATCGTTTGTCGGTTCCGCGGTCGATTTCGTCCCGAGTAACGGAGGATTTCGTTACGTGGACGGGGGGCCGTTCGAAAGCGACCCCATTCGGAGAAATTCGACACCGTACTCCGCCAACCACGCAACGATGGCTCGTACTGCCGACGGGTCGGCGACACGATATCCCGCCACGGTCGGCGGGTGATTGCCGACTTTGACGCCGAGACCGGATTTCGGAAGCGTTTCGAACGCGTCCTCGTCAGTTCGATCGTCGCCGACGTACAGCGGAAGCCACGCCTCGTCGTCCGGAACGTGGTGGTCGTACAGCCATCGAATTGCTCGTCCCTTATCCCACTCCACATCGGGTCGCAGTTCCAAAACCGCTTTACCGGACGTGAGACGAACGTCGTCCCCGTCACGAACCGCGTCCCGAACTGCCCGCTGAACCCCCGGAACATGCTCATCATCGACGAGGCGATAGTGAACCGACGCAGTGACTCTCTTGTTTTCCACGAACGCTCCGTCTATGGATGCGAGTCGGGATTCGAGTTCGTCACAAAGCTCCGCGATTTCATCCCTCGAATCCTCGGCGACCGGGTGCGTTTCCTGTCCGTCGTCGGTGTGGAGTTCCAGACCGTGATTGCCAGCGTAGGTGATGCCGTCGATATCGACTCGTTCTCGAAGGTCGGCAAGGCCGCGACCGCTGACGACACCGACCTGGACGTTTATCTCTCGCTGTAGCTCTTCGAGCACAGTTCGGGTCGCTGGCGGGAGTTCGACTTCGTCAGGATGGTCTTCGATTGGTGCGAGTGAACCGTCGAAGTCGAACATTGCGAGCAGTCCGTCGGCATCACGGAGTCGGTTCACCAATGCATAGAGGTTCTCTCGAAGCGGTTCGGGTGGTTCGTTCGTCATTGTCGTTTAACTGATTTCGCGGCAACGTCGCGTCCACGCTGAATCGCTTTCACCGTCCGGAACTGTGCGTTCATCCACGCGTACACGTCGTTCGAATGAACCAACCGTTCGAGGTCGTTCATCCGGCGCGAACGCTCGGGTTCGGGGAGTGAGAGCGCGGACTCGATGGCATCGGCGAATCCCGGCGTATCGTGGGGATGGACGAGTATCGCTTCGTCGCCGAGTTCTTCGGCCGCGCCGGTCAGTTCGCTGAGCAGGAGGACTCCAGGGTCGTCCACCTGCGAGGCGACGAACTCCTTCGCCACGAGATTCATTCCGTCGCGCCGTGGACTGACGATACCGAGGTCTGCCTCGCGGTATAGCGTCGCGAGACCGTCTTTCGGAAGGTACTCGTTTAGGTAGACGACCGGAGTCCAGTTGTCTGTTCCGAATCGTTCGTTGAGTCGCTGAATTTCGGACTCGACGAAGTCTTGCAGCGCTTGATACTCCGGAATTTGACTCCTGCTCTCGCTCGCTTTCTGGACGTAGGTGAGCTCTCCTTGCCATTCGGGACGTGTCTCCCAGAGATGTTCGAGCGCCGCCAATCGCTCGGGAATCCCTTTCGTGTAGTCGAGCCGTTCGATCCCCAGCGCGAGCGTGTCGCCGAGATCGTGCTCGTCCTTGAACTCGTGCCAGAACTCGTTGTCGGCGCTCGATATTGCGAGTTGGCGTCTCTGTGTGGCGTCGATACCGAGCGGGAAGGATCGGACGAAGGTTCGCCGTCCGTCGTAGACGACGCTTCGGGTTGCCCGGTCGACTCTGGCATCGGGGAGCATGGCGGCGCAATCGAGGAAGTTCTGGCAGTACTGGTCGGTGTGGAAGCCGATGAGGTCGTTTGCGAGGAGTCCATCGAGCAGTTGTCTGTACTGCGGACACGTCTGGAAGGCGTCCCGCGATGGCCACGTGATGTGCCAGAACTGCATGCAGAATACGTCCGGGCGGGTTTCACGCACCATTCGCGGAACCAACGCGAGGTGGTAATCCTGCAACCAGACGACCGACTCTCCGTTCGCTTCGTCGGCGATGGCATCCGCGAATTTCCGATTCGCGTCGCGGTAGTGTTGCCAGAAATCAGCGCGCGCGTTCATCTTCGACGGGTCGATGTGGCAAATTGGCCAGAGCACTTGGTTGCTGTAGCCGTAGTAGTACCCATCGACCTGTTCGTCGGAGAGCGAGACTCGTCGGAGGTCGTAAGCGGGATTTTCCGGTGGTACACCGACTCGTCCGTCGTCGTCGGTTACCTCGCCGTCCGCGTCACCGCTTGCCCACGCGACCCACGTTCCCCCGGCAGACTGCACGACGGGATCGAGTGCCGATGTGAGACCGCCTGCGGGTCGATTAACGACGATTTCTTCGTCTTCGTACTCATGGCTGTAGGGTTGGCGATTCGAGGCGACGACCAGTTCGCGGTCGCCGAGGATGGACGATACGGTTTCCGCTGTCGGGCGTTCACCTGTCATGGCTTCGTTCGCAGGCCCCGGTGGTGACCTGCATGTCTGTACTCACCTCTCATCAGGTATCCATCCGTGCGGGACTGCGAGGAATAAGGCAGTCGTCCGTTCATGTTCGTTCGATTTGCTGAACGGTAGTAACGGCGGTCTACTGGTAGCGTAATCGGTGCCTACCGGAGGAACAGTGTGTTTCGTTTCCGTGATGATCTCGTCAGAACGATTCTTGGTCGGGGTCGTCTTCCGGCGACGACTGTTCGGTACCGCCTCTGTCCGAGTATCGCTGGCGACCGACCGCGTCGCTGTCCACCATGTTGAGGATTGACTGTCGAACGTCGTCTGCGGACTCGTACGTCTCGTCGAGCGGCCCGATTACTTCCTCGAACCGCTCGGAACCGTTCGGATATTCGATTTCGTAGTCGCCGTACTCCGCCACAAGGTCGTCCACCGAGGCGGGATAGTCGTGGTTGTCGAGTTCGTCACTCAACTCACCCAGCTCCACTCCCATTTCGCGATCTCTGTTGGCCATGGAGGAATCACACGAGTGAGTCAGTAAATCCTTCTGGCTAGGGCGTCAGTGAATTGAACGACTGTAGTATTCGGCTACGATTTCGCCGAAGACAAACGATTCCGGCGAGTACAAGGATGTCCCCGCGTACGAATCAGACATGCAACTCTCTCATGCGACGTGGACAGAGGCGGACGAGGTCGATACGAACTTCGCGCTTCTCCCGGTAGGAAGCACCGAACAGCACGGCCCGCACGCGCCGCTCGGAACTGACTGGCTCAACGCGGAAGCGGTCGCGGACGCGGCAGCGGCCGCATACGGCGACGAGGTGGTCGTCGCCCCACCGGTTACCGTCGGCGTGAGCGAAGAGCATCGCCAGTTCACCGGGACGCTCTGGGTTACCGAAGACACGTTCCGACGGTACGTTCGCGAGACGGTCGCCAGCCTCGCTCATCACGGTTGGAATCGAGTCGTCATCGTCAACGGACATGGTGGCAACGTCGCCGCACTGCGTGAAGTCGCCGGGAAAATCACGCGCCACGATGAGGCCTACGCCGTTCCGTTCACGTGGTTCGAGGCGGTCGGCGACCATCGAAGCGATATGGGTCACGCTGGCCCACTGGAAACCGCGTTCTTGCGTCACACTCGCGGCGACCTCGTCCGCGAAGACAAAGTCGAATCGGCCCGCGAGGGTGCCAGCGACGGGTGGGGTGAGTGGGTGTCGTACACCAATCTCGCGTACGACAGCGCGGAGTTCACTGAAAACGGTGTCGTCGGCGACCCCGCGGACGGTGATGAAGAACGTGGCGAGGAACTGCTCGAACTGGCGACGCAGTCGCTTGTGAAACTGCTCTCGGCGGTGGCATCGCGGGACGTGACCCGTCCCGAACACCGATAGCTACTCTTCGGTCTCCTCTTCTTCGTCGTCGGCTTCCGCTTCAGCCTCGTCGTCTTTTTCGGGTTCGTCGGTTTCGTCGGTTTCGTCGTCTTTCGCGTGTAGGTCTTCGAGTGCGCCTTTCAGGCTCGGAATCGTGCTCGCCAGTTCGCCGACCTGTTCGCGGGCGCTGTCGATGTCGTTGATTGCCGAGTCGAGCGTCTCGATTTCGGCCTCCAAATCGTCCGCGTCTTCGAAGGCGTCTGCACGTTTGCCCATCGCGTACCATTTTTTGGCGTCGCGGAGATGGTCTTCCGCATCGCCGACATCGAGCGCGGAGCGAAGCGCGTTGAGTGCTCCGAGCGTGTTTTCCGCCTCGGTTTCCCAGACCGCTTCGACCGGTGGCAGTTCTTCGCGCGCGGCGGCGAGGTGTTCCTCGACATCCTCGCGCATCTCATTCGCCGCTTCACCGAACAGTTCGTCATCGAACGAAGCTTGGCTCATGACAGTCGATTCGGCGGGATTGCATTTAAAACGTAACCCGAAACTGAAAGTGAAAACCCACCTTTTGTTGTGGGAGCGGCGACGTCGCGCTCCCTGAGAAAACTCGAATCGGAATCTCGGTGCTCCTTTCAATCTGCACCGAGCCCGCTCGCTCGTCGCTGTCGCTCCTCACTTGCGGTGGGCCATACCTTACAAAAGTTCATTAATTTAAATATATGAGAAATCTTACTCCATTACTCCAATAGGTATACTCCATGCCTCGTTCACGACGAACCCTCCTCAAGACGACTGGCCTCGCGCTCGGCACTGGAACGCTCGCGTCGATTGCCGGGTGTCTCAGCGACCCGTCAATTGGAACCGATAGTAGTCCAAACGAATCATCCACATCTGGCCCATCCGGGGAACCCGCAGCGCCGGATTTCACACGGTGGCTCCCGGATCCAACGGCGACTCCGCTGCGCGATGGCTATGGGGTTCGGTATTTCGACATCGCAGGTATCCGTTCCCACCAGGATTCCATCCACGAGAACGCCTACTCCCGACTCGAAACCCAGATGTTGCGCCCCGTTCCCAGCGAGTACGTCGATGTAACTGCCGTCAATGCCGCAGTACAGATCGACCATCTCATGAAGTTGGCCATCGGGTCGTTCGACCCGGAGGCAGTCGGCGAGAAACTCATCAGTGACATGCGGCCGTCCACAACAACGACGCGGACTTCCACGACAACGACACAGATTTCCACGACAGCGGCGCGAACCACCCGACCGGAACCGGAACGCTACAAGGGGTTCGACCTCTACGGCACGGACTACGTCTACGCCGTCTCGGAGGACGCTTTGATGGTGGTGTCTCCGATGCGCGAAGGTGATGCGGTCGAGTACACGAAAGCGATCATCGACTCATCGGCTGGGGAAACGAGCCAGTACGCCGACGGCAACGAGCATGTAGCAGCGATGTTTGGGGTCGTTGACGACCCTCACGCGCTCTGGTGCTACCCGGAGGCGATGGACGGGTCAACATCGCGCGGGTTCCGGAAGGACATCATCACGGGAGAGCTCAAATCGTGGCGATTCGGAACCGAAACGACTCACCTCACACTTGCAAACACCTATCCCGACGCCGAGACGGCTGAGAGCGGAGAACTGGCGGACTACATCGAATCAGCATCCAAACGTTTCGGTTCGTACGATGGGCTCGATGTCGAAACGCAGGGTCGCCTGGCCTGGACTGACGGCACCACTCCGACGAAGGAATTCGATCATCTGTCAGCTGACGGTCCAAGCGATGGTGTCCACACCACCCACCAGTCCCGGCGCAGCCCCTTCTGACGGCTACTGGCACCACCCGCGGTGACGGTAGCCCACTCGGGCGCGGTATTCATTGGAAATCTATTTCGACACATCCGAATATTTCGACGGTTCAATACCCGGTGGTCGCTCCGGGGGTTCACTCATCACGTCAGTCCTCCTGAACCGACTCGATTTTCATCAATGGATAGCCGTCTTCCATTTCCATTCGGGTAACGACTTCACATCCCTCGTGGTCAATGACGATTTCGACTTCCATGAACTTCCCAGTCAGTTCCGTATAGCCGTGGTCGATTGCTTCGGCCAATTTATCGGTCAAAATCCCGACTTCGACCGATTCACAGAATGGCTGGTTTTCGATGCTCTCCTCGATTGCAGTTTCGAGGCTGGGTGCACTGTCGGGGTTGACGGGCGTTCCGGCGAACTGGTGATACAACGCGCCGAATTTGATACCCGCCTCGAAACATGCCGAATCTCGTGTGGATGGTTCCATGATTGGTGCGAGGAATTCGGGGGTTAAAGTTCGTGATGACATGCAACACGGAGAACCTTTATGCGTCCACAACCTGGCACGAGTATGGATTACGATTCAGCTCTCGACAGAGGCATGGATGCGGTTCCGGACCTCGAAACGAGTGACGAGCGATTCAGTTTCCCGAACCCAGCAGTACAGAAAGACGGGTCGTTTACACGACTGACAAACCTCGGCGACATTGCGGACTCACTCTCCCGTGATTCAGAGCACGTCCACAGCGCGCTCCAGCGCGAACTCGGTACCAGCGGTAAGTTCGAGGACGGCCAGGCCCGCTACAGCGGGTCGTTCTCCGAGTCCGACTTCGACGCTGCATTGGATGAGTACGTAGAAGAGTTCGTCACCTGTTCCGAATGTGGTCTGCCGGACACCCGCCTCGTCCGCGAAGACCGTAACCTCATGCTTCGCTGTGACGCCTGTGGTGCGTTCCGACCGGTCACGAAACGTAGCACGTCGAGTCGAACCCACCAACAGGATGCCGTCGAAGAAGGGCGAACCTACGAAGTCAAAATCACCGGCACCGGTCGCAAAGGCGACGGTGTCGCCGAGCGCGGCAAATACACGATTTTCGTTCCGGGCGCGCAGGAAGGAGATGTCGTCACCATCTACATCGAGAGCGTGCGCGGAAATCTCGCGTTCTCCCGTCTCGCGTAATTCTTCTTTCGCGTAACTTCTCTCGTCTCGAAGTTTTCCCGGTTCGCGTACCTACTCCGTCAGCGGAAGGAAAATTCCGAACACGAACGGAGAGAGAAGACCGAGCAGGATACCGAGGATTTCGAGGTCGGTAAAGAGCATGTTTTCCCATCCCGGCAGTGGCCCGAAGAGGGCGCTTCCGACAATTTCGCCGAGCGCGCCGATTGCGACCAGTGCGACGCCGAGGAGGAATCCCGTCTTCGTCAGTTTCGGATAATCCAGTTTTCCGTATCGTCCCATAGTATCGGTTCTGTGATAGCCAGTCAAAAACGTTCCGCCGGAGGGCAACGAAACGTTCTTGAGTACGACGTTCGGACAGAGGTGCATGTACGAACCACTGCTCGAAATCGGCGCGTTCTTGCTGTACGCCCTCGGGTCGGTACTCCTGACGGCGCTCGGCCTGTTCGCGGAGTACGACGGTCTCCAGACCGCGGCCTCGGGCGACAGCGTGACGGCAATCTGGCTCGGCGTCATGGGTGCTGTCGCGCTCATCGCCGGTGTCATGCTCGCCCGGGATAAGGTTCTCCGTCGCATGCTGGCGTGAATTCTGGCAAACTGTTGACGTGATCGAAACCGCATGGTTCTTATCACCGTTGTTCCTCTAGCCGACTGAATGGACGACCCCGTTCTTCTCACGGGTGCTGAAGGCCGCGTCGGGTCGGCGATTCTCGGCAACCTCGAATCGAAGTACGACTGGCGATTACTCGACCGAGAACCACCAGCAGAGGAATCGTCGAACGACTTTTTCGTTGCGGACATCACCGACTACGACGCCGTTTACGAAGCCGTCGATGGAGCAGGGGCCATCATCCACCTCGCGGGTGACCCCCGTCCGGAGGCACCGTGGAACAGCGTCCTCAGCAACAACATCGACGGAACACACAACATTCTGCAAGCCGCGGTCGATTCGGGAAGCGTCGAGAAGTTCATCTTTGCCTCATCGAACCACGCCGTCGGAAACTACGAAACCGAGCAGCGAAAGCCCGACCTCTACCGACCGCACGACGAGTTCCGTCTCGACGGCACGGAACTTCCCCGCCCGAGTAACCTCTACGGCGTGAGCAAGGCAACGGGCGAAGTCCTCGGGCGGTACTACAACGACGAGTTCGACCTCAGCGTGGCCAACGTTCGAATCGGCAACCTCACCAAAGGCCATCCGCCGAAAAACTACGAGCGCGGGCAGGCGATGTGGCTCTCTTACCGCGACTGCGCCCATCTTTTCGACTGCTGTTTGCAGGCCGACTACGACTACGAAATCGTCTACGGCATCTCCGACAACGACCGAAAATACTACTCCATCGAGCGGGCACGAGAGGTGTTGGGCTACGACCCTCAGGATAACTCCGCCCACTTCGACGAGTAGCGGTTTGGTGGCTCCGTTTTCGTTTGTATTGTACCGATTGGTTCAGGTGTATCTTCACTACGACAGCGCCGACTGGGAAGTCAAAGTGAACGACCGGCGAGTAATGCCGACTCCACATGACCGCCACCGTACCGCCAGTTCGCGGCTCTGCCGCTCACAGTCGAGACTTCTCCGAAATCTCGCACTCCTCACGCGAAACGCGCTGGCGCACTTCGGCTGAGTCATTCAAACTCGGTGCTCCGAAATCATTCGAACAGACCGTCAACGTCCCGCTCACGCGAATCCCGCTTTTGGACGTGGCCCCGAAGTCGTTGGAAAACCAGCCCTCGATTTTCGGCGTCTCGAACGAAATCCATGACGAGGGTGATGAACTGGCTTCCCTCGTCGCCGGATTCCAAATCCGCACGCGCGAACTCGACACCGCGCTCGATTACCCACTCGTCGTAGCCGAACTCCTCGGCGAGAACGAGGGCTGCGACCGCGGACGCTTCAAAATCGAGGCCATCGGGGAGTAAGACGACGCTTCGATGTGTCAACCGCGGCGGTGCCACCCGTTCGACGTGTTCGGGGTCGTCACGAACTGCACGAAGGTAGGTTCGAACCGTGCCAAGATTGACCGATTGGTAGTTCGCTGGTAGTCCGTCGAGGTAGGACGCGGCGCTCTCCGCGAGTCCGCGAACGCCGTCCCAGTTCGCATCCTGTGCGTGGTACACGACGGCAGTGAATTGGATGAGACCGTGAAGAAATCGCTCGTCGGGGGAATCGCGCTCGAGTTCCAACCAGTGGTCTTCCCATGCGTCGTGAGCGGCGTGAAACTCGCCCACGTTGAAGATAGCGAGACCTGCCCGGAGATAGTCGTCCATACCGCGTCGTTGTCGGTGAAATGGAAAATCGTTTCCGCATCGTCAAACGGTAACATGCCATAATGGTTATTCGCTAGGGAAGCGTACCAGTGAGGGGGCGATGTTGCAGGGAACTGTTATTGACGAGCGGTCACTGAACAAAATATTCCGACTGTTGGCGGACGAGCAACGACGGTACGTGCTCTATTACCTTCACGAGCTGGACGGCTCTGCTGGACTCGATGAAATCGCGGCTCAAGTCACGGCGTGGCGACACGACAAACCTGTCAGTGACGTAACCGACGACGAGTATGAACGCACTGTCGCCCGGTTACGTAATATCGACGTGCCGAAATTGGCGGATGCAGGCGTCGTGGAATACGATTCGAGAACTGAGATGGCTCGGTTCCGTGAACCGGGCAAACTCCTCGGCCTGTTCCTTCTCCTCGCGGCGCGGATAGAGCGACCGCTAACCAACGAATAGCAGTTTCGAACGAATATTACAGCAATCGATACAGAGGGACACGGCTCGACCGCGTAGAAAAACTGAGCGTTTACTTCTCGGCTGCTTTCTTGACGGCCCATCTCTTCAAGTCCTGTACGAACAGTCGGTAGTTTTCGATTTTACTCATACACGAGTAAATACTCGTGTCGCGTTGAAAAGTGTCACGGTTGAAGGCATATTTGGCCTGTTGGAACATAGCACGATTTGCAAACCCACCGCGTTTCCCGTCCGGCCAGAATTGACCGAACACCAATCATCATACCTGCGATAGTTGTAGGACGGGTATGGACGACCTCGAACAGAAACGGACGACGACCGCCTCGTTCGGCGATATCGCCGACGCCTACCTCGACAGCGACGTTCACCAGTTCGGCGCGGATTTAGAACTCCTCGCGTCGTGGTGTGACGGTGCGAGTCGCGCTCTCGATGTCGCGTGCGGTACAGGGCATACCGCCGGCGCACTCGGAGAAATCATCGACACCGTCGTCGCCGCCGATGCAACACCTGAAATGATGGAGACGGCAACCGAGGCGTTCGACCTGCCCGGTATCGTCGCCGACGCGGAACGCCTCCCGTTTGCCGACCACACCTTCGACGCCGTCACCTGCCGCATCGCGGCTCATCATTTCCCGAACCCCCAGACGTTCGTGGACGAGGTCAGTCGTATCCTCTCACCCGGCGGCGTCCTCGCGTTCGAAGATAACGTCACACCGAACGACGAGGGATTAGCCGAATTTTACAACCGATTCGAACGGCTTCGTGACCCGACTCACGGCGAAGCACAGTCCGTTGCACAATGGCAAGATTGGCTCCGCGAGGCCGGGTTTACCATCGACGAGTCGGTCACCGTGCGCAAAGAACTCGACTACGACTCATGGGTCGAGCGCACGAAAACCAGCGCGGAACGGCGGGAAAAGTTGGAGCAACTCGTTCGGCAACCGGGAGCAAAGGAGGTGTACGACGTGACGGTCAAAGACGGTGCTGTTCACGGATTCAGTAACGAGAAACTGTTGGTTCGAGCGAGAAAATGACTCGCTCCACTCGCCGAATTCGTTTCTGAAAACGTTCTGATGGAGTCTCACGCTCGCTACGCTCGCGTGAGGCACGTCAGGTCGCGAACGAAAGTGAGCGTCCTGACGGATATTTGAACTGGCCGAGACGTTCCTGCTCACTACGTTGCGCGGGCATGCGCCTCGCTGGCTCAAATTTCCACGAGTCGTTATCTTCCTCCATGACACGAGAGAGCCGACGGCTCTCTCGTGTCGATTCCGTAAGAATGACGTCCTGACGGAGATTTGAACTCCGGTCCCTGGCTCCGCAAGCCAAGAGGATAGTCCACTACCCTACCAGGACTCATTTATTCATTTCGCGGTTCCCTTAATAGGGGTTACGGTCTGGGGGCACTGTGGGTGTGCCACGCAGTCTCTCGAATGTCGGCAAACGAGGATATGAGGGTAACTCAAATCGCTGTTTTCGCCTACGGGAGTTCTTTTACTATAGACATGGTGTTCGGTAGTATGCAAAGACGAAACATCCTCAAACAGGCAGGCGCGGCAGTGACGGTCGGGACACTCGCCGGTTGTCTCAGCCAAGGCGGTTCACCCGGTGGGCAAGCACCTGACGACGGGTCGGGAGAGACATCGACCACCACGACCGAAGGAACGACTGAGACCGCTACCGAAACCACCACATCGACCGACACCACGACGGAATCGAAACCGGCCCTCCAGAACCGCTCGCTGAAGATAGTCGATGCTGGCTGTGCGGACGGGGCGTCCCAGAAGGCGTCGGTGAAGTTCAACGAGTCAAAAAAGAACGTCGTCGTGACCGGCACCATCCAAACGAGCGATCCGTGCTACGTCGCGAAACTGGGGGCGGTGAACTACGACCGGAAGGCTGGAACCCTGTCCGTCACGATTCGCGCGAAGAAACAAAAGGGAGTCTCGGCCTGTCAACAGTGCCTCGGTGCGATCGAGTACGAATCGAAATTCACCTTCGCTTCCGGCGTCCCGAAGTCGGTGACGATTTCCCACGAGACGCAAGGCGAGACGAAGGAAGTGACGACTGCCGAATACGACGGAGCGAAAGAAAACGAAGGGGCATGAACGAACGATTGCAACGGTGAACCGAGAATCCAGTCGAAATCCGTGACGAGGCGTAGGTTTATTTTGGAAGACGCGACCACCCTTCATCGTGTGCCAAAGTGCAATAAAACCACCGGACGGCGTCGGACTGCCGACACAAAGACAACGCTTAAGCGACGGCCAACCCTGCACCAGAGTACGATTATGGGCGTTATAGACGAGGTATATGGGGACCTCGATGCCGACATCTCTCTGGACGAATTCCGGGACGCCGTCGAGGAAAAAGTAGAACAGATGGGCGGACTCGCGGACGAGGAAACCGCCGCGATGCTCATTGCCCACGAACTGGACGAGGACGAAGTCAACGGGGTCGCCGACATCGAACCCGGCATGGACGAAGTAAAGTTCATCGCCAAGGTCACCAGCGTCGGCGATATCCGCACGTTCGACCGCGACGGTGACGACGAGGACGGCCGCGTCCTGAACGTCGATGTCGCGGACGAAACCGGCTCGATTCGTATCTCGCTCTGGGACGAACAGGCTGCGGCCGCAAAGGAGGAACTCGAACCTGGGCAAGTCCTCCGAATCAAGGGTCGTCCGAAGGACGGTTACAACGGCACGGAGGTCAGCGTCGACCAGGCCGAACAGGACGAGGACACGGAAATCGACGTACAGGTGCAGGACACCTACTCGATTTCCGACCTCTCCCTCGGCCTCTCGGACGTGAACCTGCAAGGAAAGCTTCTGGACACGAGTGCCGTCCGCACCTTCGACCGCGATGATGGGTCGGAGGGGCGAGTCGCAAACCTGACCCTCGGCGACGAAACGGGTCGCTTGCGCGTCACGCTCTGGGACGAACAGGCGAACACTGCGGAGGAACTCTCGCCCGGTATCGCCGTCGAAGTGGTCGATGGATACGTGCGCGAGCGAAACGGCAGTCTCGAACTCCACGTTGGCAACCGTGGTGCGGTCGAGGCTATCGACGCGGCCATCGAGTACGTTCCCGAAAGCACATCGATTGCCGACCTCCAAATCGGAGATACGGCCGACATCGCGGGCGTGATTCGTTCGGCAGACCCCAAGCGAACCTTCGACCGGGACGACGGGTCGGAAGGCCAGGTGAAAAACGTTCGTGTGCAGGACGAAACGGGGGACATCCGCGTCGCCCTCTGGGGCGAGAAAGCCGACTTCGAACTCGCGCCGGGTGACAAAGCCCAGTTCGCCGATGTGGACATCAAAGACGGCTGGGCCGACGACATCGAAGCCTCTGCCGGTTGGCAATCTACCATCACTGTCCTCGACAGCGATTCGCCGACGGAATCGACCGAGTCGGACGACGGCGACGCAACCGGACTCGATGCGTTCGGTGGTGACTCCGAGGACGATTCCCAAACCGACAGTTCGAACGATTCTGCGACGGCAGAGACGGGAGCAGACGCTGAAACAGACGCAACGGACGGTACCGCCGGCGAGCAGGTCGAATTCACTGGTACGGTCGTTCAGGCCGGAAATCCCGTCGTGCTCGACGACGGTGAAGAAACGGTGAGCGTCGAGACGAACGCGGACGTTCACCTCGGGCAAGAGGTTACGGCCCGAGGCGAACTTCGCGACGGGAAACTCGACGCGGAAGACGTGTTTTAACTCTCGAACGGTTTTTCGTCGCGGTGGTTATCGACGTTCTGCTCGTCTGCCGCGGCGTCCTCGCGCGCTTCTTTGTGTTCGACTTCAGTTTCGTTCTCGAGTTCTTCCTCGCGGGCTTGTTCCGCTTCGGCTTTTCCCTCCGCTTCTTCCTGCTCTTCTTTCTCCTGGGCCATCGTTCGATCGCGCTCGTGTGGGTTATCGTCGCTCATCGTGGCCGAAGATTTGGCCTCATCGCTCTTATTCGTGCTGGCAGATTTTTATCCTCCTCCCGTCCAGTTTGCCGCGAACGACAGTAGGGAAAGATTAAGGACGACCGACTCCCGCTGTTGGATTATGAGCGTTGAGCTTCCGTTTGCGCCGGTCGATACGATAATCCGACGGAACGCGGGTTCCCTCCGTGTCAGTGCGGGGGCGGCAGAAGAACTCGCCCGTCGTATTCAAATCCACGGGGCTGATTTGGCCGTGGATGCCGCAACACAGGCGACGAGGGACGGACGGAAGACACTGATGGCGGAGGATTTCGGCGTCCAACAGGTCATCGACAAGGACGACCTCACCTTACCGGTCGCACCCGTCGACCGAATCGCTCGGCTCGAAATCGCCGACGATTATCGCGTCGCGATGAATGCGCGCGTGGCGCTCGCGGACATCCTCGAAGACTACGCCGACAACGTCGCGTCTGCGGCGTCGATTCTCGCGCACCACGCAGACCGGCGAACGGTTAAGGCAGAGGACATCGAGACTTACTTCAGGCTGTTCGAATGAAATTCGGCTACAGCGAGGTTTGTTTAGCCCACGACACAGGCAAGCGTCATCCAGAGAATCCGGATCGATTGCGCGCGATCCGTCAGGCACTCACGCGCAAGCACGGTGTCGAGTATATCGACCCCGTCCCCGCAACCGAAGCCGAGGTAACTGCCGTCCACGACGCCGCCTATGTCGAGGAGTTTCGGGAGTTCTGCGCGAACGGTGGCGGAAACTGGGATCCCGACACCGTTGCCGTCTCCGAGACGTGGGACGCCGCACTCCAAAGTTCCGGGCTGGCATGCTGGTCTGCACGGCGAGCACTCGCAGGTGATGATGGGCGAGACACACCGTTTGCACTGGGAAGACCGCCGGGACACCACGCAGTCGGCGACGATGCCATGGGATTTTGTTTCTTCAACAATGCGGCAGTCGCGGCCCAGTCGGTCATCTACAGGGACGAAGCGAAGCGCGTCGCCATCTTCGACTGGGACGTTCATCACGGAAACGGGACACAGGACATCTTCTACGATGACGAAAACGTGTTCTACGCCTCGATTCATGAGGAGGGGCTCTACCCCGGCACTGGTGAAATCGAAGAGATCGGCGAGGCGGACGGAAAAGGGATGACGCTCAACGTACCACTCCCGGCAGGGTCGGGCGACCCGGAGTACCGGACAACGTTCGACGAACTGGTCGCACCCGCGATCGTCGAATTCGACCCCGACCTGCTGTTGGTGAGTGCGGGATTCGACGCCCATCGTCACGATCCGATTTCCCGGATGCGCGTTTCGACGGAGGGGTACGGAATGCTGACCGCGCGTGTTCGCGCGGTCGGGGACGAAGTCGATGCACCGCTCGGATTCGTTCTCGAAGGTGGCTACGGACTGGACACCCTTTCGGACGGAGTTGCCATCGTCCACGAAGTGTTCGACGGGATGGAACCGGTAGTTCCCGACGAGGAGGCGGACGAGGACGTACAGGAACTGGTTTCGGCGGTTCGTGCCTCCCACTCGCTTTTGGATCCGGCGTAGATGGTCGCGATGCGGCGACCGAATCGGTGATTGTCAACGTAGCCCGCCTCGTTCCGAAGCACCGGAAGAGGTCTCTCGTCCGATTGTCACCGCTACTGCATCCTTCGAGAGCGGTATTTCGGCGCGATGGACGGACAGATAGGTGGATAGACCGGCAGAGAGGACGGTAAACCGATAGAGAGGTCGGCGGAGAAAGATGGCGCACGATTTTCAAATTTGACATACAATTTATATTCGACTACGATGTACCACCGTCAGACCCACGGGGTGGGCTAATGAAGAAGAACCGACAGACCATTTCTACGGCCGTGTTGCACGACCGGTTTCCCGGTCTGGGGGGCGGGGAGCGGTTCGCCATCGAGGCGGCACGAGTGCTGGATGCACCGATTTACACGATGTACGTCGCGGACGGCCTCACGTTGCCGGACGACGTGACCTTCGTGCCGATCCACCAGAAAAAATACACCCGAGGCATCTCCGGGCGGTTCCTGGAGTGGAAAAACGAGGGGATGAACCCGCTGGAGACGCTGTCGGTCGCGTTCGACATGACCGACGCGCACGACGAATTAGCGACCTACGACGTACTCTTGGAGAGTGCACCGCTCTCGAAGTCGTACGTTCCGACCGTCGAGCAGACGGTGCTTCACTATCCGCACAGTCCACCGCGGTGGCTCTACGACCTCTATCGTGACCGACTCGCCGCGTTCGACTATCCCGGCGTCGGGTTCGCGCTGAAAGCGTACGCGAAGTGGTGGCGAACCCTTGACAAGGAGGGAAACGACTACGTGGACAGGTTCGTCGCCAACAGCGAACTGGTGCGCGACCGCATCCAGCGATACTACGGCAGGGACGCCGTCGTCATCTATCCGCCAGTTACCGGCGATTGGTACGACGATGGCGATGACGGGTATTTCGTCACGTGGTCGCGACTCTCCCCCGACAAACGGGTTGACCTCGTCGTCGATGCGTTCGCGGGACTGGACGAACGCCTTGTCGTCGTGGGTGACGGCCAGGAACGCGAACGACTCGAACGGAAAGCACGCGGCTGTGATAACATCGACCTGTTGGGTTACGTGGATACCATCGAAGACGTGGTCGCTCGTGCGACCGCGGTGGTGTACGCTCCGAAAGACGAAGACTTCGGACTCGTCGGTGCGGAAGCGCTGTCAGCAGGGAAACCGCTCATCGGGGTCAACGAAGGCTACACTCGCCAGCAGGTCGTGGATGGAACGACCGGTATCCTGTTTGAACCGACGGTGGCGTCACTGCGTGCCGCGATAGAGCAGTTCGACCCGGACGACTTCGAACCGAGCGAAATCCAACGGTTTGCCGAACGGTACGACCGAACGACGTTTGCGGAATCCCTCCTCGACCTGGTCGAGCGAACACACACGGAAGCCGCCTCGAAGCGCTCCGCAGTCGATAGCAATGATACGAAAACCATACACATCCACTGAGCCTCGGGTCTCGGTCGTGATTCCGACGATGCCGACGAACGACCACGAGCAGGTGGTCGCCACTCTCCGCAATCAGACGATGACGGACTTCGAGGTGATCGTGGTGGACGACGCGACGCTCGACATCTGTGAGGCTCGAAACGCAGGTATCGAGGCCGCGGTGGCGGACACGGTCGCACTCACGGACGACGACTGTCGCCCACCGCACGATTGGATAGCACAGGTGAACGAGGCACTCTCGGACGATGTGGTGTGCGTCGAGGGGAGCGTCGAAGGAGGGCGAACCTATCACGGGGAAGGTCTGTACGTCGGCTGTAATCTCGCGTTCGACCGCGAAACGGCGCTTTCTGCGGGTGGATTCCGAAGCGAGTATGCAGGATGGCGCGACGACACCGAGTTCGGATGGCGCATGGAATCCTACGGAACCTGTCGCTACGACCCGAACGTGGCAATGTTTCACCCCGACCGACCACGAGCCATCATTGACGACAGGAAGGAAGCACGTCTGCGGCGCGAATATCCGTCGCGCTACCAGGAGCGAATCGTTCCCGATACGACTGTCGGTCGGGTCAACGACTGGCTCTGGCGGCGAGGGGTCTGGAATGCAGTCGATCGGGTTCGATACGCCGGAGGGAGACGATGACGCTCGGCGATTGGGTCGCCGAAACCGGCGAGCGAATCCGCAACGACGGCTGGCGCGGCGTCGATACATCCGCCTACGAGTTCTACAAGGGTATCCTGCGCAGACTTGGCGGCAGACGCGACTACGGCGAGTCGATATACGACCAACCGTGGGATGCGCTCGTCGTCCTCGATGGCTGTCGCGTCGATTGTATGCAGGAAGTCGCCGGAGAGGTTTCGTTTATCGACCGCGTCGGTCGGTTCCAATCGGCAGGTACCCGCTCCGACGAATGGATGCGGGCGAATTTTTCAGAACGGGACTGTTCCGACACGGTTCACGTCACGGCGAATCCGAACTCCGAGCAACATCTCGACTCGGCGAACTTCGCCCTGCTTGACGAAGTATGGCGCGATGGCTGGGATGACGAACTCGGTACGGTTCCCGCCCGTGCGGTCACCGACCGTGCGATTTCCGCGGGCCGTGAACACGACCCGGAGAAACTCGTCGTCCACTACATGCAACCACATTTTCCGTCCATCCCTGACCCGATTCCGGGTGATGCGATGAGCCGAGACGAATTCGGCAGTCGGGTCGGCGTCTGGGAACGCCTGCGCAGAGGAGACCTTACGCGAGAACGCGTCTGGGAGTCCTACCGCGAAAACCTCCGATACGTCCTTTCGGACGTTTCCCTCCTGCTCGGCAACCTCGATGCACACCGCGTCGTGGTGACCGCCGACCACGGCAACGGGTTCGGCGAGTGGTACGTCTACGGCCATCCGGATAGGGTGCCGATTCGCGTCCTGCGGGAGGTTCCGTGGGTCATCACCACCGCCACCGACTCCGGGTCGCACGACCCGGAGTCGTGGATGCACGGGACGGAAACAGCAGTTGCCGACCGTCTCTCGGCGTTGGGATACCGATGAAAGTCGCACTCGTCGTCCTCGATACGCTTCGCAAGGACGCCTTCGACGATCATTTCGACTGGCTCCCCGGCCAGCGATTCGAGAACGCCTACTCCACCTCGCACTGGACCGTCCCGGCCCACGCCTCGCTGTTCGCTGGCAAGTACGCCAGCGAACTGGGGGTTTATGCCGGGGCGCAACTGCTTGACTGCGAGGAGCGGGTTCTCGCGGAATCCTTCCGAGATGCGGGGTACTCCACGCGGGCTTTCAGCGCGAACGTCAACATCTCTCGACCGTTCGATTTCCATCGCGGATTCGATGTGTTCGAGGGCAGTTGGCGGCTACAGGCCCTCTCGGAGAGCGTTTTCGACTGGGACAACTTCATCGCCGAAACGCGGGAACAGGGCGCTGAACGCTACCTTTACGCCCTCCACGAGGTGCTGACCGGGGACTGTGATACGGTTTCCTCGCTCAAACGTGGCGCGCTGCTCAAACTCAGGGATTTGGGATGGGGCACGACGACCCGCGACGACGGCGCGACCGAAGCGCTCCAGTTCGTCTGTGAAACCGAGTTCGGCGACGACGAATTTCTGTTCGTCAATCTGATGGAGGCTCACACGCCCTACGCACCGCCAGAGGAGTATCGAACGGTCGAACCGCCCGAACTGAACGGTCTGCGGGCGACGCTCGAAGGGCCAACGGACGACCCGGAGACGATTCGACGGGCGTACGATGACAGCGTTCGGTATCTCTCGGATATGTATCGTGCCATCTTCGCGGAACTCCGCGAGGAGTTCGACTACGTCATTACGCTCTCCGACCACGGCGAAGCCCTCGGCGAATACGACGCGTGGGAACATCTCTGTGGCTTGTATCCCGAAGTGACGCGGGTTCCGCTGTCCATCTGGAGTGCGGGGGACGAGTTAGACGATGCTCGCGAGGAGACGGTCAGCCTGCTCGACGTTCATGCGACAGCGCTCGACATCGCCGACCTCGACGGCGAATCGCGGGGTCGTTGTCTGCTCGGCCATCATCGAACGGAGGTTCGGGAGCGGTTGGCGGAGTATCACGGCCTGACCGACCGTCATCGGCTGTCGCTCGCTCGGGATGGGTTCGACACCGACCGACTTGACAGGGAAATGCACGCGTTGATTGCGGCCGACTACTACGGCTGGGACGCACTGGACGGCTTTCACGAACTGGGCGAAATAGACAAGCCACGCGAGCGAATCGAATCCCTCGTGAACGAACTCGAAATGAGAGTCGTCGAAAACGACGTGGCCGTCTCGGAGGCGGTCGAGGCCCAACTCCGTGATTTGGGCTACGCATGAGCGAGGCCGCGGGAATCAGCCTTAGTCGGGAAACGCTCGGCGGGACGGTCGCCCAGTTCACGATGGCGGCGGTCGGTTTCGCCGGAACTGTCATTTTCGCCCGTTGGCTCGGCCCCTCCGCGTTCGGCGGCGTCTATCTCCTGTTCGCGCTGGCGAAAATCGTGGACAGACCGATGAACGGGTGGTCGCTCGCCGCGAAAAAGCGACTCTCCGAATCCGACGCCCTCCGCCCGCCTGCGTTCGGCGCACAACTGTTGTTCAACGTCGTCTGGGTCGTACTCGCCGCTGTTGCCGTCTTTTTCGCCGAGGACGCGCTCCGGAACTATACCGGACTCGCCCTCGCCCCGTTCCTCCTCGTGCTGTTGCTGGCAACCGAATCGGTGTACGAAACGCTCGAAAGCCTGGTTCAAGGGAGGGGTCGAATCAGCGCGGCAACGTGGAACGACACGCTTCGGTCGGTGCTTACTCTCCCGCTACAAATCTGGTTCGTCGCAATTCCCGGAATCGCGGCGGCGGGAATGGTGTACGGACTCGCTGTGGCGTCGGCAGTGACGCTTCCGGTAGTGGCCCTGTTCGTCTCGACACGACCAGCGATTCCATCGCGGACGTTCGTCCGAAGCCTCGCCGACTACGCCTGGTACAGCATTCCAACGACGGTGCTCGGAACGACCTATGACCGCCTCGATGTCCTTCTCCTCGGTTTTTTGCTCGGTTCCGCGTCGGCAGGGTACTACGAAGTGGCGTGGAAACTCACGCTCCCGGCGGTGTTCGTCGCCGACGTGGCAGGAAGAGGGCTGATGGCAACCGTGAGCGCCCGCCGCGCGCAGGGCGATGGCGTCGGGCGCGACGTGTCGAACACCATCTCATACGCCGCAATCCTCGCGTTTCCCATCTTCTTCGGGTCCCTTGCGCTTTCGGAATCGCTCGTCGTGACAGTATACGGCCCCGACTATCGGAACGCCGCGCTTCTGTTGATCGGCCTCGCGGGCTACCGCGTCATCCGCACGCAGAGTGGGCCACTCATGCAAGCGGTTCACGGACTCGACAGACCGGACGTTGCAATGCGGCTTTCCGCGGTTGCAGTCGCGGTGAACCTCGTTTTCGGCGTCGTGCTCACGCTTCAGTTCGGACCTATCGGCGTCGTCGTTGCGACCGTCGTCGCCGAAACGATGCTCTACCTCGGCGGTCTCCTGTTTCTTCGACGAACAGTATCGGGTCTCGTCCCGATTTCGCGCCCGATGGTCGAACAGGTCGGTGCGAGTTTCGCCATGTTCGGCGTCGTGTGGATGGCACGCGCTTCCGTCTCCGTTCGGTCGTGGATAGACCTCGCGGCTCTCGTTTCACTGGGTGGCGTCGTCTACGTCAGTATCCTCCTCGTTGTGAGTCCGGGCGTTAGACACACCCTCGAAGAAGCGGTTCGTGGGTCGTTCGCCTCGCTCTAGCGATTCGACTCGCTCTTTCAGGGTCTCGACGCTGCGGCCCTCCGCGATGAGCATCTCGACCTCGCCCGACTTGCCACGAACGGGACGGATTGAAACGTCGAGAAGCAATCGTTCCGCTCCTTCGAAGTTCCAGTCCGTTCATTTCGGGCATATCGTAGTCGCTGACGACGCAGTCGCACCGCTCGGAGTCGAGGCGGGACAGCGCACTTGTGGGTCTGGTCTCCGCGTGTGTCTCGAACAACTCCCGTTCTCGCTGGAGGAAGAGCGATGTCATATCCGCGGGATCTGGTTCGTCATTGACCAGTAACACACGGATTGGCGGCGTCATATCCAGCCATACTCACCGGGAGACGTAAATTTGCCCCCATCGGTATTATGAATGGTGGGAATCTTGTGAAATCGGACACATATACGGCGCACACACGACAAGCCAGAAGGTATAACGATGGTTGGTAACGAAAAGGACTGTGATGTCGCTCTTCGAAATCAACATCGAAAAACCCGCACTCGTCGAAGAACGGGTGTACCCTAACAGAGACACCGCACCCGCCAGTGCGAGGATGCAATCCGACTCGTCGGGACGCTCCGTTGTGACACTGCTCAAACCGTTGGTTGGCCTCCTCATTGTCGCCGGTATCGCGATGCTGGTTCGTAAATTCGGTACCGGTTCGGACGAATCGGAAGCGTTCGAAACGGACGATTTGGACTCGCAGTCGGATCGTAGTCAAAGCACTGCCAGCGTCGTCGGTGTGTTGGGAACGATTTTCGCTGTCGTCGCGCTCGTGCGAAAAGTTCGTAGCGGGTCGGCGGACGAGTAGCTAACTTGGCGATTTTTGACATTTATTTTGCGATTCCCGTCGTACCAAGAGTTAAATGGGTCTAGTGAAGTGTATTCGAAACATCAGAATGACGATCAAACCCGCCAACTACGACCTGCGGGAACCTCGCAGGATGGCAGACGAGGACGAGTCACCGCTCGACCTCTCCGCGGGCGACGAAGAGCGGACGGCAGAAGACCTCTTTCGACTCGGTCAGCGAGAGGAGTTGATGAAACTGCAGACCCAACTGCTCGCGTCCGGTGTGCTTCCCGAAAAACCCTATCTGATCCTACTTCCGAGCAGATATGGGGCCGAGGTCATCGTCTTCGAATGGCTCGACTTCCTCATCGAAAAGGCCGGCTTCGAGAACACCGCCAACGCGCTCTCGTACTACGAAGACGTCGGCTGGTTGAGCGAACCGGCATCTGACACGCTTCAGTCGTACCTGTACGGCTTTTCGGAGATCGATCGATTCGGTTCCGACGGGCCGAACGACTTCGACACGAACGACCACGTGTTGAGTTTGGTGTACATCGCCCGTCTCGCCTCGTCATAACCGCCTCGTCGTCTCGCCCGTCGCGTCTTTTCACTCCGCGTAGCCCAGATTCCGTAATCTATCCTCTATTACCTCGTCGGTCATCTCTTCGCGCGTCTCGGGCGACTCCGCCGTGATTTTGCGCCGCTCGTCCGAATCGATTTCCGCCCACGGAACCTCGATGAGCTCGCGTTTGTGCAACCCACCGGGATGGCCGAAGGTTCGCATCGGAATCGGATACGTTCGCTCGCCGATGAGGTTGCCGTGGTCCGCGGTGATGACCGATTTGCCCGGCAGTTCGTCCAGCAGTCGCTCGACGTCCGGAAGCGTCACGTTGAGATTTTCGACGTAGGCTTCGATTATCTCCGACTCCTTGTCGGTCTCCCCGAACTGCAAGGCGTTCCACGGATGCGGTTCGCCGCTGTGCTCGTCCGAATCGAGTTGCATCTCGATACCCGCGTGGTTGAATTTCCGGCCTTTCTCGCCGATGAAGGGGAAATGCGGTTGCATGAAATGCGTGATGATGCGTTTGTCGGGATATTTCTCGAAGGCCGCGATGGTCTGCTCGACCATCGTTTCGGGCATGACCGTACGGAACTCGTTGTCCCAGTAGTCGTCCAACAGGTTGATGACGGCGTGGAAGGTTCCATCGGGCAGTTTGTACGCATGCGGATTCGAGGTGATGTACACGGTGTCGTGGAACTCTCGGCCGACGAAACTCTCCTGCATGAACTCCCAGCTCTCGCTTCCAGGCGAGAGTTTGCTCGTCACTCGGTCGCCGAGATTGGCCCGCGCGGCGAACATATCGTACCGACAGGCGTCCAGAATAACGAGGTTGTCCCAGTCCTCCGCCATCACATCCATCCGCTCGTCGTCGTTCAGCAACCGGGATACGTAGGCGTTCGCTTTCAGTGCGTCCTTGCGTAGTCGTCGTGTTTCTCCACGAAGAAGCTCGGGGTTTTCCAGAACCCGACGCGCGTTCTGGAGAGAGTACCGCCTCCAAATAGACATACAATACTCATCGTGACCGACTCCCTTACTTATGCCCTCCCTAAAGCCTCCGCTGGTAAAAATTAGCGATATTACACAGGAATTTTTCGCAATTACGCTGTCCGTTTACGACCGTTTTAAACGAATCAGGAAGTTCAATGCAATCGTCTTTCGGAATGCAGCGGTCGCTTTTCCGAACCACCGATTACTCTGGCTTCGTTGATATCGACGGCGACAAACTACCACAACGAGTCGATGCATGGAACTCTCGACTTACGGAACTTGGTGAGTAGTTGCTTGATGGAGTGACTCTTCCCCGCCCTAAAGAGCGGGGCTTCCTGTTTCGACGACGCGCTGTGCAGACACAACAGTGTCCACAGGAAGCGCAGTCTCCGCAGGCGCTGATTCGGGACAGCCCATCCCTATCTGGTCGAGACCGCGAGCAAGGATGTTCCACGCCGCGTTTGCGTCTCGATCCGCTTCGAACCCGCTCGACGGACACGAATGTTCGCGCACCCACAGCGGTTTGTCCGTCTTCACACCGCAGAATGCACATTCCTTCGTCGTGTTTCGCGGATTCACTGGAACGTAGTGCGTGCCTTCGCGTTCACACTTGTATTCGAGCATCCGCAGAAAAGTTCCCCATGCTGCGGATGCTCGGTTGCGTGAATTTGAATCGAACCGCATCATTCCAGCAACGTTCAAGTCTTCAACGGCTACGAGGTCGTACTCGTAGGCGTAGTAGTTCGACAACTTGTGCAAGAAGTCCCGGCGTTTCTGTTTCAATTCTGCGTGACGACGCGCGACAACACGCTGTTGTGTACGGTAGTTCGCCGAGCCGTGTTGTTTCCTCGAAAGGTCTCGTTGTGCGCGTTCCAGTCGGTCACGCTCATCGGACAGGTCAAGCGATTCGACTGCCGTACCATCAGTATCGTGCGCGTATTTGAGAATTCCAACGTCGATGCCCACTACGTCCGTGAGAGTATCGGGCTTCTCGGGCGGGTCGTCGAGTGTTTCGATGCCGAAGACGGCGAACCACTCACCGGTCGGTTCTTTCTTCACCGTGACTTGCTTGAGTTTCGCACCATCTGGAATGTCTCGGTGCATTCGAACGGGTATCTCTCCGATTTTCGAAAGTCGGAGAACAGGCTGACCACTCGTGTTCTTGAGTTCGAAGCCAGACTGTCGATACGTGAACGACCGGTATTCAGTTGATGCTTTCCACTTGAGGAGGCCGACCTTCCGACCGTTGTTCTTCGCGTCCTTCAACCGTGAGAGGTTGGTGTACAATCGCTCAACGACGTTCTGAAGGGTGCGAGAATACAAGTCGGTGAGGTCGTCCCACCACTGTTTCATCGACGGCAGTTGATTGATTTCGTCGTATTTCGTCGTCCCGTCGATACGGTTGAGGCGGTGGAGGAAATGGTTGTATACTTGCCGATACAGGTCGCGGTGGTAGTCCAACGTCTCTCGGTGAGCGTCGGACGGGTTGAGTCTGTATCGGTAGTTGTAGCGCATGGTCTACTCGTCGGAATCAGAAGCTGGTTCAGAAACACGAACGATTTTCACGTCCGCGCCGAGCCACCGCCGTGGAACGTAGACGTGCGCACCGTTTCCGGTTGGGCGTACATCGCCGTCCACGACTTCGTGGCCGTTGATTTCGAACCGTCCCATATACATTGTCTAGACATTGTGGGTACTACAATGTATCGATTCCGTGGGCCTGCGAGACGGCAGTCTCACGTGTAAGCACAACGATGCCGGCGTTGACGAGACGCTTCGCGTCTCGTTCGCACACAAGAGCGAAGCTCTTGTGAACGCTGTATCCCCGCCGTAAACGACGGGG
>NZ_JBLZNK010000010.1:0-75342 GCF_051194195.1 Haladaptatus marinus
AGTTTGTACGTCAAAACTCATTTCTCCAAATTCGCTAAACACCTATATTCGGCTCTAAACTCCCGCATACCCGATTGTTTTTGATTGTCTGACGCGGTTTTATGTAGTTTGGACGGTTTTGCCGATTCGTATGTCCGATGCGGCCAAAGTCGCCATCTCGAATCAGAAAGGTGGGGTCGGCAAGACCACGGTAGCTATCAACGTCGCCGGGGCGCTGAACTGTCAGGGGCACGACGTGCTCTTCGTCGACCTCGACCCACAGGGGAACGCCACCGAAGGATTAGGGTTGGAAGCGGAATACGAAGCTCAACCGCCGACCCTGTTCGACGCATTGACCGACCACGAGGAGCGGGAGGAGGTGAATTCGCTCATCGTTTCCCACCCGGAGATGGATGTGCTTCCGAGCAACATCGACATGACCAGCGTCGAACCGGAACTCACTATGGCTATGCGTGGGCGGGAGCGTTTAGGGCAGGTGCTCGATGCCATCGACACCGAGTACGACGTTATCGTCATCGACTGTCCGCCGTATCTCGGCAATCTAACCGACAACGCACTACTGGCCGCCGGAAACGTTCTCATTCCCGCGCTAGCCGAATCGACGAGCAAACGTGCGCTGGAAATCCTGTTCGACCAGATGGAGGTACTCGAAGCGGAATACGACACACACGTTCGCGACCTCGGTGTCGTGGCTAACCGCGTCGAGACCACCAACGAGGCGGAGGCGATGCTCACATGGTTCGACGAGGCGTTTTCCGACGTTCCGGTATGGGAAATTCGAAAGCGTGTCACGCTTCAGCGCGCGTTTTCTGCTGGCTGTTCGGTCTTCGAACTCGAAGAGGAATGCGATATGACGACTGAATTTCTCGCTATTGCCGACGAGTTGGGTCGGCAACTCGGCCTCGTGGAGGTCACAGCATGAGCGACGAAAGCAGAGCTGACCGCCTTCGCCGTCGCCGTCGCGCCCAGCGCGACCAGCAGGCCGATTCCGACGACCCGGACGGGTCGTCGGAATCGGCGGAACCGCCAACCTCTGATGTGGCATCAGCGCCATCCAACGCCACCGAACTGGCCGAGACTGCTGAGACGGGAGAAACGTCAAAACCATCAAAATCATCAAAACCATCAGAACCGGAAAGCGTGAAAGACACTCGCGTCGGTACCTACATGTACCTCCCCGAGAGCCAGCGTACGGAGTTGGATTTCCGGTACAAGGAGCTCAATCTGGCGTACGAACGCGCGTTCGGCGATGAATTGGAGAAAAATCGGCATTTCTATCCGCTGGTCGTGGAGGCCGGACTCAACGCTCTCGATGGAGTGGATGGGGAGGAGGTTCGAGAGCTCCTCTTGCAACTGGAGTAGCTACTCAACTCTCCCCGGGTTCGATCCGTGTGCGTGGTGATACCGTTTTTCCGATAGTCGCCACTGGTAACGACTGTATCGACGGGTGAAAACGGTCAAAGACCGTTAGAACGGGTTACTGCTGTGCGTCGAGCAGGCCACGAACTTGCTCTGCACGCTCGTCGTTCGTGATGAACTTCTGGAACCGCCATTCGAACGAGTCGAGCAGGACGGCGATTCCGTCCTCGGTGATGGCGTACTCGTTGGTACGCTTGTCGAGTTCGCTCTTTTCGACCAACCCACGCTCGATGAGAGTGTCGAGGTTGGGGTACAGACGGCCGTGGTTCACTTCCTCGTCGTAGAAGTCTTCCAGCTCGCGCTTGATTGCGAGACCGTAGCGAGATTCCTCAGCGAGAACTATCAGAACGTTCTGTTGGAACGCAGTGAGATCGCGTGCCGTCGTCGCATCAGTAACTGTTTGTGCCTCTGACATGGTAGTATGGTGTGATATTGACTGACAGTGAATATAAACCTTCCTACTTTGGACAATATTTATGTCCTTTGTTACAAATATTATCTAACAACCATCACCTGATCGCAGATAATGGCGCTCTCCCCCGTGATATTTGTGATAATAATAATATCTTCGGATGCCGCTATCTCTTTCGTTGCGTCCTTCTCCGTCGTTTGGTAAATATCTGGCGAAAAAACAGTGCGGCGCGAAATTGAACTCGTCGAATTCGTTACTCCGCGGTCTCTATCCCCTTTCGTTCGGTCACTGGCGGAGATTGGCGGTGTAGTTCGTCCTGCAAATCTTCCAACGTCGCTTCCGCCGTATCGACGGGTTCTCCGCCCGCCGAACGTACTACTGATACGTTTCATTCGACAGCATGTGATACGTCAAGCGACAGGACAGGTGGCGTGCCTGTCCGTCTGAGCAGGAAACTGTGTGGACTCACCCCCAACAGCCACGTTTGGGACAAGCGGAAAATGCCAGACGTTCACACACAGTCTATCATTTTGTACGTCCATCCCGCGAAGATCGCACCGGATTTTCGCGACGTCAGATTCCACAGAATCTGACACTGGACGATTCGCTGTGTATCTACCGCACGGTTGGATTCCACAGCGACGTAACCAACCAGTCTTGCAACTGATTGTAGACACCGATATCCGGTAAAAATTGGGGTGAATTTGTGAAGTAGTTAAACTCTCAGTGGATTCCAAGTGCCTCTATCTGCTCTTGATATCGGTTTCGGATGGTGACTTCGGTCACCTGTGCCACGTCGGCGACTTCGCGTTGGGTCTTCTTCTCGTTGCACAGCAACGATGCAGCGTAAATCGCGGCGGCGGCGTAGCCCGTTGGCGACTTACCCGAGAGCAGTCCCTGCTCGGCTGTCGTATCGATGATTTCGTTCGCTTTCGACTGAACTTCTTCGCTGACTCCGAGATCAGAGCAAAATCGGGGAACGTACTGTTTGGGGTCGACGGGTTTCATCTCCAATCCGAGTTCCTGTGAGATGTAGCGATACGTTCGACCGATCTCTTTCTGATCCACTCGAGACACCTCTGCGACTTCCTCGAGACTTCGCGGGATTCCTTCCTGCCGACAGGCGGCGTACAGTGTACTCGTTGCGACGCCCTCGATGGAGCGTCCGCGAATCAGGTCTTCGGCGAGTGCTCGCCGGTAGATGACTGAGGCGACTTCACGTACTGACCGAGGCACACCGAGGGCCGATGCCATTCGGTCGATTTCGGAGAGTGCGAACTGAAGGTTGCGCTCGCCAGCGTCTTTCGTCCGGATGCGTTCTTGCCACTTTCGCAGACGATGCATCTGACTCCGCTTTTCCGACGATAGCGACCGACCATACGCGTCCTGGTTTTTCCAGTCGATGGTCGTGGTCAGCCCTTTGTCGTGCATCGTCTGCGTGGTCGGCGCACCCACGCGAGATTTGCTCTGTCGCTCGCTGTGATTGAACGCGCGCCACTCCGGCCCGCGGTCGACGTGATCTTCTTCGACGACCAGTCCACAGTCGTCACAGACGATTTCGGACTGGTCTGCGCTGTTGACGAGGCTCTTCGACCCGCACTCGGGACAGCCTTTGACCCCCTCCTCCTCGGTTTCGGTTTGCTCCGCGCGGCGCTCCCGTTGGCGAGTGGACCGTTTCATCGTTATTCTATACTCACAGCCAACATTTAAACCCCCGGATGGAACCTCGTGAGTGACAACCACACCTAACTAGCGATACGATCGTCACAGAGACGGCCGCGATGGTCACTTCGTTGTGAAAATAGCGCTACCGGAGAATAGTATCGGCTGTCGTCGTCACTGTCTCTGCTTCGCTAATCGCGACACCTCAACCATCACGTCGTCTGAGTCCGGGTTCGTATCTCGGAATGTCCACGAACGGTCGAAAGTCATTCCGGCGTCTTGTCCCTTCGTGAGCAGTTCTCCGAGGGCAGTCTTGAAGTCCGTCACCGTCGTTCCGTCGGGAACGGTCGGTTGATCCGGCGTTGCGTCGGCGAGCTCGGGTTGCGACGCGAGGCTCGTGATTTCAACCATCACGTCGTCGCGCTCCGACTCGCTGTGACGAAACGTCCACGACCGGTTGAGCTCGACTCCGTTCTCTTGTGCCGTGGAAACGAGCACTTCGAGAGTAGCTTCGAACTCCTCGGGAGATGCTGCCCAGGCTGGAATGTGGTCTGCCTGGCTCATTCACTACCTCTACGGCCAAACCCTACATAAAATCGGAATGCTGTTCCATGCAGTTTCGCATTTTTTCACTGTTCGAAACAGTTTGAAACGGTCTGCGAGTGCGTTACTGGTTTAATGTCATGGCCGACTGTAGTTATAACTGTCAGGAGCGCGACGGAGAGAGTTACCGACCGTGTTAGGACACGGCTCCGAACGAAGAATCGACCGTCGAGCCTGCACTCTCGACGGACAACGTGTTTCACCTGCTTCAAAGTCAGCGTCGCCGAGACGCAATCCGATTCCTTCGAGACAAGGACGAACCGGTCGAGATGCGTGATATTGCCGAACAGGTCACCGCGTGGGAAAACAACACTACAGTACAAGCCCTGTCCTCCAGCGAGCGCCAGCACGTGTACATTCCACTCTATCAGTCCCACCTGCCGAAACTCGACGAGGAAGGAGTTATCGAATACGACCAGAGTCGCGGGACGGTTCGGAAGACCCCGTTTGCGGCACAACTGGAACGGTATCTCGATGTAGACGAAGAATCGACTGACGAAGATGATGTTCGGCGATGGGACACGTATTATCTGAGCATCTCCTGTGTTGGGACGTTTTTGTTCCTGGGCGCGGCGCTCAACGTTCCGCTGTTTGCGCTCGTTCCCGGTGCAGCGCTGATCGTTCTCGTTTTATCCGCATTTTGGATAGTGTCTGTTTGACATACAATTTCGGTATAACGTAGTATAACGTTAGAATCGTTTTCTTCCCGTCATAGAATGTTATTTTGTCTCGATAATACTGGGTTTCCCGACCAAAAAGTTCAAAATATAATACTGTTTGTTTAGTCATGGGTCACTATATTCATCCGTTCGTCCATGGAGAGCAGGCTCGCCACGTTGAATTCTCAGCTATCGTTCGAAGTTGCTCGTCGTCAACTACGGACATCGGCGGTAAGAGGACTATTCACCGGTGATGTATGGTGCCACCAGGTTGAGTGAGCTTATCTCGGCTCGTCCAAACAGTTCTCACAAACGTCTACGTTCGCTTTGAGATAGGCGTCGTTTTCGAATAGCTCCATTTCGATGCGCGTCACTGGTACGTAATCCCGGCAATACGCGCAACGTTCGATAGCATCAACCCGTCCTTTCATGTCGTGATTTCCCGGCATAGATGTGCGCTCATTCAAGCCTGATGGCCATCTAGCTAAAACGTGACGAGGAGGGTTCCAAAGTCTATGCGTTAGCATTTCCGCTTTTCAAATAGTATCCTCTCATACTGATAGCGAAAAAAGAACCACGACGAACGGTCTTCGGCGACGTCAGTCGGCGAGTTCGGCCGTCTCTTTTCCGTCGACGTACTTCGCTTCCCACTCGTTGCGCGCTTCTATCTCCCGCTGACCACGGCGAGTGAGGGTGTAGTAGTTCGTCCGACGATCGACCTGCCCCTTCTCGACCAGCCCTTTATCGACGAGCGTATCGAGGTTGGGGTAGAGTCGGCCGTGGTGGATGTCCTTCTCGTAGTAGTCTTCCAGTTCCTCTTTGATGGCGAGTCCGTGTGGCTCGGTCAAACCGTTGATGACGTACAACAGGTCCCGCTGGAAGCCAGTCAGGTCGTACATGTTCGGCTCAATGTTATGTCTACATGGTATTAGTTAAGAGCATGATAATGACCGCCTTATTGGGTGTCAATCGGCTTTGGGATATACTTTTTAATCTGATAACTAACCGTTCTCAACAATTTTACGTCACTTTCTTCCCACCGCTTCCGGGAAAATGCCCGCCGGAATATGTCTGCTACCGGCCCAAGATAATATTACGATTGAACCACCAAATCACCTATGATATGAAGAAACAAGAGCTAATTCACCTGCACGGGCTACTCGCGGAGGTACGAAACCAGTACGAAATTCGGAACGACCAATCGATTGAACTGCCTGACTACGAAGAGACGGGCGTCCACCCCACATCGATTCATCATTCGAAAACCGCCCACATGGGTGCGGTGTTCGAGCTTGCAGATGGACTTACTGATGTAATGGTAGACGAAGAAAAGAAACTCACACCACGCGCTCATTGACGGTTGAATACGGAGGTTGACCCACGGAGGGCCACTACAGAGGACGAAGTCGGGTTATTTTTCGCTCCGTTCCGAAGCGAGTTGTGCGAGTGTTACCAATGCGAACATGGCGATGATACTTCCACCGATGGTGACGCTCGGGAGCGTTGCGAGTACGGGTGCGCTGATTGCTGAACCGGCGAGAAGAATCGTACTGAATACCGAGACTCCGAGATAGTACGCTTCCCACGGTATCTCCTCGTCGGTGTCATCACTCGTGTTCTCGGTGTCTTCGTCGGTAGTGAGATATCGGTCGAGCTGGTTTGCGATTTCCGTCCGTTTGACGGTTCCACGGCTCTGATTGTATTCGATGATGCCTTCCTCGTCGAGTTTCGGCAGGTGGGACTGGTACAGTGGGATGTACACGCGTTGGCGTTGATCCGACGAAAGTGCCTGAACCGTGGTGTTGTTTTCCCACGCGGCGACCTGTTCGGCGATGTCGCGCATCTCGACGGTTCCTTCGTGGTCTTTCAGGTACCGGAGGACGTGACGCCGGCGCGGTGTCTGAAGGAGGTGGAATATCTTATCCTTCGATAGTTCGATATCGACGCTTGCGTCGTCGGCAACGTGCTTCCCAGTACTTTCTGCGTGAACCTCTGCAGCACTCATGACAAATGAATTATCGCTAGAATGGGTAATAAACCAATAATGCTCTCCCATTTTGTTGCGAACGGTTGTGGTAGATTGCTAGGTTGCTTAGCACACCCATAAAGTGTAAAATATATTTACTTGCTACACAAATAACATATATAAATTATATCATTTCCTGTGACTATGCTATAATCTTGGTTTTGGGCTGTTTACGGCTGATTTAGGTTCCAGTACGGTGTTCCTACAGCTGTTCTGGCTATACTTGTCGACACGAAAACATCGAAACAATCGCTGTGATATCTCTTGATTGTCCAATTCCAGGCATCGAAACGTTTGTTGCAACGATCGTGAACAAAACGTGCAGTTTCTATCTCAACAGGCTGTCTGGTGGTGAAAACGCGTCATAGTGCGGGCAAGAAGTTAACGTCTCTATAGTAATCACGAGTGCTCACCTAGATATGCGTGCCCAGCGCGGAGGCGGGGTGTGTCAATATCCGGCCGCGAGGGTCGTTAGCGCTCATGACACTGATTCCCCTCGTGTTTCAGTAAACCGTCTATCTGTTAATGACTGCACACTGATTGATTTTTTACTCTACTTGTTTTGTGAAGTTTTAAAATCCACTTATATTGGTTGCTGTATATTGAACTTTGAGGCATGTGGATTTTCCTAAATTTTAATGCGGGCTAATCGAATATCCATAATCGAATCTGGACTTTCCCTCGACAATGGCACATGGCGCATCTAATCCCGACGACTCCCTGGACAGTCCAGAGGAGTCATCGGTAACTACCGAAAATCAGGTTCGCTCGAGTCTCTCTCACCCTCCAAGGACACTCTTTGCCGAAATTTTCGTCGCTCATGATGGTCTCATTCTCGTTCCGACTATCGAATCGGTTTCGGAGGTCTCGATTCGAATGGAGGAGGCGCCGTCGACCGATATTTCGCTCATGTTCGTCTCCGTTGTCGGTAACGATTTCAGGGCGTTCGAGCGAGAAATCGAAGCGGATCCGACCGTCCGGGAGGCGACGCTCTTTTCGGCTTCTGCCGACCAACGGGTGTATCGGATTCGACCCGAAACGTCCATGTCGCCGTTTTTTCGACCGTCGCGGAACTCGGTGTCAGGACGCTCGACGTGAAGAGCGGAAACGGCGGGTGGGTCGTCCGTGTTCAACTGTTGTCGCGTGAACCACTTATCGAACTTCGGAAGCGGTGTTTAGAGTCCGATCTCACGTTCAAAGTACGGCAGTTGTACGATGCGGATCCGAACGCGGAAATCGCGGAAACCAGACTGACTGGCCATCAACGGAATACGGTTCTCACTGCGTACCAATCCGGCTACTACAACATTCCTCGCGGGATTTCACAGGGAGAACTCGCCGAAAAAACTCGATGTCTCTACATCGGTAATTTCACAACAACTCCGGCGTGCGACCGGTCAGTTAATCGTCAGCACGTTCGCCGTTGACCAAGATTAAGCTTCGAAGGGCGATTTGGACGCTTCGGGTTCGGAGCCGTTTAAGAAGACGAGATTCCCACGACCGATTTGGACGCGCGTTACTTCGTCGTTCTCTTCCATCTTCGAGAGCTTTCGACTTACCGTTGATTTCGACCACGAGGTTTCCGACGTGATATCTGCCTGTTTCATGCGTCCACCGTACTGGATGAGGAGGGAACGGATTCGCTCCTCGTCGGTGAGCATCTCCTCGTCTGCAAGGTTTCCGACGGCTGCCTGTGGTTCCGGTTCCACCGTCTCGTCTACCGTTTCGCTCGTGACGTTGGTTTCGGGTTCTGCTTCCGACTCTACCGGAACGTCGTCGTCGTCGTCCTTCTTCCGGTCGAACAGCCCGGAAAGCACTGTTCGTATCGACGATAGTGGTCCATCCGCTGGTGGCTTCGCTCCAACGTCCTCTTCCGCCGGTTGGTCGGTGTCGGTCGTTTCTTCCGTCGGCGTGTAGGCGGGTGTCGTGGTCCACTCAGCACCGCTTTCCGAGATTTCAACCACGATGTCAAACAGCGTTTTTAGCGTGTTGATGGTCTCCGGGTCGTGAATATCGGGATCCATCTGGAAGTAGCCGACCGCTCCTGCGGCCTGGATTCGGTGTGTGAGAATGTGGAGGTATCGAAACGCGGTATCGAAATCGACGTATTCGAGCAGGACGGTTAACGTCTGTACCGATACGATGGGTTGTGTTTCGTCGTCCGTCCACGCTTTCAAATGGTTGCTTAGCGGGACGATGATCTCCATCGGATCCGTCGGGTCGACGACCGCTGTCGTCACGTCGTCCGGTGTCTGTTCGTCGTAGGTTGTGGACTGTACCATTCCACTCGCGTGAATAAATCGGGTTTCGGATGGCAGAGAGCCGACGCTCCGCTGCCAATCTGCGAGCCACTGATTCGGTGGCTGTGTGTATGTGACTGCGGCTAGATTTGCACTCTTTGGCGGCGTAGAAGCTACGAGCTCCATATGCGCTCGGTTGCCGTCCGGCGTCAGAGGTGCAAGCACGAGAACGTTTGACGCGTCTTGAAGGTCTTTTTTTAGCTTACGAACGTTCATTTATGTCATATTTCAAATTAGCGACAATATGTTGATATATCGGAGCATGATTTTTGTTGTCTGTGAGGCATCGCCGAACATCAATGTATTGTTTCCCTCTATCTCCTATGTGATAGTGTCGCTTGTTTACGGAGTCTCACTCGGCCGACTGACGAGTTATTCGTCTTCGACCGTTTTAACTCGCCTCTCTTCGTCGTTCCGATTTTTTCTGCCGTTGAATGTGGGTCGCGTTGAAGACTTTTGGAGAGACAAGAGAGTATGCACACGCCTGCCTCATCGACACCTATTCGGTTATCGTTCTTCATGCCTGCCCTGAGTTGCGATCGACAACTCGTGTTCGTTGTAAGCCATACAGCAACTTACTGTAAAGGCAGTGTGTGAACATTAACACTGCTTATTACCCATTCATCTATGAAAAAACATCGCCTTGCAAATGCAGGGTCAATCTTCGTGATGAAGCGTATTCGTGATAAGATTTGCGTGCCCGCGACGCAGTCGTGTCGAGAGGGCGTTCGGTGAGATGTCAAGTTCTTTAGCAACGGATTCCAGGGTGATTTCACGCGGAACACTGAAGTACCCCGATTTGAGTGCGAGCAGAAGCGCTTCTCGCTGTTTCGATGTCACTTCATACTTGCCGAGTGCATCCGGATGTCGTGATTCATACAGTCGCGTCAATCGAAACGAGAGTGAGTGCTCTGTGCAGTAGTCGTGGAAGTTCGTCAACGACGACTCGTCGGGAAATAGCAGTCTCAGATTCCATTCGCGCGCTTCGCTCATCGCTTCGAGAATGGTCGCTTTTGCCTTCGACACCGCGTGTGTGAGCGTTCCCGGCCGTTGTAACCATATGACGCGATAGAAATGCTTGTCGCTGTGGTTTTCGAGTTGTATGACCGATTCGACGCTTCCGTCCGCTTCGAGCGCACGCTCGAATGCGTCGAGCCGGTCACCGGTCACCCAAAAATACGGCGTTACATGTTGATTGTCCGCAACAACTCGTTCGATTTCTATTCGAACGTCAGGAACTGCTTTCAGCGTTTCCTGCAGAATAAACTCCTCCGCTGGAACCGTAAACTCGGTTAGAACGCTCATCTATCTACAAATCCACATCTCGTCTATAGTATTGTAGTTATCGATGAGTTGGCTTTCGATACGCGTCTGATTGCTTTCTGCCAGTTTATCGGCGTCAGAATCGAAAAGTTTTATCAAATTGCAGTGCATCGCTACATTAGTTGTAATAAGAGGCGCTTCGTTCATGGTTTATATTCGAAGGAACTGCCGACGCACGAATCATATCGCTACATTTGATATGGCGAGAATACTTACCCTCTACGTAACCAATGTCTGACGTGTCCACCGTTCTCATCGTTGACGACGAATATGCGATTACTGACTTGCATGCTCGGTGGCTCGAAGATTCCTACGACATCAAAAAGGCGTACAATGGAACCGAGGCACTGGAACAGGTAGACGATTCCGTCGATATCGTTCTCCTGGACCGACGAATGCCAGACCGCTCCGGCCGGGAAGTCCTCGACGAAATCCGTGAGCGCGATATCGACTGTCGCGTTGCGATGGTGACCGCAGTCGAGCCGGATTTCGACATCCTCGAACTCGGCTTCGATGCCTACATCTGCAAACCGGTTTCCGACCCGGAGCAACTCCGCGACGTTGTTGCTTCGCTCGAAACTCGCTCCGCCTACGATTCGCAGTTACAGGAGATGCTGGCGTTGTCTTCGAAGAAGGCGGCGTTGGAAGAACGGAAGGAATCGGACGAACTCGCCGAAAATCAGGAGTACGCCGAACTTGAAACCAGGCTGTCATCACTCCAAAACGACCTGTCTGATACCGTGATGGGTCTGGACGACGACGACCTGCGTGCGGAGTTCCACGACCGGAACTCCTCCGGATCGAAACTGATGCAGTCGTCGGAACGGAACGACACCCCCGAAACCAAGGACTAACTCTTTTCAACCTCGTATCAGTCTCAGGTTATCCGATAAAACTATGAGTTGTGCTTCTAAAAATGACACAATAAGCACATCTATGACGCGGAGTCGCCTGACACGCATTTCAACGGGCGTGCCCGGATTGGACGAAATATTACACGGTGGACTCATTCCGGAGCGAAATTATCTCGTTCGGGGTGACCCCGGAACGGGAAAGACGATCCTCGGGATGAACTATCTCACCGCGGGTATCGACGCAGGTGAATCCGTGTTGTTCGTCAATCTGGAAGAATCCGAAGAGTCGGTTCGGGAGAACGCAGCAACACTCGGTATCGACCTTTCAGAGGTACATTTCCTCGATTTGAGTCCAGACTCGGATGTCTTCGCCGACAAGCAGTCGTACGCTATCTTCACTCCGACCGAAATCGAACAGGAACCGCTTACACAGACGATTACCGATTGTGTCGAATCGATAGATCCTGACCGCGTGTTCATCGACCCGATTACTCGGCTGCGATATCTCACGTCGAACGAATATCAGTTCCGCAGGCAAGTGATTTCGTCGATGCGTTTTCTGAAAGAGCAGGATGCAACGGTTCTGTCCACATCGCAAGATACTCAGCAGTCATCGGACAACGACCTGTAGTATCTGACTGATGGCATCATCGAACTCAATCGTGCGTTCGTCGGTCAGACGATACACGTCTCAAAATTCCGTGGGTCGCCGATTCACCGCGGCGACCACGCGATGCGTATCGAACAGGGTGGTGTCGGGGTCTACCCCGAACTGTCGCCCGACGAGTACGGTCGTGAGTTCGTCTCCGAACCGCTTTCCTCCGGCGTTCCCGAAGTCGACGACCTGCTCAACGGTGGGTTCGAACGCGGAACCATCTCCATCATCAGCGGCCCATCCGGCGTCGGAAAAACGACGCTGGGAGGAAGCCGTGGGAAGGGGGGAGCGGTCGGTCATCTACATGTTCGAGGAGACTTGCGAGACGTTCCGTGAGCGCAACCGTTCCATCGGCATCCCGGTCGAATCGATGGAACGGGAGTCTTCGCTCGCCATCGAAGAGGTCGAACCACTCAGCCTTTCCGCGCTCGAATTCGGCCGCAAAGTGCGCCGGGAGGTCGAATCAAACGACACGAGCATCGTCATGATCGACGGTCTCGAAGGTTATCGGCTGTCGTTACGTGGCGGGAAGAGCGATCCCACTCAGCGCCTCCACAGTCTCTGCCGGTCGCTGAAAGATATGGGAACCACTGTCATCCTCGTCGACCAGGTACATGAGGTGACTGGGGAGTTCACGGGTACTGACGCCGGTGTCAGCTATCTCGCGGACAACATCGTCTTCCTCCAACATCTGGAGGTTCCGGGGAAGATGCGAAAGGCTATCGGCGTCCTGAAGAAACGAACGAGCGACTTCGAACGAACTCTCCGAGAGTTCCGTATCACTGAACACGGTATCACGGTCGGGGAACCACTCACCGACCTCCGCGGTGTCCTGCACGGGTCGGCACGGTTGGTGGATGACTCCGAGCAGGTTCCATCGCACGAAAACTAAACATAAATAACTGAGGAGCAAGAACGATGAGCGAATATAAGTCGATGAGCAGACATACACAGGTCTCGAAAGGGAGCATCCTCCTTCTCATCGACCATCGCCGAAATCGTCGACTGTTGGCCGACTGGCTTTCGTCCGAGTACGATGTCGTCCTTCCGAAGAGCGGCGTTGATACCTCGTTCGACCTCTGTATCGTCGATGAAACGTCGTTCAGTCAGCATCGTGATGAACTCGGTGATCGGAAAGAGTCCGCACTGCCCACGTTTCTTCCGTATCTGCTTGTGACATCCACAACGTCTCCCGCACGAACGCCGGAGGTATGGCAGGGAGTCGATGAGGTCATCACGACACCCATCGAAAAAGCGGTGTTGCAGGCACGTATCGACGGTCTGTTGGAACGTCGAAGGCTCTCCGTGGAAATTGAACGCGAAAAACAACAGAGCGAAGAACGGTTCAGAACGTTGTTTCAGACCGCGCCCGACCCCGTGTTCGTCCTTGACGCTGATGGCCGGATTCAGTCCGTCAACGACGCGTTTTGCCAAGTTTCCGGACTCGACCGTACGACCATTCTCGGTGAACGTGTTGAAGACATTCACGCGTTCCCCAACGACTCGTTGGAGCGACTCACCGCGGACATCCACGGACAGGAGGAAGACGACCAGCTTCCGCCGTACTCGGTGACGTATATGACGCCCGACGGTGAGACGCGCTATGCGGAAATCAATACGGCGCGGATGCAGTTCGATACCGAGCACCCGGGGATAATCGGTATCTTCCGGGACGTAACGGAACACAAACGCAGAAAACAGGAACTCCAGCACCAGAACGAACGGTTGGATGAGTTCGCAAGCATGCTCGCACACGAACTACGAAATCCATTGGGAATCGCGCAGGGATACCTCCGAGTTGCGGAGTTAGAGGAGGCGGACGACGCTTTCGACGAAGTGCGCGAGGCACACGACCGGATGGAGCGAATGATAAACGAGATGCTTGACCTTGCACGCAGGCCGGGGGCCATCGACGACACGGAGCGAACGGCGTTCCACGACATCATCGAAAATGCATGGTCACGAATTGCTCCGCCCGAGGCGACACTGGTGTTGAAGAATGTCGATGTCGAAATTTCGGCGGATGTCGATCGGTTGAGTCAGGTGTTCGAAAATCTGTTTCGGAACGCCGTGGAACACGTCGGCGAAGACGTAACCGTCCGGGTCGAACGTCTCTCGGATGGGGTGTTCGTCGAGGACAACGGCCCAGGGATTCCGGCGGCATATCGCGAGACCGTCTTCGAAAGTGGGTACACGACGGACAACGGAACTGGTCTCGGTCTCTCCATCGCACAGCAAATCGTCGAAGCCCATGGCTGGGACATCGCCGTCACCGAGGGGAGCAACGAGGGTGCCAGATTCGAAATTACGGGGATGCAGTTCGGTGAACGGGCGGAGTAACCGCCCATTCAGGGTGGAAACAAAATCTGAGGTACGCGCAGGGGGATGGCAGTCGCGTAAACCCAACCTCTCGTGCGGGTCATCGACCCGCGCTTCTACCGAGGGCCGCCACTACAAAAGTAGTTAGTCTTACCCGTGGTGGGGGTGAAAATAGCGCGATCGGGAACTGACGGACGGTGAATTTCGACATTGATTTTTGGAAACAATGACGACCCCCTGCCAGAAAAATCGTGTTCCACTACCGACTTCAGTATTTTCGACTCACCCGACGCGTGACCTTCGGGTCTGCGGCGGCCCCACGTTTCAATGCGGCCCACGGCGTGCATTCTGGGCAGGCGTAGGCGACTCCGTCGGCCCCGAACGTCCGCACGAATTTCGGTGCAACGTGTTCGTTTTTACACGCCGGATTTTGGCAGTTTACGTATCGGCCCGAATCCGACCGTGGCTCCCAGACCATCCGCCTTCGATAGGTGTGGTCGGTGGTATTGTCCTCGACCTGTTCCGCCTTAGCCATCGAGAACCACCTTCTCGCGGGTGAGTTCCTTGCCAGTTTTTCTGTCCCGAAGTTTCCAGAACTCCGCGTCGATGTCGGGGAGTCGACTACACTGATGGCACCAAAAGTGGCTGTTGGTCGGTTCCCAACTGGTGTGACCGTTGGGACACGTGTATCGCCACTTCGCCATCGGCGTGTCGATATCATGGGTGCTCATACGCTGGTTTACAACCATTCCATTCAAAACATCGAGTCTTACCCGGAGTGAAAGTAAAGGAAGCGTTTCGACGGCTCCACCGCCGCAGACGGCGCATTTCCCGTTTCGAACGGAGTTACTGCTTGGTGAAAGTAAATCGGAGTAGAAGGAGTCGAAGCTGTGGCTTTGACAGTTTGTACAATTTTGCTAGTTTGGATGGCTTTTTCAGTTTTCCTAGTTTTCCTGGATTGGCTGTCTTTCACCGTTCGGATATGCTGCTATCGCATTTCGTCCCACGTTTCCCGCTCGTACGCCATTCCCCAAAACGCAGTTTCGAGGCGTGTACTTGTTTCGAATGCTTCTTTCATCGCGTCACGCTCGCCGGGGAATGTCTCGCCACAGCGGTCAACGAACGTGCGCATCCACGCCACCGAATCCCGGAACTCGTCGCTCGTGTACTTCTCGATGAACGGTGTGTACCGATGCTCGCCGTCGGCGATAATCGCCATGTGAGCCGCGATGTCGAGATAGCCTTGTCCGCACGGATATATCGCCGCCGCGAGTTCGGCAAGCGACCCCTCGTAGGCCGTCCGGAGGAGAAAGTTCGTGTACGCCACGCATGTCGGCGCTTTCGTAACTGCTTCGAGTTCGCTTCGAGAAATCCCGTACTCGTCGGCGAACTCCCGATGGAGTTCCAGTTCGTCGGCGAGAATCGAATGTGCAATCCCGAGCAGATGGGTCATCGTCTCCTCGTCGTGTGCTTTACAGCCTCCAATAGCGAACACGCGGGCGTAGTCGAGTAAATACCGATAATCCTGTTCGACCCAGTGGCGAAACGCCGCTGGATTGAGCGTTCCCTCGGCTAACTCCACCACGAATGGGTGTGTTTTCTGTGCTTCCCAGAGGTCGTGGCCTTCCGCCAGCAGTTGGTCGCTGAATGCCATGGCTATCTGTCGATTCTCCAGTTTTATGACTTGGCAGTATTACTCGGCGATTGCCCCTGACTCATTTCTGGTTCTCGCCGCTCTCGTCTGTAAAATCGAAAAGCCAGTTTACAACATGTCGAGGACGTGCTCGACGACCTCGTCTTTCGGAACCTGTTTTTCTTCACCCGAATCCATGTTCTGTACCGTCACTACGCCCTCGTTCAGATCTCGTTCGCCAACGACGACGGTGTATTCGGCGTTGATGCGGTCGGCGTAGCCGAACTGCTCGCCGACGCTGCGGTCGGTGAGGTCGGTTTCGACCGTCAGGCCATTGCGACGGAGTCTCATCGCGTACTCCAGTCCGATTTCGCGCACGGAATCGGAGACGGCCAGGACGTAGGCATCGGTCGAAACCGCCTCGTCGGGCCATTCGCCGAGCTCTTTTAGCAACTGCATCGTCGGGGAGTAGCCGAAGGCAAACCCGATTGCCGGAACGTCGCGGCTTCCGAACTGCCCGATGAGTTCGTCGTATCGACCGCCGCCGAACAAGGCGCGCAGGTCGCTTTCGGTGGCGAACGCCTCGAACACGAGGCCGGTGTAGTAGTCCATTCCGCGAACGATGGAGAGGTCGAAGGTACACATCGATTCGACGCCGTAGGCCGAAAGCGCATCGTAAAGGTCGTGCATCCGCCCGATTGCCTCATTTGCGGCCTCGCTCTCGGGGGCTTTGTCGGAGAGTTCGACCAGCGAACTCTCCATCTCGCCGCTGATGGCGGTGAGTTCGTCGATTTCTTTGGCAGTCGCCCGGTCAACGCCCTCGCCTTCGAGTTTGCCCAAAAACTCCTCGCGGCTGATTTTCTCCTTCTTATCGATGATGCGCATCACGGCCTTGCTCTCGCCGACGCCGATTCCACGGAGCAGCGCATCGAGCAGTTGGCGGTCGTTCAGTTTGAATTCGACCGAATTCGCCACACCGAGCTTCTCGAAGATTGTGCCAGCACAAGCGATGATTTCCGCGTCCGCCTCCACGGATTCGACGCCGAAGATGTCGAAGTCGGTCTGGAAGAACTCCCGGTCGCGACCCTTTTGCACTGCTTCGTACCGCCAGCGTTTCGACGTATCGAACCATTTGATGGGCGTCCCGAGGTCTTTGCGCTGTTGTACCAATCGCGCCCGAGTCGGGGTCTGTTCGGGGATGAGCGTCACTTCGCGCCCGCCCTTGTCCTCGAAGCTGTACGTCTCTTCGACGATGTCCTCACCCGACTTCACCCGAAAGAGGTCGGTGGGTTCGACGCTCGGCGCGTCGATTTCGCGGAAGCCGAACTCGCGGGCCGTCTCCCCGACGGTGTCCACGATTTCGCGCCACGCCGCCCACTCCGCCGGGTAACGGTCGTAAAAGCCTTTCAGGCTCTCGAATTCGTCCATGTGTGGCGTATCGGAGGCGACTGATTTACGTTTGGCTATCTCCTGACCGTCGAGTTCGCTCTATTTTCGCCAACCCGAACCACTACCACCACCCCCGACAACGTCTTCGCATGCACATCACCGACTACGACCTGTTCGCGGTTCCACCGCGCTGGCTGTTCCTCCGCATCGAAACCAGCGACGGACTCGTCGGCTGGGGTGAACCGGTCGTCGAAGGTCGCGTCAAAACGGTGCGCGGTGCGGTCGAAGAGTTGCTGGACGACTACCTCCTCGGCGAAGACCCGATGCCGGTCGAAGACCACTGGCAGCGGCTCTATCGCGGTGGGTTCTACCGTGGAGGCCCGATCCTGATGAGCGCAATCGCGGGTATCGACCAAGCACTGTGGGACATCCGCGGCAAATCGTTCGGTGCGCCGGTGTACGACCTCCTCGGCGGCCCGGTTCGCGACCGGGTGCGCGTCTACCAGTGGGTCGGTGGCGACCGCCCTGCGGGCGTCGCCGACGCCGCGCGCGAGAAGGTCGATGCCGGGTTTACCGCCCTCAAAATGAATGCGACGCCCGAACTCCGTCGAATCGACACGCCTGCGGCGGTCGATTCGGCACGCGAGCGACTGGCCACGGTTCGTGAGGAAGTCGGCCCGAAAGTGGACATCGGCGTCGATTTTCACGGCCGGGTGTCGAAGTCAATGGCGAAACGACTTGTCGACGCGCTCGAACCCTACGACCCGTTTTTCATCGAGGAACCGGTGCTGGCCGAGCATAACGAGCTTTTACCCGATCTCGCGGCCCACACGTCGGTTCCGATTGCGACCGGCGAGCGCATGTACTCCCGCTGGGATTTCAAGGAGGTGTTCGAATCGGGTGCCGTGGACGTGATCCAACCAGACCTCTCGCACGCGGGAGGTATTACCGAGGTTCACAAAATCGCGTCGATGGCCGAAGCCTACGACGTGGCGCTCGCGCCGCACTGTCCACTCGGCCCGGTCGCGCTGGCGTCCTGTTTGCAGGTGGACGCCTGCGCGCCGAACGCCCTGATTCAGGAACAGAGCCTCGACATTCACTACAACGAAGGCGGCGACGTGCTCGACTACCTGACCGACCCGAGCGTGTTCGAGTACGAGGACGGCTACGTCGCGCTCCCCGACGAACCGGGGTTGGGTGTCGAACCCGACGTGGAAACCCTCGAAGAGCGGTCAGGGCACGACGATTGGCACAATCCGATTTGGCGCCACGACGATGGAACCGTCGCGGAGTGGTAACGATGCGAGGTCTCCAAAACAGTGTGGCACTCGTCACCGGTTCGACGCGCGGTATCGGAGCGGAAGTCGCCCGCAGATTTGCCCACGAAGGTGCCTCCGTGGTCGTCACTGGACGCACAGAAGAAGCAGGACACGAAACAGTTGCGAGCATCCGCGAAGATGGCGACGAGGCGGTTTTCGTTCGAGCGGACATGCGCGACCCGGACGATATCGCAGCTCTCGTGACCGCAACCGCCGAGGAGTACGGCGGACTCGACGTGCTGGTGAACAACGCTGGGGTGGAGACGAACACGTCGGCGGACGAGGCGACGATGGACGATTGGGAGTTCGTCCTCGAAACCGACTTCCGGGCCTACTGGCTCTGTGCGAAACACGCCGTCGCCGAAATGGACGGGGGAGCTATCGTCAATGTCTCTTCGAACCACGCGTTCCTGACGATGCCCGAGATGTTCCCCTACAACGCGGTGAAGGCAGGTATCAACGGAATGACGCACGGGATGGCGATCGATTTCGGCCCCGATGTTCGCGTCAACACGGTCAACCCCGGTTGGGTCGCCATCGAGCGTACGACCGAGAACATGGACGAGGAGTATCGCGAACACCTCGAGTCGATTCACCCAGTCGGTCGTCTTGGAACACCGGAAGACATCGCAGGCGTCGTCGCCTTTCTCGCCAGCGACGACGCGGGATACGTCACGGGTGCGCATCTCACCGCCGATGGTGGGCGAAGCGTCGTGATGCAGGACGACACCCTTCCTTCCTACCGGAAGGAGTAACAGGCGGTACGTGTCTGCGGTGGTATCGTCCCTGAACGTGATACAGGCGACGTATAACAAAACGACTTCGGGACGCCATCAGTTTCGATGGCGCTTGGGGGTCGGGTTTCCGGGAAGACAGTATCGCTGTTACTGGTGTGTTTGCTCATCGCTGGTGCCCTCGCACCACCTGCGACGGCACAATCGACGGGGAAACCCCCGGGCGTCTCAGTTTCTATCGAGCGAACCGCCGACGACTCGACGACGGTGCAGTATCGGCTCGTCTTTGACAATCCGCGCGATGCGAAATCGTTCTGGCTCATCAACTACACTGGAAACGTGGTGTCTTCGGAGGGATTTGTTGCCGGTCAAACGCAAGACGGTGAGCATGCACTCCATTGGAATGGTGAAACCGAATCGCCATCCGTAACGGTCACCGCCGACGTAGACGACGGAACCGAGCGGGAGTTCACAGCCACCGATGAGTGGCTGCTCGCCCCGACGCCGAAGCTTTCGGTCGCGTGGTTGTCGGCAGGGAGTGACGAATGGATCTACCGACACCCGCTTCAGGGCGACTATCCCGACGCGACCGTCGAATTCGCCGATTCGGGGGTGCTCGGTTCGGCGTTCACCTACGTCGGTGCGTACGAGGAGTACACCCACCGCGCGGACGGCCAGCGATTTCGGATGATCGTCGCCGAGGGTGCATCGCCGTCCGATTCGCCCGCTCAAATCTTCGACTCGCTCACCACGGCGAGCAAACGCATACCCGGGGAGTCACCGGACGAAGTGCTCGGGTTCGTTCTCCCCGACCCCAGTTGGCGCGGCGGGTACGCGTCGCCGAAACACGACGAACTCTGGGTACACGAGGATGCGCGTCTTTCGAACCCGCAAAATCTCTGGATACACGAGTATGTTCATACGCGCCAGTCGTTCGAACTCGGCGAACGGATGACGTGGTTCCGCGAAGCCAGCGCCGCCTACTTCGCCTCCGACCTGACGATGAAACAAGGTCGAACGTCACAGTCCGCGGTTGCACGAACGCTCACGCAAAAACGGTTCGACGAATCGGTGCTCTCGAAGTCGAACACGTGGGCAACCCACGAAGTGCCCTACTACCGAGGTGCGTACACGTTGTGGGCGCTGGACGCGAAGATTCGGAAGGCGACCGACGGGAAACGAAGCCTGTTCGACGTCTTCGACCGAATGAACGCCCACGAGGGAACGGTTTCCTACGCCGACTTCCGGAACATCGTCGCGGATGTCGCCGGACAGCCGATGAACTCGTGGCTCGACCAGCACGTCACCACATCGGCGACACCGGAACTGCAAGCGAGCGACATCGACGGGGAGTCGGGGTCGAACTCCGGTGATGCTAGTGATTCGAATGGCGGGAAGGCGTCTAACGGGAACGGAAACTCCGGAATGCCCGATGCCGGTAAACCGCCAGCGATGACCGGTGACCTCTCGTCGACGCTGGTGTTATGGGGTGGATTGGGACTCATCGGACTAGTGTTCGGGTTGACGATAGCACAGTACGTCTCGGGATTGATGGAGCGAGTACGAGGCGAGTGAACGGGATTTCGGCGTCCATCGTCTTCGAGGCTAGTTGAGGGGCGTCGATTTCAGCAGCATCGCCAGTCCGGCGAGCAGTGCCGCAACAATTTTCAGCCACACTTCGATGGCGTTGCCCCACAGTTTCAGCAGTTCACCGACTCGATGCCAGCGGTTCATCGATTCGTCGTGCGATTCATCTCTCGAATCGTCCGACGGGGCCTCCCCCGCCGATTCGGTAGTGGTTTTCATAATATTCTCCTGACAAGCGGCGATAAGAACGGGAGGGCGCTCCGTATCGCATTTTACTTACTGTGTAGGGGTACAAAAATCATTTTTCACAGCAGAGTGAAAGTGGTGTGCGAAATCGTAGCACCTCCAAAAATAGTCGACGATGACCCGTTGTCACTCCGGCAGGACGGTTCCGTACTTCGCCGCGAGTGGATATCGCCAGCCAACGCCGAACGCTTTCGGCGACACCTTCAGCACGGGTGCAGCTTGGAATCGTTTGTACTCCGACCGATGAAGCATCGAGAGTACCCGACGAACCGTCTCGCGGTCGTAGCCGGATTCGACCAGCTCGGCGGCAGTTTTGCCTTCATCGACGTAGCCCGCCAGAATCGAATCAAGGATTTCGTAGGGTGGCAGGTCGTCCTCGTCGGTTTGGTCGGCCCGAAGTTCGGCGGAGGGTGGCTTTTTGATGACGCGCCGTGGGATGATATCCCCGCGTTCGTTCATGTGTTCTGCGAGTTCGTAGACGAACGTTTTCGGACAGTCGGCGAGCGGCGCGAGCGCGCCGCACATGTCGCCGTAGAGGGTACAATATCCGACCGCGAGTTCGCTCCGGTTGCCGGTTGCGAGAAGCAGCCTGTTCTGCTCGTTGGCGATGGCCATCAGCGTCGTTCCGCGGATTCTCGCTTGTACGTTCTCCTCGGTGACGCCCGGCGTTGCATCGAGGATGGACACGAGTTCCGTCTCGAACGACTCGAACGTGTCCTCGATGGGAACGTCGAGGAAATCGATATCGAGGTTGGCAGCGAGGGTACGGGCGTCCGCTTTGCTCTCGTCGCTGGTGTATCGTGTCGCCATCGCGACGCCGAGGACGTGTCTCGGCCCGAGGGCATCGACGGCGAGCGCTGCTGTCACTGCCGAGTCGATGCCACCCGACAGACCGACGAGGACGTTCTCGAAGCCGGATTTGTGGCCGTAATCGCGAATGCCGAGCGCGAGCGCATCCCGGATTTCGGCCGAACCGGTGGGTTCGTCGGCGATGTCGCGCTCATCCGCCGAGGTTGCATCGATGGGAACGTCGTACACCGCAAAATCCTCCTCGAACGCCGCGAGTCGGCAGGCAATGGTTCCATCCGGGGCAACGACGAACGACCGCCCGTCGAAGACGAGTTCGTCGTTCGCGCCGACCTGGTTCACGAAAACGAGCCATTTCCCGTGGTCGGTGGCGTGTGCGCCGAACAGTCGCTCTCGAAACACACCTTTGTCACCGTAGAAGGGACTCGCCGAACAATTCACGAGCATGTCGGCACCCATAGTTACGAGGTCTTCTATTGGGTCGGCGTCGTACTGCGGACGCTCCCAGATGTCGGGTTCGTTCCACGCATCTTCACAGATGCTCACGCCGAGGCCGATAGCATCCGCACCGGGCAATGCGTGAACCGGCTGGCGCTCGACCGCTTCGAAGTACCTGTCCTCGTCGAACACGTCGTAGGTCGGAAGCAACCGTTTTTCGGTCTGTCCGACGATTTCGCCATCTCGACAGACCGCAACCGCATTCTGGACTGCTTTGCCGTACTCGTCGGGATTGTGCGCCACGAAGCCGATGAGTGTGGTGATGTTCCTCGTCTTCTTCGCGATTCTATCGAGTGCGCCGAGTTGGGCATCCACGAATGAATCGCGTTTCACGAGATCTTGTGGCGGATAGCCGACGAGCGCGAGTTCGGAGAAGACGACGAGGTCAGCGTTCGCTTCGCGTGCGCGTTGAATGGCCGACTCGATTGTTTCGGCGTTTCCAGCAACGTCCCCCACGGTGTAGTTCAACTGGGCGAGTGCAACCCGGAGTGACGACATGATTCCCCGTGAGGGGTAGGGGTTCGAGCGAGAAAATCGTGTTTCTCTTTCTTCGTAGTTCTGCGACAAAGTGTAAGGTGCTCGCCGCCCTCGTTGTGACATACGATGCCGAAAAATTTCGACGCGTCGTGGCTTCACCTCACGCCCGACGAAGAGGTACTCTGGGCGGATCATCGAAGCGTTTATCGCGTTCTTCCGGTCGTAACAGTCGGTGTTCTCTTCATCTTGCTCGGTGCAGGCGTGACCGGCAGCGACCTTCTCGGTTCTGCACGTTGGCTCGGGGCTGTTTTCATTCCGATCGGATTCGTCGTCGCCGTCCCGCCCTTTCTCCGCTGGCGGAGTGAGTGGTACGTTCTCACGACCGAAGAGATATATTATAAAAATGGCATATTCTCCACAAATGTCACACAGATACGACTCGACCGAGTACAAAACACGGCCTGTAGTCAGTCGCTTGCGGAGCGAATATTCGACTACGGTGACGTGTCTGTCTACACTGCTGGGTCGGGAACGATCGACCTCGTCTTTGAAAACGTTTCCAACCCACAATCTGTCAACGAGATGCTAACTGAACAGTTGGGTCGTGTTTCGACGCGACGCTAAATTTCAGAAGCGTGATTTGCGGGATAAAACCCTTGATAAACGCGATATCGGGGTTTGAAACGGTCTGAAACAATGCACGACGAGGTTCAGTTTTTATTACCCCCGGTGGTATGGCCGAATCGAGGAAAGCGAAAATGAGCTAAACTGATAGCGCCCCTCTCTGGAGTGTCCCCCAAGAATTCGAAGCCTCGTTGAAAACTTTGCTAGCTGCCGCGGGTCGTGGCGGTGTTACCTTCGACCGTTCGTGGACCTTTCGCCGCGACGACGACAGCCCTGACCTGATGGTTGAGGTGACACGGCTCGCTGGTGAGTCAGACACCACGCAGACCTGCGGCAAGCACGCGCCCGAGATGTGTCCGGAAACGTTCAAATCGGAACTGTCGGCTCTCCTTCGCGATGCACACCGGTCGAACGTCGGGTTCGACCGCGCCTGGACGTTCCGGTGTGCTGACGGCTCTGATCTGATGGTCGAGATCACGCGTCTCGCCAAACGATAATACTCCCTTCCCCGAACGGCTCACACAACCGCCCTGTTTTCACGTCAGTTCGATGCCCTGCAGTTCGCCGAGCGGCTGCCGTTCTTCTGCAACCGGCTTGAGTCGATCTACCTGCGGGTCGAGCCATCCTCGTGCCCACTGTGTCTCTACGCGGAGATAATCGCCTGAGAATGTCTCTAGGAGAAGCGTAAACCTGTCGTTCGTCCGATCGATGTCGTGAACGTGGCAGTCGATACTGACATCGCTAACGGTGATACGGAGGGGATCTTCGATTTTGAGGCCAACGAACGCATCGACCAAGTCGGAGACCTCATGGCAGCTTTCGGTCGCGCTCATCATATCTAGCCGTAATCCTCCCGGAGACAAAAAGGGGGAATACGGTTTCACACCGTTCTATTCACTAATGGACAGCTAGTACTCAGCCGCTGTATTTCGATTTACTCATTTTATGTAAATTTTTAGCTGTGATAACAGACCCTATATAAAAGATAGGTACACGAAGGCTAACCTCTTTTACTGCATATTCGGAATGATAAGTCAAGATAATTTGGGACTGCTCTGCGAGCAAGGTGCGAATATGAGTCAGGTCGTCAATCACGCCGTCCACGAGGCGGATGGGTTCTACGAAGCAATCCCAGTCCGTATCGATGAGTTTCGACTACAGCACAACGTCTACGGCGGTATCGAGTGGTCGGACGGGATGGAGACCGTCGTCTGTCGGCAGGTCGGTAATGAGTGGCAAGCACTCATCGAACGTGGCGCGTTGACCCGTACCCTCCTTGCCGGTTTGGGTTCGCAAAATCACACGCTGTGGTTGGCGCGCGAATACATGGGGTTCGGACGAACGTACGAGAGCCACGATGTATGGGAAGAACTTCCGCCCCGTGAGCAGTCGAACCCGTTCCACGATATCTTTTCGAATCGTCGCAACTCCCCACGAGTGTAGTTCGGCGGTTAGCTCGTGAATAATTATACTCCTTCTAGCGGAACGTACTGCCATGCAGGCAATCGTTCTTGCGGCGGGCGAAGGGACACGAATGCGACCGCTATCCGGGTCGGTTCCGAAGCCCATGTTGCCGGTCGCAGCGGAACCGCTCGTCGCTCATACGACACGCGCCGCCGTCGATGCTGGAGCGGATGAAATAGTTCTCGTCGTCGGATACGAGGCTGACACGGTTCGTGAGTACTTCGGTGAAGAGTACGCCGGGATCCCCGTCAAATACGCCGTCCAAGAGGAACAGCGTGGCACCGCGGACGCGGTTCGTGCGGCACGCGACCACATCGATGGGCCGTTCGCGGTTCTCAACGGCGATAACCTTTACAACCCATCTGCGGTGAAGAAACTCCTGAGCAACGGTCCCAGCGTCGGGACGTTCCGGGTCGAAGATCCCTCGAACTACGGCGTCATCTCGACCGATGGCGACCGCGTAACGGGTATCGTCGAAAAGCCGGACGACCCGCCGACCGACCTCGCCAACACCGGTTCCTACGTCTTCCCCGAGGAGGCACGCGATTGGCTCGATGTCGGCGAGAGCGAGCGTGGTGAGTTCGAAATCACGGACGTGGTAGAGCGCGTCATTTCGGAGTACGACGTAACCGCAGTCGAAGTCGACCGCTGGCTCGATGTCGGACGGCCGTGGGAACTGCTCGAAGCTAACGAGTGGAAACTCGCCGAACTCGAACGCGACGTGCGAGGCGACGTGAGCGATCAAGCCGTTCTCGACGGGGAAGTCGTCGTCGAAGAGGGTGCGACGGTGAAGGCGGGCGTCGTTATCGAAGGGCCTGCGTTGATTCGTTCCAGTTCAAGCATCGGGCCGAACGCCTACATTCGCGGGGCCACGCTCGTCGGAGAGGGTGCGAAAATCGGTCACAGCGTCGAGGTGAAAAACAGCGTTCTCTCGCCCGGTGCGACGGTTGGCCACCTCTCGTACGTCGGCGACAGCGTCCTCGGACGTGATGTGAACTTCGGTGCGGGGACGAACGTGGCGAACCTCCGTCACGACGACGCAGACATCAAGTTCACCGTGAAGGGTGACCGTGTTTCGACCGAGCGCCGGAAATTCGGCGTCATTGCCGGTGACGACGCAAAAACGGGCATCAACACCAGCCTCACACCGGGGCTGAAGCTCTCGACGGGAGCGACGACGCTCCCCGGCGAAGTCGTGAAGCGAGACAAGTAGCACAACGCGGTCGCTTTTCGGGTATCGGTTTACATCCGTGAATGATGTGAGAAGAAGGCGCTCGCCACCACTACCGCATTTCCTCGCGAGCGCGATCGGCTTTCTCGGGGTGGTTTGCGCGCCCTCGTTTCACTTCAGTGGCAGTCATACACTCGAAACAGCCGAACACCTCGTTTCGGTTGTTTCCGAACACACGGGTAAACTGGGGCGTCACGAACGTGCCGCAGTTACGGCACTGGGTGTCGGCCATTTTGCTGTCGTCGACGCTTCGAGTTGCGCTCATGTCTATCGACATTGTATCAGTTCCTTCTCAAGGTACGACTATTATTATCCAGCAATTAAACACCTGAAACGGACTGGAAAAATATCGTAAAAATAAACTGTTTTAACCGTTTCACCGCCCCGTGGCGCGATTTTTTACTATCTGATTAACTATATATATCTCCTTCATGTGGAGAGCGCGCTCCGCTCGGTTTCGCCCCATCGAGGTAGACGATATTGCCACGACCGACACGAAGGCGGTTGACATCTCCACGCTCTTCCATTCGTGAGAGCAGTCGACTCACCTTCGACTTCGACCATCCCGTCTCCTCGACAACATCCACTTGCTTCATACGACCGCGATTTTCCCGAAGGAGTTTCAGGACGACACCTTCGTCGGTGAGTATGTCGTCGGATTCGTCCGGTTGTGGCTCGCTCACCACGGAGGTCGTTTCCGTCGTCGTGGAGTCATTCGGGTCGCGTGGGTCGAGGTTTGGGTCGTTGTATTCGGTTCCGTCGTCGATTTTGTCCCCATCGGAATCCGGGGCGTTGGGATTCGTCCCGATATCGAGCTCGAGCCCGTCGGGGAGGCCGTCGGTGTCAGTGTCGGCCTTTGTCGGGTCGAGTCGGTCGTCATCGTACTCGGCCCCGTCTGAGTTACCGTCATCGTCCATGTCCCAATCGAGAAACGCCGTTTCGTTCCATCCGGCGTTTTTCGACTGATTGACCTCGAACTCGTTTTCCAGCCCGTCGTTATCCACGTCCCCGCTTTTTTGGATGACTCGCTGGTCGATCGTCCGACTATCGAGCGTTGGTGAATCTTGACCGAACGTCGGTTTGAGTCGGAAGATAAGGGTTCGCTCACCCGTTTCCGAGGCGTTGGAACCGCTGAGGGAAACGGTCGCAGTCGAACCGTTCCCCACTTTTGTACTGCGACACTTGAGTTTTTCAGACCTACCGCTACTCCGAGTTTCGTACAGACATACCTCATACTGGTCTTTTTTACCGTTTATCTGGAACGTGACGTTGGCGGTGTACTGCTCCGACTGCCAGACGTACGTCGTGTCGTTGTTCGTCGTAACGATAGCTGTGCCAGTTTGGTTGACGCTAACGATTCGTCCGATATCCGATTCGGATTGTCCACCCGCAGACATCGGAACCAAAGCGACACCGGAAACGACGAGGGCGACGACGAGAACGGCATAGAGGGCCCACCCGCCACGGTTTCCGGATCCGAGATGCATTTTTTCGAGTACGTACGGCGAAGTTTAGTACCTTCGCCATATAGTTCTGTGTCAGACAAAAATAGCGTATCTACACATGAATTGATTAAAACACATCATTTTCTCCGAGAGGTTCTGCAATGATCCTATCGGAGCGCGAACTGAGCGCTAGAGATGAACGCGTAGAGGCCGACGATAGCCGCTCCGAGAATGTGGATAGGTGTGGTGGAGATGAGTGGTGCGTTCAGCCACGCGGCCGCGACCGTTCCGGCACTCGCCGCCGTCGCCCAGCGGTAGTAGCTGAACCAGCGGTCGTCGTCCATTTCGGATTCGACATCGGTCGTGTCGTCGGCACCGTCCGTGTTCGCCGTCTCGAGGTACGGGTCGAACTGGTCGGCGAGCGGGCCGCGTTCGACGATACCACGACTCTGGTTGTAGTTGATGATGCCCTCGTTGTCCAACTTCGGAAGATGGGACTGGTAGAGGGCGATGTACACGCGCTGACGCTCATCCGAGGCGAGCGCTTGTAGCGTCGTGTCGTTTTCCCACGCGGCCACCTGCTCGGCGAGGTCGCGCATTTCGACCGCTCCGTCCTGTTCTTTGAGGTAGCGAAGCGCGTGCCGTCTACGTTGCGTTTGGAGGATATGGAATATTTTGTCCTTCGGGAGTTCGTTCGGTACTTCGCCGTTCGGCAACGACGGTCCGTCAGAGAGAGTCTGCGTCGTAGCGCTCATTGGTCTTCGACACAGGCCAGACGGGGACACACCATAAAGTAAAGCGACCCTCTCGCTTCCTTGCGAGCCGTTGCATTCCGTTTACGTCTTGCGATTGTACGATTTGAACGAACCAACAATATGGAAAAATACATAATTGTTTGTAATATTAGTGGTTTAGATTACAATTGTTAGGGAGTGTCTAACCTCCCTTTAGCGATTGTGCGAGTGTCAACATGGTAAACAACGCGATGACAACGCCAGTTGACTGGGTCATCGTGAGCTGTTCGAGCGGACCAAGGTTGAGCACGGTACAACTGAACAGGAGCGTCGAGAGAACTGACAGACGGAGGTAGTAGTGTGCGTATCGGAGTTCGTGTGCTGTCATTCGATGTTCGCTCTCACACCAGAGTACAGATTCATCAACAGTCCCGGAACCTGTCGTATTTCGGGCCTCCGTGACCGTCGGAGATATCGGAAGCCGGTACGGAACTGTCCTTCGTCGAGGTATTGTCTCGCGAGGATATAATTGTGTGCGCCGGTCACATCGATGCCCTGTCGTTCGAGGCGTTCGACTTCTTCGGCGAACGTCCGCCGATAATGCTCGTCCGCTTTCGCCACCGCGTCCGCCGACGGCGAACCGGTTTCGTATCGGAGGAGAAGTGTCTCGTCCACACAGGCGAGTTTGCCGTGTTTGAGGACGCGAATGAGGAATTCGGGGTCTTGGAAACGGTCGAACGATTCGTCGAACCCGTCTATTTTTCGCGCCACGTCGCTCGTCACGAGCAGAGTGGAACCGGCACTGGTGTGGAGACTGTCGCTCAGGATCGGTCCGATGAGTTCCTTGCCGCCCTCCGCACCCTCGGTCTTGTTCCGCCGTGAGATGAGCTGTGTCGCCCACTTCACGATCGGATTCTGTCCGTCCAGGTGAACGGTTTCCGCCTTACAGTAGGCGGCAACCCAGTCGTCAGACCGGAGTTCGAGGGTAAGCACCTGCTTTTCGAGTTTCGTCGGGAGCCACACGTCGTCCGAGTCGAGAAACGCCATGTAATCCCCCTCTGCGTGCTCGATACCAGTGTTTCGCGCGGCACTCGCACCCTGATTTTCCTCGTGTTCGAAAAACCGGATTCGGTCGTCGTCGTACGACGCGACGACGTCCGCCGTGTCATCGTCGGACGCATCGTCCACGATGATGAGTTCCAAATCTTCGAGCGTCTGCGAAAGGACGCTTTCGACGGTTCGAGGCAGGGAGTGTGCCCGATTGTACGTCGGTACGATAACGCTTACAGTCGGGGCCATTCGTTGCCCTGTACTCCGGTTTCTCGGGGCTTTATTATCGAGTTGCTAATCGTGGAGTGCCACTGCAAGCAAGACGACTGCGACGAGCAACAGCACGAGCGACCCGAGCGAGAGACCGGACGGGCCAACCCCACCCGAGAACTTCGCGGCTTTCACTGCAAGGAGTCCCACGAGGCCGGTTCCGACGACGTGTACGACTTCGGTTTCCCGCGTATCTCCGCCACGACCGAGGTGTTCCCCCACGTTAATCGCGTGTTCACTGGCGTCCCAGGCAACGACGGTTGCGACCCCCGCCAACAGGAGCGCCCCGAGCGAAACGGCGTTGAAGATGCCGGACGCGAGGACGGCGACGAAGACGAGTCCAGTATCAGCTTTCACGAGCGCTCGTGACCCTGTTCCGCGCACAGGCACGAGCGCGAGCGAGAGGACGAGAACGCCGACCAGACCCGGAATCAGTCACCAGTCCACGGGCCTCCTCGCGGGAGCAGTTTTCCGCTCGCATGACCGTCTCGATGGCCGCAGTTCGCAGTCGTTCTCTGACGGCTGTTCGCTGGCTTCGACCGACGAGTGGCTATCGATACCGCCACGAGTTCACGGTTTCATCGAACGTGTAGCCGGCGGACGGGACGGTCACCGGCTCTTCGGGTGCAGGCATCTCGGCTTGGACGAGGTTCCCGTCACGGCCCGATGCAAGCACCGGAATCGCGAGGAGTAGACCGAATCCGCCGATAGCGACGACGAGCAGATATTCGTTTCCGAGGAACGACAGCAGTGCCCGAACCGGGAGCGCCCCCGGGCCACCAGCGATCGCCATCACGACTGCGATCGCACCGGAAAGTCCGAATAGGATGCGGCGTCCCTTCATGGCTGAACCTCCAACTTGTCGGACTGGTTTCGAGTTCGGTCAAGGCGGTCATCGGTTATCGGGGCACCGCCGTACCGAACTTCCTCGAACGTTCGCGTCAACGTCTCGGCAGCATTTCTGTCCGCGCCCGCCTCGATTGCTTCGCGCGCACATTCGCCTGGCGTCTTGGTATGTGCCTGTTCGACGCCGAATCGCTCGACCATCGACCACCACGCCCGCTCGATTTCGTTCGACGGATTCGGCTCCGGCGGCGGTGTTCGTGGCTGAACCGAACCGCTCGGCTCGGTCGGGGAGTCGAACAGGTGCCCACGAAACCGAACGCCGAAGGCGATACCGCCAGCGACGGCGACGAACGGAACGAGCCAGAGAACCCATTGCAGGAGTTGCCGAAGCAGTTCCATAAGGCGGTCGAGGAACTCCAGCCGTTCCTTCGAGACGCTCTTTTTCGACTGCTTTTGTTGCTGTTTGCTCGCGCTCGCTTGCTGTTTTTGCTGACTCGACTTCGACTGCTGTTGGTCGCTCTTCGCCTTCGCCGACTGGGGTTCCCCTTTCGATTGTGCCTGTCGTTTCAGCTCATCCGCATCGTTTGGATTGATGGGAAGCGATTTGTAATCCACGTTCACCACGTCGTCGGGGTTGGTGTTCACCGACGACCCGAGCGTCGAGGCCGACGTGCCGATAGGAAGATACAACACAGCGCAATACCCGCCGTAAGGAGTCTATCCGTGTTCATAGGACTGTGTCCGGCCGGTAGTCGGATACCCCTGTTCCACCGGTAACATGAATAGTCTATCACCACTTGATCGGTTAATTATAGACCTCGTAAAACTTCAGTAGGCGCACCAGTACTGCCAGGAGGCCACTGTTCCACTCAGTTTCAAACAGTGTATGTGCGTGTGAACGACCAACAGGCTTAGCCACCCGATAATAAACATCGACGGAAACTTTCCGCTAGGTATGTCGAGCGACACGCACGCGCAGGTCACAAAACCGCCGGACACGGGGGACGTACCGCGGAACCACGACCTGAACGCCCTGGCGGACAGGAATCTGCTCATCGTCTCGCACAGCTACAACCATTTCGTCAAGGGACAGGTGGACGTTCTCGCCGACTATTTCAACGAAGTGTACGTCCTCGTCCGGTACAACCGGTTTGCAGATATCTCCGAATATCTCCCCATCGACTACGCGAAACCATTCAGCAAGAGCGCGAAAATCAATGGGGAGGACAAGCCGGACAACCTCACCGTCATCAGCACACCACTGCTCTACCTGCCTATCGACCTTCATCGCCGCTATCTCGGCGACCAACACGCCCGGAAGGTGAAAAAAATCCTCGCCGACCTCTCCGTCGATTTCGATGTCATCCACACACATTTGACGTGGACTGCTGGCTATGTCGGCACCGTCCTCGGGCTCGAACTCGGCATTCCGTCGGTTCTCACCGTCCACGAGAACCACGATTTGTTCGTCGAACAGCTCGAATCCTCGAACGAGAAAATAAATCGGACGTGGAAGAACGCCGATGCGATCGTCCGCGTGAATCGGCAAGACCAAAACACGCTCCGACAGTTCAACGACGAGGTCTACTACATCCCGAACGGGTTCAGCCAAGGGAGACTTCGCCGAGTGCCACAGGCCGAAGCGAAGTCGGAACTCGGCATCGGCGACGGAACGAAACTGCTGTTCGCGCTCGGGCACCTGAAAAAACGAAAAGGGTTCCAGCATCTCGTCGATGTCATGCCCGATATCGTCGCGGAAGAAGGCGATGTGGTCTGTGCGATCGGCGGCCACGGCGGCATGCGCTCCGACCTTGAGGAGAAAATCGAGGAGTTGGGGCTCGAAGACCACGTTCGACTGCTTGGCTACGTCTCGAACGACGACCTGAAATATTGGATGAGCGCCTGTGACGCCTTCGTCCTTCCGAGTTACAGCGAAAGTTTCGGTCTCGTGCAGTTGGAAGCGATGGCCTGCGGATCGCCGGTCGTCTCCACGATAAACGGCGGAAGCGAGGAGGTCGTCACCTCCGAAGACCACGGGTTCCTCATCGACAGCCCGGAAGACCACGATGCGCTTGCGGACGCCGTGGTACGTGCGCTGCGCAAGGAGTGGAACCGCGACGCCATCGAAGCACACGCGGAGCAGTTCACGTGGGAACGCGTCTGCGTCGATATCGCCCATCTCTACGCCGGCCTGCTCGACCTATAGCCTCGTTCCCCATTTCATTCGACATGATACACAGTCACATAGTATCTTTTTCCTGACCAATTAGTCGAGATAGCCTTACTGTGGCACTTGTTGTCATACTATTGGGGCTTAAAGGGTGGGAATACTAAGGCACAGACTTTGGCCGAAAGGTTCTAGTATACTCTTTTGTAGACCGTCAGGACCGACCAAGTGCGGATCTTCCGGCACGTCATCTCGACGTGCCTCTCACCCGACGGTTATCACTAACGCACTGGGAGGCAGAATAACTCACAAAATCGACACACGGGACTCAATCGACACTGACAACACGGAATCGAACAACGGGGCGACGCGCCGAACCTTCTTGAAGGGGGTCTGTGCGCGGCAGGCACGGGAGCGATGGCCGACCGCGCCAGCGCTCACCACCAGTATCTGGACGAGTACGGAACGGTCGTGGATATGGTCGAGGACGCGGGTGCCGACCCGAACGGTGACGAACCGATCAACGACCTCCTGGAGGAGTACGCGGACGACGATACGATGCTACTCTTCCCGCCGGGGCGCTACCGGATGAACCGACAGTTCCGCTTTACCGGGTTCGAACACTTCGCCATCGTCGGTCAGTACAACGTGACGATCGTTCCGGACAACTACCACGACTTCGACGACGGCGGTGACTGGAACTACCGCCTCTTCCGACTCGGAATCCACTACAATCCCGGCCGCGACCTGCTGTTCGAAGACATCAACATCGACCAGACCGCAGACGACACCGGAGTCCGTGTGCTCGAAACGGCCGTCGAGGACGACCTGAAAGTTCGAAACGTCAACGTCTACGGCCAGCACGACAGCGGGGCGTGGGGGCCAGGACGCTTCGTCATTACCGACCCGGACGGAAGCGGCGTCGTGGAAAATTTCAACGCACCTGACGACGGCGCGTGGTCGGAGAACACGCCGGGAGACAGGCTGTGGCGTGGCCCGACCGGTATTCTCTGTAACCAGAACAGGGGTACGATGACGTTCAAAGACTGTTCGCTCGGCGCGTTCCCGGACAACGGACTCTACGCAGCCAACGGTTCCGGACAAGTCATCGTGGACGGTGGCGTGTACAAAAACAGCCAGACCGCGAGCGTCCGAATCGGCGACGAAGATAGCATCGTTAAAAACGCGAGAATCGTGGTGGACGACAGTAACGGCAAAGGGAACCAACACGCCATCCGCGCCGAGAACAGCGATTACATCCGCGTGATAGACTGCGACATAGAGGTCTCCGACCCGAATGGCTGTGCCATCAAGGTGATGGACGTCGGTCTGTTCCTTCTCCAAGGCTCGACCGTTCGTACCGCCGGCGACGAAGTAATTCACGGCCTCCTCGTCCAAAACAAAGCAGGGATGGCGCGCGTCAAGGAATCGAAGTTCGTCCACGACGCAGTCGGCGGCTTCTCGGTTGGGATTCAGGACGGCAACGAACCGGTGTATCTCGAAGACAACGTGTTTAGAGGGGATGGCGGCCACAAGAGTGCGCGTGCAGCGATCCGCTGTGGCCGAAGTGACTGTCAATTCCGCAACCAGGACGTCGAACAAACCGGTTCTTCTCGCCGTCGAGCCCTCGAACTCCACGACAGCGATGCGTTGCTCTACGAGGGCCAGTACATCGGTTCCATGACGCCCGTCATCAACAACGGTGATAACACCTGGGCGGAATCAACGGACAAAGATGCTGCGCTCAGACTCAACGACGGCGGTGACGGCGTCTATCTGAAAAAGAACACGCTCGTCAACGGCGTTCAAAACCGCAGCAGTTCCAGCGTGAGTGGATGGGGTAACAGCTACGACAACTAGTCACTTTCTTTTCCCTTTTCGCTCGTCGTCCCCCTGCAACGGGTCTAGTCAGTGTATAATAAAGCCTCTATAGTGAGAACTGAGTGACGAGTGTCACTTGAAGTAGACCGAAGAGGAAAACGCAGGTGGTGATGATGTGCAACGAAGTATTCTAAGTGGAGTACTCTCAGTCGCGGGAACGAAAGTTCTCACGCTCATCATCGGGATACTGACAACGCCGATTCTCTACCGTCTCCTCGAACCGGAAGGAGTCGGGATCTATACCACCGTTCTCTCGGTGTTCTCGCTATTCATGATTCTCGTGAGTTCCGGCGTCACCGACGGGGTTCGGAAGTTTCTCGCCGAAGACCGTGACATGGATTGCTGGGAGGAGAACGTCGTCGGCTTTTATTTCCGATTGGCACTGCTGCTCTCGGTGGTCGGGTCCATCGTCCTCGCGCTCGCTGCGTGGTTTGGGCTGGTCGAGAAAGTATTCGGTCCGGGATTCGAGCCGTACTTTTACATTCTCACGATTCTCGTCGTGACCGACCAGTTCCGGGCGTACGCTCGTCGGACGCTGATGGGATTCGGGTTGGAACGATATTCCGAACCGCTGAAAGTGCTCCAGCAGTTGGCGTTCATCGCGGTGGCGATTCCGCTCGTCCACTTCGGATACGGCGTCAACGGCGCACTGGCCGGAAAGATCGCGGCGGGCGCGGTGGTTGCAGTTGCGGGAATCGTAATCATCACGCGGCAGATTTCGCTGAAAGGAATCTTCCGCACGACGCCAAGCGATTTCCCGCGACGGACGATGCTGACGTTCAACTCACTGTCCATCGTGCTCATCTTCCTGCTCATGTCGCTGTACCACGTGGACATCCTGATGCTCCAGCTGCTCTCGGGGAGCAAACAGGTCGGATACTACCGTGCCGCGCTCAAACTCGCGGAGTTCCTCTGGTTCATTCCACTGGCGCTCCAGACGGTGTTCGTCCACTCCACTTCGGAGCTGTGGTCGAATGACGAGACCGAGAAAATATCGAAGTTGTCGGCGCGAACGACGCGCTATACCTTCCTCCTCACTGGAGTCATGGCATTGGGGCTGGCATCTCTCTCGAACGTCGCCGTTCCGGTTTACTTCAGTTCGGACTTCACGCCTGCGATCGCACCGCTGTTACTCCTCCTCCCGGGGACGCTCGGCTTCGCGGTCGCACGGCCGATTCTCGCCATCGCGCAGGGGAAGGGCGACCTGAAATACCCTATCATCGCGACGGGCGTTGCGGCAGTTATCAACCTCCTCCTCAATCTGCTCCTCATCCCCCAATACGGAATGCACGGGGCGGCAATCGCCACCAGCGTGGGGTACGGGTCGATGTTCGTCTTCCACTTGTGGAGTGCGCGACGAATCGGTTTCGACCCACTCTCGGATGCGCGACTCGGGCGCGTCATTTCGACGACGATACTCTCCGCACCACCCATCTTCGTCCTCGCACATTTCCTCGACGTGCGACCGGTCGTCTTCGGAATGGAGATGCCGCTCTCGCTCGTCATCGTCCCGCCGCTCGGATTCCTCGTGTACCTGTTCTTTTGCTTTGCGACGGGTGCGTTGGGAGTCTGTGAGGTTCTCAACACCCTTTCGTCGTTTCCCGAACCGCTCGGCTCGCGTGCCGAAACACTTCGAACGAACGTCAGAGAAGATACAATGTCATCCGATTCGATGCAGAAACTGATGGTCGTTGTCGGAGTCTTGCTCTTCGTTTCGGGTATCGGGTATGCGTTCCTCGGCCCCGGACCCGGCGGACTCGGCGGCGATTCCGACCCAGCACCGACTATGACCACACAGCCGGCGAGTACGACACCCGCAGGAACGACCGGCAGTTCGATGCCGACGTCGACGACCGCGGATGAGACGAAACCGACGGAAAGCACGACGAAACCGCCGTCGACGACACCTCCGGAAGAGACGACACAGCCACCATCGACGACGACGCCGAGCACGACGAGTACAACGCCACCGCCGACGACGACAAGCACGACATCGCCACCGTCCACGACGACCACGACGGCACCGACGACTACAGCAACGACCACGACGACAACCACCACGACTACAGCAACGACCACGACGACAACCACCACGACTACCGACACACCTGGACTGAACTCGACGACGCAGTCCGGAACAACCACCCAATCGGACACAACGACGGCCCAGCAGGGGACGACGGCTCAGTCGAATACGACGATAGCCCAATCTACCACGGCCAACGACGGCTGGTTCGGCGTTAGCTTGTTTGGGGCTCCGATACTGTAGGGTCGGCGGGGGTTCGAAGTGTATCGGTTTTTGCGACGCTTGAACGACGAACTGCGAGCAGAGCGAGCGTTTCGTCGCGACACATCGACGTTCGGATGACCCGTTTCGGCCCCGGGATATATCACGGCAGCCTGATAACTTCCCACGAAGCGATGTCTTCGAAGAAATTCACGACCGGGGTGGTAGAAACCGGGCGACGCGTGTTCTCCACACCGCCAATCCGAGGCGTTATCGACCGTCTCGGCTTGCAATCGACACTCTCACGGATGTACTGGCAGTTGCTCTTTCGTACCAGCGGCGGGACACACACGCAGCGTGCGGGTGGAGTCAGCACCACCTTTCACGCGTCGAACGCGGACGACTTCCGCCATTACAGTACGCTCGTCGACGAGCGCCCCGTTCTGGCGGATCTGCTCTCGCGGTTGCAACCAGATGACGTGTTCTACGACGTCGGCGCGTACATCGGGAGCTACACCTGTCTCGCCGCGGCGGCGCTCTCCGACGGACAGGTCGTCACCTTCGAACCGCGAGAGGAGAAGGCCGTTTGTATCGAAACGAACCTCTCACGGAACGGCTTGCAGGCCGATGTGCGACGAGAAGCGCTCTCGGACGAAGCGGGTGAAGCGACGTTTTCCACCGACGGCGTCGCACAGCTTTCGGAGACCGGAACCGAGCATGTGACGCTCAAAAACGGCGACGAGTTGGTCGAGCGAGGAGAAGTACCGCCACCGACAGTGGTAAAGATCGATGTCGAAGGAGCCGAACTCGACGCGATTCGTGGTCTTTCGGAGACGCTCTCACGGCCGGACTGTCGGGTGGTGTACTGTGAGGTTCATCCATCGTTCCTCGGTCAGTACGGAGCAGACGAGGAAGCGGTCATGACGGCGCTGGAAAACTGTGGATTCGCGATAGAAACGATACACGACCGTGGCGAGGAGTATTTCATCCGGGCGGAAAAGTAGTTCCGAATCCGACAGCAGTTAGCACTACCACTCGACGGTTCATCGACGACAAGGGGAGAAAGAGAAGACAGGCGTCGCGGCGTGGTGCTCAGATGAGCATTCCGCGCTTTTCCAGATCGGAAAGCGTGACGACTTCGACGTTGCTCTGTTTGATGTACTTCAGGATTTCCTCGAACTTCTTCTCCGAGAAGCCGTCTCCACCGATTTGGTGGAAGAGGAGCGGCGACAACTGCTTGTACTTCGCCGCGTAGTCGATCGACCGCTTAGTCAACTTCATATCGCTATCGCCGTACATCCGCGAGACGATGGTATCCTTCTTGATGACCGGAAGCGCGTTCGGCGATGCACCGAACGATAGCGTCGCGTCGAAGTGTTTCTGGGCGAGTTCGAACGTGTTCGGCCCGACGACGTTCTTCGGGACGGCCATGTACTTGTGGCCCTCGTACCCGTACTGCTTGAGCCAGCTTTTGGCGTCTGTCATGAGCTTTTCCTGCTCTTTCGCCGACCGCTGATCCATCGGCGTCTTCTGCGTGTTCGGGTGGGCGACCATGTCCCATCCGTCCTCGGCCATCTTGCGCATCTGACCCTGCGTGAGGAATCCGTCGTCGTAGACGGCGTCGGTGATGATGGCGTCGACGCCGGGGAAGCCGTACTCCTTCATCATCTTGTACGCCTTCGTGTACTGTGATTTCAGCCCGTCGTCGAAGGTGAGCATCACCATTCCCTTCTTGGGTGCGGGCACGGTTTTCAGGTCGTCCACGTAGAACTCGATCGGCTTGCTCGTGTTGGGGTCGTTCGGACGGCCGATGATGCGCATCTGATACACCTTCGAGAGGTCAACGCTCTTTTGCCGCTGAGCGCTCGTCACACCGAGGTTGACGCGAACCCACTTGCCTTTCGGTCCGTAGAGCGTTCGCTTCATCTCCACGACGTGGCCACGGTCAGGAGCGTACAGCTGGACGGCGACCTTCACGTAGTCGTGCGAAGTGCACTTGAACGCAAGAGAGATATTCTTGTTGCTGAAGTCCGCAGGCTGACTGCCGAAGTTCGCACGGAAGATCTTCCCTTCTTTCGTCTTTTTGCTACCGACGACGTGGGCCGATTGCGAACCTTCGTACTTCTGTTTCGTACTCTTTTTCAGCGTCCCCTGTCGGTCGACGGCGCTCCATGGGCCAAGCTTTTCGAAGCTCTCGAACGTCTGTGGGCCGCTCTGCTGATCCCCATCGTTGTTGCCGCCACCACCGTTGTCGGTGGTCGTGGAGGTAGTTCCCTTGCCATCGGTACCGTCGGGAGTCTTCGTGTCACCCTTACCGGGGTCGATAATACCCGAACAACCAGCGAGACCGAGAGTACCGGCCGCACCGACCGTCGTCAGGAACGTACGTCGTGTCTGTCGTTTCATCGCTACTTGATCAAACCAGACATAGGTATTTTCTTATATGGCGCTTAAGAGCCGGATGTAAATTATTATACATGTGTGAAAATAGCGCAGGACAGACCGTTTACAACGTTTCCAACAGAGGGAAAACGGGGAGGGAGTGAACTAGAAGGCAGATAATTAATATGTTCGGTCGGTTGGGAAATTTTGATGGCGTCAGACAGGCGAAATCGAAACGCAACGACTCGTAGAACTTATCTCAAGCTAACTGGTGCAATTGCGGCATCGTCCGCGGTTATGGGTTCTGCTGCTGCAAACCATTCGGATTACGAAGACGACTATGACACAGTCATCGACGTAACCGAAGTGGGGGCAGACAACGATGGGGATGAATCTGTCACACCCGTACTTCGAGAACACGCAGACGACGACACGCTCCTTTACTTCCCGCCGGGGCGGTACTACATGGACGAGCAGTTCCGCTTCACCGGCTTCAACAACTTTGGCATGGTCGGCCACGATGCGGAACTCGTTCCTGCGAACTACCACGACTTCGACCACGACGGCGACGGAAACTACCGTCTTTTCCGAATGGGTGTAAAATACGACCCGGGCACCGACCTTCGTATCGAAGGTTTCACCGTCGACCAGACGGCCGACGACACGGGTATTCGTGTCATCGAAGCCGAAGTCGACGACGGGCTCATCGTTCGAGATATCGAAATACTCGGGCGACACGACAGCGGGACGTTCGGACCGGGACGATTCGTTATCACCGACCCCGACGGCGAGGGACTCGTCGAACGATTCGAAGCACCCAATGGCGCGGATTGGTCAGGCGACACGCCGAGTGACTCCCTCTGGCGTGGACCGACGGGAATCCTCTGTAACGATTACAACGAAGGAACGATGACGTTCCGTGACTGCATCCTCGGAAGCTTCCCGGACAACGGCCTCTACGCCGCCAACGGTTCCGGCTCCATCCAAATCGAGGGAGGTCGCTTCCAGAACAGCACGGGTGCGAACGTTCGACTCGGTGGCAACAGCAGCTACATCGAAGACGCGACCATCATCGTCGATCAACAAGACCCCCACGGCATCGGTCAGCGAGGGCTCCGCATGGAGGAAGGGAATGTTCTCGTCGCTCGAAACGTCGACTTCCAGACCAACGTCGAGGAAAGTCCAGCCATCTGGGTCACGAACGGTGCGGAATACTGTTACATTATCGACTCGACCGTCACGGTTCGGACGGACAATCCGACGGCCGCGATTTCCATCCGTTCATCCGCGGGACAGACCCGCGTCAAACACACCCAGGTCAAACACGAAAGCGGCGGCGGCCCGGCTATCAAAATCAAAGACGGCGACCAGCCGGTCTACCTCGAAGACGTTACCGTCACGGGTGAAGCACCGACGAACGGCACTCGAAGTGCCATTCACAACAACCGTGATGACTGCGAGTTCCGTAGCGTAAACGTCGACCACGGTGGTGGATGGGGTCGACGTGCGCTGTCGAACTACGGGAACAACGTCCTCATTTACGAAGGCAACTTCGTTTCCGAAGACCACCCAATCGAGGACGGTGGCAGCGGAACGTGGATAGAAGGCATCTCCGCTCGGTCGCGTCGTGGTAACGTCGGTCTCTTGCTCAAGGACGACGCAGAAGATATCTACGTCAAGAAGAGCCACATCGAAAACGGCATCGACGACCGTAGTTCCGACGGATACGACGGTTGGGGCAACGACTTCTAATCTCGACCTGATTTTACTCGGTTCCTGCTATTGCGACGACCCATTAGCCCTGCGACCGGATAGCGCGAATGTGGTAGGCGTCCGACCGTTCGCTGAGTCGTTCGATATCGAACCCGTGGTCGCGAAGATATGCCTCGATTTCCTCGGTGGACGTTCCGTACTCCTTGCTCAACTCGTGGTGGAGTTCTACGTAGACGATACGAACGTCAGAAAGTCGCTCGCCGAACCCTTCGAGCACCCGTAGTTCTGCGCCCTCGACGTCGATTTTGAGGATATCCGGTGCGGGGTATGTCTTCTCGTCAACCAACGTCTCACCTCTGGACACGTCAATTTCGAGCTCGCCGTCCGCGGAAAGAGAGTGTTTTCCCTCGCCGTAGTTTTGACTTTCCACTGCAAGCGTTCCAGAGCCGTTCTCGTTCGAAAGCGCGAGTTTGGCGACACGCCACCTATCCGCCGGAAGGTTCGCCGAAAGGTTGTGTCGAAGGCGAACCGCGTTTGTCGGCATGGGCTCGAACGCGATGACCATGCCGCTGCGCAGGGATTTGCCCACGAAGCAGGTGTGCGTACCGATATTGGCACCGATATCGTACACCACATCCGACTCCTTAACGTCGGCGAGCAACGATTCGACGACGGCGCGTTCGCCGACGAGTGATGTGGCGCGCTGATACTCAGTTCGGGTATCTGCGGCGAACTTGACGGTGTGACCGCCGACTGTCACAGTTGCAGACCAAAGATGAAGCGCGAGCTTGGCGTTCCAGTAGATGGTCGCGAGCACTGGCGCGACACCGACCTGTTTACAGAAATTCCACAGGTGGCTTCGAGCGGCCCGGCGCTCCAAATCAAGCATATGAGAAATCTCAGGAGGCGAGCCATAAATATATATCACGGATAAGCTTCGAGAGCAAGGGAATCGAAACCGACTTAGCAGATCCATAACAAAGCCCGCAAGGATAAAATTCCGGGACGAGACCGCAGTGTACCGGTCGTCGATAGGGGAAATGAAGTTCGTTACTGAAAGGTGTAAATGTCAATAGTTTATAACTACAACAGCGATTAGTAGCAACGCTCATCCACCCGTTCGCTCGAACCCCGACGGCCGCTGTCCGACACGAAAACGCCGACAAACGCAACCGGTTCGAAATCGCGGAACACGGATGATGCGCTCCGCATCGACGCTGAAACTCGGCAAACATGTCCAAACAGACAAGCGAACCCCGGCCCCGACGATTCGGACATACCGTGAGACGGGAGACGGACGACGCCTGCTTGGACGAGCGCGTGTAATCGGACGAACGTCCCAGTAGGACGAAATCGGAGAACACGACCGAGGGAAGCAAAGCGGGGTGATTACCGGTGCTGTTGGAAAGCGAGCACTGTTTCAGATGTTCCTAAACACAATCTTCCTGATGTTATACTGTGTATAGTTAACCGCCATAGACACGATAGCTGGAAACAGAGCCAACCGTGACACGAGCGAGACCAACTGATGTGAGACGGAATCGGCGGACGACCAGATGCCGCCGTGGCACGGGACGACCTCCCATCGGTGGCGAGTGAGGTGTGTGTGAACGATGAATAAAGAAATATTCGGCGTCTTCGGCGACCGGGACGAGTTCGAGCGGTTCCGCTCCGACAGAGAGTTCGACGATATCGTTACGAGCGACGTTGCAACGGTCGGTATTCGAGACACCGGACTAGGAATTCCGGGACGAAGTGCTTCCTATTCCGGAGAGCTCGGTTCGTGTGTCATCTGGGGAGAAGCATACCCCAACAAGCGTGGCTGGTCGGAACCTGCTCGCTGGTTGCTTGAACAGTATGCGGAAAAAGGAAAAGACTCCATCAAGGCGCTCAACGGGTCGTATCTCGCGTTTATCGAATACGAGGGCGATACGGTCGTTCTCACCGACCCGATTCGGTCGTGGGAGTGTTTCTACACGGACGACCCCGGTGTTCGGGTGTTCGGTTCCGATGCGGCGGAAATCGCTAAAACGATCAGTAATCCGACGATGCGCAGGCAGTCGGTCGGCGAGTTCCTCCACATGGGCGTCGTCCTCGGAAACAAGACGCTGTTTCACGAACTTCATCGCACGTCCTTCGACGGCTATCTGACGCCGGACGAAGTCGACGAACTCGACCGGTTCGTTTACAACGAGCAGGACATGGATTACGCGAGCGAGCTCGCAGACCGAATGCAGCGAGCGATTCGGCGGCGTTCGCGCCAACCTGGCAAGAAAGGGCTGCTCCTGTCGGCGGGGTACGACTCGCGGACGCTGTTGTCGCAGTTCCCCGAAATCGAGCACTGCTACACGGTCGGAATGCCCGATGCCCAGGAAGTAAAAGTCGCTCGACGACTGGCCAAACAGTACGGGGTCGACCACACGACGTTGGTGACGAACGACCGCTACATCATGCCCGGTGAACAGAAAGTCAGGGACACAAACGGCATCAAGGAATCCATCCACATCCACCACGCAGGCTACAACAACGACATCGAGGTGGATACGATGTACCACGGACTCCTGTTCGACACCCTCCTGCGTGGCTTCGGCCACAAACGGAGCGAGTTCAAACTGTTCGGCAAGACGCTGCCGCTGAAGCGGATGGAGACCGAACCCGACCCAACCGAGGCGTCGCTCGACAACTTCGGCTACCTGCCCGACAAGAGCCGAATCGTCGCCGAGCAGTACACGGACAATTCGGATGCGGCGGGAGAGTTCGTCCGTGACGCGATCGCGAATGAGTTCGACCGGTGCTGGAGTCGCACTGACTCCGTGCAGAACGCACTCTCGCTGTTCAGCATCAGCAACCAGCCGACGATTCCGTTCCGGACACACCTCGCGGACAACTACCTCGAATCGTTCATCGCGGCGGATACGGAGTTGTTGGAGTGGCACCTTCAGACGCCGCCGGAGTACCGAACCACGGCGACGTTTATCCGTGCGATTCGGCAGTTGGACGAAGGGTTGTTCCGTCACCGGCCACCCGACCGACCGTACATGTCCACGCTCCTCTCGGAAATGGAGCGGTTCGTACGGCGAAAGCTCCCGTTCGTCAAGAACTTCGAACCGGCGTGGCCCGACCGTCAGCAGGTGTACGACCGGTACAACTTAGACCAGCGACTGTTCCCGGAGCACGAGTCGATTCATGAACTGCCATCGCGGCACAAACTCCGCATCAACGACATGGTCGGCTGGGTCGCTCAGTGTTCGGAAACCGCGGTCAACCCGACCGACGTGCTCCATTTGCCGACTGAGGACGGTGGAGCCGACGAAATTCGCTCCGAAAACTGATTAGGAGCCGTATAATAAAACCCGTTTCACGCTACTTGGATTACAATGAGTACGAATAGCCGCTGGTGGTTCGCAGACCTCGTGCTGGCCCTCATACTGGCCGGTATCGGAGGGTATGCGGCGTATGCTGGACTCGGTGGGCGAACGCGTGTCGCGCTCGTGCTCCCGCTCGTCGTCTTTCTGCCAGGATACGTTTTTATCTCAGCACTCTTTCCGGAAGGTGGACAGAACGGCGCTCGAGCGTTCGGAGACGACGAAGACGGTGCTGCGTACGCGGTCGGTGGCCCTGAACGAGTCGGCCTCGCCGTCACGGTGAGCGTTGCCGTCGTTCCCATGGTCGCCGCAGTTGCAAACTTCACGCCGTGGGGAATCCGACTGCGACCGATTCTGGTAGGAATCCTCGCGTTCACCGCGTTCTTTACGCTCATCGCGCTCGCCCGTCGATGGCGTGTTTCTCCAGAACGACGGTATTCGCCCGGTCTACCGGGGCTCCTGTTCGGTTCGACGGGGCGGCATTCGAGTAGCACGACGACGACGGTGCTGAACGTCGGCATCGTGATCAGTTTTCTTCTAGTCGCATCCACGGTCGGCTTCGCGATGCTCAACCCGCCGCAGGGAGAGCAGTTCACCGAGTTCTACGTCGAAGGGCAGAAAATCGACAGCAGCTCGAACACGCTATATCAGCCGAACCTCGGTGACGGAGTAACCGTCAACGTCGGCAATCGCGAGGGAGAGCGAACCAAGTACACCGTCGTGGCGGTGCTCGAACGCGTCGAGGACGGGAGCATAACGGAACAGAACAAATTCGACGAACAACAGGTAACGGTGCGATCCGGACGGACGAAGAAGGTGACACTCGAAGGCGACCAGTCCATTTCCGGCGACAACGTTCGGGTTCGACTGTTCCTCTACAAGGGCGATGCATCCGGGAATCCATATCACTCCATGCGGTTTTGGCTTTCATCGCAAAGCCCGCCACCACAAGAGGGAAACTCGGATAACGGAGACAACAGTGCAGGCGAAAGCGGAGACGGCAACAGCGACGACAACGGTGGCAACGACAACGGTGGCAACGACAACAGCGACGAGGGCGAGCAGACGACCCAGCCGCCGGAAACCAGCACGACGACCACGACTTCGACACCATCGGGTACGACGCAGACGACCCAGCCGCCGGAAACCAGCACGACGACCACGACTTCGACACCATCGGGTACGACGCAGACGACCAGCACATCGGGGACGTCAACGACCGGGACGACGCAAACGACCCAAGCCGGTAGTACGACCACGACGACCACGACCGACGACGGCGGTTTCCCATAATGGGGACAAACTAAGCGGGAACAGTAGCCAGATATCGGAACTGTTCGTCGCTGGATTTCGTCGGTCTACTGCCGGACGCTACGATTTGAGCCGGTCGTAAACACCAATCGCGTCGAGGCGGAAAGTTACCCGCAACAGAAAGGTCGAAAGATGTCGAGCGAGGTTCGGAACTCAGTTTTCACTCGTACTGCGAGCAGACACGTCGGACACCCTCTTTGAAGCTGATTTTGGGTTTCCAGCCGGTCGCATGCTTGAACTTGGTCACGTCGGCTTTCGTGTCGTGGACGTACACGTCCTCCGAGATGGGGTTCTCGATGTATTCGGGTTCCACGTCGGTTCCCAGTTCACGGTTGATGTACTCGACGATCGTGTTGAAATCGTAGCTTCGACCCGTTCCGAGGTTGTAGACGCCCGTCAGCTCGTTCTCGGCAGCGAGCACCAATCCACGGACGATGTCGGAGACGTGCGTGAAATCACGGGTCTGTTTTCCGTCGCCGTAGATTTCCGGTGAGCGACCGTTCGCGATGTCATCGGCGAACTGCGCGATGATGTTGTCGAATTCGCCTTTGTGCTCTTCCGCACCGCCGTAGCCCTGGTACACGGAGAAAAAGCGCATTCCAGCCATGTTCATATCGTAATGGTTGGCGAAATATTCGGCGTACCGTTCGCGGGCGAGCTTCGACGCTTCATATCCCGTTCGGGCTTTGATATCCATGTACTCGGGCAATGGTTCCGTTCGACTGCCGTAGATGGACGACGTCGAAGCGTAGACTACGGTGTCACAGCCGTCGTTTCGGGCCTGCTCGACCGTGTTGACGAAATCCCCTACGTTGACCCGGGCACCCTTCGCTGGGTTTTCCTCGTGCATCGCGTACGATGAGAGCGCCGCAAGGTGGAACACGACATCCACGTCGGTCGGGAGGTCGTCGTCGAGAACGCTTCCGTCGTGGAACTCGACGGCGTCATCGAGATTCTCGGCTGTCCCCAGATAGCCATCGTCCACCGCTACGACATCGTTGTCTTCGGCGAGGCGGTTGGCGAGGTTCGACCCGATAAAACCGGCACCATCGGTGACGAGCACGCGCTGTCCTTGCATAACTTACCGTCCGATTGACAAGAGAAAAGAGTTTATATCGATTGGTTGGCACACATCGTCACGTCACCGTTCGTGTAGAGCACGCTCTGATCGGGACGACAGACCTGTTTTCTCGGGACGGTTCGGCGGACGGGGACGCTCGCATTTTCCGTCTCGTTAACGAGGCGGTACTGCGGCGCACCAGTGGTCTGGTAGGTGCGGTAGACGGTAATCGGGTGGTCTGTCGGCCCATCGTTGACCGAGATGTTGAACGCGTCCGCCGGATACGCCCCGGTTCTGCTGAACACCGTCTGATACGGGTGGTCGGTTCGAAGCACCTGTCGCGGAAGGATGTTCGAGGAGTCCGGCGACCCGGTCATCGTCGAGATGGTGTTGACGGCTGCCACCTCCTGATTGGTGTAGGTCAGTCGCTCCTGTTCTTGTGGGAACACGGGACTGTCGAGCGTTCCGTGGCTGGACATCACCATCACGCTCGGATAGATGAGCGCGACGACGAGCAAGGCGGCAACCACGACGTTCCGGTTGAGGTTGTGGACGAGGTAGGCCACGCCCATCGCGGCAAGGATGGCCATCGGCGCGTAGAGGAACGCGAACCACCGTTGCGGGATGAAGTTACGGATACCGAACAGCGGCAGTCCGAGCGTGAATCCGGTCATTACGACGGTGGCGAACAACAGGGTGAACACCGAATGCGAGATGCGCTTGCGCCGCAGGACGTACAAACAGCCGACGATAGTGAGCCCGAACAACACGAGGAATCCCATCGTGTCGATGTACGTCGCCACTTTCTCCGTGAACGTCGGCGACGGGAGCGGGATGCCTGCGGCGTTGTTGCTGGCGAGTTCCAAGATTCCAGCACTCGACCGCAAGGTCTCCCCGAGGTACGACAACACGGTTTCGAGGAACGAGTCCCCGTTGTACGGGGTGAACGACCACATGAACGTGATGAGGCCGATGTCGAACGCCAACAGTCCCGCAAGGTTGACCGGTTCTATCTTGCGGTAGACCCCCGGTCTCCGTGCCGTCGACGACCGGAAGAGGTTGAGTCGCAAGGCGAACTGCGCGGCCAGTCCCGAAAACAGGACGACGAGCATAATGAACGTCGAAACCTGGTGTGTCAGGATGATGGCCACGGAGAGGAACACGAGGAGACCGAAGTCCCGCGCGTTGTACTCCAACCGCATGATACGCAGGAGTGCGTACAGGATGGCGAGGAAAAACAGCAGGCCGTGACTCGTCGGGATGACGTGGATACCCCACTCGATAACGTAGTCGCCGATCGAGTACAGCATCGCCGCGAAAACCGCCCAGCGCACTGGAATCAACAGTTTCGTCGCTCCGTAGACAAACAGGATTACCATCGGCATCGCCACGCCGACGGAGAGATACAGCGCGTTCCGAAGCGACACGTCGTACAGCATCGACGAGGATGCGACCAGCAGATGGTACAGCGGTGCTGCGATGTGTTTGTTCCCGTCCATCGCAGCCAACGAGTGTTCGTTGAGCACGCCTTGCGCCAACTGCGTCATGTGCGTCCAGATGTCGATACCGATGTACGACGGCGTGGTATACACCGCCATGAATCGAATGACGAACGCGAGGACAAGTATCTGCGTGAGCAGGAGGCTCGGGAGGAAGTCGTCGTCGTCGGTGAACAGAATTTGAAGGAAAATGAACGTCCCTGCGACACCAGAAAGGGCGTGAAAGAGCAGAGAGCGCTCTCCTGAATACAGTGCGACGGCGACCATCGCGGCTGTCGTCACGAAGACGATACTTGGAAGTAACTGCGCCACCGGCCGCGAAAAGGCCGGGAACATATCCATCTCCTCGTGGTCGTTCCGAACCGCGAGGAGATAGAGACCACATCCCAGTCCGAGGACGATTGGAATCGTCTGAATGTAGATCTGGGAGGCGAAAAATCGCAGTGGGAACAGTCCCAGCGCGATTACGAAGCCGATAATCGCGGCATCCACGTCGAACCGTCGTTGTTGGAGCCACCCAGACACTCGTCCAAACATACTATCGCCTCCGTCTATCGAGTCGTGATTCCGTCATACTAGTTAAACCTCCGCACCAGATTTGCGGGCCTGTCCGCTCGCTTGTCGGGGACGGCCCGTAACCGCGCGCAAAATTACATCGGTCGTGTCGACTTTGTCGGTCAGCAGTCGTTCGCGACGGTTCTCCCAATCCTCGTCGCCTTCGAGAATCGAGACCGCTTTGTCGAGCGCCAGCGCGTGACGATCCTCGCCTTGATAGTTGAACAGCAGACCGTACCGCTCGTCAAGTTCGTCCGTATAGCCCATCGTGAGCGTGTTGACGTAGATAGCCGGCGTGCCAAGGACGGCGCTCTCGGCAGCCATCGTCGCGCCTTCGCCGACGAAAAGGTCGGCGTACGAAAGCAGGTCGTGCATTCGATGCGGTTCGACTGTCGCCCGTCGCGATTCGAGTTCCGATGGAAGCGAGCGTTCGGAGGTGATGAGCACCTCCGCGCCAGCATCCTCGAGTTGCTCAACGACGTCACGCACATCGCCGAATCCGCCCTGCCCAACGTCGTGGGACGCGCCCCATTCGATGAGTCTGAGGACGACGAACGTGTCATCGGGGTCGAGTCCGAGGTCGGAAACGACGGTTGGGTCGGGTGTGAACCGTTCGGGGTGCAGATACGCGAGTTCGTGATAGCCGGGGTAGCGTACCTGCTTCGGCCCGATGCTTCGCTTGTAGCAGTCGGGCGTGTAGACGGAGTCAGCGAACGGGAACGCGAGGTTTTGGATGAGTTTCGCATGCTCTGTGTCGTAGAAGACGACGCTCCGCGCGCCGACGACTTTTGCGACGTGTGCCGCCGCGACGCCGCCGATTGCGGTTATTACGTCCGGCTTCAGCTGTACTGCTCTGCGAAGCAGGCGTGCCTCGTAGGTCGCCTGCACCCGCGCCAACTGCGAGAGTCCGGACGCGGTGCCAGCCAGCACTTCATGTGCGATATCGTATCGCTGGAGCAGTTCCACAGCCATCTCCTTTTCACGAGCGAAGACGTGCACGTCGTGGCCATCGTCCGCCAGTTCCGCAATCGTATTGCGGAAGAAGTGAACGTGGGCTGGATGCTGAATTGTAACGAAAAATCTCATCGGTTTTCCCTCCTGTCGAGGACGATACCGGCGATGATGCCGACGAAACCCAGCGTGAGTGATGTGAGCGACTTCCGTGCGTCGTCGCTCTCCGACCCAGTGAGGGCGGAGCCGACCGCTCGGAGTCCGTGAACGACGCCAGCCAGCGCGCCGAGGATACCGAGCACGTAGGCGATTCCCAGTGGGTGGGCGCGATAGCGCGACCCGAGTCGCCAAAGGAAGTTGCCAAGCAGCATGAGCGACACTTTCGGGATGTAGTCGCCGTACTCGATGCTACTTTCTTCCTCGCCGTAGGTCGCGGGCATATCCACGTCTGCGACCCGCATTCCCGCCACGTTCAGCTTCACGAGGATGTCGTTGCAGTAGCCGTAATACTCGTACATCCCTTCGAGGTCGATGCCTTCCAGTGCTGATAGCGAGATGGCGGTGTAGCCGTTCTGTGGGTCGGTTACGTCCCAGTAGCCGCTAGCGACTCTCGTCAGCCCGGTCAGCAACCAGTTACCGAGCAGGCGAAAGCGCGGCATCGCGCTTCGAAAGTCCGGATTCGACAGTCGGTTACCCTTCGTGTAATCGGCCTCACCAGCCACGATGGGGTCGAGGAAGCGCGTCATCATCCCAGGGTTCATCTGCCCGTCTGCATCGATGGTGACCGTCACGTCGATTTCGTCATCGCGGGCGGCCAGATAGCCGGTTTTGATCGCGCCGCCGGCACCACGGTTCTGTTCGTGGCGAATAGCGACGACCCGGCCGTCGGTGTCGTCACTCACGCCAGCGCGCGGCGCACGCTCGACTGCGGCGTGCGTGCGAATCTCGTCCCATGTATCGTCGGTCGAGGCGTCGTCTATAGCGTAGACGCGGTCTACGAAGTCGGGAAGCGAATCGAGGACATCGCCGACGAACCCTTCTTCGTTGTACGCGGGCACGACGACGCCTATCGTGTGCCCCTCGTACATCCTACACCCTCCGATACGAAAATCCGGCTGAAGAAACCTTGTCACCGTCGAACGCGCCGGTTACGTCGATGAAGGCTGGGCTCTCATTCATCTGGCTCGCAATCGCCTCCAAGTCGAGGTCGTAGAACTCGTGATGGGGCGTGGCGAGGATGATGCCGTCGAAGCCCTCGAAGGAGAACTCCTCGTCCTCCTGCACCGAGATGTCGAACTGGTCGCGCATCAGGTCGTTGTCCCCGTGTGGGTCGTAGCCGATCGTCTCGATGTCGTACTCGTGGAGCTGTCGGATGATACCGTCCACTTTCGAGGTGCGGATGTCGGCCACATCTGGCTTGTACGTCAGCCCGAGGACGAGGACGCGACTGTCGCGGAGCGTCTTGCCCGCACGGTTCAGTTCCTTTATCATCATGTTGGAGACGTGCGCGGGCATCGCCTCGTTCACGTTCCGGCTCTGTTCGATGAGGTTCGGTGCGTAGCCCGACTGCTTGGAGCGGTGGATGAAGAAGTACGGGTCAACAGGGATGCAGTGACCGCCAACGAGGCCGGGACGGTAGTTGTGGAAGTTCCACTTCGTGCCCGAGGCTTCGAGCACCGCGCGCGTGTCGATGTCCATATCCATGCCGTCGAAGGCCATCGCCAGCTCGTTCACGAGGGCGATGTTCAGGTCACGCTGAACGTTCTCGACGACTTTACTCGCCTCCGCGACTTCCATCGACGCGGCCTTGTGAACGCCCGCGTCGATGACCGTCTCGTACAGGTCTGCGATATCGTCGCGAACCTCGTCGTTCATGCCGCCGACGACTTTGACCACGTCGCGTAGTCCGTGTTCCGGGTCGCCCGGCGTCGCGCGCTCGGGTGAGTAGCCGACGTAGAAGTCCTCGCCGCAGGTCAATCCGGACGCCGCTTCGAGTGCGGGGACGAGCACTTCGCGGGTCGCACCCGGGTAGACGGTCGATTCGAGGACGACCGTCGTTCCCGGCGAAATGTGTTCGCCCACGGTTCGCCCGGCGCTCTCGACGAAGTCGAGGTTGGGTTGCTGGTTCTGGTCGACGGGCGTCGGAACCGTAATCATCACGTAGTCCGCGTTGGTGATTTCCGCGGGGTCGGTCGTGTACGCGATTTCGCTTCCGGCGATGGTGTCATCGCCGAGGTCGCCCGTCGTGTCGGTGCCACTTCGAAGGGTTTCGACTTTTCCATCGTCGATGTCGAAGCCGACGACGTTGTACCCTTCCTGGTCGAATCCGACCGCCAACGGGAGTCCAACGTAACCAAGACCGACAACACAAATCGTCGCGTCTCGACTGTCTTTCACGTCGCTTTCCTCAGTTCCGGCATACTCCGGCTGGCTGTCGATGTCTCCTATCGTCGAGTTCATGGGTGATGGTCCTCCGTCGTTCGCTCTTCGGTGCCGTTCTGGCGGCACCGAAGCGACCGGTAGCAGGGTGTTCGGAGGTGTGTAGCCCTCTTCGTCCGGTCGGACGCGAGCCTCACTTCAGTCCATGAAACCCTGTAGGCTTTATTATACAGTGGCTAAGCCCTTCGCACCCGAAAACCCGTGTTTTGCCGGGTTTTTTCGTGGTAAATAACCACACGCGGGAGCTACGTACTAATGGGGAGAAATCTAACATATCTATTACGCGCACGTGACACAGTCGTTACACAGTATTCGGGTGTCTGTCAACAGCGGTAGGAGTACACATTCTATATAGTATGAAAATACATGCGGGTGGAAAATCACCATACTGCGGAGAGTTGAACTCGGCACAACGGTACGAAAGGTGAGAAAACTGGGAAGAACAATACGGGAAATTGGTTGCAACATCCGGGAGGAGGTTCCTGCTTTATTATCCATCCCCGTAACTCACAAAACATGAGCACGACGACACAACAGGTAGGGGAACAATCCCAGACGACCACGGAGACGACCGTAGATTTGAGCGAAGATCAGATTTATCATCTCCTTCAAAACGAACGACGACGCAACGTCCTGCGATATCTACACGATGCGGACGAGAAAGTGTCGATGCGCGATATTGCCGAACAGGTCGCCGCGTGGGAAAACAACACTACAGTACAAGCCCTGTCCTCCAGCGAGCGCCAGCGCGTGTACATTCCACTCTATCAGTCCCACCTGCCGAAACTCGACGAGGAAGGAGTTATCGAATACGACCAGAGTCGCGGGACGGTTCGGAAGACTTCGTACACGGAAACACTGTACAGCTACCTCGAACCGGCGCAGTCGAGTGTTGACGAGGAAGACAAAAACGAAGACGAAGCGACCCGCTGGGAGCGATACTACCTCGGCGCATCAGGTGTCGGTGCGACCATTCTTGCAGGAACGACCCTGGGCGTCGCTCCTTTCGCGCTCGTGCCGCAGAGCGCCCTCGGCATCCTCATTCTCGGAATGTTTTGGACACTGACTGTTGGTCAACGATTCGCGTAATTCTGCTGCATAGCGGGTTGATAAATGGCACTGAATACTGTCTTAGTTCCCAACTAATCCCATAGCATCAATAATATAACATTGGTTGTATATCGGGTATCTGTGCAGTTGATGAACTGATTCGTCGCAGTCATCGCGGTCAATCCTGTTTAAATCCAAAAGATATATACAATAGAAATTCAACCCCAAAGGAAAAATACTCGTCACTGAGATACCAAACACAGGACGGTTCACTCTCTAAAACCGGCAGTCCGACCTCGAAAAGAACATGACAAACAGGATAGCAGTAATAGTATGCACGTGCTTACTTCTGTTCGCCACCGTGACGCCCGCGGTTGTGGCCACGCCACCGTCGGGTAACCAACTCGTCATTCAAAACGTCACGTACGAGGGAGCAGGCGTCGTTGAGACTGGCGAGAACGTCACGTATCTCTGGCAGTCAGAATCACATAGCTTGAGCGTGATCATCTATGCTGGAAACCGCTCGGGTGACCACGAGGTCTGCACGAACTTCAAAGCACCCAGCAACAACACGACGAACACGGTCGCATGTCGAGACGTATCGCTCTCGCCAAACACGGTACAACGTGTCAATTTCAGTTTCGGTGGCGTACCGCAAAACGTGAACGGACAGCAAACCGCCATCATTAGCGTCGAAAACGGCGGTTCGGTTCTCTCAGAGAAGTCGGTTCCCGTCTATGCGATGGTAAAATCGGGGGACGAAGACGGAGACCAGCTGACGAATCAAGAGGAAGTCGAACTCGGAACGAACGTCACCAGTGAGGACACTGACAAGGACGGGCTCAAAGACCGCGCTGAAGTCGTGGATTACGAGACGAACGCCACGAACCCCGACACCGACGCCGACGGACTCCGGGATGCCGAGGAGAGAAACGCAGGGACGAATCCGAACCGACCAGACACGGACGCCGACGGATTGGACGATGGAAGGGAACAAGAACTCAGAACGAATGCGAGCGCCGTGGATACTGACGACGACGGCCTAACCGACGTTGCAGAGTTAAACGGCGACCCGAAAACTGACCCGACCAACAACGACACCGACGGTGACGGCATCAACGACGCCGACGAACTCGGCGCGAAAACCGACCCGACGGAATCCGATACCGATGGGGACGGACTCGACGATGGAGAGGAAAAAGAACACGAAACCGACCCAACGAAAGCGGATACAGACGGTGACGGTTTGAACGACGCGAAAGAAATCGAAGTCGGAACGAACCCACACGACAGCGACACCGACGATGACGGTCTCGACGACGGGTTTGAACACCAGTTCGGGACGAATCCGAAGAGTCCGGTCATCGCGGGTGGGTTGTATATCGTCCTGCTAAGTCTGCTCATCGGCGGTGCAGTGCTGTTCCAGCGCAACGGGACGAACTGGGTATCGGAACTGCTCGACAGCACCGACCGACAGGAGCAGAAGCCGAAATTGACACAAACCAATGAGGTGGTGACCGATGCAGACCGCGTCCTCGAACTGCTGCGCGAGAACGGCGGCCGACTTCCACAGGGCGAAATCATCCAAAAAACCGGGTGGTCGAAGTCGAAAGTGAGTCGACTACTCTCCAAAATGGAAGACAAACAGCAAGTCAGCAAAATAAACATCGGTCGAAAGAACATCGTTATCCTCTATGGACAAGAACCCGGAAATATGGGCAGTTCGTCGGAATGAAAAGAATAGAAACAGGTAGAGATCCGGTTTTTCTTAAATTCAGTGCGACACCGAATCGTCTTTTTGATGCTTGAAATACATTTAAACACAATGAAACAGTGCTGAGAGGTCACGCATTTGGTTTACAGCCCTGCTAAGCTCCCCCCTTAATCAGTCTATAGTAATGGGGTTAGGGTGAAATGTCGGTGATAAGAGCCAGCCGTCGTCTCGGCAATCGAGGCGGCGTGGCTATAGGACACACCCATATGAACCACCCAACTGTCAACGAACGTGCGACGGCTCGTTCCGGAACGGCTCGCTTCGCAGCGAGGCGAACCGTCCCAAAGGCACAGTACGAGCAGTCCGCAGTTCAAACGGAGGAGACGTAGATGTGTGGAATCATCGCCCGTATCGGCGACGGTGATGCTATCACGAAACTCGTCACGGGACTCGAAAACTTGGAGTACCGAGGCTACGACTCGGCCGGAGTCGCAGTGCAGAATGGCTCCGGAATCTCGGTCTACAAGCGCTCCGGCCAGATTTCGGAGCTGAAAGACACCATCGTCGGGAACGTTCCAAAGGGGAACGTCGGCATCGGTCACACTCGCTGGAGCACCCACGGCCCACCGACCGACGAGAACGCGCATCCCCACACGAGTGAGACCGAGAACGTCGCCGTCGTTCACAACGGTATCATCGAGAACTACGTCGAACTCAAGGAATGGCTCGAATCGAAGGGCCACGAGTTTACGAGTGATACCGACACCGAGGTTATTCCACACCTCTTCGAACACCATCTCGAAGAAGAGGCCACTATCGAGGACGCGTTCCGAAAGACCATCCGCGAACTGGAAGGAAGCTATGCAGTCGCCGCGATGGTGGATGGCGTCCACTCTATCTACGCGGCGCGGCAAGGTTCGCCGCTCATCCTCGGTCTGGATAACGACGAGTACTACCTCGCGAGCGACGTGCCAGCCTTCCTTGACCACACCGACAGAGTGGTATACTTCGAAGATGGCGATGTCGCCATCCTCGAACCGAACGGCGTCACGATGACTGACCTCGATGGAAACATGATCAACCGCGACGTCGAGCACATCGACTGGGACCCCGAAGACGCCGGAAAGGGTGGCTACGAGCATTACATGCTCAAGGAGATCAACACCCAACCGAACGCCCTCGCCAACACCATCGAAGGTCGCGTGCAGGACGGCGAAATCAACCTCGAAGACTTCCCAGCGGGGACGTTCAGTGGTATCGACGACGTTCACTTCGTCGCCTGTGGAACTTCGTACCACGCCGCCCTCTACGGCCAACAACTGCTCAACCGAGCAGGAATTCGAGCACAGGCGTTCCGCGCCAGCGAGTACGTCGATTCCAATCCCGGCCCAGTGTCGGAGAACACGCTCGTTATCGCCGTCACGCAGAGCGGTGAGACGGCGGACACGCTCGGCGCGCTCAGACAAGCCAAATCGCGGGGCGCTCGCGCCGTTACGGTAACGAACGTAATGGGTTCGACGGCGGCCCGCGAAGTCGACGACGCACTGTTCATTCGGGCCGGACCGGAAATCGGTGTCGCCGCGACGAAGACATTCTCTTCGCAGGCAGTGACACTCTCCATGCTCGCTATCCGTCTCGCGGAGGACATCGAGACCGCAACCCCGCCGGAGGACAAAGGAGAACTCCTCCGTGAGCTGGAAGCGCTGCCGCAGAACGTCGAGAAGGTGCTCGAGTCCACGGAGGCGAAACGAATCGCCAGCCGATACACCGGAAGCCAGTCGTTCTTCTTCATCGGCAGAGGGCTGAACAACGCCGTCGCGAAGGAAGGCGCACTGAAGTTCAAAGAGATCACCTACGAACACGCAGAAGGGTTCGCTTCCGGCGAACTGAAACACGGTCCGCTGGCGCTCGTAACGCCAGATACGCCGATATTTGCACTGTTCAACGGTGAGAACGACCAGAAGACGCTTCAAAACGCGGAAGAGGCACAGGCCCGCGGTGCACCCATCGTCGCAGTGGCGAACGCAAACCACCCGTCAGCGGATATCGCGGATTCGTTCCTCGAAATCCCCGACACGCATCCCGTGTGGTCGGGACTACTGGCAAACGTCCAACTGCAGTTGGTGTCCTATCACGCCGCCCGAAACCTCGGACGGCCCATCGACAAGCCACGGAATCTGGCGAAAAGCGTGACGGTCGAATAAGCGAGACCGTGACTGTCGAATAACCGGCATGGGTGGTCGCCGGGTGTGTTTTTACGGGAGAGAGTATTTTCGAAGATGACGCGCGTGAAACAGCGCGAGCGTCGCGAACCCCACGGCAGTGAGAAGGGCGATGGAGAGAACATGCGTGCTGTCGAGATGCCACATCGCGACCGTTCCGGCAGTGCTCGCGGCACCGAGACTAAGATATCGGGTGCTCCAATCGAGACCAGTCATCGTCTGCCGGTGGTCCAGAGCGGATTTTATTATCTGGGGGCTAAATCCGCAATCGTTTCGGGTATGATAACTCATTATAGAATACATAATAGGCACATATCATAAAGATTATAAAATGGATGCGACGGTTCTGATACGTCGAAATGAGAACAACAGTTCCGAACAAACGGCACGTCAGCGTGACCCTCCTCGTGCTCATGCTCGTCATCGCTCCCGGATGCTCCGCGTTCGGCGGTGCGGGCGACACGACAACAGCGGACAGTACGACAACGGATGCTGTCGGCGGTGACGTAACCACGACATCGACGCAGGGGGACGGCTGTGGAGACGACCCAAGCGACGACCGAAACAACGAGCGGCGGTCACAACCACGACAGCCACGACCACGACAACGGAAACGAGTCGAGCGACGAATCGAACGAATATGCCGCGACGGGCGAGATGACTGTCGTCGTCGGTGACACCGCACTGGACATGGACGGCGGGTCGCAGTCGGACGGTTTCTGGTTCGACGGGAGCAAACACAAGGTCTGGCATCACAGCGGTGGTGATGTGACCCTTGCACAGGCTCTCTCGACTGTCGGCGTCGAGGCAACCGCGGAAACGCTGACCTACGACGGGACGACGTACGAAGAGAGCACCGACGGAACGGGACTCTACTACCGTGTCAACGGCGAACCGGTGAATCCGACAGAATACACGCTCAAAGACGGTGATGAGGTCTGGGCCACGGTCGAAACCGCAGAGATGAACCGCGACACTCCGGGTGACCACATCGACCATGACTACTCACACATCCACGGTAACATCGATTTCGTGGTGAACGGCCACGAGATTGATTTCAGCAAATCGAAGTACCAGACGGCAAGCCACAGTCGGTACTTCCACTTCGAAGGGGGCCACGCCGACCCGTGGCACGCCCACTCCTACAGCATCACGCTGGAGTACGCGATGTCCACGCTCGATGGAATTTCGGTGTCCGAAAACAGCGTCACCTACGAAGATCAGACGTACACCGACGATGACGGCGTCTCCGTAACGGTCAACGGAAACGAGGTCGCTCCGAGTGGCTACTACCTCAAGGATGGCGACCACGTCGAAATCGTCGTGGAAAGTGACGAATAAAAATATATAAATATTCATATGTGAAATCGGCTGAAAGTCCGGATTTTCCCCGAGCCGAAAATTATTACTATCTGTGACGCATAGCAATAAATGTCCCGTCGTCGCCGTGGCAGTCGCCGACGGGTACCAACTGTCATCCACTTCCTTCCGAAGTCGCGTACCTGGAGCTACTGAGCGGCCAGTATCGACAGATATCCACGCTGAAACCGGTGTTTCGGTTTCGAGATAGACGAGGGAAAACGGTCGGGATAGCGGCGCAAAACGCGAAAATCGACGTATTTGGTCAGCTAGTCCATGTGGTCGGCGACGAACGCATTGGCCGTCTCGAATACGTCGTCCGCCGCCGCAGGGTCGCGGGCTTCGGCCGCGATTCGAACCAGCGGCTCGGTTCCGCTGGCGCGAATCAGGAACCAGCCTTCGCCCAGTGAGACACGGACGCCATCGATAGTGTTGGCGTCGTCGTAGCGGTCGGTCACCGATTCCGACAGGGCGGCCATCAACCCGACTTTGTCCTCGACTTCGATGTTCTTCCGCCGAATGGGATACTCGCCGACGTCCGCCACGATTTCCGACAGTGGCCCCTTTTGTGCGACGAGTTCCGCGAGTCGGCAGGCCGCGAGCGACCCGTCCGGACAAAGCGTCTGGTCGGGCCATATCCACGCACCGGACTGCTCGCCGCCGAAGACGACGCCCGGTTCGGTCGCGCGCTCGGCGACGTACACGTCGCCGACCTGGGTCCGAACCACGTCGGCACCCTGCTCGGCGAGCACGTCTTCGACGATGAGACTCGTGTCCACTGGCGTGGCAATCGTTTCACCCTCGCCCGCCCGCTGGCGAGCGAACAGCGTCAGCAAAACGTCGCCGGAGATGAAATCGCCGTTCTCGTCCACCGCCATCATGCGGTCTGCGTCGCCGTCGTGGGCGATGCCGAGGTCTGCGTCGGTTGCGACGACGTGGTCGCAGAGCGACTGGCAGTTTTCCGCGGTTGGTTCGCTCGGGCGTGCCGGAAACCGACCGTCAGGTTGCCCGTTCAGCGTCTCCACGTCACAGCCGAGTTCGTAAAGTGCGTCGGCAGTGACGCCCCCCGCGCCGTTTCCAACGTCCACGACGACGGAGAGGTCGGCCGGTTCGACCGCTTCAACGAGGGTTTCGACGTGCCGGTCGTGTGCCCCATTCCATCGCGTTTGCTCCCCAGTTTCGTCCCAGCCGGCGAGGTCGAAGTCCTGTTCCTCGATACGGCGGGTGATTTCCTCTCGTTGGTCGGCGTCGAACGCCTGCCCCGACGGGTTCCAGAGTTTGATGCCGTTGTCCGTCGAAGGGTTGTGCGAGGCAGTAATCGAGACACCGGCGTCGGCGTCCTGCCACTCGACACTCCGGGCGACGGTTGGCGTCGCAGCGAGGCCGATGTCCACGACATCGGTGCCACATTCGCGTAGACCGGCCGAGAGTGCATCCGAGAGAAATCGCCCGCTATCACGTGGGTCGCGTCCGACGACGACGCGCTCTGCACCCGTCGAGGCGAGAGCACGGCCGACCGCCAGCGCGAGTTCACCCGTGACGACTTCACCGACAGGTCCGCGGATTCCGCTGGTACCGAACATTGGTCGTACGTCATCCGGAGTGGGCAAAAGGGTTCCTTTCGTGTGAAAATTACGCACGCTCGATTCCGCGAGAAGCGGCATACATGACGGCCGTGACGATACCCGTGTAACGGATCGCCGAAACGAGTTCAGTGCGAAGGCCGTAGAGTAGTTACACCGGTTGTGGCCCGTCCTCGGGGATTTCCACCGGTTCCATCGGTTCTTGGACCCGGTACACCATCGCGCCCTCGTTCTCGTAGACGAGTTTGTAGCGGTCGGAGTCCACGAGATGACCGCGCATCCACGGTTTCTGGTACTCGTCGATACCCCGCACCGTGTAGTGGCCCTTCGGGACGTAGATGTAATCGGGGTTCACGTCGTTCGAAATCATCTTCTTCGTCAGACAGGCTTTCCCCGGACAGCGCGACATTCGCTTGTACAAGCCGAGATGGTGGCGATAGTTCTTGTGTCCCTCCCACTCGACACCCCACGGGCCGACGAGAATTGCCCGGTCAGTCATGAGCGGGAACCACTCGGCCGCATCGCCGAGGACGACAAACTCGGAGTCCGAGGCGGTGTTTTCCTGTGCCCACTCCATCGCGACCATGTCGTCGTCGTCCATGAACGCCGGTTGCGTGGTGCTGTCGTGATGGGAGTTGAGACCGCTCGCCGCGAATGAGACGCCGACGCTCGACACGATCAGCGTAATAACCATGACCACGACGAGCGGTGCCGAACGGGAGTAGCGCGTCTTCGACGACAGGTTCCGGACGCGCGGAACGACGACTTCGAAGACGAGGATTGAAATCATCATCGCCCCGGCGGGGAACTGGAACCGAACTTTGCCGAGCATGAACGCGGCGGCCACTAGCCACAGTGGGAGGAACAGACGCCGCTGTTTGAGGAGGTACGCCGCACCAGCGAACGACCCGAGGAAGAAAACCACCGGAACGGCCGGGTCGAGCGGATAGACGAACTGGCTGAGCAGACGGCCGAGGCCGCCACCGAGACCGGTGTGGGTTCCGGAAGCGGCAGTGAAGATGCTAGAACCGTGCGTGGCAACGATCTGAAGCCACCACGGCGACGCCAGCAGGATGCCACCCCCAGCGACGATGGCACCGTGGACGATACCGCGAGGCGTTCGGCTGAAGCAGGCGAACATCACGAGATACGTCGTTCCGAAGAAGACGGTGTACACCGGATGGGTGAGAATCGTCATTCCAAACAGAACCGTCGAGGGGACGATCCACTTCCATTCGCCGGTTTTGAACAGTCGCAAACCGGTGTACGCGCCAGTCAGCGCAAACAAGAACGCCGGAGCACGCACGACACCGCCGGCAGACAGATGCCACTGAAGCGCGGGCGGCGTCACTGCGAGGACGAGCGTAGCAAAGCCCGCCCGTGGCGTCGATTCCAACACCCCGCGCGCGAGGTAGTAGAACGGGATGAGGTACAGCACCGTCACGAATCCCGGTAACAGTCGGCTGAGCGTAATCGGGCCGACACCCGTCACGTCCATCAACACCGCCGAAACGTAGTACATGAGCGGCGGATAGCCGAATGGAATGCCGGCTTGCGTATACAACGGAATACGCTCCGGTAATCCGTAACCGTGAGCGCTGATTTCCTCCGCTATCTGGAGGTACAAACCAGCCCCATACGCAGGATACGGATGCGTCGTGAGGTAGACGAAATGAACGAGCAGTCCGGTTCCTATCGCGGTTGCGAGCCACGCGCGTTCGTCGCTGGCCAGTTCGGCCAGTTTCGATGCGAGACTCCAATTTTGTCGTTCGTTGACACCGTGTGACATCAGACTTCACCCATCCTCAACGTTCGGGCGATGGTTCGTCCGAACATGGTCATTGTTTTCGCTCGACGTGAACCGTCCACGGGATGGACATCGACCGTGACGACCAGCGCCATTCTGTAACCGTCCATGCAAGCGTTCCCAAACTGAGCGCGAGGAGAGCGAACACTTCGGACGGACCCATCCACGCCGGCAGAACGTACATGAACGCGTTCATATACCGTCCCGGGACGAGTTCCTTTATCTGTATCCAGATGGTTCCAGCTATACTTTCTTTCTGGCCGTTTTGCTTACCATTATCGACCGCACCATCTTTTTTCGCGGACTTCGATCCGAGCCCAAGCGCCTTCGCACTCCGACCACCCGCACTCTCGTCACCAGTTTCGAGGCGCTCTGCCTCGTACGGAAACGCGATATCGATCGACCAGACGATTTCACCCTGTCGGTCTACCTCGAAGACGCGGTTGCCGTTCGAGTCCGTGATGAGCGTGTGACCGTTCGGCAGGCGGTCTGCATCACGAGGCCACTGCATCTGGGAATCCTGCCACTTCCACGTTCGATTCCATTCGCCGTTTTCGCGCTGGTACTCGATGACGCGGTTGTTCTCGGAGTCGCCGATGAGAACGGCAGGACCGCCCTGTGATTCGGGGATGTAATCGGGGTTGTGCTGCTCGTAGATGATACCACGTGCGTTGTCGGTACCGAGCGTCCAGTTCTTCACGAAACCCGTTTCGCGGTCGAGGAAGGCGACCTGGTCGTGGTTCCGCATGCTGACCATCAACCGACCGTCTTCGAGAACCTCCACGTCGTTGATGTGCGTCCAGTCCTCCGGATACGGGCCACCGCTGGTCGTCGGTTCGAAGTCGTTCTGGGCCTCCCACGACCACTCCAACAGTCCCGTCGTCGTGTTGACGACGAAAACGCGGTCTTGTGCGATGTCGGCGACCGCGTACGTCGATTCGTTGATTCGGTCGCCGTCGTGCCATCGGGTAGAGTGTTTGCCAGGCGTGACGCGACTGTAAATGCGAGTCACGTCCTCCGTAGAGAGGTTGATACGCTCGATTCCGTTGCGAGTACACACCTCGGAACCACATTCCGATTTGTTCAGATGGTCGGCATAGAGGTACTCTACCGTCGCACTGGTTCCATTCACCGGGTCAACATCCCAGTAGCGCGTGTGCGAATCATTGTAATAGAGAACCGTACCGTTCGGGTTGAAGGCGACCAGTTCGGCACGGGCACGGGGACCGTCACCCGCTTTTCCCATCCATGTGTTCGAGTCGGTCGCAATGACTGTGATACCGTTTATCTTCGGTGCAACCTGCTTGCCGTCACCAGACGAGATATTCGTCTGGCGAATCTGCTCGTCGGTGTGCCCAACTGACGAGCTTGCGGCTCCATTCGCCAAGGCAAGAACTGAAAGGACGACGAGTGAAGCGAAGGCAAGGCGGATCAGCTTCCGGGCGGACATCTTTACCATAGAGTATACGTAGCTACTTTTTATTATCGCGTCGCTAAGCCGTTCAGACACCGTTTGAACGTTCTATGAACAATATAATAACGTCCTGACGCGGCAAAAGCGCCGTGAAACGGTAATCGTCGGTACACATATCGAAAAATACAACACAATATACTTAATTTTGCGGCAGTCTCGCTACCAAGTGAACAGTTTACAAACAACATTCTCAGTACGAAAGTGGAGTGCCATTAAGTTCTGTATAATAAAACGTCGCGCATACCTCACCGCAGGTAGCAACTTCCGTATCGTTTCGCGCGAATATCACACTCTCCGTACCGAGGTCGTCTCGGACGCACTCGCCGTCGGCGTGACGAGTCCGACCAATCAGTATGTCACCGAAGCAGGATTCCACTCCCATCAGCGACCCCGAGACAGCCCCAAAAACGGGACGGCGAGAGCTACTCGCCGCCCTCGGGATGACGTTGGGGAGCGGCTGTATCGAAGAAGCCCAGTCGTTGGTTAGCCGCGACCAAGCGACGCAAGTCGCGCTTTCAATAAAGACGCTCCCGGCAGATGCCGATCCGCAGGCGATTCGCATCGCGCGATTTCTGGCGAAGCGCCTGGACGAAGTGGGTATCGCAGCGCAGGTTGTACCGATGGAACGCACCGAACTGCTCCGTGATATTCTCCTCGAACATTCGTTCGACTGTTACGTCGCGTGCCACCCCGGCTTCGATGACCCGGATGCACTCAGAACGCTGTTACACTCGCGGTTCGATGCGGAAGCAGGATGGCAAAATCCGTTCGGCTATGCCAACCTGGACATGGATGAACTACTGGAAGCCCAGCGACGACAAAGCGGCCGCAAACGAAGGAAGACGCTCGGGGAACTTCAGCACGCGATCGCCCGCAACCAGCCGTTTGCCGTCGTCGCATTCCCGGACGAGATTCGAGCAACCCGGACGAACACCTTCAGCGGATGGGAGGAAATCGAACATCTTCACTCTGCGCTCGGATATCTCTCGGTGCAGTCGCAGGACGGCGAAAACACGCTGCGAGTGACGATACAGGACTCGCGTCCCACGGAAAATCTCAACCCCCTCTCCGCCGAGTTCCGGAGCGATGGAACGATACTCGACCTGCTGTACGACCCCGTCGGCCGTTGGATAGAGGGAGCAGTTCATCCGTGGCTCGCTCAGTCGTGGCAGTGGCGGTCTTCGAACGGGAATCCGGTTGCAGAAATCCAGCTTCGAGACGACCTCTGGTGGCACGACGGGGGCGCACTCACGGCAACGGACGTGGCGTTCACGTACAGATTCCTCAACGACACCGCGCTGGGTGCACTCGAAAGCTCAGTCCCGTCGCCACGGTTCCGCGATGCTGCTACGTTAGTCGAATCGACAACGGTCGTTGACGAACGGACGGTTCGCATTCGGTTCGGCACGGTCAGCCAGGAGGTTGCAATAAAGGCATTTGCGGTGCCAGTCCTGCCGAAACACATCTGGAAACGAAAACGGAAACAAGCGGAAATCGTGTTCAAAACTGACTCGCCCACCACGAAAGCTCTGGTCTGGGATAACATGCAACCGGTTGGAAGCGGCCCGCTACAGTTCGGAAACGCAGAAACCAGGGAATCGCTGACGTTAAAGCGGTTTGACAATTATTTCCTTCAGCGTATTACCACCAACCAAGAGACGCTGGACGCCGACGACGACCCAGAATCGGAGCCGAAATATATCGAGCGATACGCGGGAAAGCCCGACTTCGAACGACTTCGATTCGTGGTCGTCCCCTCGGGAGCGGCAGCGACGGAACTCGTTCTAAACGACGAAGCGGACGCGACAGCGACCGGCGTGTCGGCGAACGACGTTCGCGATATCGGACGTTCCGGAAGCGTCCAGTTACGCGTCGATGAATCATCGTCGATGTACCACGTCGGGTTCAATGCTCGAAAGGCACCGTTCAGCAACGTCCGGTTCCGCCGGGCAGTAGCACAACTGCTGGACAAAGCGTTTCTCGTCGACGACGTGTTCGGTGGCTACGCGGAACCAGCGGCCAGTCCATTGGCTCGCCACGATTCGCTCGTAGAAGACCTTCGCTGGTCGGGAACCGACCCCGAACTACCCTTCCTGGGAACGAACGGAGATCTCGATGTCGCGAAAGCGAAAGCTACGTTCAAGAAAGCGGGATTTCGATACACGAACGACGGGGAGCTGCTCCGACAATGAGTAGCCACCGAGCGATGCAACCAGAAGAGACGGGAGACCGCCTGACGAAACGAGAGCAGGTGACAACGTGAGTTTAGCCGAAATCGCAGGACGGTTGCTCATCGGCGAGATAGTACTGCTCGGTGTCGCAACGGTTCTGTTCGTCGGGTGGTCGGGTCTCAGGCGCGCAAAAGAACAGTTCCGAGAACGTCTCACAGCAACGTATCCATATCTTGGCCTGCTGATCGGCGTCCTCGCGGTGAACAAGGTAGCTCGCGAGTTCGGACCCGAGCTCTCGTGGCTCATCGACTGGAACATTACGGGACTGATTCACGCCATCGAAGGCGACTTCGTCGGGAAACTCCAGTCGATTGCGACGCCGGAACTGACGGCGTACTTCTCCTTTATGTACATCTACGGCTACGTCTTTCTGCTCGTGTTCCCCTTCGTCGCCTACTTCGCGCTTCCGGAGGACGGCCCGTTGAAAGAGACTGCGATCGCGTACGCGGTGAACTACGGTTTGGGGTTGGTTTGTTACATCCTCTTCATCTCGTATGGGCCGCGGAATCTGATCCCGGACGTGGTTGATCCGCTGCTGTACGCAACTTATCCGCAATCGCAGATTCTGACGGGGGAAGTGAATGCGAACACGAACGTCTTTCCCTCTCTACACACGTCGCTGTCGGTCAGCACCGCCATGCTCGCGTACCGAACACGTGAGACATATCCTGGGTGGGCGCTCGTTGCAATCCCAACGGCGGCAAGCATTGTCGTCGCCACGATGTACCTCGGAATCCACTGGGGAACAGATGTAGTCGCAGGGACGATTCTTGGAGTTGGGAGTGTCCTCGTTGCCGCACGGCATGTTTCGGGTGAAAAGCTTCCGTTGGAAGAGAGCAATGTGTTCGACGACAGTTCGTAGAAAACCGATGTCGTCGCTCGCAGAATGGGAGGATAGAGAACGATTCCACGTTTTTGTTTTCGATACAGTGGCAACTGACGCTGTGCGATCAGCCAATCGTATAGTGTCAGTTGTCGTCTCGATGTTCGGTTAGAGTATGTTGTTTGGTAACAGTTGTCGTTTAGAGACACACACCACGTTTCCAGTGAAATGGTGTGAGGGGGTGGGGAGGGTTGCAGATGAAACGGGGGTTTGGAGGGTAGGATATGCTCAATAGTTATCTATAGTGGGTTCAGAATACCTCGTTGGAATATAGATGGGTTGGAAAGGTCATAAACGTTGAATCGGCAAGTTCGATTACACCAAACGATACAAAATAATCACATCCAATAACTACGAAGACGAGTACATTCAGTAACCACAAAGATGAGTACATCAAATAGCAGCGAGTGACCACACCCTATTTCCGGTGAAAATATGATTCCCCCATTATCCTGTGGAAGTGTTTCACAGTTTCCCGTGAAGTACGTTCTCTTGTGAAGAATATTCTCTCGTGAAATTGTCGGAAGTATATCCTCTCGTGAAATCGTCGCTCGCTTCTGACCCCACGGAACCTGTCGTGTGAAGTCGCCATCTGTTCGCTGACTCACGAAATCGTCCTCGTAGTTCGGTGGGGAATGTGGGAAAACAACACTTGTTCACTGGAAATCAGGTGTCCCGAGAGAAGTAACCAGTTAGTACGGCCTTCCAACCCGCGAATTTCATCGGAAACGAGGTGTCCGAGATCTCCGACGATCCTCTGCGAGACGGTCGAGTTGGACGAACAGTCTACCAGGATTGCTGTGTTGAATGGGGCGTTTTCACCGGAAACACGGTGTAAAACGCGGTGGGAAAACCAGACGAAACACGGGAAGAGACACGACCATCCCGATACGTTTTAACTGAACAGATTAACCAGACACACGAATCAAAACGCACACCGAGCAGAAGACGTGAACCACCGATCGCACGATAGGCGCTTCTCAGCAGACACACACCACGTTTCCAGTGAAACACGAGATGAGAGTCCCCCAACCCTCGATTCAAGTGCGGCAACTACAGGAACCCCGTGACTTTGTCACGGGTTATTTTAGTAATTGTGATCAACTTAATGGACTTTAACGTAGCATGGGTATAAAAAACATGCGGTATGAGGTGATTAATGTTACATTCCCAACACTAGGAAGCGGCGAAATATTCCGGATTCCTTGAACCCCCACCCACCTTTTCACGCCATTTCACTGGAAACGTGGTGTGTGTCTCACAGTTCACCCTTCCGTTCTTTCACATTTTATCAAATACTCTGACATTAATAGTGGTTCTTCCGTTGTTCGTTCTTGCCCCGGAACAGTAAAGGGATTTCACTGGAAATGTGGTGTCTATGAGCGACGCCGACTCGGACGAACTTTTCTCTCGGGAGGATCCTATCTTCGAGAAGAAAGAACTCCTCGAAATCAATCACCTTCCCGACCATGGGCGAATCGTCGGTCGGGACGACGAAATCTCTGCACTTGCCAACGCCCTGAATCCGGCGCTGTTCAACCAGTCCCCGAGCAACGTCCTCCTGTACGGGAAGACGGGAACCGGAAAATCGCTCTGTGCAAAACACGTTTCTCGCCGACTCATCGACGAAGCGGACGAGGAAGGTGTCGTCGTCGGTGTTGCCTACGTTGACTGTGCACAGGATAGCACCGAGACGCAAGCCGTCCAGACGATTGCGAGTGCGATCAACTCGTCAGAAACTGGCGTCTCCATTCCTGACAAAGGAATTTCTACCTCGACGTACTACAAACGGCTCTGGCGAATCCTCGACGAGTTGTACGACGTAGTCGTCATCATCCTCGACGAAATCGACAAACTGGAGAACGACGACATTCTAATGCAGCTTTCGCGTGCCGGAGAAGCGGGTAAACTCGAACGGTGCAAACTCGGTGTTATCGGCATTAGCAACAAAATCAAGTACAAAGATCGGATGGACGAGCGTGTCAAATCGAGCCTCTGCGAGCGAGAGTTCGTCTTCCCACCATACGATGCTAACCAGTTGCGTGCTATCATGGAGGCCCGGAGTGATGCATTCAAACAGGGTGTTCTCGAACCGGGAACGATTCCACTCGCGGCCGCACAAGCGGCCCAAGAGCACGGGGACGCACGCAAAGCGATCGATATCCTCCGATACGCGGGGGAACTCGCGCAGGCGGAGAACGCCGAAACAGTTCGTGAGGTGTACGTCAAGAAAGCCCGCGAACGCGCCGAAAACGACCGTTTTCGAGAACTTATTCGTGGTGCGACACCGCACTCGAAATACGCACTCCAAGCACTTGCGATCCTCTCTCTCGACAATCCGGACGTTGATGCCTTCCGAACCAGTCGAGTGTACGAGGTGTACGAACAGGTTTGTCGGCAGATGGACAGCGATCCACTTTCGACTCGGCGCGTGCGCGACCTCCTCCGCGAGCAGGCGTTCCTTGACGTCATCGAGCAGGCTCGACAGAGCGGTGGAAGTGCAGAAGGAAGCTATACCGAACATAGACTCCTCGAAGACCCGTTGGTCGTCAAGAAAGTTCTCGTCTCAGGTGCGTGAGTTTCCACCATCCGATGAATGTTTTTTCTCCTCTCCTATCTGGAACGCGAGTATGCCAACGACGAGCAGCAAGAGGTTCGCGGCTTGATTATGCGCGGAGACGATATCGAACGTGTGCGACTTGCTGAATAACGGATACAGCGGCTTGATTCCCACCGGGGTAATTATCTCACCGACGAGATGACATCCAACACTGATGAATCCGGTCAGAAAACCGTAGAACGTTTCTTCGCCCTTTCCAGTAAGCGAGAATGGTTCGAAACGGAACGCGATAACAGCGAGTGCGACGCCAGCGACGAGTGCCGCCCAAACCGTATGTGTGATGCCTCGATGTGCAATTTGGGCAATTCGGAGGTCTACATCGGGTGAAATTTCCATGAAAAGCCCAGTAACCGTGATAATTTTTGCGCCTCGCATCCTCTCGCGAGCGACGAGTCCGAACACAACGAATCCGAACACGAACAGTACAATTCCCCAGTGACCTAGCTTGTTCATCGGCCCACCGGGTGTTTGGTATCCCCTGACACCACAGGAGTTCGTATGTAATATCCCTCCCAAAAATCACGGCTTCGAACATGTACGCTTTAAGTTCTCCAGAGTGCTACCGGTTCTTCTCGACGGCCAGCGTGCTTCCAATGAGTTGTTCAGTGTCTCGTCGAAGCCGCTGTGAAATCGCGGATGTGGAAATGTCAAGTTCGCGGGCGAGTTCGTTCTGAGAGATTCGACGTGGAATCTCGTAGTAGCCACACTCGAACGCCATGCGGAGCAGTTGTTTCTGTTTCTCGGTCAATCCGACGACATCGGTTTCTTCGTGATCTGTCGCACTTCCGAGCTGGTTGACCCGGAAGGTTACATCGTTTTCGAGGCAGTACTCTCGGAACGAGACGAGTGCTTCGCGGGTGGGTATCTGCATCCGGACGATCCATCCGTCATCGCCACTTTCTACGTTGAGGATGCGTGCGTCGAGTTCGGGACATCGCGGTGCGATGAGGTTTACGCTAGAAACCGGTTCGAGGCGGTACACGCGCCGACCGTCGTAGGTTTCGACGAGCACGGGGTCAGCAACCGTGTAATCTCGCTGTAGCGCTTGCTCGAACGCGCCAAACTGCTCACCACACACCGAGATGAACAGATGTACCGGTGTCGTTTCTGTCAGATGTTCCGTTCTGATGGTGACATCGGATGCGGCCTTGATTGTCGGAGAAAGGAGAAGATCGGAGCCGGAGAGAGAAACTTCCGCGACGATATCGTACAGCTGTCGTTCGATCGTTTCGTTCTGTTGTTCAATATTCGAACCGTTACCATCTCCTACCGTCGGTGCTGGTTTTGTGAGACTGCTTGGGTGTGGCTGATTAGTGGCATTGTTGGATTCTCCGCTCATCTATACAGTATATAATTAACGGCCAACTGATGGATGTTGTAGCTAGATTGGTAGCCGGTTTTCAGCGGCGACTCAATATGTATAAATTCGGCCTTGTGGTGGGTTCGAATTCAGTTCGTCCTCACTCGTCCTCGAATAGAGTTGTGAGCTGATTTGGCTCGGCTGCCCGAAGATGCCGGTTGAACGTCGGTTGTGACACGCCGAGTGACTCGGCGATTTCCTGTCCGTTGCTCTCACGAGGCCATTCGAAGAACCCGCTCCAGTAGGCCGTTTCTAGCGCTTCGGACTGACGGTCGGTGAGTCGGTGTCGCAACTGCGCCCGGAAATCCTGTTCCGTCTGCACCGGTCGATTTCGCTTGCGCCGTGCCACGAGTTCCGCATCTGTATAGCGGTTTTGGAACGTTTCGACGAACCGACGAACGTCGGCTGTCTGCGGTAACTCGACGGTGAGCCTTGCTTCTTTTCCCTCCTCGCGGCTTTCGGAATCGCGCCGTGGTCGAGTAGGAGCGAAATGACGTTCGTCCCGGAAATCGTACATTCGAAGAGGTCTCTGTCGCTGTCGCCCGTCACATGTCTGATATCATTCACTACCAACGACTGCTTGGAGAACGAAAGGACTGCTTCCGGTGTGGTTCCTTCCGTGGTGAAAAACAGTCGAAGTGTGTCGTCCGTCTCTCGAATAACGCTCTCGAACTCGAACCGACAGTCGATCATCTGGACGAACTCGATAACGGTAAATTGGGGGTCTCGAACCCGAAACTCCAATTCGACGGCACTGTCGCTGACGAGAGCCTCCTTGCTCTCGACGGCGTTGATTGCGTAAGCAATCGCATCCCCGACGGCTTCGAGCAACTCCCGCTCAGTCTGGCCGAACGTATCGGAACTGCTGGAATACACGGTCAGAACGCCGTAGATACTCGCTCGATAGATGATTGGGATGCTAACCGCTGCCCGGTAGCCTCGTTTGAGTGCTTCCTGGCGCCACGACTCGTAGGGTGGGTCTCCGAGCAAATCGCCGTCAGTCGCGGGTTCTCTGGTTCGAACTGCCCGCCGTGCCGTCGTTTCGACTTCGCTGTCGCTCGCCGTTGCCGATAGCTCGTCAAGAAACGCTTGCTCGTCACCGATCCACGTTCGGGCGCTGAGCTCGTCGGTCGTTGTGTCGTACTCGCCGACCCACGCGAACCGATACGGGTCTGCATTCGTCAGCCGTTTACAAACGGCCCGTTCGATTTCGGTTCGTGTGTCGGCTTGGACGACCGCCGTCACCACGTCTCGGATGACGGATTCACGCCGTCGCGTCCGTTCGAGCGTTGTTTTCGCTTCCGACAGTCTAGCTTCCTGTCTCGATAGTTCCCATTCTCGGTCGAGACGAGCGAACGCGGATTCGACGTTCGAAGCGAGGTTTCTATCACTGTGGGATCCTGCTCCGCTTCCTGTGCGGCGGCCAGTACCCCGTGTCTCCCGAGTGGAATCGCGAGCCACTGCTCGAATGCCGACCCGTTTTCCCGATTTCCATGGCGGACTTCGTTTTCCAGAAACGCCGTCCATCCGAGTCCGCCGTCGGTGGCAAACAGTTCGTCGTCCGGTTCGGCCACACCTTCCCATGCGACTGGTCGGAGCGTGCCAGCCTCGCCGTCGTACCGGGCGACGATTGCCGCCGAATAGTTCAGCACCGACGATACCACCCTAACTGCCGTTTCGGCGACGGTATCTTCCGTCTCCGCCGTTGCCAGTGTCTCGACTGACTCCTGAACTGCTGTAAGTCGTCGCTTCTGGCGAACCTGCATTGCGATCCATGCTACTCGATTTGCCAGTGCCTTTCCACCGCCTGCCGCTGGAATCCAGTCTGCGAGATTTTTCTCGAGTACGTCTTCAAAAACGCGATTGACTGTCTCTGAAAAGAGGAGACAGGTGAGCGACGGCCGTGATTGTTGAACCGCTTCAAGAAACGAAACTACGTCCATGTCCGGAATGTCTGCTGTACAGATGACACAATCCGCTGTATGCAGGCGTTCATGTGCCTCCGTGGCTGTCGGCACGGATTCGACGACGATGTTCGACTGCTCTCGAACCGTAGCCATCGCTTGCTCGCCATCGGGCGGGGCAACGAAGAGAACGTGGAGTTGGTAGGTCATGGCTACGTTCGGGCTGATTTGTATCGGCGGCGTCTCACTCTCTCGACGTGGAACGCGATGCGAGTTCGGTGATTTCTACCATCTGATCCGGCCGATCCGTTTCCGGGTCGCGAAACGTCCACGACCGGTCGAATGCAACTCCGGATTGGTAACCGTGGAGTAGCAGGTTTTTGAGGGCGGTGTCGAACTCCTTCGGCGTCGCGAGCTTTTCGACCGCTTTTGCCGTGCCGGAAGTGGTCGGATTTGTCGGCGAATCCGTGGGTTCGTTCGGCTTGCCTATCTGTGCACTCCTCACGTGCGGTGATTTATCTTACGATGTATTAAACCCAGAAATCTCTTTCAGATGGTTCCACACCGTTTCAAACTGCATACGTGGGTTACTCGACGCTCTTACTGTCTATTTCGAAATTATGAATCTACGGAGCTGATGACGTTCGTCGGCGAACTTCTCTTAGAATCACGCTGAATTTAGTGATATGATAACAAAGTACATTGGGGGTGTCCTGCAAACGAGATGCCTTCGAATGCCCTGCAGACGACGATAGTACAGGATGCTGCGGCAACCTCGGCACAAAGGTGGTGGTGACGATGGCGATTCTCGAACTCGCAGTTTTGTTCTTCGTCCTCGCGATTCTGGCCTACATCGTCGGCGCACGCGGCATCGCGGGATTGACGATGAGCATTGCTCGGTTGCTTGTCATCGTCTTCCTCATACTCGCGGTTATCTCGATAGTGTTGAACTAGCGACAACCGTCGTATCGTCAGTTTACCGCTCATTTTGTAAGGCTCGACTCGGTTGACGCGATTCGTGCTTCACCGAGGGCTTCGACCTCCGTTCTTTCACTTCCCATTACCGTCGTAGGAAGAAGTGTATTTTCACACCGAATCGGATACAAAATCGCAAGACTGCAGTGACTTTCCCTGGTTTTAAATTGTATGATGCTATACGAAAGTGAATCGCCGACCGATGCGATTATTGAGAGGATTGAGGTGAAAGCGGATGGTTGGCGACAAATTGGTTGGTTCGCTAACCGGGACGCATTCAATAAATTTTCAACTTTCTGGCAGCGTACCGCCAGTTTTCGATTAAATCGCCTTACACGAGACAATGAGCCTGAATCACCAGGAAATGGACTAACCGATCGCCAACAAGAAGCACTCCGAACAGCTTACGAATTGGGCTACTTCTCCATCCCACGACAAACATCTTTAGAAGAGATTGCCGCAAGGCTGAATATCTCAGCATCCTCGGTTTCCGAGCGACTGCGTCGTGCACAGACGCAGCTCATCCAAGAAACGGTCGCGACAACGTGGCCACCACTTCCAAACTGACAGACGCAAAGATCTCTGGAGAGGTATGAGACTGATCGAGATGTGCATCGCTAGGTAGAAGCGAATTCAATTGAAGCGCCATATGAGATAATCATGAAAAACGAGTGTATGCATTGAGCACAGCAGTCTCAACTTCTGGAATCGCACTACAAAACTGTAACGCCACCCGAAACGATCGTTCACTTCGGAGATTTTTGCACTTCGGATGGGTCTGTCGTCTCGCTCGGAACGAGGTTCGGGCTGTACCGGCTCCCGCCGAACTTCGTCCACACAGTCACTACTACAAAAAGAAAGGGGGTTGAGAGCACGACGACCACAGCCAGAGCGGTCACGTAGACTGTCTGTCGTGGGGCCGGACTCGATTGGCATCGCCGACTCGTTAGTTTGTAGCTGTGTTACTATGCGATGGATATACCGACGTAACTAACGATTATCAACAGCTACCGCTCATTGACGAGGGTCTTCGTGATACTTCGTTCTGAGGATTCAGTCGGCGTGAGGGGCGACGGTCTCCGTCTCCGTCTCCACCATGTTGGTGGTGAGACCGTTCGCTAATGTGAGCACTGCTGCACGGTGGTCGTTTTTCGAGTGATGAATAGAAGTGGGCCGCGTGGTTTGGTTGTCGTAGTTTGCGAAGTCGAGTGGGGAATCAGTTCGTGTCTCAAATCGATTCCGTACTTCCGAAAGCAGTCCGTGCAGGTGGATGAGCTCTTGTTTTTTCATCGCGACGACAACTAACGACTGAAGCCCTATAGTATTTCCTTGAGTAGCATTGACACACGAAACGACCGTTAGAGCCGGAAGGTGTTTTTCACTCTTATTTACAAAATTACATAATGGTGGTCGAAAAAAGACGACAGAAACGATTCGCCCGACACAAACCTCTGTGACGACGACCAGAGCTGAAAACTGTGGCACTTGCCGCTCGGTTTATGCTCGTTCGAAGTGAATCTCTTTGCGATGCTCGGTCGAACGAGACGCTTCTGGACTGGAGTGGCTCTGCTGTTCGTTGGAACTGTGTTCCTCTTCGGTGGGGCTCTCCCTGGATTCAACACGCCCTTCGTACTCCTCGCACTCGGCGTGTTGGTTCTCGCTGCCGGAACCCTCATTTTCGCGATGGATCGACGGACACGCTCCGTTTGAGCGATTGCTGCGGTCGTTGTCAGTCAATCACCACCCGAATGATGATTCGTCCGTGGTCGAGAGTTGCAGAGTAATTCTCGCTGGCCAGTCGATGTGTATTCCACTGTTAGTATCTTTGCTAGCAAAACTGGTTGATTTGATATCGAGTTTGACGTACGAACCGGTTTTGCTACCAAAACTATGTGTGTAAAAACTAGTTTGTACGTCAAAACTCATTTCTCCAAATTCGCTAAACACCTATATTCGGCTCTAAACTCCCGCATACCCGATTGTTTTTGATTGTCTGACGCGGTTTTATGTAGTTTGGACGGTTT
>NZ_JBLZNK010000011.1:0-65073 GCF_051194195.1 Haladaptatus marinus
ATCGTCGAACTCGCAACGTCAGCCGCGCTCGACACCGTCTCGATTCACCGTGTTACAAACGCCTCACTCCAAATCGCAGGGAACGGGTATCAAGTCCAACTGCCGGGTGCTGCAGATGCAGGATTTCACATTGGTGATCAAGCGCCCTGCACGCCAGCGCCAAATCTGCTCGTGATTGCAGCAGAAGAATCGGGACGAGTGGCAGCCGATATAGTGACAATTCGGAAAGAGCAAGCCTGAAACCAGTAAGACTACTCGGTGTGCCGTTCGTCCAAATCGGCTCTGTTGAAATCCTCTTCTTTTGACACTGGCCATGGTAGAACTACTGGTCACTACACGCCCATATTGTTCGTCGCCCTTATTTCCTCAATTATATGATCTGGCACCAGACGAAAATAGAGAAGAGAATGGACAGCGGTTGATCGACACTAGCGTTGGATCGGCCCTTCAAGAGTGGGGTCGGCATCGAGGATTGTAGACACGGTCGGCTGTACATGCTCGAACTGTTCGGTCGGTTCCACGAGCTGTCGATTTGGATCATTGGTGATGAGCCCCTCTGAGGCCAACTTTGGGAGGTGAACGTGATGGAGTGAGAGGCGAATCTCTGCTATCACGTCTTCAGACGCCTCTGCAATTGAGGTCTGATGATTGTACTTGAGGATAGCCTGCGTGAGGTCATCGAGCGTCAACGACCGCTGTTCTTCTGCGAGTACTCCAAGTACGATACGACGATGCTGGTGTTGACACAGGTCGAGTACCGAGTCGAAGGCGGTAGATGATCCATTCATTGTTTTCACTATGGGTGCTCGACGGGCATCAGGATAGATTTTTCATACACAAACCGATTTTACATAGTCGTTCAGGATCGGCTGTGACTGCCGAGAGCGTACTCCCGAGGACGTGCTTGATCCCACCCCGGAGACGGGAACCGACGGCCTGCTGTGAGATGCCGAGTTCCTCGCCGAGTGCTTCCAATGTGACCTGCCGCGGGGAGTCGAAGTAACCGCGCTCGTAGGCGAGCACCAGTGCCTCTTGCTGGGTGTCGGTAAGGCCGTATTCAGTCGTCGTCTCCACCGGTGTGAGCGCGTGTAACTCCGTCAGCGTGATCGGGATGTCCAGCTCTCGACAGCGTCGTTGAAAGTCTGCGATGTTGCTTCGATCGTCGCCGCGGATCTCGAACGTCCACAGCTGATTTGTGCCAACGGCCTTGAGGAGTGGCACCTCTGTCTCCGTCAATACGGTTAGCACGTCGGCGTAGTCGAGCATCCACTCAACGCGTAACAGGTACTCGTCCTCGACAGAGTCAACGAGCCGAATCTCCTTCACGCCCGGGTGCTTGGTGAATGTGCTCTCGATGTCGGCGACTTCGGTTCCCCGTACCCAGAAGTAGGGGATTACCACGTCCCGCGCGGGGATCAGTCGCTCCAGTTCGACCGTCACGTTCGGCAGTTGGCTGAACACTGTTCCCAAGGGGAATTGGTCTGACGGAACCGTGAACGTCGCTTCGGTAGCCATCGTCTTTCCTGTGGGCTTCCAGACGTATAGGTCTACGACAAATCGTACCATGCTCAGGACGCCACCGTTCCCGGACGCTTGATCGCCCGGATATAGTTGCCTGCTGCCTCTGTACTGCTCGTTAGATAGCTCGGTCGAGGTTGTGGACAATACACGTTAGGGCGAGTTCACGAAACTGCTTCCACCAGCGTCGTGACCGGACGAACGCACCGTATTTCCGTTTGAGTCGGGAGTTCACCGTTTCGCTCTGGCTTCGCTGGCCGTAGAGTTCAGTATCCAACCGAGCGTTCCACGCTTTCTGAAGTGAGGAGAACTCTCGGTGTTTGATGAGCGGACGAATCGAATTTTCGCGGGCAATCGCCCGAACCTGCTGATCGTCATATCCCTTGTCTCCAAGCAGAACTCCGATTTCAGCTGCGTTGCGGTTGATCAGCGATGGTGCGATCTGCGTATCGTGTTTTCGGGTTGTTGTGACGTGGAGGTCAAGGATTGCGTTTGCTCTCGTATCGACTAAGAGTGTGACTTTTAGTTGTTGAACCGTCAGCTTCGCTCGTTTTGTGTAATGCTTTGAGGCGTGACTGCGGGCGAATCCTGAAGCGTCAATCCCCGCAACACTGTTAGTCGGGAGCAGTGAAACAGAGAGATTGAGAAGCACTCGCCAGACCGCCATATCGAGTCTATCGAACGCTTTGCACAGCGTTGACGGGGAAGGAAGTTCAGTGAGGTTGATCGCTTTCCGAATACGGGCCATCTCGATGAGTTCATCGAGGAGTGATCGGTAGGTTGTGTTCTTCCGAACTTTGAGACACAGGAGAACGATGTGCTGATGAATCGTGTAGCGTTGTTTCGAGAACTTCGAGGAGTATCGAGCCACAGTACGTTGCGCTAACTGAAATGCTTCTTCTACAAATTGGAGTAATCGTGACTTCGGGAGAGTCTGCATTCTGTCAAACTACCGCCCAAACTTGTAACTCCTCAGGGATTTCAACAGAGCCTCCAAATCCGAATAACCCACTTCTCGCGTATAAGCGAATACCAAAGTCAAGACAGTCGGAGACACATTAATAGGTCAGCCACTCATTTGTTCAAATAGAATCTATGGCTACCGACCGCCGCAGCAACACCGTGCAAAATAAAGAGGAGCTCGCGACGACGATCGGGCTCTACGTCCTTGGTGAAATCTCACTCGGGAAAGCCGCAGAGCGCACTGGTGTTACTCGCTGGGAAATGGAGGAAATCCTCCAGGATGCAGGCGTTGAGCTTCGCCTCGGTCCGCAAACCAAAGACGATCTTGAAGACGAAGTCGACGTTGCACTTGATATTGAATGAGCAAGCCATTCTCTCGCCCTCTTTTCCTTGATGCAACAGTTCTGAGTAACTACGCGAGTACCGACTCTATCGATTGGCTCGTTTCGACGTTTGATGGTCTCCAAACCGTCCCTGCCGTCAAGGATGAAATGTCACAGGGATACGACGCAGGATATACGTACCTGAAAAATGCGGTCGACGTGCTCGAGGTGGGTGAGATCAAGCTCAGAGAAAGCGCAGCCACAGAGCTTCAAGAGGAGTATCCAGAGATCCAGCAGCGGCTTGATCTCGGCGAAGCGGAGGCGCTTGTGGGTGCTCACGTGACTGGAGGAACACTCGCCACAGATGATGCACAAGGGCGTTCACTCGCATCGTCGTACGACGTTCCCGTGACTGGCTCAATTGGGCTTCTTGTCCGAGGAGTCGTCGAGGGGCAACTAACTGTTGAGACAGCAGATGAGTGGTTAACAACGTGGGTCGACAAGCGAAACTACTTTTCGCCGGTTGAGAGCGTGATGGCGGTACTACCGGACGGATTCGAGGAATAACGGATACCATCCTCTACGGTATCGGTGTAATCTCTTCCAACAGTATATAAAGCAGGATATATCCAGTCTTCCAAATCCAGCGATATCGGGGAGGTCATCTGGTTTTTCTGACTGATGTCTGACGTAGAACTAAGTTGTATGCAGAACACGGATAATATAGGACACAGGTACTACCCGTATTACCCGTGTCACACGGACAATACACATGACACTTGCAATCTCAATTGCGATGCAAAAAGGCGGCGTCGGGAAGACAACAACCGCGCTCAACCTCTCAGGAGCCCTCGCCGACCGAGGGAAGGAGGTGCTGCTTGTTGATGCTGATCCACAGGGATACGCGACAAAATCCCTCGGTCTCGGAGATCAATACCTGGTCGATGACATTACCATGTATGATGTGTTCCTTGATGCGAACAATTTCGACGAGGTCAACGAACTGGTTGTCGAGTACGATGAATTCGATGTCCTGCCCTCGCATCTCAGAATGTTCAAACTTGAAAAAGAGCTTCATTTTGAGCGACGAGCCGAGAAGCGGCTGTCGATGATGCTTGATGAGCTCGACAAAGAGTATGATTACATCATCATGGACTCACCGCCAAATCTCGGTCCACTCACCGACAACGCGATCATCGCATCGGAACACGTGTTGTTCCCGGCACAAGCCCACGAAGCTAGCAAAGACGCGCTTGAAATGCTATTTGACGAGATAGAATCGATCGAGAGCGAATTTGGGATTGATATTGTGACGATGGGAGCGGTCGTCAACATGACCACCCGTGATAATATTAACAAAGGGATGATCGACTGGTTCAACACCGCGTTTGGTGAAGAACACGTCTTCGAAATCCCAGATCGAGCTGCTCTTCGACGAGCATGGCAGCAAGGGAGATCGATTTTTGGGTATGAAGGTGAGCGACACGAAGAGAAAACGATCGAGGATCTGCAAAGTAGGTATAATGACCTGGCCGATCACGTGGAGGGTTACCAATGACTGAACAAGTAGACAAAAACGAGGAGCTGAGCGACCGATTTAGCACGCGAAGCAAACCGAAGAATAACTCGGATAGCACGGAAGATGCGAAGGATACGGGTGATAAAAGTGATCCGGGTGAGGTGAAGGATACGAGTGACACAGATGGTACAGGTGGTATGGGTGGCACGGGTCACACGGGTGAGGCAGATGACCAAGGTACCGTAAAAAAAGTACAAGATGCAGATGATACAGGTCACACGGATGGTGCAGATGATACGGAGAATGCGGGCCACACGGGTAATACGGGCCACACAAAGAACACGGATAGCACACGAAATCGAACGCAATACGTGATGTACCTACCAGATGATCTCCAGGAAGAGCTCAACAATCTCTACGATCAATACAACGGTCAAAGCTTGATCAACGGAAATGGAGGGATTGAGAAGCACAAAGACTTCCTCGAGGGATTAGTTCGAGCTGGGCTTGAAAACGACGATCTAGACGAGTATATCGGTGTGAAAGGCCAGTCGAAGTGAAATCCTGAGACTCACGACTCAAAGAGATCTGAAACACGGGCGTTACTTTGCTGCAAAGCATTCTCGACGATCTCCTGTCGTATATCCAGGCTATACAGGTAGTAGCTGCCGCCGTGAATACCATCATTCCGTTCATCATGTTGGATGAACCCCTTCAGTCGAAGCTGACTGATACGGTCATGGATGGTTCGGTCGGAAACAATATCCGAGCTAACAAGGTCAGCGACTACCTGGTACCGTTCGTAGATATCCGACCGTTTGCATGGTGTTTTACCTTCGCTCTCTAGTTGGAGTAAACTGAACAACGTCAACTGACTTTGTGTCGGTAAGGATTCGAGCTCGTCCTGTACTTTTCCTTTCTCGATTAAATCCCGAGCCTCTCGAACGTAGCTTTCGCCAACCTCCGAATCGTCCCGTGTACGCGCCAGATCTCCCGCTTTATACAACAATTTTAACGCCTGTCTCGCGCTTCCTGATTCTTGAGCTGAAAACGCCGAACACAATGGAATCGTATCACCGTCCAAAACCCCATCACGAAACGCGTTCGTCGCACGCTGTTTGAGGATATTTCGAAGTTGGTTTGCATCATATGGTGGGAAGTGGATCTCCTCGTCGCAGAGGCTGTCTTTCACGCGTGCACTCAGATTATCCCGGAACGTGAAGTCATTCGAGATCCCGATAACGCCGACTAGTGTATCATCTACACTCTCGTTGTCGTTCGCTCGTGGCAGTTCATAGAGGATGTCGTCGTCATTGCCAATCGAATCGATCTCGTCCAGAACAACGAGCAAGTGGGTTGCATCTAAGTCGTTGATATGATTCCACAGCATCTGGTACACTTGGCTTGACGCATATCCCGTGGACGGAATTTTCTCGGTCGTATCTCGGAATTGGTTCACGAGATCAACCGATACCTGATAGCTGCTAGACGCAGATTTGCAGTTCAGGTTTACAACTTCGATATTGAGATCGTCATAGTTCTCTTGGTCGGATAGTAACTGGTTCAATACGAGCCGAGTTGCAAGGGTCTTCCCGACACCAGTTTGACCATATAAGAAGATGTTTTTCGGCGGAGCAGCATTAATGACGGGACGGAGTGCTTCCTGGTACTCGGATAATTCAGCATCACGCTCTACTAGTTCTTCCGGACGATAGTTATCACGGAGAACAGCTTCGTTGACGAAGATTGGGTCATCCCGAGTGAATTCCTTCAACCCCATTGTTTCTGATATGAGACCATGATGGTATAGTATATAAAACCCGGCGTTCACGAGCAACATGAGCTTCACCAGCTTCACGAGTTGCTAACTCTTTAAGTACAGTCCCTCTCCGTTTTTCACGAGAAGGCCTCCACAAACCACTGGGGGACTGCTACAGGGATCAGCTTCCCGTGTATCTTGGTTAGAAAACACTCGGTGTATAACCATAGTAAACGCTTTGAAGAATGGAAAGATTTAACACTGTGTTTGTTATACTAGTCCGTAGTAGGTCTAGTCTAGTGGCGCATGGACTAGAAAATAAGTGTTTTTAGCGCCATCGGGCTTTCTCAAGAGAGAGCTCGTGAAAAGTGGTGTGTGGGTGTCTCGACCCGGTGTGCCAACGTGTAGCATGGGCTCGTGAAATTTGGAGTGTCAGACGTACCGCTGTCTGCCAAATCCAGCTATACAGCGTTACGCTCACCAGTACAATATACTAATGCCAATTCCAGATCGAGCCATCTCCACGTTTTGATTCAACCTCAGTATATTGCTACTTGGGAGGTTGAATCCGTTGAATGATTAGTTCACGTGAAGTTCTGTGAGTTGATTCATAACCGCATCCGTCCAGGTGTCCAGTTCGTGCTGGAGCCACTTTGTGGTCTTATCGAGCGACTGTGCAACATGGAAATATTTGACGCCCCCGTCAGCGGCATTCCGGGGATACCGAGTCACAAATTCTTGTCCGAGAAGCGATTTCAATTGTTTACCAATTGTACTGGGATCGCGGTCAAGAATATCTGCAATCTCTGCGATTGAGCAGTGTGGATGATCGAGTATCACCAAATATACGCGAAATTCAGCTTCGTTGATTCCGCAAACCGTTGCCATTGCGTCCGTCAGTTCCACATTAGGGCTTCTTTCGAGAAGTTGCTGAAACGCCTGGGTTCGTCTGGAGGGGTTCTCTGCTTGACCATCAGAGCATGCCGATTTTCCCGCTATTTTGTCGTCTGCTATTTCCATAGCAGAATTATCTAGTGATGACTAATAGGTTTTTCCGACACACCAACAAAAGCATGCGACGGGATTCTATTCAACCTGATTACGATGTTATCCGTTTCGTGTTGTTTATAGCCACTGCAAAGAAAATCGCTGGTGTGTCATCTGACGAGCGCATTCGAGGACTTCTCGAACTCACCCGGCCAGGGAATGCCATTGCGTCGGGCGTACTGACGTTTACTGGCGCGTTCGTTGCTCAAGGCAGCGAAATTCTGTCCCATCTTGGCGCGAGCAGTGCCGCCGTCGTCACAACGATTCTTGCTACTGGTGCGGGTATGGCTATCAACGACTACTTCGATCGGGATATCGACCGAATCAACAACCCCGAGCGGCCCATTCCGCGTGGTGCAGTCTCCCCCAGAACTGTCCTCATCTTTAGTCTTGTCTTGTTTGCTATCGCTGGCACACTCGCTCTGATGCTTCCGATGCTGGCAACGGGTATCGCCATTCTCAATCTTGTTGCGCTCGTCACGTATACAGAATTCTTCAAAGGGCTGCCGGGGGTCGGCAACCTGCTTGTGTCGTACCTTGGCGGGAGTACATTCCTGTTCGGTGCAGCCGCTGTCGGCAATTTGAGTCCGGCAGTTGGTGTCCTGTTCCTGTTAGCAGCACTGTCGACGTTCGCACGCGAAGTAATCAAGGACGTCGAGGATCTTGCAGGCGATCGCGAGGAAGGACTGAATACACTTCCAATCTCGATCGGTCGACAGCCAGCACTGTTGATCGCGATGGTAGTACTCCTTGTCGGGATGCTCGCGAGTCCGATACCGTATTTCATTGGCACCTTTGGCACAGCGTATCTCGTCTTAGTTGCACCGGCGGTTCTCCTCATGCTCTACTCCGGCTATCGAAGTTTCGACGACCCAGCGGGCGGGCAGTCACTATTGAAGTACGGGATGTATATCTCGGCAGTGGCATTCATCGGCGGACGCTTAACCCTCCTTGTGTGAAATGCGTATCTGCCTCAGAAAAAGCCACATCGCAGATGAACCACTATTTTGAGTTCTCTCGCTCCTTCATCCACATCGGTAGGCCATCCTGAGTTTGAAGCGTGAGTTCGGGTTCAATCGACATCGAGTCGTCTTCTCCTTTCCACTCAAATACCCAGCCTTGCCCAATCGTCGCCAACACCAGTGTTGCTTCGAGCAGCGCAAAGTCGCGCCCAATACACGTCCGACGCCCACCACCAAACGGCATGTACGCGTATTCGGGCAACTGATCTTCTAAGTCTGCTTCCCATCGATCCGGTCGGAACGACTCCGGATCGTCGTAGAATCGCTCGTCACGATGGACGGCAAAGATACTCAGATGCACCTCTTCATCGGCCGGCAGCTCATATCCGTTGACCTCGACTGCCCGAGTAGTTTGACGGGGTATCGTGTGGACTGATGGATACAGCCGCATGGTCTCTTTGACAATCCGACGCGTGAGCGTGAGGTTCTCAATATCTGCATGCGTCGGTGCATCGCCATCAAGGACAGAATCGAGTTCCTCATGAAATGCGTCTTGGATCTCCGGATGCGTAGCAAGAGAGTACCAGGCAAATGCAAGAGCCGATGCCGTGGTCTCGTATCCCGCGAAGATCATTGTAATCATCACTCCCTCAACTTCCTTCTGGCTCAACTGATTCCCATCCGTTGCTTCGCGTGCTTCCTTGAGTTTCGAGAGAAGCGTCTCTGAGTGATGAGTGTCGATGTTATCCGATGGGGCCTGCTCTGCGAGAAGCTCGCGAATTTCTGTTCGAAGTCGTTCTTTCGAGTGCTTAAAATCACGACGAGAGAGGGTTGGAACCCAATTCGGCAACAGCCAGGATGTGGGTGCAAACCAGCTGTTGAGACCATCTGCTGCAGTACGAAGATCGTCACCCTCTCCAGGCTGAAGTTCGCGGCCAAAGAGTGTCGCGAACAGCACCTCAAGGGTAAGATTCTGCATTTCGGTTTCCATGTCGCGAATTTCTCGATGGCGCCAAGTATCGAGACGGCGTTGTGTTGTCGCTACCATGGAGTCGCTGTACTCTGCAACCTGCCTTCGGGTAAAAAACGATTGGAGTACACCCCGCTGTCGACGCCATTGATCACCCTCTGCCGCAAGTACACCATCTGCAAATGCGGTTTGAAAATCATCGGTCTTGCCAAAGGCATCGATTTCGGTTACCAGGGCTTGTTTAAAGTAGTCTGGATGAGCGAGTGCGAATACTTGACTGCCTGGCAGTTTCATCCGATAGACGTCGCCACACTCTTCGATTGCTCGGTCGACGAAATCGAACGGACCCTGGGCGAAATCGATCGTATGGCCGATAAAGGGATGTCCTTCAGGAGTTGGAGGGTGGCGGAGATTTGATTTCATAATATTGTATCCTGTGACACCATAAATAAAACCAGTGAGGCCCGACTCTCTTGCCATTTTATAGGAATTAGTTGAACATATTGGCTATATTTCCATATATTTTGAATTCACACAGTCAACTTCGTAATTATATAAACAACATAAACAAAAAACTACTGTAGGAGATGACGATATGACTACTATGGATTGTCGAGCGATGAATCCACTGTCTGGTGAAGAACTGGTTGTCCGAGATGAAATCAACGAGGCGATTGATTCAAACCGTTTGCTTGTACTCCGCACGATCAATTCGCTCTCGAATCCAGTCACTCAAATCGATATCACCAATGAGATCGACCCAATTCGACAAGTGGTCTCAACTCACCTCGCTGTGCTTCAGGATCGAGGGTTCGTAAATCGTGATGAGAACAAAATCGAGCTGACTGCTGGCGGTCTTTTGTTTCTTGATGCGTTTGATACATGTCTTGAGACCCTTTCAGAGGAAGAATTGGGCCTCCTCACTCGCTCCGACTATCTGCTCCCTATTTTGGAAGCACTGACGAGTGAACCGTACCGAGTCCATGAGTTCCAAACAGCACTCGATGAGCCACCCTCTGATTCCACAATCAGGCGTGCTCTGTCCGACTTCGTCGAGAAAGACTGGGTAGGAGGGGGTCGTGGTGAATACCAAATCACAGAAACCGGTCGGCAAGTGCTGTCGGCCTATACTGACTTAGCAGCATCGCTCACGCAGCTTATCGAGAAAGCGCCCTGGTTCCAACGCCTCCCACCAGAAAATGCGACCGTCCCAATCCAGGCGCTCGCTGACGCCGAGTTAACCATCTCGAACCCGAGTAGCCCCTCTTCCGTTTTGACCACAGCATTGGCACTCTACGACAGGAACGTTGACCGATTTCGCGGAATGAGTTCTATTTACAATTCGCTCCTTTTCAAAACCTACAACAAGATTCAGCAATTCAATATCGGGCCGAACTATGAGGTCATCGTGGATCGACCAACGTTTTTCAAGATGCTTGAGACGACTGATTTTGAGTATCAGGTTGACGATGAGGATATCGACGGTGATGACCCACTGGTTCTAGACACATCTCATACGCTTGGCATCGGTATCTATGACGAACGAAAAGTAGCAATTGGTGCGTATAACAAGTTCGGACGGGGCCAGCACATTGCGATGATTGTGAGTTCGGATGATCGTATTGTCGAATGGGCCATTGATCTGTACGAAACCTATCGTGAGCAAGCGAAGCACCCGACCGAAATGGAGCTAGCTCCGTACTAGAGGTCGTTATACGCTTATTTTCTCCATTAGTCTGCTTTTGCTGTGGTATCTAAAAATGTCGTCTCTATTTTCATTGTTTCATACGAATTAACATCGTTAACTGCGATGCAAATAATACATCCCGGTGAGAAGCAATAGCCACGCCGGAGGTGAGTTCCCGACCCACGCGCCTGGATAGCTCGTCAGTTGACGTTGTCCGGGCGGCACACGCTAACCGCATGGCTCTCGGGATAACTGCTGCCGGTGCGCAAAGCAGCGAACGTCTGTGGGATCTAAGCACTCGTTCGCGGGCGCACCGACCGTCTCTGGCGTAGCATGACCCAGTTACAAGTCTATGATCATGTCCCAGAGTACTCGAAACTACGAATCCAGTTCTTGTAAAGTTTCCCCGCTGTCGGACGCGCAGTGCCGGCTAAATCAGTGGGCAAAGTCTTCAGAGCAGAATCATCCGAGTTCGTTGTCGACGGACCCCTCCACATCCTCTCCACGCCTCTCAACGCGCGTCTCCTCGCTGACGACAGCCAACGAACTCAAGCAGCATCCGTACCGTGATCCAGATCGGCTGCGGACTGTCTTTGAGCAGGAAGGAACAATCGCTGGCACCGCTGCCCACTTCGACGTGTCAGAAACCACAGCTCGCCTGTGGTTGATTCAGTATGAGCTGTACGATCCCGAACGGCAAGGAATGTCATCTGTTGCGAATCGGTTAGGAGAGCTGTCGCCCGAGGATCTTGGACTTCCACCATTGGGGGAACACCAATGAGAGCGACGGATTTCGGAGGTGAACACTGATGGCTCCCGAATTGGCGTCTGAGAACGATAACGAGAATGCGATCTCGGATGACGATGTAACCCCCGCAATAGGGATCGACATGCCCGAGCCGAGCACATCGAATGCGAGTACGGCTGAGCAGGAGCTCCCAAGCCGCGAAACGATGTGGGCAGTGATCCAGCAGCAGGCCGAGCAGATCGACACGCTAGAAGAGCGCCTGGAGACGGTAGAGCAAGATCGTGAGAACGCCGAGAAGAAACGTGCGAAGGACCGGAGCCGTCTGAGTGCACTCGAGGAAACAACCGACGAAATACAGGACGACGTCGACGATCTTGTGGACCATGAAGAGAAGAACGCTCGGACACGGGCGTCTGTAACACGAATCATCAATCTGGTGCGCGATTACGAGAGTGCGGACGGAGTGGACGATGAGTCGGAGAACCTCGCCGCGGAAGCGTCCAACGTTGGTCGGCAACTCTTCGAGACGGTCCAGCAGTCAGAACAGAATACCGAGCTCATGAACTTCCGCGAGAAGCGTGCAGAGAGCCGGCAAATCGAAGACAAGTATCTCGCCGTGCTGGAAGCGGGACAGCAGCTCGCGACGGAAAACGAGACAATGATTGCCCGGATGAATTATCGGAAGGTCGCAACGCACTACGGGTGTGCGTACAAGAACGATGGCTATCGGGTGATGGAGGAGATGGCCGAGCGTGTGCCCGGTGTGACCTACAAGGAGTCGAAGAATCTCGGACCAGAGACAATGGGTGTTGGCGGTCGTCACATCCAGATCTCGTTTGCGCATCCCGATCTTGCCGGATGGATGCGTGCCCACAAAGCTGACACAGGAGGGAACTAACCACGGACGGAGCGGATTATAACGTTGTAATCACGGGGATTCCACGAACCCCCCTCTGTGGCGGTCCCACCGCAAGAGATTCACACCGCGTTGCCGGTGACACACGGTGGTAACGGTTGTACGGCTACTGTGGAGTGCGTCATTTTCTGCGTCTGTTTCTGCGAAACGAGGGGGGTTGTCTCGGCCAACCCCCCTTATTACAATGTTGTAATCGATCGCGCCTCTTCGCCCCGCACAACCCAGCTACCGATCTCGTCTTCTTCTGTAGAAGAGGTGAACGACATGATCCGAGGTAGTTGAATGGAACCTGCGCTGAGTCACCGACCAAGGAGCCGTGCCAGCAGGCCGCCAGAGTTGTTGTCAGCGGATTCTGCTGGTCGCAATGCAGTTTCCTTCCGTGCCTTGTTCGCGTACTTCTGTGCTTCCTGCGCTTCGGAGAGACGTGCATTCAGGGTTTGTTTGTCAGCTTGGAGTTCTGCGATTCGTTCGTCTTTCTCATCGAGAAGATCCTGGGTTCGATTGAGTTCGCCTTTCAAACGTTCTGATTTCTTGAGAAATTCTTCTCGTTCCTTTCGTAATTCCTCGTCCCCATTCTGATTGTCTTCATTTTCACTTCGTATTGCTTCGTAATGGTTCAGCTTTTCTCGCAGAAGGCTACTTACCGAGATATCCCGTCTTTCGGCTTCTTGGCGGTATTGTTCGGCCGTATCGTCGTGTATACGCACCGAGAGGGGTTCCATACGATTGTATACAAACCGTTACGCTTCGCATTTTCTAATGTCAAATGATACTTTATGCTCTATCTCTATACTATCGTTATTTCTGTATTAGCTTCCTCCAACCTGACGGCGGACATAAGTTGAGACTGTCGCTCTCAATGCATAGTGTACTATGGTGCAGGGATCACTCTTATTCAAAAGGAAAGCCGAGTGTTTTGATGCTCACTCCTTGTTTGCGTTTCGTTCAGAGCCACCCATCAGGCAGTTCGTCGGCGTGAGTATGCATTAGTTGGACGAGTGGCCGAATGTCATCGAATCGAGGACCCTTCCTCACTTCGTTCGTCTCCCGATTCCATTCGATGAAGCCTGCATCTTCTAGTTTCGGAAGATGGGTGTGGGTCATCTGGATCCTGAGATTCTCGACATCCTTGTCCTCGATTGTGAGGTTTGCAATTTGTGTGTCCGTATCATCTTGTGGATTGTGTTCGAGGAGTGCAATAAGCAATCTGCGCCGGTAGTTGTTTGCAAGCGCGTCAAGACAGATGTCAAGTGGTGTGTGTGTCATTTCTTTCATGGGCTGGTCGCCTCCTCATTCCTCTCTGTATACCGGCGAGAAAACGCAAGTAGTCCCGCGACCATCGGCTGCTTCTGATAGTGAACCTCCTGCTGGAGGATGTCGTATGTGATGAGTCCCGCTGCGTCCAATAGTGGCAAGTGGTAGTGATGCAACGTTTCTAATTCTAACGCACCTGATTCACGGGGTTCCTCCGATGGCGACTCCGACGTGTCTCCACTAGTAGTGGCATGCACATGTGCAACGAGGTCTGCCACATCGACTACGTTTTCCGTGATTCCATCCAAATACTGCAGAATGGCTCGGCGGTACTTGTCACGCGCAACGTCGAATAGTACTTCGATCGGCGGCGGGGGTGGCTCTTCGGCGGGCGATTTTACGTGAGAATCGTGTCTTTTGCTATCAAAACTCACTCTGGGCATGATTATCTAATACACTCACTGTAGTAACAAGAGGGGTGCCTTCACAGGCGAGGGCTCTTATACCAGACGTACTATTGCAGCCACCTCTCGATTGTTCCCTTCGGAGGTGAAGGTACCTAGGAGAAAATCATACATCTGTTCCAGTGCTATACTTAGTGGATGGCTCACTATGGTTCGCACAGACTATGGGAGAGACACGAAATAGGAGATACAGACCATGATTGTGATTGCTGATCTGAGTATCCCCGCCGATGCGTTCCCGTTGGGCCGTATCCTGGACGAATACCCCGAGGTAGAGATCGAACTCGAACGCATCATCCCACTCCGGAACGCTATTATTCCGTTGTTCTGGGTGAGTAATGGCGACACAGAGGAAATCGAAGCAACGCTCACCGAAGATCCATTAACTGAGAGTGTAACGCCACTCACACAGACTGATTCACGCGTCTTGTACGAGGTCGAATGGAGTCCTGATGTCAACGGCGTCGTCCAATCCATGTTCGAATCTGATGCCCGATTACTCGAAGCAGAAGGCACCGTTGACGTGTGGGACTTCCGGCTTCAGTTCCGCACCCGGAGTGACCTTGCGAAATTTCGGACTGCCTGCGAGGAGAACGACGTCCCAGTGACGCTGCGCCGGTTGTATAATCCTGCGCTCCCCGAGGATAATGGCCAACTCTCGGCCCGACAGTACGAGGCACTTGTTTCTGCGTACAAAGGCGGGTATTTCGAGGTTCCGCGCGGAACCTCGATGAGTGCACTCGGCACAGAATTTGGGATTAGTGACAGTGCTGTCTCTCAACGGCTTCGTCGCGGGACTGCTGCGCTCATTGCCGAGACGCTGCTCCCCGAGTATTCTCAATCCTAGGATTCCTTCGTTGCTGAAGGCTATCGTGGCACAGTCGTCTTTTGAGTCGGTAGCCATGCAGCGTGTCGTCTGCTTCTTCTCGTCCTTTACGGGCCCAGTATCGGCGGTCTAACTGCCTGCACCACTGGAGGTGCCAATCTAGACCTGGTGTTCTCACCTTCAGTGGTGCAGGTAAGAACTTCATCACTGCAGATATTACTCCACAGGTTCCTTCACTACCGAAGGAAAACACTCTAAGGGTAGGATGCATACAGAAGACCATGGAGCGAGACGACCATCCATCGGTTGATGAGATTTTTGCGGTGCTCACGTACCCTCGTCGGAGACTCCTCCTCCAGTATTTTAAGCACAATCCTAATCCGATCGACCTTGATGACCTCGCAGCGCGCGTCGCCCGTTGGGAACAACAGCCAGCTGCAGTCCCAGCAGAGATTGAGATCGACCAGGTTTCCACGGCGCTCCACAAAACGCATCTACCGCAAATCGATGCAATCGGGCTGATCAACTATGATCCCGACAGCCAAACGATCCACTATAACCAGAGGAAGATTACAGCCATGATGGAAAATGCCATCAATACTATCGAATTTCTCTATACCGTAGAGCCCGATGATGATTGATCAGTAGTATGGCTGCGTAACTCTCTCCGAAGCTTACGCGGTTGGGAGTGGCTATCCGTGTTTGTGAAAGCGGTGACTGTTGGACATTGAGTGTACCACTAGCGAGGAAGAGAGGTGGCTACTCACTCGAAGATGGGACCTTTTATTTCATATTATATATCTCAATTAACTTCTGTACAGAGCGTCTATAAATGACGACCTCCACGTATCAGTGGCCGATCTATGATGCGACGCCACTGTATGACCGAGGCCCACTCGGTGTTCTCGAAGAGGACATTCGGACCATTGGGAAGGTCTAGTTCGAGCATGGCGCTCATGAGTCAGTCGAGCCCTTCGTTTCTTCCACTGCCGCACGTTTGATGTAGCGACATGTGATTTATATATCCTCGAATGGCTGTTATCGGTCGATAGGGGATTTGTATCGGCTGTTTACACTGGAAGTGGTGGTGTGTTTGATACTTCCGCTTAAATCCATAAGCGGAAGTAACCAACCCCCGGTACCCCCACATCGATCTGTGCTCAGTTCGTACGGACAAAGATCTTCTCGCGCGATGATTTTACCTTCTATGCCACGGCTTCTTACATCGTCGCAACGGAGTGCTCAAATCGGTCTTCGAACTCCGATGAGTAATTACGGGGCCTAACGACCTCCAGAATTTCGTTAGCATATAATACTAACCGTACGCGACGGCTTCGTCGCCGACACTGTACAGGGGGAAGACTATCATTCGGAGCAGGGAATGTGATTCCCGAGTGATTCGACGGCACGTTCACAATGAGGACACTGAATAGACGAACTGCTCCCATGGCTGCACTTGCCGCGAATATGGTACCATACATCGCTTGGAGGCCGCTCTACTCGATCGGCGATTTCGTTGGGTGAAAAGCCATCGTTGTCGAATCGCTGAATCCGTTCACACTCATCGACCGAGATTGCAGTCGGATTCGACTGATACGACATATGGCCGAATTGTAGAGGAATCAATTTGAACGCTAGTATTTCATTACGCGTTTGAGTTCAGCAGTATCTATGAGCCTGCTACACCGTGGTCCTCTAAAAAGAGATCAATGGTCTCCCATCTCAATTTTCGTTTGACCTAGTCGCTGTCTGTACCGGCGTAGTGTCCGATACACTCACATGCCATTTCTCTGTTTGTACGAAAATTCCTCCACTTCTGGGAGCAATACGAATGGGTTCATTGATCATCTGCGGGGGGTGATTCACCGTGAACGTCCCGTTGGCGTGAAGCTCCTGCCCAACTTTAGACGTGTTTGTAACAGTGAGATAGGCACTCTCATCGGGTCTCAGCTGCTTTGGAAGCGTTGCGCTTCCGGTAATGCGAGATGAGTTGTTAGTTACTACAAACGAAATATTGGTGCCCGCTGGAATCGCTTTCCCGCCCGTTTGATCGATTCTTAGTGCCCCAGCATCAGTCGTCGTCACGCGAAGGTGTGGCATCCGATTTATCCAAGATGGTCGAGATGGTGGATGGGCCACACGAGAAAACGAGTAGGAGAACGACACCTGCGCTGTCCGAACGCCCCTTGTTTCGAGTACGCCATGTAGCTCATGGATCATTCCACTCTGATCGATAAGGACCGTCGCATTAATCGACTGAATGCTTGACTGTGATGACTTCCCTGTCGTATTGTACTGATAGAGCGTTGTGCCGTTTTGGCTCTGTGTGCCATTTGCGAGGAAGTCACCACTAGATAGAATCGTTTCTATTTGCTCGGTCACGACCCGCCGGTTGGCTTCTGAGACAGAGCTACGTAATTGCGTATAGCTATATTTCGGGCCGATTGGGTTGCTCTCGCGCCGAACAGCGGTTCCGTTCCATACATATCCCACATATGGAGAGCTACTACCATTGAACGCAGTGGTGTCCCCTGTTTCCTGTATTTTCATTCGATGGTTCCCCTGGTGAACAGTCAGTGTCGAGTTTGCCCACCTTGGAGTGGCCACCCCGTGGTTTGAGCGAAGTCGAGCTTCTAATTGGTATGCCGTCTGGTTGAGAGCCGTTCGATGGGCTCGCAGGAGTTGGTCTGATGCGACAATCCAGTCACTGTTCACTCCTGGTGGATACTCAATCGTATTCTCCTGGGGCTGCGGGGGTGAGTGCGATTGCGACCACGGGAGGAAATCAGCACAGCCCGCGCTCAGGACGAGGAGGATCACTAGGAGGGCACGATAACGACGCATAGTCTGTTCGTTTCATTCCACTATAATTAATCTAGTTACTGATTCAGTAAGTATTGTTATCTAATCCATCCTCGAAAAATCGCACACTAGAGAAGGTGGTCGAACACCTCCATCGTTTGCATACCGTATCGGACTATGCTGAAGCATGCAATTGAGTTTACTCCGAGTTCATATCTGTCCTATAGTCTGCGTATCAAATGAATACAACTATATCGTATAGTACATTCAATTTGTCATGGTTGATTGGCTTCTCATTCGTCGATCCACGCTACGGTACAGTCTCGGTTATGCACTACCCACAGTGGCCCTTGCAGCCGGAATTGCCGTTGTCGTCCAGTCATCTATTCTTCTGTTTGCACCGCTCGTTGGAGGTGCTATCTTACTCCTGTTCGTGTTAGGTGGCACCGGCAAAGTACGAATGGGACCAATCGGTGCGAATGCCGAATCGCCCGGTCTCACAGGGACAGTTATTGCGCCAAACGAGAATAACACTCACTCGAAGCCACTGACGAGTGATGTAAAACTCCTTTTCTATGGCCTCGGGTTGTGTATTTTCGGACTGATTGCGCTTGTCGCAGTCGGCATGCTCAGTCAGAGCGTGTTCGCAGGTGGCTTTTAATATTTCGTCACCAGTAATTTTCAACTACGGCCCGTCACTTGAGAGCGGGTGTGTCCACACCTGCTTAGTGCAACAATCCTGTTAGTTCAATGGATTTGTTCGCGATTCGTAGTGCGAATAGGTCCTATTCAGTAGTCTCATTGGGGACACTGTAATCCCACTAATCTACTGCTTCGTCGTCGTGGTCGCTTTTTGGCTTCCAAAGTCTTTCCCATTTACTAATTCAACCCAATAGACTTGCCCATCGTATGTGGCGAGATAGTCCCCAGTTACGCCTTCCTTCCCATCAGCGACTGCCTCGTGCTGCTGGAAGATTTTGATCAGGGACCAGAACGCATCAGAAGGCGATCCACCGCGGTCGATGTTATATCCATATTTCCCGATAGATTTCTCTACGAGATTGCGCTCAGCATCAGAGAGCCCCGAAAGTTCGAACGTGTATCGGGTGCGGAGCTGCTGACCATACGCTTCGACGGTCGGTGCCAGTTGATGCGCCGTATACCGGTACGTTTTGAGCGTCGCGTTTTTGGAGTTCGAGTCGGTAATTGAGAACCGTGCGCGTGAGCCAGACGACCATTCAATAACCGATCGATCAGGAGTCGGTACGAGTGCTGATTGATTTCGATCAGCATTCGCGTATACGAATGTCATTCCAACATCAAGTGGTGTCTCTTCATCCACAGCATCGTCTCCAAGGCCAACTAACCGAAACTTCTCGCGATCGAGACGTGGAAGCTCATCAAACTGCACGATGTTATCCTGGTCAGCTTGTTGCACAGGAGTGAGGTCCCAGAAGTAGCGAGTCGCTGGGCGCTCGTTTTGTACCTCATACGAGAGTCGATACACACCGCCGTCGCACACCCACGGTCTACTGTCGTCCCAGATTGGCGGCGACTGGTCGTCAACCATCGTTGATCCGTTTTGCACGGCTCGTTTGATGACGCGTCGACCTTTCTCTGAATTCTCCCGTAGAGATAGGGCATGCCGTCTACCGATGTCTCTGTCATCGACTGCTCTCATCCGTAACCGAGCAGCCGGCGGCGGGTTTCCAGCAGACTCTGAATTTCGTTGGGGATTGCTGTCTTGGCTGAGCAAACCGAAACCGTTGGTACACCCGGCTATCGAGGCCGTGAGAACCGTTGAGGTGGTGGCGAGGAATACACGTCGGGAGTAATTCATTGTGATGTACTAGCATGAAGAACGGTTATAATTATTCCGATGACACAAAGAAACATTTGACACTTCCGAGTGACACATAGCTGGCCTTGCTAAGGAGCGGGTATTATGGAATGTACGCTCTGCAGTCGGCAAAGAGGTAATCTCCTGCCGCCTAACCTCCCAAGCGGAAGTAGACTCCCCAAACATCCTTGAGTGGATCACTGTGTATTTCGTTGTACAGATCTCACGGGAGAAAATCTCCAACAGGATGTTTTATTAGCGGATGTCGACTGCTAATCGTCGATAAATCACTACTATTCGGACGGTCAAAGAGTTATTTGACTCACCACGAAGCTTATGTTGTTATCAAAACATAACGAACTATGAATCGCCGTACCTTCCTCGGTTCGATTGGTATCCTCGGAGCCTCCGGGATTGCTGGTTACAGTTTCCTACGTCGCCGGTTCTCGAGCTATCCCAACCTGCCGGACAACGCCACGAGTCTCTCGTACACTGTCCACCGTCGGGTAGACAACGGAGTCCTGTTGAAGGGCGACTTCAGCTCCGGACTCGCGCTCGTCACAGATGCTGCTGGCCTCGATCAGTTCCGCACCGACTGGCAAACGGCTGAGGATAAGGCGTTCTTCGAAGCGACCGACTTCTCGGCTTCGTTCCTTCTCGGCCCTCAAATCATCACGTCGGGGGATTCGACGGGCATCGACATCGTCGACGTCGTACAAACTCCCGACGGGGCAGTTCACTCGTACAGCTACGTGGAAAATCCCTCGATGCAGGACGATGCGTTCCTGCGGGGGTTCGTCGTCCGCGTCGAGCGAACCGGGACGCCACCGACTGAGGCGCACCACATGCATCGAGGAGGGAATACCGACATCGATGTGACGGCAACACCCGCTGGACAAGCCGAAGAGTAGGACGATATATGCACGCTCTGAGTGAGTCGAACAGATCCCTCACCAGTTGGCCGGTGGTCGGTATCCGATACGCGCTCTCTGCTCAGCATAGCTTCGACAAACGATCACCAGCCAAGGATTTCAACAGAGTCACCAGAGACTCACGCCCAAATGCTGACTGTTCTATGATGATTAAGTCCGTTTATACCTGATACACTAAATATCTAAACAAGGTGGAACGCAAGACAGGGCCGACGTCGTGTGTGCAGACACACCGCGTATTGAGTGAATTACTTCCTGTGGGCAGTATAATCGGTAGTGGCCTCCCAATGGGATTCCCATCCTGATTCGTGCGCAGTTCGTGGGGCGAATTTCCTCACTCGTCGAACCACTGCGAGTCACCCGAACGGTCTGAATGCTCGTCAAAAAATTTGAGGACCGGGCGAATATTCTCAAACTGTGGTCCAGTCTTCACTTCGTAAGCGTCCTTGTTCCAGTGAATAAACCCCTTATCTTCCAGTCGCGGCAGGTGTTTATGATGCATCGCTGGCTGGCGGCGATCCTGTTCCACTGCCATCCACTCGGAGCGGGAATCGTGCTCACGGAGTTCGACGAGGAGCCGCCGCCGAGCGGGATTTGCCAGAGCATCGAACGAATCATTGATCACGTCGTCCACATCCCTCTCATGGCTGGATTCTGCCTCGGTCATCTGTCTCTCACTTCATCACACAATGGGAGCGGTGTGCAAAATGCTTGCGGTTCTGCGGATATCGCACCCAATTAGCTGCGATATCTGCACCAATAGGGGATTCCACACCGCGATATTGCAGTCCAGTCTCCTGTTCAGTTCGATCGCTCTTCGATTACTCTTCGTCAGCGCCGTATTCAAAGGGACTCCAAGGTTGGGTGTAGTTGTTCGAGATGATCTCTGAGCTGTGGATGATGAGTCCGTACTCGTTCAATTGCGCAGTGATGTCCGCGAGATCGAGGGTGTTCGTTGCGACGGCCTTGACGTGGAGGTTGCGTTCGCTGGTGAGCATCTCGTCCACGTCGATGATACCGGGAACCTCCAGCACGTCTTGAGCGACGGCTTCGCGATCGTCGGGATCGGCCGAACAAATAAACATGATATTCAACGAAAAGCCCGCCCGTTCATAATTGATTTTTGGCGCGTACCCCTCGATCACGCCCATGGACTCCATGGCCTCGATCCGGTTGCGGACTGTACTCCCGGAGACGTCCACCTCGGCGGCGATCTCCTGAATCGTGACGTTGCGCGCGTCTTGCTGCAGCGCGTACAATATGCCTCGGTCCACTTCGTCGAGGACGAGTTCCTTGTGAGCCATAGGAGCACTTCCAGCGCGAACGAGAAGAGAATTCCCATCCCACCCAGTCTCCTTCACCAGCGAAGGAGACCGAGGACTCGAACCACTAACGGACGAGCAATCACAGGAAGCCTGCAGACACACAAGCGATAGTACTATCTCAGGGAGTGGGTGGTGGGCCATGCAGCGGGAATTTGATACCGCTGGAAGTCTCTCACGGTCTCCACCAGTGTGGCTTGATGACTGGTGGGCCTCCGTACAAGCAATCCGTCGTCAATTTGTTTAGAATCATTCGGTTGGCAGTCATAACGTAGCCAGTAGTCGTCGACCGCTCTTAGGAGAAGAGGAGATCGCAGCAGACACGTGGTGCTAGCAGAGTTGGAGTGCCCGGTATTGATGCTCAAAATCCGTCCGCAACCCGGAGCAGTACAGCTGTAGCGAGTGCGACGATTCACTCCGTGTCGAGAAGACCAACGGTAACCGATTGACTCTCGTTTACGTAATTCTCGCGATAAGGAGTAGATGTGAGGAAGATTTTCGCGGACTGCTGCTTTGTGCTTGAATTCTCATCGGTGCCCTGGCTTCAGTGATACTGCTGGAGTTAGTATACTATTCTAACATAGAGTACGGCCGATGTTAGACACTGAATGGCTAAATTTTGCTGCCTCAACTGCTCTATCGCGTTGTATCTCAATTACTCACACAACATTTTTGCCAACTGCCTTCGTAGTACAGGCAATTCATGAGTAATGAGGATTCGCCGAACTCTGATGACGGCGACCCACCCAAAGGGATTCAACTTCAGTACGACTGGTCGTCGACAGAACCAAGCACCGCTGTCGTCGAAACAACTGCCCAGGCAGCGAACTGTGAGCACCAGGAACTCGGTCCGCTCTACGATTCCATCGACCCTGATGCCTTTGACGCAATTCTTGCACGAACGAGAACAAACATCGATACGACCACGTCAATCTCGTTCGCGTACGCTGGCTATTCCGTCACAGTCCACAGCACCGGGACCGTTCACGTTGCTCCCGTCTAAAAACACATCTCGAATCGAAACCACACGCTTTCAAAACCACCGATCACGCGGAGAGTTCGCGCCTGTTAAAACAGCGCCACGATAACGCACTACCCATCATTCGTCATCAGGCATGTCCGGATCTTGCCTCCGCGGTAATCCCGTCGCCATCAGTCGCCGAGCAATCACCACAATCCCATTATCGAAGCCTCGTCCGAATACGGCCTTCTCAGTCTCGACCTCCCCAGTGTCCGTCTCGTGGATCGAACTCACCAGAATCGTGTTCTTGTCGATCAACACCAATCGACTGATCGTCGTGTCATCATTGGCATCCAGCGGCGAACTGTTCAACCATTCCAACCCGGAGACGAACACTTCCGCGTTAGGCACTGCCTCTGCAATCCGCTCACGAAGCTCCTCGGTCTGCGTGCCAATCAGCACATCAAGTCCCGTCTCTAGCGCCTCGTGGAGTTGTTCGAGCAGCTCCTCGGTGACGACCTCGTCCCGTCCGATGATGAAGACGATTTCCTGTCCGGCGGCATCGATGAGTTGCTGGGTCCGATTCGCAACGGCGCTCGTGCCCGAGAGCGCCCAGACTTCGTGGGTAATTTCCTCATCACCACCGTTCGATTCTGCAGGCTCGATCGCAGCAAGCGCCTCGACAAGCGTGTCCGTCCGCGATTCATACTCTTGGCGCAGTGTCTCGGCGGCTTCCTCGATCGGCACGGCGCGAAATTGCTGCGGATTCGAGTGCTGGATCTCGACGAGTCCCTTTGTCTCTAACACCCGAATCGCATCATAGACGCGTGTTCGGGGGACTTCGGAGGTTTCGCTAATCCCTTTTGCTGTCCCCTTTGGGAGGCGTGCTAAGGCCACAAAGCAGCGTGCTTCGTATTCTTTCAATCCAAGTTGTTGGAGCAGTTCGATCGATTGCTGTTGATTAGATAGCTCGTTCATGGGTCCCAACCATTTACCCCAGACATTCCGGGGTTGTTCATACTGTTTTGGCGTCGCTCACAAGACAGTCCGTGTCGAAGCCACCGCGCTTGTCCGACAGCACTGTCTCCCATACAGTGAGAATGATTGTCGAGACGTATCAAAGGCACTCATTCCTAAACTGCCATATTGCTCATTTACCAACAATCTAAGTATTCACTCAGATAATCACACTAACTCTCTCATGAATTCGCAATACACGCCATGTTGAATTGCGGATTTCACAGCAAGACGAACTTCCTGGAGAGAGCATGTTCGACGAAAGCAGTCGTTAGAAACATATCTTTCTATACTTTATATACCGAAAGAAATCAGTAACTCGAATACTCACAGTAGGATTATACAGGACGAGCGCAAAGAACGAAGTGGTACGGAGGTCGGCTGGGTCCCAACCATTCGCTACTCCGTACCAAACTGCCACCCACGTGGCAGTTTCTCACGTGAACTAGTCAGGGGGCTCGGTATTGAATTGCGTACTGTACTTCTCTGTGAGGTCTGTGAGTAGGGGTTCGATCTCGGCGAATTGTGGCCCTTTTGTCACTGTGTCTGTCTTCTGATCCCACGTGATAAGGCCGTGATCTTCTAGTCGCGGCAGATGGACATGGTGCAGTGTAATTGCGTGCTCGCGGTCGCCGCCGTTCGTCGCCACAGTGGTTGGCGAAACGGCGACCGTGTCGGGCGCGGAGTCCTCCGTAAGTGCGTGGAGAAGCTGCCGTCTCTCACTGCTTGCAAGTACGGAAAATTTGTCATCGAGGAGCATGATTTCGTCCCAGAATCGCTTTGTAGAGGCTTAAACACCATTGACTTTGCACATTGCTCGTCGTTTGAGGAACTGAGTGAACCGATGACCATAGACGCTGTTTTGAAGTCTCTCAGATCCTCACAACACTCTTTATGCTCAGCTATCTATTCTCAACTATGAGCCGACCACTTGACAACGTGGATCGTGGCATCCTCTATCACCTCCAAAGGGATGCACGCAATACAACCACCCAAGAGATCGCCGAAACGGTCGGTACCTCTGCGAGTACGGTGCGCAACCGCATCGAAGCGCTCGAAGAGGATGGCATCATCAAGGGCTACCATCCCGAAATCGACTATGAAGCAGCGAATCTTCCACTCCGTGTGCTGTTCGTCTGTACCGCGCCAGCAACCGAACGCACCGAATACGTCGAGCATCTGCTCGAAATACAGGGTGTCGTCGATGTCCGTGAGATGCTTGTCGGGAGACGGAATATCTATGTGGAAGTCGTTGGCACAAGTACGAACGATATCACACGTATCACGGACACGCTGCACGAGTCAGGGATCACGGTCGAGAGTTCCGAGATCTTGCGCTCACGGTATGTCCAGCCATTCAACCATTTCCATTTTAGTGACGGTTTTGGTGACGAACAGAAAGAGGGCTAGTTTGGAGAGCAGAACACTCCAAGCGTGACCGTTACACTCGGCTCGATTCGTACTATCGCCCCCACTTCACCGCTTGTAGGTGCGATGAAAAATGGAAAACGGTCTCTCTGTCCTCATTCCGAGGCGTTCGAGGGCTACGGCCAGTCGTCAGGTAACTCGTCTGCATGATCAGACATCAGTTTGAGGAGTGGCGCAACGTCATCGAAATTTGGCCCGCGACGAACCGTTTCAGTCATTGGGTCCCACTCGATATAGCCTGCATCCGCTAACTTGGGCAAATGCGTGTGATGCAACTGCGTTTTTAGCGAGTCGAGGTCCTCATCGGCTATCGTATCTGTTGGAATCTCATCTGGGGTAAACTCATCTTCATCACGGGGATTGTGGTCTGCGACCGCGAGCAGGATCCGGCGGCGATGGACGTTGCTGAGCGCGTTGAGCATAACGTCAAGTGACGCTGAATTGGAGCGTGGCATGGGTGATCGGTCGGTATTGCGGAACGGTTGAACTCTGTGAGCGTTCCGCGTGATACCTCACGCGAAGAAAACGAGGAAAACCCATCAGTGCCGGTGAACCCGGTTCAAGCGACCCCTCCATTATCGGGGTACAAACGTAGAGTTATCAATTCCGTACTTGATGCTCGGGGTCCAAGACAAATAAAGGGAGGGGGGAGATTCACTCAGTTACTCACAGTATGGGTTGGTCTCGTGGGTCGCCCATTTGACGCACTGTCGTTTGCAACGCGACTGCACGTGATGGGATGTCCACTCCCGCTTAGTGCAACATGAGGCAGTGGGATTGATGGATCTCGACTCGCAAACACTATCTACTTGTTACTTGGCGTACTCGCGATGGCGACAGTCATTTTCACACTCTCTCCGCTTGCAGGAGCATTCCCGTGAGAAAATCAGACCCGAATCAAGTTCTATTTTTGATGGCTACTCCGGCGTCACAATATCGTGCATGAATCGGTGATATTCTTCGACCGCCCAGTCACCCCGCCCAACGGTTGCATACGCATTCCGTCGCTTATCGCTTGCTTTCGTCTGCTTCGAGATCAGCCCTTTCTCAACAAGTCGATCAAGCCCCGGATATAATCGACCGTGATTGATCGGCTCCGGATAAATGTCTTCCAAGGCTTCCTGCAGATCGACACCCTCAGCTGGCCCTAACCGGTAGATGACGCACAAGAGGTGTGCCTGAAAGGCAGTGAGATCGGTCGGGAGATTATAGGACGCAAAGTCAAGACCGGATTCATTCTCGTCTGTGTCAGCAGAGTCGTCGTGGTCAGAATCTGAAGTAGTCATACTGGAGTGACTAATCTGCGCTACTTAAAATCTACTATTACTACGATAGTAAATTGGTGCTAGCGAGTGGGAGTGTTTGTGGTCAACACTCGCTATTTCGGGAAGAGAAGCGCATTGGTTGCTTTGATTCCTCCGAGAAAACCTTCTAGGTGAGTCGGAGTTGCCTCACAGTGCTTTGTGGAACCCAGTTGATATTCATAGGGACTAATACTTCTAGCAAGAGGAACCCGAACGAACTGATACAAACGACTTCCATTTCGACAACGGAGAGTACGGCACGGATATCTATAGGGCTAGAATGGTGCACAAACGTAGATCAATTTTTGCGGAGAGAAAGTGGTTTGCGTGTCATCGCATTACAGTGAGCTATGGCGGGTGTATGGGCGCAGTGGGATCACGTCACGAAGGTCGATCCAGACAAACCACTCCACAATGGGGATACCTACGCTGGCATTGCTGACACAGGAACGGATGCAATTATCATCGGTGGCACCACGAACGTCACGGAAGCACGTGTTCAACCAATTCTTGATGCACTTGCTTCCGCTACGATTCCCATATTTGTCGAACCGACCTATCGCCCGTCGTCGTCTCATACCGAGGCACTCTCTGGCTATCTGCTTCCGATCGTTCTGAACGCCAGTGACACCATGTGGATCACAGGAGCGCATCATGAATTGGTTCGCTCTTCGAATCTCGAGTGGGACTACGTCCACCCAGAAGCCTATATTGTCCTGAATCCAACGTCATCAGTTGCGACGCTCACACAAGCGGACTGTGACCTTGATATCGATGACGTCGTTGCCTATGCTGAACTCGCAGAACAGGTCCTCGGCCAAGAAATCGTCTACCTCGAGTATTCGGGCACCCTCGGTGATCCAGCAGTTGTCGCTGCCACACGGAATGCACTCTCATCAGCGCAGCTCTTCTATGGGGGCGGGATTCACGACTACGACTCGGCCTACGAGATGGCGAGTGTCGCCGACACGGTCGTTGTCGGCGATGTGCTCCATGAAGCCGGTGTCGAGGCGGTCGAGGCAACCGTTCGTGGAACAAGGGATGCAAAGCACGAGTCATAATCCTATGCTCTCCAATCGGCGGAGTGATTGTGTCGATCAGGAGTATGCGCCTGCAATCAACCGTTTGCAGGTTAGTATATTATACTAATTAATATCGCCCACCGATTTAACGACGTTCGGACACTACCACTCGATATGAGCGAGAATGCCGCAATCGTTGCTCGGATAATCGAGCATAACACGGGCGGGCAGAACCGTGCGACAATCGATCGCGACCACATCGGTGTGATTGTATCCCAGCATGGTCGCTTTGACGGCGATATTGATGACTCAATAGCCGAGGCCCTTGCTGAAGGATACATCGAAGAGCAGGACGACGAGTATGTCGCGACTGACCGCGTGTGGGAACTTGTGCCGGGTACCTCTCGTTCATGATTCGGGTAATGTCCCATTCTCTTATCCTCCAAGCACCTGTTTAATGATAAGATATATCCGAGGGAAAATTAATGGGTAGCTGTGGCACGCACGCCACAGTGTCGGTCCGTACTCACGGTGGTCAGTTCCACAGGGAAGTAATGCGTGGTCTCATGAGCAAGACTGACCACCGTGAATGCGTTCCCTCTACGCCATCAGCGAGTTCCAACCTACTCTCCCTCGCTCATACAAGCGAGGGAGAGTAGGTTGCTGTCATCCATTTCGCTTGTAGCGACTAACACCCCCTCAGTTCCCCAAACGGATTTATACGCATCTACTCAGTATTCGTATTGTGATGTACTGGAAGAAAGCACCCCAAATCGCCTGGCACGGGGTCATACAAACGTGGAACCGCTACCACCGTCTTCGGTTGGGCGTCGTCCTCTTGGCTCTATGGTTTGCCGTGTTCGTCATTGATAATCCGACCCCAGCAACGATTACTAACTTCGAGCAATGGACGGTCGGTATCACGTTCTTTGTGTTTCTCATCAGCAGCCTCACGCTGATTCTCGATTCGCTGACCCAGGCAGTTGCCGCATGGCGAACCACTCCCCTCACAGATCTAGAGACATGGGGCGAGTCTCCTACTCCCCCGGACCCTGCGCCGATACTCAGTACGAATGGCTATGAGCCACACTCGCTTGTCGAGGGCTCAAACTTCGAGTTCTCTGGGCGAGCATCCGTGAGCTGTTTCCCGCTGGTTGCACTCGGCTGGTTTGCCATCTTTGCCATCCCTCTCGTCCGGGGGTCGTACCCCGCCGTCCCCACCCTCTCGCCACTCGGGTATCTTGTACTCACTGGCGGAATTGTGCTTGGCATGATCGTCATCCATGAAGGGTTGCATGGGCTTGTCGCTGCTGTGTATGGAGCAGATGTCTCGTTCTCACTCACTCTCGTCGGTCCAGCAACCATCTATGAGAATACGGTTCTCTCTCGCCGTGCGCTGATTTTGATTACAGCAGCCCCATTTCTTGTCATTACGCCCCTCGCTGTTGGTCTCGCACTCTCGGGCTCCTGGGTACTGATGGCGATCGGTGCCCTCGTGCTGTTGTTCCACACGGGAATGGCGGGCGGGGATCTGTATCAGGTGCTGCACTGGTTGTCGGAACCACCGGGAACGAAGTTCTATCCATCAGCGGACGAAGGGATGGTTCGCTATTATCCCACCACGGCTGATTTACCGGCACAATCTGTACTCGCGCGGGTGGATGCGGGAATTGCTCGGGTGACCGCACCACTGAAAATCTCGTGATTACTTTGCAGTTTACAAATTGACGTGAGAGTCTGATTCTGTCGCTGTGAGCGGTATCTCTTTAGTTTGTTGTATGCTCCTGTCCCTCCCCGTCCTGATCGGTTTCTTTTTGTTGGTATAGCCTGCTAACGCCTCGTACTATACCTTATCCAAATCCAAATTGTATATTTTGATTAAGGTGCACAAATCTTATCTAGATAGATGTAATAACGTAATCTAGAGACAACGTCTGCACTGAAACGCGAGTGATCTCCTCCATGACACCACCAACCGCTGACAAAGATGGCCACAAATCGCACAGTCGACGGGCGTTTCTCGCAACAACCGCTAGCCTCAGCCTTGCGTCGCTGTCCGGGTGTGTGTACGGCAGTGGAATTGGTGCGGTAGATACTGGATCGAACAGCACCAATAGCACGAATTCAACAAATGGCACGCCGTCGGGACTCGATCCGACAAAGTACGCCAATCAGTTCAAGCACCGAGTCAACATCGCGAAGAAAGGCGCAGACAACACCGGAAGGCAAGCGATCGATGACGTTCTCGACCGTGTAATCGACAACGATACACTCGTCTACTTCCCACCCGGTCGGTACAAGCTTAATACGAGCCATCGCCACGTTGGACTCCGTAATCTCGGGATTATCGGACAAAATGCCGTCCTTACGCACGGACGTGTAGACGCGATCGAGGGGTTCGATGTCACCGAGGGGGAGTATCACGGCCCTGCTCAGCATTTCAAAATCGGAGTGCCTGATACACCGCACAAGGGACGCTTTGTGTTTGGTGGATTCTCAGTTGATTGGCGCGGGAAGAACGAAGGGATGCAGATTCTGAACCATCATACCGCCGGGAAATCGGTGATTCAGAACATTCGGCAAATTGGCATGCACTCGCTAGGGTGTCAGGGACCATTCCGACTCAACCCAGCGACTGAGAATGCGTTCATTCGAGCCCGAAATATCGACATCCGACACGGTGGACTCACGTACCAGAAGACGATCAACACGCGCGATACCTACGACGGTGGGCCATATGCTGGTCGTTCGTGGGCGACGTCGGGGATTACGATGCATCCACGCACGCAAGGGAAGCTCCGCTTAGAACGGGTTATCTGTGGCGGGTGGCCTGACAACGGGATCTACGTAATCGGTGGTCATCCGAGTACAGGAGACGGCACTGTCGAAGTGATAAACTGCATTGCAGGCAATTCACAGGCATCGAACATCCGAATTGGTGGGACAAACTCGAAAATCATCGGGTGTAAGGTCATCATCGACCAGTCGTTCGGGAACAAGTTCTACTACGAGCAGCGTCCCATCCGGCTCGATGATGGTTCCTGTACGGTCAAGAATACCCAGATCATCCAGAAGAAGCCGACTGGATGGAGCCTTACTGTCCTTCATGCGGTGCAGAAAGCGTTGATCGAGAACGTCTCGATAACAATCCACGAGTCGCCGACGAAAGCACTCGTTATCGATGATGCAGCAAACAATGTCACGGTTCGGAATCTACAGGTTCAGACGCCCGGCTGGCAGGCGACGAAGAATATGCTCTTTCGCGGGTCGGGTGACGTAATGGAGAATATCACTGTAGATGGGAAGCCGGTTTGATCCTCGAGATCAGATTTTTCTGATATCGCGGAGGACACCCCAGACACAAATAAGCGAAATAAGAAACGCCGCTGGTTTTGCCCAGTCTTCGGGAAGGTACATCGAGAGATAGTACCAGAATCCGATGAAAGAGAGTCCGAACGCGATGAACGGGGCTCCAAACGCGAATAGAATTGCAGATGCTCCTCTCCCGAGGGTGCCCATTGTTACGCCCTCCAGTTTGCGATGGCGGCGGTACCAAGGACGATGATGAATGATCCAATCCCCTTGATACCAAAGGCATAGCAAACGAGGAGTGCCAGGAGAATTGCTCCCCAGAAGCGCACTTTTCGACTGTGCTTGACCGCATCGATGAGTGTCGATTTGAGGGTGGTCATGAGTTTGTCTCTTGATTGTCCTCGGTGTTTTCGCGCGGGTCAGTAAGGAGGTGGTACAGTGCGGATTTGGCGTGGATGTTTTCGATGTAACCCGCTGCTTCCAGCACTTCTAATCGCTGATGGATGTATTGCCGGGTGTAGCCGGTTTCGTCGACCAGATAGGATTGCGTTCGATCGCCTTCGTGAAACAGGTCGAGTATTTGCTTGTCAACATCCTTTAGTCGAACCATCGGCTGCAATTCGTAGCGTATCATACGTAAGTGTTGTCTGTCATTGCCCCTTTGTAGTTTACGGACAGTCAAGTACGAAAAGACACTACTGTCCGTAAACTATTTATTTCTCTTTCTAGTTGAGTAGGATGGAATATGGTTCCCTCAAGAAACCACGAACAGAGCGACAGAAACGGGTCAGAAACAGCGTCTAGTGACTCTATTTCACAGACAATTGCAGGGACGGTTGACGCTGGTATAGAGTTGGTAGACACAATGGCCGTGCGTGCTGGTCGAGCAGTCGGAGTTACAGATGAGACGGTTGCAAAAGCGATTCCGAAGGCATACAGTGTCGCGCTTACGTCAGGCCTCGTTATTGGTCGTGCCGCCGCCCAATCGGGTGGAGGCGTGAACGTCTGTAATCAATCCAAGTTCATTGGTCAAGCACTCCCGTTCTTTCTCACCGCTGGCGGCACATTCCTCGTTGGCGCGTACGCGCTGAGCCAGCTCATTGGCGGTGGTGGACAGGCACTCACGATGTCGAGTGGCAAGCAAGGCACGTTCAAGCAGATGCAGATGAGAGGACACAAGGGCTTCATCAGCGCTCTCGTCGGTCTCTCGCTACTTGGCATTATGATGGGTTGGATGGCTTTCCCGGTCGATACCAGCTGCCTGCCCGGTGTCTAAGGAGGAATGCATGCACGCCAACACCCGACGAGTGTTGGTTGTCAGTCTTACCGCGGCCCTTCTGGTGCCACTGCTGATTTCGCCAGCGATCGCCGCCACTTCCCACTCGTCACACTCGATGTATCAAGCTACCTCGCCCAACGGATCTGAGAACAATAATTCGACGACAACGACGCCAGCCAACGGCTCGCACGCCCCTAGCGGTGGTTCGTCCGGAAGTGGTGGCTTCGGTGGGTTCATGCCTGATATTCCAGGTCCGAAGGAGACCGCGAAGATCGCGATTAATTTCCTCGCTGGGACGTGGCTTGTTGAGCAAATTACCACAGCAATCGAGGAGTTCATCAACGCCTTTACCGGATTCATTGTCGGGACACCATTCCCGACAAATGATGGCTATCTCGGTATCCTTGGCTACCCAGTCGAGAATCAGAATCCCAATTGGAACGATATCTTCTGGCAGCTCTACGTTCCATTCGTCGGCTCGACCTCGATGGTCCTGCTGGTGTTGAATCACTGGTTTTCCGCGATCAAGGTCACCGCACCCGGTATGGGACGGGATCTTGATGGAGGTGATTTACTGATGAAGACGACGGCTGGCGGAATGTTCATCGGCCTCTGGTGGCAGATCGGGACAGCAATCGCCCGGCTGAACAACGCCTTTGCAACCACGCTTGCTCCGAGCGGGGCAGAGATGGCCACGACGCTGAATGGATTGGCCAAGCTCGCCTCTGGGGGAATACTCACCATCATCTTGACCCAGGGAGCAAGCCTCTCCGAGATATTTGCCTTGGCGATTATGTTCGGTACGCGCCACGCACTACTCATCCTCTATCAGGTGTGCATGCCCATTCTGGTGATCATGGCGCTCACGGCACCTGCTGAGTGGATACGTGGGTTCTTCGCTCGATTAGCGTGGCACTACCTCACGCTTCTCATCCTGGTCTTCCCGGCGGCCTTCCTTCTCCGCCTTGGGTTGATTATCGACTTCGATTTCGGATTTGGAGTCCTCGGCGACATGCTCGTCGGAATGGGCTTTCTCGGTGGCGCTGTCCTGTCGATCGCGATTCTCGGCTGGACGTCGATCGCAACACGACGCTATGCGGGAAAGATGAGCAAAGCGGCCGGGAACAGTCGTCCTACGAAGGATGGTATGGAGAAATCCTATGAGCGTGCCAAAGAGCGCAAAGAATCTGCCACCAATTGGCTTCACAGCCGACGCCAAAATCTGCGAGCCATTCGGTCAGATGGCGGCACAGACGATTCCTCGTCTTCGCCTGAACCTAAGAAATCACCCATCACACGGCAGGGATCGCAGCCTGAAATGGCGCCCTCGCGTCCAAACGAAAGCATGCGAAAGCGCCGAAACGAAGGCGGATGGCGGTTGTCCGGACGGAAAGGCTATACCGATGACTGACAGCCAGTATCGACTTGCAACCACGGAGGGCGGGTTCTGTCCTCCCACTCACAGTCAAGCAGTGTCGTTCTCGAGCGGCACTGTGCTGCGGTGATCCACTACACCCAGATCACACATGTCAAATTCACCCGGAGCAGAAGTCCTCGATCAAATGGCTAGCGGACGGGACGTCTTCGGTCGGTGGGACATGAACGAACTCGTTCGTGCCATCTACCCGGCACTCGGGATCTTGGTCCTCACGCCATTCCTCCCGAAGCGACTCCAAATCGCGGGCATCCTCCTGACGCTCGCCGCGTTGGCAGGTGCAGGAGTTGTGCTCGCTGTTGAACCGGCGTACCTCACAGCAGGTGAGTTCGTCGCTCAACGAACGAAATGGCTCACCCGGCAGTCGGTGAAGCTCCATTCCCGTCAGAAACGCCGCTAACCCACAGTATCGCCCGCAAATCAACACCCCGACATTCAAACCAATGAGTCAGAACGCCCAACCCCCAAACAAGCATCCGACCGCACAGAAGCTTTTCCAAACAGTCCCCCTCGTCCGTCGATTCGTGACGAGTACCAGCGGCCAATCCACCCAAGAGTGGGTTCCCGTGAATCGCCCACTCCCGGCACACAACGCCGTGGAATTGACAGACCGATCGGTCGTTGCCGCGATCCGTGTCGACCCAGCGAATATGAGTACGAAAACAGCGGATCAATGGGAGGATCGCATCAAGCAGCTGGATGAAGCCCTCTCAACGACCGTCGATTTCGAGATTGAACAATACAGTACGCTTCGCTCGCTCGATAAGCAGAGCTATCGCGAGGATTATCACGAAATGGCCGCTGAACGCCCCGACGAAAAGGATCTGTCCGGGATGGACCGCCTGCAACGTCGCCTGCTCGATGAACGAGTGGAGATCATCGACGATGACCACGAGAGTGTGCTTGTTCGCGAGCATTACGTCCTCGTGAAGGTCATGCCGGTCGAACTCTCCGAATCATGGGACGACGCGGCTGGACTCTTTGGAAGCGCAACAAACCTCCCGTTCATCGGCGATCAGATCAAGGCCCGTCGAATGAACAACTACGGCGACGACCTCGAGCAGCTTCGCATTGACCTGACTGCTCGCCTGAACAAGCGCGTCGAAAGCGTCGTTCAAGCACTCGGGAGCGTTGATGGGATCACCGGGACGCCCATCTCACTTGTGGAGTTCACGCGGTTGCTTCGCTCCTACTACCGAGCAGATAACGCCGCGACAATTTCCGATGAGACGATTCGGGCACTAATCCATGATTCGCCGGTTGTAGGTGCGAACGCCGATGTAGGCGCAGATTACGAGGTCGACGTACAAACGAAGGACACCGATCCACTCGCTGAGAACTATCGGTCATTTCTGGCTCCTGAATCAGTTCGGTATGATGATCAGCGCTATCTCGTCCTGGACGAAGAGACCTACGTCCTCGGGATGTGGGTCGAGAATTGGCCGGAGAACCCTGATATCGGCATGTTCAGAGACGTGTTGAACACGCCCGGTGTGCATATTACGCTCTCCACGCACGCGCTCGGCGTCTCAAAATCTGATGCCCGGCAACAATCCCAGAAGAACAAGATCAAACACAAAAGCGACTACGAGAAGAAAGAGCAGGAAGGCCATTGGGGAGCCGAATCGGCTTATCGGAAGTGGCAAGCAGCTTCTGACATCGAGGATTCTCTGACCGAATCAGGATCGGGGCTGTTCATGACGAGTACCTACGTGAGCCTTCGTGCCAGCTCTGAAGAGCAGCTGCTCGATGCGGCGAAGACGATGAAACAGCGCTTCAAAGAGCAACCCGCTCGGTGCGAAGTCGTCCCTGCCCACTTTCAGCAGGAAGAGATGGCTCACTCGGCCGCCCCACTTGTCTACGATTCGATGAACAAAGCCACACCGATGCTTGGGCGGGCGTTGGCAAAACAGATGCCCTACACGTCGAACAACATCTACGAGCCATCAGGAATCGAGGTCGGTATTCACCACGACCGTGATGAGCCGACGATTGTCGATCCGTACCTTCGGGGTATGGGCTACAATATGATGGTCTTCGGCAAAATCGGGAGCGGCAAGTCCACTACGTCGAAGAAGATCCTCACCCAACTCAAAGAACGCAACCCCGAGATGAACGTCGTCCTCATCGACCCTCTCGAGGGGCTCGCTGGCCCGTCGAAGCTCTTCGATGCTGAGCAGATCGTCGTAGGCGGAGAGACGGGCCTCAATCCGTTGGAGATCAAAGAGACACCCGAGGAGAAACTATCCGTTGTTGGTCGGACGACGCCGTTCAGCGAAGCGATGGAGCGCTTCATAAGTTTCGTCGAGACGTTCTACGACCTCGAAGGCCGAGAACTCGAAGCCGAGAAAAAGAACGTCTGGGAGAAAGCCGGACGTCGTGCTTACAACGAGAAGGGGATCACGAAGGACCCGGGCACGCACGGCAACGAATCACCGACGCTTCGGGACGTGATTCAGGAGATTGCGCATATTGCTGGAGTCGGCGATAACCCCGAGATTCACCAGATGGGCGACCTCCTCGACGCTGATTTGAGTGAGACGGACGTCCCGCTGCGAACCCGCGAAGCAGCCGAACGGGTGCTCTCCGAGGACATTGAAGCGTTCCGCACACGCTATCGGCATTTCACGAAGGAAACTGGCTTCGATTTGAATGCCGATGGTGGAAGTTTCTACCTGGATCTCCAACTCAAGGAGGGGAAAGGTGAGACGGGGCTGATGCTCGGATTGCTTCTCACGTCGGTCTATGAGATGGCCAAAGAGAGCGACGACCCGACGATGATTCTGATTGACGAAGCGCAGTATCTCACCAAGCACGCGGATAACCTCACGTTCTTGGAGCAGGTTGTCCGTCACTCTCGGCACTACAACCTCTCGCTGCTCTTTAGTACGCAGTCGATCAGCGAGTTCTACGCGAAAGACGACGAGGGGACGAGTGCGCTCAAATCACAAGCGGAAGTCATCTTCAACAATTCCTCGATGATGTGCTTCCACCACTTGGACGATATGACGCCCGAGTTCGGGAGTGAAATTGGGCTCAACGCCGAGGAAGCAACCTTTGTCAATAGTGCCCTCCCCGGGGATAAGGACCGTGGCTATTCGGAAATGCTGCTCGCCGTGGACGAGGATGGAACACGGGAGTGCTATCCACAGCGGGTTGAGATGAGCATGGATGTGAACCCAGTCGAGTTCTCGATTGTCGATTATGAACCGAGTGACCACGGCAACTGGCATGAGTACTTAGAACGCCAGCTTGGCGACCGCTTCGATGATGGGCAGCAATCCAGTGATGAGTCGGAGAACGAGACGACGGCGAAGCGTTCGGTAATAGCGGCTGACGGAGGTGAGCAGGAATGAACCTCCTGTTCCATGCTGTCGAGATGGTAGTGGCCGCGTTTCACACACTCGCAAGTGTTCCACCTATCCAGCAGTTCTCAACGTTCCTCGCTGAGCGGCTGTTCGCGGTCTTCTTCACGAACAGCCTCGTGCCGGGGTTCCTGGGCTACTCGGCACCGGAACTCAACGCGCTGCTCGGTGACATCGTTGCGTCGTATCTCGCGATCTTCGGTGTGTTGATCGGCGCCTCGAAACTCATTCCGGGGGCAGGTCGATGAGTCGCCTGGGTCGGTCAGCCGAGTACAGTGCTGCACAACTCGGTGCAGCGTCCAACAGCCACGCGAGTGATGAACTCATTCGCGTTCGGCCATTCAAAGACGATGGCGGGATAGACACCGCGATCGAGTGGTTCGAATCAGTTCATCCGTCTCACTCAGACCTGAGTGGCAAACGAAGCGTGCCCCGTGCAGCAGAGATCGTCTACGACGGTGAACAGATCAGCTTCCGGTACCTCCCGTGTAGCGACGATTTCCACTGGTTCCTCACTCGACTCCGGCACAAGTATCCTGATTCGGACGTTCGGCGGGAAGAGGCCGACCTCATACACATCGATGAGGGGGATTACGTCGCCGGTGGTGAGTGGACGCTCCGGAAGCACCGATGGTGGCCGATTCGTCGTCGTGACCTCGAAGGGTTCCGCGAAGACGACCCATACGAAACCGTCCTCGGCGATATCGTGGATGATGCAGTGAAAGCCGGTGGTGCAACTGGTCGAGAGACGATTCGGAGCGTCATCCAAGTCATGTTTCGCCCGACAACGCGGAACTGGCAGACTGGACGGCTTCTGACGACGAATCTCACCGAACTATACTATCATTTGAACGGTGTCTACACGATTCACGACCTCGCCGAAACCAAGCGCGAGAAAGAAACAGCCGATGCAACGGAGATCGGGAACGTCCTCGATCGGCGTGCAAAGGAGAAGGCGTTTGATGTGATGATTCGCCACCTCTCGGTCGGTGACGATGAGGAAGCAGTCAAGCACCACGCCGAGGCGGTCGGTGCCTCTTTCGCGAGCTATTACAACTCAAAGACCGAGCAGGCGTTCATCGTCGAGCCGAGTAGTTCGCCGAACGCGCTCGCCGAAACGATGGCCCGACGGGAGTGGTCGGGTGAGAAGATGCTGCTCACGTCGCTAGAGATCGCCCCGATTGTGCATCTACCACCAGCGGATATCTCGATCGCCCAGCTCGATCGCCGCCAGACCAAACGTGGTGAAGAGGTGCCGGTCGGGTCCAAAGAGCACAGCGGGTACATCACGGGGGAGAAAGATGCTTAATCGACTCTTCGGGAGTGGAGAAGACGATTCGACGGACGAATCATCGGAGAATGATGCCGAGGAAGACGCTTCCGTTCCGACGACAATCACGAACGAACCGTACGGGTTCACGCAAACGGGTGCAGAGTACGCGGCGGACGGCATGACCGAAACGATCACCGAGACCAAAGAGCAGGGACCGGTGGCAGGCCCAGAGATCCGCGAATTGCTCGAACGGGCCCGAGACCATCCAGACATGCCACTATGGTTGGGCTACAACGACAGCGCCCAGCAGGGCTTCGATCCGGCTCCCGTCGAATTCAACCAGCTCTTCCAGCATCTCTGGGTTGTCGGAACCACTGGCGCGGGGAAAACGACCGAAATGCTGAATTGGATGGTTCAATTAGCGTGGGCAGGCTACGGGTTCATCTACTTCGACCCCAAGGCCGAGGACAGCAAAGAACTCCTCCAGAAACTCCCCGAGTATCGGCATGACGACGTGATCTGGATTGAGCCAGGTGACGACGACCACGATCGAAGTATCGGGATCAACTTCCTGGAAGTGCCGGACTGTGAGAGCGAGATGGAGCTTGAACAGCACGTCACCGATCGTATTCAGGTTCTCAAGGCCGTTCTCTCGGGTGACGATTACTGGGGGCCGCGGATGAACGCCATCGTGGAATCGATGGCACGGGCGATGATGCAGGCGAATCATGAGATCGAGGACCGAGACGAACAGTACTGTGTGCTCGATATGTACTTCGTCCTCCTGAACGCCCAACGGCGTGAGGACTTCGCCGAGGAAATCGACGATCCGTGGGTGGGTGAGTTCGTCTCTGAAATCGCCGAAATGGATGATGACGCCGTGCGACCGGTGATTACCCGCCTAAAACCGTGGGTCGAGAGTCCCGTCACCCGCCGCATCGCAGGCTGTCGTGAGAGTACGATCGACTTTCGGGAGATCCTCGATGACGAGAAGATCGTAATCGTTCGCACAGCCGTCTCTGACGATGATATCAAGCAACTCGTGACACTCGGCACGCTTCGTCCGCTGTGGAACGCGATTCAGAACCGCTCGATCGAAGGCGCGGAGAAAACCCCGTTCTTCGCGATCCTCGACGAGGCCGACCGTGTCCTTCACAAGAATCTTGACGTCGATGACATGCTGGCACGTGCTCGCTCGATGCGCCTCTCAGTCACCTTAGCCTGCCAGTATCCAACGCAACTCGAAGAGTCGGGTGTACTCAAGCCAGTCAAGAACAACTGCAACACGGGTGTGTTCTTCCGCGTACTGGACGACGAAGACGCCCGTCCACTTACACGGCGGTTGAGTGACTGTGATATCGAGGATTTCACTGAACTCGAAAATCATCGAATCTGGTCACGTATTCCGTTAGACGGCGGTACCCGGTTCTCTGGAGCGCTCAAGCTCAAGACATTCGCACCGTATCCGAACATCCGCGATGAAGACGAAGCGGAGGCAATTATCACTGAAAGTCTGGAGCGGTTCGCGGCCCCGCCGCTCACGGACGATGAGATGATGCGCCAGCTCAAGTTTGGCGGGATGAACGAGAGTGTCACGCCGGAGAAAGCGAGTGCTAAGACGCTCGATACGGCAAATGATGAAAAGGCGCGTGATGCAGCACTGAAAGCCATCTACGACGAGAGCATCCGGCAGGGACAACCGGGTGCGTTCATCCCGATTGAGGCGTGTCTCGATCGACTCAATAGGTATCTTCCCGCGAGGGGCGGGGTTGAGACCGCCGAACGTGCGTGGCGGCATGTGCTCAAGGACATTCCAGAGGCCTATCTAGAATATCGCGAGGAAAACGAGCAGGGGCAAGTCAAAGTACGCTCTCGGAGCTTCATGAACATCGGCGATCGCGAGAATGACGGTGGCGCAGAACACTGGGCACCAATGGCTGATGCCTACGTTCCACTGACGCAACTCGGGTTTGTCGTTGATATCCTCGCACAGGATGGCGGCGACATGCCAGACGCGCTCGCCAGCGTCGAGGACGCATTAGACATCCCTAACGACGCAGACAATGAGGAAATTGCTGACGCTGTCGCACACTATCGAGAGCATCATCCCGTGATGAATCGATTGGCTGGTGCTCGCGAGGTCTACATCGAAAGTGAGCACACGACCGGCAATAGCCAACCCTCACAGACTGTTCGGAACGTCATGCAGGCGGTCAACGAAGGGAAACGATGTCTGCTCGTCTCGCGGGAACAGACAGCCAGACGTGTCCATACGACGCTGCTTAAGGAACCGAAGGGCTGTCACAAGAACCATTCCGTCGATGGCGAACAACGCTTCTACACGCTCACCGGTGACGTAGCGATCGACGGCGAGGTCATAACTCGTCCTGGGAGCAGCGACAACGTCTGGGTGTATGAGGAGAGCAGTGGGGAGTATGTCCTCCGCGACGACAACGGAACAGAGCACGCTCGTTTCGAAAACGCAGAGGCGATTTTCGAGGACGCCACCGCCTATCCGATGGGCGGCGACCGATCGATAAAAGCGCCGATCATTCCCGACTACGACACGGATATGCTGGATATCATCGTCGTCAAAGAAGACGCGAAGACGCCAGCGGACTTGTCCCTCTACCGGCCAGATGGCAACCATGTCCCGCTGGATATGCTTGCTACCGACGATGGGGAAGTTATCCAGACGGTCGCTAACGACGATCACAGCCACGAGGAACCTGAGTCAGAAGATGACGGCGGAGATATCGTTGACGCCCTCCGCTAATTGACGTCGAGCAGGTCACGCATCTCTGCGACATTCTCATCACTCACTGCATCGCTTTTCGACGCCAACAAGACGAGCGCTTTCTTGATTTTCTCCTGATCGTCCAGCTGATTCTCGACAGTTTCAAGCCGATTCTCTATAGCTGCTACCCGCGCCGCTGTCTCGGCAGTTGGCGGCGGACTGAGCGCCGTGTCAGTCGTCTCGATGAACTCTTCTGCGAACTCGGTGAGTCGCCAGATCCGCGCCGGACGACCACCGCCAGCGGGATACTCGCGCTCACCAGTATCCTCGATCAGGCCCCACTCTTCCATCGTCACCAAGTGGTGATTTGCACTCCCTGTCGGCACGTCGGCACGCTCGCGAAGAATGGATGTGTTCAACTCGCTTTCATCTGCATTGGCGAATGCAGCAAGGATACTCCGGCGGTGCTGGCTCCCCTGATTGAGCTTCCGCTCGATAGTGTCCATCTGTGCACCCCAGTCCTCGTCGTCATGGTTGGATGTATCAGCTGGCATGAGTAGTCACGTGCAAGGATAACGGAGTGAGACAACTATAATATTACGATTGTACCAAGTTGGTTTACCCAGGCCGAAGGAAGAGCCATGGGAACCAACCAATGGGCAAAAAATAGCGAAGCCGGGCTATCAGATAGAAATATCAGAAACTGGAAGCGAGTGTGTGCGACACAACGCGGGAGGCTGGCACCCCCCGACTACAGAGTAGAATGAACCACCGAAGAACACAGACGAAGCCAGGACAGCAAAAGCCAGTGGGCACCCCCAATCTATCACAAAACAGACGGTGACCAACACACGCGAAAAGAGGGCACCCCAACAGGCAGTCAACAGAGCCAGCAACAACGATACGAGAGAGCAGACAGCCGGGAAATAGCACCCGGACAGTCTGCCAGAGCGAATTCTCGACGACGAGGACACGAAGAATAGGACAGTCCACCATGCAGAACAACCGAGAAAAAAAGAACAACGAGAGAGAGAGAGAGGACAGTCAGACCGTACCGGATCCAGAGAGAAACAACGGAGTGACAGAAGGGGACAGTCCAACAGTGCGAGCAATAAGGGCGCAGTGGAGAGCGCATTACCAGAAGGACCAGCGATACAGCACTGGCGGCAAGCCGCCATGAGTAGCACCAGGCGATGTGCTGCACGGTAAGAAACCGCACAGCGAACAGGCTACCACAGTAAAGCGACAGCGACCGCAACAGCAGACCTGGAATGATGGCCAGCACAAGCGATTGGGGCCGTGATATCCTCGAGCCAGAGATAGACGAGAAGAGTGGACAGTCTGGCCTGCCAGGATATACTGAGAAAACCGCGAGCGACTATGTGGGGTGCCAGTATCCGCACTGGAATGGGGTGCCGACGAGCGACACGCAGTCAACCAGTCTTGGTACACTAGCTGGGGTGCCAGTAGCACGTACCCATGGAATACCCATGTGACGGCAAAGGTGGGGTGCCACATAGGCGCCATACTGGGTGCCAACAGGAGAGTACCTGTCTTCCGCAGAACGCACAAGTGAGTAGCAGTAAAGCACTGCCAGACTGCCCACAGGACGTCAAGAGGGACTGTCCCTGGGACGGCACGGGGCAGCATATTGGACTGTCCAAGGCTACGAGCATAGTAGAGATGAGCTGGCTAGAGCCCGGTGGACTGTCCTCTGTGTACCAGCAGGAGTGAGTCAGATCTAGTGACGGTGGGACTGTCGAGTGAGTGCTATTACAAAGGAACTCTGGTGTCTCACCAGGAGGACGGTTAGAAGAACACCAACTGACTGTCTAGCCGGTGGAAAAGCAGATGAAATCCGGTGTGTTGCAGCTGGGTGGGCACCCCGTCTGGTTTCTGCCGGCCGACTGTCCACCAATCGGGCACGTTTCATTCGGTCATCTTCGACGACAGCGTACAAAAGTCTCGATGGTAGCAACATCGTTAATTACGCTCGATAATCCATTCAGAAAACGCCTGTTCCGATCGGAGCGTATAGTTCATCCCGCCAAGAAATCCCTTAAATGACTGCATGTAGAGTCCACTAAAGACATCTTGATGATAGACATCTTCGTAGTCGATTACCACCGGACGATCGTTGAGCGCCATGACTTCAACGTCATGTGGTTCCCAACCTCGGCTTCTGAGTACCCTTTGAAAATGTCGGCGCATCTGATAAGCATGCATTCGACCATCATTCCGAAGTCCATGTAGTCCAGGCAACGTTCCCAATGGAGCGGCCTGTTGCATTACTTCCCACCCCCCAGTCCTGTCTGCTGCAATAATTGGAGCAAAGAACCGACTATCTCCTCGCCGTATCGCTTCTTCCCATACCCAGACTTCCTGATCAACAAAACAGTCCTGATGTGCTCGACCGTCGATACAACGAAAGCAAAGCTTCAGGACAAATCGACTCTGCTCGGTTAATGAGGGATCGTCCGTTACGAGATGATCGCCGTCGTGTTGAGATGGAAATGAAACCATGTGGCTTTTCCCAAAACTACGATCTGCTCCCAATGTCTGTTCAAGATGATCCCTGACAGCTCGGCTCCCATTTTCATATTGATTGATGGCGTCTACGATGTGACTATGGGCTATTTTCGTCAAGGATGGATAGGATGGAACTGTAGACATACAGTTACATAGCCGCTACAACCGGATTAACATTATTCCAATCGTAGTGGTCGGCTTACAATGTTCTGACTGGAGGTTAGTATGACCTACTAACTTGTGCACGCACAACATCCGAAGCAAGAGCGATAGAACAGACTCACGCAGAATACTGCAACTCGAGAAAATCTTTCTCGTATCTACTCCTTATCGCGAGAACTACTTAAGCGAGAATTCGGTCAGTGGCCGTTGCCCCCTTCCACACGAATTGCACCGCCGCACTTGCTACAACTGTACTGCTCGGGGTTACGGACCGTCTTCGAGCGTCGGTAGCGCGGAATCCGTCCACCGCAGTCATCGCAGATGAGCCACCACTTCGGCGATGTGAACCGCTCGCAGTGCTGGGTTGTATCGAGGGCATCGGTCCACCGGTCGAACGTTCGCTCGTGATCTGCCTCGCCGAACTCGTGATACTGCCATGCGTGGATTAGTTCGTGGCGCACCGTCGAACTGAATTGCTTCCAGCCGTGTTGCTCAAAAGCGTCCCAAGCGAGCGAGATCGTTATCTCGCCGTTCGCAGGGTCGTATTTCGTCGCTCCTGCCGACCGCTGTCGTCGGTGGGACACCTCCCACACAATCTCATCAATCGGCAAATCGGGGAAATGCTCAACGGCGACGTCCGCCGCGTGTGCTTTCGCTCGGTTGAGCAGATCGCATTCAGGTGTCGGTGTGTCATCGCGTTCGGTCGTATCCGCGCACTCAGTCAGCGTTCGCTTGGCACCATCGGACAACACCGTTTGGCGAGACAGAACTGAAAAAGGGAGACGGGGTTAGCAGCAGTCGGTGAGTGCGTCTTTCCGAGTGGCTTCCGCCCCACAGTCCTCACACGTCCAGTATGTGTGATCGACGTCGCCGTACTTGTCGTAGTCGGTGTACGGGCCACTGATACTCTCGTCGTCGTTGTCCTCCGATGGGAACGACTCAACGATGATGAATACTCTTTGTCGGGGGGAGCTCAGGCGATGCTTGAACAGGCATCAGATCACAAGGGGTCTGTAAATGGCCCATATTATTTCCAGCATTTTAAATCAGATAATAAGAGATTCAATGTTTTACGCGACGAAATACGATCGTGAGAACTCACAAGCGTTGCTCGGGAGACCTAACCGAATCAATGTCACAGTCCGCACCTTTCCCACTGCATGATGCCGAAAATGAGGAGAGTGTCGAAATTACGCTACGGGAATATGAGAAAGCGGAGCCACTAGACATGAGTGAATCAGCGCGTTCCAGCTCCGGCGGGAACTCTACCGAAAACCAGGACGAGATGCTCTCAAACATGCTGTCCGAGTAACGCTCTGAAATCAGCAATATGCTACCTAAGAGCGTGCTATTCAAAAGTGATCTTACTTGGGGAAGAGTTTGTCATTGAGGCCATCGACTGCCTACAAAATAATTTGCTAAATATCCACATTTACTGCTTTGATCTCTCATAACCGACATATCTATCAAAACCATGTTTTATCAAATAAAAAATGTTAAAAACCCAACCATATGTCAAATAATGATGGTTAGATTAAGTTAAATATTTGCTATGATGGCGCGTCTATTGACCATGGGCGAAGAAGAAATTCAACAGATTGCTAAAGACACGAAGGAAAGTGCTAACTCGGACTTTGTTTCGAATTTGGGAGAAGAAAAGATTGAGTTAGTTCTTAGAGAAGCAGTCCCTCATATAAATGAATATTATGAAGAGAAGGAACCGGATGACACGGAAACTACAGAATGGCTTGATTAACTACTTTTATGGTTGGAGAGTTCCCGGCGTTGGACGTTATCTATTCGTTTTTATTCCTCATACCTGGATTTTTATCATTTAAAATCGTAAGCTTTTTTAAAGCTCATCAGGAGCCGCTTGATAGTTTTGAGAAAACAGCATGGAGCCTTTTAGCAAGTGGAATTGCACTCTCTGGTTCTTATTTAATTGTTGGTGCCTCAAAAGATAAGTTTCCAGCTAATATCAATCCTGTGCTATTTGCCCGCCTATTTACTTACTCACTCATACTTTCCTTTGTAGTTGGGATTTTCACCACAATAATATATAAAAAATATATTGAATATAATCCACACACGCCAAGAGGGAATGCTTGGCAATATTTAGCAATTCAGACACCAAGTGAAAAAGTACGGGTTAGTATTATCACCCAAGAAAATATTGAGCTTGCAGGAAGTGTGACGTTTTTTGGGACATTAGGTAAAAATGACATATTAATAAATGATCCGGTTGTTGTAAAACGTGGACAAGATATTAACGGAGAGAATATGCCTGGGGAAGAAGGGGAAATAAAAGTAAAAGATAGTGGCGAAAAGATAAGAATGATAAAGAAGGGTCGAGCAGCATATGTCCCTGAGGAGGAAATAGCTCGGCTTTACTTATTGTCTCCATTATCTCACTCTGGTGAGGGAGTTACTTTTCTTGGGGTTCTCAAGCGGAAAAAATCCTTACGACAGTATCTATTATATAAATTTGGTAGGGAAAGTGATGAACAGAATGGTAAGGATGATCACGATAGTTCAAACAAACAATTGGATACCCAATCTAATAGCAGTATGATAAATATATTCTGGAACAATTTTTCAGTTGATACTAGAGATACAGATATGCAGATAGGAATGGGAATCATGTTTATATTACTAAGTGTAATTAGCGGGGTGATATTATTTACTGCGCCATTCTTTCCAACTCTTGGGCCCTTTGTTAGTTGGAGCTTTGCTTCTGCTTTAGTTTCCGGGATCTTTACAATCATATTTATTCACATATACTCCAATTAAAATCGATTATAAATAGTTTTAAAAAATTGGCTATAGATGATTTTGGTTGGGGCTACAACGGAGCAGGTTCAGCAAACGCCTCTCGTTCGATTCTTGAACATGCAATGGATATTGCAGAGCCTCCTCCGGATGTTGACCCGGCTGAGGTAAGAAAGGACTTCCGAGGGATTTACGCCTATACCGAGCCGGAAACCAATGAGAGTGGGGATATGATTTCCCACAACTATGTGATGGAGTTTCTGCGACAGATAAAGCGCGAGGCTGAGGGAGGAAAGAAACCGTAGATTCCCAATGCTTATTCCCTTATTCTCCTGTCACCGAGACGGGATCAGTTCGGCAGTTCTTTGCGACCCTCACGAACGCACGGCCAGCACGGGAAGTCACCGAGGCCGTCACAGTCGCAGTCTTCCAGTTCAGTATCGTTGTCGTTCTCGGACGGGAACGCATCGAGTGTCCCGTCGTCGGTTGCGTTTTCGACGGCGGCCATGTGTTTGCAGAAGGCGTTCCGGTGGACGTGATGCGGGCACGTGCAGGCCATCAGTTCTTCAGTCACGTCGTCGATGGAGACAGTGTACTGGTGGTCTGCAGGGTTCTCGTGGCTCTCGTTGGTGACTTCGATGAGTCCAGGAGCATCGACGTCGAAGGCGAATTGTTCGGCCTGTGCGCGTTTCTGAGCCGTCTCGTCAGCTTCAAGGGCTGCGGATTGTTTTGTACTCATGGTCTTACCTGAGATCCATTAGGAAGACCAGTGCCGGGTGTTGCAAGCACCCGGCGCGTTTCTACACACGCCCGAGGGCACCGTTCTTCCTACCATATCCTATGTGGGCGTCGGTATTAAAGATTGCGATATCCTACGTGGGAGATGGTATTAAGTAGATGGATACGATACTATGCGCTATGACTGAAAACGAGAGTGAACGCGACGAGCAGGGACGATTTGCAGAGCAAACAAGTGATGACGATATCCTGCGGGTGATTCGTGAATCCGAGTTCCCAGCAGTGACCGCTCGATGGGTTGCAGACACGGTCGAGATGGAGCGGCGGCCAGTGCATCAGCGGCTCGAAGAGTTGCATGAGCAAGGCAAGTTAGAGCGTGGGAAATTGAGCCCGCGAGTGGTTATCTGGTGGATTGCAGAGAGATAATCGTTAGGTGTCTCCCCGCGAAAACTAGAGGTACTTATCCAAGCCAAAACAAGGAGATAGCAGATAGTGTGGCAAAGAGCACGGTCCCAGCTGTCGAAATCAAGGAAATTTTCAACCGCCAATATTTGATTGATGCTACTTTCGCTAACAAGTGATTTTCCTCAATCAAGTCTTCCAACACCGCATCCTCGGTCAAGTCCTTAATTTGCGATTCGTAATCATCGTGAGACTCGACGTTTATATTCTCCCAGAACAGTAAATTGTCGCCAGAAGGTTCTGTCTGTGGATAGATCACCCATCCTGCGAGCACTACTGCGACTAAGGTAGCCCCGATTGTCACCGATGCGAGGACTTGGAACTCAATGCCTGGCCCGAACCAGTTTTGGCTAAGAAAGTTAACGAACAGCCCAAGGAACGCTAATTGTCCCGTTAGGAGGACGGACGCTTTCTGATCTGCGAATTTGATGTACTCATTTAAATGAGCAAGTGTCTGCGTCGAAAAGTCAGTAGGTGGTGACGGCATGAAAAATCACACCTTCCAAATGCCAGTGAATTTGTAGTACTGCGCCGTATCGTACCCGTTTAACGTACTCCCCCACTTGTACCCGTTATGATTACCGACACGTGTGAGGTATTGACCCCAACCGTTCTCGGCGTCAGCATACTTGAAGACACCGTCGTTTACGTAATGCTCATTCGTACCTGCCATTCCTTCAAGCTCTGATGCCACATTCGCACCTGATGAAACGGCGGTCAATCTGTTCATTCGCTGTTTACCGCTGTGCGCACCAATCCGCGAGATGTAGACGTTATCATAAGCAGACCCGGTACTGATTGATATTGTTTCGATATCGTGATCTTCCAGTATCGGATTAATGTGATTGTCCAGCGTCCATTTGACGGTGGCAATATACTCTAACAGCGTTTCAACTGCACTCTCATCGTCGTCGCCTGCTCCAAAGTACGCGAGAATTCCATCCCCAGTGTTCTTCTCAAGTTTCCCGCCAAAATCGCGTACTAACTCCATAATCTCGGGGATGAACACGTTCAGCATGAAAAGGGTGTCTTCGTCGTCGTTATCGCTCATGTAGTCACTGAACCCATTGATATCGACGAAAACCACCCCGAGGCGGTATCTCTTTGCGGAGTGGATTGTTAGGTCTCCCAACGACGGGTTCGTTCGCCCCTTCGGGATGTCCTCAAGTCGCTCTTCTACGGTCTCTGTTCTCTCCTCAATCCGTTCGACGATTTCTTCTTGGTGAGAGTCCGGGAAATTCGGCATTCTATTAGCGAACAATTGTTATTGGGAGATTGTATAGTTATGCGAAGCGTAGTAGTACTATACTAGTAACTCACGTGAGGTAGTACTGTTTCCCTGCCGAAACTCTCTTCCCGGGCGTGTGATGGTCTTGAACAGCCAGAGTTTCACCGATGAAAGAGCCACGAAATCGGCTCGTACTGGGCTATGGCCGGTACACTCGCCACTCGATATACAACCACGCGGCGAATACCGCGACGCGCGCTATCATCGCGCCGATTGTCATTCTGAGTTGGTCATGGTTCATATTATCGTACCGCGACTCCCCCGGTTTCGTTTTCGATACGACTTCTCGCCATTTCATATTCAGCGCCGCTGCGTATTCGCTCAAGAACACCTCCAATATCCACCCAGCAAGACAGAATATGAACGCCGCACCCCTCATTTTGAACACGACTTTCCCCAGGAGAGATGTGGTATCATTTTGTCTATACTAGAATTTTAACATCTATAACTTATAGACGAAAATTGAGATCTGCTTCCTGCGGATCAATACTGATTGTGTGCCTATATTCGGTGTTGAGTAGCTACGGAGTTTAAGCAGTTGAGCAGCTGTAAAGACAGAAATCAATGAACTCCAACTCAAAGTTGGGAACTGATATATTCATAGACCTTTACAGCAATGTTCAGGAATATTGGACCTAAACCGAGTCTGCCTCGTGCTTTACGAATTCTTAGAACCTTATGATTTATGCCGTCATGACACCAATCGGGGTTTTAATGTCAAAAGGCGACGAAACGTACGATCTCGCTCCTAGTAAACAGACATATCGCTCGTTGAAGTCAGACGTTAATCCAATATCTTCGGTGAAAGAACTCGTAGATAACGTTCTTGACAATTGGCGGCGGGCGGGCAAAAGTGGTGATTTCGACCTCACAATTGATATTGACATTGACTTTGATGCTGGGACGTTCCGAATTGAGGATGATAGTGGTGGGATTAGTGATGGAGATATTTCAAAAATATTTGCACTGGGTGAGTCTACTAATTCAGATGTTTCGTGGTCGATAGGCGCATATGGTATGGGTGCCAAAAAGGCGATCGTTCGCTTAGGCCGGAAAGCAACGATCAAGAGCCGAATGAGGGATGAAGAACAGGGTTATGGCTTTGTCGTCGACGAGGAATGGCTCAATAGCGATAGTTGGAGTGTGGACCGGCAAATCTTCGATAATCTCCGTGAAGGGACGACTATAATCGAAATTGAGGATCTTCAGATACAGGTAGAATCAGAGATGGATGAAACCGGAGAGGAAACCGACGGCGATGAGGAAGCTGAGGCTGAGGAAGTGTCAGCGTCGTTCAAATCTCCAAAGGATTTCGCTCAACAGCTCCGAGAAGACCTCTCCGAGAGCTATCAGGAATTTCTCTACGGCCGTGCAACCCCAAGTGATGGAAATTTGACTATTGTAGTGAACGGTGAAGAAGTCAAAAACCCGAGCCCGCCAGACTGGTCGTATACGCCATACGATGGATTCCACCCCCGCCTGTTTAAACAGTACCAGATCTCTCCCTCTAACCTCCCTTCTAACATTGATAGAGCAACACCGATATCGATTGACGTGGAGGTCGGACTACTCCGAGAGGGTAAAGAGGAGGAAGCAGGGACAGACGTTATCATCCAGAATCGCAAAATAATTTCAGCCAGTAAGGAAGAAGAGGGTGGTTGGGGTAATTTCCTTCCAGCATTCAATCCCCAACGGAGGCGCACGAAATTCGTTTTGAAGCTCAGCACCGAAAAGGAACCAGACGATTTACCGTGGGACACACAAAAAAGCCACCTCGATATAAGCAACCCTATCGCGGAGAAGGCGTATAATTTCCTCAAGCGAGCTGGCGAAGAGTACGCGAAGGCCGAATATGGAGATTTCCCCACTGCATTTACTAAACCATATAAATCAGATCACGACGAAGCATGGGGCGATTCACTTGATGAAGAAGACTATTCCAGCAGAAAGCGTGTTATGCACAGCCCTGATGGATCTAAACCCCAAACAACCGAACTCAGAGATCTTGTTGAGTACCATAAGGAAATAGGAGTCTTTGCACCCTGTTCAGTACCTAAAAGCCATCGTGCAGCATATCGACCAGAGTTCCATGACCAACAGTCACCTGATATAGATTATACGCCGGAAGAGGGGGGAGAATATGTTATCATTGGAGACGAAATTGAAGATCTATCGGAACAAGTGTTCCACGGGTGGCTTTCTACACTTTCAGATTTGGCAAAGAATCATGTTGAGATCGGTGAACGCGTCGATTTTAATGGCGAAGAGCCATGGTGGAAAGAATATTATAATCGAGAGATTATCGAGGCGGAGGGCAATCTAAGTGAACTTACGGCGACTATCCTGATCGAAAGCATAGAAGACACTGTTAGTGAAAAACTGGGACGCGGCAATCTTCCAGACCCTATATTAGATAAAATTTTAAATGTGAAAGATGAAAAGGTAGAAGAGTCTGGGGACGAAGAAGACACAGACGAACATGAAACCAACGATATAGATGATACTGTCGGTGAAGATTCCGTTGGCAAATCTAAAAGAGAGAATGAAGAAAGTGATGAACGGGATCGCGAACGCAAATCATCTGATGTGGAGGATGAGGAAGGTGAAGAGAAGGACGACGGCAGTGATTTTGATTTAGGTGATGGCTTAGGTGGCACGGAAAACATTAGCTCTAGGGATGACACAAAATCTACGTCAATCCTGTTAGAACTCACTCCTGAAGTACATCAAGAACTTTGTGATGAAGTTGGACAAGACCCAGAAAATGTAACCCCGGGCCAATTAGGTCGAAAAGTTATGAAAGCGGGCATTGATATTCGAGACTATCTGGAACGAGATGAAATGAGGAGTAATGTCTAAACCAACTTTAACACGCTCAGAAAAGCGAAAAATAGTGGAACGGTTGTATCGTAGAGCGGATCACATCGAAGAACGTGTCAGAAACATCAGTTCGGGACGGAGTATCCCGATTAAGGAGCACCAGCGGTTAAATGAACCCAAACGGTTTGAGTTAGCGATTGTATTCGTAGATATTAATGACTTCACAAAATACGTCATGGACAATGGCCCAAAGAAGGCACTGTATATGGTTAGCGTGTTTATGTCTGAAGCTATGAAACTTGTCCAGGATTTTAACGGATATTTCGAGAAGAATACAGGTGATGGACTATTGGCTTACTTTGGGTTTGGAAAGGATGCATCAGAAGCAGTCGTCGAGTTGTTGTCTTATCTGAGTACGGTAAAGTGGGTTCTAAATGAGCATGTAAACCTGCTGTTTGAGGAGAATAAAATTAATTCTATTCAAATTAGTGCTGGTGCGGCATATGGTCCTGCCTATCTCTCTCGAATCGGCGCAAAAAACTATGAACAAGAGCTAAATCGGATCACAGCTGTTTCAAATGCAGCGAATATAGCGTCGAAGCTCGAATCGATTGCAGGAAAAAACGAACTTCTTACTGGACCAAATGTCTGGTTCCATGCAGACAAAGAAATGCGGTCACATCTATCACCGTATGATACCCTTGAAGGGTTTTCTTGGAAAAATCCTAGCACCAACGAGTCTGAGGACTTTCAAATCTACAAATATTCGGGCGAGTGGAGCGGAGAAGTTCAACATGATCAGAAGGAGTCATAATGGTTGACAACGATAAAACAAATAACGACGGAATATCAAGATCAGAGTTTTCATTAATGGTTCATGATCATTTGAATGAATATATTAAAGTAGCAGATCGGAAAGCATCTCTGTTGCTCTCTGCTCAAATTGCCTTTCTCGGTCTGTTTGCTAACTTAGTGAATAGTTCATGGAATACAGCACCTGATAGCTTTAAATTATTCTCAGCATTGACCGTTGTAGCACTGGTTGCCGCCGGTGTATTCGCTGCAAAGGCAGTTTACCCAAACACACCGGAGACATCCCAAGGTCTGATACTCTGGACATCGATTGTTGATGGTTCAGCGAATGATTATCAAAATTCCATCGCTGAAAAGTCAGAGATAGAGCTTAGAGATGAATTGGTGGATGAAAACTACCAATTGGCAAGGGTCACTAAAGGGAAGTATAAAGATATACGTTATACAATAGGGGCCACTGCTGTTGCAATCTTCTTCGCACTAATCTCCGGTATCGTCCTGTTCGCAGTATGAATTCTTGATCTGGAATTTTTATGATTATGGAGATCATCTTCTTGTCGTTTACTCATTCTATGCTCCGCACTATGACTGCGACTAAGTAACTTTATTAAGATTCTTTGAGATGTCGAGCTGACGTGCCAAGAACTACGACAGACCTGCCATTTGGTGACGCCTTCAGCCCGGCACAGCTTTCTGTTGAGGACGACGAGGAAGAACTCGTCGTCGTCCTTGACCTCATTGAACAGCACGAAGGAGACCCGGACGCTTTCGACGCTGCAATCGCAGACCGCTTCTTCAGCGACTCTCCTGACCCCCTGAACCGCGCGAAGAACGTTCGCCTCGGCGTGAGTCCAGTCGGATACGAAATCACCGACGAGGACTTCATGTTCACTGATCTCGGTCAGCAGCTTAACGAACTGAAGGACAAGCAAAACGAGATGTACGACCATTTCGCCCGTCACATTCTGCTCAATCTTCATGGATTGGAAGGAATCGAAATTGTCGAAGATCTCGAAGCAGAGGGAAAGAGAACTATCAACGCCAACATCAAACAGGAGTACCGCGACCAGTACGGCTACCACATTGACGGGACGTCGAATCACTGGTCACAGATGCGAGCGTGGATGGCGAAGGCTGGCATCGTCAACACGCGCTCACATAAGTACGATATCGACCGCGCGAGAATCGACGAACTGATCGGTGTTAGTAAGGACGACACTCTCGCGCTAGAATCACTCGACCCCGAGCCAACCGCGTTCCTCCGGGCCCTCGCGCTCATTAACCCACCTGGAAAGATACGGAACAGCGTTGTCAGAAAGGTCGCTGAGGAAGCGTACGGTGTCTCCATCAACCAGAGTAACATCAGCAAGCGCGTTCTCAACCCGCTCGAAGAAGAGGGATATATCGAATGGGAGCATCGCGACGGCAAAGCCAACCGAATCCATACAACCGACAAGTTCGACGCCGACGTTCTGAAGCCGACGCTGGAAAGCATCGCTCAGCGCAGTGGCATCCCTCGGAGCGTCCTCAGGAAATCATACGACGAGTTGATGGAAGAGATGGACTCTGACTCGACATATGAGAAAGGGACAGCGCTGGAGACCGTCGCCATCAAGCTCGGTCGGCTTATCGGCCTCGACTTCGTCGGTTGGAGGGTAAGGTCGGTCGAGACGAACGGCTCCGAAATCGATGTCGTCATGGACGACGTGGGCAAGGCGTTCACCCGCTGGCAAATCCAGTGCAAGAACACGAAAAGTGAACTTACCCGCGACCACGTCGCTCGCGAGGTCGGAATCTCCAGGACGCTACAAACGAACGTGTTGCTGATGATTGGTCGCGGCGGCGTCAGCAAAGGGGCAGAACTGTTCGCGGCGCAGGTGATGCAGTCCGAAAACATCACTATCCTGTTTCTGACCGGCGAGGAACTCGAACAACTCGACGAGAGACCCGATGTGATGATACACGAACTCCGGGGACAGAGCAACCGGGTGCAGCGTATCAAACGTCTTAGGAAGGATCGCCGTGCTGACGAGGGCGAAGACGCTGAGGAAGTCAGGGAACGCGAAGAGCGTGCGCTGGACGAGTACGAAGAGGAACTCAGCGAATATCAACCCAGAAAGGATACCAACCTGACCGAATTTATCGAAGAGGAGGACGACGAAGACGACTAATCAGAATTCGCAAATTCTGCTAGCCCCGACTGATTCTCATCGAGCATCTTCCGAATCTGCTGCTCCTTCAGGAACCGGAACTGTGAGGTCTGCAGATATTCTTCTTCCTGCTCGAACGCCATCCAATAGCGCCCTTTGTCTTCAGCCGTCTTACCAGTGAGGTTCGAACCGCCAAATATGTCGAGTACCACGGGCCGGTCAAGGTAGCCTCGGTCCCAGTCGTCGTATGGAGGATTCGGAGTTAAGAAATCGATGAAGAATTCGGGGATCTGCCGTGGGAAGCGTGCAGGATGCGAATCAAAGTCGAACTCTCGGCACATCTGCAGATAGTGCGTATTACTGGCCGTATTCGACGCTTCAATCAGGTTCTTCGGGATAGCTCCGTCGTTGTCATTGGCAAATGCCTCAGCATCGATATTGTGGCCTGAACCGCGCTTCCCGTCGTTGAATTCACCGGTCTCGATAAGGTTCTTCTGGGAATCGCTGTACTCTTGCAACACGCGCTGGTTGCTCGCTTCTGGGATGGGGGCTTCGTCCTCCTCAACAGAAGAATCCTTGTTGATGTCCTTGGAAAGCCACCAGATGTGAGTGACAGCGTCCGTCACCCGAATCTTACGGACATTGACCCACTCAATCGGGCTGGGGAGTTTTGCCGGGTTGAACCAGTAAAAGTCCTGTGCGAGCTTCAAATTGCCTTCATCCTCGTCGGTAAGGCGCGTGAGCAGTTCGAACTGGTAGGTCGAACGTTCCGGCCATCCACGTTTGAACGCACCGCCGAGTTCGATGACAAAACTTCCGTGGGGGGAGAGAACACGCCGTACCTCGGGTATAAACTCCATGAACCAGTCGTTGTAACTATCCTGTGCTTGATTGCCGTAGTCCTTCTCGTGCTGTAGAGCGAAAGGTGGGGACGTGACAATAAGGTCAATAGATTCGTCTGGCAGTTCTTTGAGCAACTCGCGGCTGTCGCCATGATAAGCAGACCCGAGTTCCGAGTCATATGTGCTGCCAGAGTCCATTAATTCCGCAACGGGGCTATCCTCAGTCATGAGTAGATTCTCGTCTGGTTCACTCGTTGTTAGTGGCATGGATTAATCTTTATTATTGTGTTGACCCGTCCGCCAGGTGTCCAAACACCGACACACATTCCATCCTACATTGTGTAGGATGGATCCCTAAATGTTTCCATTCTGAGCTAGTCTGCATTGGACGGATTTATCAACCAACATGCCTGAGACACAGTAAGTGACGCGTGAACGCGACGAGGATACCGGTCGCTATAGATCCGTTTACGACGATGAGACAATTCTCTCAACCCTGAAAGACACACGTTTAGCTACCAGTGAGATAGCCGCAGCCCTTGGCTGCCACCGGACAACAGCACACGACCGATTACGAGAAATGGAAGAGAACAACCTTGTAAAATCTACAGAAGTTGGGAACACGCTTATCTGGGAACCTATTGAGGACTGATCTATTGGTACATACCGACGGAGTCCCACATTTTATCGCACTCGCACGCCGGCCAATAAGATGTGATTGAACCAAATTTCGTTCAATCTCGTGGATCCGATATAAGTTCGTAGACACCTGTGTCCTCCAGGTTAGAAATGTGGTCGTGTTCTGCAAGTCGTTTCAGTCGTTGATTGATGTATTGTCGAGAGATTCCGTCTTGGATTCCTTTGGTGATAAGGAGTTTGCGTGCTAGAGTTGGTGTTGCTCGACCTTCGTGTAGAAGATCAAGGAGTTGTTTATCGAGATTATTCAATTCGGTGGCATCGAGAGTCATTGATTTCGTATTGACTTTGGTCATTTACAACAGTAACGACTCTGTTAGCCAAGGAAAAACTTAGAAGTTTCTGTTGTAGGCATACAATGTAAGTTTACAACAGAAACTTTAAGTGGCCGAGAGAGAATTAATCGAGTGAGAAGCGTGGGATGCCTTGCAGAAAGGCCGGTGGTTGCAACACCGACCGCGCTTCGGACCACACCGAAGCATGACTAGCAATACCCCTTCCGTAGAAAAACGCATCGACTACCAACCACCTGTTATCGGAGGACAGAACTAATGGCGTCCTTCGACGAGAAACCCAACGGCGGGCTGCTCTCCCTCGAGGCCCAATTCGGCGAGAAAACCTTCCACTCGATCAAGCGCCTCGAACCCACACCCGAAACCGCCGTCCAGGACCCAGACCAACCCACACCGGACACTGACGAGCCGATCACCCGCGCGTACCTCGTCGAACTCCGCGTGGGCTTTCAAACCCGAACCAAGACCACCAGCCAAGCGCCCTATCTGTACTGTATATACGCCACGCCGGACTGCCAGCAATTCTTCGAACGTCGCTGCCCGATCGACTACGGCGAGGCGGGCTTCCAGATTCCCGAGGACACCGACACCTACCGCTCGGTCGCCACCACCAAAACGGGCAATCCCAACCTCCCCTCGACACCACCGGGCGAAACCCACGCCAAAACCCGCACACACTACCAACGCATCCTCAAACGGTGCTACGATATCGACGCCACCACCCACACCACAACCGAGGTGTGCGCATAGATGCACCCCCGAGAACGCCCTTCCCAGAGAGCAACAGCCATCGGCGGTGATGGCCGATGACCCGCACGTCCACCTCGATCACCCCCGAGGAGATCGAAAACACATTCGAACGCTGTCCCCACTGTGGCACCTACGCGGTGCAGATCACCGACTCCCATTACTGTGACACCAGATTCACAAGCAGTCTCACCGATGCCGAACGCGACCAGCGCATCGCTGCCGACCCCTATCCGGCCGATGAGACAGTCGCCATCGTCGATCAATTTGTAGGCGACGCCTTCGCCTATCACGAACTCGATGCGGACAATCACACACTCTGTACGCTACATACCGACAACCCACTCGCCTATTGCACTCGTGAAGCAGCACAAGACGACCAGTATGCACCGTGCCAGCTCTGTCAGCGCCTTCGTCAGAAACGGGAGGCCGAGCAATGACCGACCAGCGGACGGTTCTCGGTCTAGAGTGCACGGATCCGATTCAGATCCACACGCAGAAGCGCACGCTCACGGGCATCGTCTATCAGTGTGAGCATTCGGAACCCACACTCTCCTGTCGTGGCCCCGAACCCGGTGAGCACGTCCTGTACGTCGCCACGCCATCGAACGACCTGTATCGGGTGCAGTATCGGTACTACGACGAGTACGAGCATATCGATATCGAGTTAGATCATTACGGACGCACCCCCTCCGGGAAGTACGCGTGGTTGCGCACCTACGCCACGGTCGAGTGCATCGTTAACCCAACGGGAGGTGAGCAGGCGTGAGTGGATATGCCCCCACGCCGTTGAATCCTCGCGATGCTAACTCACTCATTGCACACCTTTCACCGAATGATCGCGTTCGCATCACCACGACCGAGTTGCCACGGACGATCTGCACCGTCAGGGAGACAAACTCACCGACACGCTGCGAACCGCATCTCATTCTGACGGCCCCACCGATCACCACGACGGCACAGGACGGAATTCAACAAGCCACCTTTCACTGCATCAGTCAGCCCGATTCTGCCATGACTGTTCTCGAGTACACCCACACTGCCAGAGACACGACTACCCGTTGTATCGGTTCGCTCACTACCATCGCCCACCTGCCGCGCCTCTCCACGCCAGCAGAGGACACTGCGGCCACAGTGGAGGTGTCTGCCAATGAGTGACCCCGCCACGTCCGGAGCTTCCACTCTCGAAAATGTCTCGATCAGCGACCTCGCCAAGCACGTCCAATCGCTCAGTGACCGTGTTGATGACCTTGAACAGGAAGTCGCCGAGAAAGACAAGCGAATCGACGAACTCGAACAGCGAGTCGATGAACTCGAGAACTACCGCGAAGAGTCGACCAAAGAGCGTGCTCAGGACCGGCATAAACTCAGTAGTCTCGAAGACACGACCGAGAGCATGGAAGCGGACATTGACGACCTCACTGAAGCTGAAGAGAAGAACGCCCGTGTGCGAGCGTCGGTGTCGCGTATAATCAATCTCGTGAGGGACTACGAGACCGAAGAGAGCGTTGACGACGGCTCGCCGAACCTCGCCGCGGAAGCAACCAATGCAGGTCGCCAGCTCTTCGAGACTATTCAGCGTTCGGAACAGAATACGGAGCTCATGAACTTCCGTGAGAAGCGTGCCGAGAGCCAGCAAGTCGAGGACAAGTATCTCGATGTCCTCGAGCACGCGAAGAACGTTGCCAAGACGAATGATGCAATGGTTGCACGATTAGGCTACAGAGAGGTTGCAACGCACTACGGCTGTGCGTACAAGAACGACGGCTATCGGGTAATGGAAGAAATGGCCGAGCGTGTGCCCGGTGTGAGCTACAAAGAATCACGCACGCTGTGTGTGGACGACGCGATGGGTGTCGGTGGGCATCACATCGAAATCACGTTCGCCCACCCCGACCTCGCCGGGTGGATGCGAGCACACGAAGCTAACGCGGGAGGGAACTAACCCCGGACGGAGCGGATTATAACGTTATAATCACGGGGGTTCGCAGAACCCCCGCTCGAACCACACCACCACAAGAGATTCACACCGCATTGCCGGTGAAACATGGTGGTAGTAATCGGTTGGTTACGGTGGAGTGCGTCTATTTCTGCGTCTATTTCTGCGAAACGGAGGGGGTCGCTCTCGCGATCCCCCTCTATTACAACGTTATAATCGACTATTCCCGCTAGTGACAGTCTTCGACGGCTTGGTTGAGAGCGTGGCAAAGTGTTTCGAGCTGACGAGCTAGCGGTTGAACATTATCCACTAATCACCTGTTATGAGTGGCACGCAAGATAGAGAGGATACATTAGTCGTGGTGGGAGGACAGAAACATCCTCTCACGCTAAACTAGTTGCTCAAGTCCTAGATCCCATATTGAGCTAAAAATATTCGTAGGGGATGAAATGAATACGGAAAACTAATTGCTAAACAATTTCAAACCCATAACTATCTGATGAGTGGTGCATTCTACGGTACCCTAGCTGGCTCCGCCAGCGTCTTCGTAGCTATACTTACCGCCCTCCTCGTCAATAACTACGTCCAAATTAAATCTGATCGAAGACACACAATAAACGAACTTGACCGGATAGAAGAAGACTTGGAGGGGCTTAGGAATCGACGAGATGATTACCAGAACACTGTCGACAGTCTGGTTGATAAACGCGAAACAGACTACAAAGAGAAAGCGAGAAAGCAGGTTAACGATTTCATCGAAAGCGAAATCCCGTCCGAGATCTCTAAACCAATTGAGCAACTATCTGTCGACGAACTCTACCAGAAACTCATTGATTTCCATGACTGCGAATCTGCCGAAGATCTAGAAGACAGTTCAATCAGCTACTACCATAGAGATTTCCTGGAAAAGCGGATGGATGATATCGAAAATCGGATATTGAACGATATCATTCCGCCCTTTGCCTCCAAATACGAGGGGAAAGGCTGGGATCCGAATGCTGACGCAGTTACTACCAGCCTGACTGATAGACTGAGAGAAATAGACAATGGAGAAAATGGTGAAGCAAACGACGCGGAACAATCTACAGAAGATGATGATGACTCAGAGATCGTAAAGAAAGCTAAGAGCTTGAGAAAAGACCCACTCGAACTTGACGAATTCGTCGGGAAATATGAGAAGACCCACAGTATAGATGGGTTAGACGAGAAGACTAAAAAGGAATTAGAAGTTCAGTATAACGAGATAGTAGATAAAAAGCCGTCCTCGAATTCTTCCTGGACATCAACAACCAGTCCCCGTGAGACCGGTCCATTTGGTCCTCTTCGAAATGAGTTGGCAGGTAATAGCTTCACCATGCCGAAATTTGACGAACCTTTCAAAGATATGGGAGACAGGGTAACAAACTCTGTCTTGGGACTCAATGTACATGAGCAGCAGAAACTAGAAGAAACAAATGAAAACCTACGAGAGAAAAAAGCCGAGATCGAAATTTTGGAACAGCGGCAAGATCGACTGAAACGGGAAAAAGAACGGTTACATCCCGAAGACTTAGAGCCTACACTCGTGGCAAACGTGGCGACAATAATCCTTTCAGTCGTCATCCCAATCTTCGTATACCTGATCTTCGTCACAGACTCAGCAATCACACTACCGAATTGGCTCTGGATAATCTCTCACACTGAGATCAACGTCTTCCTATCCTGGTTCTTGGGTCTGTGCGTAGTCTTCGAATCAATCCATGCACGAATTAACGACCGAGAACCCAAAGCATTCAGCTTCTACCAATGGCTCAGGGAGTGTCTCCCGTCAAGTCGTTCGTAATTTCTGGTTCTTACCTACGGCCATATAATACCACCTCAGAATCGGTTGCCATATACGTTCCCTACAATCAGCCCAACCGTCTAAGTCTGCCATCGATGGTGATTACCAACCTAACAGTGATTTTTGGTTCTATGGAGGAGCAGGTGGCAACAATCCATCCTCGAAACTTGTGATCGTTAGAGATACGATTTGAGACTGGTTTCGCTATGACTCGAAAGCAATTGCTCAATACGTTTCTCACGCCACCCCAACGGCGACACCACACTCGCGGCTGCACGAATCAACAGCTCCCGATAGAACCCGACATCATACTCGTCTAACACCTCACTCGCTAACAGCACCCGCTCTCGCGACTGCTTTGCATCATCAACCACCACATACGACACGCTCTGCCCAGGCGCACGCGCTAACCCCAAATCAGCCGCTCGTTCCAACGCTGCCACACTCCGCGTCGATTGCGTGTAGTCCTCCTTCTTCTTCGAGACACGATTCGTGATCACCAACTCATTCGGATCAACTGCCCCACGCTCGAGGCGATCAACCCACGACCGCAGTTCCTCACACACCGCCTCTGGATTGCGATAGTCATCCACCGTTCGAATCAACGCTTTCTGCGCCTCGTCGATATACGACGGCGTACTTCGCTGGCGACACTCGATGCCCCGATATTTGTACTCATCCTCTCCAGCAACTTTCCCGAAGTACTTCGTCAAGGCACCAGCATCCGAATCACGCAACGGGACGAACGATATCCAGTCGTAGTGGGCTTCGTGTTCGAGCCGAATTGCCACCTGCTCTGAAATTTCCGAGACAAGCTCCGAAAGCGACGTTTGTTCTTCGCCCTCAATCGGTGTGACCCACACGCTATCGACGATGCCATGCACAATGCGCCACCCATGCTCCTCGAGCACAGCTTTCGTCTCCAATAGAATCTCCCGAGCATACGCGTTGATCGCTTCGTGGCACTCGATGCGCCCGAATTTTGCGTTCGAGAATCCCTGATAGCCGAAACATGAGACCAAAATCCACTTGATCGCACTCGATTGGCCCTCCAACTCCTCGCGACGCTCTCCATCTTCAGTCGCTCGAATCTCGGCTTTGATCGCATCCCGGTCTTCGATCAACGGCTCAAGCACGTCCGGAAGATAGCCACGCTCGTCGCAAATCGAATAGCCGATTCCCGGCACGTCCTCCCTCCCAGAGTGGCACTCACAGCGGATCTTCTCGGGACTCACGTTCCGCGTGACGATGATATTCGGATACAACGAGGAGAAATCTAGTTCGTGAACGTCCTCGTGAAGCCCGACGTCTGGCGCAAAGGTGAATCCACCGCGGTCAGCATCGTGCAGTTGGCGCATCGTTTTGAACTTCTCGTGTCGCCACGACCGCCAGGGAACGAGCACATCGCGTTCCCGTGCCTCCTGTATCTGGATCCCAGTCAGAATGTTCCCGATTGACGACCACGCCAACTCCTGCAGTGGTTTGCCCGACTGCTCAACGAGATACAGACAGCCATCGAGGTTCGTCTGATTCCACATGAACGTATTCGAGCCGTCGATGATCACCCGTCCGGGGAGATTGTAGCGTGCTGGTGAGTGCCCGACCTGTCCGTAGCTTTCGTAGGTTGATTCACCCGCCAACTGCTGCCACCCTGGACGTCGCCCAAGCTGGAACTCTACGTCGAGTCGATCGGCCTGCTGGAAGAGGACGGGAATGAGGTCGCTGGTATTCAGGAAGAGTACATCCGGGTCAACCGACTCAACACGTGCCGACAGCGTGGTTAACACGTCCGCCCCATTCCCAATTATCGTCTCATCGTCGATCGTGAGTTCGGTAATTCTCTCACTCGCGAGTTCCGTCTCCGAGACGGCAATCTGCATCTGGGAGAGTTCGTGTTTCGGCAGCGGGTCGATTCCCTCTTCGAGACAGTAGCGGAACTCCCGCGAGAAGTCGACATTGTAACAGCGATACTCACCGGGCGAACCCCATTTGCTCACCATTCGCGACACCGAATTCACCGCGTTGAGGTCGACTACCTCCACTCGGAGTACTTGCTCGGGATTGTGGCGAAAACTCACGCGTTCATCAACCGTAGCAACCCGAACAACGGCAGGATGATCACGGAGTGCAGCACGTGCCATCGAAAATTCGCCGTCACCGTGCACCGACACGTAGATTGTCGGCGTATACGACTCATCGACTTCACATTCCACCCCCGTCTCAGTTACCGACCATCTGAGCACGTCGCCGTCGACGTAGTCGATTTTGTACACCATGTCCTCATCCTCGATCGTTCAAATCTTCCTCTAAGTGATCAAGCCGTTCTTCTAAATCGTCGATCTGCTTTTGTTGTTCGATTACCATCGAAAGCAGCGCTGGAATCTCGACGAATTGGTGGTTCTGAACCCCACTCGCGTCGGCATGAGCGCGAGCATACTCGAAGAGCCGATCAAAGACGGGCTTGTCAGCGTGACGGAGTGCCCGCCGATACTTGCTCCATCGAGACTCCATCGCCCGGAGTAAATCACGATACGTCGTGTTAGTACGCCCCATTCGCCCTCACCTCCGGTGAAACGTCAGCATCAACCATCGCCGGATGCCGATTCGCCAGCACACGCTTCCAATACGCGAGCGTCGTTTGCACCATCCCATTCTCGAGCGGATAGACCAACGTCTCGTACTCCTCGCCTGCAAACCGTGGGCCGAATTTGGTCTGTTCACACTGAATCGTCCGGTCAGCAATTTCGTGAATTGGTGCTGTCAGCGTATCGTCCGTCTGCAACGTCAAGAGCACCGGAATCTCAAATCGTTCGGCAAGCTCGTTGATCCGCTCGGTCACAGCCGAGAGCATTCGCTCGTCGTCACCACGCGGAAGATCCTCCGACCGGTAGAACCAGTCAAGAGCCGGAAGGACTGCAATCGCAGTCTCGTCCGAGAGTTCACCAGTAAGCTCCTGCACGAGACTCTGGTGTTGCCATGGGGTGAACGCCCGAGCGATGTGAATCCGATCGAGAACACGCATCGATGGCGTAATTCGCGTCAGCGGGTGTGTTGTTCCGTGCCCGTGAGCATCGATCCAGATGGCCGACCCCTGATCGAGGAGTAGCTGGTCGAGGACGAGCGACTGGAGTGACCCAGTCATGCGCTCCTCGGTTTCGAGCAGTGTAATGCCGGGGTCAAGCGAGGGAAGTTCTGGTGATTTCTGATGAATCATCACGGATTGTATTTCACCGGGGTATCAGAAAGGCACGCCAGGGTCGGTTCCGAATATTCCGATAGAGGAAATATCGATGGGAATCAGCGTGAGTACTGGTCGTGCTGGCCACCCACTATGAAGTAAGACTCGAAGTTCTGCTATCGTCAGTTTGGAGCGAATTCGCACCGCTACATTCAGAACTGCCTGTCTGGGACAGATCTCAGAAAGCTCCGAGAGAATCGGTCGTCAGTGGCCCAGTTGAATCGTTTCCGATTGGGTTTTCCGAAAACGCAGTTCTCCCACTAACGCTCATTCGGAGAAAGGCAAGGAAAGCCGACCGCAGTGCTCTCACAACCAGCCAAACCTTGAGCGTCGCATGATGGCGCAGGGAAATTGTGTTGGCCAGGTGTGAGAGCGCAGTTAGTGCATCGGACGGAGGCATAAAACGCGTTCCGATAACACAAATATTGATTGTAGTAACCCACGGATGAAACCGACGGGACCAATCAACATGCTCCCACAGTTGCTCAATTCTGTAGTCAATAATCGGTGAGTCGGAGCTTCCCGTCGACCTCATAGAGATGGCCTTTCATGTAGAGCCGTTCGATGATATCCTCGGCAGCAGGGCGCTCAAGATCCTCTTCGTCGTTGAGAATTGCATACGCTTGCTCGTACGTAAGCTCTCCCGCATCCGGAAGTGCGGTCGCAAGCGCGTCGAGCGCATCCTGCGCGAGTGGAGTGAGTGGCGACGTCCCATTCGAACTCATTGCTATCTCTGGATTTGAGAGCTGTACAGGTAAGTACACGGGATACCGCTAGGAA
>NZ_JBLZNK010000012.1:0-4509 GCF_051194195.1 Haladaptatus marinus
CGCCACCCAAGCGGTGATAACACACTCGCCGCAGCACGAATCAGCAACTCCCGATAAAATCCAGTATCATACTCGTCTAGCTCCTCACTCGCCAACCTCACCCGCTCTCGCGACTGCTTCGCATCGTCCACCACCATATACGACACACTCTGGCCAGGCGCACGTCCCAACCCTAACTCAGTCGCTCGCTCTAATGCCGCCACACTCCGCGTCGATTGCGTGTAGTCCTCCTTCTTCTTCGAAACCCGATTCGTGATCACCAACTCGTTCGGATCAACCGCCCCACGCTCAAGTCGATCAACCCACGACCGCAATTCCTCACAAACCGCTTCTGGATCACGATACTCATCCACTGCTCGAATCAGCGCCTTCTGCGCATCGTCGATATACGACGGCGTACTTCGCTGGCGACACTCGATACCTCGATACTTGTACTCATCTTCGCCAGCGACCTTTCCGAAATACTTCGTCAACGCACCAGCATCCGAATCACGCAACGGCACGAACGATATCCAGTCGTAGTGGGCTTCATGCTCAAGTCGAATCTCCACCTCTTCAGAAATCTTCGAGACAAGCGCAGACAGCGATGTCTGCTCCTCCCCATCGATCGGCGTCACCCACACACTATCGACGATGCCATGCACGATCCGCCAGCCATGCTCCTCGAGCACTGCTTTCGTCTCTAACAGAATCTCCCGAGCATACGCATTGATCGCCTCATGGCACTCGATTCGTCCGAACTTCGCATTCGAGAAGCCTTGATAGCCGAAACACGAGACCAAAATCCACTTGATCGCGCTCGATTGACCCTCCAACTCCTCGCGACGCTCTTCATCCTCAGTTGCTCGAATCTCGGCTTTAATTGCATCCCGATCCTCGATTAACGGCTCAAGCACGTCAGGAAGATACCCCCGCTCGTCACAAATCGAATACCCGATGCCCGGTACATCCTCTCTCTCGGCATGGCACTCACATCGAATCTTCTCCGGACTCACGTTCCGCGTGACGATGATATTCGGATACAACGAGGAGAAGTCGAGCTCGTGAACATCCTCGTGCAGTCCGACGTCCGGTGAAAAGGTGAACCCACCTCGATCGGCGTCGTGCAGCTGGCGCATCGTTTTGAACTTCTCATGGCGCCACGAGCGCCAGGGCACGAGCACGTCTCGCTCACGGGCTTCCTGAATCTGAATCCCAGTCAAAATGGTCCCGATCGACGACCACGCCAACTCTTGGAGTGGTTTGCCCGACTGTTCAACGAGATACAGACAGCCATCGAGGTTCGTCTGATTCCACATGAACGTATTCGAGCCGTCGATGATCACCCGACCGGGCAGATTGTAGCGTGCTGGAGAGTGTCCGACCTGTCCGTAGCTTTCGTACGTCGATTCTCCCGCCAATTGCTGCCACCCCGACCGTCGTCCAAGCTGGAACTCTACGCCAAGCCGATCGGCCTGCTGGAACAGGACTGGAATGAGGTCGCTGGTATTCAGGAACAGAACGTCGGGGTCAACCGACTCAACACGAGCTGACAATGCCGTTAACACGTCCGCCGCACTCCCAGTCACCGTCTCATCGTCAATTGTGAGTTCGGTAACCCTCTCACTCGCGAGTTCCGTCTCCGACACAGCAATCTGCATCTGTGAGAGTTCGTAGTCCGGCAAGGGGTCGATTCCTTCTTCGAGACAGTAGCGGAACTCCCGTGAGAAGTCGACGTTGTAGCAGCGATACTCACCAGGCGAGCCCCACTTGCTCACCACTCGCGCCACCGAATTCACCGCGTTGAGGTCGACCACATCTACTTGGAGTACTTGCTCGGGGTCGTGCCGGAAGCTCACGCGTTCTTCGACGACAGCAACCCGAACAACGGCAGGATGGTCACGAAGTGCAGCACGTGCCATCGAAAGCTCGCTGTCATCGTGCGCCGACACGTAGATCGTCGGCGTATACGATTCATCGACCTCGCAACTCACCCCCGTCTCAGTTACCGACCATCTGAGCACGTCGTCATCGACGTAGTCGATTTTGTACACCATCGTCTCATCCCCGATCGTTCAAATCATCCTCGACGTGATCGAGTCGATCTTCTAAATCCTCAATTTGCTTTTGCTGTTCGATGAGCATCGACATCAGCGCTGGAATCTCGACGAACTGGTGGTTCTGGAGCCCACTCGCGTCCGCATGTGCGCGGGCATATTCGAAGAGCCGATCAAAGACAGCCTGGTCAGCGTGTCGGAGTGCACGCCGATATTCCTGCCACCGCGACTCCATTGCCCGCAGTAAATCACGATACGTCGTGTTAGTACGCCCCATTTGCGCTCACCTCCGGTGAAACGTCCGCATCAACCATCGCTGGATGCCGATTAGCGAGAATACGCTTCCAATACGCGAGCGTCGTTTGCACCAGCCCATTCTCCAACGGGTAGACTAACGTCTCGTACTCCTCGCCTGCGAACCGTGGTCCGAACTGGGTCTGTTCACACCGAACCGTCTGATCAGCAATGTCGTGAATCGGTGCTGTCAGCGTATCGTCCGTCTGCAACGTCAGAAGCACTGGAATCTCAAATCGTTCGGCAAGCTCGTCGATCCGCTTAGCCACAGTCGAGAGCATGCGCTCATCATCACCACGCGGAAGGTCCTCCGACCGGTAGAACCAGTCCACTGCGGGAAGGACCGCAATCGTCGTCTCGTCCGTAATCTCTCCGGCAAGATCCTGTACAAGACTCTGGTGTTGCCACGGAGTGAACGCCCGCGCAATGTGAATCCGGTCGAGGACTCGCATCGACGGCGTAATTCGCGTCAACGGGTGTGTCGTTCCGTTCCCGTAGGCATCGATCCAGAGGGCCGATCCGTCATCCAAGAACAGCTGGTCAAGAACAAGTGACTGTAATGAGCCAGTCATGCGCTTGTCGGTTTCGAGCAGTGTAATGCCGGGGTCAAGCGAGGGAAGTTCTGGTGAGGTCTGGTGCATCATCACGGATAATATTTCACCGGGGTATCAGAAAGGCACGCCAGGGTCGCTTCCGAATATTCCAATACAGGAACGACCGACGTCAACCAGGGCGAGTGACTGCTGTCCTGGACGCCACAGCAACGCGAGAACACACCCGATACAGTTGTTGGTGTAAACTGGTTCACTTCACCAGTAGAAGCCCGGCGGAAACTCGGAATATTTCGGACTCATTGGCCAATCTGAGTCCCACAACTTTTCCGCAAAATCTCGATGAGGGCGAGATGATGTCGAATGAATTGATCGATGAGGTTGTGGTGAATTTCATTCGACCTATACGGGCAGTTCCAAGGAGTTGTTGAGGGCAAACAACCTCCTATACTGACGGCATTGTGCACGAAACTACCCCCAGTCAGTTATCATCCAAGATGCATGACAGCGCCAGCAGAACTCGATACGTTCCATCCGTTTCCGATTCGGATTTCCGAAACCCGACTGCTCGACAGAAAAATCACTGAACAATAGAGACACTCACGTATCGGAACGGACAGCGGGGGAAAGGGAGAGGTAACCCTCACACCCAAGCACGAGCCATTGTCGGGTGATGGCGCCAGACGATGGCGTCGTACTGGCCACTGTGAGAGCGTATCTTCACCAATGATCCGAAGGATAAAATAAGTTCGTCAGACATAGCTTGATTTTATTATATGATTCGGTCAAATAACCGGACTGTGTGTATCGAACTCAATTTTCTAGCGCCTCTTTCTTTCAACCCAGTGAATTCTGCGGTAAGCGGCCGTTACTCAAGTTTCTGGAGGATCAATAGAAAATATGAACAGTGACACAGAAAGAACCCAAGCGATCGGTTGGTTCGGGTCTACGACAGAGCACTCCGGACCGAGCTCACCACCCCAATATGCACTGGTCGCCTCTGAGACGATTGATTTCGACTCATCGACTTCAGAGCTTGTTGCTGGTGTCGTTGAAGCACTCATGAACGTGATCGAGCCGGCAGGTGGCCAGACTACGCTCTCGCTGTACGAATACGTGGACCCAGATGCGCTCGAAGACATCATTACAGCAAGTGCATCGAAAAAGAGCGACGTTGAGGTGCGATTCACCGTCAAGGACTATCTCGTCACTGTTCGGAGCGACAATACCATCCTCATCTATGAACCGCTCGGAGCACACCGCGATACTGGTGGAAACCCATGCCCGCCTAGGTAATCAAGAAAAGTGATTTGCACTACACAACATATTAATCGCATTAGAGGTCACTGACAAGGGCGTTCCCACTATTCAGCCCCGTAATCAGTCAACCGGAGCTTCCCTTCGACCTCATAGAGATGGCCTTTCATGTAGAGCCGTTCGATAATATCCTCGGCAGCAGGGCGCTCAAGATCTTCTTCGTCGTTGAGAATTGCATACGCTTGCTCGTATGTGAGCTCTCCCGCATCCGGAAGTCTCCTCGCAAGCGCGTCGAGCGCATCCTGCGCGAGTGGAGTGAGTGGCGACGTCCCATTCGAACTCATTGCTATCTCTGGATTTGAGAGCTGTAC
>NZ_JBLZNK010000013.1:0-1745 GCF_051194195.1 Haladaptatus marinus
TTTTCTGCGTCATTTTCTGCGAAAGCGAGGGGGTCGCTCTCGCGATCCCCCTCTATTACAACGGTATAATCAACTACGCCCTCTAGTGGTCCGTCAACCAGGGACTGATGGATTCAAAGTGCTACGCTCTGATATCCGATAGCAGATAGTTCTCTTACGGTGTGCGAGATACAGAGCGCTTATTCATCATGTGACGATAGGAAGTTCGACGCCACTGTCTCTGACTACTCGCCCATGGGCTCAGATGTGGAAGCTCCGTTTCCGCCCGAGTCCCCTCCGGCGCCACCGCGCTGGCCGAGTTCCTGATCAATCATCAGGAGGCCGGGACCGTCGTCACCGACGTGCTTGAGTTTATCCAGAACGGCCTGTGCTGTCGCCTCCTCCTCGACCTGCTCCGCAACGAACCACTGGAGCATGTTCTCGGTCGCGTTGTCGTTCTCTTCACGGGCGAGTGCGACGAGGTCGTTGATCATCTCGGTTATTTCGACCTCGTGTTCGTAGGCTGCCTCGAAGGCGTCAGACGGACTGGACCACTCCCTTGGCGGACTGTCAATAGTATCCAGAGTAACCCGTCCGTCGCGCTCGATGACGAAGTCATAAATTCGCATCGCGTGAGCACGCTCCTCGTCGGCCTGGGCCCGCATCCACGACGCGAACCCGGGCAGACCTTCATCCGCGTAGTAGGCCGCCATCGAGAGGTACAAGTACTCCGAGTAGAGCTCAGCGTTGATCTGTTCGTTCAATGCCTCTTCGAGCGAATCTTTGAGCATAACTTCTAGGTTAACGCTCGGCCATGGCATCATTGTTGGGGTCATCGAAGCCCAACCTTATTCGAAGTCCATGACAGGGAAGTGATTGGTATGTGCAGTACTGGAGATACTGACTACATCCTCTCTATTCAGCACGCCGTTCCTGACAGCAATCGATCAGCGAAGTCAAAATAAAATACATGTCTTGTTATGGGATGGCCTCTGGTACGACCCGACGCTGGCTTTCGCAAGCCTTTCAGACAGCACGTACTTCGTCGGTTTCAAGGATGGTCTTCAGATTCTCGCCTTCCTCTCTCATGTGCGTCCGGACAGCATCGAATTCACGCCGGTTGAGCCACGCACCGATCGGGCCGGTTCGTACCTTGATCCGTTGAGTGAGATCACAGCCGTTCTCGTGGGGTTTGATCGTAAAACTGATCGATGGCATAAGTATCCCGACCAGCCGTGAGGTGGGTTTGAACTCGATGTATCGGTCGGGAACGACCTCCGTGAACTGGACTGTCTTCTTCTGTCTCTTTCCCGCGATTCGTTCCTCGAAGGAGGCAATCGCTCCTTGTTCTAACCCGTCTCCAGTATTCCATCGGAACACGATATGATCGGGATGCCACCGTTGATAGTTTACATTCATCGTTTCGAAAAAATGGTAGGCTTCCCCCGGAGATGCGTTCACTCGCGTGGTTTCCTCTAATATCATCTCTGTCTCTATAATTGTCTACGCAGACGATAGCTGTTTGTTCAAGAAGTGGGTGGTTTCCCGTATCGTACTACGATGAGGGACGCGTCCTCTCTATCTTGCACACCATCCCTAACCGATGATTGGACGGTGTCTTCTAACTGCTGACTCGTTACTTTGAAACACTTCAGCACGGTCTCACTCACCTCGTTCTTGACTATCGCTAGTGGTGCTTCAACTGTCGATTGATTGGTTCGTATTCTATATGCCAAAGGAGAGACTCATGATCTGACAGAACCGCC
>NZ_JBLZNK010000014.1:0-1335 GCF_051194195.1 Haladaptatus marinus
AAGAATATAGGAGTTAGACTGTCTCACTGGATGACTTCCTGACGAGCAAAAACTCGATTTAAATGGCTGGCGTAAACGTTTGGGAATACCTGTTATCGACCACAGAGCTATCCGGCTGGAGAGTCCAAGTCCTAGGATGGCAGACGATAAGCGCGGTCGAGACAAGCAAGCACACGACGCTGAAAGACGCCAGCAAGAGCGTGAGGTCGCCACAGAACTGGAGCGCGAGGACGAAATAGAGCCACCGGTGGAAGCGGAGAAACTCGCCGATTTTGAGGCAGAACTCGAAGAGCTGACATTCCCGGCGACGGGGATTGAGATCGTCGCGGCGATCGGCGATCGTGAGATCGAATCGGTCGAGGGGAGCTACAGTATCGAGGAACTAGTACCGGAGATAGACGAGGAGACGTTCGACTCTCCAGCTGCCCTCCGGGTGCAGGTACAGCGGCCGACAGTTGCCGCGGCTATGAAACGGGTCGTGGAAGCCAGCAAGACGCTTCGGAATACGGATTTCAGTTGGACACAGCGCAAGGCTTACGAGAAGACCTTCCAGGAACTCAAAGCGATCGACGCCGATGACGACGATGAAGGGATCCAAGTCATCAGCGACTGGATTGTCGAGCGAATCCGCGACAAAGAAACGCTCCCGACGTCCCGGGCGGTACGCCGAGAAGCGGCGAAGTTCTGTCGGGCGAACGGATATCAGGTCCGAAACGACGAGTGGCTCGGGATATAGACCGACGATCACGGGCGATTGTTGCCATGACTGCTGTCAAGCTCCAAGCGTGACCGATACGCGCCCTCTATCCAGTAACGGGATATTCTCTTGCGAGAGGCGTCTCATTTGGAACTGCGATGGGCTTTATTGTGTTACCAGTGAAACCACAGGTATGGCGCTCGATATAGAGGTCCCGGAACCACCAGACCTCTCGAACCGAGGAATGCCGCGCGAGTTCGAGTGGCAAGAAGAGACGCTCGGGTCAGAGGACTTCTACCGCGAGGACATCGAAGACCTGCTCCAGGAAGGTGCGTGGAAGGAGGGATTCAACGAGTGGACCGAGTACACGAATCTCGATGAAGAGCACGTTCGAATTGTCAGCGACCTCGGCCTGTTCCAAGCGTTCGACTTCTACTGGGACCCAACCGAAGACCGCCTTCGCTTCGACGCCCCAATGATTTCGGACGACTGGAGGGAGCGAAACGCGACTGAATCGCTCGATTCGAGCACGGTTTCAATGATTGACGGTGAGTTAGATGATCTCGGCCGAGCGGTACAAGAGGTACTGGAGGGCTACCTCGAACGGAACGACGAAGCGTCAGACTATGGTTGGGGTG
>NZ_JBLZNK010000015.1:0-1422 GCF_051194195.1 Haladaptatus marinus
CGAGAGCGTACGCTCTCGGTGAGGTGAGTGAAGTATGAATGGAGGCGGCGAATCGGATTTCCCAGAGGCTCGCGCACTCCAGTACTGACCGAAACGCAGACAGGCTTAACTTCCGTGTTCGGGATGGGTACGGGTGTGACCCTGTCGCTCTGGCCGCCTTAACGTCAACTCACGGAATCGAACCGTGACCATGGATACCAATCGTTGATGGTTCGACATGAACCGTATGATTACGTGCAATCCAGTTTGCGCCTGGACTCACATTCCGTGAATGTGAATTCCAATATGCGGTATGATTGTGTGGCGTTGACCAGTTAGTACTCGCGGGCTGAACACCTCGTTGCCTCGGTGCGTACACCCCGAGCCTATCGAACTCGTCTTTTACGAGCGGTCTCGGATGATACCTCTTTTCCAGGTGGGTTTCGAGCTTAGATGCGTTCAGCTCTTACCCCGTGATGCGTGGCTGCCCGGCACGCGCTCTTTCGAACGACCGGTACACCAGTGGCATCCATTCGTAGTTCCTCTCGTACTATACGAACGTTCCCGTCAGGTATCGTAACACCCCCAATAGATAGCAGCCGACCTGTCTCACGACGGTCTAAACCCAGCTCACGACCTCCTTTAATAGGCGAACAACCTCACCCTTGCCCGCTTCTGCACGGGCAGGATGGAGGGAACCGACATCGAGGTAGCAAGCCACCGGGTCGATATGTGCTCTTGCCGGTGACGACTCTGTTATCCCTAAGGTAGCTTTTCTGTCATCAATGGCCCGCATCAAGCAGGCTCATTGGTTCGCTAGACCACGCTTTCGCGTCAGCGTCCCTCGTTGTGTAGGACACTGTCAGACTTCCTTATGCTCTTGCGCTCTTTCCCGAGTCTCTGACTCGGGTGAGGAAATCTTGGGGCGCGCTCGATATCTTTTCGAGCGCGTACCGCCCCAGTCAAACTGCCTGGCTACCGGTGTCCTCCGCCAGGAGTGAGAGTCACAGTCACTACCGGGTAGTATTTCACTGATGCCTCGGTGGCCCGCTAGCGCGGGTACCTGTGTAATGGCTCCTACCTATGCTGCACAGTAGCGACCGTGTCTCAGCGACAGCCTGCAGTAAAGCTCTATAGGGTCTTCGCTTCCCCTTGGGGGTCTCCAGACTCCGCACTGGAACGTACAGTTCACCGGGCCCAACGTTGGGACAGTGACGCTCTCATTGATCCATTCATGCAAGCCGCTACTGAAGCGGCAAGGTACTACGCTACCTTAAGAGGGTCATAGTTACCCCCGCCGTTAACGGGTCCTTCGTCCCATTGTACTGGGTGTTCAGATACCCGCACTGGGCAGGATTCAGTGACCGTACGAGTCCTTGCGGATTTGCGGTCACCTATGTTGTTACTAGACAGTTGGAGCGTCCGAGTCACTGCGGCCTGCCC
>NZ_JBLZNK010000016.1:0-1445 GCF_051194195.1 Haladaptatus marinus
GTACTTCCACCCATTCAGATTGCCAACCTACTGGATCACTCGGTAAAGAGTGCCGCCAGGTCTCGGTGATGCACTTGAGCCCCGATCATTTTCGGCGCCGCAAACCTCGGCCGGTAAGCTGTTACGCTATTCTTAGAGGGTAGCTGCTTCTAAGCTCACCTCCCGGCTGTTTAGGGCTTGCGACCACCTTCAATCGCACTTAGCGCATACTTGGGGACCTTAACCCAGCTCTGGGTTGTCTCCCTCACGGTACACAGGCTTACCCCGCGCACCGGATTCCTTGCGTCGACGACGTTCGTAGGTTTGGAGTTTGACAGGGAGGCCGACTCCTCTCGGAGGCGGCGTTCCCAATCGGTCGCTCTACCCCACGAACTATCTCAGCAAAGGTCATGCTTCGACATGTTTCGGTTGGAACCAGCTGTTGCCGGATTCGATGGGCCTTTCACCCCTACACATAGGTCACGAGAGGGTATTGTAGGACACCAACTCTAGCAGGCCTCCACGTGGCTTTCGCCACGCTTCGCCTTGCCCATGCGTAGATCATCCGGTTTCGGGTCGTACCCAATTGACTCCCCGCCCTTGAAGACGGTGACCCTCACACAAAGTGCTGCGGTCGTATTGGTTTCCCTGTGCCTGCCCCGATACTCGGGTTAGGCTCGCCAATTTGGTACACTCCCTGGCTCGTTTTTCAAAACGTACGACAGAACATCGGCTCCCAACAGTTCCTACTGCGGGTTTGCACCCGGGTCGTTTTCTGTTGGGCCTTGTATGCCCTGTCGCTCCATCGCCACTTGATTTCAGGCCCTATTTCACCTCTCTTTTCGAGGTGCTTTTCAGCGTTCGCTCACGCTACTTGTTCGCTATCGGTCTCAAGACGTATTTAGTCTTCGCGGTCGATGCCCGCGAAATTCACGAGGGATTTCCGACCCCCGCTACTCGGGAACTGACGCACAACATAGTGGTCTATCGTACGGGATTGTCACCCTGTTTCATGCTCCGTTCCAGAAGACTTCTGATAGAGGTTCTGTTGCTGGTTGTCAGTCCGTACACCACATTGCCCGAAGGCTTCGGTTTGGACTGTGTCGTGTTCACTCGCCGTTACTAGCGACATCGCGTTTGCTTTCTTTTCCTACCGATACTGAGATGTTTCAGTTCTCGGTGTTCCCCATTGCGCGAAGCAATTGCGGTGGGGATTCCCATTCGGAAATCTGCAGTTCTTAGTCTCCGTGCGACTCCCTGCAGCTTTTCGCAGCTTGGCACGTCCTTTGTCGGCGCTTGAGCCGAGCCATTCACCAAGTGGCACAGTAGCCACGTAATAATTGGATTGGATTCACTGTAATAACTCACGTAATGTGAGTCCAGTGGACGCCTGGATTGCACGTACATACGGTTGTCATTGCACGACACAGTGGTCGCTGAGTGCGTGCGTCGAACCCTTCCCAACC
>NZ_JBLZNK010000017.1:0-716 GCF_051194195.1 Haladaptatus marinus
TACTGGGTGTTCAGATACCCGCACTGGGCAGGATTCAGTGACCGTACGAGTCCTTGCGGATTTGCGGTCACCTATGTTGTTACTAGACAGTTGGAGCGTCCGAGTCACTGCGGCCTGCCCTTATACAGGGCAGGCATCCCTTATCGCGAACTTACGGGACTAACTTGCCGAATTCCCTAACGTCGGTTGATCCCGACAGACCTTGGCTTTCACCGCCAGAGTACCTGTGTCGGATCTCGGTACGATTAACACACTCGCCTTTTCACGGGCCCCGGGTACCATCGACTTGCGCTATCTCAACATTCTTCCGCTTCCTGCCATTACGGCTTCCACGGAGTTGGATGATTCGACCGGGCGAAAACCCGGCTCGATGTTTCCTGAGGCGTCGGCTTTGAATGGTGTTAGCACTGGAATATTAACCAGTTTCCCTGTTGTCCCACTCGAATTGCGATGGGACTTAGGATCGGCTAACCCTCAGCTGATAAGCATTGCTGAGGAACCCTTACTCGTTAGGTCGTCGGGGTTCACACCCGACTAACGCTGCTACTATGGCCAGGATTTTCTAAACTGAACGGTCCACACGAATTCTCACCCGTACTTCCACCCATTCAGATTGCCAACCTACTGGATCACTCGGTAAAGAGTGCCGCCAGGTCTCGGTGATGCACTTGAGCCCCGATCATTTTCGGCGCCGCAAACCTCGGCCGGTAAGCTGT
>NZ_JBLZNK010000018.1:0-624 GCF_051194195.1 Haladaptatus marinus
GGATTCACTGTAATAACTCACGTAATGTGAGTCCAGTGGACGCCTGGATTGCACGTACATACGGTTGTCATTGCACGACACAGTGGTCGCTGAGTGCGTGCGTCGAACCCTTCCCAACCGCGCTTTCGCGGGTTGGTGCATCGGTTGTAGGGATTGGTTCCTTTCGCCCCCTTATACTTAAGGGACACGATTCGAACCAATCCACGGAACGGCTTTCCCCGGGGATCGAACCCGGAGGCTGTTGCTGAGCAACAGCGCTCTCCAGTGAGCGAAAGCTACCCTCAATCGAGGGCGTGGAACCAGCCTTGGTAGTTCAAAGGTGCCTCGTCGGTGGACGAGTCGCGTCTCGAAGTGAATTGCCATCCGTCAGTGAAAACTGACGGGTTAAGGTGGGTCGGGCCGTCGGCCCGATCCCGGTCGTTAGGAGGTGATCCAGCCGCAGATTCCCCTACGGCTACCTTGTTACGACTTAAGCCCCCTTGCGAAGCCCAGATTCGACCACCGCATGGTGGCCTCATCCGGACCTCACTCGGGTGCTTTGACGGGCGGTGTGTGCAAGGAGCAGGGACGTATTCACCGCGCTCTTCTGAAGCGCGATTACTACCGAATCCAGCTTCATGAGGG
>NZ_JBLZNK010000019.1:0-605 GCF_051194195.1 Haladaptatus marinus
GGATTCACTGTAATAACTCACGTAATGTGAGTCCAGTGGACGCCTGGATTGCACGTACATACGGTTGTCATTGCACGACACAGTGGTCGCTGAGTGCGTGCGTCGAACCCTTCCCAACCACGTTTTCACGGGTTGGTGCATCGGTTGTAGGGATTGGTTCCTTTCGCCCCCTTATACTTAAGGGGCACGATTCGAACCAATCCGTGTAATGGACCCACAGGGATTCGAACCCTGGGCATCCTCCTTGCAAAGGAGGCACTCTACCACTGAGCTATGGGCCCACCTCGCCGGATGGCGAGGGATTTGGTTAACCCTGGTAGTTCAAAGGTGCCCGGCCAGAAACGTGGCCGAGGTCGACGAAAACCCTAATGTGAGCCAGGCCATCGGCCTGGTCTCGTTCGTTAGGAGGTGATCCAGCCGCAGATTCCCCTACGGCTACCTTGTTACGACTTAAGCCCCCTTGCGAAGCCCAGATTCGACCACCGTATGGTGGCCTCATCCGGACCTCACTCGGGTGCTTTGACGGGCGGTGTGTGCAAGGAGCAGGGACGTATTCACCGCGCTCTTCTGAAGCGCGATTACTACCGAATCCAGCTTCATGAGGG
>NZ_JBLZNK010000020.1:0-575 GCF_051194195.1 Haladaptatus marinus
ATGGTGGCCTCATCCGGACCTCACTCGGGTGCTTTGACGGGCGGTGTGTGCAAGGAGCAGGGACGTATTCACCGCGCTCTTCTGAAGCGCGATTACTACCGAATCCAGCTTCATGAGGGCGAGTTTCAGCCCTCAATCCGAACTACGATCGAGTTTCGGAGATTACCGCCCCCTCTCGGGGTGGGAACCCATTGTCTCGACCATTGTAGCCCGCGTGTAGCCCAGCACATTCGGGGCATGCTGACCTACCGTTGCCCGTTCCTTCCTCCGCTTTAGCAGCGGCAGTCTCCGTAATGTACCCAGCCACCACAAGGGTGCTGCTGGCAATTACGGACGCGGATCTCGCTCGTTGCCTGACTTAACAGGATGCCTCACGGTACGAGCTGACGGCGGCCATGCACCTCCTCTCAAAAGCTCAAGTAAGCTCATCAAACTGACTGTCACAGCTATTGTCGGTGCTGGTGAGATGTCCGGCGTTGAGTCCAATTAAACCGCAGGCTCCTCCGGTTGTAGTGCTCCCCCGCCAATTCCTTTAAGTTTCATCCTTGCGGACGTACTTCCCAGGCGGCTCGCTT
>NZ_JBLZNK010000021.1:0-527 GCF_051194195.1 Haladaptatus marinus
TTTTGTGTATCGTAAGGTGGTACACGAATAAGAGCTGGGCAAGACCGGTGCCAGCCGCCGCGGTAATACCGGCAGCTCAAGTGATGGCCAATATTATTGGGCCTAAAGCGTCCGTAGCCTGCCAGACAGGTTCGTCGGGAAATCTGCTCGCTCAACGAGCAGGCGTCCGGCGAAAACCAGTTGGCTTGGGGCCGGAAGACCCAAGGGGTACGTCTAGGGTAGGAGTGAAATCCTGTAATCCTAGACGGACCACCGATCGCGAAAGCACCTTGGGAGGACGGACCCGACGGTGAGGGACGAAAGCTAGGGTCACGAACCGGATTAGATACCCGGGTAGTCCTAGCTGTAAACGATGCTCGCTAGGTGTGGCACAGGCTACGAGCCTGTGCTGTGCCACAGTGAAGACGTAAGCGAGCCGCCTGGGAAGTACGTCCGCAAGGATGAAACTTAAAGGAATTGGCGGGGGAGCACTACAACCGGAGGAGCCTGCGGTTTAATTGGACTCAACGCCGGACATCTCACCAGCA